>NZ_JBWDNQ010000015.1:0-190374 GCF_056269285.1 Paenibacillus sp. JT31N11
AGATTTCCCAATTCGTAAGACCCCTGGTAGACGACCAGGTTGATAGGTTCGAGGTGGAAGCATCGCAAGATGTGCAGCTGACGAATACTAATCGGTCGAGGGCTTATCCTATCATGATTTATCCAACAACAGCTAAAGAATATACTTGTCCATTTCCTATCCAGTTTTCAGGGTGTAATGCTTATACGGAGTTAACTGAACTCACTTTTGTGGGTTTTTTTGTTTTCATTGATAACAAATAAAAAGATACCTCGGATGAATGAGTTTTATCCGAGGTGGGAATCTTGATACCTTAATAGATAGCGGAAAATGGTTTCGTTGTTGCAGCATCATCACCTCTTGGTGAAGAGGGTCTGAAGATATTCGCGGACTTGGATATATAACCAGCTGTTAGGCTGTATAAAAAGGTTGGTTATCCGCCTTTTGCTCTTCGATTTCGTATAATCATTCCGACAACATTAAAACAAATGCCTACAATCATTAAGACTGCGCCTATTGATTTATAATTCTGAAGCATGAACAGGATTCCGGCGATAACTAACGCCATTGCAATCATTGGAAACATGAACTGTTTAATCATATGTATCTCCTCACTGCCTGAATTAGGAATACTTGTTTTAGAACAAAAAAGGGATTCCGACAATAAGAAATACAATCAGAACGATAACGCTGCTGATTCTGCTCATTATTAGATAGGCATCGCTCGGCTCGGAATCACCCTTGACCATCCAGCCATATCTTAAATGCCAACTAAAGCTGGGATAAATAATATTCACGATGGCAACCGCAATAATGATAAACGCAAAAAAGATCATCGTATCAACCCCTGGTTCATATATACGCATGATTTCAGTATATGTTTCATGGGAATAGCTCGGGGAACTGTGGAATACGGCTTCAAAGTTTTTCTAACTTATTGATGCCCGGAGGATTGTCCATTTTATTTTTATATGTAGAAGGCGTATGATAGTGGAACAACACAACAACTATGGTGGCAGATGGAGGGTAAGATGCAGCTCATTAATCAGATCAACGTCCAACAGAGGATAGATATTTTGAAAGATCAGGCGCTTTATGTTCATCTTGAAATGACATCGGGAGCGTATGCTGCTCATTTGGACAGCAACAAGCATCCGGCAGCCACCTTTATTTCGAACGCCAGCATTCAATATTCACAAGGCTCAATCGCCGGAGAAGGGCCCTATTACCGGGTTGGTTTGAAAACGGAGAACGGTTGGATCTATTCAGAAGGGCTCACGCATTGGGACGAGACAGATACAGAGAGGTTGATTCTTGCCGGGCATGATGGTCAAGGCAAGCTGATTGTGGCTCTGCAGCTCAGCAGAACGCCTTTCTAAGGAGAGAAAAGGAGGGGATTTGAATGGGACAGCATATTTTGATTATATTGCCGCATCCGGATGATGAGGCTTTCGGGGTTGCAGGAACCGCTGCCAAGTATTTGCAAGGCGGAGACGAAGTTACTTACGCTTGTTTGACCCTGGGAGAAATGGGCAGAAATATGGGGATACCGCCATTTGCTAACCGGGTGACACTGCCGGTTATCCGTAAGAAGGAGCTTGCGGCATCTTGTGCGGCAATCGGGATACAGGATCTGAGAATGCTGGGCTTTCATGATAAAATGATTGAGTTCGAGGATCAGGAGGATTTGGACGGAAGTATCGGCAGTCTCCTGAAGGAGCTCCACCCCTCGCTGGTTATTACCTTTTATCCGGGCTACAGCGTTCATCCGGATCATGATGCATGCGGAGCGGCTGTGGTTCGTACGATTGCTAAGCTGCCCCCAAATGAGCGTCCCGTTGTCCATGCCATGGCCTTTTCCAAAAATACCATAGAAGTACTGGGGCAGCCGGATGTTGTCCATAACGTTAAAGCGTTTTTGAAGCAAAAGATGGCATCCATTGAGGCTCATCGCTCACAGTTTCAAGCCGCGGAATTAGTGGGCAGCAAGAAACTGGGGAAAAAAGAAATAGAAGAGCGTTTTGGCATAGAACGCTTCTGGACCTATTCTTTTGAATGATATTAATGCCTGTCCGCTTCAAAAGTGGACAGGCATTTGATGTGGATTAAATAAAAGGGTGCATTAGAAGGCTGCCGGGAAGTCGGGCAGCCTTTTTGAACCTTAAAGGATGTATAAAGGTTTACTGCTAAAGTTCCGGGTAAAGAAACATGCTCCAGGCTGCAAAGGGTACCAATCCGAAGCTGCCCGCCAGTCAGTTTTATGCTTTCTGTATTTTAGCCGGATTGTTGATTTTATAGGGTACGGGGTGTTTCGTAAGCTTCTTCGCAACTATTTTTCCTTCAAAGTTGATTGTTTCTCCGACCTTCAAATCGTTTTTTTTCAACGTAGCGCTGTGGCTTGACCAAGCCATGCCGACTTCTTCCCCGGATTCGGCAAAGGATACAGCCTCATAGATGACAACCTCATCCTCGGTATCGGAGAAATGGTTCGGTACTGTAGTAAATTCCTGTACGGTCGCAATCATTTTGATCTTTTCTTCCGGGAGCTGAAGTTTAGGGGCTTTTTCTTTTTTGGTCTTCTCTTTAGGAGCTTTCCTGACCTCCGGCTCCGCCTGTATGTTTTCCACCGGCAGCGGGTCCGGAACAGGTCCAGCCTCATCCTGCGGGACTTCGATCTCCGCAATCAAAGAATCCGGCGATTCCTCCACTGCGCCGGAAGGCTTCTGACCGTAGTTCGACGCCTGCATCTCCTTCAGGTACGCGGGATGGATGCAATGCTGCTGATCATTCTCGAATGCTATAACCGCGGTCATTTTATCGACATAGCCGACAATGCTGCAGGCCAGATTCATGCCATTGCTTTTATAGAAAAACACTTTTGATTTGGTGGCTTTCTCGGATAACAAGCCCCATTCTTTACACTTCTCAATTTGCTCGGCCTCGTCTTCGAAGGCGTTATACATATCGGGTCTGATGGTGAATGCATGTACCATTTATTCTCCGCCTTTCTTTTCATTCATAAACATTTTAGCATTTTTTGCGCGTTTGATGAAATTCAAACTTTCTGAATTCTTGAAAGAAGGTTAGATTCGTCAAAATTCACTTTTTTTTGCAACAGAGAGCTGAATCTGCCTTGCCGCACAAATAGAAGACGTCAGCCGCTTTGATTCCAAGGGCCCGTAAAGTCCATAGATCTGCTCCTTAATATGGATAAAAATAGCCATACTGCAGCTGGGCAATTCTGATATAGTTACAAGTAACAGGGTTTCTTGGGAGGTGTGCAGCTCATCCGGAACAGCATGACAAATCCGCTCACGAAAATAAGTGTCAAACAGCAGCTGCTCCTGTTATTGCTGGTTATGGTCAGTCCCGTCCTGCTGCTGCACTGGTACGGGAATGTGCGGGCGGAGCAAATTTTGAAGCGTCACGTTACAAACGCTTACACTGAACTGAATAAGCAAAATTTTGCCCTCATTAACCGGGACATCGACTCGGTGAAAAATACGACCTATTCGATCATTCAAAACTCCATTACCCAAAAGTTTGCGCAAAAGCAGAACGAGTCCAGTTATGACCGGCTCAATAAATATACCGAAATGGAAAAGCTGCTCGCCGGATATTCAACGGGTGTGAACGGCGGGGAAGCGATCTATTACAACTTTTATGTGTATGACCCCAATAATGATTTCTCTTTCGCAGCGCAGCTGCCCCTGGCGCAAAGCGGTGTGTATTTCCTGTCCGCATCAAACAAGCCCAACTGGTATGAAGAGGCCGTGCTGAACAAAGGAAGCGGCTCCCTGCAGGTCATCGACGCCTATGTGGGAATCAACAAGCAGAAGACGCTGGCTTATGTGAGGGCGGTCAACAGTATTTATCAGAGAAATGATCTGCTCGGCGTATTGGTGGTAACCAAGATGGATAAGAAGATCGGCGAATCGCTGAACTCGGTATCCCTGCCGGACGGGAAGATTTATTTTACCGATGACCATAATCAGGTGCTGACCTCAACGGAAAAAGGCCTGATCAACGAGGAAATCCTGCTGCCCCCCGAATATGCGAAATTAACGGATACGAGCGGAGTCACCAACTTCATCGATTCCGATCTGATCTATGTGGTCAATACGAATGAATCGCTTAAGCAGAAGCTGATTTATAAAATTCCGGTCCGCTCCCTGCTGCAGCAGCAAAGCGAGCTCAAGCATGTCATCTTGTATATAACGGTTGTTTACACCGTTTTCGTATTGATGGGCATGGTTTATTTTTGGCGTTCCTTCATGACACCGCTTCAGAAACTCGCTACATTCGTCCGTTCCTACGAACCGGGGAAGCTGGTGCCGATGACGCCTGGCAAGGGCAGAAACGATGAGGTGGGCGTGCTTATTTCCTCCATGTACGACATGGCGCGCCGCTTGAATACGTTCATCCATTACAAATACAAGATGGAGCTGAAGCAAAAGGAGACACAGCTGCAAATTCTCTATCAGCAGATCGATCCGCATCTGCTTTACAATACGCTGGAGAGCATTTACTGGAAGATATCGCTCGAGGGCAGCACCGAGTCGGCGGAGATGGTCAAGGAGCTCGCCAAGCTGATGAAAATCGGGCTCAGCCGCGGCAGGGAGCTTATCCGGCTGGAAGAGGAGTTGGAGCATGCGGCCGCCTATATTAAACTGCAGCAGCCGAGATATGAATATGAATTCCAGGTCATCTGGAACCTGGATGAGCGGATTCATGATGTACTCATTCCCAAGATTACGCTTCAGCCTTTGATTGAGAACGCCATTATTCACGGCATCAAGAATATGGGAGAGGACGGGGAAATTATGATTTCAACATTCGACCGGGGAAACACAGTCATGATCCGGATTGAAGATAATGGCTACAAGGAAGTGAACTATGAGGTGATTGACCGGCTGCTCAATGAGGAAGAGGCACAGCCGTCCTTGGGATACGGCATACGCAATATTCACCAGCGCATTCAGCTTCATTTTGGGAGACCTTATGGACTGCACTATCAGCGAAGGGAGATTGAGGGAACAGCGGTAACCATCGTGTTTCCCAAAACTTACGAAGAAGGACAACAGAACTAAGCGGCAGTGTAACAAATAAGGGGGCAAATGATGTACAACATATTAATCGTCGATGATGAACCATTGATCTGCAAGGGATTGACCAGCTTATTAGCCGCATCAGGCCTTAGCATCGACCACATCTATAATGCTTACAACGCATATGAAGCGCTAGACTATTTGCGGATGGAAGAAATTGATCTGCTGGTTACGGATATCCAGATGGGCGCGATGAACGGAATCGAGCTGATGCACGAGGCCAAGCTGATCAAGCCATGGGTGCAGACGATTATTGTATCCGCCCATGAAACGTTCCAATATGCCCAAATGGCTATAAAGCTGGGGGCAAAGGACTATCTGATCAAGCCGCTGAACAGCGAGCAGTTTCTGGACTCCGTCCGCAATGTGCTGCTGAAGATGAACAAGCCCGCTGCAGCCTCGGAAGCCGTCATGTCCGAGCTTCGCGAGCAGTTCCGTATGGAGGAGCCGGCACCGGAGAAAGATGGACTGCTGGGGCAGCTGCTGGGGGGAGCCGGCGATCAGCAGGCGATCCTTGATGCGCTTGCGCAGCGTTACGGCATCTCCCTGTACGGGCCTCATTATTCAATCATTATCGTTAGCCTGAATCTGCCCTCCGGGATTAGAAAGCAGCAATTATTGCCCAAGGACAGCGAGCTGCTTCAGTATGCCGCTCTTAACATCATCAATGAACTGATGGGAGAGGAATGGAATCATGTGATCTTCTCTTCGGACGATCAGGAAGTTACGGTGATGATTCAATGGGACGGGAAGAAAGCAGAAGAAATTAATGTCGATAAAATCAATCAGCTCGATATGATCGGACGAAGCCTGCATTTCAATCTTCACAAGTATTTGCGTCTTTCCTGTGTGGTCGGAATCAGTCAGATTCTCAAGGGAACGGAATTTTTGACTACGCTTAAGGAGCAGGCCCGCAGGGCGCTGCTGCGGCATGCGGATCATCCGGATCATTATGTGTTTTATTATGGGGATTTCGATTGGAGCCGGTATGCCGCGCAGGAACCGACAGCGGATGAGCTTAATGCCCAGAATAATGTCATCGTGGACCGGGCCAAGAGCTATATTGACCATAACTATGCACAGAAGGGGCTCACGCTGCATGAGGTGGCCCAGAGGAATCACGTCAGCCCCAATTATTTGAGCTATTTGTTCAAGAAGAAAACCGGATTCAATCTCTGGGAATATGTAATCAAGCTCCGGATGGAAGAAAGCCGCAGGCTGCTGACCACAACGGATTTGCGCCGCTATGAAATATCCGAGCAGGTGGGCTACGAATCGCCGGAGCATTTCAGCAAAATATTCAAGAAATATTTCGGCATGAGCCCAAGTGAGCTGAAGAAGTAAAATCGCCTATCATTCAGATAGAACTGCACATGTTCAGTCCTGCTCTCCTTCATTACAATTTAAATTATCACGCATAGAGAAGGAATGAGGGAGACTAGGATGAATCAAACAACGGTGCCCATACAGGCGGACGGCCCACAGGGTGTCCATAAATCCGGAATCTACAAATTGCTGCGCAAAAATATGTGGGGCTACCTTTTTATTTTACCGGCGGCGCTTATATTCATCGCTTTTCTGTGGATGCCGATTATAAAAGGGTTCGTTTACAGCTTTCAGCATGTTGATTTTGTGAATGGCACGGAGTTTATCGGACTTGCAAACTATAAGACCGTCTTTCAAAATCCGGATGTAGGGAAGGCCGTCAAAAATACGCTTTACTATATGCTCCTGGGGCTTCTGATCGGCTACTGGATTCCGATCCTGTTTGCCATCGCGATATCGGAGCTGAAGAAGTTTCAGGGGTTTGCGCGCGTTGCGGCCTATCTGCCCAACGTTCTTCCTGTTGTCGTGCTCTATGGATTATGGCGCTGGTTCTATGATCCGGTTGGGCCGATCAATGCGACGCTTTCCCAGGCGGGGGCGGACCAGATCGCCTTCCTGACCGATACCAGATGGTCGATGATCTCTCTCGTTATTATGGAGTCGTGGCAGCAGTTCGGCTCAGCCATGCTGATTTATCTGGCGGCGGTGCTCAGCATTCCGCGCGACTGGTACGAAGCGGCTGAAATTGACGGAGCCGGGGTATGGAACCGGATTCGCTATATTACGCTGCCCTCTATCCGCAATCTGATCGTCCTGATGCTGATTCTGCAGCTGATCGCGACCTCGCAGGGGCTGCAATCCCAGCTTGCCATGCTGGACGGCGGACCTAACAACGCAACGCTCACCTATGCGCTGCTTATTGTAAAGTATGCCACAACCAGGCTGGATTACGGGGTGGCTGCCGCATTGGGCGTGCTCATGTTCCTTGCTCTTAGCAGCCTTGCGGTCGTTCAATACCGATTTCAGCGCAGGGAGGGCAACTAGCCATGAAGAGCTATGACCGCGGCATTCTATCCGTCTATGACTTGAAGAAAACATCGAACAAAATCTACTACGGTCTTATGATTCTCGTCATTCTCATAATGGTGTTCAGTATGCTGTACCCGATCGCCGTGACTTTCTTTAATGCGCTCAAGAGCAATGAAGAGGTCTATGCCTTTCCCCCGCATTTCCTGCCTGAGAAGTACAGCTGGGGCAATTTCCAGAAAGCCTGGGATTTTATCGATCTGCCGATATTCCTGCGGAATACAATGGCGATTTTCGCCGGAAATATGATTGTTACCGTGCTGATTCTCGGCTTGGCGTCATTCAGCCTGTCGAGGCTGAACGTGCCCTATCAGCGCGGGATTACATTTTTCTTCCTGATTACCTTGTTCATTCCCCCGACGACTTATATCATCCCGAATTTTCTGAATCTGAAGGATTTGGGGCTGATTAATACCTTCTTCGCTTTCTGGCTGCCAGCGGGGGCCAATGCCTTCTATCTGCTGCTGCTCAAGAGCTTCTTCGACAGCATCTCGATGGAAATGTTCGAAGCGGCAAGGATAGACGGCGCATCGGAGGTCAAATGCTTCCTGCGGATCGCGCTGCCGCTGTCGGTTCCGATCTTCTCGACGCTGGCGATCTTCGTGTTCTCCAATGCCTGGAACGACTGGTTCTGGCCTTCGCTTGTCATGCACAGCGATCAGACGCGCCCGCTGGCGACGGCCATATACAAATATGTCATTAATGCGAAGAGACTGGATTTGAATATCAAATTCGCGATACTGGCGATGATTATGCTGCCGCCGATGGTTGTATTTCTCACTTTCCAGCGTTTTATAATGCGCGGCCTGCAGCTGGGCGGCATCAAGGGATAGTATGGCGAGAGCGTAAAGCTGCACACGATGAGAATAGGAATACACATCGTCAGTATGAAGCCGCCTCCATTAAGATTAAGAGGTAAGAAGAAACTAACTTCGCCATCCTTTGGCGGCAAAGTTAGTTTCTTCCCTCAAGCCTTATAGGAAATTATAGGCGTGAAGCTTATAAATTCTATAAGGTCAAGGTGAAACGGATGACGCCGTCCTTATGAAGGCGGGGCTCGTTTCATTCCGGTGAAATAGAAGCAGAGTATAGGCCACGGTATACTTTCTTCTATTTCAAATAAAATTTATGCGGAAGAAGGGGAGCTTCAATGCGCAAGTTAAGTCTTATCCTTGTATGTATGATGGTTTTCAGTGCGCTGCTGGCTGCCTGCGGCGGCACGGACAACAGCAAGAACAACGACACGGCCGCCAATGCGCCGGCTAACACACCGGCTGAGGACCCGCCGGCAGCTGCCAATGACAACGGCGCAGCAGCCAATAATACGCCGCCGGCAGAAGAGGACATCTCGACGAAGAAAATCACGATCAGCGTCTACTACCCGCTGCCTGACCAGGTGGAGAACCGGAAGCTTGAAGACGACAAGATCAAGCGTTTCACCGAGAAATATCCGAATGTAACCGTTGAGAAAAGCGACTGGCATTACAGCACCGATGAGATCGGCATCAAAATGGCGGCCAACGAAGCGCCTACCTTCTTCAATACCTTCGCGACGGAAGCAAAATTCCTCGTCGAGCGCGGCTGGGCTGCTGATATTACGGAGCTGTGGAATAATTATGAATTCAAGGATCAAATCAATCCGATCCTGCAAAATCAATTCCTGATTGACGGCAAAGTGTACGGCGTTACTCAAAAAGGGTATGTGACCAGCACCGTTATTAACAAAAAGCTGCTGGATGACAAGGGCGTGGCCGTTCCTTCCTATGACTGGACATGGGACGATATGCTCAGCACGGCCAAGGCGGCATCCGATACGAAGAAAGGCATCTCCGGCATCGCGCCGATGGGCAAAGGCAATGAGGCCGGCTGGAACTGGACGAATTTCCTGTTCGAGGCGGGCGGCGAGATCCAAACGATTGCAGACGGCAAAGTAACAGCGGCGTTTAACTCCGAAGCGGGCTTAAAAGCGCTGGAGTTCTATAACAAGCTCCGCTGGGAAGCCAATGCCATTCCGCAGGACTGGGCACTGGGCTGGGGCGATGCTGTAGGGGCTTTTGCACAAGGGCGCACGGCAATGGTTATTGCAGGAGCAGAAGGACCGATTGAGCAGGCCTTGAATCAAGGGAACATGAAGCAGGAGGATGTGCTCACTTATCCGATGCCGGCAGCAGAAGCGGGCGGCAAGCATTACGGGATTCTGGGCGGCGACTATCTGGTCATCAACCCGAATGCGACCAAAGACGAGCAGGAGATGGCGTTCCGCTACATTACCTTTGATTATTTCTCCGATGACTGGCTCAAATCGCTTGAAACCGACATTCAAGCGCGTAAAACAGAAGGCAAGTTCTTCATACCGCCGCAAATGAACTATTTTGGCGCCGACTCGGACTATGGTAAGAAGGTGCAAGCAATTTTCGACAAACACGACAATGTGTATAAATATAATGAGGAGTCAAATAAATTGCTTGATGGTCTGCCGGAAGCGCAGTACAATACGCAGGAATATTACGGAACGATGACCAATGTCATTCAAGAGGTATTCTCCAAGAAGGGTACAGACTTGAAGGCGCAGCTCGATGCCGCCGCCAAGGATGCGCAGACCAAATATTTCGATAAAATCAAAGCGCAATAAACGCCATACACAGCCTCCAGATCCATTTCTCATGTGGGTTTGGAGGTTTTTAACTGGAACAGAGCTGGAAAAAAGACTCATGAACGGCAAACCGCCGACACAATTCTGAAGCTGCCGATTACGCAGGCCTGGCAGAGGCGGCAATGCTCATCATGAAGAAGCTGCCTGTCATGAAATAATTTTATTTAGTAGAAACGGAAAATCCCCTGCAGCCCCCTGAACGTAACGGTTCAGGGGTTTTTTGTCGTATGAAAGCCTGGATGAATCAGTTGAATATTACCTGGAGACTCATTGACATACACAATATATTGATATATATTCAATCTTACCAACTATATATAGATGAAGTTGCTGAAAAGAAAAATTGGAAATTCCTCAGGTCAGGAGTTGGCGCATTTGTTGATTGCTTATGATTCACGCACGGGCAATGTCGGCAGATTCATAGACAAGTTAGCGATGAGGGCGGTACGAATCGAAGGAAGCTCAGCGATACGGGAGCCGTTCGTGCTCGTAACCTATACAACAGGATTTGGTCAGGTACCGGATAGGGTACTGGAATTTTTGCAAAATAATTACAGTTATCTGAAAGGTGTTTCTGCGAGCGGCAACCGGAATTGGGGAGAAGGATTCGCCAAAAGCGCAGACCGGATCGCCCAGTTATTCGCTGTCCCGGTCATCAGCAAATTTGAGCTGTCAGGTACGTCAACGGATGTTGAATATTTTCGGAGAGCGGTGAGCATGTTTGCGGTACATTGAACTGAATAATCAATTGATGCAAAGAAATGAAGACGGCTTTTTCAAGCTGGAGAAGGATCATGAGGCTGTTGCCGAGTTTATGGACGATGTTCACAGCAGGAGCGAGACGTTCTCCGGCACGAAGCAAAAAATCGATTATATGATCGCCAACGATTATTACGAGAATGTCTATGACCGCTACACCTTGGAAGAAATCGAATCTGTCTATGAGACAGCGCAGCAGTACGGCTTTGAATTTCAATCCTATATGGCGGCGTCCAAATTCTATACGGATTATGCGCTCAAGACCAATGATCAATCCAAATATCTGGAGCATTACCCGGACCGGGTCAGTATTACGGCGCTCCATCTTGCGCAGGGAAACGCGGAAGTCGCCAGAATGCTCACCCGCTCCATGATGGAGCAGCGCCTTCAACCGGCTACGCCAACTTTCCTTAATGCGGGCAAAAGCCGCCGGGGCGAGCTGGTGTCCTGCTTCCTAATGGAGGTTGACGATTCTCTTAATTCGATCAACTACGGCCTTGGAACCTGCATGCAGCTGTCCAAAATCGGCGGCGGCGTTGCGGTCAACTTGTCCAAGCTTCGGGGACGCGGGGAGTCAATCAAAGGGGTTGAAGGCGCCGCCAAAGGGATTATGCCGATTCTGAAGCTGATGGAGGATGCATTCTCCTATGCGGATCAGATGGGTCAGCGCAAGGGCTCGGGAGCGGCCTATTATAATATTTTCGGCTGGGACGTGCTGGAGTTTCTGGATTGCAAGAAAATCAACGCCGATGAGAAGAACCGGATCAAGACCCTTTCCATTGGGCTGATTGTACCGAACCGCTTCTACACGCTGGCTGAGCAGAACCAGCCTCTTCATGTGTTCGCGCCCCACACCGTCTATCAGGCCTATGGCCAGCATCTGGACGATATCGATCTGGATGAGATGTACGATCAGCTGCTTGCGGACGACCGTGTGAAGAAAAAAGTGGTCATGAGCGCGCGCGACATGCTTGTCAAAATTGCGACAATCCAGCTGGAATCCGGCTATCCGTATATAATGAACAAATCCAATGCCAACAAGAATCATGCGCTGAAGGATATCGGCACTGTGAAAATGTCCAACCTGTGCACGGAGATTTTTCAGCTCCAGGAGGTATCGGAGATCGGCGACTACGGCCAGCCGGATCTGATCCGCCGCGATATCTGCTGCAATCTGGCTTCCCTTAACATCGTCAATGTGATGGAGCAGAAGAAAATCAAGGAATCCGTGTATGAAGGCATGACCGCCCTGACAGCAGTCAGCGATATGTCGCGTGTACCCAATGCGCCCGGCGTTGCCAAAGCCAATAACGAGCTTCATGCCGTCGGGCTCGGAGCGATGAATCTTCACGGCTATCTGGCCAAGAACCGGATCGCTTACGACAGCGGCGAAGCGAAGGATTTTGCCCGGACCTTCTTTATGATGCTGAACTATTATTCCATCGAGAAGAGCATGCAGATAGCCCGAGACACGGGGACGGTCTTCCAGGACTTTGAACGCTCGGAGTATGCCAAAGGCACTTATTTCGCCAAATATGAAGATACCGATTACAGTCCGCTGACGGACAAGGTGAAAGGGCTGTTCGAGGGAGTTGCGATTCCAACGCCTGCAGATTGGAGCAGCCTCAAGCAGCTGGTGAAGCAGCACGGTTTATATCATGCCTACCGGCTGGCCATCGCGCCTACGCAGAGCATTTCCTACATCCAGAACGCCACTTCAAGCGTTATGCCGATCGTGGAGCAAATTGAAACGCGCACCTATGCGAACTCAACGACCTACTACCCGATGCCATACATGGCGGCGGATAATTACTTTTACTATAAATCAGCCTATCAAATGGATCAGTTCAAGGTGATGGACCTTATTGCCGAAATCAGCGAGCATGTGGATCAAGGCATTTCAACCATTCTTCATGTCAACAGCGATGTGAGCACAAGAGAACTCGCCAGGTATTATTTGTACGCGGCCAAGAAGGGCTTGAAGTCGCTGTATTACACCCGGACGAACCATCTTTCCGTGGAGGAATGCATTAGCTGCGCCGTTTAAACGGGGAAATCAGGTTGAACAACTGCTTCCTCGATTAGCGGCAAGCGGCAAACTCATTTGTAGCACCTACGAATATCAGAGGAGGCTTTCCTCATGCACGCCAGTTTTTTTGCCTCACTTCCGGTACCGCCTGAAATCATCATGGAAGGGAAATGAAGTTATGAATGTAAAATTAGCGGAGCAGCCGGTCAAGAAGCCGGCGGTGACCTTTAAGGCTGTGAACTGGAACCGGCCTGATGACGATTATACAAGCACGTTCTGGAACCAGAACATCATGCAGTTCTGGACGGATGAAGAGATTCCGCTTTCCGATGACAAAATGTCCTGGATGAGATTAAGCAGCCCGGAACGGGATTTATATATGAAGGTGCTTGGCGGTTTGACTTTGCTGGATACAATTCAGGGCGGAGTCGGCATGCCGAAGCTGCTGGAGCATATCGACGGCCTGCAGCGCAAGGCGGTGCTTGGCTTCATGGGGATGATGGAGCAGATTCACGCCAAATCGTACAGCAGTATTTTTACAACGCTGGCGACTACCGAGGAAATAGACAAGCTGTTCAAATGGGTAGAGCAAAATCCGCTGCTGCAGTCGAAAGCGGAGTGGATCTCGGAATGCTACCAGAATATTGATTCGGCGAAAAGCTTGTATCTGGCGATGGCAGCCTCCGTGCTGCTGGAAAGTTATCTGTTCTACAGCGGCTTTTTCTACCCCTTATACCTTGCCGGACAAGGGAAAATGACCAGCAGCGGCGAGGTTATCGACCTCATTCTGCGCGATGAGAGCATTCACGGCCTCTATGTCGGGGTGCTGGCGCAGGAGGTGTTCCGCGAGCTGGATGCGGCTGAGCAGTCCGAAGTCACGGCAGAGCTCTATGATCTCTTAAACCGTCTGCACGCCAATGAGGAGGCTTATACCGACGAGCTGTACAGCGTGCTTGGCCTGCAGGAGGAAGTGAGGCGATTCGTGCGGTACAATGCGAATAAGGCGCTGATGAATTTGGCGCTGGAGCCGGTTTTTCCCGAAGAAGAGGTGAATCCGATCGTGTTCAATGGGATCAGCACCCGGACGAAGCAGCATGATTTCTTCTCGAAAAAAGGCAACGGCTATGTACGGACAGTCCATGTAGAGACATTAAAGGATGAGGATTTTCTGTTCGATTAACCGCCGCTATCCGTTTGTTCACAACAGAATGGCCATTGTTCTCATAAAAACCGCTGAACGTTTGGTAACCAAGCGTTCAGCGGTTTTTTTAAACCTTATAGAATTTATAAGTTTCACTCCTGTAAATTTCTACAAGGTCTAAGGGAAGAAACTTGCTGTGCCACCAAAAGGACGGCGACAGCCGTTTCTTCTTGATTCATGAGATTAAATGGTGAAGCGAGTGGGAAAAGTCTGGAGAAACGGCATCAGCGGCCAAAGAGACGTTTCTGCATGGCAGCCATGGCAGCCTAACTTATTTACCGGATTTCTAACTGATATCAGTAAGGTTCGGGCTCTGACTGCTGTCCTTTATTTTCTCCCTTCCGCAAGAATGGCCCGGTAGGCGCTGGGGCTTACGCCTTCCTTGTTCTTGAAGGCTCTGCTGAAGCCATGAATACTCGGGTAGCCAAGCGAATCCGCAATCTGCTGCATCGTCATCCTGGTGTGGCGCAGCAGGTTTTTGGCCCGGTCCAGACGCATCTGCTGATGGTATTGCATCGGTGTGATCTGGAAAGCCTGCTTAAACAACCCGATCAAATAATGCTTGTTCATATGAAACTGCCCGGAGAGCTCCATCAGCGTCAGCTCACGGCCGGAGTGAAGGTTCAGGTAATGCTGGATCTCCAGCAGGAGCGGGAGATGGCCGGGCTCTCGCAGCTTCTCCTCGAGCTGCGTCTCGCGAAGCAGGCACGCGAGCAGCTCAAGCATAAGCCCCTTCAGGCGGAATTGGTGGAATGGCATCTTCATTTCAAACTCCCGGATAATTGCGAACAGCAGCTCTTCGAATTTCAGCAAATCCGGCATACGGATGCGGCTGGGCAGCTTCCAGTCCGGTCCGGAGAGCAGATCCGGACGGAACCAGCTATTCTCCATACGGCTCATTTGCCGCAGGGGCTTGAAGGACACCCATACATCGGGGCTATCGGCGGTTTCGGATAAATCAAAATGGACATGAGGCTGCCTCGCCGCCTGTCCGCCTATGACCCGAATGGAGTGGGGCTGCTTTGGCTTGAAGAGAAACACGTCTCCGGCTTCCCCGGCGTAAACGGTATCTTCCACCGTTATCTCCAGGCGTCCTTCTTTGAGAAGCAGCAGCTCATAATCCCAGATCACCCGCTCCTCGATGAAAGCATCGGAGTCTAACCAGGAATCCATAGCCACCCGTATATAAGGCGATAATTGCTCCAGCACGAGAAACCCTCATTTTCAGTAGAGTATGAATGTTCTGAATGATTGATAAAAAGAACTAACCAATTGCTAAATCCACCTGCGTAATGCCCGGCTTATAATGTCCTTGAACGCCATTATTCAAACGCACAGGAGGCTTATATAATGACAGCAGCATTCAATGGAATCGGCATGGGGCTCGGCAATTTGTCACGTTTGTCAAACGCGGTTACCCGATCGGTCAGTCCGGAGAACTTTACCGGCGGGAAAGGCAAGGGAGCCATGGCCACGGAAGGCACCGGGGCGGCTTGCGCCCGCGATTTGGGACAAGGCTGGAAAATATCGCCCTCTGTCATGGTGCCGGCGAATTCCTCGTTCACCATGGCCGACATTCAGGGGCCGGGCGTGATTCAGAATTTCTGGCTCACCTGTCCGGTAGAATCATGGCGGCATTTGATCCTGAACATATATTGGGATGACGAAGCGGAGCCCTCGGTGCGCGTTCCGGTCGGCGATTTTTTCTGCAACGGCTGGTGCGAGCGCAGTCTTGTGAATTCGCTTCCAATTGCCGTTAACCCTGCAAACGGCTTCAACAGCTATTGGGAAATGCCGTTCCGGGGCAAAGCCCGCTTCGTCATGGAGAATCTGGAAGACAAGGACACGGTGCTGTATTACCAAATTAATTATACGCTAACCGACGTACCGGCCGATATGGCTTATTTTCATGCCCAGTGGCGCCGCAGCAATCCCCTTGCCTACAAGGATGTGCATACGATTGTCGATGGCATCAAGGGCAAAGGGCACTTTGTCGGAACCTATCTGGCGTGGCAGGTGAACAGCAACAACTGGTGGGGCGAAGGCGAAGTGAAATTTTATATGGACGGGGACCGCGAGTTCCCGACAATCTGCTCGACAGGGCTGGAGGATTATTTTGGCGGAGCCTGGAACTGGGATATGGAAGGCAAGTATGTACCTTACAGCACGCCTTATCTGGGCATGCACCAGGCGATCAAGCCGGACGGCCTGTACAAGGCCAACCAGCGCTTCGGAATGTACCGCTGGCATATCATGGACCCTATCCGCTTCGAGGAGGATCTTCATGTGACGGTGCAGGCGCTGGGGTGGCGGTCGAAAGGCAGATACCTGCCCTTGCAGGACGATATCTCCTCTGTCGCATTCTGGTATCAGACAGAGCCGCATGCCGCGTACCCGCAGCTGCCGGACAAGGATGGCCTGGAGGTCATCTAACCGAATTCCATATAAAAAAGAAGCGCTCCCGTCATTCTTGGCGGGGGCGCTTCCGATATTTAGGGCATTTTCTTGCCGCGCGTGCTTTCATAAAGCGTATACCATTCCTCGCGGGTCAGGCGAAGTGTGGCGGCATCCTTGCAAGCCAGGATGCGCTTCGGATTCACGGTGCCGATTACAGGCTGAATGGCAGCAGGGTGCGTCATCAGCCACGCCAGAACAATCGCTTCCGGCGTCGTGTTCTTCTCTTCTGCCAGCCGGCTGACAAGCTTGGCGGTTTGAACTACCGAATCCGGCTTGCCGTCGAGCGATGCGCCGGAGTATAGCCCCTGCGCCAGCGGTCCCCAGGATTGCAGCTGGATGTTCTCCATACGGCAAAATTCCATCGTTCCTTCCGGGAAAATGCTGTCCTTCGCCGCATCCTGGTTAATGTGGATGCCGGTTTCTACGAAGCCTGTCCGCAGAAGGCTCATCTCCAGCTGGTTGGCGACGAAAGGTTCATCGCAATACGCCTGAAGCATTTTGATTTGTCCCTGACTCATGTTGGAAACGCCGAAATGGCGGACCTTGCCGGAGGCGGTGAGCTTGCGGAATGCGCTTGCCACCTCTTCCGGATCAATGAGCGGGTCCGGACGATGAAGCAGCAAGATATCGAGGTATTCGGTTCCAAGCCGTTCAAGAATCCCGTCTACGCTTTTGAGAATATGAGCCTCGGTGAAGTCAAAGCGCTGTGGACCAACCCCGTCAGGAAAGCGGATGCCGCATTTGGATTGGATAATAATTTCCTTGCGGAGGCCCGGCATTTCCTTCAATACATGGGCAAATACCCGCTCCGCCTTGCCGAAGGCATAGACATCGGCATGGTCAAACATGTTGATGCCGATTTCCAGAGCGGCATTGACAGCTTCCATGCCCTGATTGTAATGCTCGCTTGTGATCGGATTATCGTTCCAGCCGCCTCCAAGCCTCATACATCCGAGGACGAGCTGGCTTGCTTCTATTCCGCGCTGCTTTAAGGGAATGGGTTTCATTCATTTACCTCCATCATCATGATTGTCACACGGTACAATACCTATTATATAGGTCAAGCTATCGATAAAGAAAGTAGTGAATTGTGCGTTATGTAATGCTAAACGGTATATCTAGTGATGCAAAGTATAGTGCCGCAAACAGGAAACTCCATGACGCATGGATGCCGAATTCATGCTTCAGGGCATGGATGATTCTGGGAAGGAGGAGGGGAACGTCAACATTTTGCCATAAACCAAAAAGAATATGACCGGAATTTATTAAACGGCGCCATTAACAGATGCGTTTCTTTTTTTTCCTGTTATAATGGTAGGTAAAGGTGTTCACGACGGATGGCAAAGGAGAATTGCGATGAATGAGTCTCAGCTGGTAATGGCTTCCAGACAGGGCGATCAGCTTGCCTTCAACAAGCTTGTGGAATTGTACACAGACAAGATTTACAACATGGCGCATCGGATCCTCCGCAGCAAGACAGAGTGCGAGGATGTGGTTCAGGAAACCTTTCTCAAGGTATACCTCAATTTGAACCGCTTTGATGAGAACAAACGATTTTCCACCTGGATCTTTCACATCGGCAAGAACATTTGCCTGGATTTGCTTCGTCGTCGCAAGGCACCGTCACTTCCTCTGGATCAACCGGTTATGGCCCATTCCGATCAGCCTCTCTCGCTTCATGATGTCATTGCAAATACAGAACCGACACCTGAAGGCGAGGTTATCGAGCGCGAGCTGTCCGACAAGATGGCAGAGCTCATCGACAAGCTTCCGGTCAAGTACAAAAGCGTCGTTTATCAGCGCTATGTATTGGAAATGTCGCTGGAGGCGATCAGTCAGGCCAATAATATACCGGTTAATACCGTGAAGTCACGGATTCACCGCGGCAAGGATTTTATGAAAAAAAGATGGGGCAAGGCGCTCTTGATATATTCTCTGCTCATGCTGATTTTAAGTCCTTAAGCTTGTACGGACAACGGCATGAAACCTGCATCCACTCTCACTCCCATAAGCGGATATCGCTCAGGGGCGGGAGTGGTTTTTTTGTGATGGCGGCAGTAGAACTAATTTTGCAGCAAAGGTAAAGGACGATGCCGGCTCTTCCTTCATACTATATTAATGCCATCGTTTGAAAAAGCGGGTGCAGAGCTTTACAATGAACATAATCACGATCATAAAGGAGATTGACATGCTCACTATAAAAACAAAAGATCAAATTCATAAAATGAAACAGGCCGGAGAGGTGCTGGCCGCTTGTCATAGAGAAATCAGAAAGCTGATCAGCCCCGGCATCACAACGATCGAAATTGACGGATTTGCCGAGAAGTTTATGAGAGATCATGGGGCAACGCCGGAGCAAAAAGGGTATAAAGGTTATCCATTCGCCACCTGCGCTTCCGTCAATGACGTGATTTGCCATGGCTTCCCGGGCCAGTACCGTCTGAAGGACGGAGATATTGTGACCATCGATATGGTTGTCAATCTGGAGGGATGGCTTGCGGATTCGGCCTGGTCCTATGCGGTCGGCAGTATTTCGGAAGAAGCCGCCCGTCTGCTGGATGTAACGGAGCAATCGCTCTACAAGGGGATCGAAATGGCGGTTCCGGGCAATCGGATCGGCGATGTGTCCCATGCGATCCAGGTATTCGCGGAAGCGCAAAATTTCTCGGTCGTGCGGCAGTTTATCGGCCACGGAATTGGGCAAATTATGCATGAGGAGCCTCAGGTTCCCCATTACGGGCCTGCAGGCCGCGGCACGCGCATCAAGGAAGGCATGGTATTCACCATTGAGCCGATGCTGAATGTGGGCGGGCCGAACTGCAAGATCGATGAAGACGGATGGACGGCAAGGACATTTGACGGCAGCCTGTCTGCCCAATACGAGCACACGATCGCGATAACAGAGGACGGTCCGATTATTCTGACTCAGCAGTAAAAGCTTGAACAAAGCAGTCCGGCACCTGCAAGCAAGGGTTTCGGGCTGTTTTGTTGAAGCTACATAAGAATGCGCTAATGATCACAGCTAAGGAGACATCCAGCATGAATTCCGGCAACCGATTGCGTCAGGCTTGGTCGAAAGTAAGCGATATGCGGATGGAGCGCAAGCTGCTGCTGGTGTTTCTGCTGCTCGTCATACTGCCGCTTACGTTTATTGGCTTTGTTTCCTACCGGAACTATTCCCATTCCATCGAGCATAATACGATCGTATACTCCACGAACATGCTCAGCAACATGATGGACCGGGTTGACGATTATATTGAAGATATGGTCCGGATCTCTTCCATTCCGGCTTATCAGGATGATATCAGGCAGAACCTGATCCGCTCCAACCGTTATTATGAGCAGCGCGCACAATCCTCCGGGGGCGGCGAAGGCAATTCGGTGCCGACCGATTTTGATCTGCTCCTGTCGATCCAGCGGGGAATTGAGGGCAATATTTCATATATCAATAACATCAAGCGGGGCGCGAATTCGGTCTATATTTTCGATCAATATGGAAACGGTTACTATTCGGCCAAATCCGGCATCCGCACCAATATAAAGGAAAGCTATGAGCTCTGGGAGCAAAGGATGCGGGATACGGCAGGCGAGGCTGTCCTGTTCAGCACGCAAAAATATACCAGCAATCTCAAAAGCGTGAAATATGCATTTACCGTCGTCCGGAAAATCATTGATAAGTCCTTGAAGGATGTCGGGATGATTGCCGTTGACGCCAATATCAGCGTTATTGAGGATCAGGTGGTCAAGCTGGATCGGGTGACTCACGGTAAATCGCTTATTGTCGATGCGGATGGCAATGTCGTTTACGATTCCGGGAGGAAGCTGCTGACCGCCAATATTGCGGATCAGCCGATGCTGAAGCAGGCGACCGGGCAGAATGGAAGCTTTTATCTGAACGAGGGCGGAGAACGCCATCTGTACATCTATGCCACCTCTTCCCATAATGCCTGGAAAATGATTATTTCCATTCCCGCCAAGGAGCTGACCCGGGATTCGGTGGTGATCCGCAACGTGACGTGGATTGCGACTTTTCTGACCATCGGCATCGCGCTGCTCATCTCGATCTTCTTCTCCTTCGCATTGACCAGGCCGCTGCGCACGATGATTCGCCTGATGCGGCGTGTGCAGGGCGGGGACTTCAATGTCCAGTTCCAGGTCAGGCGCCGCGATGAAATCGGGCAGCTCGGCAGTCAGTTCAACCAGATGATTCTGCAGATCGATCAGCTGATTGCAGATATTTATGTGATGGAGACGAAGAAGAAGGAAGCGGAGCTGCATGCGCTGCAAAGCCAGATTAATCCGCATTTCATGTATAATACGCTGGAATCGATCCGCATGGCGGCCGAGCTCAATGACGACCGCGATGCGGCCAATATGCTGGCAATCCTCGGCAGGCTGCTGCGCTACAGCATCAGCGATTTGCATGAGGAAGTGACGTTGGCGAGCGAGCTGGATCATGTACGCCACTATGTGGAGCTGCTGAATTACCGCTATCCCGGCCGGTTTGAGCTGAGGATTGACGCTCCGCAGCAGCTCACCGGCTATTCCATCATCAAGCTTGTGCTTCAGCCGATAGTGGAGAATGCGATCTATCACGGCATGGACGACGATAAGCCGCTCATGCATATTAATGTAGCAGCGGAGATAGCCAAGGAGCATGTTATTCTGCGGATAAGCGATGACGGGCTGGGGATGACCGGGGAGACGCTGGAGCGGTTGAACCGTAATTTGTCGGGACAAGCCGTGACGCTCGCGCGGGCTGGCGGGAATCCGGCGGGCTCAAGCGGAAGCGGGATAGGGCTTGCGAATGTGAATGAAAGAATCAGGCTTCACTATGGAAGCGGGTTTGGCGTGAAAGTGTTCAGTGAATCCGGAAGAGGCACAGTGGTGGAGCTGCTGCTGCCGTTTGCCGGTGAAGGGGGAGGGGAATAGGATGAGCAGGCTCAGATGGAAACTCGTAATCACGGCCATGACGATTCTGATTCTGTGTACCGGTCTGGCTGCGGGGTGCAAGCCGGAGGAAGGCGCGGTATCTGAACCCTCTCCCTCAAATCCGGATCAACCGCAGGCTGAGGGCAAGCAGACGCTTGTCGTTCTGACGAATCGGGTCGATCTGGTGGAGAATGGCGTCTTTCAGAAATACGCCGATCAGTTTCAGAAGTCCCATCCGGAAGCGGTTGTGGAATTTGATGCTCCTGCCAATTATACAAGCGATGTTCTCGTTCGCCTGTCCACCCGGACGATGGGAGATGTGCTGCTGCTGCCCAATAATATAACCAATGAAGAGCTCGCCAATTACTTCGAGCCGCTTGAAGCGGAGATGTTCGAGGGAATGCGGTTCGCCGATTACAAGGCCTATAATGGCGTTCGTTACGGTTTGACGACAGGGATTTCCACAGAAGGCATCGTCTATAACAAGAAGGCATTTGAGAAGGCGGGCATAACGGATATTCCCACGACGCTGGACGAGTTCTATATGGCTTGTCAACAGCTGAAGCAGGCGGGAATCCTACCGATTTATTTGAATTACGGCGCCCAGTGGCCAATGCTGGAGTGGGGTGAGAATCTGGTTGGCAGTATGGCCGGCGATGCGGGCTATTTGAATAATATGGTTTATACCGATGCTCCGTGGCAGCTTGATAATGAGTGGGGCAAAGCGGTCGGGATCGTCAAGACGCTGATTGGACGCGGCTATACCGAGAAGGACCTGATCTCGAACAACTGGGAAATGTCCAAAAGCCAAATTGCGGGCGGTCAGGCAGCGATGTATTTTCTAGGGAACTGGGTCATCAAGCAGGTCATCGATGCAGGAGCGGATTCATCCGAGATCGGTTTCTTTCCGTTTCCTTACGACAATAAAGCGGATAAACGATATGTGGCGCTCAGTCCGGACTGGTTTGTCGGAGTCAGCAAGTTCAGCGAGAACAAGGAGCTGGCCAAGGAATGGATTGAATTCTTCGTCAAGGAATCCGGCTACGTGAATGATTCCGGATTTCTGCCGGTCGAGCAGACCAAGACCTCGGAGCTTCCTCAGCTCAAGCAGTTTCAGACCTTCAATCCCATCTATCTCGAGCGGCAGTCGCCGAGCGACAATTTCCTGAAGCTTGGCGATAAAGCACAGATCGCTTTCTGGTCAGGCGATTACATTCAGGAGTTTATCGCGGCAGCCGATTTGAAGCAGGCTTTTCGGAGCTACAACGAGAAATGGGCTGAAGCGAGAAAACTTATTGCCCCCTAAATCCCCCGGAGGGGGACCCCCGAGGTTTCCGGCCCTCCGGACACCCGGATGGGATAACGTTGGCGCTGCAAGAAGCGGATTAGCTGCTGCCAGCTGACCTCGTTTTTCGTCCCTTGTGGGACCCACTTTTACTTTATCTGGATTGCCCCCTAAATCCCCCGGAGGGGGACCCCCGAGGTTTCCGGCCCTCTGGACACCCGGATGGGATAACGTTGGCGATGCAGAGGAGCGGATTAGCTGCTGCCAGCTGATAGCCGTTTTTCGTCCCTTGTGGGACCCACTTTTACTTTATCCGGATTGCCCCCTAAATCCCCCGGAGGGGGACCCCCGAGGTTTCCGGCCCTCTGGACACCCGGATGGGGTAACGTTGGCGATGCAGAGGAGCGGATTAGCTGCTGCCAGCTGACCTCGTTTTTCGTCCCTTGTGGGACCCACTTTTACTTTATCTGGATTGCCCCCTAAATCCCCCGGAGGGGGACCCCAGAGGTTTCCGGCCCTCTGGACACCCGGATGGGATAACGTTGGCGATGCAGAGGAGCGGATTAGCTGCTGCCAGCTGATAGCCGTTTTTCATCCCTTGTAGGACCCGCTTTTACTTATACTGCTTTCTGGTCACCAGGGATTTTTTGGCGAATTATAAGGCAGTTGAGGTGTTTAGCCCGATCAATGGCGAGACATTCGTGGGCATTCGCGTCGCTGCCGAGCTGATGGGAGGCGTGGTCTCGTTCGACGGTCAGACCAAAAAAGTTTACCTGTATGATGAGGCGGGATGTGGTTTCGTGGCAGTCAATCAATAAGCGGATGATTATTTTCCAGATTATAGGGTATCCTTTTCTTATCGAAGAGAAGGGAGCTTTCAAATAATGACCAAAGAGCAACAAGACATTCTTGAACATATGAGACAATCTTATAAGGCAATTACGAGCGAGGGTTTGGAATATTGGAGAAATTTCTCAAGCGCAAGTACATGGCAATTCTGGGTTTGCCTTGCCATGCTCGTAATTCCCTTGGTTGTATTATTTTTCTGTATAGATAAAAGAAAAGCCCTTCTAATCGGATTCTTTGGATTTAATATCCATGTATGGACCTCATACCTCGACCAGTTTGCAGTCCTCCATGGATTATGGGAATTTCCATACAAGATAATACCATTCTCACCTGTGGGACTTCTTTTAGATGTTTCTTTACTCCCTGTTTCATATATGTTGGTCTATCAATGGACAGTCAACAGTCAACGAAACCGATATCTATATTTAATTCTATTGGATGCAGTTATCTCTTTCATTTTCAAGCCAATCTTGTCATGGCTCGATTTATTTAAAATGGAAGAATGGATGAACTTTGGTTATTTATTCATTGGAAATCTGATAGTGATTTTAATTTCGATATGGATCACAGCTTTCTTTTTACACATGCAAAAGTCAGTCGATATTCATCAAAAAAGAAAAATTTAAAACAAGGTAAAACGAAACCCCGCTGGCCTTGTGGCTGGCGGGATTATTAAATATAGATTAACTTTTTTATGAACATGACATGAATGATGACATGGTTTGATATTTCCATCATCATTAAGTGTAAGGACTTAATGGAGAGAAGGTGTGCCGTGTTGAATTTTTATTGTCTTGCCTGTGATGATATCCATATTATGGAATCTACTGGCGAGATTTATAAAACTGGACACGTGACATTAGAAAATGGAACGGTAATTAAAATTGGGATATGCAAAGAAAAGATGAGTACCGAATAATGTTCCCCACATCTCGCCTAGCTTATGGCTGGCGGGGTTTTTTGTCTTTTCATAGATTTGCCAACTATATTCAATACAATTGTCCAAATAAATAATTGCCTGACCAATCGGACAACCTAGGCTGCAAAATAGCGGGGAGTGGGTAATTTCCATCAACTAAGCGAAGCTATGCGGCTTGGACCGTGTGCTTCATTTTTAAAGGATGGTCAGCCTTTCCTGTAATTGAAACCGGCCTTACTACCGTTTACGATGCGGTCCTGATTCATTATGTCCTATCCCGGGATTCTCAGGGAAATGCACAGGTTCACACGCTGCAGCCAGTAGGTTAAACGTCCGCTCAGTTTTCAAGGGGTCCCCATTACATAAAGTGCTCGTTGTCGCTTATATAAAATTCTTGATGTTGTTGAACCATATCAACTCTTATATATTTGACAATTCTCATTATTCTAATTACCATGGTTATACGCTTTATTTCCGGTTGCAATGTCCGGAAAACGGGGGAACCAGTCTTTTGGGGCGAATCATTCCGATCCGGAATGTAGGGTACCATCTTACCCGAGTCCGTCAGCTAACCTCGTCAGCAGTGGATGGGTCTTTATTTTTGCTTTTGTTTTCTTACGAAGCTAAGACCCTTTGAGAGGGTCTATTTGTGTTTCTGAGACCCAACTGCCCATGCTGTCCGACTGGTTCAATAAGAAGAGAGGAGGTGCAATCACATTGCCGATTTACATTATCCCCAGTAGAAAACGAAAAGGAGACAGGTAAATGGCAAACGCAAAATACCTAACCGATATTTGGAAGATTGCAATGAACTCGGGGCGCAAAGGTGAAGAATTACATATGGGTGCAAACCCCTGGAAAAAGGTCTGTGAAACGGTTCTCGTCAAAGACACGGTAAGTGCGAAAGAATCGACAAACAATATGACTGAGGCGACATTATGAGGTATGAACAAGAGCCTCGTATCCTTATATCAGCTCCAAATCGCGAAGGCAGATTCTTTGCCAAACAGTTACTCAAACGTCAAATAGCCGTCGCTCTGATGACAAATAATAACAAAGAGCTTGAGAGGCTGCACCGATTCAAGGATAATCCCATCCTTTTGCTAAATACGCTCAATCCGGAAACATGGGCCGCTCCCGCTTTTCAAGTAAGTCTTGTTGTTATCTTTGAGAACAGTCTGGCACTCACTTGGAGATATGTACAATATTGCCGGACGTGGACCGATAATCCGATACACCTCTTCTCAGAACGCTTCCATTCAATAGCTAAACGGCGTGAGCTTAATATAGTCCCTCATCATGACATCAAAGAGTGTGACTCTGACAGGGTGGATAAGTACATCACCGATTTATTAGAGTCCGTAAGCATCAAGCCTTTTTAAGGTCAGTATTAAATAGTCAAGATAGCAATAATCGGAGGAGTCTGCCAAAGTAGACTCCTTTTTGTCAGCTATGGATATAGTCAGGGGGACGGCTAGATACTCAAAACATGTGGCGGCTTAGGAGGTCAATCCCCTTCATAACGTCTCCCGTTGTAGAGGCCGCGTCAAATCCTGATCCTACCGACTTTTGTAACATCCCCATATTATTCTGCTTCACTTTTTCACACTCCATTCATTTTTGTTATTGAAATTGTATCATGGCATTTCTATATTTCACTTTGTTTAAAGGACCAAGATTACTTTGTTTATAGGATCAACACTTCTTGTGGTGTTGTCATTTGTACTTAGCCAAATCAACTCTCAGCTCCCAAAGTCGCGCTGACATGCGGGATTAATAAATAACAGCCGAATGCCCAATACGTTGCAAAAAGTTTAACATGCATTAACTCAAGCTGAACACCAAGTAGGATGTATTCGAGCTTGCACTTGTGGGTGAGTACGTCACACTATTAAAAAATTCCATTAGGCCGATTAAACGGCTGTACGACCTCCATCGACAGGAAGAATGGCTCCATGAATAAAGCTGGAACTATCCGTTGCAAGAAAAATA
The DNA here is from genome assembly GCF_056269285.1 of Paenibacillus sp. JT31N11. Taxonomy (NCBI): domain Bacteria; kingdom Bacillati; phylum Bacillota; class Bacilli; order Caryophanales; family Paenibacillaceae; genus Paenibacillus; species Paenibacillus sp. JT31N11. Next base: position 26,576 of record NZ_JBWDNQ010000015.1, read on the forward strand.
ATTGCAGCCGTGATCTCTTCAGATGAAGCGACACGTCCAGCGGGGGCCTGAGCTGCCAATTGCTCAAGAAAATCACCCATTCGAGATGCACCCTCGGTACGCGCTGGTCCCGGACTGACTGTATTGACTCGAACCCCATGAGGGCCGAACTCTGCAGTCCATAATAGAAAACCTACGAGCTTATTGGTCATCAAGCGGTCGCAATATTAAATGTTCCAGTTAGGAGAATTGCTGGTTTTGAATCTGGGGTGTTGGTAATTGGAGGAGTTCCAGAAGCTGGAAGGGCTGTGCGAACAGCTTCACGCGCCGGTTGGAGATTGTGACGTCTCCAAGACACGGCGAACTCGCTGCGTTGCAGCCGAAGGCATTACAGCTTTAGCGAATTATCATGACCACCGCGCTGCAAACGGCTGCGCTGCCGGAAGGCGCTCGGCGTGATTCCGTAATGTCGGGTAAACGAGCGCGAGAACGTAAACAGATCTGAATAACCCAGCGTCAAAGCGGCTTGTGTGATGTTGATTCCGTCTTCGGACAAAAGGCGAGCCGCTTTTTCCATGACCCATCGACGTTTGTATTCGGAGGGGGACACGCCGTATCGGCGGGTGAACATGCGCGTGAAGTGGCTGCGGTGAACGCCCGCCCAAGCGGATAAATCGTCCACTGTCAGATTCTCCGTGCAGTGAAGACGAATGTACTCCTGTACAGAGTCCAGCCAATGAGGGGATGGAGCGAGCGTATCCTGATCCTGAGGATCAATGCTCTGCAGCAGCCGATAGGCGAGAGACATCAGCGGGAAGCTGCGATCGATTCGAGACGGCCTCAGCTTGTCCAGCGCCTCCTGTACAATATCGAGTGAAGAATGGCTGAACGCTCCGCAGCGATAGGGGCGATAAGGGGCGAGGCTGACGCGCGCCAAGACGTCCGGCATCTGATCGCCCTTGAAGGCCATCCACATGAGCTTGACGGGCGGGCTATCACCCTCTTCGACATACGTATAGACGGATCCGGGAAAGAGGCAGAAGAGATCGCCTTCCGATAGGATGGCGGAGTTGCCGTCCCAACCGAATCTCACTTTGCCGCACGCAACGAAATGAATACTGTAGAATTCGACGGAACGGGGTCCGACCTGCTGGGCAAAATCGCATTGATAACCGGCTTTGAGCATCCACAAGCCCATCTTCTTCTCGAACGGTGCCGGATAGTTATAATATTCCTCTCTGTACTGATGTCGGTTCATGGCCGCGGATTCGCCCCTTTCACTTCGTAATATCCTCCGATTATACGTCATTCGCGCAACAAATTGTATAAAAATTGCAAGATGAGGACATTCCCGATCGCTCCTGCGCAAGGTAACCTAAGAACGGGTGAACCGAAACCGAGAGGGGAATGGAAGATGCAAGAGAACAATCGGCAAAAGCCGAACATCCTGATCATTTACTGCGACGATTTGGGCTACGGGGATCTGGGCTGCTACGGTTCGGAGACAGCCAAGACGCCCCATCTGGATCGTTTGGCATCTGAAGGAATCCGATTTACGAATTGGTATTCCAATTCACCGGTCTGCTCGCCGTCCCGTGCCGCCTTGTTGACGGGCCGTCATCCGGCGCGGGCCGGGGTGGATGAGATTCTGGGGGCAAAACGAGGGCTGCACGGGCTGCCGGCGACAGAGGTGACGCTGGCGAAGGCGCTTCAGACCGAAGGCTACCGCACCGCCGTGCACGGGAAGTGGCACTTGGGCGTATCCGAGGAGACCGGACCCAACGCGCACGGGTTCGACGAATTTTTCGGCTTCAAGGCCGGCTGCATCGATTTCTACTCGCATATTTTCTACTGGGGTCAAGGAGCGGGATTGAATCCGCTTCACGACCTGTGGGAGGACGAGACGGAGGTCTGGGAGAACGGGCGCTACATGACCGAGCTCATCACGGAGCGTTCCATCGAGTTCATCCGGCGTCAAGCGGAACGGGAGGAGTCTTTTTTCCTGTATGCCGCCTACAATGCCCCCCATTATCCGATGCATGCGCCGAAGGAATATATGGATCGGTTCGCATACCTCCCATGGGACCGTCAGGTCATGAACGCGATGATCGCCGCCGTGGACGACGGAGTGGGAGCTATAGTAAAGGAATTGAAACGAACGGGCAGCTACGAAAACACGATCATCTTCTTCTCCAGCGATAACGGACCGTCTCCCGAGAGCCGGAATTGGCTGGACGGCACGGAGGACGCATACTACGGCGGCAGCGCAGGCATCTTCCGCGGGCACAAGTTCAGCCTGTTCGACGGCGGCATTCGCGAACCCGCCATACTCAGTTGGCCGGCAGGACTGACGGGCGGACAGGTGAGCGACGAGATGACGGCGATGATCGACATTTTGCCGACGTTCCTCGACCTGTCCGGAGTCGACGCCGCGGCCGGACCGCTGAAGGATGTCCGCATCGACGGCCGCAGCCTGAAGCCGATGCTGCTGGAAGGCGAGCCGTCACCGCACCGGCAGTTATTCTGGGAATATCAGGGGCAACTGGCCGTGAGGGAAGGCGGCTGGAAGCTCGTACTGGACGGAAAGCTGGACGGCAGCCTTCCTCAGCCGGATCGTGTGCATCTGTCGGACCTGTCGAAGGATCCTGGGGAGCGGGTCAATGAGGCCGGCAGGCTTCCAGAGCTGACGGAACGATTGACACGGGCGGCGCAGGATTGGCTCGCCTCCTTGCGGGCGGATTCGCAAGGCCGTTCCCGCGACTAAAGGGAATCGGCTAGTTCGTCGATCGGTAGAACCTTATATTCCGCCTCTATCTCAGAAAATTAAAGATTCCCGCCGTCCATTCTGCCTTTTTGGCCTGGTGAACGACGCGGCTAGCCGCCCTTTCACCAGGCTGGGCTTGCAAAAATGCAGGCTTTTCATTCGGCTAGCGGTCTCCCGGAATGAACGCCTCGCCGAGCCGCACGATATTCAGATTATCATAATATTCGGCGATCGCCGGAATCGACAAATAATGCCGAAGAGGACGAACAGATTAAAGAAGATGAACAGGAGCGTCGGACACGACGACTAATGACTAAGCAGCATGAAGAGCTGACCCTTCGGCGAATCGGGATGGAACTCCTCCTCCTTCACTATCTGCCGGCGCAGGTGCAAAGTTATTTCATTCGAAGAGTCACAGGGGTTTGATTATCTTGTTCACCATTATAATATAGGGTCTTTTTTGTAATTGGCTTTTTTATGAACGATCGCACGCTGCATCCGGTTATGAATGAAGGGAATTTTGCTGTCCTGCGTAGTAATCCTCGCGATATTTGGCCGGTGTTGTGTTCATTAGCGCACGGAAGGTTCGTGTATAGTAATGGACAGAACCGAAGCCGGTCATTTCTGCTATCACTTTGATGGACAGATCGGAATGAAGCAATAAATCAGCCGATTGCCGGACGCGCTGCAGACGGACGTATTGTGAATAGGATTCACGAATATTGGAAGAGAATATACGGGACAAATGGCGCGGTGACACATTCAGATGCGCAGCGACCTTCCCCAGGGAAAGGTCATCATCGGACAGGTTGTCGCGGATGTACAGCTTGGCCTGCTTCAGAAGCAGCGCGGAGCTTCGATGGAGCGGGGTCCGCTCTCCCGAAGCTTTTAACACGAACAGCGGAACAAAGGAAAACAGCAGCGCGCGGGCCAGATCCGGCAGGGAGGATTCCGGAATGGCGGGCTGTTGGTCCTCTCTTGTCAGAAGTGACCGCCAAAGCAGCGCGGAGGGCAGATTGTCCCCGTTATGTTTGCAGACGTCGGTGGTTTCGGCAAGTGTCTGAAACGCTGCACGAACTTCCTCCGAGCATTCACTTTCATTCAGCTCGAAGGCAATAAAGATCAGCTGCATGCCTGCAGAAGACATAATTTGGTGATTAATTTCCGGCCGGGAACAGAACAAGCTTCCCTTGCTCAGCGGATAAAGAGTGCCATCATCCAAATAAGCGCCTTCGCCGCCCAGGACATAGCAGATTTCAAAATAGGAATGTTTGTGAAGAGAGTTGCTGAAATGCCGGGGCTCAAGCCCCCAGTAGTGGACGGTAAAGGAGGCGTCGGGCGACTTGATGCGGACTGCCTGCCGGTTCAGTCTGGTTTCGCTCTCAATCCAATGATACAAGGAGCTTCCTCCTAATCCAAGTTGGCGTAAAAAGACAAAAATATGACCCCATCGGCTAAAGATGCTAACCTGCTTGTAAGGCATAATGAGGGTATGAAAACGAGTTCATAGCAAACAGGAGGATCTAACATGATTAAAGCACAGGATGTCGATTTTTACAACGAACAGGGCTACTTGCTGGTCAAAGGCGTATTCAATAAAACCGAGGTAGAAGAGATGCGTGCGGCCGTCGGTAAAATCATCGATCGCGCGGCTCATGCCCGCAAAGACGTGAACCATGCCTGGCAGGGGGACTATTTGCCCCCGGACGAGCTGAAGAAGCTTGTGCTTAAGGGCTTCCATGACGTGCAGTATCACGATGCTTCGTTCATGCGCGCTATTGTACATCCCAACATGACATCGGTTCTGTCCCAGATTATCGGCCCCAATGTCCAGCTTCATCATTCCAAAATGCTGGTCAAGCCGCCCGAGAACGGCGCCGCATTCCCGATGCATCAGGATCATCCATATTTTCCGCATGAGCAGCATACGATGCTGGCGGCGAGCGTCCATCTGGACGATGCCAATGTTGAGAACGGCTGTCTGCATGTTATACCGGGCTCGCATAAAGAAGGCACTCTGCCGCATGTGGGCAAGCATTATCTGAATGCCAAGGAATATCCGATTTCCATGGGAACGCCATGCCCGGCGGAGGCAGGGGATGTATTGTTCTTCAATTATCTGACCATTCATGGATCTCCAGCGAATCTTAGCGAACGGACACGCCGGAACGTGCTGTTCCAATACCGCAGCGCGACGGATTTCCCAGTAGAGAATACGCACATCAATTGGGGCCAAGGCTTGATGGTCTGCGGAGAAAACCCGAACTTCGACCGGGTGAGCCCGAAATTCAAGGTCGAAGAATAAGCGGTTGGTTCAGAAATAAGCACAATATGGTTTGTTCAAAGAAGAGGGCGATGTCTGCTCTCTTCTTTTTTGTGACCGTATAAACATTTGTAGGTGTCACTCTTACAAATGTCTGCAAGGTCTGGAGGGAAGAAATGAACTTGGCCGCAAGAGGACGGGGGAGCGGTTTTGCCTGTGTCTGGACCAGACGAAATTTGCCGGATAGCAAAATGTTCCTGCTTCATTTTAAATTCATCTAGGAATGCTATTCTACCCGTGGAAGATTGAGAGAATGTTCATGGAGAGATGGGAGCAACGCCTTATGGAAAATTGGAAAATAAAGCTTGCTGTTGGAACGCTGCTGCTAACTTTGCTACTGACAGGCTGCGGCGAGGCAAACAATACGGCTGCCGGAGAAAATGCGTTGACCGGCAATACGGCAGGTGTGCAGTCAACCGGTACGGCATCCGCTCCGAACGGCCAGCAAGGAGAGGATGCGGCGAACATGCCGGATATGATTGCGAAGGTGGCTGCGGCCAGTGCCGATTCCATTGTTGTCTTGAAATCGACTGCACAGCCTTCGCAAATGCCGGGAGGCGGCGTGCGCGGCAGACAGGGAGCGGGTGGACGAGCTCCCGCAGGTGATGGTCCATCTGCTCCCGGTGGTGGAACGTCCGGAAGCGAGCAAACTCCTTCTGAGGGAGCAACGCCTGGAAATGGTCAAGCTGCATCTGGCGGTGCTCAGCGAGGTGACACCACAGGAGCCCAAGGGGACAGGCTTGGCGGCGGCAAGGGAGTCAGGCCTGCCGGCGGCTTTCAGATGGAATTTGCCGCAGACCAAACAACGATACCGTTAAATGCCGACACGACAATAAATGAAATGACAAGGGGAGAGGGCGGCCCAAGTGAAAGTCAGCTGCAGGCTTCCGATTTGAAGGAAGGCGATATCGTCATGATTTGGCTCGCAGACGACGGCAAGACGGCGCTGACAATCCGAAAGCAGCAGTTTGGTCAGGGGAATAGGGGAAAGGCGGGTAGCGATCAATGAGAAAGTGGTGGATATTAGGTATCGGAGTGCTGTTAGTTGCAGCGGCGGGTGTCGCTTATTTCAAGTGGGACAAGAAAGAAGTGGTCGTAGCTGCTCCAGTTGCGACTGCACAGGTTGTTAAAGGCACAATCGAAGTGAATGTCAGCGGGACAGGAAGCATTGCTCCTGCCGAGAAGGAGACCGTGAAGTCCGGCAAGCAGGGCGTCATTGGCGAAGTGAAGGTGAAGCAGGGCGACAAGGTGAAGAAAGGCGGCGTGCTGGCAACGCTGGAAGGCGAAGACAACACGGATAAAATCAAGACCGAGGAGGTCAATCTGGAGAAGAAGCTGCTTCAGCTGGAAAGTACGCAGGACCAGTACAAGATGGAGACGGATGATAAAAACATCAGCAGCCTGAAGCTCAGCATGAAGCAGCAGCAGCTGGATATCGATCAATCCAGAGAGACGATAGCCGATCTGAAGGATGCAGTGGCGGAAGAGACGATTGTTGCGCCGGTGAGCGGGACGGTCACGACATTGTCCGTGGCTGACGGGGATACGCTTAACGGCTCTACAGAACTGATGGAGATTGCAGATTATGATCATTATGAAATTATCGTAGGCATCGATGAGCTTGATATTTCCAAGGTGAAGGTCGGTCAAAGCGCGAAAGTAACGGTAGAAGCGCTGGCTGACCAAACGTTCACAGGCAAGGTTTCAGAAATAGCTAATGAGGGAACGGCAAACAATGGCGTGGCCTCGTTCGACGTAACAGTGGCGCTGGATACGGCTGCAGGTCTGAAATCCGGCATGTCCGCGGAAGCGAGCATCCAGGTAGAGAAGAAGGAAAATACGTTGATGCTGCCTATCGATGCCGTCCAATCGCTTGGCGGAAGGTATATGGTTATTCTTCCTGCCTCGGCGCAAGCTGCGGGTGCTCAAGGAGCAGCAGGCGGCAGAGGAAGAAATGCTGAAGGCGGAGGATACTCAGGCGGCAAAGCAGGAGCCGGAACAGGTGGAACGGCTGGCGGCCAGGCTGGTACCGGAACAAGTGGAGAGGCAGGAGGCCAGGCTGGTACCGGAGGGAGTGGAGCTGTAGGAGGTCAAGGCGGTACTGGAGCAAGTGGAGAGGCAGGAGGCCAAGGCGGTGCTAGAGCGAGTGGAGAGGCAGGAGGCCAAGCTGGCGCCGGGGCGAATGGAGCGGCAGGAGGCCAAGCTGGCGCCGGAGCGAATGGAGCGGCAGGAGGCCAAGCCGGAGGATATGGCGGTCAGTACAGGGGCGCGGGAGGCGCTCAAGCCGGCAGAGGGCAGGCTGCTGCCGGAAGAAACGGTCAGAACGGCGCAGCCAGCCGATTGGGAGGAACCCCGCAGATGATCGAGGTGGGCATTCATAATGAAGATTATATTGAAGTTCTTTCCGGATTGACGGAAGGGGAGCGGGTCGTGTTACCGACAGTCATTACCCCATCGACTGGAGCTAACCAGCAGCAGGCGGCAATAGGCGCCTTGGGCGGTTTAGGCGGACTCGGAGGGGGAGGAGGCGCTACCCGATTCGGAGCAGGCGGAGGCGGTGGATTCCAGGGCGGAGGACAGCGTAGTGCCGGCGCTTCGGCCGCCCGCGGCGGAGGGGCTGGATAATGGAAGCGAAACGTGAACCGCTCATTCGCATCGAGACCTTATCCAAACAGTATAAAATGGGCGGAGAAACCGTTCATGCACTCAGCGATATTTCGCTTCGCGTCGATTATGGTGATTTTATTGCCATTATCGGTCCGTCCGGCTCCGGCAAATCGACGCTGATGAATGTGATCGGCTGTCTGGATGCCCCCACCTCCGGAGCCTATTGGCTGGACGGGGAGGAAGTGAGCCGGCTTCGCGAAAGCCGGCTTGCGGAAATCCGCAATAAAAAAATCGGTTTTATTTTTCAGGGCTTCAACCTGCTTAACAAGCTGTCCGCGCTCGAGAATGTCGAGCTTCCGCTGATCTATAGGGGAGTTCCCGGCAAGCAGCGCAAGGAGCAGGCGATCGAAGCGCTGCGCAAGGTGGGTCTCGAGGGGCGCGTCGGGCACCGGCCAAGCGAGCTGTCGGGCGGTCAGCAGCAAAGGGTGGCGATCGCCAGGGCGCTTGCAGGCAACCCTCCTATCCTGCTTGCCGATGAGCCGACCGGCGCGCTGGATACGCGCACGGGCGTTGAGGTCATGTCGCTGATGAAGGAGCTTAATAAGGAAGGTCATACGATTGTCCTGATCACGCATGACCTGAAAATCTCCGAACAGGCAAGACGGGTGGTCCGCATACAGGACGGCCAAATCAGCGAGGAAGGCGGTGATTCGAGAAGTGAACGTCAGCCAAGCCTTCAAAATGGCAATTAAAAGTATACTATCCAACAAAATGCGATCGCTGCTTACCATGCTCGGCATTATTATTGGGGTTGCAGCCGTTATTGCGCTTGTCGGAGTCGGCCAGGGTACGACCAAATCGGTTACCGACCAGGTGGAGAGCCTGGGAACCAACCTTCTGACTGTTAATATAACGGGCCGCGGCTCACAAACCACAATAGATTATAAAGAAGCGGAAGAAATAACCGATCAGGATAACATCGAATTTGCCGCACCCCTTAATCAGTCCACGGGGAACGGCAAGAACGGGTCGGAGTCCGTCTCTGTCAGCGTGGTGGGGACGACGGCGGATTATCTGGATTTGAAGGATTACGGACTGGCGGCGGGAAGGTTCGTATCCCAAATCGATCTCGATTACTACCAGAAGATCGCGATTCTCGGGGCAACGACGGCAAGGGACCTGTTTGGTTCGGACAATGCGGTCGGGCAGTCCTTTCTCCTCAATGGCGTGCGCTATAAAGTCGTCGGCGTGCTGGCTGCCAAGGGAAGCTCGCTCACCGGCTCCAATGACGAGGTGATCATCATTCCGATTACAACCTCCGAGCGCCTGTTCAAATCCAAGGGCGTGAAAACCATTAACGTCCAGGTCGCAGCCTCGGACCAGATGGATGCCGTTACGGCTGAGCTTGAGGCGGCGCTGACGAAGAAATTCCGCGGCGATACGAACAGCTTCCGCGTCTTCAATCAGCAGGATCTGCTGGACTCGTTCAGCAGCATCTCGGGTACACTCTCGCTCGCGCTGGGCGGGGTGGCGGCCATCTCACTCTTGGTCGGCGGGATCGGAATCATGAATATTATGCTCGTATCGGTGACGGAGAGGACCCGGGAAATCGGCATCCGCAAGGCGATCGGCGCCAAGAAGAAGGATATTCTGATCCAGTTTCTGATCGAAGCCATTGCGCTCAGCGGCTTGGGTGGACTGCTCGGGGTGGGAATCGGTGTCGGCGTAGCCCAGATTTTGTCCAGGACGATGAGCATGACGGTGGTGATCTCCATGCCTGTGATCGGACTGGCGTTCGGCTTCTCGGTCTTCATCGGAGTCCTGTTCGGGCTGTTTCCGGCGAATAAGGCTTCCGGTCTGCGTCCGATCGAGGCGCTGCGCTTTGAATAAGGCGGATTCTTCCAGGGGAGCATACCCATATCCGGTATGCTCTCTTTTTTCTATTCCTTTTTTCGATATTCCCTGCCTGATTATTGCATTTACTTGTACCGTCAAGATTCGCTAAAGTGAGGTTAAGCGTTTAATCTGCACAAAAGAGGTGTAAAGGTGAAAAAGAAATACGTATACAGCCCTCCTGCCAACGGATACCCGGAGTGGAACAACAATCCCGAAATCTTTCAATTAAACCGGATGAAGGCGCACACGGCGCTTATTCCTTTCGAAACGGTAGAAGATGCGCTTAAAGGCGACAGCCTGTCATCGCCAAATGTGAAGCTTCTAAGCGGACAATGGAAGTTTGCCTGGGCGCCAACGCCTGATAAACGGATCGCAAATTTCTACGAACAAGGCTTCGACAGCAGCGCATGGGATGAAATTACGGTTCCCGCCCATTGGCAGCTGCAGGGCTATGATTATCCGCAGTATACGAATATCCGCTATCCGTGGGAGGAAACAGAGGAGCTGATGCCTCCCTTTGCCCCGACAAAATATAATCCGGTAGGCTCGTATGTGCGAACCTTTACGGTTCCAAGTAACTGGCAGGGCCAGCCCGTTTACATCATCTTTCAAGGGGTGGAATCGGCTTTTTATGTATGGGTGAACGGCGATCTTGTCGGTTACAGCGAGGATACGTTTACTCCGGCCGAATTTGATCTGACGCCTTATCTGATTGAAGGAGAGAACAAGCTGGCGGTTGAAGTGTACCGCTGGTGCGATGCAAGCTGGCTGGAGGATCAGGATTTCTGGCGGATGAGCGGCATCTTCCGCGATGTATATTTGTATACCACGCCTAAAGCGCATCTGTATGATTGCTATGTTACGACAGAGCTGGACGGAAACTACAAGGACGCCAAGCTTAACATCAGGGCGACCATAGGGAATGCTTTTGAGGAGAATCTGGGTGTGCTGACTGTCGAAGCGCAGCTGTATGATTCCAAGGGACAAACGGTTCTGGCCGAGCCGCTGACCCTATCCGCCGCGCTGAACGCAGCGCCGTCCATCGATATTGAGGCGGCTCAGGATATTATGGATCCGCTCAAATGGAGCGCTGAGCATCCTAATCTGTATTCGCTTGTGCTCAGCTTGAAGGACGAGGCGGGCCATCTGCTGGAGGCTGTAAGCTTCCGTATCGGCTTCCGCACGTTCGAGCTGAAGGATGGTTTGATGCTCATTAACGGCAAAAGGATCGTGTTCAAAGGCGTCAACCGCCATGAATTCTCCTGTCTTACGGGCAGAGCGATCAGCTATGAAGAAATGGTCACGGATGTGAAGCTGATGAAGGCTTATAATATTAATGCCGTCCGGACTTCTCATTATCCGAATCATCCAAAGTGGTATGATCTGTGCGATGAATACGGCTTGTACGTCATAGACGAAACCAATCTGGAGACGCATGGCAGCTGGACCTACCTGCAGGATGAATTCAGCGCTTCAACCGTTCCTGCGAGCCGTCCGGAATGGACAGCCAATGTGCTTGACCGTGCCAATTCCATGCTGCAGCGCGACAAGAATCACCCTTCGATCATCATCTGGTCCCTGGGAAATGAATCGCATGGCGGCGATAATTTTGTGAAAATGCATGATTTCCTGCGTGAGGCGGATCCTACACGACTGGTTCATTATGAAGGCGTCTTTCAGTGGCGCGCGTCGGAGGCGGCCTCCGACATGGAGAGCCAGATGTATACTAGACCAGCCAAAATCGAGGAATATGCGCTGAACAAGCCCAAGAAGCCTTTTATTCTCTGCGAGTACAGCCATGCGATGGGCAATTCATGCGGAGGCCTGCATCACTATGCGGAGCTGTTCGACCGCTATCCTGTGCTGCAGGGCGGATTTATCTGGGATTGGGTCGATCAGGCGATATGGACCAGAAATGCGGATGGCGTCGAATTTATGGCGTACGGCGGGGACTTCGGCGAGAATCCGCATGACGGCAACTTCTGCGGCAACGGAATTATTTTCGCGGACCGTACGGTCTCTCCCAAGCTCTATGAGGTCAAGAAGTGCTATGAGAACATCCGCATAACCGCGGTTGATATGGAAAAAGGCGTTCTCAAGGTCGAGAATAAATTTCTCTTCACCAATCTGGGCGACTACACGCTGCAATGGGTTGTGACGGTGGACGGACATACTGAGAACCAAGGTACCGGACATGCTGCCATAGCGCCGGGCGAGACTCAGGAAATAACAATCCCTCTGGAGGGGATTGCCTTCAAGAATGGCGAAGCGGTATTGACCGTAAGCTTCCTGACGAAGCAGGTTTCGAAATGGGCTGAGGCCAGACATGAAGTTGCCTTCCAGCAGTTCATTCTTCCTGCACCGCGCATAGCTTCTGTGACTGGCGCCAAGAATCCGGGCTTATCGGCTGCACTCTCGACTGAGGAAAGTGCAGCTTCCCTGACCGTTGCCGGTCAAGGCTTCTCTGCCAGTTTCGATAAAGCGACAGGAAGTCTCTCTTCCTTCATTGTGAAGGGCAATGAGCTGCTGAGCAGCGCCTTGATACCGAATTTCTGGCGTGCTCACACAGACAATGACCGCGGCAACAAGCAGCATGAACGCAGCGCTACCTGGCGTTCTGCGGGAGAAGAGCGGATTTTGCGCGAGCTGACCTGGGAGGTGCTGCAGGACCGGGTTATCGTGCGCGGAAGCTACTTCCTGCCGACCACAACAGCATCGGAATGCGAGCTGGTCTATACCGTGAAGGCAGCAGGTGAGATTGAAGTGTATGAACAGCTCACTCCAGGAGAAAATCTTCCGGAAATTCCGGAGATTGGCGTTATGCTCGTCATGGATGGCTCATACGAAAATCTCGAATGGTACGGCAAGGGACCGCATGAATCGTATTGGGACCGCCAATCGGGAGCGAAGCTTGGCCTATACAGGGGTAAAGTGGCTGATCAATTCGTGCCTTATCTCCGTCCGCAGGAATGCGGGAATAAAATGGGCGTGAGGCATGCTTCCGTCACGAATGGTCAAGGATCGGGGCTTGCAGTCATTGGATCGCCGGCAATCGAGCTGAACGTGCTGCCGCATACGCCATCGGAACTGGAGAATCACGATCATGTCTATAAGCTGCCGCGCAGCAACAAGACGGTTGTACGCATCAATCACAAGCAGATGGGTGTCGGCGGAGATGACAGCTGGGGTGCTCAGGCACATCCCGAATATGTGCTGCATGCCAATAAAACCTATGCTTTCTCCTTTACCTTAAAAGGAATTTAAACACACGGATCGGGCCTGTCCAGCAGCCGGTGGATAAGATTCATCATATAAATGAACAGCCCCCGGACAAAGTTTCATGTGCGGGGGCTGCTCATTTTCAGGAAGATTGATATATAATAGGGACAGAAGTCTTCATCCAATACATATAATGGAGGTTTACCAAGCATGTATGAGCATCTGGTTTCATTTAAATTCAAGGACTCCATCTCCGGAGAACAGGAGAAGCTGCTGCTGGACACCCTATACGCCTTCAAGGGGCAAATACCGGGACTTATTGAACTGACGGCCGGCTTGAATGTGACGGAGGAGACGGGGAATATTCACGGATATACGCTGGGTCTCCGCGTGACCTTTGACAGCCGCGAGGCGCTGCAGCAGTATGGTCCCCACCCGCTTCATCAACAGTTTGTAAAGCTGCTTGACGGTATATTGGACAATGTGGTTGTAATCGATTATCCGATACGATAGCGCCATAACGAACCCGGCAGGCGTCCGGTTAATTAATTGATAATGACTTTCTGTCCTTCTTCAAGACCCTTGACGATTTCCACCTCGGCAGAGGTCATAAGTCCGGTCTGGACGTCCAGCTCCTTGACGCGCTCGCCATCGATCACCTGCACAGTCGAACGGCCCAGGAAGGTCCGCAGACCTGAACGCGGAATGATAAGGACATTATCCTTCTTCTCAATAAACAGCTTGATACCGACATATTCGCCAATTTTTATTACGGGCTTGGGCGCGTTGAAGGCGATGATCAGAGCCTTGGCATTGCGTTTCTGAATATTGGGGTCACTGGACTTGGGCGCAGTGGATGGGATTTGTGCGACTTTTCCCTGATAGGTCTTCCCGCTGTAGGTAATCGCAACCGGCGTATCCTTTTTGATTCCGGTAATGCTTTTGATGTCGGTGGCTTCATAAATCAGATCGATGGAATCCGGATTGGAAATGGTGGCGACGGTCTGGAAGGCCGTCACTCCCTCGCCTGGATCGGGAACCGACAGATACGTGATTTTACCGCTTACGGGAGCAAGCAGCAAAGATTTTTGATATTCGCTCTCAAGCGATTCCAGAATCAGCTTCTCCCGGTCAAGATCAATCTGGGTGAGGCGGGAATCCTTCTTGTCAGCTTCAGACTTTACCGTTGTGGAGAATACGATCTGCTTCTGCTCCACGCTCAGCTTCTGCAGCTTGATGCGCGTCTGCAAATCTCCTGTGTCCAGCTCCGCGATCGGTGAGCCGGCCGAGATGAGGTCGCCAGACTGAACAAACATCTGTTTGATTCGTCCGCCGGATTCGGGGAAGGAAACGGAAGTATTGCTGCTGGACAATGCCGTTGCGGTAGAATCCAGATACCGCTCGATACTCCCTTTTTTCACCAGGGCAGTTTCCTGATCGGTCTGTCTTTTCTGCTGAATCGGAGGCTGCAGCGCCTCTTCTTCCTCAGGCAGCAAAGAGCAGCCGGAGAGCAGTGCGGCGATGAGACATGCAGCTGCAGCGAGGCGAAGCCCGCCAAAAATCTTATATTTATGAAGTCGAATACCCGGCATCATATTTCCCCCTTTGATATGGGCTTATCCTAATCAAAGTGTAACGACGATGGAGAATAGTGTCAACGTTTTCATTTCCAGAAATTAGCGGGATTGTTCTGCGATTGCCCGGGAAATATGTCGAGACTGTTCCAGGAATGGGCAGCAGCAGGTGTAGAAGAAAGATAATCGTTTGGAAATATAACAATAAAAAGATCCGGGAACGGCGGCAGCTGTTTCTTCTTAAGTTGCCAGCGGAAATGGGAATTTCTGTGCAACTGTGAAAGGCGGTAATGAATTGTCCACAGCAACGCAAATGCGCTCGACCACGGTTCAAACGGGAACCCTGTACGCCATTTTATTTGCCATCAGCTCTGTTCACATGCTTAATGATACGATGCAAGCCGTCGTGTCCGCCCTGTTTCCTATTTTGCAAAAATCGCTTCTGCTGTCATATGGCCAAATCGGCTGGATTGCTTTCACGCTTAACATGACCTCATCGGTGATGCAGCCGCTCGTCGGCTTCTTCTCGGATAAGCGTCCTTCTCCCTGGATGCTCCCGGTTGGAATGGGCATGAGTCTGCTGGGGATGGCTGGTCTGGCATATGCGCCGAGCTTCTGGCTCGTGCTGCTTGCCGTTGTATTTGTCGGGATAGGCTCAGCCGTCTTTCATCCCGAGGGTTCGAGGGTAGTGTTCTTCGCTGCCGGCGGCCGCCGCGCTCTGGCGCAATCGATCTATCAGGTTGGGGGGAACACAGGCAGCTCGCTGGCTCCGCTGATGACGATCTTCATATTCGTGCCGCTTGGCCAGAAGGGCGCTGTATGGGGAACGCTGCTTGCGGCAGCGGCAATTCTCGTTCTGCTGCGTGTTGTGCCATGGTACAAACAGCAGCTTGCGCTGTACGGCAAACCGGTCAAGAGGGCGGTAAGCAAAGTTATGAACGAGGATGCCAAACGGGAGCGGTCAGTCATTGTTATGGCGCTTTCGATTCTGGTTCTGCTGGTGTTTGCACGATCCTGGTATGTCAGCGGCATTTCGACATTTTATCAGTTTTATGTAGAAACAAGTTACGGGCTTTCCGTTAAAGCCGCGCAGGTGCCGATTTTTCTGTTCATGGCTGCAGGCGTTATCGGAACCTTCTTTGGTGGCGTAATGGCAGACAAAATCGGCCGCAAGAAAATGATTTTATTTTCCATAGGCGGCTCTGCCCCGTTTGCTCTATTGCTCCCGCATATGCCGCTAGGCTGGGTGTATCCCATTATATTTATATTGGGTTTTATTATTATGTCCGGCTTCTCGGTGAGCGTCGTCTATGCGCAGGAGCTGCTGCCGGGGAAGGTCGGCATGGCGTCGGGCCTGATTACCGGCTTTGCTTTTGGCATGGGCGCTCTTGGAGCGGTGGTGCTCGGAAAACTGGCTGAAGTATGGGGACTGGCGGATGTTATGACATACTCCAGCATCCTGCCCTTGATCGGCCTTCTGTCCATTCTGCTGCCGCCGGACCGGCGGGAGTGATGGACGAAATAGGGCGTCCGTAGTGACTGGTGCTGTGCAGAGAAGAGACCGGTGCTGTCAGACGGCGCACCGGCGGGAGTGATGGACGAAATAGGCGTCCGTAATGACTGGTGCTGTGCAGAGAAGAGACCGGTGCTGCCAGACGGCGCACCGGCGGGAGTGATGGACGAAATAGGCACCCTTAATAATCGGTACTGCGCAGTGTCGAATCCGGGCTGCCAGACGGCGGCCGGCCATTGTTGAGGATTCGTGGACGGGGCGGGTTGGGAGAAACAGCAAATAACCAAGCAGTTCAATAAGGGGGAAGTACGATGAGCGATTCGGAACAACTGGGCGGGAGTCGTCCATTCAAGGTTGTCATTGCTCCTGATTCATTCAAGGGAAGCCTGAGCAGCGCCGAGGTTGCCGCAGCAATGGGCGAGGGGGTTAAACGCGCCGCTCCTCATGCCGAGATAGTCTCTATTCCTGTAGCTGATGGAGGGGAAGGAACCATTGACGCTCTGCTGGCTTCCATAGAAGGAGAACGGTATAACGTAACCGTTACCGGTCCGCTGGGCAAACCTGTGGATGCCGCGTATGCGCTGCTGGCAAACGGTATGGCCGTCATCGAGATGGCAGCGGCATCGGGACTGCCGCTCATCACCTCTGATGAGCGGGACTCGCTTGGGGCTACGACCTACGGAACAGGTGAGTTGGTCCGCCACGCTCTTGATCAGGGCAGCCGGAAGATGATGATCACGCTTGGCGGCAGCGCCACGACCGATGGCGGCATGGGGATGGGACAAGCGCTTGGTTTCCGCTTTCTGGATGACGAAGGCCGCGAGCTCGGCTTCGGCGGGGGAGAGCTGGAGCGGCTGGCCGCCATTGACGCATCTGCAGCGGATCCCCGGCTGGCGGAAACGGAGGTAACGGTATGCTGCGACGTTACCAATCCTCTTTATGGCAAGCAGGGCGCGGCCTTTATATTCGCGCCGCAGAAAGGTGCCGACGAGGCCGCGGTTCTTCGGCTCGACCGCGGCCTGCGGCGTTATGCCGCCGTGCTGCACAGCTCGCTCGGCGTGCAGGTGGACAGCCTGCCGGGAGCCGGCGCGGCAGGCGGCATGGGTGCTGGCAGCGCGGCCTTGCTGCGCGCTGCGCTGCGCCCGGGTTTCACCCTCATTGCCGGGATTACCCGGCTGGAGGATGTGATTGCGGGAGCGGCCCTCGTCCTGACAGGCGAGGGCCGGACCGACGGGCAAACCGCCGGCGGCAAAGCGCCCGCCGGCGTTGCGGGCCTTGCCCGCAAGCATGGCGTGCCCGCCGTCTGCATCTCCGGCGGGCTTGGCCCCGGGGTTGACGCCTTGTATGCGCAAGGCGTCACAGCCCTGATGAGCATCGTCGATGGCCCGATGGGCCTGGACGATGCAATAGCCGGCGCCCGGCCGCTGCTGGCGCGGGCCGCCGAGAATGCGGCGCGGATCTTCCTGGCCGGCGCCCGATCGCGCGGCTAGCGCGGCATATAACGCGGGATGCCATGGTTAACAGGCATCCTGCGGACGATTACGATAACCAGAAAGCCCCTTCCGCAATCCGAAGGGGCTTTCTGGTTTATATCTGTAACCCCACAAAGCCTGCTGAATAGTTGCTTTTATTTGTGGACATCCGCTGGCGAGACACTTATAAGAAGGCTGTAAGACGCCAGTTGTAAGACGCTGTTTCCTCACTGCATGCGCGCAAATGGTGCGGCGAGAAGCTGCAGTAAGGTTTTTCCTTATAAGAAGCTGTTTTAACCGTTGAAACACCAACACGAGAGGCTGTAAGCCGTTTTATCCTTGCTGCATGCGCGCAAATGGTGCGGCGAGAGGCCGCAGTAAGGTTTTTCCTTACTGGAAGCTGTATTAGCTGTCGTAATTCCAACAAAGCGTTCCCAAAACAGGGCGCGGCTTCGCGGATAGTTAATCCGAAATAAGGCCGCGCTTGACCAGTGCCTGCTCAATCGGCATATGGCGTATGAGCTTCTCCATGGCATCCCCGGTCGCGGTCAGCTCCTCTTCCGTATAAAGCTGCCGGAACTGCTCATACATTCCGATTTCAATATGCCGGACAGACCCGGCAAGGGTCGTGCCTTTGGCTGTCAGTCTCAATAATACGTATCTCGAATCATTGGGATCGCTCATTTTATCGATCAGTCCGTCTGTGACCATCCGGTCGATTAGTCTCGAGGGGCTGCCCGTTTCACAAACTAACAAGCTTCCCAACTCCTTGAGCGAGATGGGCTGCCGCTCTTCGAGAACACGTATGACCTCCGCCTGTGAAGCCGTCAGATCATGCGCTTTGAGCTGATCATTCAGCATGCGGACGCCTTGACGCTGTGCAGCAAGAATCAAATAACGAAACCGTTCCGCTTCATAATAAAGATTGGACATAGACTCCTCCTGAATTTGTAGGCTGAAGCTTACGCTCCCTAACGGCGGACTGCAGCTAAGATAGGCCAAGCAGATGCCTATTCTAACCGATAATACAGGGTATGACATTTCCTTCATGATTGGCGAGAACCGCGCAGCAGTCCGCTCTTTGCACGAATTCGGCTATCCAGTGCAGGGATTGTGCCGCTTCATTCTTGCTCGTTGTCAGGCCTGGCAGGATGTGCTGCTTCCAGGACTTCTCGGCATAGTCGGCATCGCTTGCCAAGAGAACCCAGCCTTCCCCGGTTAGGACAAGAAAGGAAATATGGCCTTTGGAATGCTCGGGTGTATGGACTAAGTATAAGGAACCGTCATGGAATAGATCAAGTCCAAGCTTGAAGGGCCCATAAGGAATGTCCTTCAACGCAAATGTCTGAAGATTAACGCCCTCCCATATAGAGCGGATATATCCCGCATCCTTTACGGCTGCACGCAGCTCAATTTCACTGGTCATAATGCGCCTGGCACCGCTAAGGCTGCTTCAGGCCGCTCACATGGTCGGAATGAAGATGGGCCAGAATCACATAATCCAGATCCTTATCTTCCAGCCGCAGACTTGCGAGCCACGCGCACGGACTGAGCTTCAGGCAGTCTGCCTTGATAAATACTGTGGGCAAGACGCCCCAATTGCTTCTTTTGATCCAGACGCATATATCCTCAAGCCAGCCGATGTCCACCAGTATCCGGCCTTTCGGGTGCTCGATCAGATAGGCGGAAAAACAGGACCCACATCTTCCTGGAGCGCGGGCGCAGCCAGCCGGTGAAGGGTGCGGGATGCCAAGTTTTTTCTTTAAAAGCAAGCGCCTGATCGATGAAGACCTCGCCGGTATGCCAAACATGAAGATTAACAGCCTTCATTCCTCTCACTCCATTACGCTTTATGGATGACATATCATCTAATTACATGATAGATGATACGTCACTTATCTGCAACAACTATCGGAAGAAAAGTTACGTGAAGATAATGCGTCAATTGTTTATCAATCAGTTTGCGTAAATAGAAATCCTCCAATCAATTCTGTTATGAAAATAATCTCTTCATGGCATATCCGCTTGAACAAAAGCGAGGAATAATCGTATACTACTCATAGCAACATACAATCAAATAACAGGAGTTGGGAAAAATTATGGCTAAAAGCGCTGCGCGAAAGAAAAGGGAGAAGCGGCTGCGGCAGGGTGAGATGGATCCGAGATTGCTGCGGGGGAATTGGAACGGAGTCATGCCGGTGACGAAGGTTAAACCGGACAAACGGAAATATGCATATGCGAAAAGTGACGATGATCGAGTCTTTAAGATTGCTTAAAGAATGGATCATCGTCACTTTTTTTCTTTAATGGCCATTTTCCATAGAGAGGATGAATGGAATTGAAAAAGAATGTCCGTGCGAAACAGATTCCTGCGGGGAGGTATGAGCCCGACTACATCCATCCCGTACCTGTGCTTGAACATGGGGACCAAATGGATATGAACGGTGCGCGCGAGGCTTTTCTCTTTCAGCATGAGGGTCTTTTCTATCTGCATTATGACGGCAATGGTGAGAACGGCTGGAGCTGCTGTCAGGCTGTTTCCAGGGATTTGATCCATTGGGACAAGCGCGGCGAGCAGCTGCAGTCCGGACTGGCCGGAGAACTGGATCATGGAGGAGCATGTTATGGACCGACGTTCTTCTTTGAAGGCAAATGGCATCTCTATTATGTATCGGTCGAAAATACTTCCGGCGCTCCTTTCTACATACCGGCCCTTCCTTATCGTACAGGTCTGGCCACAGCGGATCATCCGGATGGGCCCTGGACCAAGGTGTCGACCAGTTTGCTTGCCCTCGGTGAGAAGGGCAGCTGGAACGAAGGCTGTATCTGTGCGCCTTATGTCCTTCAACTGGACGGCAGATATTTTGCTTTTTACAGCGCCAGCACGACAGGACCTGACTATTACCGGACAATCGGGCTGGCAGTATCGGATTCGCCGGGCGGACCATGGGAGCTGTCTCCTGAGCCCTTGCTGCCTCCCGGGGAGCAGCTGGAGAATGCGAGTTTGTATTATGAGCCCGTATGCAGCCTCTGGTTCATGTTTGTCAATCATGTGGGACGCGATGAAGCCGGCAATGAATTTACCGAGGCGGTATGGGTCTATTGGAGCCGCAGCGTAACGGAGTGGGATCCTGAGGATAAAGCCATCGTTCTGGATGCGTCCAATATACCCTGGGTCAAACAGGCGGTTGGACTTCCGGCATGTTTGGTCGTGGGCAGTAAGCTGTGGATTGGCTTTGACGCCTGCAAGGAACCTGTGAATTCGGCTAATATCGGCAACGCGCACCGGGATATCGGGATGTGCAGCTTTGATCTGCCGCTGCGTGCGCCTGTATTGGAGTGATTGTCCTCATCGGCATGCAAATTCAATTTCACGTCGAAACAAAGAAATAACCTTGCTGCGTCGTTTTGGACGCTTGGCAAGGTTATTTTTTGCAGCCATCAGCCGTACTGATTCTACAAATAAAAAGGCTGGACGCACACAGGCTTGGACACCTCAATGCTGTTGCCTGTGTAATGCAATTTGCCCGATTCACGGTCGACCTGGAAGGTTACGATATTGTTCGTGTCCCGGTTGGCGGCAATGAGATAGCGCCCTCCAGGAATCAGGGCAAAATGCCGCGGGTGGGCGCCCTGCACATCGGCATGCTCCACAAGCGTCAGCCTGCCAGATTCTTCATCAATGGCATAAACAACGATGCTGTCATGCCCGCGGTTGGAGCCGTAAAGAAACCGTCCATCCTCCGAAACGGCGATTTCGGCGCATGTATTTTCTCCTTGAAAGCCATCCGGCAAAGTGGGGACCGTTTCAATGGAGGTTAACCGCCCTTTTTCCGCATCATAGGCAAAGCCAGTTATCGTTGAATCCACTTCATTGATGACATAGGCATATTTTCCGTCAGGGCGGAAAGTAAAATGCCTCGGACCCGCGCCCGGATGGAGGCTAGTCTCCTCATGGAGCACCAGCCGGCCTGCGTCTTCCTCAATGACATAGCTGCTGATGCGGTCAAGACCCAGATCCTGCACAAACAGGAACCTGCCGTCCGGGCTGAAGATGGCGGAGTGGGGATGGGGCTGATTCTGACGTTCCGGATGCAGTCCATGGCCTTCATACTGCTTGACATCGGCAAGCTTTCCGACATGGCCTTCAGCTGTTAATTCGACCAAACCAATCATGCCTCCATGATAGCTCGCCACGATCAGGTATTTACCGCTGGGATCCCTCTGGATATGGCAGGTTGGCGCTTCAACGGTAGCCGCTTTGTTCAATAAGTTCAAAGCTCCGGTCGCGGCATCGATGGCAAAAGCGGCCGCTTCCCCGATTTTTTTGCCCGAGGCATCGGTACCCTCCGAGATTGCGTACAATCTGTGTTTGGCAGCATCGACATTCAGAAAAGTCGGATTCTTAAGTCCCTGGTATTCATAGGCAAGCGTCAGCGATCCCGTATTTTCCGCAAAGCGGTAAACATAGACCCCGCTGTTCTCCGGTTCCGCATAGGAACCTGCAAATATGTACAATGATTGACTCATCCGATAAATTCCTCCTCTTGCTCGATATTCACTTCCACGCTTCCATTATAAAGTGTGATGGGGATACAAACAAACTCTCTTTCTTCTGCACCGCTTCATCCGGAAGGCCCAGCTGCCTGGTTCCGAAGACGCGTGCGTGAGAGCCATATCGATACGCATATTGATATAAACCAAACATAATGATAGTATATCTATAAATAAGACAAACAACATGTGGAGATGTTTAATATGAATGTGTCGGAGTATTTTTACAGCGCATCACTGCAGGATTTGAAGAACGGTTATGTGTTCGATCCGGCTGCGGCAAGCTATTATTGCTTGATCTGCGGCGAGGGGTTCGAAGACGGCGATGTATACCCTGCCGGGAACCGCTTCATGGAAGCGCGCAAATATGTCCTTTACCATATCGGGCAGGCGCATGGTTCCATGCTGGAATATTTGCTCGGACTGGATAAGAAAGCAACGGGCCTGACCGATTTGCAAAAGCAGCTGATCGGCGCCTTCGCTTC
Source organism: Paenibacillus sp. JT31N11 (assembly GCF_056269285.1). Lineage (NCBI taxonomy): Bacteria > Bacillati > Bacillota > Bacilli > Caryophanales > Paenibacillaceae > Paenibacillus > Paenibacillus sp. JT31N11. The sequence goes on from NZ_JBWDNQ010000015.1 coordinate 48,962, forward strand.
AGGTCAGACGGACGCGGAGACGGTCAAGCTGACAGGAGCAGGCAGCGCTTCGACGATCCGGAATCACCGATTCGCCCTTAAGGAGAAGGCCAGGCAGGCCAAATTATTTCTGGCCACGATGGAGCTGATGGAAGCTGCGCTCCCCGGCGGGGCGAAGTTCATGCCGGTTCACCGCGCTGCGCCGCAGGTCGATGAGCGGTATGCCTTGACCCAGGAGGAGTATACGAAGCTTTTGGCCAAGTATTTGCCGGATGGACTGAATGGGCCGCTCACGGGGATGCCGCGCAAAGAGAAGCAAAGAGCCGCACTGCTGCGCCATATTTCCACAAACTTCCAGAAAGGCAGCAAGTATTCGGAGGCGGCGGTTAATGACATTTTACGGCGCTTTCTAAGCAAAGACTACGCCACGCTCCGCAGACAGCTCATCGATTATCGTTTTCTGAGCCGTGAGAGCGATGGCAGCGCATATTGGCTGACGGTTTAATATAGGAATCATTCAGGAGGATTTCAGACATGGATCGAAGAAAAGAATTGCAAAATGAATTTGCTATGAAGAAGAGAACGATGGGTGTTTTTCAAATCAGGAGTCTCGGCAATGGAAAACGCTATATCGCCTCGACATCGACGCTCGATTCGGCCTGGCATCGTGAACGCTTTATGCTGAACATGGGCTCCCATATCAATTCCCTGCTGCAGGCGGACTGGAAGCAAGACGGCGAAAAACAGTTTGAGTTCGAGGTGCTGGAGTCGCTCAAGCTGGGCGATGAGGTCAGAAACGATTATAAGGATATCAAAGTTCCCGGCGGGGGCGTACAGCGGAATGTCGTCATGGCTTACAGGGATGAACTGAAGAAGTTGGAGAAGAAATGGATGGATCAGCTTATGCCCTACGATCCGCATGGCTATCACAAACCGCCTAAAGGAGGATCATGATGAAACGGATGCCACTTGAACGTCCAACCGGGCATTATGATGAACGAATTTTTAATATCGATGAGCAAATTTGCGCACTGCTAAAGCAGCGAAAGGAATCTTCGGACCATAATCCAGGTTTTCCGCCATTTGAGCATATCTCTGGATGGGCCGATTCTTTTGAACTTTACGAAGATTTCTTGAAAGCGGTATTTGGCGTTTTGAGGAATGAAGAATATTTTAAACCTATAGCAGATCCATCTGGATTCCGAAAGCATATCCCGATTCTGAAATCGATTGAACAGGGAGAGCTTTTTTATTCGTTAACTTCCATACGGCAATATAACAATGCAAGTGTAATAACGTTTAGTATAGATCAGGACATTATCATTGACCTTCCGGAAAACCAATATAAACACAGTTATTTTGAGCTCTATTTAGGAGAAGAATACGACAGTCGAATGACTAATGGTGGACATTCATCAGGGCATTCTTCCTATAGCTACGTAATAACTCCGCCTTTACCGGACGATATTTCAGGAATTGAATTAAAGTTCAGTGAATATAGTGCTCCTTTTAAGAACAAACCGACAGGTATTGAGGTAGTCTTTCAGGTGGAATGACTTTTCAAGGAGCAATACCATGCCGGCAGTCGGTCCCGATTGCCGGTTCTTTCTGTTTTAATCCCCGCCGATATTTCTTTCATTGTATAATCGTGGAAATAGATAGGGAACCATTCTCCTTTCCGATTCGTCTACTTTTGCGAGGTGAACACAGTTGCAGTTCGATTACTTGAAACATGTTAAAGGCGGCTTGGACCGTCATGCCGTGCTCGACGAACTGATGCAGGCTTACGGCAAAGACGTCTGGAACTTCGCCTTCTTCATGACGCATCGAAGAGAGCTGGCCGACGATATTACCCAGGATGTATTCATCAAGGTGTTCGAGCATCTGTATAATTTCCGGGGTCAATCGTCGGTGAAAACATGGCTGCTGGCCATTACCCGCAATACGGCGCGCGACGTGCTGCGGTCGGCCTGGATTCGCCGTGTGACGCTCATGCCCAGCCGTCATGCGCAGCAGCAGACTCATGCTTCAGCGGAACAGGAGACAATCGACAAGCTCATGACCGAGCAGGTCTGGGGTGTCGTATTGAAGCTGCCTGCCAAGCTGCGTGAGGTAATGCTGCTGAGCAGTCATTACGGACTGTCGATGAATGAAATGGCGGACATGCTTGGAGTATCGACGGGCACCGTGAAATCAAGACTTCACCGGGCAAGGGCGGCGGTTAACCGCAAGCTGTCCGATGATGCCATGCTGACCGGGGAGGAAAAGTGGACATGAAGGATCCGGTAAATCAATGGGAGCGCCGGCTGGCGGAGAAGCCTCCAATCCGAAATGGGTTCACCTCAGATCTTGAACGCAAAGTGAGGGAACGCATCCGCATGAGAGAGAAGAAACGAAAATCGCCGTTTCGGGCTGCTGCGGCTCTGATGAGCGTGGTTGTGCTGCTTGGCTGCGGCTGGTGGTTCCGCGACGATTTGATGCAAATTCTACAGCCAGGCCATGCCGAAGACGACATGTCTGCGCTTTTGAACGACTCCCTGGAGGATGAAGGGGATCTTATCCTTAAAGTCCAGGACTCCAAATACAGCAATTTTATGAATGATATCGGACGGCCGTTTGTTCTGCGTCATCCATCGGTGGAGTTCCGTTTGTCATTGCCTTCGGACGCTTCACTGAAGAATCTTGCGGAATGGGTCGATCATGAAATGCCCGATGTGCTCCGTTTGACGCCGACTCAGTTCCAGGACCTTGCGGGACAAGGGAAATTGAAGTCTCTAGATATTCTGGCGGACAAGGATGGTGTAAAGCTGGATTCTATGTACGATCCGGTAGTCAAGACTATCCGTCAGCTTGGCGGAGGGGAACTGTATGGTTTTGCGCCAATCTTCAGCACGGAAGCCGTATATGTCAACAAGAAATTATTTGAGAAATACAAAATTGAGCTGCCAAAAGACGGAGTAACGACCGATGAGCTGCTGCAGATTGCCATGAAATTCAATGGCACCGGAGCTGCCGGACTATCCACCTCAACAGGCAGAAACGGATTCAGTTTGTTCAGCCAGTTAGGGAGCATCTCGGGACTGCGTTCGCTAAGTCCCGACGGCAGCCAATTGACGCTGGATACTCCGGCATGGAACAGCCTTTGGAGCAAAGTGACGGAGGGGCTGAAGGCTGGCTGGATCTTAGACAATGTGATTAATTGGGCAGAACATCCGGGCGGACTATCGATGGAGCAATTGAGAAAGCTTGATGCCTTCGCCAATGGCAAGGCGGCGATGTCCATTAATACCTATTCTTACGGGAATCAGCTGGCCCAGTATAAGGTAAAGCCGTCGGACGTCGAGTGGATGGCGGTTGCCCCGGCTGTGGTTGACGCATCGGCTGGTTTTTATCTGGATATGATCTATGCGGTCAATGCGCAGACGACTCAAGAGAAAGCGGCATGGGAGCTGGTGAAATTCGCAGGAGGGCCGGAGTACGCCAAAAAACTGCTCACTCAGACAGGCTCTTTGCCTGTTTATATGGATTCCAGGCAGTTAGCCTCCATGCCCGCCGAGCAGTGGAAAGCCTTTTACCCGCCTGGGCTGGATCCGGAGCAAATTACGGCTTCCATCAAGCGCTCCGGCAATGAGGAGCAGGCAAAGGCGCAGGGGCAAATCTATCAGATCGGCTCTGAGACGATGAAGACGGTGCTGGACGGCAAGCTGCAGGCAGACAAAGCGCTGGCCAGCATGGAGGAGAAGCTGCAGAGCGCGAATCCCGATCTTCGAAAGGGGACTTCTCCATGATTAGCAGCTGCTTGATTACCATATTCGCAGCCCGCCGGAACAAGCGATTCCTGATGAATATGACGGGCAGCTGGCTGCCCGTCTTTGCAGGCTTGATCCTTCTCCTGCTGATATCGGGCTGTACGGATAGTTCCTCTACGCAGAAGACTGCAAGTGTGCTCAAGGTGGCCGGGATAGACGAAACGACATTTGAATTCTATTATCAGGATTATTTTGATCTGGTTTACCCTGACCTTCCGGTTGAATTGGTTGCCATGGGAGATATTTATCAGGATAAAGACCCCATAGAGGCCTACAGGCAGCTGATTGAAAAGGAGAAGCCGGACATTGTTATTTTGCCGTCGGCTTATTACAGCCCGCTCGCAGATCAAGGCCTATTGGAGGATTTGACCGGCTGGATGAGCCGCTCGGACATGGCGGAGACGGATTATCAGCCGGGAGTTATAGCGATGCTGAAGGATAATGAAGAGAACAAAATATATGGCCTGGCTCCCTCATACGATTCTTCGCTGCTGTATTATAACGCCGATTTGTTCAAGCAGTACGGTATTGATCCCCCGACAAGCGGGATGACCTGGAAAGAGCTGCTTCAGCTGTCTTACCGCTTCAAGCAAGCGGGAGGCGGCATTGTCGGCTATCATGATCCATGGATGCAGGACCTGAATGCCCTTATATTCGATACGCTGAATGGCACCGAAGGCCTGCAGCTTGTAGATTGGAAGCGCGGCCAGCATCTGATGGATACGCCCGCCTGGCATGATCTGCTGCAGACAGCCGTTGAAGCGGTTCGCAACGGGTCCATCGTCATTAAGGGTGTGGAGGTTCGCGTGGAGGACGGCGGCAGCTGGATCGACGAGGGGGCGATAGAGAAGCAGGATCTCTTCGCCAAGGGAAAAGCTGCGATGACCATCGATATGTATGGCAACAGGAGCCGATTTGATCAATCCAAGTTTGCCTGGAGCGCGGTCCTGCCTCCGGTGAACAGCGCTACCCGGGAGTCGGGCGGCTTCATGCGGATGGATGGGGTTTTCAGCATATCCGCAAGCTCCGCGTTCAAGGAGGAGGCCTGGAAAATAATCCAGTTCATTGGCGGCGAGCGTGCTGCCAAGGTGATTTCCAAAACCGATGGCGGATTGTCGATCCGCCGCTCAGGACTTCAATTCAACGCCAATCCGCTTGCGGCTATTGCCTTCGAGCAGAAGCCGACTCTTAATGCGATTGACTTCACTGACCGAAGAGATTTCTATTTGAATGAGAATGCCATGGTTCAGAAGGAGCTGCAGATTGTGCTTCAGGGTAAGCAAAGCCTGGACGCCGCGATTCAAAGCATGCAGAAGCAGGGACAGGCGTTTGTTGATGCCTTCGTGAAGAAGAACAAAGCGGATGAGGAGAAGACGGAACCGTGAGCGGGAGTGGGAAAAGAGATCATCGGATGCGCTGTGCCGCGGCTTTTCCGGCCGTTGAGGACATGAAGGCTGCTGACAATGCCGGAGAACAGGGTGACTGGCGGATTCCCCGCCGGAAGTAGAGCGGGGCCGCCATCATAGCCCTGTTGATGATTGGCTTGTCATTGATGGGAGGGTGCATGGATGGGCCCTCAAACGAAAAGACGGCTAACTCTCTAGTGATTGCTGTCAACTCCGAGATTGCTTACGATTCGGATTATCGGGATTACCTGGAGGCAGCTTTTCCGGATTTGAAATTCCGGCTGTTTGAGATGAAGATTGAGCCTGCCAAGGAGATGACCGGGCAATTAAAGCAGTTTATGCAGCGGGAGCAGCCGGATTTAATTATCGGCGTATTTGGTTATTACGTGTCGCTGGCCAACAGCGGATTGCTTGAGAATCTGTCGGTACGTCTGAAGGGCAGCGGAATATCAGCGGATGATTTTCAGCCTGGCGTTATCGAACGGCTTAAGCAGACGGCGGATGGGGAGCTGTACGGCTTGGCAGGGGAGTTTGACGCTCCTGTGCTTGTTTATAATCAGGATTTGTTTGCAAAATATGCCGTCGAGCTTCCCCATAATGATATGACGCTCCCGGAAATCTTCGAGCTGGCCAATTCATTCGCCCGGGCGGGCAGCGCTGGGGACGGGGTGGTCGGATTTCATCAATCGTTAAGCAGTATGCCGGCAGATCAGCTGAATAATTTGGCCCTGAGTGAAGGCATTCAGGCCTACAATCTGGACAAAGGCAAGATGACAATCGATACGCCGTCCTGGAAAATAGTCTTTCAAACGGTTGTCGATATGTATCGGGCCGGAACGCTTATGATGCAGGATGTTAAGACCGACAGGATAGGCGCGATGGAGGTATATGGACCGGAAGCGGTGGCTGAAGCAGATTTGTTCAAGCAGGCCAAGTCGGCCATGACGCTGGCGGATCATGGCCAGTATGCGCAGACCGGATTCAGGACCGGAGAGGCGACGCCGCCCGTTACCTCCTCCGATCGAAGCCGTACGTATCATATCTACGTGCCCAATATTATGAGCATTCGCTCAGGATCACCAAACGCGGATGAGGCCTGGGAGGTTATCCGGTTTATGAACAGTGACCATATGGCGAAAGTCCGGGCCAATCTGAAGGATGATGGCTTCTCAAGCCTTAAAACCTATCAGCAGTATGATCGCGAGCCGGTCGTGGACGAGCTCTATGAGCTCCATTCCGTTCCACTGCCGACAGATGTTCCTCCTATGTCTCTCGATGTGGAAATGAAATTTTTTAATCAGCTCGCGGAGCTGGAAAACCGGGAAATCACGGCTGTAGTCAAGAAAGAGAAAACACTGGATGCAGCCATTCAAGTCATGCAGAAAGAAGGCCAGTTCCTGCTGAACGCGGCGATGCGCGCCGAGTGATAAAGAAGCGAATGAAGCGGACGAAAGAAAAAACAGAACGATGTTTATTCTTGGTATTGAAAAAATATTAATTCCTCATATTAGACTAAAAAATAATCTGATAGAATAGGAGGGGGATATAAAAAAAGGTATAAATTGGAGGAAAAACATGAAGAACAAGACGATCAGGATGTTTGCTCTTTCCTTGGTTTCTGTATGTTTGTTATTTTCATCGTTTGGCGTGGCATTCGGCGACACTGCATCAGCAGCATCGGATATTAAAGGGCATTGGGCGGAAAGCCAAATCAGCGGCTGGATCGATAAAGGCTATATTAAAGGTTACGAGGATGGGAGCTTCAAACCCAATAAGACAATAACCAGAGCAGAATTTAGTACACTGATTAACCGTTCTTTTGGATTTTCGGAAACAGCAGCAATTTCATTTGGAGATGTGGCCTCAAGCTACTGGGCCTACTCCGAAGCGGCAAAAGCTGTCAAAGCAGGATACATAAAAGGTTATGAGGATGGAACATTCGGGGTCAGCAAGCCGATAAGCAGACAGGAGGTTGCTGTTATTATTGGCAGATTGCTAAACCTGCCTGCTGTTAGTGCAGGAGCGTCATTTCAGGATGCAGGCCTGATCGCTGAATGGGCCAAAGATGCAGTGGGCCGGGCTGCTGCCAGTAATATTTTAGTAGGATATAAAGAAGACGGCAGCTTTAAGCCAACCAGCCCAATTACTCGTGCAGAAGCGGTCGTAACATTGGATCGCATTATTTCATACAAAGCGCCAACTGGATCAGCTGGATCAGTTGGGCCGGCTGGACCAGCAGGACCCGCAGGATCAACCGGACCCGAAGGATCAACCGGATCCGCAGGACCAGCAGGGCCGTCAGGAGCAACGGGACCAGCGGGGCCGGCAGGAGCAACGGGACCAGTGGGGCCGGCAGGAGCAGTAGGGCCAGCAGGACCGGCAGGAACTGATGGGGTAAATGGGGCAGATGGGATAAATGGAGCAGTAGGACCGGCAGGACCGGCAGGAGCAGTAGGGCCGGCGGGACCGACGGGGCCGGCAGGAGCTGTAGGACCGGTGGGGCCGGCAGGAGCAGATGGAGCAGCAGGAGCCGACGGAGCAGATGGAGCAGCAGGGCCAGCAGGAGCAGATGGAGCCGACGGAGCAGCAGGGCCACCAGGACCGGCAGGTGTGGTAAGCTTTGCAGACTTTTTTGCCTTGATGCCTCCTGATAATGCAGCAACAGTTGCTCCGGGTACAGACGTAAATTTTCCGCAAGACGGACCTAGTAACGGAACTATTATCCGTACTGGTCCCAGTATGTTCAACTTGCCCGCAATTGGCACATATCAGGTCTTGTTTCAGGTGAGCGTGACCGAAGCGGGACAATTGATGTTAACGCTCAACGGCGCTGATTTGGCTTATACGGCAGTTGGGCGGGCTACAGGTACTTCTGAAATAGCAGGAATGGCTCTTGTGCAGACGACGGTCATCAATTCGGTACTCACTGTACGAAATCCAGCGGGCAATTCCACGGCACTAACCCTTACTCCTCTGGCAGGAGGAACAAGGCCTGTATCAGCACATCTTATTATTACGCAAGTTGCATAGATGGAGATAGAGCGGCAAATCTATGGTGTCCTCACCTTATTACAAGGTGGGGATTTTCCATGTCTGGATCGGTGCATAGGCGCGATTTGGAGGAAAAAATAGTGGAACAGCTTCTTTAGCCAGGACAAATATATGCTATACTAGCTGGAAACTAAACTAGAATAAGAGGTGGGCAAATGGCGATAGCGTACAAGATTAATGCTCCGCTTCTCTCAGGGGACGTTTCCGATGTATTCAAAAGCTCGGGCATCAAACGTCCGGCAGATGACCTTGACCGTATCCAGCGGATGATTGACAACGCCGACATTAATGTATCGGCCTGGGACGGGGACAAGCTCATCGGATTGGCCAGAGCGATTACCGATTTCTCTTACTGCTGCTATTTGTCCGATCTGGCAGTAAGTCAGGAGTATCAGAAGAGCGGGATTGGAACAGAGCTTGTCAGGCAGCTGCGTGAGCATCTGGGGGATGAGGTCTCTTTATTATTAATCTCCGCGCCGACCGCGATGGATTATTACCCGCGTATCGGGTTTGAGAAGAATGACCGGGCATTTATAATACCAAGATCGAAGTAACGAGCGTTTGCAGGGCCTGTTATTCACCAAACCTTGGAAACATGAAGGCCATTATATCAATCCGGCAGCATGCCGTTTCGGAGGACTTCCACATGCATGAAATAAGATGGGCACGGCTGGAGGATGCCGGAGATTTGGGACGGGTGCACGCCGCATCCTATAGGGATGCTTATAAAGAGATCATGCCGGCTGATTATTTGGTCAAGGTTGCGGCTGAGGAACAGGCCAGGCACTTTGAACATTCCCTGTCTCAAGGCATGGAACGGACTGCAATCATGCTGGTCAATGAAACAGCAATAGGCTGTCTGATAATCAACCCCTCCATTGAAGGCTTCGAAAGCACCGCTGAAATTTCGGCAATTTACCTGTTGAAGGAATATCAAGGCTCAGGGTATGGGACCCGTCTGCTTGATTGGGCACTGGAGCGATTGAAGGAGCTGGGTTACATAAAAGTGATTCTGTGGGTGCTCCAGGAGAACAAGGCCGCAATCGGCTTCTACGAGCGTCGAAGCTTTGAATTCGACGGCACGGAGCGGGAGATCTACCGGGGCAGGAATTTGCGCCAAATGCGATTTCAAAAGGCGTTATGACAAGGCCTGATCGATTACGATGGAAAATAGGATAGAACCGTTCACAAGGCTGCCAATCCATTGGCAGCCTTGCTGCGTTATTAAATGCTTGTCAGGCAGCGTGAGCATATATCCGTCAGAACCTATATTTCCGGCAGGCAGAACGCAAGAACTGTCTATAGGCTATCGTTTTTGTTTTTGATAAAATGGAGAAAGTTCGGTCAAGAGCGGCCGGAAGAATGTATAAAAATGGGCGGGAAAAGTGATTCCCGGTATAGCCGGGGGTGAATCTGAGATGAGCTGAATGAGAGCGTTTACAGTTCTGCTGAATGACTTCAAATAAGAGATGTGCCGGGCTGTACCCAAAGGAACCGACTTCTACTTGGGGTACGGCCTTCTATATTTCAGGGTCCGGGTCCGGCTATCGCTCATAATCGCAATGTCGCTAATCTCATATTAGGAGGGGGACAATGAGATGGAACTGGAAAGAGAAACCGTTTGTTAGCATGAAATCGACTTTATTGCGAAGAATGATTTTGTTGATGCTGGCTGCCGCCGTTCTGCCTACCCTGATTGTAGGCGTGAGCAGTTATTCATTCTCCGCCGCGGCGCTGCAAAATGAAGTGAACCGGGCAAATATCCAGCTTTTAGAGAATTCTTCCGCAACCATTGAAAATGAGCTGCAAAATATTCAAGACAGTACGCTGCAAATGCTGTTTCTTCCCCTTTTTTGGGATGGGGCCTTGCAGAAGGTCAAGAATAATGAACTTGAATATAATATGCAGGTTTCCCAGTTTTTCTTGTCCTTTCAAACCAATCACAAGCTGATACTGGATATCTCGATGTATGTCAAAGACAACTATTTGCTTTCTTCATCCTCCGGTCTATTCAAAGTGACACCAATTTACGATATTAACAAGCTGAACGAGGCAATCGGGTTTCCGAAATCGTTCCAATGGGTAAACGAGATATTCCATATCCGCCCCAATGATACGGCAAACGGAATTACATTTGTCTGCAAGCTGCCTTTGCAGGATAGCAATCCGTTTGGACTGATGCTTGTCAGGATTGATAAGAAGCTGTTCCAGGATGCTATCCAGCGCTCCGTTGTTTATCCCGGACAGATGATCGCTGTTGTAGATAACGAGGATAAAACGGTTGTTAATTCTTCCGAATCCGTATTGCCATCAGAATTAATTGACACGATTCGAGAAAAAACCGGATCCAACCACAAGCTTCACTATACATGGAATAACCAGGACTATTTAGTGACGACTCTTACATCAGCTTATACCGGATGGCAGTACATTGATCTGATTCCGGCAAGGCAATTGAATGCGAAATCGGCAGGGATCGGAATCATTACGGCGGCTGTTCTGGCTGCCGTTCTGCTGCTTGCTTTTGTCTTTACTTTTCTCGGGACCCGATGGGTCTACCGGCCGGTTGCCAATCTTTTGTCCCGTATGAGGCGTGATTCCACTGAAAGTGATACAGATGGAGATGAAATCGGTTATTTGGAGCAACATTGGCTGGAGTTAAAGGATAAAACCAGAGAGCTGCAGCATCAACTATCACGCCAGTTACCCATTATTCAGGAATCTTTTGTTATGCAGGCGCTTCATGGTCATCTTATCCACTATTCGCAGAGCGAACTCGAGAACTTATTCCACCGTTACGGTCTTCCGCAGCGGGCCATTTTCTCCGTTTTTATTCTGACTTACGATAGGAGCTCAACACTCGAAGGAAGGTTCTCGGATCGGGATCGTGATCTTATTGCATTTGCAATGAAGAATATAGTAAGCGATATGATCAGCAATTATGAGCGTTCCTTCCTTGGCATTACCGTTAATCTGTTGAATGACCAGGTCGCTGTACTCCTTTGGAATCGAACGGACACGAAAATCAACATGGAAGCGGTGGCTGCATGGAACGCTTCGGTTAAAGCATTTTTGGAAGAGGTTAGGGTTGTTCTGGCGAACTATTTGCGGCTGCCAATAACGGTTGGACTTGGGACCGCAACCCATGAAATTCGCGATCTGGCGCAGGTGTACCGGCAAGCCGCTTCTGCATTATCCTCCCGGTTGGTCGTAGGGGGAGAACAGGTCATTGACCAGGATAATGCCTTCTTGAAGACAAGCGGGAGCTATCGTTATCCAATTGAGCTGGAGCAGCACTATGAGGAATCATTGAGGCAAGGGGATCTGGCGGAGTCGCAGCGCATGCTTCACGAGTTCTCCTTGTATGTGGTGAGTGCCACCCATGTGCCTAAAGTGATCCATATGTCGTATACACAGCTTCTGGGTACTACCATGCGTACCGTTTATCTGCTGGGCATGGATATGGACGCCATTTTTAAAGACGAGGAACCTTATGAACATTTGCGCAAAATGCAAAATATGGATGATTTAAACCGTTGGTTTCTTCAGGAATTAATTACTCCGATTGTCCGGTTTGTGCAAAATAAAACCTATATGGAGCACGAGCAGATTATTGAGAATGTAGTCGCCTTTATACAAGAAAATTATCATCTGGAGATTTCCCAGGATCAATGTGCACGCGATGCCGGAATTAGCCGGACACATCTCAGCAAGCTGTTTAAACGGTTCAAGCAAATCTCGTTCACCGATTATTTAACGCAAATCCGTATTGAACGGGCAAAGCAAATGCTGCGGGAAACCACGATCCCCGTTAGTGATATTTCCGAAAAGGTTGGTTATTTGCATACGCAAAACTTTATTCGTGTTTTTAAAAAAAATGTAGGAAGCACTCCGGGGCAGTTTCGCGAACAAGAATAACATGATCGAGATAACGGCTATCCACAAGTCTGTTAAGACGGAGGGTAGCCGTTTTTGTATGAGTGCTCCTTTTGTGAATTCGAATAAAAGCGGCACATAAAGAGCATTCACAATTGGCTCATTGTTAAACGGATAGGGCTTACTTACAATACGAGTTAGCAATCCACAATCGAATAAGGAAAGGATGAGCGCATTGCCGAACCAGCGAAAAACCGTATTCTCTCCAGGGAAGCAAATCGAACTGCCTTACCAGACCGCTTCTCCCCATCGACTGCTGCTTTGGCTGAAGGGCTGGAGAAAATCGTTCAAACAAGAAAAATATTTGTACATGCTCGCACTGCCTGGCCTGTTATTTTTCCTTATCTTTAAATATGTGCCCATGTGGGGGTTAACGTTAGCCTTCACAGAATACTCTCCTTATCTGGGTCTTCTAAAAAGCGAATGGGTCGGGTTCAAAAACTTTGAGAGTTTTTTCTTGAATCCGGACTTCTGGCTGCTGTTCCGAAATACATTGGCAATCAGTTTTTTAAACATTGTTTTCTTCTTTCCCACACCAATCATTCTGGCGCTTCTATTGAATGAATTAAAAAACGTAACCTTTAAAAGATGGATTCAAACCGCGGTTTACTTCCCGCACTTCCTGTCCTGGGTCGTTATCGTGGGGATTTGCTTCCTGACCTTGAGCGGCAGCGGAATTGTCAATAAACTGATCGCGGATTCAGGAGGCAGCAGCATAGACTTCCTCACCAACTCCAATAACTTCTGGTTTATGCTGACAATGCAATCGATTTGGAAGGATGCCGGATGGGGCACAATTATTTTCCTGGCTGCCTTGGCCGGCATTAATCCGGAATTATATGAAGCGGCGCGGATGGACGGTGCGAACCGCTGGAAACAGGTTTTATTTGTGACGCTTCCCGGCATTAAAGGAACGATTATCATTCTTTTGATTCTTCGATTAGGTCAAGTTCTGGATATCGGATTCGAACAAATTTATTTGATGTCCAGCTCTGCTGTGACGGAGGTGGCTGATGTATTTGATACCTATGCCTATCGGATGGGAATTCAAAACGGGCGTTTCAGCTTCGCAACGACTGTCGGAATATTCAAATCGGTGGTGGGCCTAATTCTCGTTATTTCTGCCAATCGGTTAGCCAAAAAGCTCGGAGAGGAGGGGGTTTACTGATGAAGCACCGGCCCGCATCCCGGGTGTTTGACGCCTTCAATTATATCTTTCTCATTTTGTTCTCCCTGACGACGTTACTGCCTTTTCTCTATGTAATTCTCGTCTCCTTTACGGACCCGATCGAATATGCCACAAGCCCGATTGTGCTTATTCCGAAGCAGTGGAGCCTGGCTTCTTACCAGTTTATTTTATCAACCTCAACCTTTCTTCACTCCATGGGTGTGAGTGCTTTCCTGGCGATTGTCGGCACGGCCTGCAGCCTTATCCTGACAAGCGGGCTCGCTTATGCCTTGTCCCGCAAGAAGTTCAGGCCCAAACGTATCCTCATGATGGGTATTCTATTCACGATGATGTTTAATCCGGGTATGATTCCCAATTATCTGCTTGTGAAGGAGCTCGGATTGATCAATACGGTATGGTCGCTTATTCTCCCTGTAATCACCAGCGCCTGGTATGTCATTTTGATGAAAAGCTTCTATCAGGAAATTCCCGATGAGCTGGAGGAGTCGGCAAAAATAGACGGCTGCACAGACATTGGCGTGTTTTTCCGAATTGTTCTGCCTGTTTCATTATCGGCCATCGCTGCTTTCGGTTTATTCTTCGCAGTTGCTTATTGGAACACCTATTTCAATGCTGTACTTTATATCAATTCGAATACATTCCGCCCCATGCAGGTAGTCCTGCAATTACTGCTCATTCAATCGTCCACCCAGGTAGGGGATCCCTCAGTAGCGCAAATGCTGCAGAGCGATCAAATGCTGCCGCCCGAAACCATAAAAATGTCAGCTGTCGTCCTGACCTCACTGCCTATTATTATGGTTTACCCGTTCCTGCAGAAGTATTTTGTCAAAGGGATGATGGTTGGTTCGGTGAAAGGCTGATGAGGCATTCCTGCTAAGGGGGTGATGGTGTTAGAAGGAATGCGTTCAAGCAGCTTGAAAACGAATGAAGGCGTTCTAAAATTGAAGGAGGTTCGAATATGAGAAGATGGTTGAAAGGTATAAGCATTGGCGCTTTGGCTGCCGTAATACTGGTGGCGGGCTGCAGTTCAGCACAGACTCCGTCAACAACTCAGCAAGCATCTTCAACTGCTGCTGCCGGGGGTAAAGCTTCCAAACCTACAGAAATTAATATACTGACCACGACTTACAATTCGGTGCCAGGCAATGATCTGGATAGTCTCAAACAACTTAATGAGAAATTTAATGTCAAAATTAACGTTACCTATGTTCCTGCGAACAACTATACGGACAAATTAAATGTGATGCTCGCTGCCGGCGACCTTCCCGACGTAACTTTAGTATGGGATATCAATACGCAAGCGTTCGCCAATGCAACGAACCAGGGTGCTTTCTGGGACTTGACACCGTATATTCAAAACTACCCCAATTTGGCCAGCTACCCTGAGCAAATTTACAAGAATGTCGCCTTCAAAGGGAAAACAATGGGGATCCCCCGCGTCCGGCCGATTGATGGTCACCAATCCCTGCTGATCCGGCAGGACTGGCTGGACAAATTAGGACTGAAGGTTCCAACGACTATGGATGAATTCTATAATGTGATGGAGGCATTCACCAAAGACGACCCGGACGGCAACGGCAAGGATGATACGTACGGTTTTGTAGGTCAAGGAACGCCTTCGTTATCCAGTTATTATATATCAATGTTCGGGAATGGCCTGCAAACGTATGTGGACCAGGACGGTCAATTGCTGCCGAGTTTCTTTAATCCAAAAATGAAGGATGCATTGGCATTCTGGAACAAAGTGAATACAGCCGGCATCATGGTCCCGGACTTGCCGCTGTTGCAGACCAGTCAGACCAGAGATTTCATGACCCAGGGTAAAGCGGGAATGGGCTTTACCAATGTGTATGACGGCCACTTGTACACCGATGACTTAACCAAGGTTAATCCGAAAGGCATGATCAAGCCTTACTTATTTCCCGCTGCACCGGACGGAAATGTATACATGGAGGCAGCGCCGGGCTCATTTGGAATTTTTATGGTGAATAAAAAAGTAAGCGAGGAAAAATTGAAAAAAATTCTTGAAATTTACGACTATACGGCGACCAGAGAGGTATATAATCTAGTTGCGTACGGAATAAAAGGTACGGATTACACCGAGAGCGAAACGGGCGACATCACCCAGACGGAAGCAGGCAAGAAGAAAGGCTATGCCTTTGATACATCCGCACAATGGGTTTCCAGCTACTACGACAAATATGTGAAAGCGGACTTGCCGGGCATGACGCCGGAAACCAAAGCATTCAATCATGAGCTTGTCGATAAGATCACCACCCTGTCGACGCCCAATCCCGGACTTGGCCTTGTAACACCAACCGCTTTGGAAAAAAGCGCGGATTGGAATAAGAAAATTAATGATATGGAGACAAATGTCATCATAGGGAAGAGCACCATGAGCGATTGGGAGCAGTTTGTCAAGAGCTTCAAGGATGATCCGAGCTATCAGCAGCACCTGAAAGAGTTGAACGAGTTATATCAGGAGAAGCTGAAAAATTAAAAAAATGCAAGGAGGAGAAGAGCGTGGGAACAAGACTGAAAGACAAGGTGGCCGTTATTACAGGTTCATCTTCCGGGATTGGAAGAGCATGCGCGGAGTTGTTTGCGGAAGAGGGCGCCTACGTGATTGTCAACGACGATGGCGGACGGCAAGGCCTGGGCCAGCAGGTCGCCGATAACATTGTTGCCGCTGGGGGCAAGGCCAGTTATTGCTCGGCTGACGTGTTTAAACCGGATGATTTGAAGAAACTTATCCAACATGCCAATGAATCATGCGGGAGGCTGGATATTCTGATGAATAATGCCTATAAAGGCCGAACGGCTTCTGTCGTTGAACAGGAGGAGGCTGAATGGGACGAAGTATTCGCCTCTACGGTCAAGGCAGCCTTTTTGGGAAGTAAGTATGCGCTTCCAGGAATGATGAAAGCAGGGAAGGGCTCGATTATCAATACTGCGTCGGTCCATGGACTCTTGGGTGGAAGAAGGCATTCATCCTATGCTGCTGCCAAAGCGGCCATCATTAATTTGAGCCGTCAGATGGCGCTGGATTATGGAAAATATGGAGTCCGGGTCAATTCCATTTGCCCAGGGAGAATCGTGACGGAAGGCAAAGTGGATTTTCTGGAAAAGTATCCCGAGGAGGTTCGCCGTCAGAAAGCGACCTATCCATTGGGAAGGCCTGGAACGATGCGCGAAGCAGCTATGGCTGCCCTTTTTCTGGCATCGGATGAATCCTCTTTCGTTACCGGTCATGCACTGGTAGTAGATGGGGGCTTAACCGCCCAGCTTGCGGATGGGGTAGCGGAGTCGGTTGAAGAAGGATTGGGAGTTTGGAATCCGTAAAGAAAGATTGGAGAAACGGTTATGAATTCAAATTCAGCGATATTGGCTTATATAGGAACGTACACGGAAGGTGAAAGCGAGGGTATTTATGTCCTCCGTCTGGATGCGGCTACCGGAGAGCTGGCTTATTCCGGCAAAGTCTCCGGTGTTGTGAACCCTACCTATCTGGCGATAGATTCGCAGCAGCGTTATCTTTACGCGGTGAACACCATTGAAGGGGAGGGAATGGTGAGCGCATTCGAAATCGACTCTGGCACCGGGCTACCCCGATATTTAAATCAGCAGTCCTCGGGCGGCTCCAAGCCCATTCATCTGGTTGTGGAGCAAGATAACCAATTCTTGTTAGCCGCCAATTTCGGCAGCGGCAGCGTATGCGTTCTGCC
Organism: Paenibacillus sp. JT31N11; assembly: GCF_056269285.1. Classification (NCBI taxonomy): domain Bacteria; kingdom Bacillati; phylum Bacillota; class Bacilli; order Caryophanales; family Paenibacillaceae; genus Paenibacillus; species Paenibacillus sp. JT31N11. The sequence goes on from NZ_JBWDNQ010000015.1 coordinate 66,057, forward strand.
TATACGCGAAGACGGAAGTCTGGGAGAACTATCGGATTTTATTCAACATGAGGGCGCGAGTGTACATCCGGTTCGGCAGCAAGGACCGCATGTCCACTCTATAACCCTGGATAATTCCAGCCGTTATGCCGTTGCTGCCGAGTATGGGGCTGATCAATTAATCGTCTACCGTTTCGAGCCGGTGAACGGGAAGTTGAATTCCGGCTCCATTCCGCCGGTGCAGATGGAGCCCGGAGCCGGTCCCAGGCATTTCGTTTTTCATCCCCATAAACGTTGGGCTTATGTGATTAATGAGCTGAGCAACACCATAGCGAGCTATGACTATAACCCGGATGAAGGCATACTCATGTATAAAGAATCAGTTTCGGCTCTACCGGTCGATTTTACGGGCCGCAGCAATTGTGCGGATGTACAGGTAAACGCTGCGGGGACGTTTGTTTATGGTTCGAATCGGGGGCATGACAGCATCGTGATTTATGCTGTCAATCCTGCTACAGGCGGTCTTGAATACGTAGGACACGAGCCGACGCAGGGAAAGGAACCCAGAAGCTTCATTATCGATCCCACGGGCAAATATATGCTCGTTGCACATCAGGCTACTGATAATATCGTCGTGTTTGGCATCGACAATCAGACCGGCAGACTGCATCCGACAGGACATAGCATCGAGATTCCGATGCCGGTTTGCATCAAGATGATTTCGCTGCCCCTGTCATCAAATAAGTTTTCAAATTGATACCCGAGGAGTGTTTCTCTTTGTCAAATGAAACGCCAAAGCTGCTGTCAGAAGTGATCATCTTCCGCGATGATCAGAATCCGCTCGCCTCGCAAGCCCAGGTAATCTGGGCAGAGGGACTCTTGTCGGATGCGCTGAAACAACGCCATATTCCCGTAAGCCATACCGGGAAGTATCTGAACGGGTCCGGTACCGCGCTGCAGTTCGTTATTGCGGGGACGGATTCGCCGCTTGTACATTCGGCTTTTGAGCAAGCCAATCTTCCTTTGCCCGCCGAAGCGGAAGCTTTTGCCGTTGCAGCGCTCCCGGGGCTGATTGTACTATCAGCCACGGACACTCGCGGCATCGTCTACGCCGTGCTTGAGCTTGCCGACCGCGTCCAGTTGGCTGCAAACGTTATGGAAGAGCTGCTTGCTACAGCGTCGTTTGCCGAGAAGCCCGCCAATCTTATCCGGAGCGTAACCCGGTTATTTGCCTGCGAGCCCGAGGATAAGCCATGGTTTTACGACAAATCATTCTGGGATGAATATTTGACTGAATTGATGACGCAGCGGTTCAACAGATTCAGTCTTGCGCTTGGCATGGGCTACGATTACGGTCACGATCCCGATGTCCATGACAATTACTTCTGCTTCAGCTATCCCTTTCTATTCGAGGTACCCGGATATGAAGTGCAGGTCGCAGAGCTTCCTGCCGACGAAAGGCAGCGCAATTGGGACATGCTGCGCTATATCGGAGAAGAATGCCAACGCAGAGGCCTTCATTTTCAATTGGGATTATGGAATCATTCCTATATGTTCACCGAAAGTCCGAATATGAACTACACGATTGAAGGAATAACCCCGCAGAACCATGCCGAATATTGCCGTGATGCCATCCGGCTGCTGCTGAGGGATTTTCCAACCATTGACGGTCTTACATTTCGCGTCCATTATGAGGGAGGCATTCCCGAGCCTGCCTATGAATTCTGGCGTGTCGTTATGGAAGGTACGAAGGATGCCGGACGTAGAGTAGAAATTGATATGCATGCCAAGGGGATAAACGATGAATTGTTGAAGGTTGCCTTAAGCACGCAGCAGCCGGTTTACTTGTCCCCCAAATATTGGGCTGAGCATATGGGACCTTCTTATCATCAGGCCGCCATTCGGGAAAACGAATTTTCGCCGCCTGACAGTCCTGCAATGAAAATGCAGGAAATTACGGCTTTATCCCGCAGATTTACACGGTATGGCTACGCCGATTATTTGCGGCATGATCGCGCGTTTGGCATCTTGTTCAGAGTTTGGCCGGGAACGCAGAAGCTGCTGCTTTGGGGCGATCCGGCTATCGCATCAGGGTACGGGCGCTTTGCAAGCTTCAGCGGCACTCAAGGGGTGGAATTATGTGAGCCTTTAACATTCAAAGGCCGCAAAGGCTCAGGATCGCCCGGGGGCCGCGAGCCTTACCTGGATACAGCGCTGCAGCTGCCTAATCGGGATTGGGTTAAATATAAGTATTATTACCGGCTGTGGGGGCGGCTGCTGTATAATCCGGATGCGGATCCGGCCTCCTGGCGGCGTTACTTGAATAGCGAGTTCGGTGCTGCGGCTTATTACTGCGAGCAGGCGCTCGCACATGCCAGCAGAATACTCCCGCTTGTAACCGCTGCCCATCTTCCTTCTGCTGCGAATGTTATATATTGGCCCGAGATGTACTCCAACCAGCCCATTATGAATAGGGGGGAAGCCTCCTATTATGAATTCGACACACCGAAGCCCGGAACATTCGGCACATCAAGCCCGCTGGATACGGCTTTGTTTTATCGGGTTGACGATTTTGCCGACGACATTGTTCAAGGGTTTCGCACAGGGAAATATTCCCCTCTGGAAACCGCCGGCCGTCTGGAGCAGTTTGCCGATACGGCAGAAATGAATTTGTCTCAAGCCTTTCGCGATGCAGGTGACCAGAATACGCCTTCCTTCCGCCGGTTCACTATCGACGTAACCATTCTGATCGATCTGGGATGCTTCTTTGCCAATAAGTTCCGTGCTGCATTAGCCTACGCATTGTTCGAGCGCAGTCAGAATTTTGCACAATTGGAACTGGCTTTGGCACATTACCGGACAGCAAGAGATTCATGGAAGCATCTGATTATGGTGTCGAAGGACATATATAAGCCGGATATTACCTTTGGTTATACCCCTCATGTCAGGGGACATTGGAGCGACCGTTTGCAAGCCATAGAAGACGATATTATGGCTATGGAGCAGAAGGCCGGCGAAGCAGCAGCAAAACCCGGGATAACGGACATACTGGCAGCCGCTGCTCCGTTTCTTCAAGCCCGCAGCCCGAATAAGTGTGAGGAATACAGGCATGAATCTCCAGCCCGTCTGAATAAAGGGGAAGAATTGGATTTGAGCATCGCGGTGCCTGATGCAGAGGACGGGTTTGGAATCGATCTGCACTACCGTCATGCCAATCAAGGGGAACGCTATGTGACCGTGGAGATGTCCCGGAAAGGAGACCTATTCTCCGCTTGCGTGCCTGCGGAATATACGGACTCATCTTTTGATTTCATTTATTTTTTTGAAATGAAGGACAGCAAGGGCGATGCCTGGATTTACCCGGGTTTGAATGAGGAGCTTTCCAACCAGCCCTATTATGTCATTCCAGGCTGCTGATACTGACGCTTAACTTATAACACGGTATGAGGCTCCGGAGATATATCCGGAGCTTCTTTGCATGTAAAGTAAGGGTTATTCTTATGCCGTCCCGATCATAAAAAAGTGTAACGTATATTAAATTCGTTACAAATTATCAAAAAAAGCCGGTGATACAATATAAAGAGCACGATTAACCGAAGAATGTCCGGGAAGGAGATTGATATGATAGCGGCTATAAGCTATTCCGGCGATTTTATTCTGGACGATGGGCAGCTGCAAAGGATGCAGCGGCAGTTTCCCCAGATGACGTTTATGGATAAAAAGCGGGATGAATGGGGGTCTTTCTCTATATTTCACCGGAATGAAACGCGCCACCGCCATGAGGACGGCGACAGCCGTTTCACCTTGTGCGCCCATATCAAGAAACAAACCGCTTTTCCCCACAGCAGCTGCTCAAAGACCCCCTACAAGGACGAACCCCGGCTTTATTTACCTGCAATAAATATCGTATAATGAAAGCGCTATATAATGGGTATGAGGATGGATGCCGTGTTCAATTTATATATAAAGTCCAAAGTGTTTCAACGTTATGTCTTCTCGTATCTGATTATTTTTTTCGTCCCGTTTATCGTCATGATCCTGTTTATTTACCATCAAACCGACGAAACATGGAATAATGAAATTGAAGAGGCCAACAGGAATAAATTGCTGCAGGCCAGTGAGCTGACCTATGATCGCATAAAGGAAATGAACCAAATTGCCGCCCGAATTACTTATGACTCGGATCTGACGCCCTACATGGTCAGTCATCCGTACAGCAGCCGGGAAGCGATCAAGAAATTGGGTATTTACAAGTCTTCAACCGCCATTATCGATGAAATTTTTCTATTTTACCGAGATTCGCAGAATATGTACTCAGACCGCGGCTATTACTCTGTCGACACGCTGCTGAAGCGGATACTGGGGGCAAACGATATAGAGAAGGAACGTTTTTTAAATCTAATCAAAGGGCTCAAAACGCCGACTGTACTACCTGCGGACTATTTCGGATCAGTGGATAATAAGAGGAAGGGTACGATGCTGTTTTTATGCCCCATCCCGCCGCATGAGACGAATAAGCACGGGACCGTCATCTATTTTGTCCAGGACGATGTGTTTCAGAACATGATGCACAGTGCCCTGGGCGACTTCGAAGGCCATGTTTATATTCTGAACGACAACAACGATATAATAACTTCTCAGAACCATGGCGGGGAGCTCCAATTCAAAGACTTGGAATCCGTTGATTTGTCGGCAGAAGGCATCTCCCAGACAACTATTCATCATACGAAATATTCAGTGGTCACGGTCCGCTCGGCGGAGACCGGCTGGACGTTCGTCATGGCGATGCCGACCGCACAATTCTTCAATAAGGCGTTCCATCTTCCCATGCTCTTGCTGTTCATTGCTGCGTGGCTGATTCTTGCGGGATTGGCCCTTGCCCTGTTCTTCGCAGCGCATCAATACCGGCCGGTTAATCGTATGCAGGAACGGATGTCCGTTCAGGAGCCATACGTCCGGGATCAATGCTTGTTAAAGCTGCTGGGCGGGAGTTGGGAGGATCCGGACAATATCCGCGAGGTTTGCGCCATGTCCGGCATTGTTTTTCCATACCCTAATTTTTTCGTAGTTTATGTCTCTTTTGACGATTTGTTCTCGCATGAAGCGAAGGTCCGGAGTACGCTGCTAAAGAAACTGGAAGGCTGGCATTTGCAGGATGCGATTGGCTTTGGTGTGGAGCTTATTCATGATCATGCCATTGCGGTCTTGATAAATTGCTTGAATGACAAGTCCATGGAAAATGCGGTTCGCGACCTGGAACAGCAAAAGGCGGATTCGGGCCGAGGCGCGACGATGGGGGTCGGTGGAATATATGACGATATCACCCGCGTACATAATTCATACATCGAGGCCTCGGCGGCGACGGATTACAAGTTTGCCAGCGGAACCGATACCGTCGTTTATTTCAAGCCGTCAGGAGCCAGGATAGGTACGAGCGGCTGGTATCAGTCCGATATTCATCTCAAGCTTACGCAAAGCTTAAAAAAGGGCAATAAACAGGCGGCTGCGGAAACACTCGGCATGATGCTGAATCAGCTCAAGACGTTCCGCGTGCCGGTCTATTTGCTTCGCTGCTATTGCTTCGATGTCATCAATATTGTCTTCCGGGCGGCGGCAAGCATGGAATATGCGGATGCAGCGCTGGAAGAGAAGATCGTCAATTTTACCTCTATTGAAGATTTGGAGATTCTGCTGTACCAATTTAATGAAGGAATCTGCCGGCAAGCGGCCCAGAATAAGGAGATGGAGAGGCTGCTGTTAAGCGAACAGGTCATGCTCTATATCCAAAAGCATTTCAGGGAGAGCGATTTCAGTCTCGAGGGAACGGCAGCCCACTTCAAATTGTCCGAATCTTATCTCAGCCGGTTTATTAAAGAGAAAGCGGATATTACGTTCATGCAGTACTTGTGGGAGCTTCGGTTAAACGCGGTCAAGAGGGAACTTGAACATACCGTCAAGCCAATCAGAACCATCGTTCAGGAGGTTGGTTACCTCGACACGCCAAATTTCATCCGCAAATTCAAAAAGACGGAGGGATTGACGCCGGGCGAATACCGCAAGCGAAGAGCAGACATGCTTTAAAACAGGAGAGCACTTTCCATGGCGGATGTGCTCTTTTTTATCTTTTCTAACGCGTTGTCATTTGGCGAATCGGTCCATTTGAAGTTCAAAAACTACATATTACTTATCAAGCTATGCGCCTGTGGCCGCCAAGTATTCGGCGTTGCGCATTGTCATTTGCAAAAATGACATGTTTACGGGGATGCTGAGTCAGACATAAACTGAAAGCGCATCCAAAAACCGGTTTTTCTGGGCATGCACATCATCTTGCAAGGGGAGGAGATCTATTTGTTCAAAGCGGAGGAAGCCCTGGATCAAACCAGGAGAGGCATGGATAGAAAGCCGCAATCAGCGACAGGTATGGTTCTGAGAAACCTGAGTAAAACCTGGCAGCTGTATATACTGCTTCTTCCCTCTTTGCTCTACTTTTTCATTCTGCATTATATTCCGCTTTATGGCGTGCAGATTGCATTCAAGGAATACATTGCCACTCGGGGGATATGGGGCAGTCCATGGGTCGGCTTCGATCACTTTCAGCGATTCTTTAACTCCTACTACTTCAAGGACCTCATTCGGAACACGCTTGTACTCAATGTGTATGGATTGCTGCTGTTCCCATTGCCGATTATACTGGCGCTTTCATTTAACGAGGTCAAGCATGCAGCGTTCAAGAAATGGGCGCAGACGATTACTTATGCCCCCCATTTTATCTCGACGGTTGTAATGGCAGGAATGATTATTGCCTTTCTCGACCCCGAGACTGGCTTGATCAACAATATCATAAAAGCGTTCGGAGGCGATTCGACTCCCTTCCTGATTATTCCGCACTGGTTCAAGCACATCTTCGTATGGTCGGGTCAATGGCAAGGTCTTGGATGGGGAGCGATCATTTACTTGGCGGCACTGGCAGGCGTGAATCCCGATCTGCACGATGCCGCGTCTGTCGATGGGGCTTCAAGAATGCGCCGGATATGGCATATCAACATTCCTGCCATTATGCCGACCATCATTATTCTGTTTATTTTGACGATGGGCAGCTTCATGTCAATTGGCTTCGAGAAGGTATTGCTCCTTCAGAATGCCTTGAATATGTCGTCATCCGACGTCATTCAGACCTTCGTGTACCGCAGCGGTCTGCTGCAATCGCAGTACAGCTTCTCTGCGGCGGTAGGGCTGTTCGATTCGCTTATTAATGTCGTCCTGCTGGTCACAGCCAACCAGATTGCCAGAAAAACAACGGAAAACAGCTTATGGTAAAGGGAGGGGAACGCTAATCATGAACCGGAGTCTGTCCGACCGAACATTTGATACGATCAATAATGGACTGCTGCTGATTGTCATCGGGATTATTCTTTTCCCCCTCCTGTTCGTCTTGTCAGCATCCATTAGCGATCCTATGCTTGTGAACAGCGGGAAGGTGTGGATTTGGCCGCGCGGCATAACCTTCGAAGGCTACCAGCGCATCCTGCATAACAACGAAATATGGATGGGGTACCTGTACAGCATTGTATACACGGTTCTTGGAACATTGCTGCACCTGGCCGTGCTGCTGCCATGCGCCTATGCGCTGTCGAGAAAAGAATTGATGGGTAAAAAGCTGATACTGTGGTACTTTCTCTTGACCATGATGATCGGTGGAGGACTGATTCCGACGTATTTGCTGGTCAAGCAATTAGGCATGCTTAACACGGTATGGGCAATGGTCATTCCCGGCGTGGTGGGGGCGTGGGACATTCTTGTGGCAAAGACATTCTTTCAGCAAAATGTGCCTGATCCGCTCGTTGAGGCGGCCAAGGTGGACGGAGCATCCTACTTCTATATTTTTCTGCGTATCGCACTGCCCCTCTCCCTGCCCATAATTGCGGTCATGTCGCTCTTCCATGGGGTCGGCTTGTGGAATCAGTATTTCAATGCGCTGATCTATTTGAACGATGACAGTATGTATCCGCTGCAAATGGTGCTGCGCAAGATTCTCGTCGCTCAGGAGATGAGTTCCGAGAATATGTCGGGCAGTGCCATTCAGGCGGAAGCCATGGCTTCGCAAGCCCGTATCGCATCCATCTTAAAATATGGCGTCATCATCGTGTCCACACTGCCGCTGCTTATTGCGTATCCTTTCTTGCAGCGCTTCTTTCTGAAGGGCGTTCTGGTCGGTTCTATTAAAGAATGATAATAATCAGTTAAAGGGGATTTGAACAAGAATGATGAAAAAATGGCTATCTATCTGTTTGTCATCTATAATGGCCGGATCCATGCTGCTGAGCGCATGCTCGAACGGCGGGGGCAATGAATCCGGGGCTGCGCTTGAGGACCGGGAACCAAGCGATAATTTCAACCAAACAGGATTCCCCATTGTTAAGGAGCCGATTAAAGTATCCATGATGGGCGCCAGGCACGCGCTTGTTGGCGAATGGAAGAATCTGCAGTTTTTCAAAGAAATGCAGGAAAAAACCAACATTCAATTTGAATTCAACACGCCTCCGCAGGCGGATTATGACGAGAAGAAGAATCTGTCCTTCGCCAGCGGTGAAATTCCAGACGTCTTCTTCGGAGGTCAGTTAACCCCGGATGATGAATTTACGTACGGCAAGCAGGGAGTTCTCATTCCATTGGAAGGTCTGGTCGAAAAATTTGCGCCGAATATTCAAAAGATGTTCGACGAGCATCCCGAAATTAAGAAATCGGTCACAACGCCGGACGGTCATATATATGCACTGCCATCCGTTAACATGGCCTCTATAGCCAAATTGCCGGCCACATGGATCAACGGGAATTGGCTGCAAAAGCTGGGTATATCAGAGCTTCCCCATACAACGGATGAACTGTATGAGCTGCTGACCGCGTTTAAAAACAAGGACCCTAACGGCAACGGCAAGCCGGATGAAATCCCGCTTACTTCGATTAATCTGGGTGATGTCCGCAACATCCTGCTGCCTGCCTTCGGAATTGTTGGAAGAGCGCATATCGTAAAGGATGGCAAAGTCATCTATGGAGCCGTACAACCTGAATATAAAGAGTACGTAACGTTTATGAATAAACTGTGGAGAGAGAAGCTGCTGGATCCCGGGACGTTCTCTCAGACGGTGGAACAGAAATCTGCCAAGGGAAATGCGGGGCAAATCGGTATGTTCACGGACTCGCTCCCTTATCTTACTTTGGGCGGAGACGCTGAGAGCTCCACCATACATCCGATTCTTCCGGCCCTTACCAGTTCTGCCGATCGTAAGCCGATGATTACCCAGTGGTCTGGAATGACAAGAGGAACGTTCGCCATTACGAACAAGAGTAAAGATCCGGAAGCGATGATCCGATGGGTCGATTATTTGTACAGTCCAGAAGGAGAAATATTGGTCCACTACGGCAAAGAAGGCGATCTGTGGGAATGGGCTGATCCGGAGAAGAAGCTGCGCAAATACAGGAACCCGCCCGCAGGTATGAACCTTGAGGAATACCGCGGAGGCAGCATTACACCTGCAGTCGGCGTGTCGATCCCGATGTTCACCCCCAATGAGGTAGAAGCCAACTGGAAAGATACCATGCATCAATACCGAATTAAAGAGGTAGACGAGAAGCTGGCGCCGTATGGAGAGCCCGTCTTCCCCGAAATCTATCTGCTGCCGGAAGAGAGACAGCAAATTCAGGGCATTGAAACCGACCTCAATACGTACCTGGAGAGCATGGAAGCCAAGCTGGTGGCAGGAGAAGCTCCCTTGGAGAATTGGGACACCTTCCAGAAGACGATTGAGGATATGCAAGTAGACAAGCTGCTCGAAGTGTATCAGACTGCCTATGACCGCTGGGCCGGAACGAACTAATAGAATAGAGCCGGCGGACAGCGCCGGACAGGTCCGCCAAGAAACGTCATAACCTATCCAAATTCGCAAGCCTGCTGCGCATATACCTTGGACCGGCTCCAGTTAAAGGAACCGGTCCGAGGTTTTCTTTTTATGATCGGAAAAACACAGGAAGACACCTGGGAAGGAGCAGCTAACAGGCTGTACAAGGGAACTATTTTAATTGACAGCCGGAGTAAAATGAATTATTCTATTTTTGACTGAACAGATCAATCTAAAAACAGGATCGGAAACCCTCCCTTTCGTTTATTAAGGGGACTATCTTGGAGGGGGATTTTTTTTAACTTAATATTGACTGAATTAATCAATCAAAAAGGAGAGATTCACATGAACAGTACACAAAGGCAGGGAAAAGCGATTGTTATCGGAGGCAGCATGGCCGGTTTATTGGCGGGGAGGGTCTTGGCGGATTATTACGAAGAGGTGCTCATCATCGACAAGGATGAATTTCCCGGGCAGCAGCCCGAGGACCGTCTTGGCGTTCCGCACGGTTTTCATCCCCATCGGTTCACGAACCGCGGCAAGGAGATTACCGAGAAGCTTTTTCCCGGCTATGAGGAAGAATTGGTGGCACTCGGTTCCCCGTCTTCACTGAATAAGACCGCACATATGATGAGTCAATACGGCACGGTATCCAATCCTTACCCGCGAAACGATATCAAGTTCAGCCGGGCGGCGCTGGAGTGGGTCATCCGCGGCCGCGTGAAGCAAATTCCACAGATAAGGCTACTTCCGAAGCATGATGTGCTGCAGCTCGTGACAACTCCGGACCGGACTGCCGTTACAGGGGTTCAAATCAAGGAACGCGGAGCGTCCGGCCGGGAGAGTGAGCTTGCGGCGGATCTTGTGGTGGACGCCAGCGGCCGTGCCTCGAAGCTTACGCAATGGCTGACCGATCTGGGTTACGAGGTGCGTAAAGAAGACAAGATGAAAGCCGCAATCGGATACAGCACACGGCGTTACAGGGTGCCTGCCCATATGGCCCATCTGCCCGAGGAGTGGGATGTTATTAATATTATGGGCCAGCCGGCAAACGGAACGTTCACAGGCGTCTTCTCCTTTATCGAGAATCAGGTGGCCGAAATGGTGCTTTATCGCCCGGGAGGACAATACCCGCCAACGAATGCGGATGAATTCGAACAGGCTGTTGCCCAGCTTCCCAGCCCGATAATTGCGGAGATCCTGAAGGAGCTTGAACCGGTCACTCCGCCCCGGGGCTTTCGCGTACCGGAATTGTACCGCCGTCACTATGAGCTGATGGAAAGGTGGCCTGCCGGATTGCTGGTGCTGGGCGATGCTATCTGCATCTATGATCCTATCTTTGGTCAAGGCATCACGGTGGCGGCGATCGAAGCGGATATGCTGAGTGCCTGCTTGCAGGAGCAGAGGAGAAATCCACAATCCGGCTTCGAGCAGAGCGTGCTACGGAAAATGCAGGATGAGGCGATTACGCCTGCCTGGTGGCTCAACTGCGCGGCGGATTTGCAGTGGGAAGGCGTCGAATACGAAACGGGGGGCGAGCCGCTCAAGGGGATTGCTTTTGCCCGGAGGTTCATGGATTTGATGCTGAAGGAGGGGACGGGAAATCATAATTTTCAATTATTCGGCATGTACTGGGCAGTAAATACATTATCGGTGCCGCTGCGCGAGCTGTTTAATCCGCTAATGGTCACAATGGCTCTTGAAGCATCCGACGAGGGACGCCAGCTGCTTGCGGAGCTGCTGTCGGAGCATGGCCTGCCGCTTGCGGAAGCACTGGAAGAGATTATGCCTTGTTAAATGGACGCTTTATCCTGTGTCCAGGGAGGCACTTTGAGGTCAAGAAGATCAACGATTACCAACGAATGATAGAGTAAGAGAGAGATGCTTATCTACAGCAATGAAGATTAGGGGGGCCATAGAATCGGCTCCCCTGTTTGTTATACAGCCATACGGGACTGCTGAAGAAGCAGCAACCAAGAAACTGGTATTTTGGGCCTGGTACGGCCGCACTTGTAGACTTTCCTGTACGGGCTGAGTCTCAATTATATTCAGTGACAAAATGCTCAATAACATCTAATGGCAGATGATCCGTCACCAGCTGGCCGTAGTGTGCCATTTGGATAATGCCTTTCTCATCAATAAGGAATTCGGCCGGTATACGGTGAAAATTGGCGCCTTCCTCCCGAGTCAAAGCGAAGCCTTCCGCCGCTGCTTCCTTGACGAACGTCTCTGTATTCGTATCTGCCATCGTTGCCTGCGTCTTCTCTTCGGATACCTCAACGGCATACAGGTCATAAAGCTTCGCCTCAGGATCGGCGATTATCGGAAATGGTGCTTCCTGCTGACCGACATGGCGGAAAATGCTGGTCTCGGGCGACTCGAATACCGCGATGATTTCGAGCCCCTGCCGGCTCCACTGGTCATAGCTGCGGATGTAGTGCCGCATCCGCAGATTGCACATGGCGCAGGCTGCGTTGCGGAAGAACGCAAGCAGCACCCTGCGGCCGCGCAGGCTGGACAATTGCAGTGGTGGGGTTTCGTCAACATGGGCAAATATGAAATCCGGTGCGGTCATCCCCTTGATTAATGGAATTCTCATGATAAATAACCTCCTGGTTATATGATAGGGTAACCCTCAGTCTGAACCGACTGACTTTACCCTACCACAGGAAGCCTCAGCCTTCTGTGACCTGGTCACCAACAAGCTCCTTTAAAGCCTCCCGCTGTTTAACCGATACGAAGCCCCTTCCCGTTGTGATCCAGCCCTTCAACTGCATACGGTTCAGCTGGCGGCTGACGACTTCACGTACGGAACCTAGCTCGGCAGCCAGCTGTTTATGTGTAATATGGATGGTTGGCTGCTGCTCCGCTGTCAGCTTCAACAGGACTTCGGCGAGACGCGCTTCCAGCGGCTTTGACAATTTTGCCGAGAGACTGCCGCCCATTCGGATCAGTCCATCCAAAATATTGCCGAACACCGCGTTCCGAATAGGTGTATGCCTCTGAATCCAGACCAGAAACGAGCTCTTCGTGACGAAGAGGGCCGCAACCTCGGTCTCAGCCGTCATAGCCCCGGGATATTCGCGTTCGCTCAATCCGCTCAGCACCATCATGGCGCATATATCGCCGGCCGTCAGCCGGCTTGCAACGGCTTCACGGCCGTCTTCGGTTATATTCGAGATTTGTACGGTTCCTGCTAGGAGGAACACGGCATATTCAGCGGCATCCTCGCTGCCGAACAGAGTCGAGTGTGCAGGAAAAACCCGGAGCACGGGCTGCGCATCGGCCCACTCCTCAGGCGAGAGCGCTTGAAAACAGGGAAAAACCTTGGACAGAGTGTGCAGCTCTGGGGAAAGTCGGGTCATGAGGATATTCTCCGATCGGACAGAATGATAGCCTTATTGTACAGGATCGGTGCGCGGAGCAGCAACCAGCAGGCTCACGGCATCGATGAGTTTGTGAAGTTTCGCGCCTGTCATGTCTATAAGGTAAAGTAATTAGAATAAAATGTACTATAATGGAAGGTGAGGAAATTGGGAAAGCGCAAGATATTTTGAATGCACTTCTCGGAGGAACAAGCCTTCATCAAGAACGATTGCCAATCGCCTGGGGAAATATCCGCTTGATGAAACTCGCATACAGGAAACGATTGAAGCCTGCTGGAGGGCCATCAAGGCCTGATTCCGGCATTGGAGAGTCATGACAGCTGATTGAGCAGCAGGCATGTAAGCGGCACCCGAGAGGGTATACTATCGGTAATACTAAATTCAGAAGGAAGAGTGAATATAATGGCGGAAGAGAAAACAAGAATCGAACCGTGCTGGAGCTTTGACAATAGTTATGCGAGACTGCCGGGAGCCTTCTTCTCCACGCTCGATGCAATCCCCGTACGGTCACCGGAATTAGTGATATTCAATGAGGGGCTGGCGGTCTCTCTCGGGCTGGATAGCCAGGCACTGCAAAGCAAGGACGGCGTAGCCGAGCTTGCCGGGAACCGGGTTCCCGAGGGCGCCCTGCCGCTCGCTCAAGCTTATGCAGGGCATCAATTCGGTCATTTTACGATGCTGGGGGACGGACGGGCGCTGCTGCTGGGCGAGCAGATTACGCCTGCGGGCGAACGGGTGGACATACAGCTGAAGGGCTCCGGCCGTACGCCATATTCCCGCGGCGGCGATGGCCGGGCTGCGCTCGCGCCGATGCTGCGCGAATATATCATTAGCGAAGCGATGCATGCGCTTGGTATTCCGACCACCCGCAGCTTGGCGGTGGTAGCGACAGGGCAATCGGTGATTCGCGAGGAGGAGCTGCCTGGCGCTATTTTGACCCGCGTAGCTGCCAGTCATTTGAGATTCGGCACTTTTCAATATGCGGCGGCACGGGATGCGATCGACGACCTCCGGGCTCTGGCGGATTATACATGGGATAGACACTTTAAAGACAGCGATGCCGGTGAGAACCGTTACCTTTCCCTGCTTCGGAATGTAATACAGCGTCAGGCTTCACTGATTGCCAAATGGCAGCAAGCGGGATTCATTCACGGGGTGATGAATACCGACAACATGACACTTAGCGGTGAGACGATCGATTATGGTCCCTGCGCCTTCATGGATGCCTATGACCCGGAAACGGTCTTCAGCTCGATTGATAGCCAAGGCCGCTATGCCTATGGCAATCAGCCGCGCATCGCCAAGTGGAATCTCGCGAGACTTGCCGAAGCTTTATTGCCGCTGCTGCATGACGACGAAGAGCAGGCAGTCAGGCTGGCCGAAGAGACGATCTCGCAATTTAGCGAGCTGTACAGCAGCAATTGGCTGGCAGGCATGAGGGCGAAGCTGGGAGTTTTCAATGAAGAGCCGGAGGATGAAGCTCTGATTGATGAGCTCCTCAAGATGATGCAGAAGCATGGCGCGGACTACACGAATACCTTTCGCGCTCTTACTTGGGATCGAACGGAAGAGACAGTACTGCACGGCACAGCCGAATTTGTCCAATGGCATGACCGGTGGCAGGCGAGACGAAGCAGGCAGGAGGAAGCGAAGCCAGCCTCGCAGCAGTTGATGCGGGACAGCAATCCTGCGGTTATCCCTCGCAACCATCGGGTCGAAGCCGCTCTCGAGGCCGCCGTGAAAGGGGACCTCAGCGTCATGCAGCGGCTGCTGGCTGTGCTGTCGAAGCCTTACGCGCACTCCCCCGAACAGGAGGAGTATACTTTGCTGCCTGAACATTCCTCCCAACCTTATCGAACCTATTGCGGCACCTGAGTCTTCCGGTCTTAAATGCTTCAAATTATTCGTATTTGCACACGAAAGAGAATACACACGAAAGAGAATGAGGCCGATACAATTGTATCGGCCTCATCAGCATGAAGATTTTATTTTGTTCGACGTTGTTTACGGAATAGACTTTCGGCAGTATGGCATAATATCCCTGGACGCGATATGACAATTCGATCTAGACGGATTATACTTTAATGGTATGGATCAGTGAGGGTTTCAAAGGAGAGAGCGCATATAGCCACCGACGGCATTAAAATGAAAACGCTGGGTGAATTCCTGAAATCACGCAGGGAGCGGCTCCAGCCGGAACAAGCCGGCATCAACTTTTCCTACGGCAGACGAAGAACGCCAGGACTTAGACGGGAAGAAGCTGCCCTTCTGGCAGGAGTCAGCGTGACTTATTATACATAGCTGGAACAAGGGCGGGATGTGGCGGTATCCAGGGAAGTCATTGAGAGTATCGCAAAAGCGCTGCAGTTGATCGGAGATGAGCGCCTGCATCTCATTCAGCTGTCGAGTCCCCATTCATCCGGTCCCTCTGTCTCGATGGATGCGCAAATCAATTCAGAATGGCAGATTATTATCAATCAATTAACGTATCCAGCCTTCATAACGAACGATCGATCGGAAGTGCTTGCCTGGAATCAGGCGGCCAATGAAATCATTGCGGACTTCGCAGCCTTGCCCGCTCAGGAACGTGTCTTGATCCGGTTATTGTTTGTTAATCCGGAATTGCGGCGGCGTCTGATCAATTGGGAAGAGTTTGCACGCTAGTCGGTCGGGGTTTACCGGACTTATTACGATAATTATGCGGCAGACCCCTGGTATCGCGAGACGGTTGAGCAATTAATCATGGACAGCGCTGAGTTCGCCGCCATGTGGGAACTGCATGATATCCAGCTCAAAAGAGTAAGCCGGGTGCTATACCATATTCCCGGAGCCGGAGAGCGCATGTATGACATCAATTCTTTTGACAGTCTCAATGGCAATATGAACTTGCACTGCTGCGTCTACATTACGGTTGCGTCAGAGGAAGCATAGCCATAAAGGATGTGAGGCTTCCGCCATGCAGACGCTGTACACCAATCAGGCTGCCGGATCAATCGGCAGCCTGTCGGTTGTTATTGCTTGGGTGACTTGACCCACCATAAATTGTTGAAGGGATCAACAAAGCCGCCCATTATGCCATTTTCGTCTTCCATAACGGGTGTTACGGAAGTGCCGCCTGCCAGTTCTGCTCTCCGCACGGCATCTGCTGCGTCATCAACATAGACATACATGTGAATACTCGATGGTTCCTTCGCTTTAAGTTCGGCATCGTACTTCTGTTCACCCGTGCTGCAATCCTCATCGCAATTGACGGCTTCCTCCGTACCATCAGCGAAGTAGAGCAGGCTTTCCCCGATTTTTAATTCACCATGCGTTATTTTTTTTCCGTTTGTACTCTTGACGATCAATCCGGCTTGAGCGCCAAAAGTCCTCTCTAAAAATTGGATCAAGACCTGCCCGTCAGTAACCATGATATAAGGAACAACATTCTGCTGCCCAGCTGGCACACCCATTTTTTAACCACCTTTTTTCATTAAGAATTTTACGTACATCCTTATCGTACAACATTCGTGCAAATGCCAATGTTTGCTTTCATTTATCCCTTTTTTACGGCATATGAATTATAAGGACTCTGTCATAAGGTTGAATTATTTATATAGGGCTGGAGAAGGGGGGTTCGATAGTGGATTGAAACAGCCGGGAAAATAGAAATATGAGCTTGAAGTGGCGTAGCGGCAGCTGGCAATCTTTCAGAAAATTATGGTATCATTGATAGATTGTAGTAGATTGAGAAGAATAGCGACAAGCAATAAAGTCTTTATTTCGGGGCCAATGGAATAGAATAATGAAGGAGCTTGCTACCTGGCAGCTCCTCTTTTCAATTTGTACCTATTTATATTCGAACGAAATGAGGGAGAAAATTTGAAAAGTGTGAAAACGAATAAGCGGCTGGACAGCGTCCGAGTGGCCGTTCAAGAAATGATCATGTCTATCGTTAGCAGAGCCCGGCAGCAGGAAACATGTGTCCATCTGTACGGAGTGTCCGCTTTTGCTTCAATGCTCGCATTGAAAAGAGGGCTTAATCAGGAACTGGCGGAGATCGCAGGATTGCTTCATGGTTATTATTTCTATAAAACCGGAATCCATGACTTTCCCGGTCCGAACAGCGCCGAGGCGGTAAGACCTATTTTAAGAGATATGAACATTTTTACGAAAGAGGAGCAGCTCATCATCCAACAGGCGATTTTCTATCAGGGAGATAGAACCGGAACCCATGGTCCCTATGATGAAATGATCAAGGATGCTTATGTGATGCAGTCGTTCTTTCAGAATAGTGGCCGAAGCTTATCGCAGCAGGATACCCCAAGGCTTCAAAAAGTGCTTCGTGAACTGGGGATTTCTCATGAAATGCCGGTAAATATGCACAGTGAGGGTAGGGTATCCAGCAGCTTCTCCGCTGCCGGCAAACGGGGCAAGCTGGCCGACATAGCGGAAGCGCTTGCCGGAGAAGATATAATTGGCGTTCCGGGAGATGAACGATATCGGGAAATCTGCCAGTATTGGCCGGATAGAAACGTCTATAAAGAATTGCAAAACAGCTGGTGTGCCGCATTCGTCTATCATTGCTGCCGGCAAGCCGGATTTCTACTGCCGATTCGGTACCCGAACTCGATCTGCCGGTTTGCAGGCGTAGGCGCTTGGCTAGAGTGGGCTGGGCTGCCGGAAACCGGATTTTTTCATGAAGACGACCAGAATGGGTTCACGCCGCAGCGCGGTGATATCGTGATCTATGAGAAGCTGCTGTCTGACGACCCGCATGATCATATTGGAATTCTATTGGATTGTGAGGATGAGAAAATTCTAGTCGCTGAGGGCAATAGAGATAATCAGAATTTCTCCTGCGTCTTCTATAGGAACAGAAGGCACTGCATACTTGGTTATATCCGAATTGATGAGAGCTTTCACTATCATTTTGACGGCAGCTATAGTCCGATTCTTTAGGAATAACAGATTTATGATTGGGTTCATAGTATTTAGGACAAATTTTGCTTTATTTATTTTTGCTATTAGAATTGTTTATTTTTGGAAAATAACCCAGTGATAGAAGTCAAAAAGGGAGCCTTCAAGAGCTATTATTGTCATGCACCGGATTGAATCCATATAATGCGCGGTGGCTGGATCCGCGTTGTTAATAGCCCTATATACATAGGCAAAGCCAGCAAATACAAGGGAAATCTGAATGTCGCACATGCAGGCTTAAGCCGAATCTATCATTTTTTCATTAACATTATATACATATTTCGAAAACATTCTCTTAATGTAAGTGCTTTAATATGAGGGAGTAAACATACCTTAGGAGGGAATATATGAAATCACAGAAAAAGAATGGATTCAAGGCAGCGATGGTAGCAACTGCGGCAACTGCCCTTCTCGTAACGAGCGTAGTCAGCGCACAAGCGCCTAATCGTGCAGAAGCTGCTTCTTCGCAAACGAAAAATGTAATTTTGTTCGTCGGCGACGGAATGGGAACAGCCCAGCGTGACGCGATCCGGCTTGCGACTGTAGGTGAAAACGGTAAACTGGCTATGGATGCTATGCCATACGTTGGTTTAATTCATACAAGATCCACTATCCCCGTTACGGATTCGGCTGCTTCAGCTACGGCTTATGCCAGCGGCGTAAAAACGTATAACGGCGCAATCGGCGTGGATGCCAACAAAAAACCGGTAAAAACAATCATGGAATACGCGAAAGATGCCGGAAAAGCCACTGGCGTAGTTACAACCAGCCAAGTTACGGATGCTACCGGCGCTGCATTCGGCGCGCATGTTGAAGACCGTGCCAAGCAAAGCGACATCGCCCTGCAGTACCTGACCAAAAGCAAAATTGACGTGCTTCTCGGCGGCGGCGAGGATTTCTGGTACCCTGCGGGCGATGCTGGCAAATTCAAAGACGAGCCGGCTGAAGATCCAGCAGAAAAAAGCAAGGGAACTCAAGGAAATCTGATCAACAAGGCTAAAGCATTGGGATACAGCTATGTTGCGAACAAAACCGATATGCAAAAAGCAAAAGGCGGCAAGCTGCTTGGACTGTTTGCCAATGAAGAGATGTTCCAGCAAAAACCGGAAGGCGAAGGGGATATTTACAACCCGATTGTCTCTCTTCCGGACATGACCAAAAAAGCGATTGACACGCTTGCGTCAAACAAAAAAGGCTTCTTCCTGATGGTTGAAGAAGAAGGCACGGATGAATTCGCTCACCAAAACAATGCCAAAATGACCATTAAAGCAGGTCAACAGTTGGACAAAGCCGTTCAAGTTGCCAAAGATTTTGCCAAGAAAAACCCGGATACGCTTGTCCTTGTACTTGCCGATCACGAAACAGGCGGGTTCTCCATTGAGGAAGTTGACGCCGGAGACGAGTCAGGCGACGCTATTTCCAAAGAAGACGGTCCTTTCGCCATTGTGAACTCCAAACATAACTTTGTTGTTGACTGGACAACCGCAGGTCATACGGCGGTCGATATCCCTTTAACGGCAATTGGCAAAAATGCCGAAATGTTCTCTGGTATTTATGAAAATACCGAAGTATTCACCAAGCTCATGCAGTCCCTGGGACTTAAAGTGAAAAAATAATGCAGTAAAGAGTGAAACAAAGGCTAGCCAGTAATTCTGGCTAGCCTTGTTTGTGTCTCTGGAGGCACATATCTTCTCACAGATGAGTGTCCGACACGTCCGTTATTCCCGAGGAATCAATCGATTGTAAGGACAACCTTCCCGCGGCCATGTCCGGTTTCTACTTCCCGATGGGCATCGGCTGCGTCGGACAGCGTAAACGTTTTCCGTATATGAACCTGCAGCTTTCCCTGGGTATGAAGGTCGACGAGTTCGGCAAGCCGGGCTGCGGACCGCTGGCTGCGGATCGGACGAACTCCAAGCTCCTGCACAATGTCAAAGGCGGCGATTGTGCCGATGCGATCCTTGTTCGCAACGAGCTGTACCGAAGCGCGCAGAGCATCGCCTCCCGCCGCATCCAGCGCCGCGTCCACGCCATCCGGTGCGAGGCCACGGACTCTTTCGACCAGACCGTTTCCATAGCTGACCGGAATCGCTCCCAGCGATCGAAGATATTCGTGATTTTGCTCGCTGGCTGTGCCGATGACGGTAGCCCCCCAGGACAAGGCTAACTGGACCGCGATCGTACCTACCCCGCCAGCGGCGGCATGAATCAATACGGTGTCGCCTTGGCTAACGCCCAATTCCTTTAGCGCAGTGTGGGCAGTCTGCCCGGAGGCGGACAGTGCTCCTGCGACCACCCATGACATAGTCCGGGGCTTGGCCACGATCTGACTGCTGCTTACCACTACATAATCGGCATAGCATCCCAGCACCCGGAAGCCAAGAACCTCATTGCCGGCAGTGAAGCCGGTGACGCCTTCCCCGACCTGATCAATAATCCCCGCGAACTCGTTGCCAAGAATCTGAGGAAAATGCACTGCTGCCCCGGGCGGAGTCCAACCGCTGCGTACTGCCAAATCGGCGGGCTGGACTCCGGCAGCCTTGACGCGGACCCGTACTTCGCCCGCGCCTGCTTGAGGAGTCTCAGCCTCGATTAGCTGCAAAACCTCCGGAGGGCCAAAGGAGAGAATTCCCGCTGCTCTCATGCTGCTTCCCCTCCCTGTCTGGGATAACGATTGTCCATCCAAGCTCACCCTTTCTTAAAATATTTGAACGTATATAAAATGTATCTTTTAGCATTTCAATTGTTTGCCGGCATCATTTATTTTATAATAAAATGTAAATAAACAATAATATATCTAAACACATATAATACATATACTAAAGTGTATAAGAAGGAGGGAAAGGATGGAATTGCTGCAGCTGCAGTACTTTCGCAAGGTAGCCAAACTGGAGCATATGACGAAGGCTGCCGAGGAGCTGCGTATTGCGCAGCCCGCTCTCAGCAAGACGATTTCCCGGTTGGAGGAGAGCGTAGGCGTGCCTTTGTTTGACCGTTATGGAAGACAAATCCGGCTTAATATATTTGGACAAATTTTTTTGAAAAAGGTCGAAGCGGCCCTCAGCGCGCTGGAAGAGGGGCAGAAGGAAATTACCGAGCTTGCGGGATTGGAGCATGGAGTCATTCATTTGGCGACATCCGCCCTGGACCGTTTAACAGAGCCGCTGGGGGCGTTCCTCTCCCTCTACCCAGGAGTCAATATCCGGCTTACACAGGTTTCAAAAGAAGAAGAAATAGCCCTTCTGCTTGGAGCAGGCGAAGCCGATATTTGTTTTACGGCTCTGCCCGTCGAACACCCGGAATTCAGTGCAACGACCGTGTTCAGCGAAGATGTTTTCTTGGCCGTTCCTCCCGGGCACCGGTTAGCGGAGCGTGGCAGCATTCGCTTGGAAGAGGTCGCGGATGAGCCGTTTATCGGCTACAAAGAGGGCATTCTTTTCCAACCGATGAATGACGGTTTCTTCCGCAAAGCGGGGATATCGCCAAAATACGTTTGCCAGGTAGACGAACCTGCCAGCATTTCAAATCTTGTCCGTGCCGGATTGGGAATTGCCCTTATCGGCGGGTGCGGAAGAAGTCCTGGTGTCCCGCTTCATCTGCTGCGTATTGAATATCCTGTGTGTCAGCGCAATTTTCAAATCATATGGCACGAGAAACGCTACCTATCTCTGGCAGCCCGCAAGTTCAGGGATTTTTTCGTCCAATATTTTGCCGAACAGTAAGGGGGGCTTGAATCTTATGAATAGACTGGCATGGGCTGCTCTTGTCATATTGTCTGCTATTGTATTGAGTTCCTGCAGCGCAATATCGCCCTCTTCGAGTGCAGATTGGGCATATGGCTTTGTGGTCTGGAACGGCGATATTTATGAAGACATCAAAGAAGAGGTCGCAAAGGATTCAATTGAACAAAGTATCGGGGAAGTTAAAAAGTATTCCGATCACGAAGGAACATATGGCAATGGTTACTCCAATCTATTTAAAAAGGGTACAAAGCTTTATAAAATTCAGGGGATAGACACGGAACAATTCATAGCAGCGGAAACAGACGGCAAGTATTTCAAACTCAAGGATAACGGCAAGTATGGAAAATAACGAATCCGCCAGGTTTTCTGAAAAGGGAGCGTTATAAAATGGAGAAGACGAATTTATATTTAACGAGGCATGGAGAAACGCAATGGAATGTTGAAAAAAGAATGCAAGGGCATCAGGATTCGCCGCTCACCAGCAGAGGGCTTTATCAAGCGCAAGCCTTGGGCGATTCTTTGAGAGCTGTTGATTTTGCGGCTGTCTATTCAAGCTCCAGCGTGAGAGCCGTTAAAACGGCTGAGCTTATATCCCATACGAGAGAACAACATTGAACAATCTCAGCCGGAAGCTTATTATGCTTTTTGGAATACTCCGCATCTCTACAGCCCCCAGAACGGGGGAGAGTCTTTTCAAGATGTTTCCGATCGGGTCATTCCAGTGATTGAAGAGATCATTGCTGCCCACAAGGGAAAAGAGATTCTAGTCGTAACGCATTCCGTCACATTGAAACTGATTATGGGTTATTTTGAAGGCAGGCCCTTGGAAAAGTTGTGGGAGCCGCCATATCTGCATCCTACAAGTCTCAGTAAGGTTGTTATTCAAAACAATAATCCGACAATAGAGCTCCATGCAGATGTATCTCACATGAAAGAATAGAAAATGCGTAAAGGAAAATTCAGGCTTTACATTTTTTCGGGAATGTATTATATTTGTATGTGCAAACAATATTATTTTGTGACAGTGTCCATTCAAGAAATGAGGTACCATCCATGCTGAAAAACTATTTGAAGGAATGCCTGTATTTCACTGCGAACCGGCTCGGCAGGGTTATTACCAAAATGGCTGAGGATGAGTTTGCCGTAAGCGGATTATCGCCGACATATAGTTTTTTACTGATGGCCGTGTATGAGAAAGAAGGGATTTCACAGAAGGAGTTAGGCGGAATTCTCCATCTTCAGCCTTCAACGGTGACCCGTCTTGTCGAGAAGCTTGTCAGTAAAGGATTGATCTACAACCGTGTGGAAGGGCGATTGTCGCTCATTTATGCAACGGATAAAGGCAAGGCATTGGAAGATGTGATCAATCAATGCTGGAACAATCTTCGAGCCCGCTATTCCGCCATTTTGGGGGAACAAGAAGGCGATGAACTAACCCTTCATTTATATAAAGTGAGCGATCAATTAGAAAATATCGAATGATTCAGTTCCATTTTATTACAATAATATTTGCTTGTACAAACAATTTATGATGCCAGTTGACGCTGATGATGATTATGTTCCCCAATGTGGACAGAGGCTTAATGCCTTGCCTATAAATACTACTTATATACAAGGAGGATTCATTATGAACGAAAATACGCAAAAAAGCATCAACCAGGAGAGTGCTCAAGAAAGGAAGCCAATCCTGATTCTTGGCGGAACAGGCAAGACAGGCAGCCGTGTGGCGATGCGGCTCACGCAGCTCGGTGTGCCGATAAGGATTGGTTCCCGCTCCGGTGAGCTGCCTTTTGATTGGGAGGATCAAGCAACCTGGGCAGCAGCTCTGCAGGGCGTGTCAGCGGTGTATATCACTTATTATCCCGACCTTGCACTGCCGGGAGCAGCAGCAGCTATCGGCGCATTTGCCGAGCTTGCGGTGAGCAGGGGCGTCAGGCGGCAGGTGCTGCTGTCCGGCAGAGGCGAGGAAGAGGCTCAGCTCAGCGAGCAGGCGCTGCGGAATTCAGGCGCAGATTGGACGATTCTGCGGGCGAGCTGGTTTTGCCAAAATTTCAGCGAAAGCTTCCTGATCGGGCCGGTCATGAGCGGTACGGTAGCTCTCCCGGCAGCGGATGTGGCAGAGCCGTTCATCGATGCCGAGGACATCGCGGACGTCGCAGTCGCCGCCCTGACCGGGAACGGCCATGTGGGCCAGCTCTACGAATTGACCGGCCCGCGCGCGCTCACCTTTGCTGAAGCGACCAAGGAAATCGCCCAGGCCAGCGGACGGGAGGTCCGTTATGTGCAGGTCTCCGGGGAACAGTTCAAGTCGATGCTGGCGGAGGAGCATGTGCCGGACGAAATCGTGCTGCTGCTGACCGATCTGTTCACCAAAGTACTGGACGGCCGCAACTCCCATCTGACGGATGGCGTTAAGCGTGCTCTGGGCAGAGAGCCGCGGGATTTTGCTGAATATGCACGAAACACTGCCGCAGCCGGCGTCTGGAGGGTTTAGTATTATGGAGCGCTTGCTTGGCACATTAACCTTCGTCTCGGCACTTGGAACCGGGCTTGTTGCCGGTCTGTTCTTCGCCTTCTCGGCATTCGTGATGACAGCTCTCTCCCGTCTCCCGGCGGAGCAGGGCATTGCCGCTATGCAGTCCATTAACGTAACCGTCCTCAATCCATGGTTCAATACCGTGTTTTTCGGATCGGCCTTGACATCTGTTGTCCTGCTCATCGTTTCATTCTTCAGATGGGGGGAAGCTGGCGTGATCTATCTGCTCGCCGGCAGCCTGCTCTATCTCGTAGGCTCCTTTCTGGTGACAGCCGTGTTCAACGTGCCGTTGAACGATACGCTTGCCGCTGTGGATCCCGCAAGCACCGAAGGCGCGGAACTATGGACACGTTACATCGCCGATTGGACGGCGTGGAATACGGTACGAACCGTCGCGAGCCTTGCTGCGCTGGCATCGTTCATCGCCGCATTCCGCATGGGGGAATGAGAGGAATCTTCTATAAGTATTGAATGGGTCAACCGGCATAGCGGTTGGCCTTTTGTTCATATCTAATCCCATGGTAGGATTAGGTTATCGTGCTGTGTTGGTAAAGCGGAAAGAGCTTAAATAACCGGAGGATGGAGACTTTAATTTGAAAAGAACCGTCAATGGACATTTTCAAGACCTCAACATCTACGTACAAAACATTCAAAAAGAGACAGGAGCAACAGCTGCTGCTGTTTGCATCATCCATAAAGACACTGTTGTAAACGAATGGTACGCTGGTACCCACGATTTCTCTCCGGAGTCGCGGAGGGTCGACGAAGCTACCCGGTTTAATGTAGGTTCCATACGTAAAACATATCTTGGGCTTGCGGTAAGCCTGCTCATAGAGCAGGGCAGGATCAACAGTGTTGATGACGAAATTGCGGGATACCTGAATGAGCCCGAGGAGGCCGCTAAGGGAGTAACGTTACGGCAGCTGCTCACGCATACTCACGGTTTAATGGAAGCAGACGGCGCGATCGTAAGAGAATTTCCGGCGGGTGAGAGCTGGGCGTACAGAAATACCGGCATTACCCTGTTAACCCGGCTGGTTAAGCATTTATCTGCACAAAATGTAAGCGAATTTGTGCAAAGCAGCATCCTTGCACCGTATCATTTGAATAAAACCGGTTGGAGAACTTCGTATGATGAGCACCTGATTTACAACTACTACAAGGACAAACATACCTGGGTTGGCCCTAATGACAGCGATGCGGGTGATCAAGGCAATTTATTTATCAGTGCTGAAGACATGGCGGCGTGGGGTTATATTCATCTTAGAAAAGGTTGTATGAATGGCAAGCAAGTCCTGCCGCAAACTGTTTTTGAACGGGTAACCGAATTACACACACCCTCCACAGTACCTGAGCATCTGCCCAGTAATGGATTTGTTTGGTGGCTTCAAAGCAGCAGTCCATTAAACCAGATCGGTGAACATGTACCCAATGGGGCGTATCAAATTCTCGGCATCACCGGATGTGCTTGTTTGATCATCCCGCATTATGACGCAGTAGTGGTAAGAATGTATAATCAATTAAACAATCCGGTTGGGTTTGAGTATTTAAGCGAGATCAGGATGTTTGGAAATATCGCTGCCGGCCTGCTGGACAGCTATAAAGCCGCTCAACCCTCTTGACCTTCACATCATGTGATGGTTTAGTATGACATATATCAATCAAAGCGGGGAGGGCTCGTTATTCATATCAGTGAGCTGTCAGGGAGGACAGGAGTGAGTCTGCGTTCCCTGAGATACTATGAAGAAAAGAAGTTACTGAACCCCGTTCGCCTGGAGAACGGATATCGGGATTATGCGGAATCGGATGTTGAAAGGATTGCATTGATCCAGCTTTATTTTAGTCTTGGACTCACAGCCAAGGAAATAACGGATTTCTTTGACTGTTTATTTCAATATGGTACAAGTCGGGAATGCCTGCCGAATGCCATAGAAGTGGCTGAAAGAAAGCTGGGCGACATCAAAAAACAAATCGGGATTCTTCGCAAAGCCGAGTCCCAGCTGGAAGAGCATTTGTATGAGTGGAGAAATGCGATCAATCAAACAGTGGAATTAAATGGGAGTGGCGACAGGGAGGTCATGTGACAGATGGGCAGGCATTCTCCAGATCGTTTTTTGCGGGGCATTAGGCTTGATAGGGATGCGATCCCTTCCTTTGATCATTATCCATTCCATCTCGGCGTAATCCGGAGTCTCGGCAAGCTGGACTTTCATCCCAAAGTGAGCTACATCGTGGGTGAGAACGGAATGGGGAAATCGACGCTAATGGAATCGATTGCCGTAGCCTGGGGATTTAATCCGGAAGGCGGCACCCGGAACTTCTCATTCTCCACGCAATCCGCCCATTCCGATTTGCATAAATATATACGTTTGGTGCGCGGAGCGCATAAGCCGCGGGATGGATTCTTTTTCCGGGCGGAGAGTTATTATAACCTGGCGACGAATATCGAGGAGCTGGATAGGGAAGGCTCTGCCGGCCCACGCATTATAGATTCTTACGGGGGTAAGTCGCTGCACGAGCAATCCCACGGTGAGTCGTTTTTTGCCGCTTTCCTTCACCGGTTCGGAGGGCAGGGCTTATACATCCTGGATGAGCCTGAGGCCGCCTTGTCTCCTCTCCGGCAGATGGCCATGCTTTCGCGCATTCATGAGCTGGTCCAAAAAAACTCCCAGTTCATTATCTCCACTCATTCCCCCATTCTTATGGCATATCCGGATTCGGTCATTTATAATCTGACTCCTGACGGGATTGAAACCACAACATTGGAAGCAACCGATCATTATATAATCATGAAGCAGTTCCTCAATAATAAAGAAAAAATGCTTCATGAGCTTTTTGACAATTTGTAAGGTGACTATTGCACCCGCTTCACATCCTCCGTTCTTTGGAACCATAAAAATCAATCAAATCCAATCAAATGATAGAATTATGATTAATATGGATCACTTTTACAAATAAAATGATTGACTGAAAGCAACCATGTATCTATCCTTTAAATGAAGGCCAAGTTTCAAGCGTATAAATATCGGAACGATAGAGAGAGAACCAGCACCGTCCGGTGCTGGGTCTGTTTGGTTATGGCAAGAAATGGTCGGCATTTGATAAGTAATTGTTAAACCAGGAGCAAGCGGGATTATTCAGGAGGGTATTGGACTTTCCGTGTAGAACTAACGAAGATAGACCCTGTCGTTCAATGATGAACATGCTCTCGAGCAAATACGCGGTATAAACCTGTTTGCGAGGTGTAATGGAGATGAACACGCTTCTCATTGTAGAGGACAACGATTTTGAAAGAAATGCGCTGCAGCATTATGTCGATTGGGACTTATTGGGGGTCCGTGTCGTGGATACCGCTCATAATGGCAAGGATGGGCTGGAGAAAGCCAGGCTGCATCAGCCTGATATTATTATCAGTGATGTCAAAATGCCTGTTATGGATGGAATTGAGATGGCCAAAGCCATCGCTCATTTCAACCCGAACATAAAGTTTATTTTTTCAAGCGGACATGATGACGCGGAGACATTGAAGGAAGCGCTTGAAGTCAGGGCATACAGTTATCTGATCAAACCTGTAAAACAAGAAGAATTGATTGCGGTTCTGAGAAGGATTGCATCGGTTTCCATGGACGAGAAGCTGTCGCATCGGGCAAGCAGGAAAATCATGGAGCAATTCCATCATAATCTGCCCCATCTTCAGACCAAATTTCTGGAGGAGCTGATGAACGGCCGGCACAGTCCGGATGAAGCGAACCTGATCTACACCCGGGCTAATGATTTGAAGCTGCAAATGACGGGTTCATACAAGCTGGCCTTGATCGAATTCGATTATGCGGCCAACACCGATATTTTCCAAAAATCCGGGTATCTGGGCAGCATTCTCACTGAGCTGCAGGATGCGTGCGATCCCAAGGACGTATTATTCATCAAGGATGGGGACAGCAGAATCATTGCGGTTCTCCATTCCCTGAAGGAAGATTCCGACAAAGAAAAGCAGCTTCTTCACACGGTCGGGAACAAAATTGCCGCTCTCATGGAGGTGCAGTCCTTCAGGTATGTAATCGGCGTAAGCACCGGCGCTCCTAATTTGACCGACCTTGGAATGCTGTATAGACAGTGCTGCTCCACAATCAATGGAAAGGTCGGATTCGGGTATGGCAGCGTAATTACGTTCGAACAGGCGCATGCCCGTACATCTGCGCTGTCCGACCCGGACACTGGCCTTATGAAGCAGATTATCGACGAGATTGTGTCAGGGGCATGCGGGGGCAAGGATTGCGAAGAGAGCATACAGAAGCTGATGCATCTCATGACAACGGAGCATTATATGAAGCTGGAGCGCATTCAGAGTATAATGATCAGCTTATTCAGCAGCCTTTCCAAGAGCATGGCGAATATTGGAGAAAAGATCGACATGGTCGCAAAAGACGAATCGGAGCTTTTTCATGGTGTAGTCACGGCCAAGACGCTTCCCGATATTGTACATTACGTCCGTCAGGTTATGAATGAGGTTTCCTCGTATATGGGCCGCAAAAACCTGAATAAAGAAGATTATATGATCCAGGAAATTTTGAACATCCTGAATAAGGACTTTTGCAAATCGATCACGCTCTCATATATTTCCGACCGGGTGTTTTTGAGTCCCAATTATTTGAGGGTCCTGTTCAAGGATAAAATGAACATCAGCATACAGGATTATTTGACCCAGCTGAGGATCAACAAGGCCAAGGAGCTGCTGAGGCAAAACCGCTACAAGGTGCATGAAATCGGTGAAATGGTGGGGTATGAGAACAGCACGTATTTTAATCTTGTGTTTAAAAACAGTGTCCATATGACGCCCAAAGAGTACCGGAACAAGTATATGACCCAGGTAAGCGGGGCCTGACCCGTGAACGATGCCGGCAGCAAAAGGAGCAGGACTTATGAATACCGCATATAAAGTGAAATTTTTCTATGTTGTATTCGCCTTTACGATTGCAATCGTGCTGGTCAGCTCTGTCACCATCAGCTTGATTATTTATTACAGGTTCAATTCAGCCATCGCGAAGCAGAACGACGATTTCATTCAAAATACGAGCGCGCAGCTGAAGAGCAATGTGCTGACATTGGTCGATAATTGTGAAACCATTGCAGGAAATATCTATGCCGATACGGCTCTGCAGACTTTTCTGGAAGGCTATCATAATCAAAAAATCGATTACGATATGTTTGAGAAGTTCAATTCGATTACGGACAATCTCCAGAGCATTCTGAGCAATAATACGGAGATCAGCAGCATCAGCATTTACAAAAGGGATGCCGGGCTGGTCAGCAACGGAAAGGAAATCAGGATCTGGGGTCAATTCAGCCGAGTGGATCTGCTTCAGAAGGCACTGGATGCAGGGGGCAAGGATGTATGGGCCAGTTACCGGGATGAAGCAAGCGGCGCGTATAAAATCGTCCTGATGAAGTATTTGAATGTCTATGCGCCCGGAGGCGTGCTGGTCATCGAATTGAACGAAGAGAGCTTCTATGATCTTTACAAATCCGGAATGGCGAGCAATTATCTGTTCCTCATGGATAACCAGAATCAGGTGATCAGCTCCAACAGCAGAGGATCGATCGGGAAGGAAATCAATGCGCCCGTCAAGCGCTTTGTCAGCGAAGGAGAGGCGACGGGCAAGCTGGTTTATGACAATACCCGCTATTATCTGTTCAGCGAGCAGGTGAACGACAGCTGGTCGCTTGCCGTACTGTATGATTCCAACGAGATCGAGAAGGAAAAGAGAAACATAACCTACTATATTATCTTCTACACAGCCATTCTGATCCTTGTATCGATGCTTCTGGCCTTCCTTTTCTCGAAAAGATTTGCCGGGCAGGTAGACAAGCTGGTCGCCAAGATCAAGGAAATCGATAAGGGCAATCTGAATATCCAGCCGACGATCAGCCAGGTGAACGAGTTTTATTTGCTGGATCAGGCGCTTTATACGATGGCCCGGAATATTAACAGCCTGAACAGCGATATATTAAACGTCCAGAAGCAGAAGGAAGAAAGCGAGATTAAATATTTGCAGATGCAGATGAACCCGCATTTTCTGTACAATCTGCTCTCTGCCATCCGCTGGATAGCTTTTAGAGAGAAGCAGCAGCAGATTATGCACATCATCGATCATTTAAGCGATTTTTATAAAATTGCCCTGAGCAAAGGAAACGAAATCATCGGCATCCAGGATGAAATCAAACTGGTCCTAAGCTATGTCGAGCTGCAGAATTTGAGCTACAGCGGTCTCATTCGTTTAACAATCCGGATGGACGAGAGCCTGAACGACTTGCAGGTATGCAAAATGACCCTGCAGCCCTTTGTCGAGAACAGCATCGTGCATGGAATCGTGCGTGAGCAGCCCTTGAATCTATCGATCGAAATCATCCGTTTCGAAGGAACGGGAGTGCGGATCCGCATCATGGACGATGGGTCCGGGATTGAGGAAGACTTTGTCCGGTTGATTGAGGATATGAACGGATTGAATACGATGACAAGCAGCGCAAGCTACGGAATTACCAATACGATTGTGCGGTTGAAATATTTGTACGGGGACCAGATAAGGATTCGCGCAGCACGGAGAACCCCTGGCACATTAATAGAAATCACCATTAAAAACGCCAGCTGAGCCATGTCGGTTCAACGGCGTTTTCATTTTATGCAGAATCTATCAAAAATGCATATATCCATCACAATTTGCCTGATCCAACTGCCATATTTACTATAAGCATTCGATGGATATTTGAATTGAAGGCACGGCCTGCCGGCACTAAAATTTAAGTAGAGAGAGAAACCAAAACATCAGGTGAAAGGAAGTTATCCATTTGACCGGGATTCAGAATCTTCTTTCGAAACTGAAGAAGCAGAAAGTGTTGATGCTCATGCTGATCCCTTTCCTGGCCCATCTGCTTTTATTTAAATATTATCCGATGTACGGCAATCTGATTGCCTTCAAGGATTATTCCTTCTCCAAAGGAATTATCGGAAGTCCCTGGGCGGGCTTCAAGTGGTTCGAGTATTTCTTCAATTCGTCGGATTTCTGGATCGTTATGAGAAATACGGTTGTCATCAGCGTGCTTTCGTTGATTTTTACAACGGCGGCTTCCATCGTGTTTGCGATACTGGTATGCGAGCTCCGGAACCTGTACATGAAGAAGTTCGTACAGACGGTTTCGTATCTGCCTCATTTTATATCGTGGGTTGTCGTTGCGGGCATGGCTTTCACGCTGTTTTCTATTGACGGCGGCTCCATTAACAAGTTCCTGGTCGATATTCATGTTATCGATAAGCCTGTAAACTTCCTGGGCGACGAGCAATTGTACTGGCCGGTCATCACCTTTCTGAATGTATGGAAAAGCGCCGGATACAACTCCATTCTCTATATAGCCGCTATTATAGCCATAGATAGGCAGATGTATGAATCGGCAATTATCGACGGGGCCAATAAGTGGAAGCAAATTATCTATATTACGCTCCCTTGCATAAAACCGACCATTGTTATTCTGCTGGTACTAAGCTTGGGTTACGTGCTGAACGCGGGGCTCGATCAGCAGTTCTTCATGGGCAATCCCTTGAATATGGAGCATTCGCAGGTGCTTGATACGTATATCGTCCGATATGGGCTGCAGCAGCTCGAATATTCATACGGTACGGCGGTAGGCTTGTTCAGGAGTATCATCAGTCTGGTGCTGGTCATCATCGCCAATATGATTTCGAGAAGGCTGTTTAAGATGGGCGTGTTTTAGTGAAAAAGTGCCCGTACGAACCGAAGGCCATTTTTGCACCATACTTTAAGATGATTTTTCCATGAGGTGGATTTGTGCTGATTTCAAGAGGCGAGAAGACGTTCCATGTACTTAATGCCATTATTCTGCTGCTTTTGTCGTTCACGGTCATTTACCCCTTTATCAATATCTTCGCGATCTCGTTTAACGACGGGCAGGACGCCATGATAAAAGGCATATACCTGTGGCCGAGGAAATTCTCGGTTGCGGCCTACGAGCTCATCTTCAAGGAGCCTTTATTGGCGCACAGCGCTTATATCAGCGTACTGAGGACGGTTCTCGGGACGATCGTCAATCTGGCAAGCACGGCGGTCATTGCCTATGTATTGTCGAACAGACAGCTGTTATTCAGAAGAACGTTCATCTTTCTGTATGTGTTCACGATGTATTTTAACGGCGGCATCATACCCGAATTTCTGCTCATCCGGAGTCTCGGTCTCTATGATAATTTCGCTGTATATATTCTCCCCGGCCTTGTGGCTGCAATGCCGATCATGATCATGCGCCAGTTCTTCGAGGATCTGCCGCAGGCGCTGCTCGAATCGGCAAGGATTGACGGTGCTTCCGAGATACGGATCTTGATGCGGATCGTAATCCCGATGGCTGCGCCGGTTATGGCGACGGTTGCCCTGATGTATGCAGTCGGGCATTGGACCTCGTGGAATGATACGTATTTCTACACCAAGAACGATGGGAAACTGGCAACGCTGCAGGGCATCCTGGTCAAAATCCTGATGGAGTCGCAAGCCCAGAGCATGAGCTCCAACTACAGCGCGCTGATAGATTCCATGAGAGGCGAGAACAAGCCGACGTCCGAGGTGATCAAGATGGCTACCATCGTAGTAACAACCGTTCCGGTTCTGTGCGTCTATCCATTTCTGCAAAAATATTTCGTAAGCGGGATGACCATGGGAGCAGTCAAGGAATGAGGATTTCAATGATTGCCGGGGTCAGATGACGATTTGATCTCACGGCCATTGCTGAAACTTTCAGATAGATAATCTATATAACGAAGGGAAATGGGAGAAATGAGACGTTGGACCAGAATGGCAAGTGTAGGGCTAGTCGTATTTCTGCTTGCCGCCGTGTTTGCGGGCTGCAGCCAGCCGGAACCGGCTAAAAATAACGCACCGGCAGCTGATGCGGCCGCAAATGCGGGGACAGCGGATGCTGGTTCCGAAACGGACGCTGCGGTACCCGATGCGAAAGAACCTCCAGTGGAATTGACCGTGCTGAATGCGGCTGGCGGTTCCCCGACCTTTGGTACAGGCGATCCTGTGTACGATGACAATCCGATCGCCAAGTATCTGCTCGACAATCTGAATATCAAGCTGAAATGGGAGGTTATCTCCGGCGACGGCGCCCAGGCTATGGGACTCAAGCTTGCGTCGGGTGATTACCCGGATATCATTACGAATTTGCAGCCGGAGACGTATCAGAAGATGCTGGACGACAACCGGCTGGTTGACATGGCTCCCCTTATTGAAGCCAATGGACCCAATATCCAGAAGGCGTATGGAGAAAAAACGCTTAATTTCCTTAAAACGGACGACAATCATTTGTATAGTCTGACTCAGCAATACGGCAATATCCCGGAAGGCTCTACACCGGCTGGCTATGGCTTCGGCTTTCAGATCAGAAAGGATATCTATGAAGCCATCGGCTCGCCCAAGATTGAGACAACCGACGACATCTATGCGGTTTTAAAAAAAATCAAGGACGATCCGAAGGTGAATAAAACCGGCAGCGGCGAAAGCGTGTGGCCAATCGGAACGTTCAAACGTTCCTGGAACAACTTCCTGCAGGGCCTTGAGGCTATGGGAGGCTCCGGAACGGCCAAGTGGACCGTCAAAGACGGGAAAGTCCAATATTGGTTCAGAGAGCCTTGGGCGGAAACGGCCATGCAATTTTACAATAAGCTTTACAGGGAAGGGTTGCTTGATCCCGATTCATTCGTCGTGGAGCCGGATGCCTGGCAGAAAGAAAAGGTCAATACGGGAAGAATCGCAACTACGATCGGAGCCTGGAATATGGTCGCCGATGCCTGGGGCGAATTCAAGGCGGCGAATGTGCCGAATGCGGAAAATATGTACTTCCTGAATTTTGCCGTCAGCATACCCGGCGGCGAAACGCCGCAGCTCGTAAACATAAGCAGTGTAGGCAATGGCTATGCGGTCATAACCGATAAGACGGAGGATAAGGAAGCGGCGATCAAGCTGCTGGATTTCCTGGCATCGCCGGAAGGCAATTTCATGGCGCATAACGGGCCGGAAGGCACGCAGTGGGAAATGAAGGACGGCGTTCCTACGCTGAAGCCCGAATATCTGGAGAGATGGAAAAACGGGGAAGGCGATGACAGCTTTGCCAAAGAAACGGGGATTGGCCTATACAGGCACTTCGTGGGCACGGACGTCCCCAAATCCCCTACAGGCACCTATATGGTGCTGAAGGATGACCCTAAAGTGACAGGCCGGGTCGACTTTGCACAGCGGGATGAGGCGCTTGGCAAATATTACTTCGACAGCGCGCCTTTCGTAGGTATTGAGACAGGACTGCCGCAGGATATCACGATGATGTACAGCACGATCGACAGCAAGCTCGGCGATGCCGTCTATAAGCCTGTTCTGTCCAATTCCGCAGAAGCCTCGCACGAGGAATGGCTTAAGTTCATCAAGGCTATGGATGATGCGGGAGCGGCTAAAGTCGAGGCTGCGGTCACCGAGAATTACCAGAAGAACCTCACGAAGCTGGGATTGAAATAATCGTAATGAAGCTGCGGGTGGATAAGGCCGGATGGCCTTATCCACTTTATTGGGAAAATTCACAGGACTGAAGGTGATGCCGATTATGAAATTGACCTTAATCAGACATGGAGAAATGTGCGGGGATCCGTTCATTTGCCCGGAAAGACCGGTACAGGGCTGCCTTACCGAAGAGTCAGGCATTCCGCAAGCGGAGGCGGCGGCGCAGGCGTTGAAGGATGTGCATTTCGATCATGCTTTCTCCTCTCCGTACGGCAGGGCTCTGCAGACGGCTGAAATTATTATGGCCGGAAGAGAGACAGACATTGAAGTGCTGCATTTTCTGCATGAATGGATGCCAAGCCCAGAGCTTGCGAGCCTTCCAAGCACGGTATATGAACAAATCCAGCAGCAGGCGGAAGATGTGTATGCCGAAGAAAGCTGGAAGACGGACATGGGCGAAGGACATTTTGAAATGAGCGCCAGGATCATCCCGCCTTTTCTGAAGGAGCTGGGCCGGTTGGGCATTCACAGCCGCATGGGCGGGTTTGTGCCTGAAGAGCACGCCCGGAATCTGTCCATAGCGGTATTCGCCCATGGAGGTTCTTTGGGGACGCTGCTGAATTTTCTGCTCGGGGTCAGGGCATTTCCGATAGGCGGCTTCCGCTTTGAGCTAACGGGTGTGGCGACGATTGATTTCAAGGAACGAAAAGGGATTTATTATCCCCAGCTGCGCATTTCGTCCATCCATGCCATTCAATAAGCGTTATGACAGCAATTCCAATTGTTTTGGAGGGACAGCATGGGAATCAGGATTAAGGTATATGATGCCAATGAACAATTAACGCCCTGCAGAATTGTGATCCGGAAATCCGGTAACGGGCCGGTTGAGGATAACGGGAATGCAGGCGAAATTATATATTGCAGCGGGGAACATGACTTTGAAGCGGTCAACGGCGAATACACGATCGAGGTGTTCAAGGGCAAGCTGTATGCTCCAGTCCGCCACACTGCGGCTGTGCATACCGGGAATGTCGAGATCCGTGTGCAGCTCAAGCCTCTGGTGGATACAAGGAAGCTTGGCCTCTATTCATTCGATGCGCATTCCCATGTTTCCAGGAACGAGAACCTGGTGAACGGAAACCTCGGATGGGCCTCTACGGTTATGATGGCGGAGGATTTCAATTTCTTCTATGCCGGCTCGCCTTATGATCACGAAACGCATCTGGAGTATTTAAACAAAGAGTATAAGAGTGATGCCCCTTACCGCGGGCAGTTCGCTTCCGATATCAGGCAGATCAATCAGATCAATCAGGAAGGCTTCATCATCGATATCGGGAACGAGTTTGTCAAATGCAGGTATGGACATATATGCCTGTTCAATTTTGTGCAGAAGCCCCCCTTCAGCAAATATTACGACGAGGCGTGGGATCCCTGGAATGACAGCAACCGGCAGGGAGACGAGCCCCGCTATGAAATCTCCTATCCGTATGAAGCCGTTCTTGCGGAAAAGCAGGAGCACTCCTTCGCGTTCGCCGCTCATCCGACGAGCTGGTGGTGGGGAATGCATGACGTATTCATTACGAATATCGCATCCACGCTGGCGTTTGATCTGTTGACGGGTGCCGTTGACGGCATGGTCATCATGGGCTATGGCAGCGACAAGAAAGCGTATCAGGACTTATGGTTCGAGGCTTTGCGGAATGGCTATTTTCTTCCCGGAGTGGCGGAAACGGATGTTTCCTTCGACGCAGTTCCGAAGCAGCGGTTTCTCCAATACAAGACGTATGCTTTTCTGGAAGAGTTCAGCATGCAGGCATTGGGTGCTGCTATGAAGAACGGCAGGAATATTGTCAGCTCCGGTCCCATTCTGGTTATGAGGGTAAACGGGCAGCTGCCGGGCACCGTGTTCTCCTATGAAAGCGGGGAGGCGTTCGAGATTGTTATAGAAGCTTTCAGCTGTTTTGAGGCATCGCTTTCGACCGTACAGCTGATCGTCAATGGCGATATTGCAGCCGAGTATGCCGTGAGCGACATGCAATATGATTGCACGCACCGGATAGAAGTGAAAGAAGACAGCTTCGTCATTGCCAAGTGCTATGATTTTGCAGGAAATGTTGCGATTACCAGCCCGGTATATATTCGGAATCAACCGTTTGTGAATAAAGGCTATCTGTCGGACGTCAATGTTCATGTGCGTAAAGCGGGGAAACCCGCAGGCGGTGAGTACTGGTTGGATGATGAGCCGGGAAGAAACGCTTTCGAGGGCAAGGTGCTGGTGCAGATGAATCCGGCATCCAGCCTGCATATCTCCGTAGACGGAGAAGTCCGGACCGTCAAATTGTTCGAGCTGGATGAGCTGCAAAGGATATTTAAACACCTTTATCTGGGCGAATTTAACCGGGGCAAGCGTTATCAGTCGGGCGAAGTGCCGGCTGACGCGTTCAAGATCGCGCGCGTGAAGGAAATACTCGACCATGTTGAGCTGAATGTGGAGTTCTAAGTTGAAGATGAGAGAAGCGTATAAGAGGTTCCAGATGAATCACCGCCCAGTCTGCCGCTATCGAGCGGGAGGTTGGGCTTTTTTTCATACTAGGATATAATGGATTCAAATTGGCGGTTGAGGCCGGTATTGCCGGGTGAAGAAACAGCAAATCGCGCAGGGAGGTATATGATGAAACCACGGATTACGGTAATCACATTGGGCGTGGATGATTTGGAAAGATCGCTGGCATTCTACCGCGAGGGACTGGGACTGCCGACGCAAGGCATCATTGGCAAAGAGTTCGAGCATGGCGCCGTTGCTTTTTTTGATCTGCAGGCAGGCTTGAAGCTCGCCATCTGGAATCGTAAGGATCTCGCCCATGAGGCGAAGGTTCATCAGACCGCATCAAGTTCTACCGAATTTACGATTGGCCACAATGTAGGCAGCAAGGAAGAAGTGGATCAGGTCATGGAGCAGGCCCGGAATGCTGGTGCCGTTATTACGGACTCGGCGCATGATGCTTTCTGGGGCGGATACTCCGGACACTTCCAGGACCCCGATGGCCATCTGTGGGAAGTCGTCTGGAATCCGCAGTGGGAGATCACGGAGTAGCGGAAATTCATCGTCTACATGCTCCACCAAGCAGGCCGCCAACCGGTTGTTACCGATGGCGGCTGTTTTGTTGTTCGCCAGCCTTCAAGCTGCCGCAAACCATGACAAAGGACTGCCAATCCTTGTTTTTACCCCGATTTTCACAGGCAGTTCAAGATCTGTCACTTACATGCAGTCCGGGATGCCGTTAAGATAAATGATGAAAACGTTGCCAAACGATGCGGATTCGTCCAATAATCCGGCAGCGGGTTAAAAATAATTTGGGAGGTCTATATGAACATTTTCTCTGGCAAGGCTCTAGGCTTGACCATGGTGCTGGCACTTTCCCTGGGCGTTGTCGCAGGATGCGGCGGCACCGGTCAGAATGGGAACAAGGCGGCGCAAACGGGTGAGGCTGCGAAAAAACTAAGCGTTCAATTTATGGTTCCGTCATACGCCGATGTACCGGATATGAACGATGAATACTGGACGGAATTTCAGAATAGCAGCCAAACCGAACTGGATGTGGAATGGGTTCCCTCAGGCGACTACAACACCAAATTTGACCTGGTGCTGGCTTCCGGCAATATTCCGGAGGTCATCGTCGCTACCAGCACCACCCGCCCGACGCTGCAGAATGCCATCAATCAGGGAGCGTTCTGGGATTTGACGCCATTCCTGGGCGACTTCAGCAAGTACCCGAATTTGAAAAACAACAGCTATGAGGAAATATGGAATTATATGAAGGCAGGCGGCGGCATATTCGGGATACCGCGAAACCGACCGCAAATCGATATCAGCATCAAAATGCGGAAGGACTGGCTGGACAAGTTTAATTTGCCGGTTCCGACCACTCTGGAAGAATACGAGACCGCTTTGTAGGGAAGATCAGCGTAGGCGTAACTGTAGGGATGTTTAAAGGCGTTGTAGGCTTGATCCTTGTCCTGCTGTCGAATTATACGGTGAAGAAGCTGGGTCAAGAGGGCATTTATTAAGGGGGGACCAACTTTGAGTTTCGTAGCTTCCAAAAGATTGACTCTGTTCGATTATGTGAATTACTCTCTGCTCGCGATCATGTCGATCATTTGCGTCTTTCCGTTTATTTATGTATTCAGCGTTTCCTTCACCGATCCGAAGGTCTATGTGCCGATGCAATTTTATTTGTTCCCGGAAAAATGGTCCTTGTCGGCGTACCGGTACATTCTGTCGACCAACAGCTTTATGAACGCTTTGAAAAGCACCGTGTTCGTGACGGGTATCGGAACCGTGCTGAGCGTTATCGTGTCATTCACATTTGCCTATGTTCTGACCAAGAAAGCCGTGCCCGGCCGGAATGTGATGCTCGGAGGCGTTATTTTTACGCTGGTATTCAATGCCGGGATTTTGCCCAACTATTTGCTGATCAAGGATCTTGGACTGCTCAATTCGCACTGGTCCCTGATCTTGTCCGGCCTGACCAACGCCTGGAGCCTGATTGTGATTAAAAGCTTTCTGGATACGCTCCCCCCGGAGCTTGAGGATGCCGCCCGCATCGACGGCTGCTCCGATATCGGCGTCTTCTGGCGGATTATTGTCCCGCTGTCCATGCCGGCTGTCGCCGCTTTCACCTTATTCTTCGCAGTCGCTTACTGGAATACGTACTTCAATGCGCTGATCTATTTGACCGATGCCAAGAAATGGACGCTGCAGGTGCTGATCAAATCGCTTGTTATCGATTCGGATTCCAACGGCGTAGGCGGGTCCGGCGGGTCCGACGACCGGGTTATTCCGCAGGAAACGATCCGTATGGCGTCCATTGTGCTGGCCATGGTGCCTATTCTGCTCGTTTATCCGTTCCTGCAGAAGCATTTTGCCAAAGGCGTTATGCTGGGGTCCGTGAAGGGCTAGAATCTGATTAACCGAATAGAGAAGTTAAATAAGCCGGGACCCCTCCATTGGGAGCTTCCCGGCTTATATTTGTTTCTGATCAGGCTTGAAGGCTGCCGGAGATTTTATTGCGTGTCTTTTGATTGACCATATCCGCTGCCTTTATTATCACCTTGGCTGTTTCCTTGATTTTGATCCTGACTTTGCTTGTCACCATGCCCATGGCTGCCTTCTCCGCCTTGGCCATAATCCTTGCTTTTGGTATCTTCTTTGGTTTTTTCTTCTACTTGGCCCTTGTCTTCTTGAATATTGTCATCTTGAATTTTGTTGTCTTTTTCCTTGGCTTTCTCTTCAATTTTTTGCCCTTGATCTTCTTGTTTGATTTCTATTTTTTCTTGGCCCCGATCTTGTCCCCGACCGGAGTCTTGACCTTGACCACCGCCGATGCCGCCGCCGTGGCCTTGTCCACCGCCAGTGCCGCCTCCATTGCCTTGACCACCGCCGATGCCGCCGCCGTGGCCTTGTCCACCGCCAGTGCCGCCGCCATGGCCTTGACCACCGCCAGTGCCGCCGCCATGACCTTGTCCACCGCCAGTGCCGCCGCCATGACCTTGTCCACCGCCAGTGCCGCCGCCATGGCCTTGACCACCGCCGATGCCGCCGCCGTGGCCTTGACCACCGCCGATGCCGCCGCCGTGGCCTTGTCCACCACCAGTGCCGCCGCCATGACCTTGTCCACCGCCCATACCGCCGCCGTGGCCTTGTCCACCGCCCATACCGCCGCCATTTTTGCCGCCGCGAATACCTTGCTCGCGTATTTTTCCATTACCTTTACTTTGCGTGTGCATTTGGGTTCCGGTCTTCTTGCTTGCGTACACGTAGACCAACGACTTGAGCGTCCTTTTGTCCACTGAGCCAGTCGCCGGAAGTCCATGTTTCTTCTGATAATATTTGACGCCGATGACAGTCAGAGCATTGTAATTCCCATCGATTGGGCCTGCGTAACTGCCAAGTGATTTCAGCATTCCCTGAATGACGTATACATCCGGCCCTTTCGCCCCTTTACCGATCGCCGAGCTGACATCCGGAAAGCCAGTCATCAGCGCTATTACTAATAGGGCGGATCCGAGAAACTTTGCTGCCGATTTGAGAAGCTTTCCTCTTAAGCGAGGATATTGATTGTCCACCATGTTAATGAGACACCGTCCTTTGAATATAAGTTTATTTTGCCACGCCTTTACTATCCCATTATTTCATCCACATTATGCTTTATCTGGGCTGGTCAGATTTCCGGTTATATTCAAAAACAATCCTTTCCAAAACCCTGCCGGTGAAAGGAATTGAACAAATAATCTGTTGAAATTATAAGGATTCCAAATTTTACTTAAATCAGTCTTGGAATTAATTTTACGAATCATTCGAATCCAGGAAAGCATTGAATAGACCCAGGAAATTACTTATATTGAAAGGGGATGAATGGAATTTTAAGGAGATTTTGAATGAGCAGGAGGTTTTATCGTGTATCCGAAGCTTGTAAACCCGAGGTCACACAAGGACTGGTTAACGCCTCATTCGCATGCATGGTATGCTCAGCTTGCGCGTTTGACAGGGGAGTATGCTTTTCCATGGAATTCGACGGTCGCGGAGCCGAATGGCGAGAGTAAGTTTAGAGATGAGGTCTCGCTGATGGTTCAGAATAAGAAGGTGCTGGATATTGGCTGCGGTCACGGCGACTTCACCATCCAATGGAGCCCGGTTGTGAAGCAGATTGTGGGTTTGGATATCACACGCGACTTTATTGAAACGGGCAGAAGCCGCAATCTGGCTAACGTATCTTTTGTTACGGCCAATACGAAGCACAAG
Source organism: Paenibacillus sp. JT31N11 (assembly GCF_056269285.1). Taxonomy (NCBI): domain Bacteria; kingdom Bacillati; phylum Bacillota; class Bacilli; order Caryophanales; family Paenibacillaceae; genus Paenibacillus; species Paenibacillus sp. JT31N11. The sequence goes on from NZ_JBWDNQ010000015.1 coordinate 107,905, forward strand.
CTTCCGTTTGAAACGGAAGCGTTTGATTGTGCTTACAATCGCAAAGGTCCGACCTCCGCCTATGCAGACTTAAAAAGGATCTTAAAAAAAGGCGGGCATATCCTTGGTCTGCATCCCGGGGATCGCATGTCTCCAGAATTGCCGCGGCTTTTCCCCAATCTTTTTGAACCGCTTCCTGATGGAACTCCCGTATGGGACAAAATCAAGAATAAGCTTGAAGAAGGGGGAATTACTCAAGCTGAAATCGAAACGGTCACGGCTGTCCAATATTTGCAGGAGCCTATGGACATTATTAAAATGTGCTGCTTCGGTCAGCTGCCATCCCTGCAAGAGATGGTCATCAATGAAAGCTTGTCTGAAGTAGAGCGGATTTTTTCCGGGCATGCGGTTGAAAGAGGGCTGCCAACAACGGTGGATCACTTCATCGTTCGCGCTGCCGTTTGATTGATGGACAGGCGGCTCGGTTTATTGTGCAGCAAGGCAAAAAGAAGAGAGCACCTGCTGCTAGGCGCCCTCTTATCCAAAGATTCCAGCACTATAACCACCCTTACGTACTCAACTGCCTCCCCCGAATATCATGCATATGGCGGCTCCCACATCTTCTTTCTCCACCCGATCGTGTCCCCGATCACCTGCAGCCGTTCATCCAGCATGACATCCATACCGAAAGGAAGATCATGTCCGTGCCGGAAACGGACATCGCGCAGCTCAACCTTGTATCCGTCCTGAAGCTTCTGGCAGGAAATATGAACGCGATGCGTGAAGCGGAGAAATGTTCGGACCCCGTCGCTGCCCATGACCGCGTGAATGATATCGTTTTGCTCCCCTTTTTCGAAGATCGCTTCTTCCTTCAAAGTCAATCCGCGGATCGAGCCCGTGATATAGGCCTGCCCGGTTTCATGAACATACTTCCACTCGTGGGGAAGCCCCCGTGGAATCAGGAAGGAATAGCCGGCGGTTCCGTAACGACGGCGGACAAGCTGCAGCATGAAGCGGCCAATCAGGAGGCGGCAGCCGATGAACAGAAAGGTTAAAGCATAGACAAACGGAAAGACAGCCGCTGCCCCGAAGACGTCGAACACCCACAGGAGCAGCCCCGCTGCATGAAGAGAGAACAGAATCGGATCAAAGATCGGGATGATATCCGCATGGAACCATCTCCGCGAAACCGGTCTGAAGCACTGCACGCCGTAGGCATTAAATAAATCGAGGAAGACATGAAACACCACTCCGGCCATCGTCCATAGAAATATCGGGAGCAGATAGGCCCAGGCGTGGAAAGCGAGGGCGATCAATGGGGCGAGGACAAGCGGCCACCCCGCAAGCATGGGAAGCGAATGGCTGAAGCCCCGATGATGCTGCAGGTATGATTTATACCCGCGAATACGGATGACGGTATCGAAATCCGGAGCGTTCGAGCCGATGATTGTTGCCGCGAATAACCCGTAGACGGCGGTCGAATGACTGATGAGAGCGGGATCGGCAAGAGAGATTGCAAGTCCTCCCAACGTGGCGCCAATCAGAAGATGAGTTCCGGTATCCATATCCCATAACCTCCTACTGAATCTTGGATGTGATTATGCGTCGTGCCGATGTGTGTCAGCTTCAGGCAATTTCGTCTTCTTCCGCGATAGCCGTCAGGATTTGACTTGCGGCGGCCAGTTGATTATTCTCCGTTTCGGCGATCTGCAGGCAGCGCGTATAGATGACCTCCATCGCTTGGTCCCAGGTGCGCGTTAGCGCATAGGCCCTGGCTCTTGCCCCGAACTCCCGCCATTTGTCCGGGTGCTCGAACCAGTCGGTCAAGGCCGCGAGGAAGCTCTCCGCATTTCTGGCTTGTGCATGCATCCCGGTCTTCCCGTGCTGTACAATCTCGGTCACGCCTCCGCTATTGGCGACAATAGAGGGTAGCCCGGACGCCGCAGCCTCCAGCACGACGTTGCCGAATGTTTCGGTCGAAGACGGGAACACGAACAAATCCGAGGATGCGTACAGTTCCGCCAGCGACTCTCCGCTCTGATAGCCGGCGAACGTTACATTCTGCGGCACTTCCTGCCGGGCCTGCTCCATCATCGGGCCGTCGCCGACAATCAGCAGATGGACTTGATTGCGGATCGGATCCGGCAGCCGATGCATCAGCTGGAAGAGGATATCCATATCCTTCTCCGGCGCCAGACGGCCGACGAACAGCAGCAGATACCGCTCCGTGATCCCGTAAATTTCCCGGATACGCTGCGAACGCTTCGCGGGTGTGAACAATTTGCAGTCGACTCCCCGAGTCCACAAGGCGAGATTGCTTAACCCTTTTGCTTCCAGCAGGCTTATCGTCTCCAGCGAAGGCGCGAAGATGGCGCGACAGGAACGGTGGAACCATTTGATATACGGCCAATAGCATGACCGGGCAAAAGGAAAGCGATAGGATTCGAGGTAGCGGTCGAAATGGGTATGGTAAGAGGCTACGACAGGGATGTGCAGCTTTTGGGCGGCGGAAAGACCGGCGAGTCCGACATTGAACGGGGTAGCGATATGGACAAGATCAGGCTTGAACCGGGAAAGCTGCTGCCGGATGCGGAGCAAATTGGGAATAGCGAACCGGTATTCGGGATAGAGCAGGAGAGGGAGGCTGGCGAGCCTGCATACCTGATCTTCATAAGAGGGATCCGGTTCGGTCGGCACAAACAGCTTGCACTCGACTCCCCGGTCGGATAAATAATCGGTCCAGCGTTTCAAAGTAAGAGCAACGCCATTGATCTGCGGAATAAAAGTGTCTGAAAACACGGCAATTCGCATAGGGCCCACTCCTCCTTACGGATGATACCTTCACAGTAGTTCATGATTATTAGCGCTGATGCATGGTTGGGTAAAGAAATCATGAAGTTATGAAGGAGGAATCAGCCGGCGCGGCCGCAGCTTTTCAAATCCGTCATATTATGAAATAAATCGCCAGATCCTTGATGCTGCGCAGGGCAGCTTTTCTTTATAGTGGAAGAGACGGCAGGCTGAGCTGAGGCTGCTCCAAGACTAATGGGAGAAAGAAGGAGAAAGTATGAGTTCGGATAAAATCATATATGTGAAGGATTACACCTCGCCATCCGGGCAGGATAGCGCGGAAGGAATTCGGGAAGCGATTCGGGCAGCACTGGAGGCTGAAGCAGGGTTAATCGTATTTGAGGCGGGGACATACAGGCTCACCTCGGTGGAGGTTGTCCAGACCGAAGGGATGGTGCATGATGCGGGGAGCGGCCATCAGCTGTGGAAGGATACCCATATTGCGATAAGCGGCGCGAAAGGCTTGACGCTGCAGGGAGCGATTGGCGATAACGGCGAGCCGGCCACCATGCTGGCTGGTTACAATGACGGGAGCGTCAACGGATATCTGCCGTCGATCCTGTGGTGCGAGGACAATGAAGCCCTTGGCCTGTGTCATTTGGCTTTTACGCGGGAGCCTGAATTTGCTTCTGCGGGAATCGTCACATACCGTTCGGAATCCTCCATTACGGTTGAGGTGTTCGCAGGGAATCCTTGCCATGAAGGGATGGGCACCTACTGCATGAACCGCCTGGACCCTCTGACTGGTGCGTTGACCGGCGAGAGCGTCACCTATGGCGGAGGAGCGGACGCGGATTGGGAGCAGGTCGGCGAGCGGAGTTTTGTCTTGAACAGCCAATCGGTTGCCTCCAAAGTGAGGCTTGGCGAGCATTTGTCATGGCATCAAGGCGCCCGGACGGATTTCCAGATTTACTTCGCCCGGTGCGACAATCTGGAGCTCAGCCGGCTTCGCATCAAGAATGCGAACGGCTTCGCCATGTTGACGGAAAGCTGCCGGCATATACGCGCCGAAGGAGTGGTCTTCAAGCCTGACGGGAACCGCTTGTTCACGGCACCGCGCGATGCCTGGAAGCTGTTCAAGTGCAGCGGCCATATCGAGATTAACCGGATGTATGTGGAAGGCGTCAGAATGGACGGGCAGAATATTCAGAGCAACTGGCTGCTTCTGGAGCGCAAGCTGTCTCCGCTGGAGGCTGTTTTCTTCTGCAAGTACACGTTTGCGCCGCTGCAGATTGGCAGCCATATTGAATTTTATGATGGCGCGCATATGGAACGAAGAGTGATTGAGGATTGGTCGCTGGAAGAGAAGACCGAAGGGGGCCATAAGTATCGTATACGATTGCAGGAGGAGATTCCCGCATCCGCGCTCGAAGGCACGCTGTGTGCGGCAGACTGCTGGGAGGCTGACAGCTACACATGTACCGACTCGGAATTTGTCAACATCGCCGGTGCAGGCCATCTTGTGAGGAACGACCATGTTACGATCCAGCGCTGTACATACCGCAATACAATGAACCCGGGTATTCTTCTGGGGGCGGAGCTTCCAACCCATGCCGAGGGAGGCCATGCGACGCATATCCGTATAGAGGATTGCGTATTCGACCACTGCGGCTTCTATCCGCGATATGGCGCAGAAGGGTGCATCGGCATCAAATCCTCCGGCTTCGATGGTCCGTATAACCGGCATATTGCGATTAGCGGCAATGTATTCCGAAATTCGGCGATTGGCATTCACGCGATCGATGCGGATGAAGTTTCGGTGAGCCGCAACCTCTTCGAGGGTGTGGAGAGGCCGCTGGTGACTCAACCGGGAATTACGGGAAAGGTAGAATTTGACTGCTAGACAACAGATGTACGATGCTGCTCACAGCTTTTGCAGCCACAGAGTCAGGCTTCTGAGCAGCTGAAGAACCAACCGGCCAGGCGGCGCTTGAGGTGATGTTTTCCAAGCCTCGCGCGCTGCTTTTTCCACATCGTCTCTGATTTGATTCATTCTCGTTTCATATTCATACAGGTTGTTCATTTGTCACATCCCCTTTGTTTTTTATTATAGCTGGATAAAGATGAATAAAAATTGTAAAGTATTAATTATATATTTCATCTTTTATTCAGGGCAGGTGACCGGCATGATTCTGCAGCAGCAGTATTTGAAAATAAGGCAATTGCATCTGAACGAAATGCGGGGAACGAGCTTCGAAATCACCCTGCAGGAGCTGACAGATGTATTGGAATGCTCCGGGCGCAACGTGAATTTGATTCTGCGTAAAATGGAAGAGCAGCAGTGGATTGATTGGGTTGCAGGGAGGGGGCGCGGCAATCGCTCGCAAATGACCTTCCTCGTCTCCCAGGAGTCGATCGTTCTGCAAATCGCACAGCAGTATGTGGAAAAAGGGGATCTTAAACAGGCGTTTGCTTTTCTGGATGAATACGCGCACTTGCCCTTTGTTAAAGAGCAGTTCATGTACTGGCTCGATACCCATTTTGGCTACCGGACGGAAACGAAGAATATGGATGTCATGGAAACACTGCGGATTCCATACGATAGAACGATTCAGTATATCGACCCGATTTTTATGCTCTATGCGGTGGAGTCGCATCTGGTCAAGCATGTCTTTGATTGTCTGGTCCGGTACGATTCGCTTCACGACCGCATTGAGCCTCATATCGCGCATTATTGGAGGAAGAATGAACAAGGTACGGAATGGATATTTTATATCCGCAAAGGGATATATTTTCATCATGGCCGGGAGCTTACTGCCCACGACGTGAAGTTTACGCTGGAACGGTTGAATGACGATGAGATCAAGGCCCCCTTCCGCTGGCTGGTCTCCGATATTTCCCGGGTTGAAGTGGTCAATAACTATGTCCTGCGGATCTTTCTGACCAGAACCAATCACTTGTTCCTGCGGAATTTAAGCTTTGACCCCACCTCCATTGTTCCACGGGATGCCGTTCAGGACCTGGGCAGACAATTTGCGAGATTGCCGGTAGGCACGGGACCTTTCAAGCTGGTGAAAAATGACGATAATATGATTGTGCTTGAGGCCTACCAGCAATATTTTGACAAGCGCGCCCATCTGGACCGGGTAGAGATATGGCGGACGCCGGAGCGGAATATGAGCAGCGGGAAGCGTGATACGGATTCCTATCAGATGCGCAATTATCTTTGCGGCGAGCTGGGGATGCAGACCCCGTCCGCATGGCTGGAGGTTGAGACCAGCGCTGTTTCCTGTCATTATATTTCCTTTAATTTATCCAAGGAGGGTCCGCAGCAGAATCCGTTATTCCGCAGGGCGTTGTTTCATGGGTTGAATCGCAGGAGGCTGCTGGAAATCATGGTTTCAACAGATGCCAAAGCCGTGGAAAGCTTCTTTCCGGATCCTGAGATTACCGGTTATGAAGCTGCGTATGACCCTGAGTTAGCCCGGAAGCTGTTGGCGGATAGCGGCTACAAGGGAGAAAAAGTAACGGTATATGCAGCATTATCCAATGAAAGCACACAATGGTTTATAGAGGAATGCGGGATTCTGGGTGTCGAGCTGGATGTTATTGAACCACCCAAGAATAGTATGGTGAAGGATGCTGGAATCAAGCAGGAGGATTTGGCCATCGGTTCCATCGTAACGGAGGATGAATCGGCCTTTTCGATGATTGAGTTATTTCTGTCCGGGAACAGCTGCTTCCATAAAAACCTGCGTCCGGGGAACTTGCAGCAGATCGAGGGTATCGTCCAGCGAGTGTACGAGGAATCTTCGCCTGCCACACGTTACGAGATCTCCAAAGAGCTGGAGCAGATGCTCAAGCTGGATGATGCCGTACTCTATTTGTATCATCGTCCGCTCAAAACACAGGTACATCCATCCCTGAAAGGGGTTCATCTCAACTCGATAGGCTGGGTGGACTTCAGAAGAGTGTGGTTTGAGACGAAGGACAAATGAGTGAATATAGCAATTCAGAAGAAATCCGGCCTATCCTCTTATGCTAATATGGGTTTATCCAAAATTTGAGAAGGTGGGATAAATCATGACTACCAGCATTTCAAAAGGACGGCTTTGGACGGCGCGAATCATGAGCGGGGTAACGATAATATTTATGCTGTTCGACAGTATCCTTAAATTGTTCAAGCCTGCCCAGGTTGTGGAAGGGACAGTCACGCTGGGATATGCCGAGCATCATATTATGGTTATTGGAATACTCGGGCTGCTTTCTACTATTTTGTATGCCGTTCCACGCACGTCATTCCTGGGCGCACTGCTGCTGACAGGATACTATGGCGGAGTGCTCGCTACGCAAATTCGGATGGACGCCCCGCTTTTTAGTACGATTCTCTTTCCGGTCTACCTTGCTGTTTTGACTTGGGGAGGGGTTTGGTTGAGCAATGATAAAGTGCGCCAGCTCATGCCGTTTACGGACAGAGGGCTGGATAGATAGGTAGTCTCATCGTATCCGATAACATGATAGTCGATGCACGCAAGGACCGTCCGGGCAGCCGGACGGTTTTTTCTGCGCGGATTCATGTTCTGATGAAAGAACGGAGGAATCGCGGCGTGAGACATTCATCTAATTTGCTCACATGCACAGACTATTCTTATCGATGCGGAATATGCTAAAACGACAAAGCTCTCAAATACAATAGGAGGTTTTAGTATGATGTATACTATTGATCTGGCTCTCTGGAACATCACTACTGGACTACCATCTAAGCCTTACGTGACAGCTGACTATAACCGAGCGAATAACAATGTGAATGGATTCACAAATGCTATCGCATGGGCAGCGGATCAGGGATATAGCTACATTATCGTTCCTAAGGGCGAGTATGCGTTATGTTATCCCAATTCAATCAAGATCACCGACAGCTATATTACGGTCGACCTCAACGGTTCTACCTTCAAGGAAATATACGATTCCGAAGCGCAGTCTCCCTACGACACTGCAGATCGAAGTGTGCTGCGTGATTACTATGCCTTCCCAAGCAATCAAGTACCTGGCGTTGCTTTTAAAATCGAAGAGTGCACACATACGAGTCTGATTAAAGGGATTATTATTGGAGACAAAGCCGACCGGTCATTTGCCGTTCCTAATGAAGAACGGAAAAATGAATGGACAAACGGCATACAGATCGGCAAAGGGGCCAGCTATATCAGCGTAGGTAAAAATACGATCAGCTACTTTATGGCCGACGGGATATCGTTCATTAATTCCGGCGTAGCAGAGATGGTAGAATTTGCACTAGGCTTGTCTGTAAGCGATATCAACCCCAATACCGGCGCACTTATGGCTTCAACTACAAACATGGTCAGCAAGCTTCTGACTATACCTGCACATATACCGCCACATCAGGCTTTTCTTATTGCAGGATTTGGATATACCCGTGCAACTGCGATCAATGCAAAGGAGGTTGGTATCTATTACTACAATGCTGCTGGTGCCTTCATCCGAGGTTTCAGCAACCAAAAGATATACAAACCGATCACAATCGTACCTGGCGCTGCGATGTTTCGTTTCGTATTCTACAACGAAACGAATATAACCAAGGATATGCAGATTCATCTGAAATTCGGTTTGACGCCGCATCATTGTACGGTTGAGGACAATGAAATCTTTGGCTGCCATAGAGGAGGCATTACACCGGGCGGCAACGATCTGATAATTCAAAACAACATCCTTCACGATATCGGCGTCGAGTATCTGGACGGCAAGCCTATATTTAACGATCCAACCAGGTACTGCATCAATCAGGAGGATTCGTTTGGCGACAATACGCTCATCCGCAATAACATTATGTATAACTGCTTTCATGGCATCTTGTGCGGCGCCTACTTTCCAACGATAGAAAACAACCGGTTCTATAACTGCCTGGGTACAGCTATCAATCTGTACATCCTGAAAAAAGCAGTCGTAACCGGCAACTTCATTTACAAATGCGGCACTTCCCTTGGGCTTATGACTGCGGTTTTCCAAAACGCGCATGTAACATACAGAGACAATACAATCGTCGGCGGCAATCTGCTGCTGAACAATGGCGTGGGTTACCATATCACAGCCGAGGGCAATACATTCGAGGACGTAGTCAACCTCGCTTACCCTGACGATGACAGATGCGTATTCAAGGGCAACCACTTCCGGTGGAGCGATACTTTCTCCGGCGCACCCATGATCACAATTAACCATATCGAAGAATGCACGATGGAAGTAAAAGGCGCCAGAAAACTGATCACGCTTAAAGCCTATGAAATAAATCGTCTGGACGCCAAAAATACAACGATCCGGGTAAATACCCGTAACCAGCTGACTGTCAATGAAAATGTGAATTTCTATAACAGTACGTTTGAATCCTGCCAGATTGACAATCTTCTGTTCGCAATGAAAGAACGAAAAGTAAATATTTTCAAAAGCAAGCTTACCGATACGATTGTGTTTATCGGAAATACCAATACAAATGGTCAATACCCATACACCGGCCTGAAGGACTGTACGGTCATTCTAAATACGCCGGCCTGGCTTGTGCAAACCAGTTTCAATACATCGAAAGGCACCGTACAAATAGAAGACAGCCAACTTACAATCAATAATACCGGCTTCTTGTATCTGATCAAGAACGATTTGTTCGCCGGGCTGCCGCCGCTCTTCACCTTTGCTTTGAAGAGAAGCCATATCGTCTACACCGGTCCTTCGAAATTGACGCTTGGTTTCTACAATAATAAAAATATAATTAAATATTTCATCTCTGCAAGAAATATATTCAGCAATATCACGTTGCCTGCAAGAGAAAATGTGTATGTTGGATATGACCCCGATAAGGAAAGAGATACTATACCGATGTACGGTATTTACTTTACGGGTCAAGTCATCCGAAATGCGTATCCGGCTGCGGGTGAACCTGAATATTGGCTGTGCTTATCCAGAGCGGGTACGCCGGATGATTTGCCAAGGATCGCTAATAATATTCTATGGACTGCTGCCACAGTCAAAGCGCTTGGCGATCAAGTAAATGCAGGAGGCCGCGTTTATACGGTTACGACCGCAGGTACGACCGGCGCTGCGGCTCCAGTCTGGCCGTCAGTTGAAGGAAACAAGGTTTCAGATGGCACTGTGGTTTGGACTGACAGCGGCTACCTTGCCACTTTTGCTGCTGTGGGTAAAATTTAAAATAATATTTGACGGATGCATCAATGAAAAAAACGCAACGAGCGACAGAAAAAGGCTTCAGTCGTCTCATTGCGCTCATTTAAAGAAGCTGCAGATTCGTGCAAGGCCTGGAGAATCAGGGGCTGCATGCCGGGCTCATTTCCTCAAATGTCCGCTTTCGTCAAACGCCAATTCATAGCCCTCCGTTAAAATCTCAATATCCGGATGGTTCCGCGCTTCTTCCAGCAGCGTTTCGGAAATCTCGATCTCCCCCAGATGAAGCGTATCTTGAATGCGCACCATTCTGCAGGAGGTATAATCCAAAATATTGCAGGTCTTGACAGCCGCTTTGATGGCGTCCCTGTCATTAGGCAGGGTGGTCGCTATCTTCGTTGGGGCGCATACGGTTGAAGTCAGGCCATTCGCATAGGTGACTGGCCAGTCGGCTTGCTCGACCAGGCGCGAAGTTGTAAAGTCTGCTGTCCCGACACCGTTCGCATTCCCTTTCGTTTCGGGCGTCAAATCAAGGACGACCATCTTGCTTACCTCAGGCCCGCCATGTGCATAGGGCGTAGGGTATCTGCCTGTAATATTAGGATCCATGCCGTCCCCGCTTATATTTTTGCCGATATAATCGATGACGAGCACATCCAGCTGCGAGAACAGGATCTTTGGAAGTCTTTGTTTCGCTTCAACCAGGAGAGCCGGCTCCAACGCTTCAATCTGATCCGCCGCAAGCACCTCGATCCGGCATGTTTCATCGTAGGCATTCTCGATCAGGGCCACTCCGAACAAGATCGGCAATTTGTCCATCATAAGCTTCGCCATTTTCGGAACATTCTCCGCCATATACGCAAAGCCCAGCTGGTGGCAGGCTTCCGCCCCCTTCTGCTTCCCTAAACCGATGGAGATCATCTTCATGATTCCGCTTTCAAATGGTCCGCGAAAAGCGGTATGCGGTTTCACTCTGTTCATCACCACGATGGCATCCGCTTCGGACGCGATTTTATCTACATAAACAGGCAATCCATTCTCCAGCTCATCCAGCTGAACGACCTCCATCGAAGAAAGGATCGGCGCTCCGACGGACAATTCTGTGATGCCGAGGTATTTCAAAACGTCCTTCTGCCCTTCAGCTGTGGCTCCGCCATGACTGCCCATGCAAGGTACGATAAAAGGATGCGCATGCCGTGCTTTTATCGCTTCTACCATTGTTTTGGTGAACGCGGCGATATTTGCAACTCCTCTGCTTCCAACAGCGACGGCCACTCTTTGTCCGGGTAGAATCTGACTCATTGCAGGACAGGCATCAAGCTTTCGGAGCAGTTCCCCGGCAGGATCATCGAGCTTCATCCCGTCGAATCTCTGCCGTATTCGAACCATCTTCGGAATCGGGACCGGCTCAAGCAGTTGACTGAGTATATTCATTCTGAAGTCTCCTTTTCTTTATTGCGTCTATACTCCAGTTTATCCGCTTTGTCATTCCGGGGCAATCGGAATAAACAAATTTAGAGTGGCTGCTGCACCCGGCATCATGTGATTGTTTATTGGATAAAAACAGGAAATCAAGTTATTTGCAAGAATATATACACGAGTATGCACAAATTTTTTTGATCAAATGAAGGAGGGTTACAATGATTCTCGAAACCAGGAGATTGATTATAAGAGAATTTAAGCCCGAGGATTTGGAAGATATACATGCCTATGCATCGAACCCATTAGTAGTCAAGCATATGATATGGGGCCCCAACTCAAAAGACGATACACAAAGCTATCTGAATACGGTAATGGAAATGCAAAAGCAAATGCCCCGCCTTGATTTTGAAGCAGCGGCAGTCTTGAAAGAAACAAGGCAGCTGATCGGCGGCTGCGGCATCCACCTGTCCAGTCCATCACAAGGGGAGATAGGATATTGTTTTAATCCGCTTTTCTGGGGAAATGGCTTTGCAACAGAAGCTGCTGATGCTCTGCTTGGATTTGGTTTCCGCAAGCTCGGTCTCCATCGGATATTCGCGACTTGCCGTCCGGATAACATTGGGTCCGCCAAAGTGATGCAAAAAATAGGGATGACATACGAAGGGCATATCAGGGAGCATATGCGGCATAAAGGGAAATGGCATGACTCCCATCAATATTCTATTTTAGAAAATGAATATGTCGGTGGAGGGGATTGTTGAACATTTTGAAGCTGAGAATTTTCCGTTCGATGGCAATGGGGACTTTTCTTGCCGCAATTATCCTGTTTCTAGTGGATGGATTGTTTATAGATTATCATCAGCGCTATGACGGTTTGGGAATATTGTCAACGTTCATATTCCCGCCAATCGGGATCGTTTGCGCGGGGCTTGCTTATAAAAAAACAGGCTCTGCCCTGGACATGACTTTGATAGGCCTTAATATTTTTGCTTTCTTGAGCTTCTTTTTAATGATGTTTTTTGGCACGTTATTCTTCGGTCCGTAGGATCGCCCGATCATTGTATGGTGCTCGGCTGCCAAAGTCCCTGATAAGAGCCACGCCTCGCAGTAGAGTCGTGGCTCTGGCAGCTTACTTCGTCGTATTCAGATCATACCGTTCTCCGGGCGCGAGTATGTGGAATCTGCTCTCCGAACGGGTAATGCCGCAAGACAGCTTGGCCGGATCGCCGTTGAACGGCAGCGCCTCAGGCGCGTCATATGTACCGTAGTGATGCGCGATAAGATCGGCATCGCCAAGATGGTTGGCCAATTTAACGGCATTCTCAATTCCGAAGTGATACGGATCATTCGATACATCCAGCAGCAGGAGGTCGACTCCGCTCATCTCCAGATGCTCGGGCAGTAGACGGCTATCTCCCGTGTACCAGATAACCCCGTCCGGGCTGCTGATCAAGAAGCCGCAGCAGTCCTCCGGACCGTACGGCGGACCGAATTTTGCCGGATCGGAAATTTGCCAGGCATGGTCAGCCCGCGTGAGGGCGATTTCGGCATTTCCGACCCGGAAGGTCTCGCCGATACGGAAAGCCCGGGCTTGATGGGCCGGCACTCCCAGCCTCGCAAGCTCCCGTACAACGATGGCGGGACCTCCGTACATGCCGCCTGTTCGAATCAGAGCTGCGGCTGTATCCGGCGCCAGGTGATCATTATCCATATGTGAATAGAGCACAGCATCCAGATGCGGAACATCCGCCGCCACAATCGGCAGAGGCACCAGCATCCGGTGGCCAAGCTCATTCACGCTAGGGGAGCCGTCCTTCATCATAATGACGGGATCAATCATAATCAGCGTTCCGCGGACGTTGATTAGGAATCCGGCTCCGGACAGCCACCAAATCGAGGTGCGGTTGGATGCGGTAAAGTCCTCAGCCGTGATCATCCTGGTATTGGGTGCAATGACTTGGGAGGCGGACGGTTCCTGCGGCATTTCCTGGGACATGCAGAATCATCTCCTTATAAAATTCGAATAGGGGATCGACTTCATAACACGGACCGGATGGATGGTTAATCGGCAAGCGGACAGGATTCGCCGCTCTCCTTATATTCCCATACGAATCCCGGGACGGCAATTACATAGCGGAAAATGTTGAAAACCATGTGACCTCATTTTAAACTATTGTAGAGGTTGAAACTGCGGGCCATAAAAAATCTTGTTCTCTCCCTTATCTTATCAAGCATTGAAGAGGAGTGGTATTGCCATGACCAAAGTATATGGTTGTCCGGTAGAAGTGACATTAGATGTATTGGGTGGCAAATGGAAGACAGTCATCCTGCGGTATCTTTCCAATCGATCTTTACGCTACAGCCAGCTCCAACAGCGGATGCCGAATATTACACAGCGGATGCTGACCCTTCAATTGAAGGAGCTGGAGGAGGATGGCTTGATTCAGAGGGTCGTATTTGAGGAGCGGATTAAAAGAGTCGAGTATTCTCTCACCGAGTACGGCAAAAATGTTGAACCGATCCTTGAGCTTATGTGCGAATGGGGCAAACAGCGTATGCGTGAATTCAACCTGCAAGTGAGGACAATGGGGACGTCCGGCGGATAGTCCGCAGCCCAGGCAGCATTCAACGAACAAAAATGTGCCGTATTGTATGTTTGGGACCTGCTCTTTTATAATTCTGGATGTGGATATGCACTTTTCTGATCTGCGATAGGCCATACAGATCATTAAACGCAGCCAGAATAAATAATATGAAGGTGGGATACCCATGGTAGTGGAAATCATTCGGTATGACATAGCGCCCGAATCCGCTCAGCATTTCATAACAGCTTATACAGAGGCCGGGACGTATTTAAACCGCTCTCCGCATTGTTTGTCCTATGAAATAATAAACGGCGTTGAAGAACCTAATCATTTCATTATCCGAATTGAATGGGAATCGCTGGAGGGGCATATGCAAGGATTTCGCAGGAGTCCGGAATTTCAGCATTTTTTTGCAGGGGTTAAACCCTTCTTCAACGCGATCCTGGAGATGAAGCATTATAACGTTATCGCAGCAAGCGACCGATGACCAAGATCCGGCTTGAGGCTCTGAGCGACGGCGTCATAGCCATCGTAATGACCATTCTAATCCTTGAATTTAAAGTTCCCAAGCTCGAATCATCCGAAGGGGATTGGGTGCTCGCCAAGGATTTTATCCATGATCTGCCCGTTGTTCTCAGCTATATAATCAGTTTTCTGGTTCTCATTGTTTGGTGGATGTCTCATCATCAGTTGTTTCATGGAGCCGAATACATGGATCGCAAGACGATTATTCTGAACGGCATTTTTCTGATGTTTATCGCTTTCATCCCATACCCGACAGCGCTCATGGGTGAATACCCGAGCCTTCGTTTTCCTTCTATTTTGTATGGGATAATCGGCCTGCTCTGCGGAGGGAGTTATTATGGCCTGTTTCACCATATACTGAACAAGAATGCCGGTCATCCGTTCAACGCTAGCGGGAATGCGCTCTCTTTCAAGAATACCTGGCTGCATTTGATTGTTTACATTGCCGCTATAGGTATCGCTTTCATCTCTCCGTATATTTCGATTGCCGTATACGCGGCAGTCCCGATTTATTTTATTGTTAAGAAAAATGGATAAAACAAACCCCTGCCCATTCTTGTCAACCTATCGCATAGGATGCGGCACCTCTTGAGAAACTGACACCGTGCTTCAGCCGGTTTCATATGTTGAAGAGTGGAAGGGGTGACAATTTGGGAAGAGCAGAGGTGTCAGGTGGAGTATCCATTATTACATGCACTAATCGCCCGCAATTTTTTGATAATATATTAACAAATTATCGAAACCAGATATATCCCGATAAAGAACTAATCATTATTCTTAATAAAAACAGCATGAATTTGAAGCACTTTCGAGGCAGAACCCGGGCCTATGACAATGTCTCGGTGTATAAGGTCCCCGAGAGAATATCGTTAGGCCAGTGTTTAAACTGTGGGATCATCAAAACAAGATTCCCGTTTATAGCAAAGTTTGACGATGACGATTATTACTCTCCGTACTACTTAAGGGAACAGGTTCATGCGCTCAGCCGCACAAAAAGCGATATTGTCGGAAAGCACGCTTGTCTTGTGTATCTTGAAGCCAGCAGAAAGTTAGTCATCAGGTCGCCCATTGAGACTTCTAAATTTTTAGAGTTTGTGCAGGGAGGAACGATTTTATTTAAAAGAAAAGTGTTAAAGAACGTCCGTTTTGCGGACCGCTCCTTGGGAGAGGATGTCAACTTTTTGAGGAGCTGTAAGAAAAAGGGCTATAAAATATACGCCACATCTCCTTTTAATTACGTCTATATGCGCAGAAAAAATAAAAGCAATCATACATGGAGAGCTTCAGATCATTACTATTTGAACGGGAGTACACCATTAGCGGTGACAGGCGATTATCGAGCTATTGCAGATCGAAAAATATAAGAGGACTCTGTCCGTTTTATTAAAGGAATACGAAACCTCAATTCGAAGGGCTGCCGCGTGGCAGCCCTTCGTTGTGCAAACGGATTGACTAATATAAGGCTGAACGCCTGAGGGCCGTCTCTATCTGCTGGTTATTATTTCAATGCCTCCGCAACGGGGGAATCCAGGGTCATGGTTGTATACCAATTCGGGTAGAGCGGTGCAGGGCGGGTCAATTGCTCCAGCCGAGCGATTTCTTCTGATGTCAAATTCAAATCGGCCGCATTCAAATTTTCCTCCAGCTGCGCGGCTTTGCTTGAGCCTATCAGCACGCTGCTCACATGAGATTGTGCCAGCAGCCAAGCGAGCGACACTTGTGCCGGTGTTGCGTCATGAGCACGAGCGATGTCGCAGACCGTATCAAGAATGCTGAACCCCCATTCTTTGTCAAGCGGGATAAAATCAAAGCCGCTCAGTCTGTTATTCGGATCCTTCAGATTGTCGCGGGTATATTTGCCACTGAGGAAACCGCTGGCCAGAGGACTCCATACCGTTAATCCGACCCCGGCGCTCTTCATGAAAGGAACCGTATCGTGCTCGATATCTCTGCCGATTAAGGAATAGTACATTTGCCCGTTAATAAAGGTGGCCCATCTGCGTTCACGCTGCATCTGAACCGCCTGTGCAGCCAGCCAGGCCGGCCAGTTGGAATAGCCGATGTACCGGATCTTGCCCTGCCGGACAAGATCGTTAAGCGCCTCCAATGTTTCTTCCAAGGGAGTGAATGGATCTGTCTTATGAACGATATACAAATCAATATAATCGGTGTTTAAACGGGCCAGGCTCGCCTCGCACGCAGCGAACAAATGCTTGCGGGACAGACCTGCCTGAACAAGGCCCGGGCCTGATCGAAATCCGGCTTTCGTGGCGATGACCGTCTCCTTGCGGCGTGCTCCCAGCAGCCTTCCCAGCATTTCCTCGCTTTGCCCGTCCGCATAACCGTCCGCCGTATCGAAGAAATTGATGCCGGCGGCGAGTGCCTGATCTATTAACCCCTGCGCATGATCTTGTCCTACCTTGTACACGCTTGGAATATTTCCCGTGCCAAAAGTCATTGCCCCGAATGCCAGCCTGGATACGATTAATCCGGAATTGCCCAATTGTACGTATTTCATATTTTCTCAGTCTCCCGTTTTGTATGGTTTGAACATCTCTTGAATCAAATTATACCTGGCGGAAGGCAGGTTCATCTTGAACAAAACAACCGCATTATTGTACAAAATTCTCATGCCAAGACTGTAACCCGTTGGTTATCACGGGAAGGATACGGTAAAATGATAGAGGACCAGACATGTTTTCGAGGGTTGTACTATGAAAAGGGGGATGGTTCCTTGTCAGATTCACCTGTTGTTACGAATGATGCTTCGGGGTGGTCCGAATTGAAAATTTCGGCCTGGGAGGGCGTCTCCCCGCAGGAAGCGTTCGAGCCGGTTCTGGACAACCATTTGATTGTTATTCATAAAACGCCGCAGCCGGTGCGAGTGTTTGAACGGGCTGACGGATATCATGGAGAAGGCATTGCAATGCCTGGCCACATTAATTTGTTCTCGGCAGGCGATATGTCGTACTGCAGGTGGGATGAAGAACTTTCCTTTCTGAGGCTGGACTTGTCTCCGGTATTAACCGCGAAAGTCGCCGCCGAGCTGGAGCTTCCTCTTGGAGGCGGCACCGCCATTGATTTTGGAAGACAAATCCGGCTGCAGGACGATCGGGTTGTGCAGGTATCCCAGTGGCTGTACGATGATATGAAGAATGGCGGGCCGGGAGGCAAGCTGTATACCGATTCCCTTATTCGGCTCTTGTCCATGCACTTGCTGCATCGGTTTGGTACGGCTTCCTCACGTCAAGCGGCTTCCCCCAGACAGCTGGCCCGAAAGCAATTGGACGGAGCTCTGCAGTATATTCATGATTATTTGGAACAGGATATTTCCCTGGATGATATTGCGGCAGCGGCGCATGTAAGCCCATCCCATTTTATGAGGCTGTTCAAAGAGGCTACAGGGCTGCCGCCTCACCGGTATGTCATTCAAGAGCGAATCCGCAAAGCCCAGCATCTGCTGCTCGGCGGGCGTCCCATCCATGAGGTTGCCGCATCGCTGGGGTTCAGCGATCAGAGCCATTTTCACCGCCATTTCAAACGTATCCTCGGGGTCACTCCCCGTGAGTTTGTCCTTAATTTTCGTTAGCTGAGGCAGGATTGGAGCTGGGGAGTTACAATGATCATCGGAAAATGGTCGACAAGAGCACTTGGCGAACACCAATGATGTGTTAGTTTTTCTATCCGATGGTTCAAAGTAAAGCAAAAAAGCATTCTTAAGTCACACCAATTGCTGTAAGTGTGAATAATTTACCATCGTAAAATGAAAAGAACGCGGGACCTGCTTCCCGCGTTCTGGTTTTGTAATGCCGGATTAACTTATCCAAACCTCTTTCCACCACCCGTTCTCAATATCCCATTGATATTCCCAGTAGGCAGTGTCCTTAATTTCCAGCGACTCCAGGGTAGGCGGCTTCCACTCTTTTTTCTTGACTGCGGCATCGTCTGCATCATTCACTTTTGTCCCATCTCCTTTGATTTAAAAACTTCCGGAGCCCGAAAATTGACCAGTCACAAAATTCATTGAGTTCTGTTGGCCTGGTATATCAGAGAGACTTGTACTGTAATAACGTACATAATGTACCTGGCCGGCCATTATCGTAATCGGACCCGTATATGTGATCCGGGGTCCCTCGTTGATCCAATAGAAGGTGTCCTTCACTCCTGATCCGCTGGGGTCACCAAAGGCTTTGAGAGTAAGAGTGAACCCGCTGATGTACTGGTTTCCGGAACTATTTACTGCAAAAATCGGATCAAGATGATATTTGGTGATGGGCGCTGTTTTATTTTCAATGTTTACAATCGTTTGATTCCTGGCCTCGACATGCCCCGCCCGGTCAATACTCCAGAACTCAAGAATATGGGCTCCGGGACCACCGTCAATGACGGCGTAGTGGACGTCTCCTCGATACGTCTTTTTGACAGGACCGCCATCAACGGTATAATACGTCCACTCCTCTACACCCGAAACCGTATCACTCGCTGCAAAATGAACGTAAGCGTAAGGTTGATAGGGCTCGTAGGTAATCTCACTTACAGCTGTAACAGGCGGGCTCTTGTCGACCGAGATGAAAATATCAGCTTCCCCCGTATTGCCGGCGGTGTCTGTGGCAAACCCATGGATGTAATGTCCGCCTTCTGCAGATACAATCTGAGGCGGGGAAATCGTAGCAACCGGCGTCTCATCATTATCTTCTGCTATAAAGGATACCGTTACATCGTCCGTATACCACGCACCGAGATGCCCCCCATCGACATCAGGCGGCCGACTGGCCACAGCCGTCACCGCAGGTGGCATATCAACAAGATTCAATGCAATGTCAAGCGGCGCTGAAGAAGCGGCAGCTTGGATTGACACGCTTCGGTACCCATCGGCTGATACTGTAATCGTATAATTGCTGTCAGGTTTGTTAAAAAAGACGAAAGCACCGATATTGTTCGTATATGCTACAGAGCCATCGCTCAATTCTACCGTTGCGGCATTTAGTCCGTAATACGCGGATGCGAAATATCCAGTTACGGTACCATAGATGGTATGAGGAGGGGCTGGAATTTCAATAAACGCGTGATTGCCGATTCTTACATCGGATAATGAGCTGAAGCTCGGGTCTGTATTAACTGCTATTTCCAATGCTGTATGCGGTGTTGCGTTATATTCAATTTCATAGTGACCGTTGGAATCGGTCATGTCCGAGCCCAATTCAATCCACCAGCTTGAGCGGACCCGGAATCCCACGCTTACCATGTGATCGGGAACGGCAATACCGTTCAAAGTAATCGTGCCCTCGATCTTCTCGATCATGGTCGGGTCATACTGGAAATCAAATGTGGTTGCCCCAATTCCGATATCTTTCATTACCGGGTGGCCTTTAACGGTAAGCACAACAAGATTCGTGAAGTCACTCCGGTGAAATTCCGGAATTTCATAATGTCCGTTTTGATCAGTAGTCGCACTGGCGGTCTCCGGTCCAGGAAAATGACTATTGGCATAGGAGGCAAAGACCTTTAGACTCGCCCCTTGAATGGGTAGGCCATTCTCGTCGGTAATGGTTCCCTGCAAGGGGGCATACATTACGGGATCCGCTGCAGCAAAGCCTGCATTGAAGTTGAGCAGCTGAATGGCAAACACCATTAAAACGACCAACTTTACAATATATATTCTGGGCAAAACTGTTTTCATCTCAAACCTCCTTTTCGTTATAAAGGTAAGTTTCATTCTTAATAAAGAATAACATAATTTTCTAATAAAAGGTGGAACTTATTAACAATTTAGTGAGCTGTACAATTCCATGAAAAAGTGGCTGGAAAATGATGAAGGGCAGCTTATCCAGTACTTTTCAAAATTCTGTAATGGATGATTAGAATACCTGTTGCAGCATCCGTTCGAACATCGCAGCCGTACCCCGTTGAGATCCCCTCCACTTCGAGTCCGGTCAGGCTTGACCTTCACATGATGTGATGGATTAGAGTATCAGATACGGAATATGATTTATCGAAGAAAGATATTACGTGAAGGAGACGGACAAATGATTAGTAAAATGAATCAGGAAATCCCCCGAATTGCCCTGGTTACAGGAGGCAACCGCGGTATAGGAAGGGAAATCGCCAGGCAGCTGGCTTTGAAGGGGCTGCAAGTATTGATCGGCTGCCGGGATGAAGACAAGGGACGGCATGCAGTTGAAGAGATGCGTCAGGAAGGACTGGCAGTTGAACTGCAGGTTGTCGATGTGAATGATCCGGAAAGCGTCAGCAGGATGACAGAGAGAGTAAAACAACAATATGGGCGTCTGGATGTATTGGTAAATAATGCTGGAATTATACGGGATTACGGCGTTTCTGTGTTGGATGTGAAAGAGTCTGTAATTAAGGAGACATTCGAGACTAATTATTTTGGCGTATTGCGAATGATTCAAGCTGTTGTTCCTTTGATGAAAGAACATCAGTATGGACGCATCGTCAATCTGTCGTCTGGCCTGGGAGCTTTTGAGATTCTGGAGGGATTGTTGGGTCTTAAGGGGTCTTCGTCAGCCTACCGCATCTCCAAAACCATGGTCAATGCCTTGACATGTTTAGCCGCACAGGATGTGGCCGGAACGGGTATCAAAGTCAACGCCGTTTGTCCTGGAAGGGTACAAACGGATATGGGAAGAGAGGCTGCTTCCCAGGCAGCCGCAGAAGGCCTGCCTGCTCCCCTGACGGTTGCAGAAGGAGCAGATACGGCCGTCTGGCTGGCAACTCTGGATGAAGAAGGTGCAAGCGGCGGATTTTTTCGCGAGCGCAAGCCTGTCGCCTGGTAGAGATTTATTTTATTGAAGGATCGGGGAAAAGGCTGCCGCGTGCAGCCTTTCTTGTTACTGAAAGTCAGCAACAAGGGATTCTTGTTTGCGGCGGCACTGCAGGCAGTCTGAGCGGAATGATAATACTGAAGAGTCCCACAACATGATAATGGAATACATCCCCCTGTCCATCCTGTCATCTCCGCTCCCCTGCTGTTCTTTATTTTTCAGTGAGAGGGGGATATAATAGCCCCAACAGCTGCGGGCAGTGTAATGATAAAATAAAGGAAGTGCTAATCAATGAAAGTTGCCGTGCTTGGCTGCGGAAGATGGGGATCTTTTTTGGCGTGGTATGCCAATAAACTGGGACATGAAGTAACGTTATGGGGAAGAGAAGCATCCAAACATTATCAGAGATTGGTTGATAGCAGAACTAATGATTATTTAATATTACCTCAAACAATACATATAACGAATAAAATGGTAGAAGCCATTCAGTTTGCAGAAATCATATTGATCGCCATCAGCGCCCAGGAACTTAGAGGATTTGCAAAGCAGCTGAATACAATGGGAATAACGAATAAGACCTTTGTTTTATGCATGAAGGGACTTGAAATGGAGTCTGGAGAAAGACTCTCGCAAGTATTAATGGAAGAAATACAATCACCTGTAAATGTAGCCATTTGGGTCGGACCTGGGCATGTTCAAGAATTTGTTCAAGACATTCCGAACTGTATGGTTATTGATTCAGATGACATGAACATAACGAAATGGATAGTGGACAGCTTCGGAAGCGACACGATACGATTCTATTATGGGCAGGATCTGTTAGGTAATGAAATCGGTGCTGCGGCTAAAAATGTAATTGGCATCGCAGCAGGCATGCTGGATGGATTGGGTTATACGAGCTTGAAGGGAGCATTAATGGCTCGAGGAACAAAAGAAATGGCGAGATTAGTCAAGGCAATGGGAGGCAGCGAATTAACGATTTACGGTTTGGGGCATCTTGGCGACTACGAAGCAACGGTGTTCTCCAGGCATAGTCATAACCGGCGTTTTGGCGAGGCATTTGTAACAAAGGAACCATTCGGGAAATTAGCTGAAGGAGCTGCAACTGTAAAAGCATTATTGCAATTGTCCGCAAAATATAATGTAGAGCTTCCTATCTGTCAGGCTGTTGATTCGGTACTCTCTGAGGGCAGCGATCCAAAAGAGCAGCTGATCAAACTATTTATGAGACCCGTGAAAGTTGAAGGTATTTAATGAACAAGTGGCCAAAAGAGGGAGCGGGTTATGATAAGCCTGCGCCCTCAGTGATTACCAAGCCGTATTAATTCGTATGCGCTATCCCGAGATAATTTGGCCAGCCCTGCCTGAATGAAAAGGAGGGTTATTGCTGCTGAGCGAGATAGGGAAAATAACGCCATATTTCCTCTCGCATCAGCCTTTTTTCCGCTGCTGCTGAAGCTGGAGCTTCAGGGCTTTGTATTTGTTCACTCCGACTCCCACCAGGACTAGGCCGATGGCGAGCAGGACAATGCCCATCGGCTTGTTGACGTAGATCATGTCGACAATGCCGAAGATGACGAGCATCACGCCGAACACTGCAATGAGGAGCGGATTGGCTGGTTTGGATTTCATGGGACAAGCACCTCGTCTGTGAGTTTATATTTATCCATTCCAGTATAGCCCAAATGGCGGTTGTCCGCAGAAAAAACGAAGCGGGGGATCAAGTATATAAAACATTAGGGGGATCTGGGTTATAATCACGTTAGATTAGCGGAATTAAGAAGGGTGATGGCGATGAGCGTAATTCGTATGGAGAATGTAACCAAAAAATATGAAGATACATTGATTTTTCGCGATATCTATTTTCGTGTGGGCAAAGGAGAGCGCATCGGTCTTATTGGACGCAATGGCGCCGGTAAATCTACTGTGTTCAAGCTGATCCTGGGCAAAGAGGAGCCTACGTCCGGAAAAGTGGAAATAGATCCCCAGGTCAGGATCGGCTATTTCTCTCAATTCTCGGAAATGCAGGGAAGCTTGTCTGTGCAGCAGGAGCTGGAAATGTGCTTCGAGCAGGTTGCGCTGATCGAACGGGAGCTGCAGGAAGTAGGAGAGAAGCTGGGCCATGTTACGGATGATGGCGAGATGGAAGGGCTGCTGGAGCGGCAGGCGAAGCTTTTTGAACAGATGGAGCATTTGGACGGTTGGAATGTGTCCGTGGAAATCAATACGGTTCTAACCAAGCTGGGATTCGATGACAGGTCCCGCAATCAGCCCGTCAATGAGCTGTCAGGCGGATGGAGGAACCGCGCCGCGCTCGCCAAAATCCTGATTGAGCTTCCCGATGTCGTACTGCTCGACGAGCCGACGAACTTCCTGGATCTGGATGGCCTGGTGTGGCTGGAGCAGTGGCTGCACCGCTACAATGGCGCAATGATTCTGGTATCTCATGACCGGCAGTTCATCGATAGAGTGGTTACGCGTACGATTGAGATTGAGAACTATCATTTTCAGGAATACGAAGGGAATTATACCGATTTCATCCGAAAAAAGAAGCTGCGCAAAAAAGAATTGATCCGCCAGTTCGAGTGGGAGGAAGAGCTGCTCATCATGGAGTCTGAGGCGATCGACAGCCGCGCGAACAAAAAAACCTCAAAAGACAGGCTGTCGCGTCAGCTGGCTGACCGGAAGAAGCGGATTGAGCCTCATCCGGTTAATGTGCTCATTACCGACATTTATGAGAAATTACGGTTCCCGGACAAGCTGTGCGAGCTGAAGCAGGTAGGGCAGACATATGGAGACCGGCGGATATTCCAGAACATAAGCTTCGATATCCAGAAGGAGGACCGCCTGGTTATCGTGGGTCCCAATGGAAGCGGGAAGTCTACACTGATCAAGGTGCTTACGGGACAGGAGCAGCCCGACTCCGGTGAAGTGATCTGGGAGAAAGGCGTCAGCTATGCTTATTTCAACCGGATGTGGGATGAGCTTGATCTTAAGGATACCGTCAGTCATGCGGTGAATATTTACGGCCTTGGACTGGATGCTCCCCGGAAAAAAGTGAACAAGTTTCTATCCATGCTGCAGTTCTCGGAGCTGGATCTGGGCAAAGTCATTGGCACCCTTTCCGGCGGCCAGATGGCCCGGGTGGCTCTGGCGAAATGCCTTCTCTCGGGAGCAGCGGTCATCATATTGGATGAGCCAACCAACCATCTCGATCTGACCAGCATACAGGTCATGGAGCAGGCCTTGATTCATTTTCCCGGAGCTGTAGTTACGGTTAGCCATGACCGGTTTTTCATCGATAAAATAGCGACAAAAATGCTCGCGTTTGATCCTGAATCCGGAATAAGCGAGCAGAATGTATAGATTGTATACGAGTGAGCGGGGGACATTGGCTTCAGTGCTTCACGGCCAACCGGCGGCATTCATGGTCAAGGCAGCAGGGACATCTGTCGGGGAGATTATGGTCCAGCGCAGAATCGGTTTGTTGTTCTATCCTTTTTCCAAACAGCTCCTGTTCGTGGTGCTGGAACATGATCTCATGGTAAATATCGCTGAGCGGTGGTGGATGGGTTTCATGAATAGGAGGATCGTGGGGAATCCTTAGCTCCCGATTCCTTGTTCTGCGAATAGGCAGATTGATTGAACAAATTTTCACGATAATTAGCAGCAGAAGAGCCAGGCCCAGCATGACTATTCCTGATTTCCATGATGATGTCAACCCCAGGACCAGGACAGAGAAAATAATGGCAGGATAAATAAAAAGGCAAGTAAAAAGAAGGATCAGAGGTTTTAATAAAAAATTCATGCGCCCCTCCTTTTTAATCGTTGATATTTTATTATTATGCTGTCAGGGGTTATCCCTATTTTAGCGAATTATTTTTCATTTTTGAGAGGAGTGATGTGGTATGAGCAATATCCAATCTGTGGCGGGAGTTACAAGAGGAGTACTGTTCTAGAGACAGAGGAGCCTGTCTGATTCCTCTGTGAAGTCAACCTCGGGAGGAAATGTCCATGGGAATTATTCTAAAGCCGGTGTCTGCAGGGAACTGGTATGATTGTACGAAGCTTAAAGTCAAGACAGAGCAGCTCGGTGTTTTTCCGGCACCTGTTGTTTACTGGATTGCCGAATCCAAATATATAGATGAATATGAGCTGCAAGCCGTATATCGGGATGAAGAATTAGTCGGGTTTATTGTATTCTGCAATAAGCCGGATAACGACGGAAACTACTGGATACCTGCCTTCATGATCGATGAAAAGCATCAAGGCAAGGGCTACGGGAAAGCGGCAATGGAAAAACTAATCGAACTCATGAGCTTGATGAAATGTAAAAAATTAATGATTGGACATAGACCCAATAACGAGATTGCCGGGAGCCTGTATGAATCCTTGGGGTTTAATAAGGTCAGTGAAGAAGTAATAGACGGTGAAATCATACGTTTGCTTCAAATTCCCTAAAGGCAGGACATCGCGATAGAAAAATATCTTTACTCTACTTCGATTAATTGTTATTCTTTTTCCAATACTTAAAATGCGATGATGAGAAAAGTAAATGAAGCATTCTTCCACAGAGAGCTCCGGCAGCTGAAAAGGAGTGAGGAATCCTTTATTGAAGAAAGCCTCTGAGCTGTACATCGGAACCTGTGAGGGGATGGTGTAACAGGAGCTCCTGTTATAGAGCTAGAGTATAAGCATCCTCGTATAGAGATGCCGTACTCGAAGAGGCGGATATGGCGACATATTTGCGAATCCGGGTGGTACCACGAGCATACTAATCTCGTCCCTGAGACTTATTACAGTCTTGGGGGTGAGATTTTTTTTGTTTTCATAATCGGCATGCGGAAAGTTTATTCATACTAAACAAGGAGTGACTCAAATGTCCAGATTAAGAGCGGCAATCGTTGGAGCAACGGGAATGGCCGGACAGCAATTCGTGCAGGCATTGTCCGATCATCCGAATTTTGAAGTGGTTACTATGGTAACATCCAGAACGTTGAAAACGTACGACGAGGCATTGCTGGAAACAGACGGTTCATCGAGATGGACACAGAATACGCCGGTTCCCGGAGATATGTCGGGAGTTCCGGTAGTCTCTTCCAGGGATTTCCGTCCAGATTCTGTCGATGTTATTTTCACGGCGATTGAATCCGATCTTGCCAAAGAGCTGGAGCCCTGGTTTGCCCAAACGACCCCGACCTTCTCGACGGCATCCGCATTTCGTTACTTCGATGATACTCCCCTTCTCATTACCGGAGTCAATGATGATCATGCGGAGTTAATCCGCAAACAGCAGCAGGAACGCAGCTGGAAAGGCTTCGTTCTGCCTGTTCCCAACTGTACGGTGACTGGACTTGCGGTGACTTTAAGACCGCTGCACGAGCATTTTGGAATTCAAAATGTTCTGATGGTTTCCATGCAATCCGTAAGCGGCGCCGGAAGAAGTCCCGGAGTTCGTACCCTGGATATTCTGGATAATATCATCCCGTACATCCCGAACGAAGAGGGAAAGGTCAGGAAAGAGCTTTTGAAAATACTCGGCGGATATTCCAGTGAGGGCATTACTCCGGCGGAGATTAGCATCAATTGTATATGTACGAGAGCGAACGTGCTCGATGGGCACACGGAATCCGTGTTTGTCGGTCTGAAGAAACAGGCGAATTTAACTGAAATTCGAGAAGCCATCAATCGATATAATCCCTTCGACAGCTGCAAATTACATTCGGCTCCCGAGCGGATGATTCATCTATTTGATGACCCTTTTCGCCCTCAACCCCGCTTGGATCGCGAGCTGGGAGGCGGGATGACAACAAGTATGGGGAGACTGGAAGAGGAGCCGGTGCTGGGTGGCGTGAAATATGTCCTGGTCTCCCACAATACGAAGATGGGTGCGGGAAAAGGCGCAGTTCTGCTCGCTGAATCGATGCTGGCTCGTGGTTTGCTGAACGTGTAGTGCCTGGATATCAACGGACCGATATGGCAGCGCAAATAATAGCAGCGGCAGACCTTAGACTTTATTTTACGAGTCTTTAGTCTGCCGCTGTTTCTTTAATGGAAATGCCTGTTACGGTCATTTGGAAACAGAAGCTTTTACCTGTGACCATGATCCCTGGGCATACGGCAAAATAGAGGATAAATCAACGTGGATGATAGCGCTGCGAACGTGATCAGCGCGCCTGCGAGATCCAGCGTCATTAAGACGAATACGAGATACAATATCGGTGTGAACAGCAGGATGCCCGGCAATGCGAACAGCGTGGATACCCAGCTCCTGGCACCTTCGCCCACCAGGTAAGATGCATTCAGCCCGATCAGGCTGAACAGAAGCGGCCATGTGAACAGGTAGCTCCCGCCCGGCAGATACAGGGTCGTCGCTGCGCAGAGGAGTACCCACAGCAGCAGCGTTCCGACCCACAGGTTCTCAGCCTTCACATAGCGCGAGCACCAGCGGATTAGCAGAACCGTTATCAGCAGCATGAACAGCAGCAGGCCGATGAAATAGTACGTACTGACACTGGGGTCTTTCACGATTGATACATAATACGGATGCGGCACGTTTGTTCGGAGAATATTCCATACCAAGGTGACTGCCCCGAACACCACCGCCAAACTAAGCAGGGACACGAGGAAGCCGCCTGTCAGTCCATTCAGGCTCATGCGGCGCCGATACAAGCCGTGCCATACGGTAAGAGCGAATAACAGAACGCCGATCAGCATGAAACCGAACGCCCAAGATTCCGGATAGCTGACCATGCTCCAGCCGAGGATATTAAAATAAACCCGGTTTTCCTGCTTCACGTCGTTCAGATCCAACTGGCCAAAATGCTTTGTCAGGCTAAGCATGTAGTTTCCTTGATGCTGGAGGCTGGAACGATCGAGGTTCCCCGGCGTATCAATCTCCTCATGGTACGCATTCAAGCCCATGCCGAAGGCGAAATTCAGGCCAGGCAGCCCGCCTTCGCGGAATTCCGTCAGATCGGTATCATTGGGCATTAATTTATAGACGTTATAGATCAGGGAGTAAGCCACCGGTTGAGGAGCCGCCTTCATAAATTCCTGGATCATCCATCCGTTCTGCTCGCTGGTCTCGAACATGAAGGAAGGCCCCTTATTCCCCCGTGCTTCAAAATTGAGCACCATTCCGATATCCTTGGCTGAGGGATGCTCTTTCATGAACGCTTTTGCTCCCAGCATGCCGAGCTCTTCGCCATCTGTCAAAAGCAGCAGAAGATCATTCTTAAGCGGCCCCGATGCTTGAAGCGCGCGTACCGTCTCCAGCATTGCCGCAATTGCCGAGCCGTCATCGGCAGCTCCCGGACCTTCCGGAACAGAATCATAATGCGCCGCGAGCATAACAGCCTTGCTGTTGTCCGTACCTGGAACACGCGCCATAATGTTCTCGATGGTTATGGTCTGCACGTCTGTCTGGAGATTGGGCCGATCCGGCCCGCTTGTCAGCCCGGACTCCAAACCCGGTGTGACCTCCACTCGCTGCACCTCCGGCTTCAAGCCCAAGCCTTCGAGCTCCGCCAACAAATAATTCCGGACCTGGTCATGCGCAGGAGAGCCCACTGGATGCGGTTCTTTCGCAATGACGTTTAGCTTCTCTATCGCGCGGGATGCAGAGAATGTGTCTTCAGGAGCATCGGGCCCGGCGGGCTGCGGGGCCCGAATTTGAAGCAGTCCAATGAGCATTGCACCGAACAGTAGAGCCAGGATACAAATTCGCTTCAGCCACCTGGCTGCACCCGATCCGGATGCTGGTTTTGCAGTGGTCGATATGGGATGATGGGGGGACACAAGATCACTCCTGATTATAAATTTTAGAAAATTTGCAACCGATTTCATGAGCAGGTGCGCTGCCTATGATTTGCGGCGTTCCGAAGCTGCAGCAAGCTTCTTCCGTGGCTTCGACCTCCTGAGCTGAATTATACGGGGCGGGGGAGGGGGCAGGAATGACCCTGAGAATGAGTTCGCTCCCGTACTTTGGTCGAGGGCAGACCAGCGGAAAACAGCATTTGCCGGGCAGGGGCAGCTTTAAAAAGTTGATTGAACAAACGGGCAGGAGACTTCGAAGGCTGTGGTAAAATAGGTTGCAGAGGCCTTATATTTGTGGAGAAGGGAATGAAGGCTGGAGGAGGGATTACATGAATTTTTCCAAAAAAGATGTTTTGTTAGATCAGCTTGCCGCATGTCATAATGACCTGAGCTGGTTTCCTACGTTTCTTGATTCCGTACAGGGGCTGACAGCAGAGCAGGCGGGCTGGCGCAGTGATCGTTCCAGTCATTCCATTTGGCAGCTTACCGGCCATCTGACCTATTGGAATGAAAAATGGCTGAGATACTTTACCGGTAAGGAAACCTTCATAACAATTGGTAATAATAACGATAACACCTTCGAAATAAAGGATGAAATGAATGAAGAAAACTGGAAATCCGCGGTAGAGAAACTGGATGCGGCATTCTTGGAATTTCGTAAAGTGATCGCGGACTCGCCTGAGTCGAAGCTGGATACCCACATCCCCAATTACCCGGATGAATGCCCTTGGTGGGCGGCCATCTCCAATCTTTGTACCCATAACGCGTATCATATTGGTCAGATTGTATTAATGCGCAAACAACAAGGCTGGGCAAATAAATAATCTATACTTAGACAAACCTTCAATCGACGCGATTGTCCAGATCAGCTTCGATTCCGAGGAAGAGATGAGGAAGGCGCTGCAGGCCGACAGCTACAAGAAAGCGCACAAGATGCGCGTTGAATACATGAGGGAAACCTCGGTAGATATTCACTCCGCCGTCGTCGACAAAATGCTGAAGCTGGTCTAGATGAAGAAAATCATTGAGGGGCTTGCTATGGCGGCTCCTCTTTTTTTTGTGACTATAATCGCCTTATCTGTAACTAATTTCATTCGGCAGCGTCTAATCATAAGGAATTATATTCCCATGACTTGCTTAGTCTTACACTCGAGAGGAGAAACCGTTAAATGAAAAAATGGCTGATTCGTTTTAGTATGATTCTGTGTCTGGTTCTCTTGCCCTTCAATGCCCTGGCTGGAGCAGCAGCATCCAATGTCGAGGATTTCGATGCTTCATCGCTAATCAAATCCGACGGGACGTTATGGGTCTGGGGCAACCAGCTATCCGTTCCTGCCCAGATTCCAGGGATCGCGGATGTTCAAAGGGTATTTTCTGATCAGTTCATTATGAAGAAAGACGGTTCAATCTGGCATTGGGAGCGGAGTTTTTCAACTTCCGGGATACAAGTATCCCCTGTTGAGGCACTACAAAATCTCACTCATGTATATTCCAATGGAAGCGAATCCCTGGCTATTGATGCAGACGGCAAGACCTATTTAATTCCTAAAGTCCAAGGCAAGCTCCAATTGGAGGAGATCGCAGCGCTGCCAGATATTGAAGATGTCGCGGACGTTAACTTTTACTATGAAATTCAGGATCAGCGCTGGATCCCGACATGGGTATTCCTGAAGCGTGACGGCACGGTATGGAGAAGCTCTGATTCGCTCAAGTCGGTTGAAGCCATCCAATCGCTTTCGGATATTGTGCAAATCGCACAGAACATAGCCGTCAAAAAAGACGGAACAGTGTGGTCCTGGCCATCGAAGTTCTCAGAAGATCAATTGCCGGCCGGCCCCTTGTCTGCAGTCCAAATGACTTCACTGACGCATATTAAACAGATCATAACCAATGGCTCCACTGATTCTTATGCCGCTTTTGCCGTAATTGACGATAAGGGCAGCGTATGGTTTTGGGGAGCGACCACCACTGGCATGTCAGATGGAACGACCTCCCATCAATCGCCTGTACCGCTGCACCTCACCAGCATCAAGGATGCCCAGTCCGTCTTTTTCGTGGAACAGTCCTTAATTGTGCTTACACGTGATGGAAGCATATATGAGACCTCGGTCCATCGTGAAGCCATGCCTGCTAACCCCGATTTTACATTATTGGCGTCTGATGTGAGTCAAGTCAAGGCGGGAGATCGTCATGTGATCCTGCAAAAATCCAATGGCGGACTTTGGGGATGGGGCGTAAACAAGAATGGCGAGCTGGGAAGCGGGGATTACGAGTTTATGCATACAACCCCCGTTCAAATGCAAAAGCCGGTTTCCATTCAGCTCAATGGGGAATCTGTGACAATGACGAGCGGCGTCATTATCCGGAATGGGCAAGCATTCATTCCGCTCCGCTCCCTGTTCGAGAAACTGGGCGCTAAAGTAACATGGGACGTATATAAGAAAATTGCCACTGTCAGCCGCGCGGCCGTTCAAATTTCCGTTGATTTTAATGGCGATACGAAATTGAACAACGTAGCGGTAAAGCTTGAGAACGATCCGTTTATACTAAGCGGCGCCTCATACCTGCCGCTGCGTTTTATCAGCGAATCGCTGGGGGCAAAAGTCGAATGGGTGCAGGCAGAGGACAAGATTACCATCACGATGAAATAGCACCGCGAATTTGCAGACGATTACCGCTATGCCGAAGGCAGCCTGATTGGAGGCAACCCGCAGATGAAGGAGGACACTACACGGGCAGGATCAACAGACGCTGCGCTTGAAAAGGCAATGGAATGGTTAGATTGATAGTTTTAAAGAATCAAGGGCTGTCCTGTGGCAGCCCTTGATTCCGTTGTACAGGCAGATAAGCGCATTTGCCGGAATACGAACAGGAACCTTCACAAACTATCATTGATATTTATTGCCATATTCGCTACAATACACCTTGTATACTAGTACGATCAGTTGATGTTATTATTCATTTTTTTATCTAATTGGAGGTGCAAGCTATGATTCGAGTGGCTGTTATCGGTACGGGAGGTATTTCGGAAGCGCATTTGAAAGCGTATACCTCTCTTGAGGACCGCTGCAAAGTGGTGGCTTTATGCGATATTTCTCCGGAAAAAGCTGAAGCGCTGAAGCAAAAATACAATCTGGATTGCGAGATTTTTACCAATACGGAAGAAGTTGCGTCCCACAATGAGGTGGATTTGGTATCGGTCTGCACGCCTCCCTACATGCATGCTGAGCTTACGATTGCCTGCTTGAATGGAGGTAAGCATGTATTGGTGGAAAAGCCGATGGCCTCCTCGCTTGAGGAATGCGACCGGATGCTGGAGGCGGCTGAGCGCTCTCAGCGGATTCTTTCCGTTGTGAGCCAGAACCGGTTCTATAATCCCATCATGAAATTGAAGCATGTGCTGGATTCCGGTCTCCTGGGCAAGGTCGTCCATGCGCAGGCGGATTCGTTCTGGTGGCGCGGTCATGTTTATTATGATTTATGGTGGAGAGGGACATGGGAGAAGGAAGGCGGCGGCTGCACGCTGAATCATGCCGTGCATCATATCGATATGCTGCAGTGGCTGATGGGCATGCCGGACCGGCTCCAGGCTGTTACGAGCAATACTTCGCACGATAATGCGGAAGTGGAGGACTTGTCGATTGCCGTCTTGTCCTACGGAAACGGAGCGCTCGCCCAGATTACAAGCTCGGTCGTTCATCACGGCGAAGAGCAGCAGATGGTGTTTCAGACGGAGAAGGCCAAGGTATCCGCTCCCTGGGACGTATATGCTTCGGTATCCCGAAGCAATGGTTTCCCCGAAAGGGACCCCGGGATGGAGCAGCGGATTGAGGAGATTTATCGTGAATATCCCGAAATCCCCTATACCGGGCATACAGGCCAAATCGACGATGTGCTGAAGGCTATCGAGAATCAGTCGTTAACTGTTCTTGCCGACGGGCATGAAGGGCGCAATACGCTGGAGCTGATTACCGCAATTTACGAGGCAGCCCTGACCGGGCGGCAGGTCCAGCTGCCGCTGCAGCCGGACAGCTTGTTTTATACCCGGGCAGGCATTCTGGCGAACGCGCCTCATTTCTATGAAAAGAAAAATTCAGTGGCGGGATTCGCGAATAACGAGATTACGCTTGGCGGCAATTATCAGGTCAAATAGTACTTATCATTCTGGGAATGAGAAAGGTTGGCGGCTATGTTATCGGTGGACAAAGCGGCAGTAATAGGAGGCATTGGCAGGGGCATCTGGGCTGCCAACGCTGTGTCTCCGGGATCCTCAGAGCCCGATTATGTCTCGGGAATTATTTTGAAAGCGAAAGGGGGATGGCTTGCTAATGGCTATGTATAAGCAATCTGGAGCCGCCACCTTCGGCATTATCGGCGGAGCCGGCTTCCGGGCGCAGTATTACCTGAGGATCGCGCAGGCGCTTCCCGACCGGTTCCGCGTTGGCGGCCTGGTGGTGCGGGATGCGGACAAGGGCAAGGCGATGGAGAAGCAGTGGAATATTCCTTCGTATCGTACGCTGGAGGAGATGCTGCAGGCGCAGCGGCTGGATTTTGTCGTCGTATCTGTGGGCTGGGCAGCCTGCTTCGATTATTTGTTTCAGCTGGCGGAGCGGGGAGTTCCGGCACTCGCGGAAACGCCTCCGGCTCCCGATCTGGACGGCCTGATCATGCTGCACGACAGGCTTACCCGCCAGGGCGCACGGATTCAGGTGGCTGAGCAGTATCAATATCATCCGCTGCAGATGGCGCGTTTGGCCGTTATCGAAGCGGGGCGGCTGGGGAGAGTGACGGAAACAACGGTATCGGTCTCTCATCTGTATCATGCCGTCAGCCTGATCCGCAAAATGCTGGGCATCCGCTTCGAAGATGCGACGATCAAGGGAATGAGGTTCGAGTCCAGCTGGCTTGCGGGACCGACCCGAAGCGGTCCTCCTGCTGAAGAACGGATGATCCCTATGCAGCGGGATTTGGCGTGGCTGAATTTCGGCGAGAAGCTGGGCATCTATGATTTTACAAAGGACCAGCATCGCTCGTGGACCCGTTCCAACCACCTGTCTGTAAGAGGCGAGCGCGGTGAGATCTTCGACAGCCGTCTGACGGCGCTGGCCGACTTCTCCACGCCGCTCCATCTGGATTTCAAACGCATCAACAAGGGCGAGGTTGAAAATCAGGAGGGGTATTTCCTGCAGGGAATTATGGCGGGAGAACAGTGGGCGTACGAGAATCCTTTCGCGCCTGCAAGACTATATGACGACGAGATCGGGATCGCAGCCTGTCTGGCGCAGATGTCCGATTACGCCGCAGGCGGTGCAGAATTCTACGGGCTTCCCGAAGCGTCGCAGGATCATTATCTCGGCATGCTGCTGGAGCAGGCGGTACTGAGCGGCGAAACGGTAACGTCAACCAGACAGCCCTGGGCCGAAGGAGTCTGAAGAAGGCATTAACAGGGATGAATGCGGCGGGTGGTGACGGCAAGGCAAGAGGGATCACGGTCCGTTGGCAGGAATCCGGCGTCGGACAAAGGCGGGGCCGCCGCTTCGTATAGGATAAGGATAGCAGTATTAGCAGATTTTCCGGAGGAGTAGATGGGATGAAAGCAAGTATGGAAGCTTCGCGTTATGAAAAGGGATCTATGCGGGACTATGTGCACGATACGCTGAAAAAAAACATCATGGAGCTTAAGCTGGAGCCGGGGCGTTTTATCTCGGAGAAGGAAGTCGTTGAAGCCCTTCAGGTCAGCCGTACCCCGGTTCGCGAAGCTTTCGTCAAGCTGTCCCAGGAGGAATTAATCGAGACCATTCCCCAGAAAGGGTCGTTCATCTCCCTGATTGATATGAAGCAGGTCGAAGAATCCCGTTTCATCCGGGAGAAACTGGAGATGGCGATCGTCCGCCAGGCTTGTGAAATGCTGAGTGCCGAGCAGCTTCTGAGCCTGCAAAATCTAGTCGGCCTGCAGAAGCTTTGCGCCAGCGAGAATAACTATGAGCGGCTGTTTGAGCTTGATGAAGAATTTCATAAGCTG
Organism: Paenibacillus sp. JT31N11; assembly: GCF_056269285.1. Classification (NCBI taxonomy): domain Bacteria; kingdom Bacillati; phylum Bacillota; class Bacilli; order Caryophanales; family Paenibacillaceae; genus Paenibacillus; species Paenibacillus sp. JT31N11. Next base: position 143,016 of record NZ_JBWDNQ010000015.1, read on the forward strand.
ATCATAATCGGCTGCGGGAAAACGCGCACATGGACGCTGCTTCAGCAGCTCAATACGCATTACAACCGGATCAGGCTGCTTCGGTTAGCGGTCAATTATGACTGGGCTAATATCATCGTACAGCATGAGGAGATCATAGAAGCCATACGCGGCAATAATCCGGATCTGGCGGAGCAAACGATGCTGCTGCATTTAAGCCAGGTGAATTTTGAAAAAGAGGAATTGAAGGAAAAATATCCGTCCTACTTCAAATAATAGATATGCAAAGGAGAGATGAGGTTTTGACGCAGGAAACAGCTGAAAACGGTTATGCGTGTTGGCTCGGTTATGCGGGAATTGCCGATGAAGCGCTTAGGAGCCAATACGAATCCTGGTGCTCTGAAATAGTGGCAGCCGCAGCGCGGACGGACATCCTGCAGACTGCAGCAGGGGAGCTGTCCGAGGGCATTGCTTCCTTGCTCGGAGTGAGGCCTGTCCAGACAGAATCGGCGCAGCGGAAGCGGTATATCCGGCTGGAAACATTCGGCCGTCCAGGGGATGCTGGCAGCGTTATCGGCCTGGCTCATGCAGCCGGCTTGTCAGATGAAGGGTATGTGATCCGCTCGGAGGAGGATGCCGGCAGCCAATATATCGTACTGGCAGGGAAAACGGATAAAGGCGTGCTCTATGCCGTCTTTCATCTGCTCCGTCTGATGCAGGACGGGGCGAGTCTTGAGGGATTGTCCATCTCGGAAAACCCGAAAAACGGGCTGCGGATGATCGATCATTGGGATAATATGGATGGCAGCATCGAACGGGGGTATGCGGGAAAATCAATCTTTTACCGGAACAGCGATATCGCAGCTGATATGGCCCGTATCCGCGATTATGCCCGGCTGCTTGCCTCGGTCGGCCTCAATGCGGTTTCGATCAACAATGTCAATGTCCACCGCGTTGAGACGACCCTTATTACGGATGTGTTTCTGCCGAAAGTGGCGCAGATCGCCGGAGTATTTCGCTCCTACGGCATCAAGCTGTTTCTCAGCATCAACTACGCAAGCCCGATCCAGATTGGCGGCCTCACGACGGCAGACCCGATCGATCCGGATGTGAAGCGCTGGTGGGCGGAGAAGGCGGCGGAGATTTACCGGTACGTTCCGGATTTCGGAGGATTCCTGGTCAAAGCCGATTCCGAATTCCGTCCTGGTCCGTTCACCTACGGGCGCGATCATGTGGAAGGAGCAAATGTGCTGGCGGAAGCGCTGGAGCCGCATGGCGGTCTTGTCATCTGGCGCTGCTTCGTGTACAACTGCCTTCAGGACTGGCGTGACCGCAGCACCGACAGAGCCAAAGCGGCTTACGACCATTTCAAACCGCTGGACGGCAAGTTCCTGGATAATGTAATTTTGCAAATCAAGAACGGCCCGATGGATTTTCAGGTCCGCGAGCCGGTGTCGCCGCTCTTCGGCGCCCTGCCGCATACCAACCAGGTGCTGGAGCTGCAAATCACGCAGGAATATACGGGACAGCAAAAGCATCTGTGCTACCTGGTTCCCCAGTGGAAGGAAGTTCTCGCCTTTGACACTTATGCCAAAGGCGAAGGGTCAACGATTGCGGATCTTGCAAGCGGCAGCCTGTTCGACAGACCGCTCGGTGGGATGGCAGCCGTATCCAATATTGGCGACGACGCCAACTGGACGGGACATACTTTGGCGCAGGCCAATCTGTACGGCTTCGGCCGGCTTGCCTGGAACCCGGCGTTAACGTCCGATCAGATTACACGGGAATGGATCATCCAGACCTTCGGCAGCGATCCTTCCGCCCTGGATACCATATCCCGCATGCTGCTTGACTCATGGGGCATTTATGAGAATTATACAGCGCCGCTCGGCGTAGGCTGGATGGTGAATACGGGCCATCACTACGGTCCTGATGTGGATGGTTATGAATATTCCAAGTGGGGGACGTACCATTTTGCCGATAACTTGGGAATCGGAGTGGACCGGACCTTAAGTACGGGCACGGGTTATACCGCCCAGTACCATCCACCTCATGCGGAACAATACGAATCTCTTAAGGATTGTCCCGATGAGCTGCTGCTGTTCTTCCATCATGTTCCCTACACGCACAAGCTCAAATCCGGTAAAACCGTGATACAGCATATTTACGACACGCATTTCGAGGGTGTGGAGCAGGCTGAGGGACTCGTGAATGCGTGGGCAACGCTCGAAAACAAAGTGGACAGCGGCCGTTACACGCAGGTGCTGGCACGGTTGACCGACCAAGCAGAGCATGCCAAGGAGTGGCGAGATATTATCAATACGTACTTCCTCCGCAAGTCAGGAATTCCAGACTCAAAGAACCGCAAAATCTATTAAAACAAAAAGGCCGGACATTCAGATGCCCGGTCTTTTTGCTATAAGTCTTTCTTTTTGAGCGACTAACTAAAGCTCTCAAGAACGAAAAAGATTTACGCTGGACGCGCCAAAATCGCATCACTGCCCCGCCAACGTTACGCTGGAATCAGTAATAAACGCATCACTGCCCCGCCAACATTACGCTGGAATCAGCAATAATCGTATCTCTGTCCCGCCAACATCACGCTGGAATCAGCAATAGTCGCATCACTGCCCCGCCAACATTAATAAGGGACGAAGTCCACCAGGCAACACGCGGGCGGCGTAAGGAAGTGTGTCCCGCAAGGGACGAAAACGATCCAAACACCAAAAGCCACAAAACCCCGTTCCTCTGCCTCGCCAACGTTATTCACCCGGGAGTCCAGAGGGCCGGCGCCTTCTGGGGTCCCCCTCAGGGGGATTTAGGGGGACATTTTCAGGATCAAAAGAAAGCTAAAGAGAACGTATTGGAGTGGTGAAATTGACAAACTGGAATCAAATTCAATCCAAAGCTGGTGCAGTTACCTTCCAGTCATCAGATTCGCATCTGAATGACGGATTTAAATGGGCCAGGCAGCAGGCCATGGCATACGTCCATTCCGGCGGAGATCCGGTAGGCTTGTGGTATGAGGCGGCTCTGCCGAACAGGCAGGCATTTTGCATGCGCGATGTGGCGCATCACAGCATTGGAGCCGCTGTACTTGGCTTAAATTTGCATACGAAAAATATGTTTATGCGCTTTGCCGAGAATATAGCGGAGTCCCGGGACTGGTGCACCTATTGGGAGATAACCAAGGATAATGTGCCTGCTGAAGTAGATTATGAGAATGACCAGGATTTCTGGTATAATCTTCCTGCCAATTTCGACATTATCGAGGCAAGCTACCGTCAGTATTTGTGGACAGGCGATCAGGATTACCGGAATGATGCCATCATGCTTGATTTTTATCGCTTAACGGTAGAGAACTTTGTACAGACCTGGGACAAAGACGGAGACGGGATATTGGAGTACTATCCCGAGTACGGCCGCAGAGGCCTGGCAACCTACAATGAAGCTGGCCTGCAGCCTTTGGCCGGCGGCGACATGATCGCCTTGCAGGCTGCCGGGTACCGCGCTTATGCCCGTCTGCTCGAACTTGAAGGCCGGCTTGAGGAATCCGCAGCCTATGCCGGAAAAGCCGGGGAACTGGAGCAGCGCTACAACCAGGAATGGTGGAATGCAGACAAGGGACGTTTCTTCGGCGCCATGCTGCAGAATCGGACTTTCCTGGAAGCGTATAATGCTGAAGGCAATTTTTTGCCGCTATATTTTGGAGTCATCAAGGACAAGAGCAAATTGGAGAAAGCACTTGAGGATTTGAAAAGAAACCGTGTGGCAAATGTGGAAGGAAAGACGTATCTCCCTGACGTTTTTTACCGGTATGGCCTTAACGAAGAGGCCTTGCAAGAATTGAAGGAGCTGGTTGATCCGTCGTTGGAGCGCAGGGATTATCCTGAAGTATCCTACTGTGTGGTCGGTTCCATGGCGAGCGGACTCATGGGAATTTCGGCAGACGGCCAGTCGGCCATTACCACAATGTCCAGGCTGAGCAGCGGGCTAGAATGGGCGGAGATGGGGAGCATTCCTATTCTGAACCGCACCCTTACGGTCCGGCATAACGGCATCGAAGAAACCACTGTCACCCTGCAGGAAGGGGAGCCTTTCCTCTGGAAGGCAGTTTTCCATACAAATTCCGGGACCATGCTGCATAACGGCAGCCCGGTAGAAGCGTCAACAGAACGGTCTGACGGCGGAGACGAGTACCGCTATCTTATGATTCAGGTGGCAGAAGGCGAGACTCACCGGGTCTCGTTGGGGTAAAAGCATCCAGCTGATTTCTCCTTCATGATGGAAGAACCCGGTGGTTGAAAAAAACGCAGGGGCCAAGAGAGCTGCAGTAAACAATTGACGCGGACAGTAGATTAATATGAACACGAACAAAGAAGGCAGCCGATTCCCGGCTGCCTTCTTTGTTATGCCCCATAATGCTTGTGCAGCGCGCTTTTCTACCCGTTTCTGTCTCTTTTACGAAAACAGTATCCTGCCGGAAATTTGTATGTTTGCCCGATTATCCTCCTTTTATGAAATGTGTATCTGATCGGAAACATGTCTGTAGATGCAAGCAGGCCAAAGCCGATACAATGACGAGGTGAAAATGACAGTCGACAAGAGGTGATCGTTTGGAGAAGGGACTTGCAATAAGAAAGGGCGGGACGCCAATTGGCAGCCGGTCTTCCATGTCCATCAGAATGTGGAAGGCCAGATGGTTTTATCTGTTTATGCTGCCGGGAATTATTTATTTTCTCATCTTTAAGATCTGGCCGATGTGGGGCGTCTTGATGGCCTTTCAGAACTATCAGCCGTCCCTGGGAATGTTCAGCAGCGATTGGGTGGGATTCAAGCATTTTGACCGGCTGTTTCATACACCGGAATTCTGGACGCTGTTCAGAAATACCTTCATGCTCGCCTTCTACAGTCTGGTGATCTACTTTCCGATCACGATCGTGCTGGCGGTTCTCTTGAATGAGGTGCGCCATGAAATGTTCAAGCGTTATGTGCAGACGCTGGTCTATGTTCCCCACTTCCTGTCCTGGGTGGTCGTCGCGGGGATTACCTTCCTGCTGCTCGGCTCCGAGGGCTTGATCAACAAATGGAATGAGGCCATCGGCTCAGGGCGCGTCGATTTCTTGTACAGTCCGGATTGGTTCCGTCCGCTCATTATGCTTCAAATTATATGGAAAGACGCCGGATGGGGCACGATTATTTTTCTTGCCGCACTGGCGGGGGTCAATGTGCAGCTGTATGAAGCGGCACGGATCGACGGAGCTTCCAGGCTGCGGATGATCTGGCATATCACGCTGCCGTCGATCCGAAGCGTAATCGTTATTCTATTGATCCTGCGGCTGGGCCACTTTCTCGACCTCGGGTTCGAGCAGATCTACCTGATGTTGAATGCCATCAACCGGGGAGTGGGCGAGGTATTCGATACGTATGTCTACCGCGTCGGTATTCAGCAGGGGCAGTTCAGCTACAGCGCGGCCGTCGGATTGTTCAAATCGGTGATCGGCCTGGTGCTGGTCTGGCTCGCGAATCGCTTGGCCAAGAAATTCGGCGAAGAAGGAATCTATTAAAAAAGGAGGTGCGGGCATGGTTTACGACAGGACGCTTGCGAATCGCCTGGGTGATATTCTGATCTACGTTTTCCTTGGCGCCGTATCAGTGCTGACCGTCCTCCCGTTCTTGTATGTACTGAGCAATTCTTTCTCTACAACGGAGGATATTTTCCCGCGGGAATGGACGCTGGATGCGTACCGGTACATATTCTCAACGGACAAATTCGTGCGCAGCCTCGGGGTCAGCGTCTACATTACGGCGCTCGGCTCCCTGCTCAGCCTGCTGTTCACATCCCTGATGGCTTACGGCCTTTCGGGCAAGAACATACCGGGTAAAAAAGCGGTGCTCATGATGGTGCTGTTCACGATTCTGTTCAGCGGCGGCATGATCCCGACCTATTTCGTCGTCCGCAATCTCGGGATGATCGACACGTATTGGGCGCTTATGATTCCAGGGCTGATGAGCGGATTTTATCTGCTCGTGATGAAGGAGTTTTTCCAGAATGTGCCTGAGGAGATGAAGGAAGCGGCGCAAATTGACGGCTGTCACGAGCTGTCCGTGTTCTTCCGGATCATCCTGCCGTTGTCCCTGCCTGCTATGGCGGCGTTCGGGATGTTCTACGCAGTCGGTCTATGGAATCAATACTTCAGCGCCATTCTTTATATCAACGACAATGAGAAATGGCCGGTGCAGGTGCTGCTCCAGCAGATTGTCGTGCAGGCATCGGGAAGCATCGGCGACTCCTCCCAAATGGGGGAGAACATGACCTTCTACGGACAATCGGTCCGGATGGCGGTTGTTATCGTGTCCACGATTCCGATCCTGCTTGTGTATCCGTTTTTGCAAAAGCATTTTGCCAAAGGCGTTCTTCTGGGCTCGGTGAAAGGCTGACCGGCCTTGAATTCTCCATAAAAAAATCAGCATTAACAGGAGGTCGTAAAGATGGTTAACAGAAGAAGATGGGCAGCGGGGGCATTATCCGTACTGCTCGCAGTCATGCTTGTCGTGACCGGATGCAGTTCGAATTCAGGGGGCAGCAATAATCCCGCACCGCAGCAGCCGGCAGACACGGCGAACAATGAAACGGCAAACAATGAACCGGCGGCGGCAGAGCCGGAGCCCGCTGATACCGAGCCTTTTGCAATCAAGATGGCGGTGAATTTCGACGGAAAAGACGTTCCGCAGGCCGGAAATGCCGTGCAGCAGGCCATCGAAAGCTATACTCATACCAAATTGGAGATCGATCATTTCCCCGGGAATTCCTACCAGGATAAGCTCTCTGTCATGATCGCATCAGGCGACCTGCCCCAGGTCATTGCAAGCTACGGCGCGCCGAAGCAATCGTACCTGCTCTCCGCGTTTCAAAATGATGTGTTTTGGGATATTTCTCCCTTCATCAAGGATTTTCCTAATCTATCCAGTCTGAATCAGGCCATCTACGATAATGTCGCATTCCAGGGAAAAGTATTCGGGCTTCCGAGGGAACGCCCGCTGGCCCGCGACGCTTTCATCTACAGGGTGGACTGGTTGAAGAATGTCGGCCTGCAGGAGCCGCAAACTGTTGAAGAGTTTCATCAGATGCTGAAGGCGTTCAAGGATCAGGACCCGGACAAAAACGGGAAAAACGACACTTACGGCATGACGATGGGCGCATTGGGCGGCTCGGGACCTGCTCCATCCACATTCGGGGTATTCTTCGGAGCGCCGAACGTATGGGATGTTCAGGAAGGCAAATTTACCCGTGATGTATTTACACCGGAATATTTGGAAGGTCTGAAATTCCAGAAGCAGTTATTCGATGAAGGTCTGATCCATCCCGATTTCGCCATCATGGACCGTCCCAAAGTGGAAGGCGAATTCGAGAACAGCAAGGCCGGCGTCATCGCCAATTCCACTAATGTGGCGCTGTCTTATGAAGCCCGTATTCAACAGCACATTCCCGATGCGACAGTCGACTTCTTCAGCATTCTGAGCACGGACAAAGGCAAACGGATTGCGGCGGCTCTTGGCTCGAACGGCATTCTGATGTTCCCGAAATCTAGCGTGAAGACGGAAGATGATCTGAAGAAAATTCTGAAATTCTTCGACCAGCTGGCTGATCAGGAAATGGCGGATCTGCTGGAATGGGGAATTGAAGGAACGCATTATACCATGAAGGACGGCAAACCGGAAATCATCGACCAGGAGAAGTTTGACAACGAAGTCGGCTTCCCTTACAAATGGCCGCTTCGCGCCGTCTCGCTGGACGCGATCAAAATGCAGGGCAATGTGAATCCGCTGGTTACCAAAGAGCTTCAGGTTACAACGGAGAACCAGAATCATCTGGTGAACAATCCGGCTAATCCGTTTATTTCCCAAACGCAGGTGGAGCGCGGAGCCGAGCTTGAGCTGATCATCACGGATGCAAATACCAAATTCATCATGGGTGTAATGGACGAAGCGAAATGGAAAAGCGAGATGGACCGCTGGCTTTCAAGCGGCGGGGATCAAATAGCGAAGGAATATGAAGAGCAGTGGGCTGCTGCCCAATAGAAGCCAGAGGGAGTGACGTTCTTCATGATAACGAGGAATGCGGTCAAATTCTTAAGTTTATGCCTTTGTCTTTCTTTGGTCGTCAGCGGATGGGTGCTGCCGGAAGCAAAAGCGGCGGCCCCTGTCAGCAAGGTAACCTGGAACACGGAGCTGCAAAAGGTTGACGGCTTTGGCGGCTCCGGGGCCTTCCACAAGGCCGGCTCGATCATGCGGCTTCAGGAGCCTCTGCGGACGCAAATACTGGATATGATTTTCTCCCGCGAAAGCGGCATCGGCATCAGCATCGTCCGCAACATGATGGGGGACGGCGGCACATGGGGCAGCAAAGAGTACGATGGGCCGACAGAAACGATCGAACCGGAGAAGGGCGTATTTGTGTGGGACGATCCCCAGTGGGCAACGAAAAAGGCTGACTTCGACAAATATCAAATCTGGTTCATGAATGAAGCCAAGAAGCGTGGCGTCACGACGTTTATGACCTCTTCCTGGAGCCCGCCGGCCTGGATGAAAACGAACAACAGCGTCCTGGGTACAGGCAACGGCAAATTGAAGAAGGAGAATTATCAGGACTATGCCGATTATTTGGCCGAATATGTTCTGGGCTACAAGAAGCATTTCGATCTGGATATCTCTTATATATCGCTGGCCAACGAGCCGAATATAGGCCCTGCCTATTCCGGCACGGTTTGGACGGCCGATGAGATGAATGTCTTTATCCGCGATAATTTGGGACCGACCTTCGCTGCAAGAAAGGTGCCGGCCAAGATCGTTATGCCCGAGCATGTGAACTTCACCGAAGCTTATGCGCTTCCTGCGCTTAACGATCCCGTGACGGTCAATTATGTGGATGTCGTAGCTACACATGCTTACGGAATCGGCACGAATGTTCCCGAATTTCCGGTGTCCAGGGAGAAAGGCAAGCCGATTTGGCAGACCGAGTATATGAATCAGGGAACGGGTCTGCAAACCTTCGAGAACAACACGATTACCGATGCGCTGCGGTACGCGAACCTGATAGGCAATATGTTCCACAATACCGGCATCAGCGCTTACTTCTGGTGGTGGCCGGCCGCCAACAACGGAGCCGACGGCTCCGATCTGATCCGTCTGAGCAATGACGGCAGCAATCAGGCGCTCGCGCCGACGGAGAACGGCCAGTACCGGGTGTTCAAGCGGTACTATTCTTTCGGCAACTACAGCCGGTTCATCCGTCCGGGTTATGTAATGATTGGCGCCGACAAGAATCCTGTGGACGAGGTTATGGTTACGGCCTATAAGGATCCGCAGACGGGGAATTTCTCTATCGTTGCGGTCAATAACGATTCCAGGCCGCAAACCATTACCTTTGATCTGCAGGACTTCCCGGGGGGAGTGGACGCAGTCGTTCCGTACCGCACCTCTCCCAATGAGAATTTGAAGAAGCTGGGCGATATCGCGGTTTCCGGCCAATCGTTCACGATGGAGCTCAAGGGCTCCAGTGTGACGACCTTTATACCAAAGAAATACGAGCTTCCTGCACTTCCCGAACAGAAGGATGTCTTCTCGACTTATGAGGCAGAGGAAAATGACGGCCAGTCTCCGGGCGTGAAGGCGACAGGCGGCAGCGGCGGCGGTCAGGCAGTGACCGGTCTCAGCAATGGCGATTACATCAAATACGCGAATGTCAATTTTGCGGACGGCTCCGCAAACGGCGAAGCGAACAAGCGGTATGTGCTGAGCATGAATGCCCGTGTAGCCGCCCAGGGCGGGGGAAAAATCGAGATCAGGCTCGATGATCCGGCTTCCGGCAAGGTGGTCGGTACCATGAATGTTCCTCCGCTGAACGATCCCGGCCGATGGCTGACGGTCTCTACGATGATCGATACCAATTCGGCCGATGGCGCCTACGGCTTCCACGATATGTATGTGGTGTTCACCGGCGGGCGGGACGGCAAGATGTTCAACGTCGATTCCTTTGCCTTCAACGACGGCAATCTGGCACCGGCGATCGGGGACAATCTGCTGGCCAATCCGGGCTTCGAAAGCGGTTCCTCAGCCTCTCCCTGGATCAGAAGCCATGGCGGCGGCAGCGATGGGACGGTCAATACGGTAACGACTTCCGTTTACAGCGGCTCGCGCGCAGGCCGGCTGCTGAACCGGCAGTCCGCAGACCCGACAGTGGGCATCGGACAGTCTATTCTGAACAAGCTTTATGATCAATCGAAATATGAGGTTGCGGGATATTTCTATCCGTACAACAGCGGCTTCGAGCATGATACGGCGAGCATCTATCTGCGTGTGACCAGCGCCAGCAAAGGAATCTATACCGTTCCAGTCGCGCAGCAGGAATTGACAGCTTCAGCCTGGACGGCAGTCAAGGGACAGTTCACCTTCGAGGATCCCGGTGATGTGAGTGCGCTTCAGCTGGTGTATACGACAACGAACTTCACAACTAATTTCTACCTGGACGATACCGGGCTGAAGGAGCTTGCAAGTCAGGCGAACGCGGTTACGCTCAATGGTGCCGATGCGGTTTCGGCTGGCGAATCCTTCGATTTGACTTATGCTCTGGATGGTTCCCAGGGGGAAATAGCAGCTCAGGATATTACCCTGTCCTACGATCCACAGAAGCTGGAGCTTGCTGATAATCCTGTAACGTCGGCAAATGATGAATTTATTGTGGCGGATTACAAGCAGATTCCGGGCCAAATCCGCATCCTCGCCATCCATCTGGGCGGGCTGCAGGCTAATCCTGACGGCGATCTCCTGAAGCTCCACTTCAAATCGCGGCCGGACGCGCAGGCGGGAACCACCGATGTCACCATCTCCAACCTGGTCGTTGCGAGCAGCGCGGGTGTCGAGAAGCAGTTTGAAGGCACGTCGCACAGCGTGCAGATCAATGTTATCGACAAGCAGGCTCTGACCGTGCAGATCGAAGCGGCGCAGGAAGCGTACGATGCGGCAGTGGAAGGCAGCCAAGTCGGACAATATCCGGCCGGCTCCAGAGCAGTACTGCTTGCTGCGATCAACAGCGCACAGGCCGTACACGACAGCCAGTCCTCCACGCAGGCGCAAATCGAGCAAGCTGCAGCGGAGCTTCATACGGCGCTGCAGACCTTCCTTGCCTCTGTAATCGTGTCGGTGGGCGGCGATTACAACCATGACAACAAAGTAAGCGTCGGCGACCTGGCGCTTATGGTCAAAGCGTACGGATCAGTCTCTACCGATCCGGATTGGAATGATCTGAAGCAGTTCGACCTGAACAACGACAATGTTATCGATATTCAGGATCTTGTAACCGTTGCAAGACTTATTATCAACTGGCAATAGATACTGGAATGAACCGATTGCTCCGGGAGGAAGACATGGGATTCACGTCTTCCTCCCCCCTATTGATGGGAAGGGATGGATATGCATGTTGAGACGCAAATTTACCGCACTGGGCTTATGCTTGCTGCTTGGCCTTTCATTATTCCCTTATGCTGCAATGGGAGCGGACACGCCGCATTTTTCATTATCGGCAAACAATGAGGCTCCCGCTGTAGGTCAGGACATCCGCGTGACGGTCCAAGGGGAACAGCTGACTGATTTATATGGCTATGAATTGCGTATGAGCTATGATGCGGAGCATCTGCGCTTCAAGAGCGCTTCATCACACTGGACTGGACTTACCGTACCCGCGATGGACAAGGACGGGGAGATCGTCTTTGCGCATACGAAGCTTGGCAAGACTGCGGGGGAGAATGGCAAGGCTGCGATTGCGACCTTGTCCTTTGAGAGCATTGCCGCAGGTGAGACGGCTGTTGTGCTGACGAGGGTCAAGCTCGTCGACAGCCAGGTTGAGGCGGTGACGCTGACGCCGGATGTTGAGCTGAAGCTTGATATCGCTTCGGCGGAGAATGCCGTCACATACAGCGATCTGGATGGCCACTGGGCGAAGGCGGCGGTCGAGCGGGCGGCAGCACTCGGTATTGTGAAGGGCTATGAGGACGGCACCTTCCGTCCGAATGGCAAGGTTACCCGCGCCGAATTTGCCGCGATGCTGGTGCGCGCGGTTCAGTTGCCCGCGTCGGGAGACGGCGTGACGCTGAACTTCTCCGATCTGGACCGGATTCCCGAGTGGGCGAGGCCGTTTGTGTCGGAGGCGGCAGGGTCGGGCATCATTGTCGGGTATGCGGACCACACCTTCCGTTCCGCCAATTCCATTACCCGTGCTGAAATGGCGGTCATGATCGCCCGGGCTGCAGGGCTGAATATGGAAGCGGAAGGGAAATCCAAATTTGCCGATGCCGGCACCATTCCATCCTGGGCACATCCTGCCATCGCGGCAGCGGCGGAAGCCGGACTTGTAAACGGGAAGGGAAACAACCGTTTTGATCCTGCTGGTACGGCAACCCGTGCGGAAGCCGTGACTTTGATTATGGCTTTGCTGGACTACAGGGCAGATTAAGGCGTGAAGCTGCACCTGCAGGAAAGGAGAATGGAAAAGCCTATGAGATTGGGAGCGGGCGTGAGAAGATTGCTGGCGGCACTACTGCTGGGTATGACAGCAGGCCTCGGAGGATTGCCGGCTGCGCAGGCTGATAATGCGGAGAGTCCTTCTTTCGGGAGCATCCAGCTGCTTCCTGCCGTCGAGGGGGATTTGAACCAGGACGGCAACCGATCGGTCGGAGACTTGGCTATTGCAGCTTCGTCTATCGGCAGAACATCCGCCGATCCCGACTGGGGCAGCTATGCCGGTGCGGATGTGAGCGGGGACGGGCAGGTGGATATAGCCGACGTGTCCGAGATTGCCCGCTGGATACTGTCGGGCGTGGCGGAGGAGACAGCAGCCATCGTATTAACCGGACCGGGTACCGCAAGAGCGGGTGATAGCTTTGACTTGATATACGGATTAAGCGGGCGGAAGAGCGCTATAACCGCTGAGGATCTGACCTTGACGTATAATCCGGATCAACTGGAACTGATCGGCACAGAGGCTTTGGATGCGGAACGCTACGCGATCCTGGATCATGTCCAGTCACCGGGCGGAATTCGGTTCATAGCGGTCCGATTCGGAGAGCTGCAGTCCAGTCCAAGCGGCGACTTCGTCAAATTGCAGTTTAAAGTGAAGCCGGAAGCGGCATCGGGAGCATCTGCGATTACCGTTACCAGATTGATTGTCAGTGACGGTCAAGGCATAGAAACTTCAGTGGGCAGCGCAGCCCATCATTTGACGATAAGCACCTCGCTGCCGGGTGATTACAACCACGACGGGAAAATGGGCGTAGGCGATCTGGCGGTTACCGCAAGATTCTATGGCCGGACTTCGGAGCAGCCGGATTGGATGGAAGCCAAGGATTATGACCTGAACGGAGATGGCATAGTCAATATACAAGACTTGGCGGAAATAGCAGCAGCGATTTTTGCAGGATAAGGAATAAGAAACTGCCACAAAGCATGCATGATATGGTGGAAGGAAGATTCTTTTTGGAATAATGTTAAGGCTCGGAAACAAGTATATGGACGTTTCCAGCCCACGCCTGCTACAATGATATTACTTCCAAAAGCTGGTGAAATAAGAGAAGGCGAGGCTGACAGATCCATGGTTATATGGAAGCGATTCCGGGTACTTACTGCCGCTAGTTCCTTAATGATTTTCTCCATGCTGCTGACGTTGACTTCCTGCAACCCGGCAGCAGAATCTTCCGCCCCGCCCCTTGCAGCAGAAAAGCCTCAAATTACCGTCGGCATTTATGATCGTGGAAGCGTTCCCACCGCGGAAGGCACGGTAGACAATAACCGCTGGACCCGGTGGATTAACGAGCATAGTCCTGTGAATGTCAAATTTGTTCCGATCTCGCGCGGCGATTCCGTGCAGAAGTACAAGATGCTGCTGGCATCGGGAAAAGCGCCGGATTTGATCCTGGACTACGAATGGTCCTTTCTTAATGAGTTGATTGCCAACCAGCAGGTGCTTCCCATCGATGATCTGGTAGACCGCTACAGCAAGGATTACAAGCAGCTGCTGGATGCGTATCCTTCGGTGCGCAAGCTGGCCACGGAAGAGGACGGCAATATGTATCTGATCGCCCAGATAACAGGGATCAAGACCAATCATTCCCTGCTGATCCGCAGCGATTGGCTCGATGCGCTCCATCTGGAGCAGCCGCGTACGGCAGAAGAATTATATGAAGTATCGAAAGCGTTTACATATCAGGATCCTGACGGAAACGGCATCAAGGATACGCTGGGAATTAACTTTGCAGGATTGGGCTCGCTGCTGAACGGTCAAACGGCAGGCGGCATACGGCCTATCGATATGATGTTCCAGAACGTCGGTTATATCCTTGAAGACGGGAAGGTTATCCGGGCCTGGGACCGCGTGAAGGCTGCCCTGGACTATGAGAAACAATTGTTCGAGGACGGACTTATCGACCATAATTTCCTGGCGGACAGCAGCGGGGAGAAGGCCAAGCTTGATTTTGTGAACGGCAAGCTCGGCATATTCTGGGTAAGCAGCGGCATTGAGGATGCCTATCCCATTATCCAATCGCTCATTGATAAAGTCCCGTCCGCCAAAGTGAAGGCAATGCCGCTCCCGGAGGGGCCATTCGGTCAATTCAATCCGTTCGCCAAAGCCCCGGTTCAGCTCGTCGGAGCGATCAACAAGCAGGCGGAAAGCCCCAGGGATGTAATGAAATTCATCGACTTTATCGTGTCGGAAGAAGCCTTGACGGCGCTCCGGTTCGGGATAGAAGGCGAGCATTATTTCATCAATAAGGAAGGCTGTTATCAATATACCAGCCGGGAGAAGTATAATCGCGAGATGGCCTGGACCCTGGATCTGTACATGCCGGCTTCACGCATTATATTGGGCAAATGCAACTCGCTGGCGGCCTCGCTTAATCCGGAGGATCCGATCGACAAGGATTACATCATGATTGAGAAGCAGGGGGAGAAATTCTCTCTGAATCCCGCCCTGCAATTCGCTTATCCCATCGGGAATTGGCCGACACTGCCCCAGACGCTGCAATTATCCATCAATGACGGCACCAAGGCGCTTACCGACATCTATAATAAAGCGATTGTGAACCCGTCGTATTCGGTTGAGCAGGCCGTTGCGGACGCACGGAATGCCTGGGAGCAGTCCGGAGGGCTTGCGGTGGATGAATATTACGGAAAATGGTTCACGGAGAAAAAGGATAGAGTGCTGTTCACCAAAGACTATTATTCTATCCGGTAGGGTGCCGGTTAACCTTGCAAAATAGCGGTCTTAAGTCAAGCTTGCTGCGCTGCTGCAAACGCTTGTTGTTGTGTCAATTGGGATACAAATTGTATCAGTTGGTGAATACAATGCTCATTTAAGAATTGAGGCGCCCCCGTGAACCGGAAATGGTTATATCGACAGCTCATTCCCTATGTCTCCTTTTTCGTGATGGTGCTTATCACTTTGGCCTGCATTACCTTTATCTCCCTGAACGACATGTCCAAGAAAGCCTCGCAGCAGGTCAATGCTTTAGCGACCGAACGTCTGCTGAGGCTGGTCGATTACTCGCTGCAGGAGATTGATAAGCTGGTAATAAAGGAATTGTCCGATAATTCCAGGCTGATTCGCTTCTTCTACGACAGCAAAGGCCTCGTCCTGGAGGAAGGCGCAGCCTCGGAGACGATCAGAGGCTGGAAGGTCATTAATCCGCTGATCGACTCGGTCTATCTGTACCGGAGAAGCGACAATACGGTTCTGACTAATCTGATGCGGATTCCCCTGTCCGCATTCCCGGATGCCGCCTTTCTGATTCCGCAGCTGAAGGAGCAGCCCTCCAAGCCGTGGAGCGATCCAAGAAGCTATCAGGAGCCGATATTTCAAGGCAGGACGGAACAGGTCGTCTCCCTGGTGAAGGATATTCCGTTCGCGAACGGAGAGCTCGGAGCCCTGGTGGTTAATGTCAAAACCTCCTCCATTAAGGCGCTGCTGAATCCGGATTCCCAAATAAACGACGGCTATATTGAGCTGTTTAACCGGTCCGGCCATTCCTTCAGCGGCTCCGGCTCGGAGGAGGACGGGAAAATTCTGGCGGAGCTGCGCTCCGAATATACAGGATGGACGCTTCGCAGCGGTCTTAGCCGTTTTGCCGTGAAGCAGTTTCCCGAAGCCTCCATTATCATTCCTGCCGCTGCGGCATTATTTTTCACGATTATCGGCATTTTGTGGTTTATATTTATCGCCAGAATCAACTACAAGCCGATCGGTACGATTATGGACCGGCTGCAGTCATTTACACAGCGGAAGGACAATATCATCGATTTTGAAGGCAATCATGAATTGATCATTATCGATTCCGCCATCGACCGTCTAATCCGCCAATCCATCGATTACGAGAAAACGCATGAGGAGGATCTGGTCTATAAGAAAAAGGTATTTTATCATGATGTGCTCATGGGCAACCGTGTCGTCGGGTCGGAGGAATGGCGGCGCGAGATGGCCGGCTTGCAGCTTCCTTACGATTCGCAGCAGTTCCGCGTCATTGTGGCCGAGATCGACAAGTATCCGCAATTTTGCGTGGAATACAACCAGCGGGATCAGAATCTGATCAAATTCGCGATGGTCAACGTTGCGAAGGAAGTGGCCCTGTCCGTGAAATGCACCATTTGGCTGGAATGGCTGGAGAGCAACAAACTGGTTATGCTGCTTCTCGGCGACCCTCATAATGAAGTTCAAAAAAAGCCGGGTGTCACGGATCTGCTCGAACCCTTCCGCAGATGGGTCCAGGAGCATTTGAAATATACGGTAACGATTGGAGTAGGCAGTATCGTCGATTCGCCGGACAATATCTCGCTTTCGTTCGAGCAGGCGTCGGATACATTGAAGCAAAAGATTTTTTCGGGAACGAACAAGGTCATTTTTACGGAAAATACCATTGAGGATACGTACTACCTGTCGATTCATGAATTTTTGCCGGAAATCCGCCGAATACCGGTAATGTACCGGATGGGAGAGCCCAATTGGCAGGAAGCGTTCAATGAGCTGTTCGATTCGTTCCGCTCCGGAAGCATGAACCGGGATGACGCCGTTGCGCTGATCAACGTGCTTCTCAATACATTCCACAGAGAGATCAAAGAGCTTCCGGTGGATTATCAGAAAGTGTGGGAAAGTCTGGCGCTGCCGATGCTCAGCCAGACCTTCTCCACATTTGAAAGCCTGGAGGAGGTGCAGCAATCGTTTCTTGGTCCCTTGCTGACCTTCGAAGCACAGATGAAGCATTTGCGGGACAGCAAGCAGTATGCCTCCACAGTTGAGGAGGTACGACGCTATATTGATGAGCATTATACGAATCCCGATCTCTCTCTGATTCATCTTGCCGATGTATTCAAAATCAATCCGAAATATATAAGCTACCTGTTCAAGGAACAATTAGGCATCAATTTCATCGATTATCTGTCTGTCGTCAGAATGGAGAATGCCAAGCAGATTCTATTGTCCACCGATCATTCGATTCCCGACATTGCCGTCCAGGTCGGTTATATTCATGCCGTTTCCTTCCACAGAGCCTTCAAGAAAATTGTTGGTGTGACGCCTGGGATTTACAGGAAGAAGAAAGAGCTCAATACGGGGGAGCGTTCATATGGGCATTAAACGATTTCAAAACCATATTCCCAGAGTCGTTTATTTTGTGGATCGGCGCTGCTTCCCCGAGTGGGAGATAGAGAAGCAAACGATCCACTTTCATGATCTTACTTTCGTCGTCGAAGGCCAGGCGGTTTATAATGTGGACGGTCGGCAGCATGCGGTAGAAGCCGGTGACGTCATCTATATTCCGGCGGGCTGCGTCCGGGAGGCCAAGACGGTCAAGGAATCCCCGATGCACTCGTTCGCCTTCAATTTTGTATGGATGGACGCCTATCACAACAATCCTCTGCCATTTGAGAGGGTGAACAAGAATTTCAATACCAATGAGATATTCATTCATATCAGAGAGTTCAACGATGTCTGGATGAACAAGCAGCCGGGATATGTGATGCGGGCACGGGGGCTATTTCAGTTGATCCTTCATCGTCTGCTGTCGATTTATTACGATCAATCCCTCGACACTCCCTATGATCCCAGAGTGAACAAAGTCAAGGCGTATATTATGGAGCACTTCGCGGAAGAGGTGGATATCGCGGAGATCGCCGCCATGCTTCAACTGCATCCTTTTTATTTAGGCAAGCTTTTTAAGAAAAATACGAATTATTCAGTCAAGGAATATATCAACAAAATACGCGTCAATCATGCGGAGATGATGCTGCATACAGGGGGATTTACCGTGAGCGAGGTAGCGGACCGGTGCGGGTTTAACGATATTTCGTATTTTAGCAAAGTATTCAAAGCGAGCAAAGGTTATTCTCCTTCTATGGCTGCAAAACTATAGTTAGTTTGAGCATTTCAAAAAAATTTACGATTTTTATATGGGATATATTATTATAAATATTTGATAATTACCAATTATTTTTGGTTTATCCATGGATTACAGATTATCGAATTCATATAATACAACGTAAGAGGAGGCTGCAGTGAAGGGAGGAAAAGGTAGAGCATAATGCAGCCGCTATTTTCAACCTTATGAGGGAAGAAACTAACTTTGCCGCCAAAGGACGGCGAAGCCGTTTCTTCTTATCTGGGCAATCTTCTTCGGGGATAAAATAATCGAAAAGAGGTGCCTTAGCGTCCAGGCAGCTTAATTCAAAGGAGAGATTAGGATTATGGGGAAAAGACTTTTATCCTGCATGCTGGCGATTGCTATGGTTTTCATAATGGCTAATACGCACGCCATGGCCGCAGACAAAGCCAGCGTCTTCGTCATGTTCTGGAATAATGACGATGCCAAAACCGTAAGCATGTTTGAAACAAAGCACGAAGGCGACACAGTGGAAGATATAGCCCCGGCAGGCTTGATACGCGAAGGCTATACGTTTGACGGTTGGTACCTGGATAATGAGACCTTCGTTAACAAATGGGATTTGAAAACGCCAGTTACCGGAACTAATCTGTTTCTATTTGCAAAATGGATAAAATCGGGCAGCAGCGGCGGGAGCGTTCTGACCGGACCCGGAAGTGTTTCAGCCGGAGAAGCATTTGACATTACTTACAGTTTGAAGGATTACAGCGGCGAGGGGCTTGCGCAGGATATCACCGTTTCCTTCGATGCCGGCAAGCTGGAGTTTGTCGGTTCGTCATCGCTGGATGAGGACTTTATCATCGTTGATCATAAAGAATCGGCACCGGGGGTTATTCGCTTCCTTAGCATTTTCCTCGGCGATTTACAGACCGGTCCGGACGGCAGCCTGATGAAGCTGAGCTTCAAGGCGAAAGCGGACGCTGCAAGCGGGCAAGCGGATGTCAAAATCACGAATGCGGTGGTCGCTGACGGTGCAGGAGCAGAACATGAAGTCTCGGGAGCTTCGCATTCAATCGAGATTATCGGCGTCGAGAAGCTGACATTGGCCGAGTTGATTGAACAAGCGGGGACCTTGCATGACAACGCAGTCGAAGGAAAACAGGTCGGTCAATATCCGGCAGGCTCGAAAGCGGTGCTGAATGCGGCGATCGTGGCGGCACAGCAGGTGCTGAACAATCCGTCCTCCACATTGACGGATATCGAACAGGCTGCAACTCAATTGAGGCAAGCGGTAAAGGTATTCAGCGATTCAGTCATTGTATACATTCCTGGAGATTACAACGACGATGATCAATTGAGTGTGGGCGATTTGGCAGTTATGGCAAAATCGTACGGCAAAACATCAGCTGATCCGGACTGGGATCTGGTGAAGAGCGGCGACATGAACGGCGACAACAAGATCGATATCGAGGATCTGGTGCTGGTAGCCCGAATGATCATTGAATGGTAGACCAATAGATAACAAGGAGGATGCACAATGTCCAGAACGAAGAAATTATTATTCCTGCTGCTTTGTCTATTAATGATTTCAGAGACGGTTTCTACGGCAAACGCCGCCACAACGCCAACGGCCTTCCCGACCTTCCCGAATGTCGGAAGCCTTCAGCCTATTTATGAATTGCCTAATCTGTTTAAGTTTAATGACGGATCTATGGTTGAAACCGCTGCGGATTGGACGTCGCGCCGTGCGGAAATTGCCAATATGCTTCAATACTATGAATACGGCTACACTCAAAGACCGGATACGCTAGTGGCAACACGTACCGGCAATACGCTGAATGTGACCATGACCAAAGAATATCCAAATCCTGACGACCAGGCAGCACCGATTGTTAAAACAACGACCTTTAGTGTTGCTTTCACGCTTCCAACCAAGGAGAATCTTGATGCCATTGGCCAAAGCTTCCCGGTTCCGGCGTTTATCGGCGGCGGTCCGACAGGCTATCAGGCAAAGGGATATGCCTCTATCCCATGGCCAGGCAACACCAATGTTGGCAATAACGCCAATTACACCGGGACGTATTACGACTTGTTCCCTTACGACCCTGACAGTGTCGAGTTCAACACGGGCAAGTTGATTGCCAGCGCATGGGCCGCATCACGGGTTATAGATGCTCTGGAATGGCGTGATCCGGTTACCGGCAAGGGTCTTTTCCCTGAAATTGACGAAACCCAAATGATTTCTGCCGGATTTTCGCAAAATGGCAAGAGAGCGCTGTTGGCGGGCGCCTTTGATGAGCGCATGGGTATGGCGTATGTGCAGCATTCCGGCCAGTGGGGCGCGTCCAGTCTGCGTTTTACCCATGACTCCAAAAAATATCCCGCAGGCAACAACAACACCTATACGAACTATACAGCAGACGAAATGGATCCGAGCAGCTTGTACAGCGCCCGCACAGGCCTGCGCAAAGAACAGATGAGTCAGAATCAGGGCAGCTACGTTGCATGGTTTTCGTCTCGTGTGCAGCAGTTCACCAACGCCAACAAGTATGATTATCCGCTGGATCACCATGCTTTGATTGCGCTGATGGCGCCGCGCCCTGTGATGATAACAGAAGGTATGGACGATTTCTGGAACGGTCCTGAAAGTGTGGCTATCTCCACAGCCGGCGCAAAACCCGTATTTGAATTGCTGGGTGCGTCCCAGAACCTTGGGCTTGTCATCTCCCCCAAGACAAGACACGCGCAAACCAATCTTGAAACAGCCTCGGCTTTTGCCATGGCGGACATGAACTTCCGGGGGATTGCACCAACATTCACGGATTACCGCGGGAATGACATTGCAACCCAATCCGTTGTCCCAAGAGACTTCACGTTCCACCCGTTTGAAATCGACCCGACGGCAATACCATGGTCGGTACCGGGGCAGTATGGCGTTGCTACCGTTAATAAACGAGATTTTGTAGAGGGCCTTCCTGTAACGATACCGGTTGTGTCCGATGCTTCTGCGGTTACGATCAAGGACCCTGACGGAAAAGTACTAAGCACTCAGAATGTTGTAAACGGAAAAGCGTCATTTGAGCTTGCGCCCAATCAAACCAAGGCCGGATATTATACCATTACCGCTTCCGGCGCAGAGAAGCGCAGCCGCGACATCAAAATTGAATGTATGACATTGGAATACATGTTCCGTCCGGAAATTCTGCTTGAATCCGAAGAGAACACATGGCATTGGGCTTTTCCCGAAAAAATCAACCCAGACACCATCCGCGTTTCCTTCGACAGCCGCAGCTATGAGGAGCTAAAAAAGGATATTCATAACGCTTCCGCAAATGTAAACGCACCAAGCACGGAGTACTCTCTTGAAATCCAAAACTATGGCGTCATGATACGCCGGTTTGGCAGGGATTACAAAGCCGGTCAAGCCCGCTACTTCGACGAGGCGCAGGGCAAAATGGTCACAGCTAAATTCGATCCTGTCAAAGTTATTCATATTGATGGCATTGAATTCCCGGATGTGCTTCCTGGCTATACCTTCTCGTTGACCATGGATATTCCGGACGATTTGAATAATTGATGAACGAGCCTGTCTAAAATCAAACCCAAAAGCTGCGGACAAAAATGAGCCGCAGCTTTTGGGTTTCTTCATGTGCCGCATGCTGTACGTCGGCAGCCCAAACCATGACGCTCAGGCTATATGAAAGGGGATGGCTTCGTAGGGGAACTGGTCGTTTCTATTTTCCGCGCGTGGTGTCGAGTTTTTCATTCGTTTATTTTGCCCTTGATCCAGTGGCGACCCTGATGCCAAAGCCGACGAGGACCGTGTGGGAGGACGATGCATCCTCGTCGTGGCTGCCGGTGGGACTTGGCCCATGCCGCCGTAGGCATCTTGCGAGCAGCCGTCTCGCGGAGAGGATCTGTTCGAAGATGAGAGAGACCCATGAAGGCTCCTTTTCTGTTCTTGCTCGCCGTCTACTGCTTCTTGTCGTGCAGGTGCGTTGTCAAATCGTCCAGCGCATTGGACCAGCCGTCGTAAAAGTACTTATCGCCGGGTTGACCGACCAATCCGCGCAGGTGGAAGATCATCTCGGTGCGGTCGCCCTGTGCGGTGAGGGTTAGGGTCACGACAGGGGAATTCTCGATGGGATCATCGGGGGAACCCCAGGTGAAGACGAGCCGTTCGAAAGGTACGACATCGAGGAACACACCTCCGGTGTGATACTCCTCGCCGGTCTCGGCGTTGACCATTGTGTAGCGGTAGCGTCCGCCTTCGCGGACGTCGAAGGAGATGGACTCCAGAGGTGTCGAAGGCAACCAGGCGGCGAGTTCCTTCTTTTCGGTCCAGGCGCGCCACACGAGCTCGCGGCGGACATTCAGGGTGCGGGTGATGGTGAACTCCGGTGCGGATGTAGACATGTTCATTGTTCCTCCTTTTTGATCATGGTCTTGAGGTGTTCTTCCAGTGCGTCGATGCGCTGGTTCCACTCACGGCGGTGTTTCTCGACCCAGGCCGATGCCTCATCGAGTGGCTCGGTGCGTATCGACAGGGTCCGCCACTGTGCGTTCGCTGTGCGTTCGATCAGCCCTGCTCGCTCCAGCACATTGAGGTGCTGGGAGATCGCGGGTGCGCTAATCTCGAAGGGCTCGGCGATCTCCCCGACTGTCGCTGGCCTCTGTGACAGCCTGGTCAGGATGTTTCGGCGTGTCGGATCGGCAAGCGCAGCGAAGACGAGGCTGAGTGAGTCCTTCGCAGCCAATTAATAACCTCCTTAATTAAGTATATTATTAAATATAGGCCACAATGTGTAATCATGTCAAGCTGCCTGGAAAGGGCAGCGACGCAAAGGCCGAAGGATCGCTGGTGCGCACCCCGGCGCGGGTGACAGACGCCGGAGCGAGTTGCAAGCAGTTACTGTGTCTAGAGCCGATGGTGACTGTTCGCTGCCGACTTCCGTTTGTTTTGTTGGTATGTTTGTGTCACAACATTCTTCATCAACGGAATTGAATTTGAATCGTACGTAAGCTTATAAGAAAATGTTTGTGTCATTAGACATCTAGTTATCTATAATTTAAAGGAGATGTGACAGGTACCAGTCTATTAAATATGGAATCTTATGGAACGATTGTGCCTCGGCTGCCGTAATATAATTACCCGCAAACAGGCAATTGTCCCGCTTAAATCTCCCATTGACAAAAATTACCCCTTTGATTACTATATCCTTAATAGATATATCCATAATGGATGTATCGATAAGTGTATTAAATCGATAGGGTTATCATGCGTGGATGATCCAATGACCTGATGGAGGTGATATCTTGCCATAGCAAGAGAATTGTGGAATGCGGAAACGGTCATCTATATGAGACAACAATCCATGGAAAAATAAACGGTTAAGAGGAGTGAGCGGATAATTGAAACGGTTATTTTGGAAGTCGATGTCCTATGCAGGAGTTAAATCGTTAGTTATTGCGGCCTTGTCCATATCGCTCATAACACCAACAGCGCTTGCAGCAGAGGTTAGCAGCAGCAGCGATTTACAGCAGCCGAAGGACCTGACGGCAAGCAGCGCGGAAGTATTTCTGGATGAATTCTTTTCGTCGGATGCTGTGAAACCCAATTATGTCGGAGCTTCCGTCGTCATCGTCAAAGACGGCCAGATCATCGCCGAAAAAGGCTATGGTTATGCAGATGCATCGAAGCAGAAAGCGGTAGACCCTGCCCAGACCGTGTTCCGCATCGCTTCCGTATCCAAAACCTTTACTGCTGCGGCCATTATGCAGCTTGTGGAGCAGGGGAAAATCGACTTGAAAGAAGATTTCCGCAGCTATGTCAACAATCTTGATTTCGACAATCCGTTTGATAAGCCTGTCACGGTCGAGCAGCTGCTCACCCACACAACCGGATTTGAAATTCGTGACCCGCAGGCAGAGGATATCCATCAGGATTTCGACAGGTTCGTGGAGATCGAAGACTATGTCCGCGGGCATATGCCGCCGGTAGTCCGCGAGCCCGGGACTTCATACATGTATGATAATTTCGCCTATCTGCTGCTGGGTCTTATTGTCCAGGAGGTCAGTGGAGAGCCTTACCAGACTTATATGGACGATCATATATTCGGTCCGCTCGATATGGAGAACAGCGGTTTTCTGCTTGAAGGAAAGCTGAAAGAGAATCTGGCGATTGGTTATGATGCAGCCGGTAAACCGCTTGAGCTGTATACGGTTACACCAACCGTTATGCCGCATGGGGGGATGCTGTCGACAGCAGAGGATGTCGGTAAATTTATGACGGCATTCCTGAATGGGGGAACAAGCGGTTCAGGCCGTATTTTGTCAGAGGAATCCGTAGCGTCGATGGAACAATACCGTTCCTTTATTCATCCTCTGCTGCCCGATACCACCTATGGTTTTGAGGCGCCTTTCCAGCTTCCCGGAGCCGGCAGCAGCCCGCAAATCATCACCAAAGCCGGTGATTTAAACGGCTTCAGCTCTTATCTATTCCTGATTCCCGAACAGAATACCGGTGTTTTTCTTACTTACAACAAAGCGGGAGCGCTGCGGAATCTGTTCTATCCCCAGTTCATATCAACGTTCTTCCCGCAGTATGCCCAACCGGCTGAACTGGACGAATATACACCGCAGTCCCCGCAAGAGCTGGATAAGTTCAAAGGGCTTTATGCCGATCTCCGGCTGAATGTTTTTGTTTCATCGCTTGGTGCGGATGAGCAGGGGGCGCTGTCGATTTCGGATTCGTTTCTCGGTCCCCGCAGCCTGCGGCAAGTAGACGATAATTTGTTTGTCGATAATATAACGAATCAGTTTACCGCGTTCAAGCTGGATAAAAACGGACAAGTCGCTTATATGAAGGAGCCCTATATTAATCCGCTGGGGTACAGCGGCAAGGGCGGGGAGGCAGTCGGGTTCAGCGATGTGAAGGATAGCCACCCATATGCAAAATATATATTCGCGCTGCAGTCCCTGGGCTATTATCCTAATGATGCCGAAGAAGCATTCCATCCGGAGGAAAACGTAACAAGAGCGGAGTTTGTACAGAGAATATTGGAAGCAAGCCTTATCAAGGGCAGTAAAACAACCGAGCTTGCCTTCAAGGATATTGAAGGTCATCCGGCTGCGCCTTTCATTCAGATGGCCTATGAAATTGGTATGGTCACGGGAAACAGCGCCGGCCAGTTCGAGCCGGATCGGGCTATTACTCGCGAGGAGTATGCAGTCACGCTGTGGAGGCTCCTCAAAGCCCAGTACCCGCCGGAGATTTTTGAAGATGTGAAGCTGTCGGGGAAAACGAAGGAATGGGCGGTTCAAGCCGTGCAAATGACGGTTGCACTGGGCTTGCATGGTCCTGAGGTTCAGATTGAGCCCGGCGGCGCTGCCGACTTCCAATCGATGAAGCCGGTGACACGTCAAGAGGAAGCGGCTGTCTTGTTCGCCATCCTTACCCAGCCAACCGATCAAATCGTGGCCGCGAAGAAGTCGGCTGCGGAGCAGCAGGCCAAACCCGACGCAGAAGCGGCTGCAAAGGCATCATAAGATTCAGCGCGTTTCACCGATACTCCCGCTATTTTAGAGGAGGGTAAGCCCATTTCAGGAATGAAACGGGCTTACCCTCCGTCTTTTATTTTCACGAAAAACCGGCTGATTGCATAATACGCGGCTCCTCTTACCGCAGACTGTTCACTCAGCTCCGCAAACAGGATCTGCAGCTTCTCCCGGTGATAAGAGAGCGTACGTCTGCTTACGGCATCGCGCACAGCGTCGCCGATCCACTCGCGGGCCCGGCTCATCCGGTTGCCGATAATGACGACCTCGGGATTAAACACGTTGACAATATTGGCAATGCCAATCCCCAAGCATTCGCCGATCCTCCGCAGAAGCTCGATTACCTTTTCATCCCCTCTGCCGGCAGCTGCCAAAAGAGCCTCCAGATCGCCATAGCCCAAGGGCTCGGCCTGCTCAAGCAGTGCATTCTCGGAAGCGTACAGCTCCCAGCAGCCTTTATTGCCGCAGCGGCAGGGCTTGCCATTCATCTCGATCGACAAATGTCCGAGCTCGCCGGAGAAGCCCGAAGCGCCCTTGTATAATTCTTTCCCGAGAATAATCCCGGTTCCGATCCCGATTCCCACACTGACATAGATTTGATCGGCAATTCCGCGCCCGGCGCCGTACTTCTGCTCGCCCTGGGCTCCGGCATTCGCTTCATTGTCGATGGTAACCGGCACGCCGAAGCGCTCTCTCATGATGGCTTCCATCGGCACATGCGACCAGGCCAGATTCGGCGCAAACAGGATGTCGCCCTGATCATTGACAATTCCCGGGACGCCAATGCCGATCCCCACAAGACCGTAAGGACTCTCGGGCATGGCTGCGATCAAGGATTCGATGCAGTCATTCAGCTTCGGCAGCACGTCTTCAATCTCATGGGCCTTGAGCGTCAGCTCGCGCCCGGATATGACCGCTCCCTCCAGATCCGTAAGAACACCGCGGATGTAATTTACCCCCAGATCAATGCCAATGGCGTAACCTGCGCTGCCCCTGAATACCAGCATAACCGGCTTGCGTCCACCGCTTGACTCGCCCGGACCGGTCTCAATAACCAGATGAGCATCAATCAGATCCTGGACGAGGCTGGATACGGTTGCTTTGTTAAGTCCGGTTTGCTCGGATATTTGGGCCCTGGATAGAGGAGCGTTCTTCAAAACGGCATCCAGCACAATCGCTGTATTGATTTTTTTGACAAGGGCCAAATCTCCGGTCGTTTTCATCGCTCAGGTTTCCTTTCTTCCAACTTCCTGGTCCACTATCATGGATATGGGAACGATTTTACCATGATCAGGACGAAGGTTGCATCTTTTGTTTGTTTGCTCAGGATAATAAGAGCGGGAGGAAGCATTCAGAAGCAGAAGGGCAAATTTATTTTTTGAAAATTTGACTTAGTTTAATGGACAAACCAAGTTCGGGAATGCTAATATAACAATAAGAACGTTTTCAAGAACCAAACAGCTCGTCATAAACCATTTTAGGAGGCCCAAATTTATGAGTTATTTTAAATCAGTCGGCAAGATTGCGTTTGAAGGCAAAGGTTCGGACAATCCCCTTGCATTCAAGCATTACAACCCTCAGGAAATCGTACTTGGCAAACCGATGGAAGAGCATCTTCGTTTTGCTGTAGCGTACTGGCATACATTTACCGCGTCCGGAGCAGATCCGTTTGGTGTAGGCACGGCGGTTCGCGGCTGGGATTCCGCCAACGCCATGGATCAGGCAAAAGCCCGCGTAGACGCCAATTTCGAATTCCTGGAGAAAATCGGCATTCCTTATTACTGCTTCCATGACCGCGATATCGCGCCTGAAGGCGAAACGCTGCAGGAAACCAACAAAAACCTCGATACCATTGTAGATCTGCTGGAGTCGAACATGAAGTCAACCGGAACAAAGCTGCTGTGGAATACAGCTAATATGTTCACGCATCCGCGTTTCGTTCATGGCGCAGGCACAACCTCCAATGCGGATGTTTATGCCTATGCCGGAGCGCAGCTGAAGAAAAGCCTTGAAGTGGGCAAGCGTCTGGGCGCTTCCAACTATGTATTCTGGGGCGGCCGCGAAGGCTACGACACGCTGCTTAACACGGATATGGCGCTGGAGCTCGACAACTTGGCGCGTCTGTTCCATATGGCAATCGCCTATGCGAATGAAATCGGTTTTGATGCCCAATTCCTGATCGAGCCGAAGCCGAAAGAGCCGACGAAGCATCAGTATGATTTTGACGCTGCGACGACGATTGCCTTCCTGCAAAAATATGATTTGAAAAATAAATTCAAACTGAACCTTGAAGCGAATCACGCGACGCTTGCCGGCCATACGTTCGAGCACGAAATCCGCGTAGCCGCCATTAACGGCATGCTGGGATCGCTTGACGCCAACCAGGGCGATTTGCTGATTGGCTGGGATACCGACGAGTTCCCGACAGATCTGTATGCGACAACGCTGACTTTGTACGAAGTGCTCAAAGCCGGGGGACTTGGCGATGGCGGAATCAACTTCGACGCCAAAGTGCGCCGCGGATCGTTCGAGGACGAGGATCTGTTCCTGGCTCACATCGCCGGTATGGACAGCTATGCATGGGGACTGAAAGCGGCCGCCAAGCTGATTGAAAACAAAGTGCTCGACAATGTGCTCGACAACCGCTACAGCAGCTTCCGCGAAGGCATCGGCGCAGACATCGTTGCCGGCAAAGCCACGCTGCACACGCTGGAGCAGTATGCCCTGCAGAACAACCCGATCGTCAACATCTCGGGCCGCCAGGAACGGATTAAACTTCTGTTGAACGAAGCTATTTTCAACGTATAAGTTCGAGTATAAATTTTAATATCTATTTAATAGGGAGGCTCTGAGCTTATATGCCTTATGTTATCGGGATCGATCTTGGCACAAGCGCGGTGAAGGCGCTGCTGCTTGACAACAGCGGTGCGGTTGCCGGCGAAGCTACCCGGGAATATCCGCTGTTCCATGAGCATTCCGGCTGGAGCGAGCAGCGTCCGGAAGATTGGGTGGAAGGAACGCTCGGCGCAATAGCCGAGCTGCTCCGCTCATCCGCAGTTGCGCCGGAAGCGGTAGAAGGCATCAGCTTCTCCGGTCAAATGCATGGACTTGTACTGCTGGATGGGGAAGGCAATCCTGTGCGCAACGCCATTCTCTGGAATGATACGCGCACAACGGCAGAGTGCCGCGAAATTGAACAGACGCTGGGAGCAGGTCTGCTCAACATTACGCGCAACCCTGCGCTGGAAGGCTTTACGCTGCCGAAGATTTTGTGGGTGCGCAAGCATGAGCCGGAGCTGTTCGCGCAGGCGGAGCTGTTCCTGCTGCCCAAGGATTACGTCCGTTACCGGCTGACAGGCACGCTGAATATGGATTACTCCGATGCGGCGGGAACGCTGCTGCTGGACGTTGCGGGCAAAAAATGGAGCCGCGATGTGCTGGCATCCTTCGGCCTTGGCGAATCCTTCTGCCCGCCGCTGGTTGAATCGCATGCATGGGTTGGAACGCTGCTGCCTGAGGCGGCTGAGCGCTCAGGTCTGCCCGCTGCGACTCAAGTATTCGCTGGCGGTGCGGACAATGCATGCGGCGCGATTGGAGCAGGCATCCTGCAGGAGGGACTTACGATGTGCAGCATCGGGACCTCAGGGGTTATTCTCTCCTACGAGGGCGGCAGCGGCAATGATTATGCCGGCAAGGTGCATTTCTTCAACCACGGCAAGGAGGATGCCTTCTATGCCATGGGCGTGACGCTTGCGGCCGGATACTCCTTGAGCTGGTTCAAGAATACGTTCGCCAAGGGCGAGTCCTTCGATGAACTGCTCTTCGGCATTGACGGGATTGCTCCGGGTGCGAATGGCCTATTGTTTACACCTTATCTGGTGGGAGAACGTACGCCTCATGCTGATTCGGTCATCCGCGGAAGCTTCATCGGCATAGACGGCTCGCATGAACGGAAGCATTTTGCCAGGGCGGTTATGGAGGGCATTACCTTCTCGCTCAACGAGTCTGTCGACCTGTTCCGTCAGGCCGGCAAGACGGTCGATACCATCGTATCCATCGGCGGGGGCGCGCAGAATCCGGTCTGGCTGCAGATGCAGGCCGATATTTTCAATGCCGACGTCGTTGCGCTTGAGAATGAGCAGGGACCGGGCCTTGGAGCAGCTATGCTGGCCGCCTATGGCTGCGGCTGGTTCGAAAGTCTGGATGCATGCGCTGAACGTTTCGTGAAGCGGGCATCTGTCTATAAGCCGCAGCAGGCGGCAGTAGACGCATACGCAGGCCTGTTCCGTATTTATCAGGAGGTATATGGTCAGACACGGGGTTTGAACGAGGCATTGAAGTCTTTCCGGAACTAGTTAACCGTATTACCGTTTAGCGCACTGGCTTATTGAGCCGCTTTCTTCGGGGTGCCCGAAGGGAGCGGCTATTTTTCGTGCCTTTATATTAGAAGACAGCGGATGAGATACGGAGTTATCCGCCCATTTTGAACCGGGTCAAATGATCTTGAAGATTCTCTTTCATCAATATTTCCTGCTGCTTCTCCCCCATGAGATCGAAATGGGGAAAAGGGGGACGGTCATGAATATATTTGGGATTCAATCCATGCTTCACACACCATATCCTGAGCTGCTTCAGGTTGGCATTGCCGACTTTGGTGACGGAGGTGATATCGGGAAAACGCGGATCGTACCAGTAGTGGGTCAAATAGGCGGTTTCTCCGCTTAAGACGGTTTTCTTCCAGAGGTTCAGTTCTGCTCTCGTTATGCCGAAGGCCAATGCTCCTCATCCTTTGCTTTGAGTGGTAGTAAAGAGTATATCATGGCTGGGACCGCTGTTGTATGCATGAATGCCTCCTCATCCTAAAGATGGTTATACGTGATTGACGGAGTACGATATACTATAATGAAGTGAAATAGGCTTGCCATGCGGTGAACGGTTTTGAAGATAAAGGAGTGAGCACGTAAACGATGAACGTATTAACGGTAGACATCCGAAATGCCGGCTATGAAGAGAGCAAGCCGATTATCCGCGACGTTTCCTTTTCCGTAGAGGCAGGCGAGCTGGTTGGATTGATTGGTCCCAACGGTGCGGGCAAAAGCACCACGATCAAGTCTCTGCTGGGACTTCTCCGCCATGTGGACGGGACGATCGTCTTCTCAGGCGAGAGCAAACGCTACGCCTATGTGCCGGAGCAGCCGGTGCTGTATGAATATATGACGCTCTGGGAGCATCTGCAGCTGGCGGCGGCAGCCTATGGACTGGATGAGACGACTTTTATGAAAAGAGCCGGATTGATGCTGGACAGATTTCGCATGACCGATGATCGTCACCGTCTGCCTACTGGCTTCTCCAAAGGCATGCAGCAGAAGATGATGCTTATTATCGGCTTTATGCTGCAGCCTGATGTATATGTGGTGGATGAGCCTTTCGTAGGCCTGGACCCTCGCGCGACCCGCGATTTCCTGGAGCTGCTGGAGGCGGAACGACGCCGCGGGGCCGGAGTCCTGATGTGCACGCATGTGCTGGATACGGCCGAGAGAATCTGCAACCGGATCCTGCTTATTAATGGCGGCTCCGTTGTCGCCCAGGGGACGCTGGACGCCGTCAGGGAGCAGGCAGGCTGCGCTGCGGATGCGCCGCTTACGGATTGTTTCTATGCGCTTACTTGAACCGGGAAAACAGGCAGCGCCTGCCGGAAGAGGCATAGAACGCGGTCATCATGTTTTGTTTTTTAATTAGAAGTAAGTCTAATATCCGGTCTATACGGCAACATATATTTCTGAGATGAAGAAGCCTGCTGCGCCGTCAAAGAAAGACGGGCAGCCGTTTCTTCTTGGGAGGTTCTAAGGTGGAGTCAATACCAGCAGCACCGCTTGATGTGAAAGAGGACAAGCCCGGGAGCTGGACGGCAAGAAAGCTGTTCCGCCGCAGGGCGGTCCGTTATATCCGGGAGCAGTGGGGCGTCTGGCGTACGGCTCTGGATTGGTCGGTGTGGCTTTATATCGTGATCCCGGGACTCTGGATCGGGGGCGGGCTCTATGTGGAGCTGTGGCGCGATCCGCCGGTCTGGCTTGCCGACATGCCCTTGTGGGTTGGTGAGCGGATTGCTTTGATTGCCGTATTGGTTGGACGTTTGCGGACGTTCGCGGAAGACGCCGATGTGCTCTTTCTCCTGCAGAGAAAAGAATGGGGACGCAGCCTGACGCTGCGCGGCATGGGTTACACGGCTGTCATATTGTCCATTCTGACTGTTCTGATCTATGCGTTCCTGCTTCCTTTTCTCATTACCCTGCATGGCCTCACGATGAGCTCGGTCGTGTCATTGGCTGTATTTACCCTTATATGGTCAATGATCGGAGCAATCTGGCGCAACCTGATCGAAGGGCGCTACCGCGGCTGGCGCAAATGGCTGTGGAAGCTGCTGTCCACCATTATATTGGGCGCAACCTATATTATACCGGTTATCATATTCGGAGCGGATTGGCTTCAGCTGCTGCTGCCGATTGCGCTCGGAGCCGTCGTTCTCCTGGCTCTGATGCGCCTGAAGCTGCGGGCGCGCGATACATTCGACTCGGACGTCCAGCAGGAGCATAAGGCCCGTCTGGCTGTCACAGGACTGCTTCTGCGGGGCGTCATCGCCCGCAAGCCGCGTATCCAGTTGAACCGGCCGTTGATTTTCCGCCAGTCGAACCGGATATTCAAGTCATTTGATGCGGAGGCTATCTTGGCGGAGGCCGTCCTGAAATCTTTCCTGAGGCGCTTCTCCCTGCTGCGGATCTGGCTGAGCTTTGCCGCGCTTTCGGTGCTTGCCGTCAGCTTGTCGCCAGGGGGATTGAAGCTGCTCATAATCGCCGTTTTCCCTATTCTGTTGTCACTATGGGTCCAGTCTCATTGGCGGAATGTGATTGCTGAGGCTTTTATTGCTCAATTCCAATGGCCGGACGACGTTCTCATGCAGTCCGGGGAACGTATCCGCTTCTGGATCGTGGTGCCTGCCGTTGGGTTTATGGGCCTGGTGGGAGGATTGCAAATGTACGGGCTTGGGGGACTCCTGCTTATCGTACCGGCTGTATTCGTATGGATGGTCATCAATAAATTCCTGTCCACCTTCATGATGCTCAGATTCAAGCAGGAGAAGGGCTGAAATTCTGATGGATTCAGACGGCGGTGAACGGCAGGTCTGCATGGCACAGCATTAAAAAGGGCACACTGTTGACAATAGGGTCGACATTCCAAGTAGGAAGGGAAAGTGTGCGCGATGCGAAATTATATGGACCTGCTGTTTGAATTTGCTGATGAGAACGACGCGGCGCTGGCATCCAATACGTTGGATGAGCTTGGTTATGCTCCAGTGCTTTTGGATGGAAAACCTAATGTTCATATTCAGCTGGACGGGGGAGATCTGACCTCCGCAATCGAGATCGCGCAGGCGCATGGCGGCAAGCTGGCTGTGCAGGAAATTCCCATTCCGGCGCATATGGTCAATGAGGACTGGATCGCCAAAGAGGAGCAAAGCGAGCCTGGGCAAACGGGATTAATTGTGCCCGATGCCGAGGACTCCCTGCATAACCGCGATGAGGATACCCGGCAGGAAAATCTCACTGGCTGCGACAGCGGCACTTACGATCATTTTTCCGGCGATGTGCATAATTGAATAACGTGACAACTCAAAACCTGGAATAGACGGCTTTGCAGGCATGCAGCGTCTGTCGTTCCTTCCTGCAAAGCTGACAGCGCCACAATGGCTGTCAGCTTTGTTCATGCCGAAGGGACTTATTGCTGCAGCCCAGCTGCGCTCATTCCTGCCGTATAGCCGGTTGTGAAGGCGGCCGTGATGTTATAACCTCCGGTGTACCCATGGATATCCAATATTTCGCCGCAAAAGAACAGTCCCGGCGTCAGCCTGGATTGCATCGTGCCGGGATCGACTTCCTTCAGGTTTACGCCGCCTCCGGTAACGAAAGCCTCTTCGATTGACAAGGTGCCGTTTACGTTGACCGGAATCCGCTTCATCAGCCGCACAAGCTCCATCCAGGGTCCTTTCGCCACATTGTCAAAGGTCAAATCCCCCGAAATTCCGCTGCGGCGCAGCAGCCATTCCAGCAGCCGTTCCTGCACGACCGTGCGAAGAACATTTTTGATTGCCTTCTTGGGCTCAGCCTTGATGAGCGACATCGTGCCCGTGTATAATTCGTCGGCCGATTGCTCCGGGAACAAATCAATACTGACCACTACATCACCCTTGGGATCCTTCCTGAGCGCCTTTACGACAAACTGGCTGCAGCGGAGTGCGGCAGGACCCGACAGGCCGAAATGGGTGAAAATCATATCCCCTTCATGCTCAACAAGCTTCTTTCCCTTCGCATTCCATACCGTGAGCGTGATGCTCTGCAGGGATATGCCCTGAAGCTCGCGGTTCTGGATCCAGGGCTCGGCCGAGGTAAGCGGCACCTCCGTGGGGTACAGCTCCGTAATCGTATGACCGGCCTGCTCCGCCCAGGGATAGCCATCACCGGTCGAGCCGGTATGCGGCACGGATTTCCCTCCGGTCGCAATGATAACGGCTGCACTTCTGATCTCTTCTCCTGAGCGCAGTTTCACGCCAAGCAGCTCTCCGTCCTTAATCAGTAGACCGGCCACCGGCTCGTTGACCCGCATCTCGACACCTTCCGAGCTTGCTTTGCGGATAAGAGTTTCCACGACCGATTTGGCTTTATCCGATACAGGAAACATTCGCCCGCGATCCTCTTCCTTCAAAGGAATGCCAAGCTGCTCGAAGAAAACCATAATGTCGCGGTTGCTGAACTGGGCAAGAGCGCTGTAGAGAAACCGCCCATTGCCGGGGATATGACGGATCAGCTCCTCGAGCTCCTTGGCATTGGTCACGTTGCATCGGCCGCCTCCGGAAATGCCAAGCTTTCTTCCCAGTTTATTGCCTTTATCAATAAGCAGGGTCCGGGCTCCTCTTTCTGCTGCAGCAATGGAAGCCATTAGTCCGGAAGGCCCTCCTCCCACAATGACGACATCGTAATTCATATATTCTCCTCGCTCATAAACAGTTATTTGGACAATGCTGCTGTGCAGCCAGATTCGTCTCCACTATCATACTACCTTTGTTCTTTTTGCGTCCATATTTGCTCCACTGCGTAGCGTCTATTCGACAACATCAGATTTTATGGCATTTTTCCTGAGTGAGTCAATGGATCGATGATTGTAAATTTGATAGACCTATGTTTTAATCGGAGAGAATGGGAATAAACAGCTGGTAAAATAAGGGATGGATTGGGGGGAGATCGGATATTTGTGGAAGCAAACGCTATTGCAACTCATTGTCGCTTTGATACCCGTGTTTGTCTTTCAGACGTGGACTGAGCATCTCAAACAAAACAAGGGATTTTCCATTTGTATTGCCTTGACCTGCAGCGTATCCATCTTGTTTGGATCCGTCACCACGATAAGCTTCCATGGGTTCGATCTTGATTTTCGGGCCATTCCATTACTGATCGGTTCTCTATATGGGGGAAGCTTTACAGCAGTCGCATTGGCATTCATGTTTGCGCTCTCACAGTTTCTGAGGAACGGATGGGGGATCGGAATCGATCTGGTCGGACTTGTTATTGTTCTTATCCCAATGCTGTTTGTATCCATAAAACGATTTCAACAATCTTCGCTCAAAGAAAAACAGTTTATCGCCTTTTTTATGATCACCATTATGGCTTTGGTTATGGGAGATTCCTTATTCAGTCATCTTGTATCTTCCAGGCATTTCTATGATTCAGCCGTTGTCCGGTATTATTTATTGTATGGACTGATCAGCATGATTGCAGTGGTTTTTTGCATCAGTCTGATGGAAAAAATATTAAAAAGCCAAAAAAATATCGATGAGTTTCAAAATGTATCAAACGAGCTGCGAAGTGAGGCTCACACGCTCCACCAAATGCTTGAGGAAAGCCAAGTTGGCGTCATATTCGTGGACAGGAGCGGTATTGTTTCCCACCTTAACAAGCGGGCCATGTGTATTCTGAACCATAAACTTTCATCGGGGGACCCGGAGGATTTGATCGGCAAGTCCTATACCAGCCTTTACGAGAATGTGGAGCAGGACGAATTGGGACAGTTGATTGCAGAGGCGTTAAGCGGCAATAATATGTCCAGCGACAGCGTGCAGGAGCAGGGCAAGATTTATTTGAAGCAGGGATTCAGCGTCCGTGACCAGCAAAACAAAACCGTTATCGGTGCGGCTCTTATGCTTTACGACAAGACGGAGGTAAGCCGTCTGCGCGATGAAGTCGGGCGGATGGAACGGCTTAGCCTCGTCGGGCAGATGGCTGCCAGCATCACGCATGAAATCCGCAATCCAATGGCCGTAATTCGCGGCTTCGTACAATTGATGCGGGAGCGCAGTCCCGATCATCAACAGGAATATTTTCGTATCGTCATGGACGAGCTTGATCGGGCCAACAGCATTATCAACGACTTTCTTTCTCTTGCCCAGAACCAGATGATTGAGAAGGAAAGCTGTTCGCTGCATGATCTGATCAATGAAATGCTGCCGCTGCTCTGGGCTGACGCCAATATGCGGGGGCAATCCATTGAACTGGAGCTGGCTGATCAAATGCCGCGCCTTCTGCTCAATGTAAAAGAAATGAAACAGCTTATATTGAATCTGGCCCGCAACGGGATGGAGGCCATGGATCAGAAGGGTGTGCTTACTCTTGGGACGGTCGTTCATGCCCAGCAGGTGGAGCTTCGGGTTGGCGACAACGGCTGCGGGATTTCCGCGGAGCAGCAGGAGAGGCTGTTCGAACCCTTTTATACAACAAAATTACGCGGTACAGGCCTTGGCCTTCCGCTTTGCCTTAGTATCGTCGAACGTCACGGGGGTCAAATCAAGGTTGAATCGACAGAAGGTGAAGGTACGCTGTTTATTGTAGCCTTCAGCATGCAGCAGCGAATACATGAGGCCGCAGCAGCGGCGGAATATGGAGAATAGGATGCCGGAACTGGTTTCAATTGGATCAGCTCGCCTGGATGGCTTGCTGCTGACTTTTATTTTATCGGCCGCAGCCGGGCTTGGCGCATTGTGGCTGTGGCAGAGGAGAAGTCCGGATAGCCCGGACAGGGTCCTGCAGGATCTGTTGTTCAACGCGGTTGTAATTGCTTTGCTGGGATGGAAGCTGGCTTTTATAATAAGAGACCCCGAGTCAGTCTGGAATTCGCCGCAATCGCTGCTGCTTGTACGAGGAAGCGATACAGATGCCTTGATCGGCCTGTTCTTGGCCCTGTTGTATCTGCTGATTGCGGTCCGAGTCCGCAAGCTTTCCTGGCTGCGTCTGTTGGATACCGCGGCTATGGCTGTCCTTCCGGGCAGTGCGGTTTGGAACGGGCTGACGGATTTTCCCTATCGGATTATCTATGCGCTGTTATTTCTTATTGTATACATATATCTTCTGCGGTCGGTCCAGGCAAATGAGCCTGTAAGCGGAGAATACGGGAGAGCAGGGCTGCTGGGCGCGGGGATAGGAGGGCTGGTGGTCAGCCTGTTCGCTCCGTACCCGCCAGGCGATTTTCCGGATTTGACAGCGGGCCTGAGCGCTCTGCAGTGGTGCTTCATCCTGCTTGCGGCTGGAGGAGCGCTGCTGCAGGTAAAAAAGGGATAACCCGGCAGAATTGCGCACATACTAGCACCGGAAGGAGGTGCTGGCAGTGAACAACAGTCAAGACGGACAAACGAAGCAGGTTCCTGCAGAGGCGCAGGATAGCGCTGAGCAGAAGCAGCAGCGCAGACAGCAATCGGGTGGCAAGGCACCGGAATCGGCAGGTTTTGATAAGAAATTGGACGGCCCGAACCGGCCTTCGATATAGCGTCTGCGGCGGAAGCCGGCAATAGGGTCAGCAATCGGTCAGTGCCGGTTGCTTTTTCTTTTGCTTTCAAATTCCGTCGGCGTTATAATAGTAGAAAACGATCTCATATTAGGAGTGATTACACATGTCAATGTCTTTTGAACGATATATGCTCGATATGGTGCAGCCGATGCGCGATGATCTTACACGCCTTGGAATCGAGGAGCTTCGCACGCCCGAAGAAGTGGAAGCAAAGCTTCCGGATGCCAAAGGAACCGCGCTTGTTGTTGTCAACTCCGTTTGCGGTTGCGCAGCGGGTCAATGCCGTCCAGGGGTAGCCGAGGCGCTCCAGAACGAATTGAAGCCCGACCACCTGTACACCGTGTTTGCTGGACAGGATAAAGAAGCGACAGCCAAAGCTCGTGAATATTTTGCTCCATACCCTCCTTCATCTCCGTCGATTGCCATAATGAAAGACGGCGAACTGGTTTACTTTATCGAACGTCATCAAATCGAGAACCGTTCGGCAGCCGACATCGCGGCAGATCTGACTTCCGCTTTCGAACGTTTTTGCAGCTAAGAGGTGATGGGATGAGCTTACAGCAGGAAATTATTGCGAAGCTTGGCGTAAAACCGGAAATCGATCCGAAGGATGAAATACGCAAGCGGGTTGACTTTCTGAAGGAATACGTTGTGAAATCAGGGACGACCGGGCTGCTCATCGCAATAAGCGGCGGGATCGACAGCGCCGTTGCCGCCGGCCTGTGCAAGCAAGCGACCGATGAGCTGTCTGCGGAGACAGGCAAGGATTATATGACGCTTGGCGTCTTCCAGCCCTACGGGGAGCAAAGCGATATTGCCCATAGCTACGAGGTGGCGGAGGCTTTTAACCTGAAGCACCGCATTGAAACCAACATTGAGGAAGCGGTTGATGAGGTCGCCCTTGAGGTGGAGCATGGCTTGAAGTCGATTGGCATGTCCCGGCATATCAGCCGCGGCGGCAAAGGCAATGTGAAGGCGCGTACCCGGATGGTTACGCAGTACGCATTGGCCTTTGAGCTTAATCTGCTGGTCGTCGGCACGGATCATGCCTCGGAAGCCATTACCGGCTTCTACACCAAATGGGGAGACGGGGCAGTTGATATTACCCCCCTCTCCACGCTGAACAAACGCCAGGTCCGCCAGCTGGCAGCCTTTCTCGGCGTTCCCGCAAGCGTACAGGGCAAAGCTCCTACCGCGGGACTTTGGGAAGGTCAGACGGATGAGGAAGAGCTGGGTATCACCTATGATGAGAACAGCGCTTATCTCGAAGGCAAAACGGTAAGTGATGCAGCCCGCGAGAAGCTGGAACGCCAGTACATCAAGACTGCACATAAACGCGAGCCGATTCCCGGCATATAAGCAGTATGTCCAATAAGCTCTTCACCCTATCAGGTGGGGAGCTTATTGACGTTTGCAGTTATTACGCTTCGGTGGAGAATCCGGCATTCCGAACTACACAGCAAGCAAGGGAGAGAAATCTGAATGATTGTCGGGATCGGGCATGATTTGACATCGCTGGAACGAATGAAGAGGCTGCTGGAAGGAACTGCAGGGGCCCGTTTCCAGGAAAGGATATTAACGCCTCTTGAGCTGAGGAGGGCGGCTGAGATGAGCGGCCTGCGGCTTATTGAGTTCACAGCAGGCCGCTTCGCCGCCAAGGAAGCGGTATCCAAAGCCTTCGGCTGCGGAATCGGCCGTACGCTGTCCTTTCACGATATCGAGATTGGCCGCGATGATTGCGGCAAGCCGCTCTGCAGACTGGCTGACAAGGCTTGGGAGAGGCTCAGGATGTCTCCGGCATCAACGGCCATCCATGTCACGATAACGCATGATCACTCGCTGGCTTCGGCTTTTGTGATCGTTGAGCGAATGGCATAAGAGAAGCAGTCGGATTTCTGGTCAAAGGGAGCCCGGATTCACAGTCCGCGGGTCAGCATAATTTTGCAATAATAGGAAGGCAGTCCTGGTCGGATACGGTCCGGGACTGCCTTTTTGCCGTTCTAATTTTTGAATTTACCTTCCATTTATTTGTACTGTTAGGTAAGTATATAATGCTCTATAGACAGTCTTGAATTGTTTTTCCTTGAATTTTCTTATTGACAATAAAGGTCGGCTGCCTTATATTTACCTAACGGTACATATATATTGTGCCATAAAAAATGAGTTCGGAATAACTGCTATTACAGCTTAAAGAGACAAAGAATATAAACTGTAAAAGCTTAGATATCTCCATCTCAGAAATTCAGGAGGAGTACAAAATGAGCAAGTCTTTGCCGTCAATTCGAACTTGGCTGGGAGTGATTTCTCTCGCGCTGGGGGCAGCCGTTATCGTGACGACCGAATTCATCCCTGTCGGCTTCCTGCCGAACGTTGCCGACGATTTGAATGTGACGCTTGGAGCTGCGGGATTGATGGTGCTCGTCCCTGGCCTGAGCGCGGCTGTCGCGGCGCCTCTGGTTATCGTCGGAGCCGGCCGTCTCGACCGCCGCCTTCTGATTGTTATACTGGGCATTCTCGTCGTGCTGTCGAATGCGATAGCGTTCGTGGCGCCTAACTTCGGCATCTTGCTTCTGGCGAGAGTGTTTCTCGGGGTCGCGATTGGCGGTTTTTGGGCCGTTGTCCCTTCTCTGGGCTTTCGCCTGGCAGGCCCGGAGGCGGGCACGCGTGCAACGTCGGTTATTTTGGCAGGCCTATCGGCGGGTACCGTAATCGGACTCCCCGCAGGACAGTTCTTCGGGAACCTCATTGGATGGCGGTTGACTTTTGCCGGAGCGGCGGCTTTGGCCGTCCTGATCGTCGTCATTCAGCTTGCGGTTCTGCCGAAGATTCCGGCGATAGGTAGGATGCGGTTCTCTCACCTCATAAAGGTGTTCCGCGTTCCGATCGGCCGGACCGTGCTTATCGCGGGAGGAATGGTCACTGTGGGGCAGTTCGCCGCATCCACCTTTGTGACGCCGTTTCTCCTGCAGAATGCTCATATGGAGTCTGGGCTGGCTACTGTGCTGTTCCTTGGTTACGGGCTCGCCGGCATCGTCGGCACGCTGCTCGGCAGTGCACTTGTGGCACGCAGCCGCATTTGGACCTTCGTGGGCGCCGCCGCCGCGTTTGGGGTCATCCTGGCCGTCCTGCCCGCACTGAGCGATGCTCCGATTATCGTCAGCATTCTTTTTATCGCATGGGGCATCATATGGGGACTTGTGCCTCTGGCGCTTCAGACCCTGATGCTGACAGCAACTCCGGATGCCCCGGAAGCATCGTCCGCCATGCTGATCACCGTGATGCAGCTGGCCATTGCGGTCGGCTCCGCACTGGGGGGCCTGCTTGTTGACTCGGCCGGGCTGGCTGCCGTATTCATCGTCAGTGGAATCATTGCCATCGCTTCGTCGCTCTTTGGTCTTATCGCACGCCGCGGCGTGTGACTGATTCCAGTGTCTCTACAATTCAACGGTTGACATTGGAGAGCGCAGGAATTAATATACCTTTAGGTACAAAACAATGTTCAACAATTTTTGCAAGGAATTTACCAGTGGCTCTACTGGGAAGTAAAGCATTGTTTTAATGGCTTGACGAATTTATTAGTTCCATCATAGGAGGAGTTCAAAAAATGGAGACAAGCATATTCAAAGAGACTGATTTTTTCACCGTTATTCGCGATCGGCACGCGGTGCGCAAATATGATCCCAACGTGAAGATTCCCGTACAGGAGCTGAAAGAGATGCTGTCGCAGGCTACTCTCGCTCCTTCCGGAGCCAATGTGCAGCCATGGAGATTTCTGGTCATTGACGATCCGGCTCTGAAAGAGAAGCTGCTGCCGGTTGCCTTTAATCAAGAGCAGACGGTGACTTCTGCCGCGATGGTTGTCGTTTTGGCAGACCTGGAAGCCTATAAAGAAGTGGATAAAATTTATTCGCAGGCGGTCGAGGCCGGATACATGACGGCCGAGACGAAAGATCAGCTCGTCACAAACCTGACAAACCATTACACGAAATCCAGCCCTGACAAGACGAAAAGCGCTTTTCTCATTGATGCGGGCCTTGTCTCCATGCAGCTTATGCTTGTGGCAAAAGCGCATGGCTACGATACGGTACCAATGGCCGGTTATAACGCCCAACAGCTCAAAGAATTGTTCGATATACCGGACCGCTATACCGATGTTATGCTGATTGCGGTCGGCAAAGCGCTTGAGCCCGCTCATCCGACTGTCCGCCTGCCTGTCGAAGACGTGACGTTCTGGAATGGTATCAGCAAATAATATCTCATCACCAGCTTGAAACTGTACTCCAATTGAAGGACATATGTGAAATATAATGATCCGAAAACAGGCACTGGCGTTATCGCGCGCTGCCTGTTTTTCTTTTGTTTCGCGCGCTTTTCCGCATTTTCCCAAAACGCCTGCCGCAGCTTGACTTCCTGAAGTCTGAAGCGTATGTTTATAATTCACGCCAAAATATAAAAAAAGAACCCTATCATCCGGTTGAAAGCGGATAGGGGTACTGTTGATCCTTTCGGATAGGTCAGTATGAAGAGCCTGCGCCAATTGAGCGGGTTCTTTTTATATTAGAGGATAAATTGTCATTTCTTGCCGCTGAGCCAGCTTGCCAGCCCTTCGATCTCTTCAGCCGTCAGCCGAGACTCGAATGCAGGCATGCTCTCGCCGCCTTTTTTAATTTGCCGGGCGATTTGTTCCTTGGATAACCGCTTGCCTACATGCTGAAGATTCGTTTCAGGGCCCATTTTACCCTGGAGCTCCGAGCCATGACAGGATATACAGGCGGAGCGGGCGATTTGCACAACCTCGGCCGGGCCTTCCAGCGCGTCTGAAGGACTTCCGCAGGCGCTTAGCAGCAAAATAGCCAGAATGGACAGAAGCAGGGATAGCAGCGGGCGCAAAGATGCCTGCCGATAGGATGGTATGATCACAAAGTCCTCCATTGTTCACCTTATAGAATCGTACTATGCCGCCAAAGGACAGTGCAGCCGTGTCTCCTGACTTTAGAACTAATCTTTCAGGGTATTTTCTCCAGTATAGGACGTTTGGGCAAACCTTTGCAAACCTGACATGCCCGGTCGTATCCTTTTAACCTTTTTGTACGTATAATGTTAGTTGGAGTGAATGAAAGTTTTCATTATTATGATGATTGGAGCAGAAAATGAAGCCTACCTACATGACGATCATCCGAAACTATTTTCACCATTTCCATGCTGATGTGGCAATGGCATCATTCTCATATACAAGACCGGGCTTGAGGGTGCAGAGCCTTCCCGAGTTTTATCGCTTATGGTACATAAAAGAAGGACAAGGGGTCCTTTATATGAACGGGCGCCGCTATGAAGTACAAACAGGGCAGCTGTATCTGCTGCCGCCGGGATCCCAGATCGTTTTTGGCAGCGAGACTTTGCCTGCCATCGGCATCTACTGGTGCCACTTTCGCGCATCAATGGGAGATATGCAGCTGTTTGAGCTGCTCCAGCTCCCATTTTGCGTTAAACCCGTACATGGAGATCATATCATCGATTGCTTCGAAAGCCTCATCCATGCTTTTCACTCGACATCTTTGTCCAGTGATTTGAGGGTGAAGGCGGGCATGCTTGAGGTTATTGCTTATTATCTCGATTATTGCGGACAGCAGGAGGAGATTATGCAGCGAATCGATTCGCTCGAAGTGATCGATCGTGTGTTAGAATATATTGATGAGCACCTGGATGGCAATATTGGTGTGGACGAGCTGGCGAAGCTGGCTTTTCTGCACCCGAACTACTTTATCAGTTTTTTCAAAAGTGCAGTCGGTTTTTCGCCTATTCAGTATGTCAACAGAAGACGCCTGGAGGAAGCCAGACGGCTGCTGGAACAAACGGACCGCGCTGTGAATGAGGTTGCCGGGCAGGTGGGGCTGCAAAATCATTATTTGTCCCGGCTGTTCAAGCAGCATATCGGATTGTCTCCGACGCAGTACAGACGCGTTCACCGCGAATCGCATCTCTTGCTCGAGGAAGGTGACCACTAAGTATGGATAGGGAAGCAGCAGATTATTTCAGCCGCGAGCTGCTCGGCTGGTACCGTGAGAATAAACGTGTCCTGCCATGGAGGATCAATCGTGATCCCTACAGGATCTGGGTATCCGAAGTGATGCTGCAGCAG
Organism: Paenibacillus sp. JT31N11; assembly: GCF_056269285.1. Classification (NCBI taxonomy): domain Bacteria; kingdom Bacillati; phylum Bacillota; class Bacilli; order Caryophanales; family Paenibacillaceae; genus Paenibacillus; species Paenibacillus sp. JT31N11. The sequence goes on from NZ_JBWDNQ010000015.1 coordinate 186,996, forward strand.
ACCCGGGTGGATACGGTCATTCCTTATTATGAACGTTTCATGGAGAAATTCCCTACGGCGGCTGCTCTTGCGCAGGCCCCCGAGGAGGAAGTGCTGAAGTGCTGGGAAGGGCTTGGCTATTATTCGCGTGCCCGCAACCTGCAGGCCGGGGCAAGCGAGGTGCTCACCCGGCACGGAGGCATTGTCCCGGATAACAAGGATGCCGTTTCGTCGCTGCGGGGAGTAGGCCCTTACACGGCTGGCGCTATTATGAGCATCGCCTTCAACCGGCCGGAGCCGGCTGTGGACGGCAACGTCATGCGTGTGCTGTCGCGGTATTTCTGCCTGGAGGACGATATTGCCAAGCCCTCGACGAGGATCAAAATCGAGAAGCTTGCTAAGTCGCTCATTCCTGAGGGAGCGGCGGGCGATTTCAATCAGGCGCTCATGGAGCTCGGAGCGCTTGTCTGTACTCCCAAGTCACCGGGCTGTCTGACCTGCCCGGTGATGGCGCACTGCGAGGGAAGGATGGCAGGGAAGGAGCATACGCTGCCGATCAAGACGAAGGCCAAGCCGCCGCGGCCGGAAATGCGGCTTGCCGCATTTGTTGTTGGCAGCGGCGAGCATGCCGGCAAGATACTGGTGCGTCAGCGACAGGGCAGCGGCCTGCTGGCCCGGATGTGGGAGCTGCCGCATGTATTGGGGCCCCAGCAGCCGCCAGGCAGCGAAGCGAGGCCCAGAGGCCGCGGGCGGAAAGCCGCTGCGGCTGGAGGCACTGCAGTTATCGGCAGCGGTGAAGCGCTGCTGATGCAGAGCGCAGCCGCAGCCGGAACAGATGGCGGCCTGCTTTCCCTGAAGAGCGCTGCGGAGCCGGATCTTATTCCGGATTCCGGGGTCGGACCTCGCGGCCTCGCTGCCAGCCGCGGCCTAGCAGGCAAGGCGAATACACACGCCATCCACGCGGATATGCTGTGCCGTGAGCTGTTTGCCCAGGACGGGCTGCTTGTCCGCCCGGCCGGCTGGTGGGGCGAGGCGGAGCATGTGTTCAGCCATATCGTTTGGGATGTGCAGGTGTACCGCGCGGAATTCGGGTATTGGCTTGCCAATGAAGCGGCGCTTGAAAAACCGGATCATTCGGAAGGAACGTTATTCGGGAGCGGAGGCGGTCAGAATTTCCTCGCGGCTGAGTCGGGCGCATCTTACACGACAAAGGGGAAGCCGCGGAAGGAACCAAGCGGCGGCCTGCCTCCACACTACCGCTGGATCGGGCCGGAAGATATGCGCGAGCTGGCTTTTCCCAATGTGTTTCTGCGCCTGCTTCGGGATTATTGGGATACCACCGATTGAATCTTGTACAGGATATCTTTTACAATAGAATAAGGCGCCAAAACAGCTATTAATGGAAATGGGGAATTTTGAATGAGCCAAATGTTGGATGTGCTGATCCGGGAGAAAATTGTGGCGATCTTCCGCAACATTGAGGACAAGTATGCCGATCAGGCAGCCGAGGCGCTGCTGAACGGCGGGATAACCCTGATGGAAATAACGATGAATACGCAGGGCGCTGCTGGGATGATCAGCCGATGGCGCGATAAATACGGGAACAGGGCGGGGATCGGCGCAGGAACGGTACTTGATCTGACGATGGCGAAGGAAGCCCTCGCTGCAGGCGCCCAGTTTCTGATTTCTCCCAATCTGGATGAAGCGGTTGTCGATTACGGAACGAAGAACGGCATTTCCGTATGGCCAGGCGTTATGACGCCAACTGAGATTGTAAGGGCATGGAAAGCGGGAGCGGAAGCGGTGAAGATCTTCCCAATGGGTACGCTTGGATGGAAGTATTTGGCGGAAATCAAAGCGCCTCTGGATAAAATACCGATGATGGCCACCGGCGGCGTCGATCTGGACAATATTCAGGACTACTTCAAAGCAGGCGCCTGTTCCGTGGGAATGGGCAGCAAACTGGTAAATATGGAATGGGTGAGAGAAGGACGTTTTGATTTGCTGACCGAGCGGGCCCGTAAATTCGCGGATGCGGTCAAATCGCTGTAGGCGGTGTAATTATGAGGATAGCTTTGATAATAAGCGCGGCGCTTGTCGCGCTTCTTTTGTGGTTGATCTGGATTATCGCAGCCAGAGCCCAGCAGCCGAGGAGAATTGCCAATCCTGCTGTTCCGGTCGGTAACTACCGGTCATTTGCATTCAACAGCGGAGGAATTGCGCTTCAGGCATGGCTCTTGTTTCCGGACGATGAGATGCAGTTCCGGGATTCCAGCCTGCTGCCGCTGGTTATCGTGGCGCATGGCTGGGGCTCTAATCGTTCGCGTGTGTTGAGATATACGCAGCCGCTGCTCGATGAGGGGCTCGCCGTTCTGCTGTATGATGCGCGAAGCCATGGGGACAGCGGAGCCATCAAAGCCCCTTCGGCGTTGATGTTTCGGGACGATATTCAAGCCGCGGTATTGGCTGCCCGTAAGCTGCCGGATATTGATCCGCAGCGGATAGCCGTTCTGGGCCATTCGCTCGGCGGCTTCGGCACGCTGCTCGCGCTGGGTGCGGGACTTCCTGTGCGGGCAGTTGTTACCGATTCGATGCCTACCCGCTTCGAGACCATGCTGAAGGCGGATTTGAAGCGGAAGAAGCTGCCGTTCTTCCCGCTTGGTTACTTCATTCCGGCGATTTGGCTGCTGCGTGCCGGGATCTCTCGTGCCGAATACAAGGCGGCACAAATTCCTTATGCGCTGGCGGCGAACGAAGCTGGTGCTGCGGTGCCGGTATTGATGATTCATGCGAAGGGAGACAGCTTCATCCCGGCGGATGATCTGCGGATACTTGCGGAGCAGTGGCCGGTTGATGCCTTTTATGTGGAGGGAAGCGGGCACAGCCAGTCCGAGCAGGACCCGCGGTTTTGGAGCAAAGTGATTCCATTTCTTAAGGAGAATCTCTTATAACAAAAAAAGAGGCCTGCGGCAATATCCGCAGGCGCAAGAGAGAATATATAATAAAGGGGGGTCATGTCTCTATTATAAGCAAATAAGATGAAAAGAACATGAAGGAAACATTACAATTATATTACAAAAACATCCGGGTTCTGGAGCAGATAGAGAGCGAGAGGTTCCGGATTACAAAAACATCCGGGTTCTGGAGCAGATAGAGAGCGAGAGGTTCCGGATTACAAAAACATCCGGGTTCTGGAGCAGATAGAGAGCGACAGGTTCCGGATTACAAAAACATCCGGGTTCTGGAGCAGATAGAGAGCGAGAGGTTCCGGATTACAAAAACATCCGGATTCTGGAGCAGATAGAGAGCGAGAGGTTCCGGATTACAAAAACATCCGGGTTCTGGAGCAGATAGAGAGCGACAGGTTCCGGATTACAAAAACATCCGGGTTCTGGAGCAG
>NZ_JBWDNQ010000014.1:0-207883 GCF_056269285.1 Paenibacillus sp. JT31N11
GCAGACCATTGTGGTAGCGATTGATTTTAACAAGCTGGGGATGACACCATCCGATGTGGAGAACCTTTCCCAACGCGGTGTCAAGTCTGCGCAAATCTTCATCACGATGCTACCTATTCTGATTGTCTATCCGTTTCTTCAGAAGTTTTTCGTCAAGGGAATATTGCTGGGCGCCGTAAAAGAGTAGCGCAGCGATAACTAAATAACCTTGATAACGAACGCATTCGTTTGGGCAATATGAAGGGTTGATTCGCTCTCCCATGATCGAAAGGCGGTATTAGACCATGCTGCATGAAAATAAAGATGAAAGTCAGCGACAATCGTCGTTTTCTGTCCAAGGAAGACTGCAGCCTTTTCTTTTTGGCTGGAGATCTATCTGAGCAATCGGGCGAATGCAGCAACGAGACGACTGCTCAAATGGCTGTTCTGCACTAATATTCGGCGCAATTCATCCCGATTAAATCCTGCGGGGAAAGGATGAGATTATTGCACCACAACCGTTGGCTCAACTACGACAAGGAGGCATCGGGCAAAATTAGTACGCCTTCTGAAGAATCATCGATCAGACTCGTAATTTCAAGTAAGCTTGCTTTTATCCGTTTATGAGAGCAAAAGTGAAAAGAGGACCGCAAACGGCCCTCTTTTCACTTTATCGCATTGACAGATGTTATTCTATATGCAATTATTTCTGTGCCAGACGTTTCTGATACTCGGCATCCATCTCGGCGATAATCTGTTGGTACGTACCGTCCTGCTTGAGTTGGTCGACATACTTATCCCAGTCATTGAGCGTAATTTTACCGATAATGACTTGCGTCTTCATATCGGCAATTTTCTTCGTATAATCAGCGCCCATCTTCTGATCCGTCTCGGAAACCAGGCCAATCGTCGGGTCGCCGATCGAAACCTTGGAACGGTCCTGAGCAATTTTCATATTCCGTTCGTAAATCTCTTTCGGCATACCGGCGGCATACTGCCACAGATCGACGACTGGCGTACTGAACATTTTGCCCCAAGAACCGGTTCCTACGCTGTCAGCCACAGCCTTGTCGGTAGCAATCTTAAGACCATCTACAACATTGTAATGGACATCCTTAATGCCATACAGCGTCAGATCCAAGCCCTCCCCGCCGGAGCCATAATCGATGAATTTCAAGATCGCCTTCATTTTTTCTTCCGATACGGATTTCGGGATTGCGAGCACCCCATTCATGCCAGAGCCTTGCTCAACGATCGTCTTTTCTCCAGCATGGGGACTTAACGATGTGATCGGCGTCCAATTCACATTCGGATCTTTTTTCCATTGATCCATCGTATAGCGAAATAACGCTTCAGGCGTTTCAAAGGTAACTCCGGATCTACCGCTTGTGGCGAGCTCCCAGTATTGTGTTTCCTTAAGTACAGGGAAGTCTTGCGGAATAAGTCCCTCTTGGTACAATTTAAGTTCGAACGCTAAGGCTTCTCTCATTTCCGGCTCAAGTGTCATATCAACGAGTTTGCCGTTCTTGTCTTTCCACTTGCCGACTGTACCAGTGAAAACGTCTTCAATGAAACTGAGCCCGCGGGTTGTATATCCGGTCGTATCTTTCTTGCCGTCCGGGGCATTATCCTTAAAAGCTTTCATGGCCGTATACAGTTCATCCAAGTTCTCCGGCATCTTCAATCCCAGCTTATCGAGCCAGTCCTTGCGGATAGAAGCGAACGCGCCGCCATCCAGGGGACGCCCTGCCGGAACGGCATAAAATTTGCCGTCGATCTTCGTATTGTTCCATACCTTCGCGTCCAAGGCCATCAGGTTCGGGAAGTTTTTAACATATGGGGTGATATCCCAGAACGCTCCTTGCTTCACCATCTGGCGGAATAGAGATGTTGTGACGCTTGGGATCTTGATAAGATCGGGAATATCGCCGGCGGCCAAGGCTACATTAACTCTGTCTGCGTAGTCCCCACCGGGTATCCATTGAACCGACAACTTCGTGTTTGTCTTCTTCTCGAATTCCTTCAATACCGGGTTATCAGGCGACGGGGGCTGCGCAATCGTGTAGTCAACCATAATTTTGATATCAGTGGGCATGCTTGATGTTTTCCCCTCATCATTTGTTGAAGCTGTATTTACCGTGGTGGTGGGCGACGAAGAAGAACATGCTGTGGCAACCGTCGCTAATACGACGATCATACAAGCGAAGAGTACCGCATACTTGCGACAGATACGGTTATTGCTGATTTTCATACAAACTCATCTCCTAATGATTGTTTTACTGCTATTTGTAGAAATTGCTGGCAAGTCGGTGTCTGAGAATCCCTTTTTTCTGATTGTCCCCCGCCTAACAATGGGGGAGCGGTCCGCTAGAAGCCAGCAGCAACACCGGATCACGATCCGTTTTCCTTCCCAGTCGTGGCTCTATAAACAGGCAGCGGCGAGTCCGCCTGCTTCTTGGCATTTAATGCGGACAATGGGACTCTCCGAACAGTTACACCACCCAGCCGGCCTCCCGAACTTTCTTTTCATAGTAGGCACTGTCTAGATTTAAGCCGAACCCCGGCGCGGAAGGCAAGGTTACGAGTCCATCCAGAATGGAATAGCCGGACGTATCGATGCCCGGAATTTGTGCTTCGTCCCACTCTACGAACATAAAGCCATCAATCGCTGGATACGCTTGAGCCGAAGCAAAATTGCCATAAAAGCCGCCATAATTGTGAGGTGCCGCTCGAACCCCGCTTTTGGCAAGCCGTTCGGCTAACTTGAGCCAATTGACAATACCATAGTCCTTCAAATCATATTGAATCGCATCGATTAAACCCTGCTCGGCCCATTCAATAATTGGCTTTGCGGCCAAGCCTTCACCGTCAGCGATAAGAACATCCAGCTTCTGCTCGGACAACCATTCCTTCAAATTGCGGTACAGGCAGTTATCCTCGTGGAACGCCTCTTCCACCCACAGCAGGTTAGACTCCGCCGTCTCCATCAGCACATGTTTGGTCAAGTTCAAGTTATAGCCGTTGTTGGCGTCAATCGAGATGTTGCAGGCCGACCCGACTACATCCCGAATGCCGTTGACGATGGCGATATCCCGCTTCGTTCCTACCTTCATATCCATATGCATTGCCCCGCGGCCAACCTTGATTTTAAAACCGCGGAAGCCCTCGTTGTAACCCTGCATCGCCTCCTCCTGCAGCAAGCGAACTGCATCCGCTTCCGTGCTCAGATGGAGATCATCGAAGTACAAGGACGTATCGTAGCAAGGTACTGCTAGTGGGGTAGCCCCCCTTATGCCTGTCAGCAGTTCATAGACCGGCATATTTCTGATGTTACCGAGCCAGTCGAATAGTGGGAATTGCAAGTTCTGAAATCGGTCATGAATCCACTGCTCCTCGGAGAAGATGTCACCAACTGGGACGCCGATCAGAGCGTTCGCTTCTTCCCGAGTAATCCTAGACCAGCCGAAGCCAGATTTGCCACCAATCATGATGCGAACGAGAGGGAAGCTTACCTCTTTGCCATGGACTCCGAGGCGTGCATTGCAGCCTGCAAGTCGGCGGCGCTCCCCTTTCATCAGTACTTGCTCGATGCGCTGGATGCGCCAACTGGAATCTAAATCTGTAAATCGCTTCATTGTTTATATACTCCTCCCTATAGTTGCGTGCGGCTCGCTCAACCTTTAACTGAACCTAACATAACACCTTTGGTAAAATGCTTTTGCAATAACGGGTACACGCACAAGATCGGCAGCGTCGACACGACAACTGCGGCCATTTTAATCGTCTGCGTTGGAATTTGTTTATCGGACGCCATCTCCATGGCAGTCGCTCCACCTACCGCGGTATCGGAATCGACGAGCATGTTGCGCAGGACAATCTGCAAGGGTACTTTGGTGAAATCGTTAATATAAAGCACGGCACTGAAGAATGTATTCCAGTAAGCTACGGCATAGAATAGTCCGAAAGCAGCGAGCGATGCGGTGGAAAGTGGAATAATAATTCGAAAAAAAATACTCAAATCGTTGCAACCATCGATCATTGCCGCCTCCTCAAGCTCAACAGGAATGCTGTCAAAAAAGCTCTTCATCAGAATCACATACCAACCGCTAGTCAGCACCGGAATAATAAGCGACCAGACGTTGTTGATGAGACCAAGGTCACGCACTAATAAATAGAGAGGGATAATGCCCGGACTAAACAAGATTGTGAACATCACCATGAATAACAATAGCTTCCTTCCGTGCAACCGCTTCCTGGACAAACCGAAGGAGAAGGCGGATGTCACGATCAGACTCGATACGGTTCCAACGGATGCCAGAAATGCGCTGACCCCAGTAGCCTTTATAAAGGCCGGAGTGGACAGCAAGTATTGGTACGCGCTTATGCTCCACTTGCTTGGGAACAGCACGAAGCCATATTTCTCTATATACTCGCCGGGATCGGTGAAAGAAACGATAAACACATAGTACAAAGGGAACAAAGTCAAGATGCCCACCACGACCAACAGCGTGATGTTTACTGAACGAAATATGCGGTCTCCCAAACTTTCTCTCATAGGTTGATCCTCTCCTAATAAACGCCCTCTTCGCCGAATCGCTTCGCTATCCAGTTCGCTCCAATGACAAGCGTCAACCCAATCAACGATTTGAATAAGCCGACGGCCGTCGTGTAACTGAACTGACCTTGTTGAATACCATTGCGATATACATACGTTTCGAACACGTCGGCTACATTCGCCACCGCGCCGTTTGACATTAAGAACACTTGCTCGAAGCCGACATCCATAATGTGTCCCAATCGTAATATGAGCAAAATAATAATGACATTACGGATACCCGGCAGCGTGATGTGCCACATTTGCCTCAATCGGCTCGCACCGTCGATCTTAGCCGCTTCATACTGTTGTGAATCGATCCCCGTCATTGCCGCGAGGAAAATAATCGTACCCCAGCCAGTATCCTTCCATATATTTTGCCCGGTAAGCAGCCCCCAGAAGTAAGTCTCGCTCGTGAGGAACGGCACCTTCGAAAAGCCCGTATATTCCAGCAATAGGTTGATTATGCCATTCGATTGAGACAGCAGCAGGAAGGTAATGCCGGCGATGATGACCCATGATAAAAAGTGTGGCAAGTATACGATAGATTGTATCGTACGTTTCAAATATTTGTTTCCGACTTCATTCATACATAGGGACAGCACAATTGGCAGCGGAAAGAAGAAGACCAAGCTGAGTAAACTAATCATCATTGTGTTACGCAGTAGCATGTAGAAGCTCGGATTCGTAAAAAAGCGATGAAAATGCTCGAAGCCAACCCAGGTACTCTTCAGCACGCCCATATAGGGCGAATAGTCTTGAAAGGCGATGACAATACCCCACATTGGGTAATACTTAAAAATCAGAAAGTAAAGAATACCCGGTAGCACTAACAAATACAAATATTTGTCACGTCTTAGATCGGACCAAAGCGTAGTTAATCGATGATTCATTTCCTTTCACCCCCTCACTAGTTCAATTGCCCTCAATATAAATCACCTTCACTGATAGTACAATATCAATAAATTTTCGCGATTCCTGGTCCAAATTTCCGGTCATCGTCTTTTTTTGCCCACACTCGCAAAGAGCCCTCCGATACTTCGGAAGGGCTCTAATCGTGCTACTGCTGTACATGCTTTTCTCGATATTGCCGGGGGGTGATCCCATCAGTCTTCTTAAACAGTCGGATTAAGTGGGATGGCTGATAATGCAGCATTTCGGCAATATCGTTCACTCTCAGGTCGGTCGTAACTAGTAGCTCTTTGCACTTCTCCATCCGAAGCCGAATAATCGTATCAATAAAGTTGGTACCGCTTATTTGCCGGAACACCTTGCTAAGCTTAGAGGAACTCATCTGCAGTTGCTCCGCATACGCTTCAAGTGATATGTCCTTCAAAATATCTTCCCGAATCTGCAGAAGAAGCTTGTCGATTAACTCTCGCAGCTGACTATCGTAGGCGATTGATAATGACTTGTTACATGGCCGAATTAGCTTGTATTGAAACCAATCTATAATCTGATCCGGCTCAGTGAGCTGCATCAGTTGCTCATACAGATGAGCGCCTTCGTAAACGCCGCATAAGTTGACATTATGCTTGATGATCATGTCATGGAGTGCGCCAAGAAGCTTCATCATCCCCTGGTGCACCATGATTTCAGTGCTGTTGTTATTCTGCAGTTCCACCATGAACTGTCTAATGAGACGAACGGCTTCATCCTCAAGCCCAATGCTGACCGTATGCACAATTTCTCTCTCTAACTCAGCAGGGAACTGCTTCTGACTGATCGTCTCCATCATGAATTGGTTCATATCCAACAGCTGGTTGGAAGTATGCAAGTTCCGAAAACGCAGCGCCTTACGTGTTTGCTCCAACACCTTAGGCACCTCCACGATAGAATCGGTTATTTTACTGGTGACGATTGTGACCCTCAGCCTCAATACATTGTTGACTGTTGCGATGTAGTCGTGGGCTAGCTTATGAAGCGAAGCTTTCATCTCCTCATTCGTATCGTGATTGTCCAACACTATCAATACACCCACAGATAAATCTTGAAAGTTGATGACATGAACCACGCTCCACTTCTCGGAACACAGCTCCAGCGCAATATTGGAAGCGGCGAAGGTGATCAACTGTTCATCCCGCTCTGAGAATCTTCCGATCAACTCTGAGACGCCGTGCAGCTGCGCAACCATTATTCCAAACCGTTTATGCTCGACATCCCATTCCAACTGCTTCATTTTGTCGATGAGCTCCGACTCCGTATGGGTGTACAGATGCCCCTGTAACAATTGCAATAAAAAACTCTCACGTAATGCTGGAATCGATTGTTTAAGTCGCGTTGAGAGCCGCTGAATAGGAGCATATATTTTGTTGGAGGCGACCCACGACAACAGCAATCCGATCGTTAATCCCAATAAACCGATCCAAAGAATAAGTCGGGACAACGAGGTTACTGGGGCCGTGACTTGAGACAGCGGGGTTGCAGAGACGATCGTCCACTTACTGCCTAGCTTGGAAATAGTCCCGTAGGATACGATATACGTCTGTTTATGCCAATCCAGCTTGAATTTATTGTTTTCGAATCTATTCTGCTTAATTTGGACTTTTAATTCTCCCACAAGTGACTCCTTATCAGGTCCGATGGCATTACCTTGGGGGGGCGTTAAATTAACGTCATTCTCGTTATAAAGAAATGCAGTTCCCTGGCCGAAAGAGAGTTTCTTCACCATTGCATTCAATTTGTCCTGATTCAAATAAATGAGGAAAGCGCCGAAGGATCCATACATCTGTCCTCCCGGAAGCTTAAGAATAATCGCTTTATTGTCCGATTCCGGTACAGAAAACCTCGGTAGCGAATAGTCCCAATAGATCGTCTGTTCTCGATCCAACAAAGAGCGGAGCCTCTTACGGTATTCGTCTGATTGGATCGACCGGAAGCCGTACTTGTCTCCAATAAGCTTATCCGCATCACGCAAATATAAGATTACACTATCGATAAGCGAATTCGATTCCGTAATCAATGAGAATGATTTCATCAGTTCATTAGTCCCCGCAAACTCCTGGATAAAGTCGATTTCGTTCAATGACTCGTCGTAATCGTGGTCGAAAGCAAGCCTTACTACAGAATGCTCCAAATTAGTTAAATAATCATTCAATTGCTGAATCGAGAGGTTGAGCTGATTTTGATGCGCCCTGGTCATTTCCGTTTCGATTCGCGGCGTCCCCACATAATAAATAAGGACACCGATAATAACGGTGGGGATGCAAGTAATGAGCAAGGTGATGCCCATATTTCTCCAAAAAATACTTCCCCTTCCCCATAGGATCCAAGTCGTCATCCGAGATTTTCTCCCCCTCTCTTTCATATACAGCAAACAAATTCGTAATTTTTTTACTTTCTTTTTATTGATCAAGACTGGGGATAATGCCTTTGAGACATGGAAGTGTATACCTCCAGGAGCGGCATGGAGATAGCCTCTACCTCTATTTCTAATGCCTTCATGTTGCCTAAGTCGTGCACCTTCTTATCTTTCAACCCTTAACAACAAGGCAGCTCTCATCAATATAGAGCTAACGATCTCCGATAGCGTGGATCGATGACAAACAATGTCGTCATGAATAAATCCGTGTTCTTATCGCTTATTGGGTCTTATCGGCAGTGAGCCGGCGCGTTGACACACGAAAACACCTGGAGTAAGGACTTTTGTTGGCCCGGCGGCTGTTGTTCTAGCCCTTAACTGATCCGAGCATCACGCCTTTGGCAAAATGCTTCTGCAGAAACGGATATATGACCAGAATCGGAAGTGTCGCAAATACGATGACAGCCATCCTAATCGTCAGCGGTTGTATTTCCGATTCATCGAAGCTGGTGTCTCCGATCCGGCTTTGTGACATAATCACAATTTCGCGAAGCAGCACCTGAACCGGCCATTTATGGCTATCATTGATATACATGATGGCGCTAAAAAATTGATTCCAGTTCGTAACCGCATAAAACATACCAAAGGTAGCCATGGCGGGCATCGACAGCGGGAGTACGATTCGAAATAATACGCCGACATCGCTGCAACCGTCAATTCGGGCGGAATCCTCCAGTCCGTCAGGAATTTGCTGAAAGAAATTTTTCAGCACGATCAGGTTAAACGCGCTGATGGCACTAGGAATCATCAACGCCCAATACGAGTTGGTCATTCCCATTGCATTGACAATAAAATAAGTCGGAATCATCCCCCCGCTGAACAGCATCGTAAACAAAACGGCCATTAAGATCGTTTGACGTCCACGCAAGGTTTTGTGCGCCAGCGGATAGGCCATCAGTGAAGTAAGCATTAGGTTAATGAATGTGCCGACGATTGTTGTGCAAACGGACACGAGCAGGCTGCGAAGCAAGGTAGAGGTCGAAAATATATATTTATATGCGGATAACGAAAATTCCTTTGGAAATAGGATGAAACCACCCTTGGTCATCTCATGTGGGCTTGTGAACGAAACGGCTACAATATAAATAAAAGGAAGAATTGCCACAAAACCGATCAGGGCAAGCAGCGTGTAGTTGATACTGTCAAATAGGGTATTACCCATCGTGCGATCCTGATTCAACGCTTCCACCCTCCTGTCATCGTCATCCTAATAAATTCCTTCCTCGCCGGATTTCCTGGCGAGCCAATTGGCTCCTACGACAAGCGCAAATCCGATAATCGATTTGAACAAGCCCACGGCGGCGCTATAGCCGTATTGCGCTTCCGTCAAGCCTTTTACATAAACGTAGGTGTCGAACACTTCCCCCACTTCCCGATTTGTAGACGTCAGCATCAGAAAAATGTGTTCAAAACCGGAATCCAGAAACGTACCGAGACGAAGAATCAGTAAAATCACAATCGTGCCGCGGATCGCCGGCAGTGTAATATGCCAAAGCTGCCTCCAGCGGTTCGCCCCGTCCATCCTAGCGGCCTCATACAATTGCAAATCGACTCCCGACAGCGCAGCCAGAAAAATGATCGTTCCCCAACCAGCCTCCTTCCAAATCGATTGGGTGACAATCATCGTCCGAAACCATTCCGGCTCCAGCAGGAAGGCGATTTTGTGGCCGGTCAACATAAATAACAGATCATTTAAAACGCCGCCTTCGGTCGTAAACAAAATATAAAAGACACCCACAACGACGACCCACGAAACAAAGTGGGGAATATAAACCAGTGTCTGAACAACACGCTTGAAGCGCTCTCTTCTGACTTCATTAAGCATTAACGCCAGCACAATCGGCACTGGAAAAAAAAAGACCAAATTGTACATGGCAAGCAGCGCTGTATTGCGGAATAAATTCCAAAATTGCTGCTCTGTGAATAAACGCTCGAAATGCTTGAATCCTACCCAGTCGCTGCCCCAGATGCCGGAAAACGGCTTGTAATCCTGAAAAGCCATTAGCAGTCCATACATCGGTACATATTTAAAAATAAAAAAATATACTATTCCTGGAATCATCATGAAATACATCCACTTATCCCGAATCAGCTCCCGCATCAGAGGACGGTTGCCCATATGTTTTCCTCCTGTCCTTTAGTTGAAAAAAGATGGCACCGCTTGAGCTTGACTACCAGTCGGTGCCAGTTTGCAACCGGGAACAGCTACATAGCCAAAACCTGCGCCCAGTAAGAGGGATCGACTGGTATACCGTTGCGCATGTTTTCTTTTCTTGTCTGAAGTACACCCTGACCCGGATAATAGACGTTGCCGTTCTCCTTGATCGGCGCGGACCCGATCACATCGTCAATTATCGCGTTAACAACTTGTGGGATCGCCTGACTATCTTTAAACTTCGACAAATCGAAGGCAATAAATGTTTGCGACACATTTTTTTCACAATTCAGCTTCCCTATATCAAGGGACGAGTTGCCTCCGGATAAAACCGAAACGATCAAATCAAGCACAAGCGAGAACCCGGAACCTTTCCAATATCCGATAGGCAATGGACGTTGGGAGCGTATAATGGCTGCGGGGTCTCTCGACAATTTGCCCGTCTCATCGTAACCGCCGTCCACACTCAGCGGCCTACCTTTTTGCGCATAGGATTCAAGCTTGCCATAGGAGAACATCGACATGGCCATGTCCAGCACGACATGTCCTTCCTGGCGAGGTACAGCCAAAACAATGGGATTGTTGCCCAGCTTACTTTCGGCTGCCCCCCACGGCGGCATATTCGGTATCGTATTCGTCCAGCATATCCCGATGCATCCCGCCTCGGCGGCTTGCCAGCCGTATGTGCCCGCACGCATCCAGTGGTTTGTATTACGAATCGCCACACACCCGATTCCGTTGGTACGGGACAATTCAACCGCACGGTTCATACTGAAGTGAGCATTCAGGTTGCCTGGGCCGCTATTCCCGTCCCATCTTTCCATAGCACCGTATTGTCCTATCTTTACCGGTTGTCCATGGGGATTAATGTCACTATCAAGAATGTTGCGGATAAACCGAGGGAATCTGTTGAGCCCGTGCGAATACACCCCGTCTCTGCTCGCCTCTGCAAACAGCGTCGCGCAAAGATCCGCCCGGGCAGCCGTAAATCCTATGCTAAGCAGCACTCTGAAAAGCTCCGAATACAGCCGGTCATACGTCACTCTCTCCATAGCAGATTCAGCTCCTTTATCTGGTAGAAAACTAAATGTCCCAACCAGGCAGTAGATGCTTCGTGTTATGTAGCATCTCGTCAAACATCCTTCTGGCATCGTCCACTCCGATTTGAACAACCAGAGGATCGTTCAGGAACGCTTTAAAAGCCAGCTCTTTGTCTTTTGCTAGGGCCGCTTTTAGAATCGTCTCTTGATTCAGCACATGTCCCAGAACGAGATGCTGCAGCTCCTCTGGAAGTTTTCCAGATACGATTGGACTTACTCCCTGCTTTCGAAACAGCGCGTTCGTCTCCACCACCGCGCCAGCGGGAATCCCCTCATATTGGCCTTTATTTGGCAAATTCACATTGCTGACTAAATCCTCCAGACCGAGCAGAGCTTTAATTTGGCGCATGCCTTCTTCACCTGACTTTTCCAGGGACATCCGCTCTTCTCCGCTCTCCAATTTCCGTCTCGTTTCCAGTCTCGCCTCAAGCTGTCTCTTGCGCCACGGCACGGAGGTTAGGGCAAATTGCCATTTTTCCGCGGTTTTAGAGTCTTTCAGGTACCAGGCTGGCGGCAGCGCTTCGGCCAGATGCCGGTCGCCCGCGGCAGCAATGACTCCATACCGTCTGAACAAATCGAATTTCACTCTGTTTTTGGAGCCGAAGGCTTGTCTGTCTAACTCGCTTCTCTCTTTATCCTTTTTCGTTTCATAGCCGGTTTCATAATATTTATCCACGAATTCTTTATATACGGGGAACAAATCGATTCCCTGATAGGTTGCACTGTCAATCCAAGTAAAATGGTTGACTCCCAGTATATTTACTTTGATATCTTCTCGCTGTACGTTCTCGATCCCCCTTAATTCGCGCAGCATATCCGCCATCAGCAACTGCGAGCTAAATACTTCGTGACAGTTGCCGAATGCCTTGATCCCAGGAAAGACCTTGTAAAGCACACGGGTGCAAAGCGTCATAGGGTTTGTGAAATTAATGACCCATGCTTCCGGACAGTACTGCTTGATTTTCATAGCGTAATCGGTGTAGATTGGAATCGTTCTAAGCGCCCTTATCAACCCACCTGGGCCTACCGTATCAGCCACAGACTGATAAATGCCGTATTTCTCCGGTGTATGCACATCCGATGCCATGTCGTCAAATGTGCCCGGCAGGATGGACATAATGACAAAGTCGGCACCTGTCAACGCTTCTTCGATCGTACGCACGGCTTCATAGTTCCATTTCGCTTTAACTTCGTCGCGCTCCAGCAACGTATTGCCTATACGTGCATTGCTTTCAGCCGCAGCGAAATCGATATCATACAACCTCATTGTACCCGACATACTCGCTTCGTCCGCTAGATCACTCATCAAACCCCATGCCCAATAACGGGAGCCGCCACCGATATAAGCGATCGTCACTTGGGATGCTTTGTTAGATAAATATTGGATTGTCATGGTAGAGTTCCTCTCCTCTGTCGTATTCGTCATCTATTATTTAGCAAGCTTCGCGTAGGATTCCTCATATTCCTTAATAAGCTGGTCTCCTCCCGCCTTGCGCCATTTCTCGACTTCGGCGTCCCAGCCGGCCTCTTCGATTTTGCCCATAATAAACATCGTTTTGGCATCAGTCAACATCTGCTCCAGCTCTTTTCCTCGCTCGCTGAATGTTTTGGAGGACAAGGTAAGAGCCGGATTATGGATCGCATACTTCAAATTTTCGATTTCCATTTTGGCTCCTTTTTCCCCTAGCTGGTCCTGCTTCAACTCGGGGATATTATAACCATCCAAATTCAGTAAATTGTCACGGTAAGGCTTGATTTCCCGGTTAAAAGCTGTCAAATCCGTATATTCCACTTTTCCGTCAGGTAGTTTTTTATAATGCACATCTTCGATGCCCATGCGCTGCAAAAGAGACATTGGTTCATCCATCAGTTTGTCAAGGAACTCCAATATTTTCTTTAGCTCGGCTTCGGTTTTGACAAAAGCTTTCGGAATAACCAGCATCCCATTATACCCAGGTTCTCCGGCAATGCGGATGCCTTGCGGACCTTCAAAATTGAATATTTCCATTTTTCCGTCCGGCACATTTTTGACCAGACGGTCCTGATGGTTAATGGCGCTAGTTGCGGCAACCTGAAGCCGCATGCCGAGACGGCCCGAATCCACCATGGCGTCCGCGTCCGCCGCATCCAGAACTGGGAAATCCTGATTAATCAGATTTTCCGCAAACAATCGTCTGAAAAGCTTCAATGTGTCCATGTATTCCTTGGTAAGAAATTCCGGGGTGAATTTCCCGCTTGCATCCACCGCCCACTTATTGGGAGCGCCCTGACTTACAGCGATTAGCGTCAATATAATATTCATTCTGGTTTTATCGAGCACAGCGCCATATACGTTGGGCCTGCCGGTCTTGTCCAAATCACTTTGGGAAATCGCTTTAATGACGTTATACCATTCATCAAATGTCTTCGGTGGCTGCAGGTTCAGCTTGTCAAACAAATCCTTACGGTATACGACTACTGAACGGCCAATATTGCGAAATACTGGAAGGCTGTACTGTTTTCCATCGACCAGGACATTATCATAAAATTGCTGGTCCTGGGCCGCCAAATTTTTATAATCCTTCAAATAAGGTCCGATTTCCCAAAATTGATTGGATTGTATGGCGCTTACGATCGTTGGCACATAGTTGACTCTAAGCACCTTGGGAAGATCCCCCGATGCAATCATAATATTGATCTTGTCATCAAAAGCGGACTGCGGAATCCATTGAATACTAAGCTTCGTATTCGTGTAAGCTTCGACTGCCTGATCAAAGGCATTGCCTCTGGCTGGGATATCGTTTACCTGCTGCAGTCCGATCGTAATCGGGAACGGCGCCGCATCACCTGCTTCTTTCCCCCCCGCGTCATTACCGCATCCAGCGACTATACCAGCCAGCAGAAACGCAGTACTCGCTATGAGGATAATGCGTTTAAAAACCATTTCTCGATCTCCTCCTTTCATATGTTAAATCTGTCATCATCATAGTCCCGCTTACGAAAACAAACCATGCACTGCATTCAACTTATTTGAAAACACTTGGTGCGTCTGCGTTGATCTCGAAGCTATCAGCTTTTTGCAACCAGCAATCAGCTTTTCTCTACTACGGTGCATCGATGCCAGAAAACCAGAGTATGCAAAAAACCAAGCTTCCGATTCGCCCGGGCTTGGTTTTTGCTGTCTTTGCCACAATTATTGTTTAAAAAGTTGATCCTTATACTGGCCTGGCGTCACGCCTACTTTTTTACGAAATGTCCGGATAAATGCGGTCGTGTTCCTGTAGTTTAATTTCTCGGCGATTTCCGCTACTTTCATCCCCGTCTGTTCCAGCCACGATTTTGCCATATTCATTCTGTAATCGGCTACATAATCGCTAAAGTTCACCCCAAGCTCTTTTTTGAAAACCCGACTTAAATAAACCGGGTGGAAATTCAAAATAGTCCCGCACGATTCAAGCGATAAATCCTGATCGAATCGCTCATGAACGATTTTCACCATCTCGTTGGCAATGTTAATGTATTGCGACTCCGCCTGCTGTTTCATATAACAGGTGACGGGCTTAAGTAAATCGTGATGAAACCACTCCGTAATTTCATCCAGCGTATTGAGCTTCATGAAGGTTTCGATGGAAGCGTGCTCACCCATCATCTTATTGATAGAAATGCCTTGTTCTCGAATAAATTGGAGGATTTTAGACACAAAAAGGAGCAAATGAAACTGAAATTCACTAAAAGCGATATCGTTTTCGATCACTGTGGCATTATAGTCGCGTAGAATCCGACCGATTTTATCCGAGTCGCCTGTTTTGACCGCCATTAGCAATTGGTCCTCCAATAGCCTGAAGCTGGCGTAAACGGCAACCTCCATATCGCGGCCAGCTTCGATATCCTCATAATGAACAATAATCTCATTGCCCAGACTGATTCTGCATTTAAGAGCAGACAGGCTTTCCCGGTAGGCCTCCATTATTCCCGTGCATGTATCGAAAGGTCTGCTAATTCCAACGCTCACCGACAATTGCAAATATTTCTTGACATGATACTGAATTCTTTCCGCTATCCCATAGATATGATCTTTCAATAGGGCTGGGTCTTCCAAATCGCTCATCACCAAGGTCACCTGAGACTGCTCAAGTAAAATCGGGCTGAATCGCTCCTGTTGGGCAATCAACTCGCCAGTTATATTATTAATAGAGAATAAAAGCAATTCTTTATCGTGAATACGATATCGGGTACCTTGCAGCGTATCGATCTGGACCGCAAGAACAGCCAGCCTCTCCCATTCGCCGGAAAACCCGTATAGCCGCGATTTGTATTTAAAATCTGCCTCCGAAACCGGTTCCGTAAACAACTTGAGCACAAAATATTCCCGCAATGAAGTAAAATGTCCACGAACCTGCTGCTCCAATTCCTCACCGGTGTGGAATAGCGTACGGAAGCGTTCCTCAATCACAACAAATTCGTCCGTCCTCTTCTTCTCATGATCCCCAGTATGCGGCTCGTTCATAAATTCGAACAACCGCCGTATCGGTGAATACATACGGCGACTGCCGTAAAAAGCTGTTAGTGTTACTACGCCCATCGTGAGCACGCATACCAGCAGCGTCGCTAATGCGATTTTTTTTGATTGCTGGGTAATATCTCCGATCGAGACCATCGATACGTAAATCCAGCCATTCTTGGGCGAAACGCGGTATGTGACGCCAACTTTCTGATGATCGCTCGTGGCATTAAAAAAACCCTGATCTTGTTCCGTTTCCCTAATCCGTTTGACAACAGTTTGATTGATCTCCTTCTCCGAATCTTCGATATCGGACAAAAACGGATGACCGCTCGGGTCCAGGACATTAATCGTCCCGAGTTTTACATTTTGGGTCAGTAGGCTGGCCACTTCGCTTTTTAAAATATCGATTACAAACATCTCTTTAGGTTGGATCACAGTCGAAAAAAAAGGAATTTTCAGTACCATCCGGATCACAGGAGGGGGAAGGGACGTTTCCTCAGGCTGCGAAGCGTTAGCTAGGGGACCGCTTGTGACCAAAAATAGATTTTCTGGATAGGCCGCAAAGGAGGCAAATGCATCCTTATATATAAAGTCGCTAAATTTCCGAAAGCCCTTGTTGCCAATCATCCAGTCATGGTCCAAATTGACCAAATAGATATCGCTGATGCCTGAAAACGTTTGCAAGTTATAAAGCCCTGTTGTGAGGTCGTTTATTTGGACAAAGTTGTCGGGTGTCAGCAGCTCGTTTTGACTTCGCACAACCATGGGTAAATTAATATACTGGATAGCCGATAATTCCAACGTTTTCAGCACTTCCTCAATTCTGAGCT
Source organism: Paenibacillus sp. JT31N11 (assembly GCF_056269285.1). Classification (NCBI taxonomy): domain Bacteria; kingdom Bacillati; phylum Bacillota; class Bacilli; order Caryophanales; family Paenibacillaceae; genus Paenibacillus; species Paenibacillus sp. JT31N11. The sequence goes on from NZ_JBWDNQ010000014.1 coordinate 16,503, forward strand.
GGGTTTGTAGCAGTATTTGCATGTTGCCTTCCTTCACCTTGTCTCCGATGTCTCCGGACGCGATCAGATAAGAAATCAATCCAATACATATAGTTGGGATTGCCCCGATCATCAAGCCGAAGCTAAGCAGGCGAAATAAATATTTAGGCACTTTGCGAGTCCTCGCTTTCACAACGCAGCTTGGTGAAAATTCCCTTCAGCAGCAGTATAGCAAACCAAGAAGATTTTTCAATGCTCGGCAAGAATCATAATAAAAAAAATGAATCTAATAGAACATAGATTATTAATTGTACCGAATGTAAGGAGATGTCTGTCGTTCTTCCCGGTATCCTTTGCGGATAGCTATCCCAATGTCCTCATGGGGTAACAGACTTTTGACAAGCTTGTCCTAGTTCGGTTGACTACACGGTGTCGGTCTTGTAGAGCTTCGTCACGAAATACGGTCTGCTGTAATGCGCAAATGATGAGTTTCCTCCAGAGTTTCGCATTTAGTGGATCGTGGTTGTACGAGCAAAAACAGATTCTACCTACGTATCAAGCATCTTTGTCCCAATACACAGCCCTTATTGCGGGTCTCCGATAGTTATCTTTTGTTTAATAGAAAAAAAGAGCATCTGCCAAGGCATGCTGCTCCACCGATGTCCTGTCCGCATTGGAACGAACAACAATTACTACATGTCTTCTTCCGAACGATTGGTTGCCGGTGGATGAGTGATGGAAATGGCCGATATTTCTTTTCTTCACTCCAGAGTCATGTCAATTTCAAGTGCTGAGAGAGTATTCCAGCTGTTCTAAGTTTTTTGCCCCGATAATCGGTGCCGTAATCGCCAGGTGTGACATAACCCATGAAACAGCGAAAGTCGTAAGATGAATCCCTTGTTCTTTGGCACAGGCGCTGAAACGGTCTGCCACTTCAAAGTTCATCTGATCCGCATAGCTGGCTGTATAAATTTTTTGCTCGATTAAACGTCCTTGCTCTGGTTTACGATTGAGCCCGTACTTACGATTGTGCGCTAGTCCATCCGCATCATCTCCAATTTTTGTATTATATTTAGTTTACCTGATTCAATAAACAAACAATAGCAAGAAGTCCGATATTGAGCAATAGTACGAGAAGCACTTTATGATAGGACCTGACAAAATCCCTGGCCCCTGGTGTGATAACCAAACGAAAAAGGCGTCCCTTCCGAAGAAAGAAAAACTTGAAAAAGCGCGATTTCACCCGGAACAGGTCACGGCTTGGCTAGAACAGACGGCAGACCACTTCTTCCCACTGGATCCAACAGCGCATAAGTGCATAGTGAACAAGCTGCAAACAGTAGAACCGCTTTATGATATCGAACCCTTCCTTCAACTTCTCATCCGAAAGCGACAAAAGGAACTGCCCCTCCCACATACGAGCGACCCTAACGTCCATTACCGTGAAGTTGTGGAGAAGGCTTTGCTGTATATCACCGCCCATTATCATACTCCTTTCTCTATCACCGACATTTGCCAGCAGGTGAACGTCACTCCGAATTATTTCAGCTCGATTTTCAAAAAGGAAATCGGCATCAATTACACCGATTACTTGACCAACTTCCGCATGATGCAGGCAAAACGGCTGTTAACCGACACCACCCTGCTGGTGCAGAAGATCGCGGAGAAAATCGGAATCCCCGATTACAACTATTTTACACGGCTGTTCCGTCGAACCGTTGGCTGCAGCCCCAGCGCTTATCGTAAAGGATGCTAGGTGAAAGGTAAACTCGGCTTAACTAGGAAAGTTCCAGGTTAGCGTTTCCCCTGTACTAGGAACCCGTTAAAGAATCAATACTTCGCTATCATTAAATGCGGTTATTAACCAGGACTTTAATTCGGTAATATGGACTGTGTTGCAAAAAATAAAATGATTTTCTTACTCTTAGAGTATAAGGAATTTATGCAGTCGACCCAAGATATTTATTAAACACATCCACATCAGAAAGAACAGGCGATTTTTCAACCTGTTCTTTCTTTACGTATAAAAGGCTTAAATTCTGACTATTGTTTTCTCAGGTTTGTACCAGCGAAGCTAATTCTAGGGGCAAACTCCTGTAAATAAATGTTATTTACTGGTTTTGCAGTAATGTTTTCACAGTCCTCTTGAATGAATAGTCTACATTGATTGTAGTCTTATCTGTTTAAGCGGCACGATTGTCGAAACGGCATGCAAGGGTCGGTTACGTCAAGTGATCCGAGAGGATGATGCCCTCATATACATACCTGTCGTCATAGCCAAAGAAATACGCGAATGGCTCGATTCACTAACATCCGCCGTCTTCTTTATTTTTGGCGTTATAGAAGAGGTAAACATACCTTCATTCTCCAGCAGTCTTCCTTGTTGAGAGCGGCCTCTCGGTTAGTCCACGTTCGGAGTCACTGTGAAGTTATCGATCAGTGTTTCACTGAAATAGCTTCTTACCCCCACTTTACCATGCGTGAATGCTGTGCTGCTCCGATCTGTATAATTGATCAGAGGCCTATCCATGTTACCTACATAGATTTTGATATTGGCTCCTTTCACCACTGCTTTCATATGATGCCAGGAATCAGTGATGCCGCTGAGCGGAGCAGCGGTTAAATATTCAAAATTATAATTGAACTTAGCCAAGTGTACACCATCCTCTGTCAGATATGCCGCATAACCTTGCATGAAGTCGGCATTATTTTGTCCCCAGTCGTTTCCGCTGGCAGGATTGTTTACTCGCATCAGTATGCCGGCATTGGAGGGGTTCGCGGTCTCTCGAGAAAGCTTGATATCCGTCTCCAAAGTATAATCCGACCAGTTACTGTCACCGAAAACTGATTTCGCATAGCCTCCTGCCTCAGCCTTATACATGCCTTGTATCGGTATGGCAGGGTCGTTGTGGAAACGGAAGCTGTAGAAATCAAACTCGCCGGTGACAATTTCAACTTTGATCGTATGTTGACCAGCAGGAAGGGTGAAGCCTTCTCTGGTCAATGTCGACCATACGTCAAATCCACCGGTATTCGGGACATCGATTACTCCCGTAAGGTCAGTCTCATCATCAAGCCACAGTCTCACCTGACTGCTCTCCATGGCAGTCGCGACCCTCAAGTCAAGATTATACGTACCGGCTTCGAAGACATTCACATTATATTTTAGCCATTCGCCGGTCTGATTCCATCCCGTTGTGTATCCTTGAGGGTGATTACGGATGTCGACAGCATCTTTTCGATATTGACGGCCGATATTCTCGTCTGTATTGTCATGGTACGCGACACCTTCCCCTCCCAAATTGTAATCCACAGCAAGTACAGTTCCTGGAAGAGGCTTATATTCATTGAATGTAAAGAACGAAAGGCTGTCGAGATCGTATTCACCTTCGACGATTTCAACCTTTATTGTATGCTCACCTTTCGGCAGAGAGATGTCGCCGAGCTTGACATTGCGCCACGCATCGCCATCGCCAGTCTTGGGGATCTCAACTGCACCTGTCAAATCGGTCGTTTCGTCCAACCATAATCGGATCTTACCACCGTCCACGGCTTTAGCAATCCGAACATTGACGTCATACGTACCTTCCTCGGTGAAATCGACATTATATTTCAACCACTCCCCCGTCTGGTTCCATCCTACGTTCCAACCGCCTTCTGGATTGATGCGGATGTCAACAGCATCATTCCGGTACTGGCCGCCGATGTTCTCGGAAGTATTGTCATGGAACCCGGCACCTTCACCGCCTGTATTGTAGTGAACGGCTTCAATTATACCTGGAAGTGTTTTATGCATATCGAATGAAGTGAACTTTAACCTTGCGAAGTCAAACTCACCTTTGACGGTTTCAAGCTTGAGCGTATGTTTTCCTTCTGGCAAGTAGAAACCCTGAGCGGATACTGTTTGCCATTTGTCCCAATCCCCTGTATTTGGGATGTTTAGGATACCCGTCAAATCCGTCTCGTCTCCCAACCATAGCCGGGTTTGAGCTCCATTAAATGTTGTAGCCGCCGTTAACTCGAAATTGTACATGCCGGCCTTCTTAATGTCCACATTGTACTTGAGCCATTCCCCGGTCTGATTCCATCCGACGTTCAACCCATTGAAGGTATTGGTACGAATATCGACTGCATCACCCCGATATACACCGCCAATATTTTCAGGCGTCGTATCGTAATAAGCGACATTTTGACCGCCGGTATTATAAAAAGGTGCTTCAATAATACCAGGAATCGGCTTGAGATTATCAAATGCGGTTAACTCGCCCGTATCTATCTGCCAATTCTGATCAAACTTCGTCCAATCGGTATCGGTGCCATCATTGAAATTTTGCGATACCGGTATCGTTGCAGCGGATCGCTTAAATTTGAAGACTGAGATATCGAACTTCCCGCCGGCAGCCATCAACTTGAGTTTTTGTTCTCCCGGGGTCAGTTCGACCCCTTTAATGAGCAGATTATCCCACTTGGAAGCCCCACCGGTTGACTTGACTAGCACATTTTTTTTCACTTTATCCGAACCGCTGAACTCGATCTTCAATCGGGCATTGTCCTTAGCTGCATATCTTACAACCATGTCATAAATCCCAGCCTCAGCGACATTCACGTTATAAAGCAGAGAGTCGCCCGATTTGAATGACGCAACATGATAGCCACCCTCCGGATTAACGGTCATTCCCATATCATCGTCATGGTCATGTTTTCCTTCGCGACTGAAATGAATAGCCTGAATCTCTCCCGGTATAGGCTTATAAGAAGAATTGGCGCTGCTGCCGCCCACCGTGTTGCTGAAAGCGACATAACCGAACTCCGCATGCGTGTCGGAGGTTGTATATCCGACCTTGCCGCCAGCGAGTTTACCAATCGCGCGAGTCTGTTTCAGCATATCATCAACATAAATGCGATAATTGGAATCCTCTTTCTCAACCCGGATCTGATGCAACTTGTTATATCTCCTATTTCTTGCATTTGAAGATAAAAGATCCACCATTCCATAACGTATAAGAACAATGGAACGGTGGACGGTTAATCAATGCCATTTCAGTTCCGGCATCTCCCCCTCATTCACCAGTTTGATCGACTCAAGCAGCATTTCAGTTTACGGTCACAAATAAGCAGACCGTTGCTCTATTAGGATGATGAATAAAACACCCCCAAATTTGCAAACGTGAATCGGTTGTATTGAAATTCAATAGAACTAAACCAAATTGCTATTGCCCGACTCTGGGGTCGATGATAACAAGCCAGTGCCCGAAAACTGCAACACTTATCTCCCTTACCTCCGGTTAAACGGATGTAACAGCTGCATATAAAACCCGCCGACAACTGTCCGGTTCTGAAAGCCTACTTGCTTGCCCGTGACCGTATCGTACCAGTCGGTAAGAGGAACACGGCTGGGCGATTCATGCAGCGAATTCCAAAGTGGCTCGATCATTTTCGCAAAGTCTTCCTTCGATTTTGTCATCGAAGCACACCATACGAGCCAGTCCGACTTGGTGTAGGTATTCCTGTTGTCCAGCGGCGTACCATACTGGTTTTGTTTGGTAAAATAATAAGGGATTTCTTTCGACAGTATGTCACTCGGGAAAAGGTCAAGTCCAAAAAGACGATCCCATACGAGATTATATTTTAAACTCCATGTATCTTCCGTACTGTCAAATGTCAATTTGTAATGGTCTCCCGCTACACCCATCGCCGTCCATTGGGCTGCCATTTCTTTGGCTATATCGGAATAACACGCCTTGTCTTCCATTTCCCCCAACATGCTGCACAAAATGGCATATGCTCCAATGCCGATAATCGCTTTAATCGAAAGGTTGGCATTATGAGCAAGATGTCCGGCAAAATCGTCTGTACACAACTGGTTGTTCGGATCGAGACCGTTTTCTTTCAAATAATTTGCCCATTTCGTCAATAGTCCCCAATGCTTTTCCGCAAAATCAACGTTGTTTTCGCACAGAGAAACGGCCGCCGCCATAATTATCATATTGCCGCATTCCTCGATCGGCATTTGGTATTCTAGCTTATTGTCTCTGTATACTTGCCCGTTTGCTACTGGATAACGCCCCACATCGTGTGGGGCAAAATCATACGGCCAATGTTCGCTGGACGCATACCGGAAAATTGGCCGCATCATACCTTTGACAAGCTCGGGATTATATCGCAAAAACAGCGGAATCGACGGATAACTAACGTCCACCGTGCCGATACATCCGTTGCTAAAGCATTCCTTGGACAAAAATAGAACATCGGCATTCTCATCGACGACCAGTTTGTGCGCCGAGATCGCCTGCCTATATGCGAGTGACAGTAAATCCGCATATTGCGATCCGCCCGCATCCATGCTCTCCTGCTGTAATCCCCTATCAAAAGCTTCGCATTTACCGATGACTTGATCGTACTGCCTAAAAACGGTGTCAAGCATATTCTCGAATGACATGCCGTTCCTCCGCCAATACGCGTTTAGCGGCCGGTTGAAATATTCGATGGACTGTATGTCGTCGTAAGCCAACACCACATATTGCGAAAGAACTGTGTCATGAACAGCACCAAAATCGAGTATTACGGCCATCACCGGCATATCGTCTTCCACTGCACGCGGCTTGCGCTCATCATCCGGCTGGCTTACATCTATCGATTCAATAAATTGCTTGCGCATCTGGTAAGATTGGATCATCATACTGGTTGTTTCGGATTTGGTAGCGGCCAGGTAAACATATCCCCAGTCAATCCGCACATTGTCGCCGGCACGCTGCAGCACAGGTTGTTGTTCGCTTCCCATGCACAGCGCTTCTATCCCGCTGCCGATAGTTTTGCGAGACCACACGATTTTCTGATCCGGCGTGTTGACGCACCATTCACCGGTAATATCCAAATAAATTTTTACATCGTGAGGTCTGCCGTCGGCGGATTGAACGCGAAACGTAACGTAAGAAGCTGGCCGTGATAATAGATCGAGGTCGTCAAGTAGCAACGGCGTGGTGAAATCGACCTCCAGTCGAACGCCATCCCCTTCAAACCGGTATTTACTGGACGTCGCGGTTACTTCCAGGTTCGTTTGCTTCAAGGCATCCGGTTCCTGGAAGTCACTTCCTTCACCAAACTCGGTCTTTCCCATAAACCGCCGAGGCTGGCCGTCGATTCTAATCATGCCGGTCATACTGTTGCGTTGATTGGTCCAATGAGTAGTATGTGTATCGGTTAGTCGGTCTGCGGCTGACCATACACTGAAATACGGATCGACCGTTACCAGTGGGACTGCAGGAGGCCTGAAATGTTGTGCCATTTTTTTATTCCCCTTTCATATCTTATGATTGCCAGTGAACAACGATATCGATTGGATAACGGCCGGCATTGCGGCCATAGATGGCAAGTCCGCCTTCTGCAGCGGCCAAACGGAGTGTGAATCCGCCCTTGTCGATAAAGCGAGCCAACAGACGGCTCGAAATTTGTACCCGCTGCAGGTAACCATACGAACCGGCTTCTACCAATTTGCGTTCATTAGATTGATAATGCCAGGACAATACACCGCGGCTGTCTGCGGGATCGTCAGGAAGATACAGCTCGCCGAGAGATTCCCCGTCCACTGTAACATCGACTCTGGACGGGGTGCGCTCTTCATCTGTCATGAAGTAGGAATTGATGTTCATACCCGGATCCAACTTAGCGCCATGCATATAGGAAATATCGTGCGCTTTGACCGTCGCCAATTCCTTATCTTTACCGAGTACAACCTTGGCGCCGGCTTCAAAAATCACTTCGAGACAACCGATCGAACTATCGGGGGCTTGCTCCGGAAGCTCGACATGATACTCCACAAAGCCGGATGGTCCACCGTTAACCTTATGATCGTCCAGCGCGTTCCAAGAATTGTCCCAGTGCACAGAAGTAAAATCAGCTGGCTTGATGCTGGTCCATTCTCCTTCCAGTTCGTAAACGCCTTTTGAATCACCACTTTGCACATCAAAAGTTATAAAATTACGTGTAACAATTGCCCCGTCCGCCGTCTCCAGCGTAATAGCAAGTACGGCCACAGCGTCGTAATGGGGCATAGACACCTGCAGCGTGTCTATAGCACGTACGCCATACCCCTCCCAGCGCACCGGTAGCGTTCCCGATCCAGCAGTCATTTTCCCGCTCAGACTGTCGTACCATAAAGTCCAATTCAGTGACAGCGACTGCCCGTGATAACGGTCAGAATAACTCGATGCCAGCAGGTGCACCTCGACGGAATCTCTAGGACGAACAGTACGGCAAGGCGGTGCATCGATAACGATGAAATCCGCCGTATGCAAATCGCGTAGGCTCATCCCCGGAACAAATGATCCGTAGCCAAAATCCTTCTCCTGTCTATCCATCCGGTAATACCCGTTAAATTCGTTGATGACATCATGAAATTCCGTAAAAATAAACCCACACATTTTATCATGGCGGCGGAATTCATTGATCATGTAGCGGTAATGCCATGCAAGATCGCTATCACCTGCGCTACCGTCAATTCCCCAGACCGCGCCGCATTCACTGTTCATCAGCGGGGCTTCGCTCTGAACGTTGCCGCCAATGTAATTCCAACTCGATCCCGGATACGTCTTATCGACGGCTTCCTGGATATGATCGCGAACGTTCTCGTAACCATTGAGATAGAAATGCCAGGTGTTCAGATCGCTTTCGACATGGTCGTATTTACAGGGGGAATTGTCCTCCACCAGCCGCGTCGGATCCTCCTGCTTTATCCATTTATAAACCGAGCGCACCCATTCTTGCGTTTCCGGAAGGTACTCCCGCTTTTCTTCCGCTGTCCTTGTGAACAACCCCCAGGTTTCATTGAACACGACCCAGGAAAAGATCGACGGATGGTTGAAATCACGTGCGATGATTTCATTCGCTTCACTTTCATAAGCGGTGCGCGCTTGCTCGTCCGGCTCGCCCCAGAAGCAAGGCATATCCTCCATTACGAGAATGCCAAGCTTGTCGGCCCAATATAGCTTAAGCGGCTCCTCCGGTTTAATGTGAATTCGCACAAAATTCAGTCCCAGTCGCTTGAGGCGCCATATTTCATCACGGATGTAGTCCTCGTTCGGGAACGTAAAATAACTGTCCGGGATAAAAGATTGGTCAAGTGTGCCGTTCAGGAATACGGGTTTTCCGTTTAACATAATCCATCTGTAATCGCGCGCTTCAACCTTTGCGGTGCCGATCTCCCGGATGCCAAAATAGGTGGACACGATATCGCCTCTGTGACACTCGGAGTCGATTTCCAGGCTGACAGTACCTTCGTACAGATAAGGAGACTCCGGGCTCCAAAGCCGCGGGTTCACAACTTGAATTGAAGTATCGAACCGGTGATCGCCTTCCTCCAGCATCAACTGCAGGTCATGTTTAATCGTGCCGTCATCGAATGAGAAACGGATCATGGATTTTCCGGGTTTATACGCCCGAATGGTGCCCGATATAGCTACGGTTCCATCGATGCGGGAAGAAAAGCGGACGGAATCCAAATAATTTTGCGGACGCGCTTCCAGCCAGACGGTCTGCCATATACCCCGAATTTCGCCGTACCCTTGTTTACCGCGCGTTTGGTAAGCCTTATCTTCATCCTGCACTCGTACCGAAATGCGATTTTCACCGTGGGCGCTCCAAACATCGGTCACATCAAACTCGAAAGCGCTGTATCCTCCGGTATGTGAACCAACCAAAACCTCATTCACCCATACATCACATAGGTAATCCACCGCTCCGAAGCGGAGAAAGACTCTGCTGTCTGATTGCTCCGGCTTCCAACGAATGGTGCGGCTGTACCACGCGATCCCTTTGTTATCCTTCCCTATGCCGGATAGCGGGCTTACCCAGGAGAATGGCACGGTAATTTGTTCAGTATATGGCGTTATCCCAGCCAAATACCATTTATCAACGTTTCCTATATCTTCGGGATCAAAGCTAAATTCCCACGTTCCATTTAAATTCAGCCATTCTTGCCTTTGCCAATCAGGCCTTGGATATTCTGGCCTCGGGATCGTATTTTCTGCATTTGCTTTTTGCAGTGTTTGTTCCATTCCAACATAACCTCTCTTTCATTATCTTACTTATTCAACAGCCCTGCGTTCAATTAAGAGACAGTCTCAAATATTCCCTTGTAAAATAATAGCTCCGCTAAATATTAGAAATGTGATCAACCTTTTATTCCGGATAAGGTAATGCCTTTCACAATATATTTTTGGAAAATGATAAAGATAATGATGATCGGAACGGAAGCATACGCATTCACTGTCATCGGCAATGTTTCGTCCTGGTTATAAGAACTCATGAAAAACGGAATGCCGATCGGCAGCGTAAACAACTCTTCCGATTGAATCGCCAGAAACGGCCATAAGAAGTCATTCCAGGTACCCAGAAAAGCAAAGATCATCAAAGAAGACAACACCGGCTTGGATAATGGAATAAAAATTTTCCACCAAACCCGAAACAAGCTGCAGCCGTCCATTTTGGCGGCCTCCACCAACTCATTCGGCATCCCGTCGAAAAATTGCTTCATGATCAGGACGCCAAGCGGACCTGCAAGGCCGGGTAGAATGAGCGCCGCATAAGAATCGAGAATGTTCAAGCTGTTGGCAAGCATATACAAGGACACGATTGTCGCTTCGCCGGGAATCATCATGCCACTGAGAATGAGCCAGAATGCTAGTTTCTTATAGCTGAAATCAATCCTGGAAAGCGCAAACGCGGCCAAGGAGGCCATTGTCAGGCTGAGTATGGGAACGATAATGGCGATGATCAAGCTGTTCATCGTCCATTGGATAATTGGCGCATTCTCAAAAATATAAAAGTAGTTCTCAATCGAAAACGGGGGCAAAAAGCGGTCGATCATATCACCCATAGCGGTTCCTTGCGGTTTTAGTGAAGTGAATATCATGTAGATAACCGGAATAAAAAAGATGAGTGCCAAACCGTATGCCGCAACGTATAACAATATTTTCGGAACAGTCCACCTTTTGGATCCAGCGAATTCATTCATCTCTACTTCCCCTTAATCCGATTTTTTATTGAAAATTTTAAACTGCAAGAATGAAAGCACAATCAGAAAAATAAAGAAAACAAAAGACATAGCGGTTGACAATCCAAGATCGTTGGCGGTAAAGCCCGTTTCATAAATGTATTGGATTATAGTCCGGGTTTCGTTGCCGGGACCTCCTCGTGTAACGAGCCATACCTGACCGAAAACTTTAAAGGACGCGATAACCTGCAACACGGTGATCAGCACAATTAATCCGCGCATCGCAGGTAGTGTGATAAATTTCAGCCTTTGCCACGCATTTGCCCCATCCAGTGTGGCCGCTTCGTAATGATCGACTGGAATATCCTGCAGCCCCGCGAGAAGCACGATCATGTTAAAGCCCTGAGTCCACCAAAGCGTGATCATGACGATAGAAATCCAGGCAAAATTCGGATCATTCAACCAAAAAAGCTCCGTTTCCTGGCTGAGAATGCCGATATTATGCAGCACCGTATTGACCAAACCAGTATATGGCGCTAGGACGAATATCCAAATAAAGCTGACTACCGCTACCGATAAAATACTCGGCATAAAAAAGAGGGTCCGCAGGAATGTTCTGCCTTTCACCTTCGAATCAAGAATCAGAGCGAGCAGGAAAGGCGTTAAGATCATAAAAGGTGTGGATATTAAGACGAAATAGGTCGTATTCCACAAGGACGCCCAAAAATCCGGATCCGTAAGCGCATAGATATAATTTTCAAGACCAACAAACCTTTCTTTGCCGATTAACGTCCAATCGTGAAAGCTGACGAAAAGTCCGTAAAAAATCGGAATGATCGAGAAAAGGATAAAGAAAAAGAAATAGGGAGCAAGAAAACCGGTCGCCAACAATTCGTTGTACAGCTTTCTTTTTCTCTTACCTATTGACATATCGACCAGATTCGGATCCACTACCGATGCGGTATTCATGATTCACCTCCAATAATGCTGCGGGATTCGCGCCGGCAACCCCGATGCGAATTCCTTTTTTATCGTTTCAGAAGTTTTTCCATGCTTTGAACAGCTGCATCCAGTCCTTTATCGACAGCCGCTTGGCCGGACCAAATCGTATCCAATGCTTTGACTAGCTGGTCTTTCGCCGGCCACATTTTCGGGGATTGCGGCAAGTAGACGCCGTCGTTGCCTGCTTGCAGATAATCTTGGCGAAGCGGAAGACTTTTGAACGCTTCCGATTCTACAGCTGTCGCGGAAGAGGGAATATGTCCAGCCTTGGACCACTCGGCAGCATTGTCCGTCACCCATTTGGCAAACGTCAATGAGGCTCTTACCTTGTTCTCGTCTTGCCCCTTCTTCTGAATAGGTAGGATGAAGTTGTGTGAATCGATCCATGTTGCAGGCTTGTCATAGATTTGCGGGAACGGAACAGCTCCGAACTCCAGTCCTTCTGTCGCTTCCAGCGTACCGGTAAACCAGACACCTGTAAGCAAAATCGCACCTTTGCCCGCTTGAAACGTCTCACCGATTTTCGGCAGGTTTCTTTGTATCAAGCCGCTCTCGAACATGCTGTTCATATATTCCGCAGCCTGTTTGCCCTGCGGATTATTCAACGTCACCTTTTGGCCGGACTCATCAAACATGCCTTCTCCGCCCATCTGGTTGTAGAGCGCCCACCATACCCGGTACGGATCTTCGCCGGTGGAGGCTAGCAGCATATTCACGATGCCTTTCGGAACACCGTCTTTGATTTTTTGAAGGAAGCTTGTAAATCCTTCTGGACCCGGTTCAATGATCGGTTTTTCGTTCTCGTCCAGCAAATTCAAGTCCCGTAGAATTTTTTTGTTGTAAAACATAATGAGTGGGTGAGCGTCAAGCGGTAATGCGTACTGTTGGCCGTCGAACAACGTCGCGTTCAGCATGTTTTCGTTGAATCCACTTACATCTATCCCCATCGAATCCAGATAAGGATCTAGTGGTTCGATGATTCCCAGATCCACCAACTCGCTTAATTTGGACGTGTGAGATATCGCAAGATCAGGCGCGTTTCCACCGGCAACAGCTGTTTGCAGCTTTGTATAAAATTGTCCCCAATCCTGCGTCAGTGCCTTGACTTCGATTTGATCCTTATGTTCTTCGTTAAATTTCTTCACAAGCTCGTTCATGATCACACCGTCACCGCCACCGAACAAGTTCCAATAGGTGATCGTCACTTTCTCGTCGGGAACGACCGCTTCTTCTCCTGCCTTCACCCCTGCGTTTTCATTAGCAGACGACGAGTTAGAAGCGCTTTCATTTCCTGACGAACAGGCACTTAAAAGCAGTGACACAATCACCAGCATCCCTAGTACAGCCATATACAGTTTTGTTCGTTTCATAGATATCCTCCTTAAAAAATAGTAAAGAAATGATTACGCTTACATTACTCATTGGAAAAGTGGCTGGCAAACCGCCCTCCCCCTTTTATTTTCCAATTATGTAACATTAACGGTAATCAGTAACGCCAATATAAACTCTATAAGAGATAAATTGATTCGTCAATACTTTTTTACCGTTTTTTTAATTAATACCGAATAATTGTAACGAATAGCATAATCAGCGTGCTTTATTATCAAATGCATCACGGAATAGTAGTAAAACCATATTGGGAAAGCTCGATCAGCCTTGACTAGAACAGATAAATCGTTCGGATAAGTTGCCGCCATCGGTATCCTGGCCACCATAAACAACCCTTTACCTTCAGCAGAACAACGGTTTAGCAATCCCCTTAAAATTAATCGATATCTTTAATCGCATTGCTTCTAAAGGAGAAAGAGTGTTAATCACATTCATAAGATTATCCGTTTGAGACAACATGTGTGGTGTTGATAAAAGCGACCAGTCGCGTTTCGTGAGAGTAGCAGAAATCTAAGCCCCCATTCAGCCTGTCAAGGCGCTAATACCTATCACTCTCGAAATGATTTGGCGAATCGAGTGGTGCACTGAAACCAACTGAAGGAAAAAATAAACTTGACGATTGTTAAGAGTGCGGATACCATGGAATTGGGAGATCCCCTATTATGGGATTTTTGTTTTATGTTGGCCAACAATTTTTGCTGAAAATGCCACGAATTCCTTTTATTCTTAACGCTTCGAAAAAGGTTATGTTAAAACGAGCAGATCAAACTTAAACCTACATATTCTTTAAAAACTAAATTTTTGCATATGTAAAATGTTCTCACGGCTTTACAGCAATCTTTATTTTGCTGGAGCTGGAGAATGGTCCAAGCGTTCCTCGCCCGTATTAGGAAAGGCTGACGTTTGAAGGAGAGCTCACTATTTCGTATTTCCTTTAGGATCTGGCACGCGTTACATGAGGAAAATCTCAGTATTCTGAGATTTTCCTCATGATCACACGCTACAGAATAGCCCCAAACTTAACGAGGCCCACCTCCCAGAAACATGAAGCTGGCCATATAGAAGATAATAATCAAACATCTATTTTTCAGTTTGCATGAACGCTAGTATCGATTTTTTGTTCATTCTGAGAAGGTAGACCATTCGTACCACGTAACCGATCAGTAGATGATCCGCATAATGATGTCCTGGTTGTAATCGCCGAACTGCTTGCCGAAAATATTGATGCCGCCGATATGTACTGCATTATGCTTGATTCCGATTCGTAACTTGATGAACTTATTCGTGCGCAAATCCAGCTCGTCCAGCTTTACTTCGGAAACTTTCACGTCGTCGAGGAAACTTCCCGTGTTATCGACCTTCCATGTTTTCAGCAGCCCATACTGCGTATGGATATCGGGTAACCAATGTGGGTTCAGCTTTCCCCTTCTATCACCGAAATCGCCAGGACATGTCCATGTTCCGATTTCGATATCATTAATCCATATCGTAATATCCGACGGCCAATCGTGATCATACTTAGGCGCTTCGGAGCATAGCTCCATCGAAAATTGAATGGATTTAATGTCCGCGTTAGTCTCCAACAACACGGGAAATTTATAATCAATGTATCCCCGGCGAAACCAGATTAATTGCGCGGAAACTCTACTCGGATGGAAAAAGTAGGAGGGTTCGTCGGCTGGTTGAACCATACCAGTTTCTGTGATTAATCCGCAGGTCGGGTGGATTTCGCAATCAGCGTAACAGCCCACCGGCATTTCAATTTGGTATACGTTCGTCGGATTATTGTATCCGACGTTTAAATTCAGATGCATATGAATATCGTCAAACGTTCTTGTGCAAACCTTCATCGTGCCTCTGGAAGCAGGCTGCACTTCCGTCATGATAATTCCCGCATTTTCCAGAACTCGGATATTAGAAGCAACAGTGGATACGGGCAGATCCAATTTTTCAGCAATATCGACGATATTTTCCTGCTTGTAATTCAATAACTTTAAAATGTTAATACGAACATCCGAAGCCAACGCGTGCGCAACTTTTCTTAACCGCTCCGACTCATCAATCGACAACTCTAACATACTGTTCTGCTCCCCTTTTAGGTTGTTCCATCTACATACATCTACTGTACCTTGTAGAACGCCCTTATCTTTCCAATATAGTATTCATGCTGTTTTAATTTTTTAAAATTAACTATTCATTCCCAACACCATTATATACAACCCATCTTCTTGTGCCATAAGGTATCGCTTAGCACATAATGCCAAGCTTGAAAATAATTTAGTTGCATCACCCTCATTATTTTAATACAAGGGTGTAGGTTGCAGCAAACAGCCCTAACGGTATATAACCGTAGGGTTCAATGAATTCGCCGCCCGCGAACATCCTGAATGTATTGTGGTGAAAGAATAGGATAACAGCCCTCCGGAAGCTGCGCAGGATACGAATCGCCCTGCCAGATCGTACGTATGGAACATGCTTTGATTGAATACTCCTATCTGGATTACATTCTAAGCGATACCGAAGAAGTCATGGAACAGCCCTTCCTCCTGCAACTATTCTGATAACGCTTACATCTAAACCAGTCCTGCTTAATGTTACATAATCCATTCCAATCACTCCTTCTTGATAGAATCATACTTTTTCAAGATGCCTTATCGACGCTATTGTCCGGTTTTTACCCACTTTTGTCAATAACAACGGCTCCCAACCAATGAATGACACTAGATATCTTTATACCCTATATTGTAGGATATATCTGCAACGCAACGATGTTCTAGATTCCAAGCTGCAGCAGCTCCCGGGACAGGATATTTGTACAAACATAACGATAGTAAGCGTAAGCATGATTAAGTGTGTTACCGAACATCGACATCGCTTTGAGCTTGGCTGAACTGACATCGTCTGTACATACTACAACGGTTACTGGCATCCCCCACTAGGCCAACCTGGTCAATGATCGGCTCCTGCGAATCATTTGCTCAAACCTATAGGTTTCGCGAAAATGTGCTATGGACCGGCATCAGATTATAATCATGGATTGTCAATTGCCTATGTTTACTTTTTTGGTAACGGTCTTCAAGATCGGCGATTGAAAATGAATGAGGGTGGAGCGTTTTTCGTATGGCCCCTTTATCCACGCCTGCTTCCAATTAAGGCTATTCAACCGGCTGAGCGGGCGACTATCTCTAGTTTTCCAAAAGAGTTGCACCGTTCAGTTTTAACATTTACATTCTTAACATTATGTTTATTGTAAAAACACTTCTGGGGCTTCCTCAACAATATGCTCATCATATGACCTAATTGTTTGGAATCACGGCAACTATTTAACAAAAATAGCCTCTAGAAAGTGAAATTATTATTGCAGGAATTTTTTTTATGTCGAATATACGCTCGCAAGAGGTGATTGGTTAATGGTTGAAAAGATTTCCGTTATTGAATGAGCGCGATAATACAATGTTTGTATTCACTAAAAAGGGCATGTTTTATTGTCACATCATTAAGAACCGTACGGACAAAGAGCCGGCCAGGTTTGTTTTCGAAACGGCATTATTCGATTCGGTAGCAGCACTAAAATTAGAATATCCGGAGGCTAACACTTGAAACGTTCATACCTAGGATTCCGCCAACTGACGTCTACATGCATTTATTTACAGCTACTATCGAGCAAACGCCAGTCCTCGTTTTCATGCGTTGAGAACTAATCGGCAGTGGCACAATCGATAAAATTTCCGAGAAAGTAGCACATGACGATACAACGGAAGATATCGTTGAGATCCACGGCAAACGTTATATCCGTTGTATTTGTACTTGTGTGTATGTAAATAACAGAGATGGTATTTGTACTGGAATGCAAAGCAAAAACTCCAGGGAGTAGTTTCTGGAGTTCTATTATCAGCGGTACGTTAAAGAGGAATCAAACTTCCCCGGTGAATGATACCGCTGGAATCTGAACCGACGTTATGACAGGAACGGTTCGTACTACCGATGACGATTTCACACGGTTTTATGCTGTAAATCGCTTTAATTTCTTTCTCATATGGATTTATTTTCTGTCGCTCGAATTATCCCAACATGGTCCCTCTTATCCTCTACCTACTATCGGAGGAACAAACTTTGCCTCGGCTCTATTTTTCGCGCGTAATGAACGCAGATCGCAACCTTCGGGAGCCTGCATAACAAGATCTTCGAAAATACGCATATAACCCCTAACATGAGGGGATTGGGGTTTTTCCCACTCAGCAAGCCGGCTGGCGATAATTTGTTCATCAACAAGCAAATTTAAAACTCCGTTCGGTATATCAATATCTATTAAGTCATTGTTCTGGACAACCGCAAACGGACCGCCGACGGCGGCTTCGGGCGCCGTATGTAGGATTACGGTCCCATAACTGGTACCACTCATTCTGGCATCGCTAATTCTCACCATATCTCGAACACCTTTTTTCAGCAGCTTATTCGGAATAGGAATTAACCCCCATTCGGGCATACCGGAGCCAACAGGTCCGCAGTTTTTCATTATCAGAACAGAGTTCTCGTCCACCTCCAGATCTTCGCTATTAATCCGATCTTGCATGTCTTGATAACTCTCAAATACAACTGCTCTTCCAATGTGACGCATAAAATGCAGCGAGCTTGCCGATCTTTTTAATATAGCTCCTTCAGGAGCAATATTACCTTTAAGAACTGCAAACCCAGACTCATGTTTAACCGGGTTAGCCAAAGTGGTTACCACCTCAGGACAATAAACCTCTGCGCTATCATATTCCTCCATAATTGTTTTTCCGGTTGCGGTTAATGCACGCCCGTCCAGTATCGGCAAGAGCTCTTTGATGGTGGCTGCAATACCACCTGCAACATGGAACTGATCCATGTTAAAGAGTCCGCTTGGCTGTAAATTAACAAGCAACGGAACATTCTGTGTAAGTTGTCCGAATGAATCCAATGACAAACGAATACCCAATCGGCCTGCAATTGCCGTTAAATGGATTACTGCATTACTGGATCCTCCAAGCGCGGCCAAAAGTTTTATAGCGTTATCAAAAGCCGATTGTGTCATTAGAATCGATGGAAGCAAATCCTCATTCACCATCTCGACAATGCGACGCCCGGTCGCTTCAGCAGCAACGTATCGTTCGGAATGATTTGCGGGAATACTTGCCGTACCTGGAAGCATCATACCCAGTATTTCCGAAAGACTTTTCATCGTAGAAGCCGTCCCCATCACCGGACAACCTCCCAAACTGCAAGAGATGCATTTTTCCAATTCACTCCATTCGCAACTTGTCAATAACCCCGCATTGTAGTCATCGAGGTATTTCCAAAAGTCAGTTCCATAGTTTATAGGCTTCCCACGAAAATAGGCCGTGGCACGGTGTCCCGCTGCGAGTTGAAGCGCCGGCAAATTACAGCTGGCTGCGGCCATTAACTGAGCTGGAGTCGTTTTATCGCATTCACACAACAAAACCATACCGTCTATCGGCAATGACCGAGTCATTTCCTCAATATCCATAGACATCAGATTTCGGTAAGGCAAATCTGAAGGCTTCATAAAATCCGAGGGAGTGGTTATCGTATTCATTTCCATTGGGTATCCGCCTGCCATGAACACACCTCGTTTCACATGCTCTACCAGCTGTTTATGAGGTAAATTGCAATTAGAAAAATCATTCCATGAGTTAAAGATACCGATTATAGGTTTACCTAAGAAAGATTCCGGGATATGTCCCATGGCCCTCATAGAGGAGCGGTGCTCAAACGTATGATCGGGCTTACCTTCGAACCATTCCTGACTTCTTAATCCCATTTTTTTATCCTTTCGTCCTAAAAATTCTTTCGAAAAACAGTGTCAGAGGTCAAAAATTCAAAAATGAATTCCAGATACACTTGAACTGTTAACTCAAGCTCACTTATCTCGACATATTCCACATCACCGTGTGCAGTACGCTGGTCGGGACCGTGGCAAAGAGTGGGGATTCCTAGATTATTGACAAATATCCCAGCGTCCGTAACTATTTTTTTTCCGTTGAGGGGAAGGTTAATATTTCTAACTTTACGAACGGCGTTGACAAGCGCAGAAACGGCGAAGTCATTTTTATTAATGCGGTACCCGTCTCTTACCTTTTTTAAATTTAAATCAATTTGAACCCGGTTCTCCTTTGCTACCTTGTTTAGCACTGAGTGCAGCTCTTGTTCGATTACTTCAAACCTGGTTAGTGGACCATACCGTCTTACACCGATTATCTCGGCCTTGTTGGGATGTTGATTGTAAAATTGCCCGCTATGAACGGATCCGATAAAGTAGGATGCATAGCCAATGTCTTCTATATACTCGGTTTCCAGTTCTTGATTAAGCTTATTGAATTGCCGAATGACGTCGGCAGCAACGGTGATCGGATGCGGTGTCCCCGGCAGGGTATACAATTGGTGGCTTGGCTCTCCTTCCCTTTGAATCGTAATTTCGAATGTGGCGGAACCGAACTGGGCAATCGTACAGTCATAGGTCGCCCCTTCCATTACAACAGCGGCATCAGCCTGCAAATCAATGTTATCTGTTAATGCAATCAGATCTTCGCCGCGGCCCCCAGGACTTTCGTGTAAACTATTTACTACAACGACGATTTTTCCAGGCAAAGTGATTTCGCTCTCATTGAGTACCCGCAAAGTCTCTACGATACAGGCAAGCGAGCCTTTCATATCACATGCTCCCCTGCCATATACACGTCCATCCTTGATGCACGCCGATTCGTGCAGAAGCGGGATCGTGTCCATATGTCCGTTGAATAACACCGTTCTCTCCGAACTATCATCACCATAGGTTGCAACAAGCGTCGGATTGTTGGGAACGAATTCGTAACACTTCACTATACACCCGACACTTTGAAGTAATGCCTCATATGCTGTTGCAATTTCACGCGTATCCCCGGTTGGACTCGGAATATTCACCAATTGTAAAGTGTCTAAAGCGACCCGGCTTGCGCTCACCTTTTCCAATCTCGTTGACATATTTACACCACCCCGTTCCTTTAGCGCTATGACGATATCGGTAAACAAGCGTTACCCCTTTGCTCCGCGCATAAAATCCGGAAATTCAATCGGCGTTCCTCCCGCTGCAACCGATTGTTCCGAAAGGGGAAACACGCAGCTCCAGGTGACTGCATCATAGACATTAATTTGTGGCTGCCGCTGCTCTATTATCGAAGATATAAACTCCTCCAGAACGAAAAAATCCCCGCCCCCATGACCGGATACGTCCGCCTCAGTTCGCCACCGCTGCCATAGAGGATGCTCAAATTTATCAGAATATTTCCAAAGCGATTCCCATTCAGCCTGATTCTCCCACGAGTGTGAAATTCCCGGGGAACGGCCTTCCAGCCAAATTAAAGGGTCTTCCCTAACATGACGAGGAGATAAATAAGCACCTTTGGTTCCCTGTAATATATAATGAGTCATGTTATGCGGCCTTGGGGAAATCCAATCAACCCGCAGAACGATAACCGCCCCTCGTTTGGTGCTAATCATGGTTACTGCCGAATCTCCCTGCCCCCAAAAGCCCGGTTTCGCCCCTGGATGGTTGTCACCGAAGATTTCGTTGTAATACTTTTGCGCGGCCTTTCCTTTAGTGACAAAAGTCGCCATTTTATCGAAGCGGTCACCGCCATCACAATAAATACCCATCCACTGAGCGAGCGGTCCCAGCGAATGTGTGGGGTAATTCATGCCGTTAAAGTTTTTCAGGAGCTCTCCCCGCCATGTTAAGCTGCCATTGATATCGTGAGTCAACTTGCGACAGTCATGAATATAGGCACCTTCCGCATAAGTAAGCTCACCGAACTGCCCTTGTTCAGCCATATTTTTCACCATCATATTTGAACGCATATAGCAATAATTTTCCCCCATCATGTAGACTAACCCGGTTTGCTCTACCGTCTCAACCAGCTCCCAGCAATCATCTAACGTGTGTGAAGCGATCACTTCGCTGATGACATGTTTGTCTGCCCGCAGCCCCTTTATCGCTTGCTGTGCATGAATAAAAAGCGGGGTAGCGAGATAAACGGCATCTACATTCGGGTCCTCCAACAACCATTCGTAATCAGAATAGATCCGAATGCCAGGATGACGCTCCATCCACAACTTCAGCACTTCATCATTTATTTCGCAAACGGCTGTTAGTGTAACCTTTCCACTAAAATATGCCAGCGCTTGATGGAATGCTGCGCCTCGATGGCCACCTACGATCGCGAGGCGGACCGGTTGAACTTCTGCCACGATCTATCCCCCTGTCTGTTTAGACCCTTCCCTCATATTCCTTTCCACGAACTAGCGGAAACCCCTTTTTTTGCTCGGCCGCGCCCACCCATTGTGAATCGGCACGCATATAGGAAGTTACTAATCCTCTCCGGCGGTAAGGAGACAAGTTGGGACCACTGCTGTGAATCGTGCAGCTATGGTGGAAAACACACCAACCGGCTGGAACCTCTGCCGGAACCGCCTTCTGCGGATCGAAGTCATGGACATGGAGAAATCCGTCATTTCCTTTGTGATGTTCCAAAACCCCATGCTTATGCGATCCGGGGACATAGCGAACACAACCGTTTTCGATGGTTGCATCGTCTAGAGCCGTCCAACAGTTAATGAGGGAGGGAGGACTAATTTGGGTCCAATATCCCGAATCCTGGTGCCAGGAAACGGCAGAACCGTGATGTGCTGGCTTCATTAGGGTTTGGTCACCAAACAGCTTAATATCCGTAGTTCCAAGCAATTGCTCAATAATATTAAGTATTTTGGAATTTCGAGCATGTCTGGAAATGGTTTCATCATACGAAGAGGCGTCCAAAATTTGCCAAACTTTATTTAACCTGGATTCATTCTTCAGTTTCTCAGAGTCCGTATCAGCCTCTAACCGGATCCCGACTCGTTCTGACAAAGGGTCTTCACCTGAGGCAAGTGCATCAATTCTTTCGCGTAGAATTCGTAGTTCGTCTTCCGTCAGAATCGGACCGACCAACAAAAAACCATTGTCACGAAACTGTTCCAATTGTTCGTTGCTTAATAGCATCGTAAAACCCTCCCTATTAAAATCCATTATTTGTGTAGAAGTTCTTTTAACACGGTTTCTATGATCTCCAACGTGACGTCAATATCTTGGTCGGTATGGCTGTACCCGATATGATTTCGTTTCAAATTCATCGGCATCTTGAAAATCCCTTTCTCGTTCAGCCTGCGACGGTAGCTGAGATACATCTTGGCATCGTTATACTGTAAATCACCGTAATTTTTCGGCTCAAAATCCATGAAATAAGTCGTCCAGACTGAACCAAAGCCGGCAACGAACGCCTTTATACCTACCCGCTCATGGATCTCGCGGATTCCGGAACGCATTTTATCTCCCAATTTAAATAGCCGCTCATGCACCGGCTCCATCTCCATCAGCTCGATGGTTGCGATAGAGGCGGCAGTCCCTACCGCATGCCCATTATACGTTCCGGCAAACCAGACATCGCCACCCGGATTCGTATTGAATCTCTCCATATAAAGCTTTTTTCCAGCGACAGCAGCGATCGGATATCCGTTGGCCATCGATTTGCCAAGCGTTGTTAAATCGGGGGTTACACCGGCTACCTTTTGAAATCCACCGAGATCATGGCGAAATCCGGTAATAACTTCGTCGAAGATAAGTAATGCTCCGTTTGCTGTACACACCTCCCTCAGCCCTTGTAGGAAGCCCGGCTGGGGAAGAATACAGCCGATGTTATGTGGAATCGGCTCTACGATCAACGCAGCGATTTCTCCTTTGTTCTCCCGGAACGTCCGCTCTACATCATCCAAATCGTTGAACGTACAAACCAACGTATGATCGATCGCCTCGTCAAGCATGCCGGCCGAGCCTGGATCGCGTTTACCGATCATATCCCACGGGCTTAACATGTTACGTGCTACATAATCATGCCAGCCATGGTAACAGCCTTGAAATTTGATGAGTTTGGTTCGCCCCGTGACCGCGCGGGACAACCGGATCGCGTGATAAGTTGCTTCCGATCCGGAATTGCAGAAGAGCACCTGTTCAGAAGAAGGGACATGTTTGCAAATAAGGCGCGCACAGTCGACCTCCAAATCCGTACAGCCCACTCCGTAAAGATCGGAACGTCCGATCGCCTCAATGACCTTTGAGTTGACGTAAGGATGATTATGCCCCAGGATAAAAGGACCGAAAGCAGCCTGGTAATCGATATATTTCTTGCCGTCTGCATCGTAAATATAGGCGCCTTGTGATTTAACGAATACCGGAAAAGGTTCGATATTGCGAATAGAGGTATGAACCCCGCCCGGCGTGTACTTCTTCGATTCCTCGTAAATTTGCTCATTTCGTGACATTGTAATCCTCCCATGCAGATTCTTATTTGAATATGTTCAGCCCTTGACCGAACCTACCAACAATCCCTTTATAAAATACCTTTGTAGGAACGGGTAAATAAGCATTACTGGTAGAACCGTAATCATGGTAATCGCCATTTTCAACCCTTCGGGCGTTACCGTATTTGCGGCCGGATTCCCAGATGCCGACTGCATAAGACTTGCATTATTCGCATTGGACAGTGTTTGATAAAGCACATACTGCAAAGTGAACAATTCTGGATTCATGGCGTTGTACAGCTGCGTATCCATGAAATTATTCCATTGCCCAACTGCCGAGAAAAGCACCATCGCCGCAATAACCGGCAAACAAAGCGGGAATACAACCCGCCAGAATACGGTAAGATCGCTCGCTCCGTCGACGACAGCCGCCTCTTCCAAGGAATCCGGCAAGCTTTCGATATATGTTTTAATTAAGATCATACTAAAAACGCTGATTGCCGTAGGGATGATATACACTAAAAAAGATTTCGACAATTGAAGCTGAACAATCAAAACATACAACGGGATGAGTCCGCTGGAAAAATACATGGTAAAAACAAAAAATTTCCTCCAATACCTTACGGCTACAAAGTCGTCCCTGGTTAAACAGTACGCGGCCATAGAAGTAACGAAAATCATAAGCATTGGGCCAAGAACCGTTCTGCCCACTGAAATGATAATACTGTGGAATATGGCTGGGTCTTGGAAGGCTCTTATATAAGCTTCAATCGTAAATCCTGCCGGGAGAACCATTAACCCTTGCGGTAATTTGCTCGGCTCACTTAATGAATAGCTGGCGATATACAGAAACGGAAAAAACATGATCATGCCGATAACCACCAGCAGAATGTAATTCAAAGTCTCGAAAAGCCAGTCGATTAGCGTTCTCTTTTCCATGGCTTCCCTCCTCATTAGAGCAGCGATTTATCAGTAACTTTCTTGGAAAGTGCGTTGGCTCCTATAACTAACAGCAGGCTAACGATCGTTTTTACGATCCCGACTGCGGTTGCATAAGGGAAATTGCCCAATGTCAGACCAAACTTGTATATATACATGTCAAGGACTTCCATGGTCTCCCAGTTTGTTGGATTTGTAAATAAGTAGAATAGCTCAAAATCGGAATTAAGTACCCAGCCTACGTTCATAATCAACAGAATGATAAGCGTCGGCATTAAATTCGGTATTGTAATGTACCATATTTTCCCAAACCTTCCCGCTCCGTCAATTGCCGCCGCTTCATACTGCTCGGATGGGATAGAAGCGATAGAGGCAAGATAAATCACCCCGTTGTACCCCAAATACTTCCAACCCATAACAAATATGATTAGAACCCATGAAAATGCTTTATCACCTAATACATTAATGCCATGATCGATGATCCCATGCTTGATAAGTGTGACGTTGACCGCACCGGTGGATTCTCCCATAAGGGCGTGAATAATCGCATAGACAATGACCCACGACACGAAAAAGGGGAAAAAGGAGACCGTTTGAATGATCTTCTTAAACCACGAATGTCGCACTTCGTTTAAAAGAATCGCAAATATCATGGCTACCGTGAGATTCAAAATAATAACCGATAAATTCATAATCAACGTATTTCGAATCAAATAAATGTAATCTGAGCTTTCCATGAAAAACATTTTGAAATACTGCAGCCCGACCCATGGAACCTTCAATGGATTGATACCTACCTGATAATTTTTAAACGCTATCAACCAACCGGCTAGTGGAACATAATGGAAAACAGAGATTAAAATAACTGCCGGCATAATCATCAGAAATAAATATCTCTGCCTATAAACCTTTTTTAGCCGCTTATGTCTGCTGCTTTGAAGCTCACTTGCAGTTCCCATCAACGATTGCTCCCCCGTGTACATGATCAAGTCTCTCCTTTCCGGTATATTTGGGATAAAGAAAAAAGGGGAGTTACGGTAGGTACTCACATAACTCCCTTAGCTGAATTACTTCATATTCTTCTTCACAATTTCCAGCTGCTCTTTAAGAAGCTCATTGTACTTTTCGACAACTTTCTGCGGGTTTAAAGCCTGATATTGTTTGACAACGCTTTGCCAGGTCGATTCGAATTCAGCATCAGACTTGGCACTAATCAGGTTGGCTGAGCTTTTTATACGAAGCTCCACCATTTTCTGAGAAATCAATCCTTCCGGGCTTGCCGGGTCGATGATGACGCCACTTGCCAAACCAGTCGGAGCTGGAACGCCGTTTTTCAAGTACCAATCCTTCGAGTTTGCCCAGCCCATTGCTTTGTAGGTGTCTGCTACCGTCTTGGTCAACGTAAATTCATCATGAACATTGATATCGCTAAGTAAATTATACGGTTGACCGTCTTCTGCCGAGGATGCCTTGGAGCCAAGGATAGTTAATAAACCGAAGCCCTGCTTCGCTAAGTAATCCGGATCTTCCTTATATCCTTTCTTGAACTCGTCGGTTAGAACACGTTTTCCATCCACGATATTGTAGTGAACCCCTTCTATACCGGACTGCAGAAGAAGCTGCCCCTCATCTGAAGAAATCCAGTCGATCAATTCGAATAAGCGCTTTGGGTCTTTCGCAGCCTTCGTAATGATAACCGAATCAAACGGACGAACGGTTTCTAAACGAAGGTTCTTCTTCTGGCCCTCTTGGACCATGGTATTCGTTTGAATTGGTAGCTGGACATACTCCAATTCCTGTTGTCCGGCTTGTTCCAGTGTGTTGTTAACAACATCTTTGGCCCACATGGTGTAATAGAAAGCCAATGCTTGACCAGACTTTATCTTTTCCAATACTTGATTGTAAGTATCCGTGAAGCTCTCCTTGTCGAGAAGCCCTTCCTGATACAGTTTGTTGAAAAATTGTATCGACTCCTTCGTGTAAGGGTTAAGGAGCATATCCTCAAATTTCTGATCTTTGACATTAAAAACAACTCCCTCGTTACCAATAGCGATATACTTGTCGCCTTTCTCATAGAGAATGGGCAGAATACCGGCCATTCCCCATGATTCGGCGAAAGGCGCGACGACGCCGAGCGTCTTCTTGCCATTGGTGGTCGGATGTGAGGCAATTGCATTCTTTAGAAACGCTATATATGAATCTGTGCTCAGTAGTTTCGGATAGCCCTGCTCCTTGAGAATATCATTACGGACAGCGATGTCATTGCATTCACAGAAATTGTTTACATCCTGCGGAACAGACATTTCCCATTTGTACAGCTTGCCGTCGCTCGCGGGCATTCTCCAGTAAGATATGAGCTCCTTGAACGAATCTTTGAAGTACTTTGAATTATTCACATAGTCATCTAATGGTAGAGCGGCACCCGCATTGATATATTTTATGACCAAGTCTTGTCGTTCGACGCGAAGAAGTTCCGGGTAATCGCCTGAAGCGAGCATCATGTTTAATTTGTCCCGGTAATTACCGCTATAAGGTATTAATTCAAAAACGATATTGAATTTATCCTTGATCACTTTGCCGATTGGTGTTTCATCGCTCTTTTTCACCAACGGATTAGCCGTTGAGGTTAATAATTTGATGGTGTACAAAGGTGGAGAAGAGGAATTAGCCGATGTTGAACTCGAGTCTGAAGGCTTCGAACTGTTCGTTGATTCCACCTTATCGTTACCCGACTGACCTGAACATGCGGTGACCAACAACATAAGAGCACTGACAGCAATAGTCGTTACTTTTTTAAATGTAGCCATGCTCAAACCCTCCCATTCCCCTTCATAATTCCGCGTTATAATTTAATAATCTGCTCTGCGTAAGAATCGCTATTTCGGAAATCCGGCATCTCGATATTCTTTCCGCCGTTCATCACCGACAGCTCGGAGAGCAAAGCCACAGCCGTCCATTCGCAGGCATCATATACGTCAATCGCGGGCTTATGCAGCCCCTTAACCGCGTTAACAAAATCTTCAACGATGAAGAAATCACCTCCCCAGTGTCCTGCTGCCTTCTGCTCTTCCGTTACGTTCTTATACCGTTCAGGCAAATACTCATTAAAGTCACTTAAAGGACGCCATCTGGCATGTTCCGGATGATCTCCCGTCGATTCGAGCCATACTTTATGCTCATCTCCGAGTCCCCGAGGTGCTTCGAAGCAACCCTTCGTTCCTTGAAGTGTATAGTAGCCCATATTATGCGGGCGCTGTGAGATACAATCGATACGCAATTTGATTAGCTTACCGCTTTCGAGCTGGCACAGGGTAATAGAGGTATCTTCTTGGCGAAAACGTTGATCCGTATTCCAACCGGTTCCATAGCACGAAACGGAACGAATGCGATCTCCCTCAAACCATTTCATCACAGGCCCAAGACTGTGAGTCGGATAAAATGCGCCGCGTTTGCCAAGCTGCCAATATTTACGCCAAGTTGGTTTAGTGCCTCCTGTATTTCCACTGCGGTTATTTCGGTATGCAAGACTTCGGATATCGTGCAAATACTCTCCTTCACCGAAATACACCTCGCCAAACAGCCCCTGCTTCACCATGTTAGAGATAAGTTGGTTTTGTGGGATATAACAATAGTTTTCTGCCATCATATATACTTTTCCCGTAGATTCGACAGTTTCTTTCAGCCACCATAATTCGTCCATTGAAACACCCGCTGTTACCTCACTCAAAACATGCTTACCCGATTGCAGGGCCAAAATCGTTTGAGGCACATGCAATTGCATGGGCGTAGATATGACCACAGCATCGATATCCGAGTCCAACAAATCTTCAAAAATCCGATAAGTACGGGGTATGCTGTGTTTGGCGGCAGCCTCACGTACATATTCTCCATCCAAATCGCAAAGCGCCACCACTTCCGTTTCCGGCAAGTGTTTAAATCCTTTCAGTGTACTGAGACCTCTCGCCCCTACGATTCCAACTTTTATGGTCATTCTCTTCCCCCCTATTGGGATGTATAACTAAAAAGTTAATAAATTTCGGTATTTAGATTACAATTCATCCTATTGAGTTTGAAATGGATTTATTCCATCATTGCTATGTCATATTTCTGATTACCGTTCCGTATAATGAATATCCAGAGACTCTATATGCCGAAATCATTAGAGAGCTAAATTGTATTAATGGAGGAACGGTATGACGAGACTTAGAGGTAAAAGAGCCTTAATTACCGGCGGAGCCCGGGGTATTGGCTTGGGAGTGGCTTCCCGATTTCTTCGTGAAGGAGCCAGCGTAATGGTTCTGGATATTCGCAAAGCAGAACTGATTGAAGCCGTTCAACAGCTTCGAGAGGTGGCAAGCGAAAGTTTACTGGCGCAACCGCCAGAAGTAGATTCAGTTATTTGCGATCTGTCCGATCCCGACCAGATCGAACAAGCAGTGGAGTTGAGCTGGACTCGTTTCAAAGGATTAGATATTTTAGTCAATAATGCCGGAATTGCCACGCGGGAGACTTTTACGGAAATTCCCTTTGATCGCTGGCAGCATATCATGGATGTCAATCTACATGCGATGTTCCTGCTCAGTCAGAGGATTTGTATACGAATGATTGATCAAAACATCCAAGGCTCTATTGTCAACATGGCATCCAAAAATGGACTCGCTGGAAGCTCTATGCTTGCCCACTACAATGCGTCCAAAGGCGGCGTGAATTTATTGACGCAATCTATGGCCGTCGACTTGGCAACATACGGAATACGCGTCAACGCAGTAGCACCCGGATTTATCGATACACCGCTTGATCGGGAATTGAAGAAAAAGGAAGCTCAATCTCTAGCGTTGACCAATCGTACCCCCATGCGTCGCCTAGGTACCATTGAGGAAACCGCAAATGCATTTCTGTTCCTAGCTTCTGACGAGGCGTCCTATATTACTGGAATAACACTAGTCGTAGATGGTGGACATCTTGCAAATGCAGGTGAATTCTAATCTTAACTATATGGAGGTTTGGGGATGGCGCAAGGCACGAAAGATTATTCGGTTCCAGCTTTAGAGAAAGCCATTGCAATTCTTAATGTGTTGGCCGCTAATGAACTCGCAATTAGTGAATTACATTCGCATTTGAAATTTCCCAAGACGACTACTTTTGTCATTCTTAACACTCTGGAGCAGCACGAAATTGTTCGCAAAACACCGGAAGGGAAGTACCGTCTCGGTCCCGGTGTCCTTCATTGGGGAAATCGATACATTGATTCCATGGATATGGTCCAAATTGCTCGCCCACACCTGCAGTGCTTAGTTCATGAGAAGCCGTATACATGTCATTTAGCAGTGCTAATTGGGGATAAGCCGGTGTATTGTGATAAAGTGGAGGGCAATGGTTTCGTCAGGTTCGCAACTGCTATTGGCCAAAGCCAGCCGTTACACCAATCAAGCGTAGGTAAGGCCTTGGCTGCAGGTTTATCCGATGAAGAAATTAGGTTACTGTTACCTGACGACATGGAAACTTCCACTGTCAAAAGTATTCGTTGGATTGAGAAATTTTTGGAGGAAGTCCAATTTGTGAGGGAAAATGGGTTCGCAATTGAAGATGAAGAATTTGAGGAGGGTGTGCGATGCATCGGCGCACCGATCCGCAATTATACCGGCAATATTATTGCTTCACTCAGTATCACTGCTTTAAGCAAGGACTTACCGGCTGTGAAATTCATGGTTATAGGTGAAGAAGTCAAGCATACAGCTGAGCGCATTTCCCGCGACCTCGGCTATAAAACTAAAACGACGAGTAACAAGTCATGATAACGATACAATTTCTCAGTCAAGATCATTGCCACACATGAACGATAGCTTTAACAGGGAATTCCCATTGTGAGGTAAAATCGATGATTGCACCGTGACCTTCTGGTCGGATTTCCGTATCTACCGTCTTTAGGCTGGTGCCTTTGGTATAATACGTCATTCAATTCGTTCCATTTGCTACAAGAACAACTGTAAGTGGCCAAGTTATCCGCCCTGTTTCAAACATCTATACTCCCTTTAAAAAAGAAACCCGTCGTTAAAAACGCGGGTTTCTCGACACTCTGAGTCCCAGTAACTGAGACTCTTGCTTTACGCCGGGCGTCCTTGTTTTTGAATAGATTCTTAAATGGAATAAGTAGATCCCGAGTTTCACTAATTCCCTGCTCCATTCTGCTCGACTTTTCAAAGTCGGCGCTTATTTCGTTGTACCTGTTATTGTCGATGCTTTTTGAGAAACAAATGAAAGCGCGTACAATGGCAAATCACACTTTACGGGAAATGATAGCACGAAGTGCATAGCTTAATGTGACTACCAGTCAAAGACAAGCCGGGACTTGTCCTTCGGTTTGGACAAGAACTTGTATTCTTAAAATAAAAAAACCGCGATTTTCGCGACCTTAAATACCTATGATCTTGTCCACTACATCATCAGTTATGCCGCCGTCAATTGTGATACTATTCGTCCTAGAAAAGGTATCATTGCTCATTATATCGATCTGTCAATATTAAACCAGTACAACGGCTGCATCGGTAAAAGCTGTCATGAGAAGGCAGTAGCGGATGCGGGCAAACTTCATTCATCTTCCGCCTTTTTCCCTGTATTCTCCTGGAGTCATTCCCTCGTGTTTTTTGAAAATACGGTTGAAGTAGGAGGGCTGGTAACCTATCCGACTTGCAATGTCATTAATCCTGATATCCGTTTCGATCAGCATACTTTTCGCTTGGTCAAGACGAAGGCGCGTTAAATGATCGATAAAATTAATGCCGGTAATATTCTTAAAAGCCATGCTTACTTTTTGCGGATAAGTCTTGTGCAGTTCTGCGCACCATTCCAATAAAATATTGTGCATATAGTGCTCCCGCATAGTATCCATAACACTCTCCACAAACTGCTTAAGTTGGATATCGTAAGTCTCTGACAAGATCTCCACATAGGGGTGAATAACCTTATTCCGAAACCACTTAGGAATTTCATTTAATTCCCGAATTCGGTAAAGCTGGTCGAAGAGATTCCTTTCGACAACTGGTGCAGTTTAAAATCCGATTGGAGCATCGCATATTGAATATTACCCAGCAGTAGCTGCATCCCTTGCTTGACCTGCAGCTCATTGTCGGCATGAATTTGCAGATCATGCATAAAACGGCCGATCAGTTGGACCGCGTCATCCTCTTTGCCCATTCGAACGGCATGTATGACATCTTTTTCTGAGGTAAACGGGTAATGAATCGGTTGTTCGCCACGAAGCAGCACCTCCCCCATATCCATAACCTGGTTATCTATTTGTAAATCACGATAACACAGCGTATGCATCGCTTCTTCCATTATTTCCGGAATCTGCCTGATGTTAAGCAAAGATATCTGCCCTAATAATAGGTATCATTTTTAAAGGGCATTTAAGCATTGTTTTCAAGGCGTCTGATTGATTATAAAAGGAGCCCTGGAATCCATTGATCGCCTTCCTCTACTTTTGAGCCTTAAATCACTTCTGGGACTTCCTCAACCATATGCTCTTCATGTGACTTCACTGCTAAGATAGTTTAAGCGGTTCTCAAGAAGTAATAGCTGAAATCATTCATTGAAGGAATATTGTTTTTAAATGTCGAATATACGATCACAAGAGGTGATTTGTTAATGGTTGAAAAATTTCCATTATTGAATGAGCGCGATAAAACAATGTTTGTATTCACTAAAAACGGTATGTTTTACGGTCACATCATTAAGAACCGTACGGACAAAGCGCCTGCCAGGTTTGTTTTCGAAACGGCATTATTCGATTCGGTCGCGGCACTAAAATTAGAATATCCGGAGGCTAGTGCTTGAAACGATCATACCTTGGATTCCGCTAACTGACCTCTACCCTGCATTTATATACAATGCTATCGATATGCAAATAACAGAGGTGGTAATTCTAATGGAATACAAATCAAAAACTCCAGGGAGTAGTCTCTGGAGTTCTATTATCAGCGGTAAGAGTCACACAGAGCATGGATGCTTGGGACAAAACTGTAGAATGGTTTTCTCGACGAACTACCCAAATTTCAAAAATAATTTCAGCTTCTGAGTTTCTGCTCTTACTCCCAGCTCATCCATTCCTCCAGATTACTAACTCTAAATAATTAAAGGGACTTTCAAGGAGTACGGTAATGTCAGATAAAGCGGAAATTTGTATATACATGTCCTATGGATCTATTTGCACTCATCGCAACCAAAAATATGCTACAGACAAGGTCAGGGAGCTCCCGGCCACACGAACCAGACAATAACTTTGATATATTCACAACACCACTCCAGCTATGAAAGCTGTCGGAAAGCCTCTCCAAGAAAGCTAATTACCGGCCACACAAACCAGACCATTTAAACCTATAACGAAAAAATGTTTGGAGAGACTGTAAAAATCTCGGAGTCATACTTCTGTTATCCACAGTGATTTAATGGCGAAAACTAAAGCTAGGAGTAGGTTGTTCTCCTACCGGCCACACGAACCAGAATCCTTAAGCCGTAAACACGGAGTATTTTAATTAATATATAATAAGAGAACGGCTCATTTATCGATTTAACCTTCTAGGTACAAACAAACCAGGCATCTGTACATACTGACTGGCTGGTTTATTGGATAGAGGCCACACAAACCAGATAAATTCCTGGGTTATCCACATTAACTGAAGAGTTACGGGAGCTTTATAATACGATATAGAAGGCAACTCACATAACTGTGGCCTCCAGATTCTGCTCAACGTGGCCACCGAGTCTGTTTCAAGTGTCTGCTAACAACATTTAAGTGTGGCCGATTGGTCTGCTACATGTGACACTTAGGTCTGCTTCCTGTGGCCCATAGGCATAATTTATCCTTTAATACTCTATGATTATCTCTCTTCTAAACAGGTAAACAAATAAAAAAACAAGTAATATAAAAAATAATATAATATATGGTCTTAAACATCCATAGCTTTCCACAGTTAAACACTCTATCTCTATTTATATTATGATAAAGCTTTTCATATGATACCGTGTATAAAAAGAGTTTCAATTAAACCGGCCACACAAATGTGAGTATGCTTATACAGAAAAACCTCTCATGTAATCCCCCACGACAATTTCAGATTTTCATTATCACAAATCTTTGGTATGAACAATATCAACGAAGTTTAAGATCTACCATTCTTCCTACGTAGCTCTGGATTTTCCTTACCCGTGGTGATGTGAACCGAGCAGTTATTTATAACCGGCCACACCAAGCAGACAATATGAGGAATTACTAAGGAATGTTACGAATCGTCCGGATCGCATTATATGAAATTGTCTGCTACATGTGGCCGGTCAAAACTTACCCTCAAAGCAAGCAAATCCGCACTACGATCTGAACTGTCCGCAAATGTTTACATCTGAGTAAATAGAACTACAACCTAATATTATTACGCTCCATCACTAGAAATCAGTACATTTAGGCAATGAAAATTTGCTTTATTTGGCTACTATCAAGAAAAACATTCTGCTCCGTGTGGCCGCTACCCATAATAGCTCACATAGTGTCTGCTCGACGTGGCCGGTTTGAATAAACTCATTCTTGCCCGTAATCACTTACGGAGCTTGGTTTAACTTCATCTCCTTCCAAATTGTCTGCTTCATGTGGCCTCTACTTAGTCATATAAATCTCAGATTTTCATCCATTGATGCATTTTCAGTCTCAAATTGTCTGCTCCGTGTGGCCGGTTCAAAAAAACAAAAGATCTTGAAATGTAGACATGTTACAAATAGCTCAACTGTATCATTCTGCTTCGTGTGGCCGGAACCAAATAGACGCAAAACCACCTGTTTTACGTGGCCGCAGTTAAATGGGCTATATTTATGCTCTGTACGCAATCTTTCGCAAGCCTTATTTTGTCATTTGGATGAAATAAAAGCGTTTTCAGATCCTATTTAACCGGCCACACAAATATGAGTAGAACTTCCTACTAATATTCGTTATGATTCTAGTAAGTTATTATAAAAACAAAGAATGAAGGTGACCCGATGAGCGAAGAACAACTGGAGTTGAATTTTGAACCAGATCCGATATCACAACACTATATCGTTACTGAGTCAAATGCGCTCATCGAGGCAAAAACCAACCTCACCCTTTACGAGCGAAGGCTCATTTACATATTGGCTTCAAGGATACATCCAGAAGATAAAAACTTTAAAACACACTTCTTTAAGGTCAGAGAAATCGCTGAGAAACTTGATCTCAATGATAGAAACTTTTATAAACGCGTTCGTGAAATTATTACTCAATTACGTAGTAAAGAAGTCATCATCGATGAGCCCCAAATGAATTCAACCTTGGAAACCAACTGGCTTGCGTCTGCAAGATACTATCACGGTAAAGGGATCATCGAGCTTGAATTCTCTTCTCAATTACAGCCCTACCTTCTTCAGCTCAAACAGAATTTTACAAAGTTTAAACTATGGAATGTCCTTTATTTAAGGAGCAATCATTCACTTAAATTATATATGCTTCTAAAACAATATCTCCACCTTGGTAAACGAAAGTTCAAGACCATAGATGAGTTAAAACAGAAACTCGAGATTGAGCCCGGCCTTTATGAACGTTATTCCCACCTTAAGAGCCGTGTCCTTCTGACCGCACAGGATGAATTAGCTGAAAAAACTGATATCAGATTTGAAATTGAAGAAATCAAAAACGGTCAGCGAGTAGTAAGTATTGTATTTCATATTTTACGTAATGCCAAGGAAATCCGCGAAAACCTGAATGATGCTGAATATATAGATAATCAACCGATTTACGAGTTACTGAGCCGTTTCGATATGAATCAGCGTCAAGCAAAGAGCCTTGTTAAAACCCATGGTGAACATCGGATACGTGAGAACATTCGTTATGTATTTGAACGAATGAAAAACCAGGAAGTCACGAATGCCTCCGGCTATATTATCAAAGCCATTGAAGATAATTACGCTGATTGCGGCATCCTTTTTACACCAGAAGATCCTGAAAACAGAAAGACTTCTCTTACTGAACTAAATCAACGTATAAGCAGAGTCATCTTTTTCCATGAACAATGCATTAAAGATAATGTTTATGAACAGTCCGAAGGATATGCAAACATGATGAAAGCAATTATTGCAGATCTGTTGAACTGTTCAAATGAACGCCAGTTACTGAATTTAAAACCTATAGAGGAAGAAGACCTGTATCATCATTATGCAAAGCAGGCACTCGCCTATTATGTAAACGATACTGAGCCAGGTTTGATAAGACCATAATCCCAAGGAATATGAGTTGCCCCACTAAAGGGACGGCCATGCAAATGGACAATGTGAGATATGACCGTCTCTGCCTGCTGATAAGAAGCCTGATCGCAAGGAGTAACATCAGCATTATGACTAGGATGGTCATAGAGGCATAGAAAACTGCTAGCGGCGCCGGTAATTATCGTGTGAGCCATCGTGCCGATGCTTATTTTGAAATGGAATCGAAATTATGCCGTCCCCCATTCAACAAATTCAAAACCTTTGGAAAGATAGCCCCCCTGCTTCCCACATCTGCAGCTTCATATCTTCGGTAGAATCGATATGGATGTATCTTGCCATATTCACTTACACCAAATTCTGTCGTTTTGGCTGCTTAACCCCTTCCGTTCTCATCATTCCATATGTACTTTATATTGTAAATTTTCCTGAATACGAAATCTCATCAGAACGAAATGAGTAAACCATTATTTCCGATTGTTTTGAATGACAAGAATTAAAACAAAAGATTGCTAAAATTGCACTATATCAATATAGTAATATGGGAGTATCGTTAATGAATATACTTTCTTTTATTACATTCTTCAGCTCCGAGTCAGCGGGAATGCATGTTTAACGAGCCCTGGGCTTCATTGCGTAAATACTCATGCTTCCCCTTACTTGAAATTTACTTGTAGCTCGCTCAAACAGAAAATCAAGTGGTATCGTCTATATTGTTGTACCGAAAGACCAGAGCGGACAAATTAATGAGGAGTGTTTTAGATGCATCATTTCATTTACATATTAATAGCTGCCGCGTTGGGTTTTTGGATTGGAGGATATATGAATCTTCTGTTAACACGATTTGTCCTACTTTCTGAAAGTCCCCAGTTCTCCTCGATGATGTTGCGTATTTCGACAGCCGCAGTCCTTGCATTAAGCGTACTTTTTGTGGATTACTCAACAGAATGGTTTATTTCCTTACCTTTCGCAGTAGCCCTAATAACGATTTGCTTTCTCGATTTCCGTTACAAGGTCATTCCAGATTTCATAACTTTGCCCGGCATTTTGCTCGCTGCTGTACTTCGCTCATGGATTCACCCCCTTCCCTTCCTGAACTATGTCTCAGCCGCATTGTTCGGCGCCGGGATCTTCTATGCCATTGGTTTAATCATGCAGCTCTCTTCAAAAAGTGATTCAGTAGGTGGTGGAGACATAAAACTTCTTGGCTTAACAGGTCTCGTCCTTGGGGTCAAACTTTCACTACTCTCATTCGTGCTCTTCTGTTTGGCAGGTATGATAACTGGCATCATCATCGTGATTACTGGACGCTCACAGAAGAACATGCTAATCCCAGTTGGTCCTTTCATCGCTGGTGCATCGCTTATTTGCTACCTCTGGGGAAATGACTTTGAAAGTTGGTTAATAAGAAATTTGATTCTTTGATTTCTTAATGGCGTTACATAGAACATCGTCAAAGGCCTTCTACTTCTCACTGTTTGCTACCTCCGAATCATCAGGATTTAAAAATGCTCTTCTTATCAGTCCATTATGGAACAGTGAACAAGTACCTATGAAGAGAGAAAAATATTGGTAAAACAATTAGCCCAATCATAATATTGAATTAGGCTTAATTTAAAATAGAGCGTATGACTATATTAAATTAGCGTCTTAATAACACATATCGCTGATCTCCTAGACGACCTGCATATTCCCATCCATCTAGACCTAAATAATTTAAACACTCTAACAAGGTTTTATTTAGGCAATCTTCTAGATGTTCTTCATTAATAAACCATTTAGAAGAAAACTCACATGTTAAAATTGCGTGTTCAATGACAGACATTATATCACCTAGTTCCTAATAGATTTTTTACTCTACAAGTATTATGCAGAATCATTTTCGTATATTAGAACCAAACAGCGGTAATAATGGAAGTATAAAGGACGCTTATCTATCGGAAATAGTAGGCTCTGTGCTGATACTCAATTAGTGTCGGCATTTTTAATTTCATAGAAAGCCAATATTAAATGTTTGCATGTCTGCGTGTCACGAAATATTCAACTTTTTTTACCTGCCTTAAATCGATTCCTCCAGTTACCCCTTGCAATTTTTGTTCGCCACTGCCATCCCACTCTGGATCCCGTGTTTTATTCCAATCAAAGATGCGTTGCCAACTATCTTCTTTGGTTATCTGCAAAATACCAGCATAAAAGTTTTCCCATTCCTGTTCATCATTCCCCAAGAATGAATGATTAAGAACACTATGCCAATCATCAAAATCAGATACCAATACATCTTCATCATCCAATACCAAAGTTAATCTGACACACCTTGTATAACTCTCAAAATGACCTGTAAAGCGCATGTCTGGCTTTTTAATCCATAACCAAATAGGATGTTCAACGTTGTAATTAGGTAGCCTCTTGTCCATCTGATTCATCATCCATTGATACTCTTCTGGATACATTGCGTGATGAGGATTCCCCTCTAAGTATCCCGACTCTTTGGCACGATCCCATACAACTTCTTTTTGCAATGTCCAAAATGCAGTCAAACGATTATCCACTCCACTTAGAAGTATTATTTATGTTCAAGGCATTTTAAGAATCATCTATCGTCAATTATCATGATATTTTTCTGTTGGCTCATTCAATACCCATTCCAGTATTTCAATTTGCTTTTCGATTTCAACATTTTTACTCAAAGACTTTAACTGAATCAATTTCGCTTTAATTTGATCTTCTGTTCTCATGTTTTTCTCCTTAAATAAACTTTTATGTAATAATTAAACCCTCGCTTTAATTAGCACTAGTACGTTTTATACTTTTGCTAGTATCCTTTATTACTTGATTCGCATGCAATCGTGCAGTGGTACCCGTCCTGTTACAAAAGGTACAAAAAACGTTAAGCTCTAAATGGTCCCGCATTTGCCCAACTGGGATTTCTAATAAGCTGCTGATACGTGCCATACGCTGTGAATCCATTATCTGCAATGTTGTCAAAAAAATGACCAGTCGGATCCTTAAACCTTATGGATTATTCGCCACATATGTATATAAATTCAACATCAGTGGGTTTTTAATCTGTCCCTTAATCACATCCTCTACCTGTAAACCATCCATTACTGGGATCATACCATCTCGTTCGCAAATATTAAAGACCTGTTGCTGCGCGGCTATATTCCCAAAGATATCATAGCTATTAATGTTCAGCTTGGTTTTCCCGGTGATGTCCTCAGATTGACGACATCGCTTTGCCCATGTCGTCTTCACAGGCGATCAGCTCTTATCCTCGAATATAGCGAACCTTTAATGTCGCCACACCCGGTATGTCGCGTTCTGAATGCCGTTCCCATCATACGTATTGAATGAACAAAACACTTTTAATCAGAAATTCCAGCCCGTATGTTCGAGTTAAACTAATAAAACGCTCCCCCTTTACCTTTTAGGG
This sequence comes from Paenibacillus sp. JT31N11, assembly GCF_056269285.1. NCBI lineage: Bacteria > Bacillati > Bacillota > Bacilli > Caryophanales > Paenibacillaceae > Paenibacillus > Paenibacillus sp. JT31N11. Next base: position 55,847 of record NZ_JBWDNQ010000014.1, read on the forward strand.
GAGCGTTTTCGTTTATTCTAGCCTATGTGTTTTTGTTACATCCCAAATACTTCCTTTAATATTAACTGTCACATTGTCTACTTTCCTAACCCCATTCGAGTAATCGGTAGTGAAAGTAAATGTGTATGGTCCATCAAAAAGATTGTCGAAATTATCTTCCCATAAGCTACCTGACCAATAAATACTGTTTGTACTTGTCAGATCAGTTGTAATGCCTCCCATCGTGACATGAACTACAATCGCCTTTGTCGTTGAATTTCCCGTATCAGTTGTGACCGCGTTTAGAAGAAATTCTTCACCGGCCCAGTACGTATTTGCACTTCTTGGAGTCAATGGATTGTCCAAGTTCCATTCAATGCGATTCTTTTCCCAGGCTGCCGTATGAGTAACAAAGCCTTTTACCATAAGAGGTAGAATCTGAACGATCTTTTGCGTGTTAGTTAAATTTGGCTCTCCTTTTGAATCGGTCGCTTTTAATGTTACCGTGTAGTCTCCTATGTGATTCTCCGTTACAGACCCAAGTATTGTAATATCAGTTGTGGTATAGGTAGCCATATATCCATTCGGCCCATTCACCGTCCAATGATATATCATTACATCTCCATCAGGATCGGTAGAGAGGTTTTTACAGATAACATTGTCACCCTCATAGGCAGGATTTGGTTCACAAACAAAGTCTGAGACTGGAGGACGATTGGATAAGAATAGGTAAGGTTTTGAGGTAATCACCGCCTTTTCCCCTCTTCCACACCGTGCGAGCACGTTTCCGCGCACACGGCGTTCCATCTTCTTAATGTCGAATCACGATAAGTTCCAAGTTACTCATAAACTGTAATAGTCCCAATAACGTAAGGTTTGCACTATGGTATCCCCCCATTTCGGGAGAATTCCCCACTTTCCTACCTCATTGGTGCAATACACCTTTGGAATATCGAATTTAATTAAGAAGACTTGGGGCTGTTCCTCTGCACCTATTACAGATGCTTCGTCGGTCATGCCCCTACTCTCACAAAGATAAATGCACTTCGGCATCTTGCCTTATAGCAACCGTCTAGGATGGCAATCCATGTATCGACGTCCCTTGCTTTCCTTGTTCCTTGTAACTTAGCTATCCGTATCAACTTTAGGTGCTGCCACTAAGCCTGTGGACTTGATGCTGCCATTGTTCAGCATAGCGATTTTCCTATTGAAAACTCGTACTCTTCGCCATCCACTCCAACATTCGTTGGATCATATGTTTCCATATGCTCTATATTTAGACCCGTACATTCAGCAGTTCGTCAGTCCTGTGGACATTCTCACCATAGTTGATTTTTCAGCCGTCCGACCTATCTATTGGCATACCTTCTCGAAAAGAGTGGCTCCAGCCTCCATTCAGCCGACTTCACCTGGCTCCATACACCTTATGTTTGCCCATATGACGCATGCAGGAGTATTAACGGGATTGTTTCAGGATACATGGTTCCGTCATTCCAATCCTCAGTTACAAAGTTAGATTTTAATAAACCCCGCACTTCCCGCTGTTAGGCGGTTATAGCGGAACAAGTCGCACTTTCAATATAGAAGTATTTGGGATCACTCCAATTCCCCCAATCATAACCATCAAATGCACGAACTTTTACGTACATGTTTACATGCTCCGGCAAATCAGTGGTTGGCCGCCATGAAAGCACATTACCCGGCTTGATATCGGTATCCCGATACAGTTCACCACCATATTTAAAAATCTGAAGTTGATACCGTGTTTGTACGTCTGCATCCTCATCATAGTACGACCACTGAAAAGGCGGTCTGAACTCTTTTAATTTGGTAGGGTTATTCTGATCCGTGCTTTCCGGAATACTTATCTGTGCAACCGGTAAACGGTTGTATATATTTACCTGGTTACTGAACTGCGCTTCTGCCCCTGCAGTGTCCTGAACCACTTGGCGGATATTGAAAGTGCCCAATGAGCTGAATGCCTTGCTCCAGGATGTTCGGGACGTGCTCTGCAGCGTTTCGCCGTCTCCGGTTGTTACATTGCGGATATAGTACTCATGCGGCAGATTCTCCCGAGCGCCGTCTTCGGCGTCATAAGCCGTGGAGTCAATGACAATGGGAACGGTTCGGAACGTGCTTACATAGCTAGTTGTGAAGCCAGGAACGGGCGGTGTATTCGGTCTTGGAATAACGGATATATCCAAGGATACAACCGTATACTCTGACCATGCGCCGTACTCATCTTTTACGGCCATACCGATTTCATACAATCCGCGTTCTTGCGGCGTGACAAGCTTCTCATACACAATGACTCCCGATGGAGTTTGATAATAAAACTTCTTCTCGATAACGCCGCGGGTAACGCGGTAATCGATTGTCGATGGTTCAGTCGAGTAATTGTCAGGACTGACATACCTGTCCGGATCGTAACTGCTATCGGTCCAAATGAGTTTCCCATCCCCACCTGGAGTAACGGTGAACTGCGAGATTGGCCGCCGATGCACGGTGACTCGTTTCGCAAAGGGATTTGAGTTTTTTCGGTACTCGTCAAAGGTCATATCCGGATAGGGATAGCTTGGGTTTGGATCATCCTTTGCCTGCAATGTGACGATATAATCCCCAACTTTATCAAAGGTCAGCTGCTCGGAGTTGAATGTTCTGTCGTTCATGGCCGACACGCCCTGGTTATTGATGAAGCGCGGCGTATGCTGAATGCTCCACTGATAATCCCCGGCCTGATGATCCCCCTCGGGATCGAGAAACGAAATATTCTTGTAGTTAATCTCCGCCGTGGCTGTACCTGCATCCCAAATCGCGTAGCTATCTGACCATTCAATTTTATTCTGTACTGATTTATAGGTGAAAGCACTGAACACGACATAGGATTTGTCGCTGAAATAGCCAAAACGCCCTTGTGTATAGCTGCCATCTGATGCCGTCAGAATCGGGATATTATTGAGGAACACATCGATCTGATTCCCGACCGTCTTGATCTTTACCGCATAGCTTTCGTTTGATTCAAACGGATACGAACCTGCTTTCAGCACGGTTGGTGAGCCGTTCACATATTTCACCAGATTGAACACGTGGCCATCGGTTTCCACCGCGTATCGGTTGCGCGTATCCTGCATGCGGAAGGAGAAGCCCGCCATCTCCCGGTCATAGTCGATATCCTCCATCCGGAAGCTGAACTTCATCTCTACATCGATGAGTGTGAGGTCCGATACATATTGACCGTTCGTAAACGTCTTCTTAACAAGCGGCGTGGAGGTAGGTGTGCCTATCGCAACGCCTAACGAGGGTTGATCTCTGGCGGATTCATATTGAACATAGAAGAAGGCTCCATCTCCAAAATATTCCCCCATGATCTGACCGCCATTACCCCAGTTACACCCTGAAACGTTTTGGGCAATCAGTGCGCCGTTTTGATCGTAAATGTTGACGGCATTGGCGCCGCAAGTGCCCATCCCTTTATTGATCTCAAAATCGGTTGTATACCCGTCTGCAGTCATGGATTTATTGGCACCTGCTATATAGTTCCCGTTCCAATCCATGGTGTAGGGGGTATCGCCATCCGTTCCAAATCGGTAGGTCGGTATTGTCATGCCGTTCTGAGCCATTCGACTTTTTGGCGTGCCGTCACTTGCATTCAAGACGGTGAAGTACGTATTGGGATATTCGTAATTGCTCGCGGTTATTTCATTATTGAAGGGGTTCATGGCAAATCCGCTATAGCGCGTGATACTGCTGCCGCCTCCATTGATATCTTGGCCGGTATAGCCGGGCTCTCCTGCAGCCGTCAAGTATTGTCTCCAGGCTAAGCTCATATCCGGATTGTACTTTGTGACGCTCATGTCGCGGAAATAAGTATTACTGGGGCCCGTTGAGGCATAGCCTTGATACGTATATATGGCACCTGCCGGATCGGTATAGATCGGCAATAATACTTTGTACACCATGTTTAACCCTTGAAGGGAAGAGCGCGAAGCCGGTATCAGCCAGTCCGGTTTTTCAGCAACCGATAGATCCGGGCCAACTTCTCTCCATTGGGTAGTCCACGTTGTATTTTGATTACTATTATTGTCCCGGCGAACCATAACTTTGTTTCCGTTGGCATGGCTTATGGTCCAGTTGCTGACCCCGTTGACCGTATTACTCAGTCCCATATCGGCTGCATTCCTCGTTGCCACTTCTGCACCTGTTCTTGCATCCAGCACAGTAAATGTATCGTTATTCTGGATGTAAATATACTGATCGGCCAATTCCCATTTGTCTATTGTATAGGTTCCCGGCAAGGTCTTCGTAAAAACGTAAGGGGAACCATTGGTGTAACGGTAAAGCAAATTGAAATTGCCGCTGTCCATATACTGTTCTTGCGGAGATACCCTTTTAGGATCCAACGCATAGAGTGTCGTGATGACTTTTCCATTCAAGTACTGCTTTTCATCAAAATAAAGATATTTTTTGTTTGACCTGATTTGGGATGTCCCATGATCGAACTGGACATGTGTCCCGTCTTTGTTAATTAAAAGGTCCGTCATACCGGCATTAAAACGGGTTGCAGCTCGCCAGGGTGAAAGACGATTATTCCCAAATCCATTATTGTTCATATCAAATGTTTTGAGGAACGTATTGAAGTTACTGGTCTCCGTGTATGCGTAGGTCCGTGAGGTGCCAAAGTTTCGGCCTTCTCCACTCACAAGGCTGCCGCCCACTGCTTGCCACAAGTAATTCTTGTTGTACACCTCCTTTGTATCGTTGGTGATGTAGACCGGCCAGTTGATCATCACTTCCGGACGAATGGTGGTGGAGGGATCCAAATCCGGCTGCGGATTTTTTCCTTCTACTTCAAATGAGACTTCCGGTGCATTATTGACCACATCCAACGTCAATGTTTGTTCAGCGGCTGCAGATGTGTTGCCCGACTGACCAAATTCCTCTGTCACTTTGACGTAGAAGAGGTACTTGCCTACTTTATCCGGATTGATGATGACTTTTTCTAAATTACCGGTTAGGGGTTGCCATAAATCGTCTGCAAATCCGTTATTCGCTGTATCGTATTTGTATTGATAATCTGCTGTAACGATTTCATCACCATCGGGACTATATGATTTGTTGAGAATCACAGAGGGCTCGTTTCGTATGCCGAGTGGGGGAACGTCGAGCTTCGCGATTGGTGGTAAGTCAGGCTTAACGATAATATCGCAACTGGCAGTGTTTAATGATTTCAATCCATACGTATCGTAAACATCAAGCGAAACCTGAACCGTTATATTATGGTCGGTGCCGTTTGTATAACTGCTTTTTCTGTTTGTCCATTCATCTCGACTATGGTTGATGCCTCTGCCTGCAATCGGGCTGTAGCTTCCGCTTGCATCAAAGGCCGAGCTTGGGATGAGGTGGTTTTCAATCACCGTTTGCGGACACTTGATAACGGGAACGGCATTCTTCGCTCTGACGGTGATGTATGTTGTGGCTTGGGCTGTTAAACCAAATTCGTCATGGATCTGAGCGCTTATTTTATGATAGCCGCCTGTATCCATCGTGATTCTATACATCCCCCACGGAACAGGGGTGTATTTACTTGGTAATGACTGTATCCATAACGAATCACTGGCGTTGAAGTGAAATTCATCGAAGTACAGAGAATCGCCATCCGGATCGTTCGGAGTTGGAACGGAAGGATCCTGGATAACTACCAAATCCAGTACATCACCTTCGAGCGCTTCATGAACGGGTACTGTTGGCCGCGCTGGATTAACAAATGCGATTTGGAATTCCGGTGGATGATTATCTCCAGGGCCGGTGACGATGAGCGGTTTTGGACCGACCCACTTTTCACCGCAGCTGGTCGAAATCTTCATGTATACATCATGCGTTCCTACTCCGATGATCGAAGGGTAGGTGTTGCGTGTATACGTGGAATCTTTCGTTTGGCCGACTACATCCGGACCGATCCAGGTCAGACCGCGTTCGATTTTGAACGAATGCGAGATATAGGTACAACCTTGCATTTCAAAATCCCTGGGATGAAGCGTGAAACTGTCTCGGTAGGAGATCGTCGTCGGGTTTACATCGAAATCACCGGTGAAGTCCTTTTCCGGAGGAGGTGGTGCATCTCCGGGCTTAAAGGAACGGGAGACTTGATTGTTATCTTCGCGTTCTTCTCTTATCGAATCGGCACTATCTACGGTAAACCTGAAGGTTTTCTGAATGGTATTCGTAAATTTCCATGTGAATAATAGTTCTAGTGTGTCGCTGTCTTTGGGTGTACTTGTCCTCGGACTTAATTGAATTTGATTGCCTGACTCATCTATAACTTTTAGATTGTAAGAGGTATTAATTGCTGGCCCTTCGTTATGAAACAGAGCGCGAAAGGTTGTTGTCTTATTTACATCAATTGTACCGACTGGTTGAATATCATCGGCAATAAGATCGGGTAGTGTTGGTATCGCCGTACTCTTGTAGGCAACCTCCATTTCAAAATCAAGAACATAGGTTTTTGCAGACCAAGTTGTTTCGGAATCCAAGAGATAGGTTCTGCCTTGAACTGGATAACCAAGGCTGTCATCAACACGATAATCAATTCCTTCTGTGTTGTATGTGCTGTTCATTGACTTATGGACTTTTAAATATCCGAAACCATCTTTTCCTTTACCGAAGTAATCTATAACCATACCTCTTTGGTTAGGAGTGGCTGAGGTAATTGTAATAGAGCTTGCTTCGACTAATGATTTAGCGACTTCTACATTTGACGCTGTTTTGAAAATCGAAGGTGATGCTATTGCATCAGACCAAGAAGCTGCGGATCCATCCGGATATCGCAGTGGTTCAGGTATTGCTGCACCATTGTCATCTCTCGCAGGGAAAAGCCCTGGATAGTTAGATACGCCCCCTGAAATTGTTGACGAGTCAGCAGTGAATTGATATGTACCCAATTCTGGCAAGCTTGTTCTCCATGCCTTTCCTGAGCTTGTTCGCCAGATTGCATGATACATTCTAGAAGGAGCTTGACCCGTTAATTGGACGATATCTCCATTTAAACCATGGATGTTTATTTTTTTTGTTATCGGATCATAAGGTTCCAGTTCTCCTTTTGGTATACCGTTTTTGGTTAGTTTATATGATTTTACTTCATAACCAGAAAACTGTGGAACTGGGACTGAAATGTCTCGCAATAAGGTATTAGAATACTTTTGATACCCTGTTATGTTTGATGATTTTATTATAACTGGCTCTAACGTTTGATCAGCTGCAAAAGATACGACCGGAATAAACGTAAGCCCAATTGAAATCAGCAGTATAATTGAAAGAAGACGTTTCATTACTTCCCCCTATTGATAGAATATTTTTCCGTCCTTTGACAATGTGAAGTAAGCTGTACTTCCGAGCCATTGGAAATACCAAAACAGCTCATTATGCGATTTTATATCTTTGATCTCATTCTTATTTATTGTGGCTAAGAACCAAGTAGAAACTTTATTCATTTTATCCATATGCAAAGGCATTACATTACTAATAGTGGTAGTAAGACCAGATTCCTTCGGGATAACTGTTCTTGTTAGGAATGTACTAGCAACGAGATCATCAAAGTAGAGCACAGTTTTAGGGATAATCTTTGTATTTTCCATAGTTATTTTAAATGCAACCAAATAGTCGCCCTTCCAATCCTTGCCATCTACTTTGATAGCTCCATTCGCCCAACTTCTATATGGACTATTCTTGTCGTCCATATCAATGATTAATACTTGCTCAAACGTTCCCTTGACTGAAGCTGATAAATCATGTTTATCAGGCAAAGCATTCATTTTGCCGCCCCACATCGTTTCCATGTTCGTCCCGCGTAGTTCTACCTCGGCAAAGGACGCAGCACGTTTATCCACCGAAAGTTTTTTTCCATCAAGCAGCTGCAGCATACGATCAATAATGACGGCAGCCTGGGCGCGAGTAGAAGACTGATCCTTACCCAGTTCCCCATTAGCCACGCCGTTTATGATTCCGCGTTTGGTTGCCTCATACATAAGCTGCTTATCGTCCGAATTTTTGAAAGCCTTGTCTACCGCCCGGACAGCGAATCGAGCGGTCTCCAGCCGCGTAATGGCTTTATCCCAACCGGTTAAGAAATCCTTGGTGGTATAAATGCCGGCATCTTTTGAAACATTCACGTAAGGGGTATACCAGGGCTGCCCTTGTTTGAGATCAGCTACAGGCAAACTAAGCGCTGTCGCTGTCATTTTTATGAGCTCCGATCGTGTCACTGTTTGATTAGGTTTGAATGTACCATCGGTAAATCCATTGATTACACCTTTGTTTACTAGCTTTTGAACAGAAGAATAATACCAATCAGACGGTTTTACATCCTTAAATCCTTTTGTGGATCCCGCCGCGGCATATGACACCTGGGCAAATAACACAGATACAGCCACTATCAAGAAACTCAATCGTTTTAACATAATTATCTCTCCCCTATTTTTTTATTTCATCATTTGGGTATTGAAATAAATTCCCCTCAGCGCATATAGATATTTCTTCTTTTCTTCTCAGCTGCATAAAAATCTTTACTTTCAGCCCCCAATGAGAACTGCAATAGACATGTCCGAGCTGACGATTTTAGGCAATGGTTTTGCTGTTGCCCTATCTTGTACCAAAGCAATAGATTAGAGTAGAGCTGTAGGTGCAACGATCGTCGAAATCATATTTTTCTTTATTTATTTTCATCCTCCCTAGCGATTTGATTATTTATAGTTATATCGGTATTAATGAAGAAATATAGAATATCTGAATTGATCCTTGAAGGGTTCTTCTAATTTCTCTTACTATATTACTTTGCAAAATATACTTCCTGTAAAGCGGGTATTAAGAGCGGCTCATTGGAAATCGAACCGATGCCCTCATGTGACGTGTCAATAATCGCAACTAGCGATGGGCCAATAACCAACTGATCTATGGTGCGAGTTATCTGTGTCTGGGTTGCCGGATTCAAAGTAACGGAACACGAGACAATAGATGATATGTTGTTGTATGTACAAGTCGTTGGCTTTGTATTAAGATTAGTGATCGTTCCCGTTTCGTAATCGATATATAGAAGTTCATCAACGTTTACTCCGGTACCAGGCTTGATCTTACTGCCAGGTAGGGCTACATTATTGTCGTCGAGTTTCATATTAAGCCGGAGATATTGAAAGAACATATCTTGTACCCGAGTTCCTGGAGTTGTCGTATCGAGTTTGAAATAGCCCTTTGCGAGCTGCGCTTCGTCAATTGACAACGAGCTTGCATGGACCGCGGTATTCAGGTCGTTCTTTAGCTTATTTTGAGTGTTATATAGGATTAAATAGTCAAGGCAGATGATCATTACGAGAATAGTAAAAAGCAATCCACTAATGGAGAATATCATAACCTCAACACCTCCTCGTTCATTACCAAGGATGTTCAATTTTTTCATTTTTCTTCACTTCTTCCGTAGGCTTCAAGATAGAAATAACCTGGATCCTCGGTAGACGATACTCCGAAAAAGATCATTATCTTTGCTAAATCCGATGCGGGATACTGAACAATTAGCTTTACTGTTGGGTCTGGTTCAAACTTCCCAACCTTTGTTATTGTGCTCCCAGTAAAGGATGGATAGATTATGCCTCCCTTTGAAACGGCTGGGTAGCCTAAAGATTCCATTTTCGTTCGAATATCGTCCTCAATTTCTGGTGTGAGATACCCTGAAGTCTCAACCATTTGAAGCGCACGATCCTTAATATCATCGAGTTTAGCCTGACGCATTAAAAATAAGAACATCGTTACGATCATGACGGTTACAGCAAAGAAGATTGGCAGCACAATAAGAAGGACAATTAAGTTCGAAACTCCTTTTTGGTTATTCAATGGTTTCAGTAACCGTCTAACTAACATTTTTTTAACCACTCTACTTTCCAGATTTACTAAAGGGGAAGATTTCTGCCCTCCCCCTCCTTGCTCACGGACCGGGTTTGTAGCCGTACGAACGAACGTCTGCTTTCAGGTTGTCATAGCCGTATGATACGGTTTTATTCAACCCGTTCGGGCTTAGAAATAGCCAGCTACAAAGACCAATAACGATGATCGCGGTTATGATGATCAATACTAATTTATCCATTATTAAGGAGACACGTGGCCGGCGCCCGGCGCCGTCGACCCACTATAATCAAAAGATCCCACTTTGGAATGTACTTTAGTTGCCCCGTTGTCTGCAGCATCACCAAGACCATTCGGGTTATTGTAAGCCCAGAAAATTAGTCCAATTCCGATAACTACGATGATCAATGTTCCGATAACTTTGTCAATCATTTGATACTCCTCCTTAGTCTTGTGTCGCTTGAATTATTTTCGTCTTAACATTATTGCTGCCCTGGTCTAACCCATCACCAATGCCATTGGGGTTATTAAAAACCCAAAAAGTTAAACCAATCAGAATGATTGTTACAATAATTCCTCCGATTATTTTATCTAGCATTCGATCCCCCCTTCAAAATACTTGTTTGATCACCGTTTGGAAACTTATATACCAGGGCAGCAAGCACAAGGCGCCGACAACCGCGAAAGGTATCATAATTACGAATGTGACACGAAGCGGAGAAGCCTCAATCTTCTTTTTCACTTGAAAGTCTCTCATCGTGTCAATGTTACGTATTTGCTGATGGAACAGATCAATGATCTTGTCTTGCGGTGCGTTCCAACTTGCAAGCAGTGTATTGGTTAAAGGAAGCACCTCATTGATTCCGATCTGTTCCCCGAAGTAATTGATTGCTGCTCTTGGATTATCCATCCAGTCGATAAGTAAATCGTCCACGTACGGCTTCAAAACTTTAGACGTCCTCCCTGCTCTACGTATGGCGTAGTACAAGGGAATTTTATCTGTAACACAAACGATAAGCCGATGTGAGAACTTAACAATCTCTTCTGCAAGCACTTCTCGTCGGTTTCGAGCGAGAACAAAAAGCATTGTCGGAGGAGTAGCATAAGCAATTAGAACGATCACTATGAATGGTAAAAAGGGAAATGGTGCTGAATATCCATTCACACTGCTACGTAACACAAAAAGGAAAATCGTCAGGATACATGCAATCAGCGGTAGTAGCAGGCGGAGCATGTAGTAATGAAACACATGCATGCCGTATGGATGCCCGGCTGTTTTCAATCTTCTGGCGACTTTGTAATTCGACTTTCTCCGATCCTCTCTGATTACTGCAGCGTGGTACATGTCTTGAAGAAGCTGCTTCCTCTTCGTTCTGGTCGATGGGATGCGGAGTCTCTTCTTAAACTTTACGGATAAGGTGAACGGCATTACAATGAACCCCATGCCTAGCGTAAATGCGATAAGAATGATCCAAGTAATCAAGACCTCCTCTCCTCCTCCCTATAATTTTTTCCTGCCCATGTGCATCGCGCCGATGAATGATACAAAGAGCACTATTACTGACAATGTTACAATGCGGACACCGGTAGCCGTACGAAAGTAAAAATTGTAATTTTCGGGATCCATTTTGATGTTAAAGTACACCACGAATACCGATAAGCCAACCATAATGAATGTTCCATATTTGTAAGTAGTAAGTAACGTAATCCTTTTTTCCTCGTTGTACTCGGAATTTTGCATTTCACCGATTAGCTTAAATAATGAAGATGTAATATTTACTCCAGTATCGATATGCGTGATGAGGATATCCGCAAAATAATGCGCCCAATCATTCCCTACGCGATTGGCAAATTGGATGAGTGCTTTTTCAGGCTTTTCTCCCGTCTGAAAATCCATGATCAACCTGTTCCATTCGTTTGCGATCTCCGGCTCTATGCTTCTCGATGATTTGTAAATCGCACTTTCGAGATTTTCTGCTTCGGTAAAAAATCCAATGAAGTTTTGTACAGTCGGAATCATGACCTTCGCCATTGCTAAAGTTTTTTTCTGGTGCCTGGACCAAACCCATAGAAGCGGGATCGTACCGAACAAAACGCCTATAATGAAATTAAATAAAGGCGCTGGCATGACCTTATTGCTTATGATGAACAACGCAAGCAAGACCACGAAGCACAACAAGAACAGGTACTTTGCCGGCGTTTTGATTTCAGCAATACTCATGTACTCATCCAGTTTTTTGACAAGCGGATGATCAAAGACAGACTTTATTTCAACGGTCTCCAGCCGTCCATTATTTTTTCGTTTGTCGTAGAATCGATTTCGTCTCAGGACCGTAAATCCTACCAAGAGACGGCCAACTACCGGTTCAACGATTAGTACCATGCCGATTATGAAGACGCAGAGAAATGCAAGTTCGATAATTAGCATTAGTAGACACCTATCTCTATGAATTCTTCGGGTGTGGCGCCATAACTGATCATGTGCTCAATGAGTTCGTCGCTAACTTTATTCTCCGTTCTCTCCCAATCTTTTTTCTCCATATTCCAAACAAAGATTATCCGCATTTCAATTTCACCACTTTGGGTCGGTACAATTTCAGTGATTTCTGTCATGACCCGGAGATTTTTGTAATCATGCACCCTTATAAAACGTTGATAAACAACAATATTGAATGCACGCCCAATCCTGTTCTTTAGCAAATTGTCATCATGTGAACGGCCATCTTGCTTCACCATATCCATGATGTCGGTAATGATCATGCTGCGGTACTTTGAATGGAGCGAAACCATTGTATCGTGTCCACGAAGCGCTGCCTGTACAGCTTGAGAGGCTTCCGCGCCACGAATCTCTCCGATGATGATTCGATCCGGACTCTCACGAAGCAGAGGCTTAAAGGCATCTTCCATGGAAATTCCAAGTTCGGGTACAGCCTGAAATGGAACGATATTTCGACCAGGAAGGCGTTCATCTAACCGCATTTCCATTTCAGTTTCGAGGGAAAGTACGCGTTCCAAAACAGGAATTTCCTTCGCCAGTGCATATAGAGTTGTCGTTTTTCCGGTCTTCGTTCCACCTGCCACAATTATTGAAGCATGATATTTCACGAGCAGACTGAGAAACCTGGCCATCGGTTTATTCAATGTCCCACGATCCATGAGAGTGATGTGCAAGTCCGGATCCTTTAATATAAAATTCCGGATTGCAATTGTCGGGAAGGCTGAGTACGGCGCTTGCGTCATGGTAAGACGCGCTTTGTTATACATGTAGGTATGACAAATTGGATGTTGCTCGTTAATACGGGCGCGTCCATAAAGAGCAAGTCTTTCTTGCAGGCGAATGACCTGTTCGATATGGTCGAAAACCCTTGGGAATTTTACCGAGACTCCATCCTTCATGATGTAAATTTCTGTTCCGTTCACCTGTACTTCCTCAATGTCCTTCCCTTTGTATAAATCCTCGACGTAGCCAGCGCCGACGGTAAGGGCAAAAACGGCTTCCGGCAGACTCATTCGTTCTTGGAGCTCACCTATCGATGCATAGAGCAAGTTGTCGTAGATAATCTGCTTTATGAGCGCCTTAACCCTTTCTTGCGCGAGAGGGTTGCCCAGACCTGCCTGATGGACCATTTCTTTATGTTCGTCTTGTTCTTCCGCCGTACCGTCGGTCTTCTTCAAAAAATCCTGCACGATTTTCACAACTTCATAGAGCGTTCGGTGTTGATACCCGCGGTTTGCACCCGCCTTTTTCTTTTCTTGCTTATCTTTCTGGAGCTGCTCAACGATGCTAAAATTAGGGCGGTGCTTTCGAGTCGGCAAAGAAGCTGATAAAGTACCGATCACTATATTCCCTCCTATCCAATTAAGCCAAAGAGTTTTCGTTTGCCTTTTAGTGCTGATTTGTGATCGGATTGAAGCGGAACAATTTCTACTTTTACTCGTTCCGCGATCCATGCCGTCAATTGCAAAATATTGTCCCGGAAATCAACCGATTCATCTCCAGTATTGAGATAGAGCGGTTGACCATAGTTTATAGCCTTGATGCCCGCTCCTTTATCGACGTTCCGGATTCGTGAAACAATTTTGGTACCCATGGCCTTCTCAATTCCAAATCCGTCTAGTGCACCCTTATTGTCTCGATTCATGACCAATTGAAAATCGGTCTCTTTCATTCCATAATGCTGCCATACACTGTTATACCAGTCATTCCATGAAGACTGATAGCTTGTTACGATAGGCTGCACGACCACCAGGCGCTCGTCAGCATCTTTAATGCACTTCAATGTTGCGGCTTGATCAGGGAATGTATGAACGTCTGCTACGATCAAATCAAACGTCTTTCTGGCAACCGTCAAGAAATGTCCAATCTCTTCGATTGTGATTTTTTCGGCCCATTCACGTCGCTGAATACCCGTTAGAATATGAAGATTGGGAATATCCTTCAGGGATTCGCAAGCCTTTAGGAGAGAACTTTGTTCAAGCGTTCCCGAATCGCAATCCGCCTGGAGCATCTGATATCCTTTATCGGACTGTACGTTCAGATGATCACGGATTTCTGGGCTTTTAAGATTGAAGTCTACAAGCAAAACCTTCTTTTCTGGCATCCGCTGCGCCGCGCATACAGCAGTAGAGATTGCAATTGTCGTAGCCCCGTCTTTCGGGGAAGCTGCCATGAACGTGATTAGCCGTCCTCCATCACCGGTTTCAGTCTGCTTTGGTTTATTTGAGATCCGGGCACCGATCTCTTCAGCAATTTCGTCCTCGGTTAGACCATTTGGAATGAGGGAAACACCCAAATCAATGCTGATCCGTTGGATAATTTCTCGATACCACGAGTCAGTCGTTTCTGAGATCAAGATGACGATCCTTGTCATTTCACCTACGATGGTTTTTATCGAACTCATCCAATTCCAAGGGTATTTGGAACTGAATATATCCTCGTGAACAAAGATGAAATCTAGTTCCTTACCCGACTTACTCAGCGACTTGTTCAGCTCGGATTCATTAAAGGCATAGACTATATCGTCATCTTTCGAAATGATTTTCCCGGCTGCCTCAGCAAGACTTGGTTTGGAGAAAGCAAATATAATCTTCATTTTGGTGTCCCTCCATTACTATTTATCGCCGGATTTGATAGTGTTTCCGTTTCATCTTGTTGCACTTGACTACCCAAGGTTTTCGAATCCGGTGTTATCGAGATACCATTATCAACTTTCGTCTCTTCTACCTTTACGCCATCATCAATTGGCTGCTGATCGTTTGAATCGTTTCCCTTACCTTCTTCCTTTGTAATTGATCCAAAAGTATTCATCGAGTTCGGCAAACCCAATCGAATGGTTCCGTCTTTAGCGCCGGCGGCAAATATTTGATACTGGTCCTGCGACATGATGAAGGTAATATATGCAGGCTGTCCCGTTGCATTTTGGCGGTATCGTTCAACATTATCTTCATCGCGCTGTCCACCTACACTCGGGAGGGATATAGGTCCATTCAACGTTGTATCTGCAATTTCATTACCTTCTGAATCTTTGACGTAGGCTACGGTTAAGTCAGATAGCAATTGTTTGGTATAGATTTTCTTGAAAGTGGTCGCAGGATTGGCAGCAAGTATAGCAGCTTGTTGTACTTCGCTAATCTCTTGCCCATTTACATCGAGAACCTTTGGCTGGGTGTATTCGACCCAAGCCGACACTTTGTCTCCGCGGCGAACCATATTATTGACGGCGCCGACGAAATCAATTTTAAATCCGATATACTCCTCGTCACTCGTTGGATAAAGGCTATCGTTGCCTAACTTCCAAGAAAGAAACTCTTCAGACTCCCCAATCGGAATAAGAGCACGTTTACCAACTATTAGGCTTTTATCCAAAATGGCATTGTCCATGTGCTGGACGGTAGGGATGGATACTTTCCTCACCATATTCAACGTAATAAGTTGGCCGGACTCAATCATTTTCACTGGTTTCCAGGTCTGCATTGTCGTAACGTCCGTTTGAACGCTTTTCATGTACTGAAAAAATCCTACTGCGCACCCGGCAACAATCATCAAGCCAATTGCTCCAGATATCCATTTTCGATTCATAACTTACTCCTCCCTAACAACAGGTTTTGGATTAATCCTTAGGCGATTTAATTTGATGGAAGAATCTACGAACCTTAGCACCAAAACTATACTGCTTTTTCATTAGGGTATACATTTCCTTCGACATTACGGCTCTCGCCATTGGTTTGAACGGAATTGTTAACAAGTTTTTTATTTCTATGTCATCCCAAGCCAGGTTACCTTCCCAAGCATACTTGAGGACGATGCTTCCGAGATCAGGAATTTGTGTAAGTGTCGGGAGTAGGACGGCATCTTTCCATTCATTCTGGTTGATATAGCTCCCCCACTTATTTCCGATCACTTTCATCTGCTTTCCTGAATATTCATTCTTCAGCGTATCGATTTCATGAAGATGGTGATTTAATTGGACTGGATCGCCATCTGCAACAATCCAAATTTCATCTGACATGCTAAGTATCTTCTTACATTGTGGCTCATGATAATTAGACGATATATCACAAATTGCTATTGGAAAACGTTTGGCGGCCATAAGGAGTTGAATGGTTTGATCCTCGCTCCAATTCGGAGTGGGATTAGCATTTGCAGGTACCCAGTTTACACCATGAGTTACCCAGGATTTTTCTTGCGTAATGTACCCGACTTTTTGAATCTGTTCAGCCCATGATTTCCAATCCTTCGGAGCATTCGTTTCCCCGTGCATGAGCTCGTAATAAGTTGACCCGATACTCTGCAAGACAGGCTCAAACACCGCAACAGGAACTCTGTTTTCTCCAAGCATCCTGGCAAAATTCGAAGTGACGAATGTTGCTCCTGCGCGAGGATACAAGCTTATTACAGAAAGGAGTATGGAATTGAAGTGAACCGGCACGTGAACAGTGACGATCTTTTCTTTAATGATGATACGTTCCTTAATCTTCTGGAGCTTAACCTTCTGCTCTTCCATCGTCCGACGTTTATTATTCGAACCTTCAGATGGTAACTGCTCTGAATACTTCTGAGGTTCTTCGCTTCCAGCAGATTCAACATGCAGGTAATCGTTGATCGGATACGGATCATCTTCTGAAGCATGCGCCGTTTCTTCGATTGGATCCGGTAGGTTCTTTTCATTCGTTTGTGAAGTTGCTGATGGTATTTCTTCTTTTTTTTGCTCCTTGACCTCACGAGTTGCTTTCTTTTCTGTCTCTTGATTGTTTTCTTCTTGCCTATCCGATGTAATATTTAAAGCTGGTCGCGTTTGCTCGAGTGCTGAGCTTATATTTTTACTCTTCGATATCTCTGCTGACCGGCTTTGTAGTCTCGCTTCAAGCAGTCCGGTATCCAACTCATCGAAGCTGACGCAGACATTCCCATCTGCCTCGATCCTTGAAATAAACTCATCTTTCCCCCTATGGAAAATGAGAAGAAAAACCGTTTCCGGTGAGCCTAACCGTATGCTTTGATAGATTTTCTGAAATGACGCGTCATCTGTGATAACTGCTTCCGGGAGGATTATGACATCTGCAGCAGAATCTAACGAGCTCCACTGCGGGATGAAAAAATCCATCGAGTCGATACTGCGTATCACGCGTCCGTAATCGGCAAGTTCTTCTTCGATCCATTCTGCAAAGTCCTGATCATCGAAAACTATAAATAGACGTTTCATGGTCTCCCCTGTCTTTTTGATACACGTATATTAATTAATATATTGATATGCTACTATCGCAACGCCATTCTGTGTTAACGCCCCTACCGTAAGGGCAACTTCGGGGAGATCTACCAAGAGCAATAAATAAAAACATATTGTCTTGCAAGATCAAATCAGCAAGTCTGCTACCAAGTCCATCAAGTGAAGGCATCGAAAACTTCTCGCGTATTTCATAGTAACATTCCTTCGAGAGTCTAACCTTACTCCGGTGCGCCCTAGTTCGAACCCAATCTCACTTGCAGCATGACTTCGATGAGTGTTTCATGCAGCTTATTTTCAATCAGGAGATGGATCTTCATCTATGAATCACTCACACCTCTCCTTTCTTACGTCACCGTAAATCATAATATACCTTTTCGCCTTTGTTGAAAACAAAGAAACCTCTTCGCAAGTCAACTGCGCCACCAAGCAGGTCTTTATCTGTTACGAACCAAATTCGGCTGGATGCTCCTTCTTGTTCAGCAATTTTATATGCCAGTAATGCCTTCTCATCCGTAGAGACGAGAACAACTAGTGTTTCTTCTAAATCATCATTGACAAGGTACTCTTTGAAAAATCTCGTCTGAAAACGAATGGTTTTTACCCATTTCTCATCTTCCCGATGGCACAGTAGATAAAACGACATTTCCTTCCCTTTGGGGGTACGAAGTACAAACCGAGCGGTTGGGACCACATGGTCCTCCTTTCTTTTTAGTGAAGGATGGAACTCAAAGTGCACCAGATCAAATGATTCACGTAGTTGAATATAAAGTTCATTAGTGATTACATATCGCATGCGGAAAATAATAGTTGTCGTTTTTAGTATTCGTGGATCACGTTGACCGATCATCATTCCAAATTTGTATTTCAGTATGTCTGCACCGCTATCGCCAAGTTCATAAATACTAGGTCTATTTTTATCTGGTAAGGAATAGCTCGACCATTGTGTTCGGCGCAGCAGGCCGTATTTAATTAGACGATTCACCCGATCCCGAACAGATTTATTGCGCTCGACATCAGGAAAGAACAATCTTTCAATTTGCTTAAGAACAAGCCAGCGATGAACGAAAATAAACCGAACAAGTTCGACATCACGTTCGGTTATCCAGTTCTTTTCGATCTTTCCATCGATGTAGTAAAAATCGTGACTCGGCAGATTGTTTTGATTTGTAATAAAGGCATATGGATCATCCCATGTTGGCTGTTCTGGGACCGCGATATTTTGTTGCGGTTTGATGAATGGAGATACATTATAATCCATCGATTATTTCCCTTCCGTTAGATTTCATGCGGGAAATCTACGATTCTTGAACCAATCCTTCGCTTATCGGCATGTACATTCTTTATGCGCACGGATACTTTCTTTCCGAGAAGGATTCCATCGCGCGGCATTTTGTTTGAAGGAGGAAACCAGGCAAGAGACTCGATTCCTGGTGCAATTTTAACAAAAATACCCACATCTTGAACGACGCTAGTAATAATACCGGTATAATAATTATCCACACCAAACTTCTCATGAACTCTGCTCCATGGATCCTCAAGAAGCTCCCTCCGAGAAACACGCACTTGTTTCTTAACGCGATCAATGAACGTGATTCTTACTGTGAGCTCTGTACCCAAAGGAACTAGGCCTTTTCCTGTTGTAGTCCAATCATGTTCGTAGTCTTGGATCGGCAAGACGCAGATAACACCATGAATACGGATATAGATACGCTCATCTTCGAAACCAGACACACACCCAGTAACGATGTGGTTCAATTCTGCTGTTTCCCAGAACTCCTCTTGCATCTCATCGATTGCCTGCACCCGTGACAGTAGTACGATTCCCATTTTTTCATCAAAAACTACCACTTTCGAAGCGTCCTGTCCCAGTTTGGCAACATCCAGGACCATAAAATCAATCTTATGATCGAGGAAGCCGACAAGAGAATTGTACTTTCTGCGATCGAACTGATCCTCGTAGATTAAACCTTTCAGACCATTGTTCAGTTCCACCAAAGCACACTGCATATTCTTGCCAAAAGGCGCATGATTCTCAATAGCGGTGACGACACCTTGATGGATTAATTTTCGACGTGCAGACGTCTTATACTCCTGCATAGGGCTTGAAACCAATGGATTATTCAATCGAATTGCCTCCCCGTTTTTTAACGTATAAATGATTTGAATTAAACCTTGCTTTGCCAACCCCAATTGCCATTAAATTTCCTTCGCGTATATTAGTAACCATTAGTGATTTGGTTTTTGAAGCGGGCATTTACTATGGTATCCTCAAGCTTTACCTCCCAAGGGATCCTACTTATTCCGTTCTGTTCGGTGTGATGCCGGTCAGGTCATTAGTCACGTTAATAGAGCTAACTTCATAATCCCCCCTTTCGGGTAAAGATTGATTAACAACAACTGATCCTTGTTGTTCAATTTCGACCAGTCACCTTTTTCATATGATGTATCATGTTCAATCAAATAAAACATATTAACGACCGCCGCATTGCAATTCGAATGTGTAAGTTTGAATTCAAGTTCTTCAGTAATGTTTGGAGGCTTATGTCCCATCTCATATTCCCTTCCCTAGTGCCATCATATTGAACATTAACTGATATATATACTAATATATTACTATACGACAATGGGATTGAGAAGGACTATTTTAATCGTGTCAAATGCCCTGTGACGCCTCTTTTCAATGTTTTCACTCTATCCGAAGCTAACTTATGGAGTTCAATTTGCAAGACCGACTTACCGATTTGGATAGCATAAATATAATCCTCATCTGTCATAATAGTATGCTCATCGTATTGTCTACCTGCTTGTACTTGACCTATAAGATGGTCCAGCATTTCCTTCCCATTAATCGTGCTGCCGGCGATTTCCGCCTCTTGATGATTATTTAGCTCATTGAGACCCCTCGACATATACTTAACTGGCTCTCCCGAATTTGCGTTGAGGACAGTAATTACTCGAGCTTGATCATTTATTTATCCCAAGACGAATTGTAGTGATGGATCGAGGAAATGATACTCAAAATTCTCCTTCAAACTTGGATATATTTGCTACTTTTCTTCGTTGCATTTTTGGGTTATAAAAGGAGATAGCTCGTACACCATCTCCTTTTGGTTTATCGTTTATTCGAATTCTAGCTCAATACGTTCAATGATCGGCACGTTTTCCCTGCAACCTCTTATAAGGCTTGTCTTTTCCATCCTTGCTAAATCAATCGCGTTTTCTCGTGCTTCTTCATGCGTCATACCAACCATCCCAAGGCGTAGCTCCGGTATATAAACGGAGATATTGTTGTCGTTTTTATTTCCTTCGAACAATAAGGTAAAAGTTACTTTCTGCATTTCTAATCGTCCTCCCAGGTTGTCTTATAATTATTATGGTCCATTATGACTACAATATAAGAGTGATTCTTGAATCATAATGTGTGGAGACAAGTGAGACATATGTACTATTTTTAGTACAGACGAATTGTACTATGAACTATTTTAATCGGTCAACATGTTTCTTCCAATGGCTGTTTAGACATAACTGGATATTTAACGATTTATTTCGACTAAGTACGACTATTTCATGTTGAATTTTTAACAACTTTATTCCTAAATTCTCTCTGTATAATCTTGAGAATCATGTTATATTTTATTTAGAGAGAGGTTGTATGCAGATTTGGCAAACTACGCGAAAGCGCAGGACGCAAAACCACGGGTCTAACGTAATATGCTATGACAGCCGGGTTGCCAACTCTCGCCGAAACCTATTTGAAAGGGACATTTCGCAATGAGTTCAAATAAAATCGGGTCCCACCTTGAATCTCTCCGTTTAACATGTGGTTTTAGTTTAAGAAAGGCAGCTCAACGTAGTGGGTTAAGCCATGGCTATATTCGAGATGTAGAATTAGGTGAAAATCGCATTTGTGGACCCCAGATTATTCCGCGTCCACAAACTTTAAGGAAATTCGCAGCAGCTTACAGCACTGATTTTAACGAACTAATGAGGATTGCAGGGCATGTGGAATATGAGATGGGAGCCGCCGCCCTGCCCTACTGTATTCTAGAAATTAATCTCGATGATGTATTGTATGTTCAGGTAGATGAAAACAGCCATGTTCAGTATCATCTGGCAGAACACGTTTATTATGAAAATATGAAGCTCCAGGAATACATGCTTCTCGAAGAGCGATTAGAAAACGCAGATTTCATTCGTGTCCACTTCGGTACTTATGTGAATTTAAGGCATGTTTTTTCGTTTGACGATAAAAACGGACGTATTTTTTTGGAAAAAAGAATGACCGGAAAATTTATTGATATAACTTGGTTTCGTTTGCAGATTTTACGAAATTCAATTTTCAGAGCTGCTGCTCAAAATAACAAAAATGATATGGAGGGTAAATTAGCGCCGAACCCCTCCAGTACAATATTTGTTCGAAATATAAAATTGTAGACCTATTGTAATTCGAGTCGGTAACTTGTATGCAAGCAATGCGAACATTTCAGCTATGATCGCCGCGGTGATAAGATAAAATGAATGACAGATATGATTATCTATGTGTATAAGCCATTGTTAGCATTATCCATTGGCTATTCCGTTGCTTCCTCTCATGCTGAAATGTATTCAAATGTGCTATTTCAGTAATCATTGTTGTATGTTAATTATCCAACCAGTGTGATAGTATATTAATTAATTGGTGATTAAAGTAAAGGAGTGCAAAAACGTCATGTCTATTGACTTTAAAATTGAAGGTTCGTTAGAGCTTTATTTAGAAAAGATGATTAAAAACTTACCTAATGGACCTAAATTAGTTATGCAGGCGCTCTCAAAGAAGGATTGGAATAAAGAGGATTTGTCATTAAAAGCACGTGTCAGGCGCGGTGAATTGAATTTTGCTGTTTGCTGGCTTGAAGCACTCGGATTTGCTGAGTTTAATTCTGCGGGCAGACAAAAGTTATACAGTCTTACCCCTCTTGGCCAATCAGCTTATGAGCAGTTTAAAGATTTATTTTTGGATGTTACTGAGGACGTAGATGCCGATTAGAGCATAATAATTATATTTTCCTAGTGAAATAACGATAGCCGATATTCCCATTAAGGGATACATCGGCTTTTTCATTAAGTTGTTGAGTTTCTTGCAGCTTCAGCCCGCAGTGCAAGTTTTTCTTCGAGATCGTTGAGTGCTCTGTTTCTTATCACTCCATATGGTTCGTCTTGTCTTGTGCATTCTTGATTGCCAGTAGAAGTCTTGCCCTCACGTTTGATAGTAATTTCTGTCTTATCATCTCCACTATCCCATGCAGAACTTCTAATTGTGTTATGAGACTGGCTACCATCTACTCCACTCTCTTTCTCTCTTGTTGCACACCAACCCTTCTCTTTTATGCGTCCCAAGCGTTCGGACTGGTTATTTTCGTTATTATTAATTTCTATTTCTTGCTTAGTCACTTCAAGTTGAGGATTTTTCAATTCCTTTTCCGGTACACTTTCCCCACCACTATCTTCCCCCGTTGATTCATTTTGATTTGCATTGGAATCATCTTGAGCTGGGACCTGTTCTTCTCCGAGCGGTTCAAATAGCTTCTTTGGGAGAGGATACACCAAGCCAATGACTGGGTCCATTCTCACATTATTGTGAACGCCTCTGAACAAACACTCGCCTGGTTCCCCAGTTTCAGGATTGAATCCCATTAATCCTGTAATTTCACTCGGCATTACGCGATAACGTTTTTCTTCTATTAGTTGGGTCTTGAAACCTGTAGAAGACATTTCATCCGTACCGCTGCTTTGTCCAATTTTATACTCTTCGCCAATCATATCCGCGTAATATTCTGCGTCATCATTGTCCAAGCCGGCTAATATAAATTTTTGAACGGCATTTTGTTTTACCATACCACTCAGTCTTTCACTTACATCCTCAAGCTGGACATTCCCCTGGTGAATGACGTTTACATATACTTCAAACTCCCGGGCCATTTCAAGAAATGTTGAGAATTCCTCATCAGCAAACATTTCGATTTCATCGACTGTAAGTTGATGTGGCCGGACCTTTTCATTTAGATTTCTCCGAAACGTGCTTGCACGCAGTAAGTTCAGGTATAGTCTCCCGACGGTATAAGTTAGCGTCTGTAGCTTTCCATATGCCCCATTCACAAGGACAACCTCACCATTCCGAAGTGCGTCGTCAATGTTAAAGGTTGATTTGCCACAGAATATGCGTTGGATGTACTTACTTTCTGTTAATTCGCTTAAGTAGTCATACAATCCAGAATAAGTTTGCATCGCATGCTCTTGTAGCTTTCCCCCACTCGCCATATTCCTCGTATACTCAAGAAGCAAAGGCACTTCTGATTCACGACCGATAAATTCAGACATAATTTCGGCCCGATAATTGTCATTAATCGGTTGTATCAAACGATTTAGTTCATTGTAGGTACAATCATTCCCCATCGCAATTTTTAGAGCCTTGATACTAACTCGCAATAATTGTGTTGATCGACTTTTAAAATACTGCTCTGCATCTGGACCAAGATATCCATGAAATGCAGAAACATTAGCCTCTACCATTGGTTCAATGTCTTCGTCAATTGGTACAAAGAAAGGATTTAGACAATCTGTGTATGCATACTCCGGATCCAAGCGGCGGTATGGTCGTCCTGTTCTGTCCATGAAGTTTGCCATTCTCTTAATAAAAGATCCTTTCGGCTCAAGGATTGTAGAACCCATAAAGTCATTTAGAACATCCTGCACTACAAAAGTTGTCGCGAGTAATGTTTTCCCCGCACCAGTGCCACCGATAGTTTGTTGATGCTGCGCCCGATCCCCACGATTAAGTACGATTAGTTCACTTTGACGTACTTTTGTGGGTACCGTGTGGAACAACTCAAGTCTACATTCTTCAGAGTAATATCTTAGATGGCTTAATGAACCCTTTTTGCTTAAATCAGCCCTATCGAGGGTAGCAAATTTTGAGATTAAAGCGCCATCTCGTTGTAGAACAGTTACCTTCTCACTTGTATTATTAATAAGCGTTAATTCTTCAGCAGCTCTTGATAATCTACTAAATACAGTTGAACGAATATTAATATGTAATGTGAAGTATAGGGTAATGACCACTGCACCAAAAAATAGAATGCTTGAAATGCCCAACCCCTTCCATCCCGGGACATATCTCATCAAGATTTGTCCAGCAGCCAGCATGCTTAATGCGTTCAAAAATGTCTGGATCACCGGTTTAGCATATGTGCTTTTAAATAGCAAAGGACATGAATAGATAATATGACCTAAAAAACACGCAATTAGCAATGGAATTGCACGAAAAAACACAGGTTGCCCTACCCCATAGAATAAATCCTGATATCTTCCTATTAGCCATAAGAAACTGAGTATAAGTATGGTCAAGATACTTATTGCTTGCATATTCCAAATGGTTTTTTTATTAGACGGATCCATTGCGTACCTTCTCACTTGTATGAAGATATTTTTGAATATAAATGCAAGCATATGACCAATCGCTGATATAATACCTCCGATTAGTAATCCTATATATTTCAATTGCTCCCCCACCTTCTATTCCAGTATGTTATATTATTAATATATTATATTACGGATGACCATTTTGTCATAATAAATTTCCTCAACAGATTAACATTAATTGTCACATCTCTACCCCTCAATACTCGCTTCTTATCAATATGTTCCATACATGTTGTTCACCGTCTGTAGTCAACACTTCACATGTTGTATTTATGTAGTTAACTTGTTGTCTATTATCTTACACATACAATTCATATGTTGTTGACTACATGGAGACAGTGATTCACAAGTCATACTCATGTAGTCAACTTATTATTTATTATACTGTATAAATATCTCATATGTTGTTTACTACTTGTATACAGTGATACACAAGTTAATCACATGAGTTTAACTTTATTTCTATTATATTACACATATTGTTCATATGTTATTTACACATTGTAGGTTGTTAAACATATCTCAAGTACATATAGTCAACTACATTTATATCGTGTCTCACAGATGTTTTACTTGTAGTTAACCAACTGTCATATGTTACTCACACATTCCACATATGTTGTACACTCCATTTGTCATAGAACTCTGTGAGATCCTCTAATTGGTGACTTTTTTCAATTGTTTGTGTATGATTAATTGTACAAGTGCTGCACATGTACACCATATACAACATGTAATCAACAATATGTAGAGGAGGAGTAGTGTGGAACTCGAAAAGGCATGGAAAATATCCGAATTTGCCAAGTTAATTGAAGCCAAACATCACAATACAATCAATCAATGGTTTAACGCCTTAGAAGAGAAACGAATTCACTATGTAAATCGAATACTTGGCGAAAAAGTATACGACCAACTCGACCTCGATATTGGGAGGTATATCCGAGAAGGTCGAGAAAAAAGCTATAATCTTCAACTTATTTTCGATCAACTTCCAGACGTGTTCGAATTACGACCGTTCCCACCTGAATGGGGGATGGGAGATAGTGGTCTGCTGGATATCGAAGCCATTCGTAGACAAATGGAGATCAAGTTCGAAGAAAAGTTTCAGGAAGCCCAAGCCCGCATTAGAGAGGAAGTCGTCTCTGCAGCAACACTTCTTCTGGAGGAGCATCGAAGTTTATTGCCACCTCCGAAAACAATAGAGGAGATCAGAGCTGAGGAAGTTAATAACAAGATGACACGCATGAAAGTTGAATGGAGTCTTGAAGAAAAAGCAATTGAAGAATGGTCAAAGCTCCCCGAATCAGAAAGATTGCGGAAAGTGGGACTTTTCCGCAAAGATGAGGATTGGGGTAAGAGGGCAGCGTTTATTCGCAGATATGTACAAGATCATATGACGGAAGCCCTGAAAGCAGAATATGGAATCAACTAGGAGCGCACATGTTGCGCTCTATTTTTTTCAAAGAACAAATGATGCACTACATATACTCACTATATTTATTACAATATATCTTTTTAAATGAAATATACATTAAATATTTATTGCATTTAAAAGTTTTATTTAACAAATTCATATCAAATGCTAATCTAATAATGATTGGGTTAGTATCTGAAATTGATTTTTATATATTGGATCTATATCTAATAAATAATATATATTAATCATATAATTATTCGATTTTAATAAATCAACGTTAAATCTTTATTGATCAATCATTAAGAGAGTATTTCACCTAAAATTCTGCTTTATGTTGGATAAACCGGAATTTGAATTCGTCATTCATTCCGGCTAAACTTAAATCGAGAGCAGCAGATTGAGTGAGTGAATAGAGAGTGGAGAGAATCGAGAACAGCTTACAGGGCTTTTGAGCGGTCGCTCCGGGCACCAAAATCGATTGTGCGGGAATTGAGGAAAGAACCATAGTTGAAAAACAACCGATTGCAGTTAGCGTTCTGGTCAATAGATATCAAATGATGAATGACGGAAGAGAGAACAGTAGATGAGGTTTGACAAGTAGGGACTTGTTCGGATGAACCTGCACGAAGAAGAAGAGCATCGAGATTTTAGATATAATGAACGGCTTCCCTTGTCAATCGGCCGTTTTACTTTGTCACGCGGTGATGGCAAATTCGAAAGTCACGACGACGTGAGCACTCTGCAACATGTGTTTCCCTTCATTCTGAAATATAGAGTAAACCGAAGTGGGCGAGCGATCGCTAACATTCTTTTCTTATAAGTAGAAAACTAGGAGATAAATTCCTAGCGAAGTGTCCAATGATGTTTGATCACCCAACCTGTTCGTAGATAGCTGATATTCACGTTTCTTCCTAAAGGGTACGAAAAAGTTCCAAGTTGCTCGGCGCGCACGACCAGGTAAACTGTTTACAGGAATATGAGTAAAGTAGGGGAGCGGGGATAAAGTATTGGTTACTTGGGACGGTATGGACTTCCGGTTAATTCGTGGTACAAGGAGAGGGGATTGGAAGTGCGACACGGTCGAACGCAAATATAGTCGCCCGTAAAAGATAGATGTCTTAAGCATCGTAAACGGATAAAATCTCATAAAACTTACCAACGAAGAAGAGTTAATGAAACTCACAGACTGCCGTAGGGAAGAAAAATGTTGGTTGAGAGATATTATCTCTCGATCTCTGGAAAAAATAAAAGGAGTAGTACAAACAAATCACCTCCACCTATCGAGTGGAGGTGATTTGTTTTAATTTGCGTACGATTTTGTAACGTCGTCACCAAATACTTTTTTGGCTGGCTTCCTTCCTGAATCTGAAGGTGCTGTTACTGTTGCCTGTTGATTCGGCATATCACTACCAGAAAGAAGTGGCACAGGAGTCGTATCCTTTTTAGGTGCACCCCCTAATGATGTATTCGCATTCTCCTGTGTATTCGTAGAATATCCAGAAGGAACAGAAAGATCTTGTTGAATCGGACTTGATGTTTCACTCACAAGAGAAGAGTGAGGAGGGGATATAACTGGTTCATCATGGACCGCTTCATGATTTACCGGAGGTTGCGCAACCATTTTCACTGGTTCGGAAACAGTATATCCTAACAACGTTTTCAACGATTCCACCGAACGAAATTGCGGAATAAATTCCTGAAGGTTTCTTAAACCATTTTCAGCAATTTCTTTCTGAATCAGATAGCGGATTGAGTCACTATAAACATTCTGCAAATTAAACCAATCGCAGACGATTTTCTCCTCATCATCTCGCAACTTCATGACCATCGGTTTACCTGGTATTGCTTGGGTAGTCTTCAAAAGAATCACCCCCTTTTGAATCAGATATATTCTAGAGCATCATTGTTGTTTGGCAGCTGCGACCTGTTTTTTGGTTTTTTCAGGAACGCTAGAAATTACCGTCCGAGCTTTCAACGCTCGGTAAATTTCACTGTGGACGAAGTAATCAAGTCCTTCGGCGTTTAATGATAAAGCGTATTTTGCTGGAATATAAAAAAGCATGATACGTGAGTTATCAGTGAGTTCCTTCAACTTCGGCAATAGTTGCTCCTTCATCAGAATGCTTCCACCGCCGTATACAACAAGAATATCGATCTCATTTGCACTGATTTTCAAGATTTGGTCGGCAACGTGCTGAATTATTTGATTTGCTTGGTTCAGACAATGTGGACGGAACGCCGACATTGCCTCATTTAAGAACTTGTGTGGACGTGATGAGAATTGGCTGATCAGAATATCACTGTACTGTTGGCGAGAAATCGAATTGAAAGCATGCGGGGCCAATTCCAGTAGATCATTAACAGAGTCAACAATAGCATGTCCGACGCCATGGTTAACTCCAGAACAGAAGTCTTTATCCACGGCATCACCCCTTGTAAACGGACTATCAGCCGTTCCATCTCCAAGATCAAGATGAAGAATATTCTTGCCATCGAGGTAACTTCCATCGGTTCCATCCGGAAGGTCATAAGTATTTGCGAACTCAGTGAATAAATCAGTATCAGGGTTGGACCTGTTAGGAGTGTAGCTGCCCGTTCTCCAATCCCCATCCTTGTCCAATTGAAGCGCGAATACCGGTGGGGAACCTTCCTGAAGGAGATGAACGTATTCGAAGGTGATTTTGACATCGATTTTCTTCGTCAAACCGAGATGAACAGATACCGTATGTGTACCATCCATGAATTTCTTCTTCATCTTTTCGATATTCGTAGGTGAATATTGTTTTACCGGAAGAGCTGCGGCCATGTCTACAGTCACATCAATTTCATTGATATCTTGACTTTCGGCGTAAGCTTTCTCCACGGCACGAGCTGCGATAACCGCCAACGTGTTAACATAGGGAACTTCTTGATCCGACTTCGGATTGTTTCCTTTTACGTACAAGCTAGTAACATTTTCTCCGTATGTCTTCAAAGCATGACGACCAACGACGTACATATTTGTGCGGACTGCAGCAGAAATGACCGAAACGACGATGTTATCGTAGATATTCTGTAGGTTTTTCTTTACATCCGAGTCGTCATCAGCCCATGGATTCATACCGGCTACGGCAAATACATTCGGTTGAAGGATCTGTTTACCATCAATGAATGCATCGAACCCCGAATTTCCAATATCAACACCAGCATTGAAGTGAATTTTCATGCTTTTTCCTCCTGAGGATAAAATATCATTCTAGTGAAATTGTATCCCCTTTTTATATCACAGTCAAATCAGATTCGTATTTTGTTTATATTAAATTATAATTCGATTATTATCTCATCAAACTCATACTCGCCCTGCCCCCTCGTCTCGAAATTTCCATTGAGCCCCTTTAATCCTACGGTCATAATTCCATAATTCCATTTTTACGTGATCCGTTGCTGTTGGGTAGGTATCTATATTATGATTACCAAGAGCGATGGAATGATCTTACAATCCTCGTTCTAAGCGAAATTAGGTCGAAGAGGGAGGGCCAATTTTTTTTGACCAACACGCATGTTTATGATGTTAAGGGAAGTTTCTATATTCATCTCCTAATAGGCATTAGATGTGTTTCATTATTCGTCTCGGAAAAGCTGGCACAAATGATGTTTTATCATGCGGAACAATGTGCTCAACTTTGTAGGCAATTTTCAAGTAAACGCAGATGGCGAGAAGACTTTACTATTTCACAAAATCGCGACTAACACAGAAAATTGTTAATCATGAAAAACGAGTCCCCATTGGAGGAATGCGTGAAAGGAGTGTAGGCCAATGAAAGGGAATATGGAGCATGATAAGAGCTCAGTCCCGGCAAGTGGGGAAGGAAAAAAGAGAAAAGTCCGTGCGCCAGGAGAATCATCCTTTGGTGCTGTGGTTGACAGGTTGAGTACGAGGGACTGGCGATTCCTGATTGATCTATACATTTGTAGGTGTATGCCTATATCTGCGACGGTTGAGCATTACTTTTGGAAGAATCCCCATGAGGTTTATCCTGGGTATGCTGAGGCACCAAAGGTTAAGCAGGTGGAGATGGATAATAACGATTTGAAATCTGCAAAGATTAGGGCACAACGTAAGCTGTTTGACCTCTACATGAAGGGAGTTCTGGAGAAGTCGAATGCTCTCCCAGATGAATTGGACAAGGCTCCAAAACTAAGGAATAGGGTGAAGGGAGAGACTTGGTATTATCTTACCACCCGGGGGCTGCGCCTTGTGGAAATGAAAATAGGGGTTCTGGAGGAGTCCAAACTTTCAAAGCTTGAACTTGATATGGAACGGGCAAAGAAGGAGCACTTTTGGGGACTTGCAAAAGTCTACCTTGATCTAAAATACAATCAATTGGAGCAGATCGGTGCGAAGCAATTCAGCGATTGGGACTGGCACCCCGCCCTAACCATCTATGGGAATAAGGATATGAACATTGAGGTACGACCTGACGCTGTTTTTCGCCTGGAGGAACAATGTTTCTACGTCGAACTGGATCGCTCAACCGAACCTGTTCAAAGGTCGCCATTCGTCAGTGCAAAGGATCATCAAGTATCAATCGAGAACAAGTTGCAGCGATATAAGGCAGTCATACACCATAAAGATGCGCCAGTCATTCAAAAGAATGGCATCATCGCCTTCATTGTTCCAGAAGCAATCTACGACGCCCGACTGAATAACATCAGGGCTGCTGCGAAGACTGTGTTCAAAGGATTTAATACACAGGTATTCGTGGGACGCACCATAGGGGATGTACTAGCTCAAAGGTTTGCCGCGGCAGGGAGGAAGGATGGTTAAAGCAAGTAAAGTATAAGTAAATGACGGAGGAGCATAAGCGAACATAAGGATTCATTAAGCTGACTAAAGATCAACTCTCGGTCATGACGAGCATGAGAGGGAAAGACATCGATTGAACTCTTTTGGCCATAGATAGATCGTTCTAATTTATGTCTTAATGTGAATAATTAATGCCTTAAAATTTACCAATAGTCATATATTAATTAATATACTGGTATGTTATATTATTGATCATCTGATATACCACCGGTTTGATCGGGGAGGAGGTGAGCGATTGAGTAAAAACAGAAAAGTCATTATCGCCAGCGTTGGCATCATACTTGCTCTAATAGTTGCGGTTCTAATGATCCGGGATCCGGCATCCAAAGTAACGCATGAACCCCCGAAGATCGAGACGTCCGCTCCAGCATCTAAACCATCTTCGGCTACCGATTGGCCAAAGGATATGGACGATTCGCACCAACAGATTGCCGGTATCATTGACGATGCTTCAAATGCTGTGGCTGAGCAAGCACCGGGCATTTGGAATCGCATGGTGAATTACTGGAACTGGATAATGGAATTCGACGCTAAGCACGCAATCATCCTTATTGCCGTCATCTTGGTGGTCGTAGGGGTAATCATCAACGGCAACAACCCGAGCAAGAGTAAGAAAAATCAACACTAGGCAGGTGAATTAGGTTTGGCGCTATTCAAAAAAAAGAATAAAGGCAGTGATGAACCGTCGGAGGAGCAGCAGAAGACAAAGCCAGATAAAAAGTCGAAGAAGGACAGGTCTATTAAGCCGAGGGCGCCGAGGGCAATGGCCGGTAAAAAAGTGTTGCGTACTTTCTTCTGGGTGTTCATGAGTATACTGATCCTCAAGGGAGCGATCGCATTTGCCCAAGGGAACCGGACCATCAACCAGACAATCGTTGAGGGGAATGCGACTCCTGTTATCTCCGATTCTGTTAAGGGCTTCGCGGCTGATTTTGCGACCGAATACTTCACTTGGGATTCGAACTTTGTGAGTGATCGAGCAACGCGACTTTCAAATTTTATTAAGGGCATTGATCCTGATATGGGGTTAAAGAATTACGACGTTAAAGGTTCAAGCAAAGTCACCTCGGCCGTAATTTACCGTACGAACCAAATCGACTCTAAGCACATCGACGTTACAGTTGTTGTTTGGCGGGAAGTTCAACAATTGCCGGATCAACTGCTTGAAGCTCAGCGCAAAGCGGCGATGCCGCCGGTGGTGAAAAAGAAGGTATACGTGATCGTCCCTGTTACTTTGGCGGATGAGGGACCTGTAATCCAATCCTACCCGCGATTTATCTCCGAGCAACAGAAAGGGGATACCGTGGGTGAAACTTCGACTGGCAATCTTGTTGGAGACGAGGATTTGGTGAACAAAGGCAAGGAGCTCGCAGATAGTTACCTTCGGTCATGGTATGAAGGGAATGCAAGCCAACTTCGGTACTTTTACTCGGACAGCATTAAAGCACCTAATGCGGTTCAAAAATCAGAGTTCACGTATCAGAAGATCGATAAAGTCTCGGTGTATGAATTACCATCCGGTCTAGGCGAACTAACAAAGTATCGCATTGAAGCAAGCGTTCTCGTGAATAGCGATATTGATGAACCATTCGCAAACTCCTGGAATCTTGAGGTCGTGCAGCAGGATGGGCGCCTATACGTTCTTTCCAATGGCATTGAACCAACAGTGCTCACCGCAACTTCATCAACGGCCACCAAAAATCCCACTCCAGCAGCGAGTAAACCTGAGCTGAAGGACAATACGGACAATATACCTGTCCAGACCTCAACCAATTAGCTGTATATCACTATATTAATAAATATATTATCAAAAATCCGAAGGGAGATTGTTTCAAATGAAAAATCAAAAGGCTCAACTGGCTTTTCGTATCGCATTGCTGTCCTTGACCATCTTGGCTGTAGTTGCTCCAGTTGTATTCGCAGACACCCCAGGAGCGAAGCTTGGCGGCTCGATTACCTCGAACGTTAACTCATTGATTCCAGGTGTACTCGGATGTATCGGCATTTTCTTCCTCGTAACGCGCGATTGGTTCAAAATGGCTAGTGCATTCGGCATTACACTGCTCGTAGCCATCTTCATGAACTGGAATTGGGTTCAAGGCATCGCAACCAAACTCTATAACAGCTTTATTGCATAAACGATGAGCGAAAAGAACGAAACACCACGCGTCACGGTTTCGAATTATACGAGAATTTGGAATCTTGACTTTGTGATTTACGCGTTAGAAGGGAAGAAGCTCCCGATCCCAGCAAACTTGAAGGTGGTTGGCATCTTCATGGTTTGCGAGTTTATTTTCTGGTTGCTCGGGAAAACAATTTTCTTCTTCCTTCCTTTCTCGTATAACCACATTCTGTTCCCTATCGGCGCCACATGGCTTATTGCCAAACAGAAACTAGACGGCAAGGCACCGCATAAATGGCTCCTGGGGATGATTTTCTATTGGATGCGTCCCAAGCGGCTTCACCGATACCGGAAATTTGAGCATATGAAGCATTATACGTACGGCAGTAAGGTTATTTATCGCAACGAGAGGGAGCGTGTTTAGCGCGCCCCTTTTTTACAAGGAGGTCTCGACATTGGCACTAGCTGCTAAAAAGAAAGTGAACAAGGTTAAAATTGAATTTCCTATTGCTTATTACGAGGGTAATCTGATTTTTAGTCACGATAAATCCGTATGGGCCATCTACGAGATTGATGCTTTTGTTTATGATCACTTGAGCGATCAGCAAAAAATCGACAAGCTGATTTCTCATACATCGTTTCTCACTCTACTCACAGATCGATTTCACATCCTGTGGCTGCCACGTACCCATGACATCACTGAACATCACAACCGTCTAAAGGAACGTCTCCAAGGCCCCTTAAAAAAATGGGGCCAGAAGTTCATCAATACGATGGACGATTACCTAAACGAGCGATATAACGCCGTCTCCGGGACCAACAACGCTGATTATCGCGCCTTTATTACTGTCTACCTTCCGAAAAATGAGGCAAAAGACCTTGTAGAGCAAATCGGTACGATTGCCACAGAAGTAAAAAAACTTGTCCTGCATCCAAAACGCGCAATCGAAAACTTTGCCGGCATTAATGAACCCGAGATTTTTGACCATGAATGGCAGGCTTACAACATCAAAGAGCGACAAATATTTGATCGGCTCTCGAGAAAACTCAAAGTGGAGCGGGTTACGCACGAAAAGATTGAGTGGCTTATCAAACGTAATTTCTGGTGGGGGATAGCGGAACCTGCGCTTCGATCCTCCAACGTCGAGGGCTGGAACCCGAAGAAAACGAAAGGCAAGCGGGGTGGAGTCAGCACGTTTCTGTACGATCCCCGTCAAGTCCTAACCCTGACCGAAGGAGATATCGATACCA
The DNA here is from genome assembly GCF_056269285.1 of Paenibacillus sp. JT31N11. Lineage (NCBI taxonomy): Bacteria > Bacillati > Bacillota > Bacilli > Caryophanales > Paenibacillaceae > Paenibacillus > Paenibacillus sp. JT31N11. The sequence goes on from NZ_JBWDNQ010000014.1 coordinate 90,532, forward strand.
GTAGCGCCCGTCGGGTTACGATCACGCAGCCTCACGATGGAGAGGATAAGAGAATTCATCACGCATACCTTGCACTTTCTGATCTGCCTGACAATATGGAACATCCGGGAAGCGAGTGGCTTTATAGCGCTGCGACTTTACCGTTTCCTGTCCAGATGAGCATCAAAGTGGAAGTACTGGAATCTAGGGATGCCATCAAAAAGCTGAGCAGAAAAAAGATGGATATCGATAACCAGGTTAAAAACATCAACGAAGCAAACGCACAGGTGCCGCTTGATCTCCAAGAGAAGCAAGAGAAGGCCTTGTATCTTGAGGACGAATACAAGAAGCGAAAGAACCCTACGTTTGTTACGCACGTCTCCTTTGGACTCTATCATGAAGATCTCAATTTGCTCAAAAGCAACGTGAAGATATTCCAAGACCATTTTCGTGACATGGGAAACATTCAAATTGAATTGCCTGCGGGTGACCAATGGCTATTGTTCAATGACTTTATACCGGGTTCTCCTCGTTACGTTTCGGACTATATTCAGCGGATTCCACCTGAAACACTTGCTGCCGGCATGATTGGTGCAACCCAGGATTTAGGTGACGGCAAAGGACTTTACATCGGGACAACAGGTTCGCTCCAAAATCCGGTCTACCTCGACCTTCGCCATGCCAGTCAAATTAACCGATCACCATCATTCAGTATTACGGGTACGCTCGGAGGTGGTAAGTCGGTTCTCATGAATTTACTTGGCTATCACAATTCTATCAATGGTGGGAAAACACTCATGTTCGATCCAAAGGGCGAACGCTCCCATTGGCCTGATATGCTGCCTGAGCTCAAGGGGCAAATTCAAGTCGCAACCTTATCCTCGGCTGCGCAGGACGTTGGTAAACTCGACCCGTTCGTCATGCTGAAAAACATCGAGGATGCTAAGGAAGCCGCGATGGACATCCTGGCGTATCTCAGCTCCGTGAAGACGGATACGATCGGGTACAGCTATATCTCTCAATCCGTTATGCGCGTCGCAGCGGAACCAAAACCATACCTCACGAAATGCATTCATGTTCTGCGGGAAATGGGGAAGACACGCCACGAGGCTGCAGTTATTGCGGAGGTACTCAACAGTTTTGCGGATCTGTCGTTTGCAAAGCTCCTATTCGGTAATGGCGAACAAAAATCCATCAATATGGACTATGCCATGAATATCCTTCAGGTACAAAACTTGAAGATGCCTGCTATTGAGAAATCTCCTGCGAACTACTCCTTAATCGAGAAAATGTCTATTGCAACCATGTACTCGATTGGAAGTTTCATGGATTCCTTTATCTACTTCGACCGCGGGATATTCACCTTAGCGAATATGGACGAAGCCTGGGCAATTCTGGCCACCCAGATCGGCAAAGAGATGGCAAACCGCGTCATCCGTACTGGCCGCTCATTAAATGGCGGGCTCGGCATCGCGACGCAAAACGCCACGGACATGGCCGGTGATCTTGCGGGAAATATCGGAATGAAGTTCGCGTTCAGGGATCAAGACACAGATAAAATCAAAAATACCCTGTCCTACTTCGGTCTGGAACGCACGCAAGAGAATATCGACTTGATCAGAAACTTACAAAACGGTCAATGCCTCATGCAAGATATATACGGTCGTGTTGGGGTCCTTACCGTAGATGTCGTGTTCCAGCACCTTTTTGATTGCTTCGACACACGGCCGCCGGAAACGACCGAGACGGAAGTGGAGGTTCAAGAAGAGAATGAGTACTCCGTGCTAGAGCGATTCGCTCAGTATCAAGCGGAAGTAGCCGTGGGAAGGGAGGATATGGATGATTCCGAGGATGAAGATTCCGGCGATTAGGATTAAGAAAACGTCCAAGCATTCCCTCTTCGTTTTAAGCATAGTTATGACGCTTGTTCTTGCGTTCATCGTCTCCGCGAGTGTCGCGTATGCCAAATCCATGGACGACATGATCCCGAGCGATCAAACGACGGCCACCCTTTACAACACATACTCGCCATCGCATTATTCGTTCCAGACCATGTCACCTGATCGGCAATTCTGGCAGATTGGTGCAAAAGCAAATGATAGCGTCAGTCGGATGTACGATACGGTACTATCCGGGTTTTTCCTGATCGGTGTCCAGACCACCCGCTTCTTTAATTTTATTGCCCGAGAGGCCTTTACGTTCTCCTATATGAACACTCTTATAGACGGCGCCGCGGAGATTATCCAAAGCATATCTGGCATAAATAACGGAACAATTGGTAATGGCCTCTGGAGCGGGATGTTCGGCATTTTCGCCTCGATCACGATGCTTGCTGTTCTATGGCAGATGGTACGATTTAAATTTCTGGATTCTCTCCAGACGATGATATCGTTTCTTCTAGCGCTTGTCGTGGCCTTCGCCTTTTTCACCCAGGCCGGAACGTTTCTTAAGTTTCTCAACGATACGGGTAATGAAGTCGCATCGACGATGTATGCCGGGCTCGCGAAGCCCGGAGGGCTGAGCACATCTTCGACGACTGGGGTACAGGCCATTAGCGAACAGGTATGGATGGAGCTCGTTATGAAGCCATATGGCATGCTCCAGTTTGACGATGCTTCAGCATACGAGACTCATCCTATACAGATTAATAAGGTCCTGAAGACGAAGCCTTTTTCGGATGAACGAGATGAAGCGCTTAAAAGCGTAGAATCGGATTTCCCAGCTGTTGCAGACGTCCGTTCGGACGAACAGATGATTGTGCTATTATGTAACACCATTTTTGGCGCCATCATCCTGGGCCTATTCAGTTTCTGGTCAATTGCCACCATCTACGTACGATTAAAGCTTTTGATTCATGCCATGGTAATGGCCCTTACGCTTCTAGCCTCTCTATTGCCGGGACGGGAAGCGGGATTGTCCGTCGTACGATCACAGTTTCTCAAACTGATCGGGCTGATGTTGATGGCCGTATTCACGATGTTCTTCCTCGATCTCTCGTTGGTCGTCGGACACATGACCTATAACCTTGTCGCCGTTAAGGCAAGGGCAGGCTGGTTTACCGGCATGCTACTTGAGGCGATTATGGTTTACATCGTCTTTAAGTATAAGGACGAGATTGGATCTGTCCTCTCTAAGGCAGCAGGTCACATTCCGATGCCTGCAAAAGCCAAATCTACGGTTTTGGATGCTGTCCAACGTAACGTGACCCGCTCCCTTTATAGCAAAGGTATGTCTACGGTCAGTACCATGTTCAACAAGCAGGAGACAGACGGCGTGCCAGGTTCCTTTAACCCGAGTGCCCTGTCCAAAGCAGGTGATAACTTGAACGATGCCACGACGGCTAGTATGCAACTTCGCTATCAGAGGGAGAAAGAAGCGTCCGAACATCTCGCATCCGAAACCGATCAACCGGTTCAGTATACGCCATACGTCTCCAAGGTGAATGAAAACCTTCGAAACGGTACAAAGAACCCCTTTCGCGGCATGGACAAAGAGTGGAAAGAAGAGAACGGCCGTCTTTCCGATGTCCAAAAGGATGGGGGAGATGTGCGCGGAGCGATTCTCTCACAAGGCGTCACCGATGATATGAACGATCAGCAAGTCGCTGCGACGATGTATGCGAACGAGAATTCGATTCGTCAGGCATCTACGTTCATGGTCAACCGTCCGAAGTCAGCTGTCAGTCAATTGCAACGCGCAGGTACGCTCAATAAGAACCGGAAACTTGAAACGAACGTCAACGACTTTATAATGATCGAGATGTTCACGCGCTATAAGGTAGAGTACAAGACGGCGATCGACACTTCTGCTGCAACGGGTGAACCAGTGAAACATACTGATTTCGTCAAAAGCATGGACGATCGTTTCAAATCCGCTGGACTGACGAACACGAACCAAATTAACGAGACCATGACAACGCGCAAAGGCAGGATTGCGTATGCCTCGAAGTTTGAGACCTTGCCTGAGTTTGGAAAGAAGAAGGATGACCTGCTCCGTGCCAATGAAGCATTCCGCAAAGCGACCGGCACAATTGAGGGAGTTGGCCCTGCAGTTACTCCGGTTGCCACTTCTGTCCCATTTAGCGCGGCATCGGTTCTGAAAAGCGTGCCTGAGATGCCTAAAGCTTCGTCGAAGCGGGAAGTTCCAATTCGGCTCACATCAACGCCAATCGTGACCAGTGAAGTCGACATGAGCCGCGTCAAGCTGCCAAGCAATCTAAAGCAAAGTATGAACGCCGCGAAGGACAAGCTGGCAAACACCGCGACTTTGGACGTTGGGGACCGCCTCGAGATGAATACAGAAACGAAAGTTCAGGTGTTCAGTACACTGAAACAGCGCGTATCGCATGTGATATCGACCGATCTTTCTAACCTGGATCAAGAGCTCAAAATCATGCAGCGCGCGAATGGGCGCAAATTGAAAGAAGCTACTGTTAACGAGAGCACCAATAACATCTTGAAGAAAAACACAAAAACGGCGCAACAAACGAGACTGACGAAACAGCGTCCAACCGTACAATAGGGGGCTGAGAGGATGGCTTCGTTTAAACCACCGATATTGGACTTCAAGAATGCTCGAGGCTCAATGGAAAATCTCAAGAAAGAAGCCATGAGGCAATTAAAAAACAAGGTTCGCTCTCAAATTGCGAACCACTTTGCTGGCTTTTGGTGGGTTTATGCCATTATCTTCGCTGTATTTTTGTTTTTTTACATCATTGCCGCAGCAATTTCCTCCGGTCAGTCTGTTGCTGCTCGTACAATTCTTACGGAAAGGTTCTTGCCACCGCAAATTTACAAGCACGATTTGGAGAGCATCATCACCGACGGCTTTGGTGAACGGATCCACCCTGTAACAGGTGAAAAAAGCTTTCATACTGGGATTGATATCGGTGTGCCCGTTGGGACGCCGGTATCAGCCTCTCAGGATGGGATTGTAAAATCCGTAACCTATCCGAAGACAACCGATTCGGATGCGACGAAAGCAGCTGGTATCAACCTAACCATTGAAAGCAAAAGTGAAGATATGCCGGGTACGATACGATACCTTCATTTGAGCAACGCCCTTGTTGGTCCAGGTCAAACTGTGAGGAAGGGTCAAATTATCGGATTATCAGGTAATTCTGGACGCTCTACCGGCCCACACCTTCACTTCGAGCTCCTGCCTGACGGAGTGGAGCCTACCGATCCTACGGCCTACATGCTCTTTATGAGTAAGATTACCGATATTGCAAATGATGCTGCCTTCAATGCCTTTAGTGAGGTGAATTTCTCTGAAATGAATGGATACGATTTTAAGACTAATCCCATGCTCTATCTCAGCAACGTGTATATCGAGACCATGGCGCCGGTATTCAGTGAGACAGGGACCGTGTACACGCACGATATGAACACGGGAGTTATCCTTGGATCAGATACCGGAGCGGGAGGGGGGGGAGGCGTTGGCACTGGCCCTGTCATTATGGTGCCAACGACCGTTGGTACCCTGCATAACCCTTTCTTCATCAAGTGGGCCCCTTATGCAATGGATACAGAGAAAAGAACAGGCATAAAAGCAAGCGTTACACTCGCACAAATGGCGCTCGAGTCGAGCTGGGGGAATGTCGACATCTGTAATAACGTATTCGGCATCAAGGCAAACTCGTCATGGAAGGGGCCAGTCTGCTATGCAGGGACAAGTGAACAGGATGTAAACGGAACCTATCACATCAACGCCGGCTTCCGGGCTTATCCAAGCTATACGGCCTCATTTGATGACCATGCCCAATTCTTAATCGAAAATCAGCGTTACACGGTCACCCGCTCCAAGAAGAATCCTTTCGAATGGGCGAACGAGCTGCAGCGCGCGACGTACGCGACCGACTGGCAGTACGCAAACAAACTCAAGAGTCTCATGATGATCGATAACCTGATGAGCTTGGACCAAGACCGCGGAATCGATCCGGCTACCGGTGAGCCATGGAAGGACGTGCCGTACGACGGATTCATCCCGCTTCCGCCATCTACACCGTCAACGCCGTCAACGCCTGCGCCTGAAAAGCCCTCGAAAGAGAACATGTCAGAGTCGATTACCATCACCTTTGGTATCGAGCAACTCTACGGGACCTACGGGCGACAAGTTCATCGTACGCAAGTGAAAAAGCCGAAGACTACCACAACCGGCACAAGTCCGGGTTATACCTCTGAATCGTCAACATCAAACGGCACAGACGATTCTACAACAGAGGAAGAGACAGAAGAGCAGGTCACATATACGAATCTATTGGATCCGTACACCGGAAAACCCGTCATAAATTTGGTGAATTACAAAAACGTGGTACCATTTTATTCAGGAGAACTTCAGGCACCTAACATTTACGTAAAAGACCTTCCGGACGCCATATCGGTTACGCTTGAATCGAGTTCCTCTGATGATCTACACGTATCCCATGTCGAATTTGTTAAGGGGCAATACTAAATATGAACACTCAAATGATGGAAGACCTATACGTAGAATCCTATCTGATGATGAATTCGAAAATACATTCAGCGGCGTTCGAGCCTGGTTTGAATGGCCAATTATCAAATGGATGATGCGACGCTGTTCAGGAATCTCTTGTTCCCTGAGCAAATCTCTATCGAAAACCAATTCGTCTATCGCCATGAAGACGTCTTTTTTCAAGTCAACCCGATTGGACGAAATCGGGGCTGAGGTTCACCCGCTGTGCGACGTGAACGAGCCAGTTCATCAGCTTCTACTTCGGATAATGCATACCCGGTCACTCCATGGGAAGGAGAATGACATTATTGACCTCGGTGTTACGCTGCAAAAGGATATGGCCAGCAAGAAACCGGTATTCGCCTCGTTCCACGGCTTTTTCCAGAGAATCGCCTAGAGCGACTTTATTCTTCCGGCTGCCCTAAATGGGCGCCGGCTTTTTTCCTTTTCGGTAGCAGCCGAAGCGTGAACGGCATGATTGCCCAGTTTGATATTTTAGAGTATAATCGGAGTATTACGATTAACCATTACTATTTCTTCGCCGATCCTATTTTCAGCGAAGACGGAGCGTTGTCATCTCGACAACAATTGGGATACGCCCTGGGATTAAAAGAGCAGGCTTTTTTTGGCCATGCACTTTTTATTCCCAGGGCTTTTTTGCGTTCGATTCACTGCTCGCAAAGGGGGGAAATTGGAGGATGAGCTATCGTCAGGACAACTGGCCTTACGAACTGGAATGTATTCGCAAAGGTATCACGGGTGAAGAAGGTTACTTAACTGACATCTCGAAGCACTACACGGACGATCGTCTTGAAATGCGCGGCTATGACCGTACGGATATCGCATGCGCTATTCTGACTGGAACAATCGTTGAAGGGTACTCTAGCGAGACTAATAGAATGCGCAGTTCGCGTTCTTCTGGTCTCGTAACCCCTTCGCGGTGCATTCTGGGCAGGAGTCTGAAAGGCGAATGGTTCATTGTAGTCGTAGGACTCGCCAGCACGAGAAATTTTCACGTGATTACCTGCATGCCAACGATTTTCCGGCACCAGGAGTTAATCGCGAAATTGGGAAAAAATTTGGGAGATCATTAAAACGATGGTACAATAAAGTCATGAGGAGCGTGATTTCATGACGCATTGCGACCGGTGTAAAGGGGAGTATCAGCATATGATGACGACAGAAAAAGTCTCCTTCGATGGAGGGATTCTGAATGTTGTCGACGTACCGTCTCGCAAATGCGAATGCGAAACGTTTATCGCTCTGGGCGATGGCGTCATCGTAGACGGTTACAAGGGTCTACTTGAGAAGAATGGCATCATAGGTGCAGTTACCGTATCGTTGGGAAAGCTGAAAGAGCGGTTTGGGCCCATGGATTTTATCCGTCCGCATATCCAGTCTTAGGCATGCAGTGGGAGGCAATTCGTATAGGTTTGCGGGGAGAGAATAATTTGCAGCTTTGCGGCCGCAGATATATTCTCTCCTTTCAGTTGAAGCCAAGTAGGGGGAGAGCGACATGTCTACCACAATCATGCGTGATTACAAAGGTGGAACGCTTGAAATTTCGAACGTGGATTTGCTAAATGGGGAAACAGAGATTTCTACCGAAGATGAACAACTCATCGTTCAGTACATTCAATTTTTGGACGAACTGAACATTCTCGGGGATATCATCGTCGCCTTCCATGAGGTAAAGAACAAATTCAGCTCTTAATTGGAGCGGAATCCGCATCTGGCGCATGGATCATGCTTGACCGATTTCTGATATTCGGCCAATGAACGGATTCAATCATTCCAGGGATGACCATTAGAAGATGCTACCTGCATCTTCTTTTTTTATGCACTAAGAGGAGGTAATACAGATCATTAAAAAGGTTTCGATCCAGCTCAGCAAAAGCCCGGTTTGCGGTGGCTTTGCAGTTCAATGTCGTGAAGTCGTATCCGCTCAAAGTGATTGTGGCCGGCCGCGGAAGGCAGGTAGCGGAGAAGGATGCGGACATGTACGAGAAGAATTTGCTCGATCTCTTCCTCAAACATGCTGCTCCTGAGAAGCTCGGTGTTGTTGTTCCCGTGACGACTAAACAAATGAACGACCGTGTTTTCTCGGATTGGTTTTTTACCTTGAGCCAATACGCAGAGATGACGGTTAATTGGCTGGATTCTTATCGATCAACTCAAATTCCGGTCGTTTCACGGCTACAAGGAATCATCGCCGAATATTTGGTCGAAAGAGAAGATGGATTCTCCTTCTGGCTCGATGAGTTGAAGCATAACTTGCTTGGTTACGCGCGGCCGGACGATCAAATCGCCTTCGATATGGGGGCAATTGGGAGGAACATAAGAAGTCCGTTGCCATGATCGCGATGTACGTGACCGTATACATGATGGTCTGCGTCGTGCTCGGTTCCTGCAAACGTAGATCGTAACCCGCCGCTTGGCCAGTCAAAAGGGTGACCGCCTACAGCATCCTTGGTTTCCGGACTCGGAGACTGAAGCAACATCAGTAAGAGCGTTGGGGTAATTCGAAGGTTTATACAAAACCATAATGTGAGGAGGAAGCCCCTCTGCCATTTTCGGCGCGGGGGTGAGACCCCGCAGTATGGTATGGGGCGACATTCGTATGCAAGAACAATACATGAGCAAAATCCACCTGATGAAGGTAGCCTTTCAGCTACAGAGACGCCAGACGCTGAAGAAATACACCGTCGTTGGTAAGTTGTTGTCGCGATAAGGCTGATGAGGGCGCATTTGCGCCCTTTTTCATTTCTACCCCAATCAAGGAGGAATTGGTATATGTCCATGAAGGAACTCAACGCATTTGCCGTTCGAGAGATTCTAAATAACTACTATCTAAACGGTCAGGTGAAGTCACTATCGACTCGCGACCTCATCGTTCTGATTATGGAGCCGATTAACAACGAACGATCCTTATCTTTACTAGCCGATGAATTGCTTCAGCACGGCTTGCGAGAACTGTCTGTCCTCTCCGAGTTTGAACTGTCTATGCGCTACGGATTAGATGAGCGTCAAAGCTTTTTTTTGACAGCACTTCTTGAGCTTGGGCGTAGACAGACTCTTGCTCGAAAAGAAGACCAGGTGATCATTCGTACCCCACGCGACGTTGCTGACCTCATGATGGACATGCGTTTTTTGGAGAAGGAGCACTTTGCCTGCTTGTTCCTGGACACGAGGAACCACGTGATCGCAAAAGAGACAATTTCTATCGGAACTCTTGATGGAGCTTTAGTTCACCCCAGAGAGGTTTTCCGCGCTGCCATTCGGCATGGTTCATCTCAGTTTATCGCGGTGCATAATCACCCAAGCGGGATACCCACACCTTCGCCAGAAGATATCAAAATGACGAAACGGCTTTATGATTCCGGGATCCTAGTTGGGATTGATCTAGCCGATCATGTCATTATCGGGGATAAGGTGCACTACAGTCTTCGTGAACACGGACATCTTACGGGGTAATTGGAATGAACATACGCGGTGCTTACGATGATTGATGAAGACCAGAACGGGGAGGAATTTTCGGATGAAACAAACGATTTTGCGAACAATTTCACAGCGGTTGATTGATGAAGTTGAGGATTTCGTCGATGTATGGGAAGTGGATCCCGCTTCCTTGAGCCTCAAACAGCGGATGTCTGCTCTCTGGTGTAAGTGGATGTTCATATGTAGTTGCACTTCTGCTCAGTGGACCGCACCCTTCCGTAAGCCTTTAAAGCGGCAGGAGCCCAAGCCGGAAAGCGTCAACGTTGAACAAATTGATTTGTTCGCTTTTATCGAGGAAATGGAGACCCATGCGGAGCCGGATATTGTGAATGCAAAACCTGCACCGGCGAAGTCTTTGCCAGTCGTGCCGCGCGTATCGCCGATGATGTTCTTCTGGCAGGTCTTGCGTGGCCTTTACTGGTTTTGGATTCTCGCGCATAACCTGTTTGGCATTGCCCAGTGGGTGAACGTCTACACGGTAACACGAGGCTTTGGTGGCAGGCAAGCGGGCGGTTGGTACTATTTGAAGCACACGTGCGAGAAATCGCGTCAGGTAGGCTTCTGGGAGGCGCAGGCGCTTCGTCAGCATTGGCTTCAGCAGTATTCGTTAAGTCATAAATGGGGGGACTTGTACTCCGCGTCCGGTGGTCAAGACGTAATCGTCTGCATCGAATCGAGCAAGGCTGCTCGAACGACTATACAGGCGCCGCGGTTTGGCGAGTTTGCTGGACCGATCCCGTACCTGGTTATTCATAGAAGGTAATTCTGAGGCAAAGATCACAAAGCAGGTAATTCATAAGAACGAAAGGGAGGGAAGCTCCGCTGCGTCATTGGCGGGGTTTTCCGCCTTGTTGCATGAGCATCAAAATGAGCAATACGGTACCATTAAACCCCTCAGGTGCAGCGGAGGGCATGGAATTTGAGCCTTATTTGTTCCTCCAAAAAATATGAGCAATCCGGGCTTTTACCGGCTATTTGTTGTATATTAAATTGGGGTGATAGAACAGTGGTAGTCAAAGAGATCAAATCCAATTACCATAGTTATCTCAGCGAAATTCATAGTGAGATAGACCCGTTTATTACCAAGATGCGGTCTCAAGTTGGACAGCCTTGGGTAAAAAAGGCCTGGCTGGGGCCTGTAAAAACGCTCGGTGGCTATTTCAAATATCTTAAGATTGCGAAGGCGATCCAGTGGTCTACGCTTCCCATTATCGGCCCTGCCATTGCTGGAGTTGCTGTGGGCAAGTATGGCCCGTGGCCGCTTTGGATGAGTGGAGCCGGGGCTGTATTCTTATCTTTCGTTGTTTACTATCTATATGTCCGATCCTATGAAAACAAGATGGCAACCATCGGTCAACCTGAATTTCATGTGGAGGCATTTAAGGCAAAACGTCCAGTCGAATATGAAAAAGTATGGGCGCAGTTTGTCAATAAGAATGACTTCACATTCAAAGGTTTGTACGACATTGTAAATGCTGTATTCAGCCAGAATGACCACGATCCTTCCGGAGTAGCCTACATCGCTGCCTACTCGCAAAGCACGCATGAATTTATGCAGAATACCATTTCTGATCTTAAGAGCACCATCAGCGAGCAGGAGGATGTCATTGAGCTTCTGGAGGATGATTTGGTCAAATCAGAGAATGAAATTTCATATCTTATCGGGATCATCAAGAAGGTAAACGAAAACCTTTACCGGTATGTGAATGACAGACTCGAACTTACCGACATGGATTTCGTCTCTGGCTTCTCTCTATACCGTAAAGTAGGGAATACGCTTGAACCGATTTTGGACAAGGGTACCACTGGTAAACACCGTACCCTCGATTTGGATGCTGATGCCCATTATGCGGCCGTCGTTGCGGCGAAAGACGAGCAGGAGCAAGCCCATTCACAAAACCCCTACCCAGGCAGGCACCAGGTTGCATTTCGAATGACTATGCTTGAGGGGGAAACATGGGTATGGTGTTTTCACTTCGATAATGACGACGAGCGATCCTTGTCTCTGATTCTAGGAAATGGTATTATAGAGTCGAGACAGATTCGTAGAGTTATCCATGCGTTTTGCTTAACAATTCAAAAACGCATGATATTTCAGAAGGAGGTTGACTTGAATGCCGAGGCCAAATAATATTGCTGCTGCGGTTCGGGTAGTTGAGGATGTGTCACAACAAAACATCATTCAAAAACGTCGGAAGTTACGTGAGCAGATGTTGAAGCAGATCGGTCAACGGACTTCCATTACGGAGCAGAACATCGAACGCCTTTCTCAATTAACCCGATAATTCGACCCGAAAGTCCTCTTGGTGAAAACCAAGAGGCTTTTTTTGTTTATATGGGCTTTTTGTGGGCAACACTTCTATTATTCTCTCATAAAGGATGAATAGGATGAACAACAAGAAAATTGTCCCGTTTTGCCCGAGACCTGTACCACTAAAGGATAGGACCCATGAAGAGATCATAGAAGAGCGCCGGGCAAAAAGAAATGCCATGCTCGAAAAGCTCAGACGCAAAGATAAATAATTCCACCTATTGGGCGTAAGAGTGGATGCCCAATTGACGGTTTCAGGGAATGTCCGGTAGCTTCCGGCCATTCAGAGGATTGGCATAAAATCGTTCCATCGTATTGAAAAAGGGTTTTTCGATCAACCTTTATGTTCCTGGCCTTCGCTTTTTCGGTAGGGAAGGAGCAGCTATTCTTATACATTCTGACTCGCACTTGGCGAGCAATAAGTAGACGAGATCCGTCTGCTTTTTTGTTCGTCCTTTTTTGTGCCACAAACAAAGGAATGATTTGCATTTTTTCGGTTAATAACGCGTGACACATTTAATAATGGCTTTTTTTGCGCTGGCTTGATGAGTAGGTACTAAAGTGACAAAATCGTAAGGTTTCGGCGGCATAATGTAAGCCGTAACGGGTATCATCACGGCCATTGGTTTCCTATACTTATGGCATAACCCAAACAGGAAGAGGAGAAGATCAGATTGTCTGACACAACCCTAAAGCAAAGCTTTGAAAAAACCTATGATTTTCCGGGGAGATGGCTTGGAGGAGTGGCGCTTATTTTGGGTCCGCTGCTTATGCTAGCCGGAGTCGCTCTACGTTATCGTTTCCATTTTTTCTTCCCGGATCAATTGACTGCGTTTCGGGATTATCCAACATTATTAACAGCCTCATACAGCGCGTTCGCTGCCGGCAATGTGTTGATGTGCCCGGCGGTCATTCTACTGGCTAAAAGAATCGGCGGCCGCAGACCGCATTGGGCGTTCTGGGGAGCGACGTTCTCGGTTTTTGGTTTATTCACTCGCACTTTCCACGCCGGAGTCGACCATCTCGCTTTCCAACTCGTTCGCCAGCAAAATGCCGATGCCGCGACCCGTGTCATCGCGAATTCTTACAGCGCGTTCCATATTTTTAAGACGTTTAATTTGGCCATTATGTTGGGGTGGATCGCCCTTGCGATTGGTTCCTACCTATCCCGCACATTAACCGTTTACCAATGCGTCGGCTTAGCCCTAATGTCTTCACTTCCGCTTGGCGTGCTGAAGGGTAGTACCACATTCTCCGTCGTCGCAACAATCGGGTTGTGCATTGCGTTATTGCCTTTTGGCGTGAAGGTGCTGCGAGACGGTCCGAAACCTTCTGCTACTGCCTTGTTATGTTGGAGCGCCCTTTCTGCTGCGTTGGTCGGTTTCTTCTACTTCTTTGGTCAGGCTGGCTAACGGCTACGCCCTGTCGGTTTAACAATAAGCTGGCCACGACTGGGAATGGTTGACGGGAGAGTCTCAAAATGGCAGGAAGGGTGGATCGTAACATTTATCGAAAGCTGACCGCAGCGGACGAGCAGGAATCCAGAGCTTGCTGGTCGAATCCCCTTAATTATGCAAGGAGGGGTAGATAATGTTGGAAGGAATCATCAAGGTTACCGAAGAAGACGGAAGTGTATTTACTGGCTGTGTAGAGGGGTTTGATTTGAAGAATGGATTTCTTAAAATCAGAGGCGTGACATGCGTTCAATTCATTCAGTTGACCCAAGTCCAAAAGATCGAGAAAGTTAAACCAGTGTTCAGCGGAATCATTTTTAAAGAGAGGCCGCGGCATTAGGCTGCCGATACGCATCGCCCCACCACGTTCTGAGAACGGTGCGCGATGCAGAAAGTAGGTCGCCGCGAATGCCGATTTTGTCCGAAGCTCAGAATCAGGTTTATGCAGGGCGTGCCAGCAAGTAATCAATACCCGCATTTTATTACCCGAACAACAGAGCTGTCTCAAACTTATCAAAGAGACTTAGGACTTTTCAATGGCTTTAGGCTGCATTTTCATGCGTATAAACGGATCAGCAACCATAGTGCGAATGTCTGTAACAAGCCGGATTCGATTCTCGAAGCCGGCGGGAGTTTTTATTCATTCACGCAGGGTGCAGGCGAACGTCACGAGGGGAAAGGAAGGGCCCGCCAGCCTCAGCGGGCATGGGCGTTTGAAGCTCTCCGGCCGCCGGACAAGCTCATAGAATGTCCTATTCCTGCAAAAACAAGTCTTAATTCTATATATACGCCCGGACAAGATCCAATTATAATGAGAATTACGCTCTCAGCAGGATTATAGCGGGAAATGGGGGTATGGGCGTGCATTCCATATTAATTGTCGATGACGAACCGATTGAACGAAATGGAATAAAATCTCTTATAAGAAGATTTCAATATGCTTTAACGATCATAGAGGCCGACAATGGTGAACACGCGCTGGATATTATCAAGCGCAGACCGATCGATATTTTGTTTACAGATATTAAAATGCCATTCATGGGCGGTCTGGAACTGGCTGAACAAGCAAAGATAGCCAATCCGGCCTTAGAAATTGTCATTTATAGCGCTTATGGCGAATTTGATTATGCTCGCAAAGCCATAGAGCTAAGAGCGGTGAATTATTTGTTGAAGCCGATTGTTATTGACCACTTCAGCAGTACGATGTCTGATATCATCGATCTGCTTACAAGCAGAGAAGCAGAGCAGGAACAGCTGGAGAAGATGCTGGAAGGGTACAAAATCGGGGTAGCGCATGTGAAGGAAAAGATGCTTCTTGATCTTCTTAGCGGTTCATTGTGGGAGCAGCATACGGACAACGGTAAACAAGTAATGATGGACGAGAGCTACAATAACAAGTCCTTTTTGCTCTTTTTGGTGGATTATAAACGCAAGTTTTTTGATGCCTCATACGATAGGTTTGTGGATACGCTTGAGCAAATTGGCATCGGTGAATTTGATTGTATGAATCTAAATGAATTTCAGAGTGGGATCCTATTACGCTATGATTCATCGGCGGCTGTTCCGCAGCCAGAGGAGATTGCTCAGACACTATTGGAGCAGTTATGGGAGCGTTTCCAGGAGCAAGTTGTCATTGTTCACAGTGGGCTTATCGAGGATGTTAAGCATATAGCTGCTGCATATAACCAGATGGAACAAATGCTGGATTATAAATTTTTTGTAGATACCAATGCCGTGTTATCTACCATGAATCAGGCTTCTGGGCTTGCTCACAAAGGAAATCAGGTGCAGCCTATTCTTGATATGCTGTACAAGCAAATTGAAATGGGCGATTATTACGGAACAGAACGGGTGCTTCCTATGCTGTGGAGCCATCTGGAAAACAACCAAAGTCTGTCCGTCCTTTATTGCAAATATATCTGCTCTGAAATTGTGAAGAAAATGTTTGCAAATTCGGATTCACCAGAACAATTCAGTCCCATGATTGAACCTGTGTTCAACTGCGGTGATTTACAAGATTTAAAGGATTTAATCGATACGGTAGTAGGGAAATTCAAAGACAAGCAGGACGACAGAGAACGCTCAGGGGACACCCACCGGGTCATCCGCTCCATCACGGAGATTATTGAGTCTGAGTATATGCATGATATCAGTTTGGAATATATTGCGGAGAAAGTGTATTTAACACCAAGTTATCTGAGTTATCTGATTAAGAAACAAACGGGGCGGAGCTTAATCAAGCAGCTGACGTTATACAGATTGGAGAAAGCAAAGCAGCTGCTTAAACAAACGAACATGAAAATCATGGCTATCGCACAGGCTGTCGGGTACAGCAACTCTTCCTACTTTTGTATAACCTTTAAAAACTACTTGGGGACAACACCCGCAAAATATAGAGAGAGCAGAGAAATATAGGGCCGGCAGCCTGCAACAGTCAAGCCCCAATAGATCGACCGTCTAGCTGAAGCTGGTACCGGACTTAACCGGTATCAGCTTTTTCATTTCATCCGCCTCATTATCAAAGCGGTCATTAGTTTCATCGGATGCAGTTTACGAAAGGTATCTAAAAATAATAAAACGGATCGAAAAAATAAGATGTTTCTTCTTCAACTGTGTGAGATTACCATTGGAGTGTGGATGACAACTTAAGGAATAAGGGAGGATTTATGAGAAAAAAATTATCATTATTGTTGGCGCTTACATTACTATCGGCTCAATGCTGGACAGGAGGTACTGCTTATGGAAAGGACAAGGATTCACTTGAAATAACAGCCATTAAACAAACCCCGTGGATGATTAAGGATCAGGGCATGCTGAAATCGGAAACACAGTTGACGATCAGTAACACCGGAGATGAAATCTCTGCGTGGGTTAAAATCATGATCCCCGGCGAAAAGCCGTACATGCAGGCGTTGGGAAAGCTGGCCGCAGGAACCAATCAGATCGTTGTAGATGTCGCGGAGCTGCATAAGGACGGGGATAAGGTGACCTTTACCGTTTACGATAATGCCCAAGGAAAGGGAAAACCGCTTGGCACAATAACGAAGGAGCAGGAGAAGATCCGCCATTGGAAAATTTTCGTCGCTCATGACCTCCATACGGATATCGGCTATACCAATACGCAGGAACAGCTCAGCGGGGATATTTTCCCGGGGTATTTGGATGAGGCAATGCAGAAGGTGAAGGAGACGGAAGGGCTTGATAAGAAGGATCAATTCCGTTATCCTGTCGAGGCGTCGTACATGCTGAACGATTCAGCTTGGAAATCAAGAAATGCCGATTGGATGGAACAATTGAAGCAGCATTTAAGAAAAGGTAGCTTGACGTATCCGAGCAGCTACCTTAACGAAGTGTATCCGGGTCTCGGCACAGAAGAGCTGGTGCGGATGGCTTATTATTCGGAACGTTTCTTGAATGATAAGCTGGGTGTTCCCTCCAATAAACTGCTGTATATGTCCGATGATCCCTCTTTTTCATGGGCTGCTGTCGATACAATGGTTGAATCGGGGATCAAATACTTAATGATGAGGCAGAATCCGGATCCGCTGTTTGATTATCCGAAGCTGTTCTATTATCAAGGTCAGGATCCCCAGCATAAAGTGCTCGCATATAACTACGGACATTACAGCACGGATGAGTTTGATTTCAGAAATGCCGACAGTCTTGCAACGGCCGCGAATGTAACGGATAAGGTGATGAACTACCATAAGGACGACTATCCTTATGATGCGATTATTACGGACTTCACCACACCCTATGACAATAAACCTGTTACAGCGGCTGTTCAGAAGAATATACAAGAACTTAATGCAAGAAAGGATGCCAGCGGGCGGGATTATATTTATCCGGAGGTTATCAGCTCCACGGTAAATGATTATTTCGAATATATCGAGAAACACTACGAGAAGGAGATTCCAACCTACAAAGGCAATATCGAGGACTGGTGGAATTACGGTGTATCTTCCGCCTCCTATGAAACAGGAAAGAACAAGGAGAACCATGAGAAGGTTCCGACGGCCGAATGGTTCGCTACGGTGGCCAGCAGCGCGGGTAAGGGGAAGAAATATCCCTATGAGCAACTATCATCCGCCTATAACAATATGATTCTTTTCGATGAGCATTCGTGGGGCAATGAGATTCCGCAAGCGGATGAACAGTGGATATGGAAGCGGAACACGGCGCTTGCCGCGGGCAGACAGGCCGATCGGCTGATTGATGATTCTCTGCGTTCAATCAGTTCATTGATCCCTGCAGATGAAGGAACTATCGCGGTATACAATTCGTTGTCTTGGGAGAGGTCCGATCTTGTAACTGTGGATGCGGCTAAGCTGCCTGAGCATTTCACGCTGACCAATGTGGAGAATAATGAGCCTGTGCCGTATCAAAGAATGGATGATGGAACGGTTACTTTTGTGGCTAAGGGCGTTCCGGGATTGGGCTATAGGACGTTCAAAGCGGTACCAGCAGCAGAGGAGCCGCAGTTTGCTTCGAGCATTCACGTCTCCAATTCTTCTATGGAGAACGAATATTTTAAAGTGACATTCGATGGAACGGGCGCCATCGCAAGCATCGTGGATAAGCAAAATGGCGGCAAAGAAATGGTGGATGCCTCCGCGCCTTATCAGATGAATGAATTCGTCTATCACACAACAAAGCTGATGAGCCCTGAAGTGTATTCGACCTTTACAGTGAAACAATCGCAGATGAAGGGGACAACCGGACCTGTTATGGCAGAAATGACTGCTAACGGAGTGACAGCCGGCATAAACAGCATGAAAAGAAAGGTTATTCTCTATGACGGCATTCCGAGAATCGATATCGTGAATGAGGTGGATAAAACGGATGCCCCTTCGTACAGCACACAGGATGAGGAAGGATTTTTCGTATTTCCGTTAAATGTGCCGAATTTTGAATTAAGGCATGAAATGCCAAGCGGAGATGTGAAGCCGTTTCTGAATTCCGACATCGAAAACCCGGATAATGAGCAATTTTATGGCTCCAGCACGGCTTATTATACGGTGAACCGTTGGATCGACGCTTCGGATAAGCAGAATTACGGCATTACTTTATCGCCGTTGTCGAATCCGATCGTCCAGTATGGAGAGAGAAGATCGGCGATGGGAGCCAAGGATTACAATACGGAGAAGCCTTGGATTTATAGTTTTGTATTTAATAATAAATGGCATACGAATTTCCAGAAAACGCAGCCCGGACCGGTAACGTTCAAATACTCCCTCACTTCGCATACCGGTGAGAATTGGAAGGACGGACGCGCGGACCAATTCGGGATGAATGCTTCGAACGCGCTGCAGGCAAACATTATTTCCACTAAACAAGCTGGCGGAAGATTGGCCGCGGCTAAAGGGCAATTCATTACCATTAATAAAGACAATGTGGTGTTAACCACTGCCAAATTGGCTGAAGCAAACGGCGAAGGGACGATACTGCGCTTTAACGAAACGTTAGGTCAAGACACGAAGGTTACGGTTGACTTAAACTTTCTTCATCCGGGCGCGGTCATAGAGACGGATCTGGTCGAGAACGACCGTTCCCCGTTGACGCTGAATAAGGGCACCGTTTCATTTACGATCAAAGGACATGGCTGGGTAACCTTGCGGCTTACCGGCGGTGAAGCGCCCGGGATCGTTAAGAACGTTCAAGGTGTAACCGATCAGTACGGAACGCAGTTGACGTGGAATCCCTCTCAAGATCCAGGTCTTTCTTATTATGAAGTATACCGGGGGACGCAAAGCGATTTTGAGCCGGGAGCCGGTCATTATCTGGCATCGGTTAACGACAATCACTATCTAGACCGTCAAGTCATCCCAGGCTTAACGAATCATTATTATTATAAAGTCCGCGCTGTTAAGGCAGGACGTAAGGGTAAGTACTCGAATGCGGTGGGACCAACAGCCGGCCTAATCGGTGACACGAGGGGACCATCTGCGCCGACTGGATTGGAAGGTCATGCCCGGAATTCGAGCAGGGTTTCATTAACATGGAATTCTTCCTCAGACGATGTGTCCGTTAAAGGCTATAAGATCTACCGGAACAACGAGGAAATCAAATCTATAAGCAGTGGTTACCAAAGCTATTTGGACACAGATGCTGATGGTCATACATCGTACACGTATTCGATCAAGGCCTATGATGATGCCGGAAATTTGTCCGACTTCAGCAGTCCCATCACTGTGGAGACACCGGAGTTCATGCTAAAGGGAGGCAATATTGCGCCAATCGCCAAGGTAACCGTCTCCTCGGCATATAACGCGGATTTTGGCGGTTCCAAAGCGGTAGACGGCATCTCGAATGTGCACGGCAGCGGGGAGTGGGCTTCTGCGGGAGAAGCGAATCCATGGATAGAGCTGAAGTGGGAGGAAGCGAAGAAGGTAAATAAAGTCTCCTTGTATGACCGGATCAATCTTGACGATAACGCTTTAACCGGAATTCTGAGGTTTAGTGACGGAAGCGTTATCCAGGTGGACAGCATAGCTGCTGATGGTGCGGTTAAGGATATTGTCTTTGACGAGAAGACGATTACCTGGGTGAAATTCGAAGTGACGGGGGGAGCAGGCTCCAATGTAGGCTTGTCGGAAATGAAAGTATTTGAGCCGGCGAACCTGGCCAGAGAAGCGATTCTGTCAGCCTCTTCCTGGTTCGATGAGGGCAGTGCGCCATCCCAAGCAGCTGACGGTATAATCGGTGTGAATGGAAGCGGGGAGTGGTCATCTGGCGGAGAACAACATCCTTGGCTCAGTTTGGAATGGGTTGAAAGCAAGATGATTAATAAAATCACCCTATTCGACCGCGTTAATACAACCGACAATGCAATTAGCGGCAAATTAACCTTCAGCGACGGCAGCAGCGTTGATGTGCAGGATATACCTGCGGATGGTTCCGCAAAAGAGCTGTCCTTCCCAAGCAGAGCGGTGACCTGGGTTAAATTTGAGGTGACGGAAGGTCAAGGAAGTCATGTGGGCTTGTCTGAAATTCAAGTATTTGAGGCGGAGAATGCTGCGGTTAAGGCTGAGGTGACTGCCTCATCCGAATACAGCAGCGATTACAGCGCCGCCAAAGTAAGCGATGGCATAATTGCAGTTCAAGGGGCTGGCGAATGGGCTTCACAAGGGGAAGTGGAACCTTGGATTCGACTGGACTGGAAGGAAGAACGCACGATCAGCCTGATCATTCTGCATGACCGGATGAATTTGGCGGATGATGCCAGAAGCGGTACGCTGACGTTCAGCGACGGCTCAACGCTTGAAGTGACGGATATTCCCGCTAATGGGGACGGGAAAGTGATTCCATTCACTGACAAGAAGGTTACTTGGGTGAAATTCGACATTCACGGGGCTGGAAGCAATGTGGGCTTGTCCGAAATACGTATCTACTAACCCAATCCGTAAAATAATGAAATGAATCGAAAATATTTAAGATTTCGTGTCATCCGGCTATTTTATATGATGAACATGTACCAAATAACAACGAAGCGGGGGAGCAACTGGTGAAAGGAAAATGGGTCCAACTAGTATTGGCGGCGGTGTTGACCGTTGGTTTGTCGGCATGCAGCCAGAGTGGAAGCTCGGAGAATGATGGGAACAATCAGAATAATGCATCGGAAGGAACGACAGATACGCAGAACAAGCCGGAAAACAGCGCTGCAGCGGAGAACGCGGATCCATTCGCACCGTATGCGGACACAGTAACGTTCACTTTGGGCCGTCAAGGTGTGGCGGGTAATAATCTGCCTGCAGGGGATACACTGGAGAGCAATAAGTTATTGAAGTACGTGGAGGATAAATTAAATATTAAAGTCAAATACGATTTCTCTGTTGAAGACGGCGAGGCCTATAAGCAGAAAGTTAATTTAGCCATTGCCAGCTCCAACATTCCAGATGTCATGATCGTTGACGAAAGCCAATATAAGCGTTTAGCGGAATCGGATATGCTGGAGGACTTGACCGAAGCCTATGACAAATTCGCTTCTCCATTAATTAAAGATTATTACGGCTCGTATAACGGCCGGGTACTGGATGCGGTTAAAAAAGACGGCAAGATGCTTGCTTTGCCGGATACGAACATCGCAGGGAATAACCAGTTGTTATGGGTTCGCGAAGACTGGCTGAAGACGCTGAAACTGAAAGCGCCTGCCAACCTCGATGAGCTTGCAGCAGTTGCTAAAGCTTTCAAAGAACAAGATCCGGATCAGAATGGCGCAGCCGACACAGTCGGTTTGCTGGGAGATCCGAATCTGGCAACGGATGGTGCGTTCTTCACCTTTGATCCTATATTCGCTGCATATGGCGCGTATCCGGGATATTGGATGAAAGACGGATCCGGAACCATTATGAACGGTTCCACAGCTCCTGAGATGAAACTGGCTCTGGGCAAACTGCGTGAGATGTACGCTGCAGGTCTGATCGATAAAGAATTTGTTACCCGCAAGTGGAATGACAACGCGGCGCAGGTGGCAAGCGGTAAAGCCGGTATTCTCTTCGCCCCTTGGTTTGCGGGATGGATGCTCTCGGACTCAGTCAAAAATGACGCCAAAGCGGACTGGATTGCATTAACCGCACCTTTAGATGGGAACGGCAAACGCAATTTGGCAGTTTCCAAGCCATCCGGCCAATACCTGGTCGTACGAAAAGGATATGAACATCCGGATGCTGTCGTCAAAGCGTTAAGCATGGAGTACGAGGGATTGCGCCTGAAGGATCCTGCAGCTGCCGAAATTTACAAAGGACTTGGTGTCAGTTGGTTGAATTGGCCTCTAAACCTGCAATTAAACAATGAAAATACAGTATACGAAAATTATCAGCTCCTTAAAAGCGCAGTTGAATCGAAGGATAGCTCAAATCTTCCTGCGGATCAAATTCCGAACTATGAGTCCATTATGAAAAACCTGGAGAAACCAAAACAGGATATCGCAGCCTATGCCAATTACCTTGCGTCCTATGTTGGAGGCAGCGAAGTTGGTTCAGATAAGCTGAATAAGGTGATGCCGGTCTTCTACGGACAGACGGAGACCATGGCGAAGAAAGGAACCAATCTGACGAAGCTTGAAAATGAAACCTTCTTGAAAATTATCACAGGAAACGCGCCGTTGGACAGCTTTGATGATTTTGTCGAGCAGTGGAAAAAACAAGGCGGAGATGAAATTACAAAAGAAGTGCAGCAGGAAACAAGCCAATAACCGTACCGATAACATTGCGTAATTAGGTATCAGGATCACGCTGAGCTTGATACCTAATTGTCATATCCCAGCGAAGAAAGGGGGATGCCAATTGAGAAACCGAAGTTTTATGATGAACTATCACCTTATGCTGGTTCCCGGCATAGTCCTTCTTATTATTTTTAGTATCGTGCCGATGTTTGGGGTTGCCATTGCATTCCAGGATTATATACCGACCAAAGGAATTTTGGGTTCGAAATGGATTGGCTGGGAAAACTTCAGCTACATGTTCTCGCTTCCTGACAGCAAGCAAATTTTTTTTAATACGATTACTATCGCGTTAATGAAAATCGCGGCAGGACTTATCGTACCTTTTGTTTTTGCGCTCCTCTTAAACGAAGCCCGAATCGTATTGTTTAAGAGAACCATCCAGACCATCGTTTACTTGCCCCACTTTATGTCCTGGGTCATATTATCAGGAATACTCCTTAATATGCTGACATTAGACGGGCTCGTGAATCAAATATTAAGCTGGTTCGGCCAAGAACCGATTATGTTTCTTTCCAGTAATACGTGGTTTCAACCGATTCTCGTCATCAGCGATGTGTGGAAAGAATTCGGCTTCAGCACGATTATTTATTTGGCCGCACTCACATCCATCAATATGTCTTTGTATGAAGCAGCTTCCATAGACGGAGCCAGCCGCATACAGCAGCTGCAGTTCATCACAATTCCTGCCCTGCTGCCGACCGTTATCCTGTTAGCGACGTTAAGCCTGGGCAACGTGCTGAATGCCGGCTTTGAACAAATTCTTAATTTATACAACCCGCTCGTTTATGAGTCAGGGGATATTATTGACACTTATGTGTACCGTACCGGTTTGCTGGAAACACAATTTGGTCTGGCAACTGCGGTAGGACTGCTGAAATCGGTCGTCAGCTTCATCTTAATCTTAATCTCATACGGGTTGGCCAGCCGATATGCCAATTACAGAATCTTCTAAGCGAGCGTGAGTGGAATGGTGAAAGAAACCAACAAAATGGCAGATATCAGCATCTATATGATTTTGGCGCTATCTGCACTATTGTGTTTGGCGCC
Source organism: Paenibacillus sp. JT31N11 (assembly GCF_056269285.1). NCBI lineage: Bacteria > Bacillati > Bacillota > Bacilli > Caryophanales > Paenibacillaceae > Paenibacillus > Paenibacillus sp. JT31N11. The sequence continues at coordinate 114,518 of NZ_JBWDNQ010000014.1, forward strand.
CATCCTGTATACGATAGCCCTGTCTTTTAGCGATAAGGCGGCTGCGAACGCCGGAATTGTTTATTTTTGGCCGGTCAATATGACACTGTCATCTTATAAAGAGGTGCTGACAGATCGATTCTTCTTTATCTCTTTCGGGGTGTCAGTTCAAAGGGTTGTACTGGGCGGAATCATTAATTTTCTGATTACGGTGTTAATGGCGTACCCGCTATCCAAGTCGGAGCGATTATTTCCGGGAAGAAATGTGTACATGTGGTTTATGGTGTTTACCATGTTATTCAGTGGGGGGCTTATTCCTTGGTATATGACAATCAGCTCTCTAGGGCTGCTGGATCATATTTGGGCCCTTGTTCTGCCTTCTGCGGTTCCAGTGTTTAGCGTGATTTTGCTGATGAATTTTTTCCGCGGCATTCCCAAAGAACTGGATGAGGCAGCTAACATGGATGGAGCAGGGCCTTGGAAGACGCTGTTCCATATTTATTTGCCGACGTCGGTGCCGTCACTGGCTACGATCACGTTGTTCTCTATCGTTGGACACTGGAATTCTTTCTTCGACGGTATGATCCTGATGAATCATAAGGAGAACTGGCCGCTGCAGACCTACATCCAGCAATTGGTTCTTTCCTTGAGCTCCATTATGAATACAACAGATCCTGAAGAATTGAAGCGGCTCTCAGCGATATCGAACAGGACGCTCAGCGCGGCGAAGGTTGTATTGTCTATGCTGCCGATTCTATGTATATATCCTTTCCTGCAAAGATATTTTGTCAGCGGTATCGTTCTTGGCGCGGTCAAAGAATAACGGGATGGATACCATTCAAGTCTCTCTTTTAACGGGTTAAGCGTTCTGGTATTGTCAAAGGTATCAGAAACCGTGCAGCACGGGAATAGAAAGAGGACGGAATGTGAACAAGGTGAATCAATTGCTCTATTTCATTAAAAATTTACGGTTTAAGCAGAAGCTGATTCTGTCTTATCTGCTGGTTGTCATTATCCCGATGTCGGTGCTCGGTATTTACTCCTATAATCAATCCAAATCGCTGTTAATCAAACAAGCGAAGGCTGGCATTGAAAGCAGCGGCAGGAAAATGGCGGATAGTTTGGATTACAAAATGAAAATGTACAACGCAGCGATAGAATTGATCAGCTATAACTCGAATATCGTTAATGTTTTTCATAATGAATACAGTGATTATTATACGATGTATAAGGATCTGAATGAGAAAGTGGATCCTTTGTTCAATACCATCCTTTTTCTAAACAGCGATATTCGCCAGCTTACCGTTTTTACGGACAACCATATTACGGAAAGAAGAAACTCCATTCTGGCCATAAGCCATATCGAACAGATGGCTTGGTTCAAAGCAGCTATGTCCAATGTCCAAACGAATTGGTTCAGTGAGGAAGGGAAGCTGTTTGCCGCTCACCGGTTTGTCGGTGCTTATAATCAGGACATCCGGAACTTGCTGTACGTAGAGCTCGATCCTAAGAAAGTATTCGCCGAACTGGCGGTCGCCACGGATCAAGATTACGGGATCATCATTACCGATCAGCAGCAAAATATCATCTATTCTAAGGCTCAACTTGAAGATAAGAGCGCAGAAGCACAGATTCATCAATGGGTCAGTCAAGGACATAAGGTGTCAGACTGGCCGGGGCTTATTGCCATCACCTATGAAATTGCTGAAACGGGATGGAGTATTGTCTACTTCATTCCTAGTAATTCCGTATCGGTTAACGCTGGAATTATTCTGAAAGCGACGATCACCATCGAAGGCATCTGTTTGCTGCTGGTCATCATCCTCATATGGGCGCTGTCCTACTCCTTCGTCAAACGGATTCATCAACTGAACCGGAATATGAACATGGCGGCGATCGGCAATTTGGAGATCGAAGTCCAAAGCGAGTCCAAAGACGAAATTGGTGAGCTGACGAACCGGTTTGGCAATATGCTAAGAAGCCTTAAATCAATGATTGATGAAGTGTACCAAAGCAAAATCATTCAGCAGGAAGCGGAAATGAAGGCGCTGCAATCACAGATTAATCCTCATTTTCTCTACAATTCGCTTTCCTTGATTAACTGGAAAGCAATCGATATCCATGCCGATGAGATCAGCCGCATCACGACTACGCTTGCACTTTTTTACCGAACGACCTTAAATCGGGGCGATGACATTATTTCTGTTCAAGGCGAGCTCGCCAACACGAAAGCCTATATTGATATTCAGCTCGTTATGCACGAGTATCAATTTGATGTGGTCTACGATATCCAGGAATCGTTGTACACCTTTGAAGTGATTAAGCTGATTTTGCAGCCTATCGTGGAAAATGCCATTGAACATGGAATCGATAAAAAACGCGGAGGCCGGGGACTTCTCACAATTAAAGGAGAAGAAGCGGGAGAGACGATCGTCTTAATCATTGAAGATAACGGTCCGGGAATGAGCGATAAGCAGATAGAAGAAGTATTTGTGAAGAAATCGCACGGCTATGGTCTATATAATGTGCAGCAGCGCATTCAAATCTTTTTCGGTGCGAGTTATGGCATATCCGTTCATTCCGAGCCGAATCAAGGAACCCGGATTACCATTGAGCTGCCAAAGTATAACCAAAACAATTGATGATCTCTGGAGGGTTACAGAACCATGAAACAGCCATTAAAGAAAAAGTGGAAAATCTATACGATTCATCATTCTCATACCGATATCGGCTACACCGAACGCCAGGAGAAAATTGAACAATTTCATGTTGATTTTATCCGTCAGGCTGTGGAAACGGTGAAATCCATTCAATCAGGGGAGCACCCGGAGTGGAATGGCTTTAAGTGGATGTGTGAGACGTTTTGGGCTGTGGAGCGTTTTTTGGAGCAGGCTACGGATGAAATGAGAGCGGATTTCGCAGCTGCCGTAAGAAATGGCGATATCGAATTGTCAGGCACGTATTTAAACATGACGGAGTTGATAGACGGAGAGCTGTTAACCAATATGATGGGCAAAGCCAAAGCTTACGCGGATCAAATCGGCATCAAGGTGAGTTCAGCCATGACGGCGGATATTAACGGCTACAGCTGGGGGTACGCTCAATCATTGGTAGATTCGGGAATTGATCACCTGCTGACCAGCATCCACACGCATCACGGCATGTTTGCTCTTGGGCGCAAGCAGTATCCTTTTTATTGGGAAACTCCGAAGGGAGACCGGCTGCTTGTATGGAATGGGGAGCATTATATGATGGGTAACGATCTGGGACTTAATCCAGGTTCAATGCTCTCCTACTCAATTCAAGACGAGTTTGCGATATGGGGCGTAGCGGATAATCATTGGGAGGTTGCGGAAACACGGATCAACCGTTACCTGCAGCAGCTGGAAGCAGAAGAGTATCCCTATGACTTCGTGCTTGTGAATGTGATGGGTCTGCTTCGGGACAATGCCGCTCCGAATGGCGGGATTATGGAATTTATCCATGCATGGAATGAGAAGCACGGTTCAGCCGTTGAGATTGAAATGACAACGCTGTCCAAATTTTTTGAGCATGTGAAGAAGCAGTCTGCAGAAATCGATGTGTTCCGCGGGGATTGGCCGGATTGGTGGTCGGACGGGGTAGCCTCCACGGCCATGCATACCCAGATATTCAGAGAAGCGCAGCGAACGCTTAGAACGGTGAAGAAGCTGGATCCTCGCAGTGAAATTGCCGGAAGTGAATTAATCCAAGAAGCGGAGCAGCAATTGATTATGTATGCTGAGCATACCTGGGGGTATCATTCTTCTGTCCGTGAACCTTGGCATCCATTGGTTCAGGAGCTTGAGGTGCGCAAACAAGCGTATGCAGCGAATGCCAGCCGTAGTGTCTGGACGGCATTGGATAAGGTGACGCACAGCAAGGGTGAAGCGCTGCTGGCCGCGGGTCGTCCGTTTACGTACAAAGTGATTAATCCATCGGAGCGCAGTGTTCAGGAGCTAGCTTATTTCTACATCGAAGGCGGATGGGAGTCGGATTTGTTCCGCAGCGGCCTTGAAGTCGTAGATGACAAGTCCGGCAATGTCCTGGTTCACCAGAAGGAATCGGTAAGCAAAGGCAATCAGATTGCGGTCCTGATCTCGCTGGAGCCTGGAGAAGAGCGTACCTATTCGCTGAGCCCTGCAGCGGATGTCCGCGCGCATACAACTAAAAGCTCAAGGCTTAAAGGAAACGACGGCATCTACGATATGAATGATTTGATCCCGCTGCAGGACGCTTTTGTAAAACAAGGATTATCGATCAGCGAATCTTCTATTGAATCACCGTATACAAAGATCGAATGGAAGATTGGAGAAGGAATCCTTTCGTGGACGGATAAACCATCAGGCGAGCAATTGCTTCGGTCAGATGCTAAGCATGCCGCTTTTACGCCGGTTTATGAAGTAACGCCTGCCGGCAGCATCAAGGATATGGCTGAAGTTCGCAGGAAGATGGGGCGCAACCGCAAAGGTATGGATGTAAAGCGTTATGCGGGGCGGTTGACCGGTGCAAGGGAAATTACGAACGGACCGTTATACGGAATCGTAGAGCTGCTCTATCAAGTGGAAGGATCCAGCTATTATTCTTTATTCCTGAAAGTATACACAGGCAAGGCCCGGGTTGATGTTTCGGTGCGTATGCACAAAGACAGCACATGGGATCCGGAGAACGTATATATTTCGCTGCCGTTCCGTTCCGGAAGCCAAAAAGAGCAGTTGTGGATGGAGAAGGCGGGAGCATTGGTTCGTCCGGGGATTGACCAACTGCCGGGAACCATGCTGGATTATTATTGTCTGCAGGAAGGTCTTGCCTACATCACTGATACGAAGGGGCTTGTTATTGCTGCGAAGGATACACCGTTATTCCAATTGGGCTCGCTTGAATACGAGACGAGAAAAGTTCATGGACAGCAAGAAAAGGATGAGTTTCACGATTTGTATGCATGGGTGCTGACGAACTATTGGGAGACCAACTTCAAAGGCACGCTTGGCGGGTTCTATGAGTTCCGCTATGCGATTCAATGGGGAGCAGAGTTGAATACGGCTGAAGAAGCGGTTGCGCAGGCGCACAGCATTAACAGCGGCTTGGTTAGTTTCAGAGCCCGGACATAAACTGGTTGAACCTTAAACCCGGCAATCTATCGGAGCCATTCCGATTTTGACCGGGTTTTTGGTACGATCTTAGCATGCCAACCGGAACCAACAATATGAATCAAGGAGACGATGACAATGACGACTTTATACAATCGGGAACCAGAGATACGGATCACCGATAAGGATCATGAAATTTGGGCAGGGTATGCAGCAATCGCGCAGGAATTGCTTCGGAAGTCTCAGGGAAAATCAAAGGCGATCATGACGGTTGAGTGTTACCCCGGCGTCCGGATGAACGAAATCGCAGCAGGACTCCAAAGCTGTATGCCTGTAGAAGCCGTAATATATGCCGAGCATGCGGTTATCGATAAAGAACTCCGGGAAGCCCAGGTGGGCCGTTATTTAACGGATGACCGCGTTTTCGGCTATATGTCTCCCTTTACGATTAATCAATTCTATGACAATAAGAAATTAGAGCTGCTGAGGGCTAGGATTGATCAAGTGACGGCAGGAATCGTTGTCGTTATCGGGTTCGGAGCAAGCTTGGTCACCCAATCCGATATGCTGATCTATGCGGATCTGACAAGATGGGAAATACAGCTGCGATACAGGAGCAAAGAAAATGGGAACTGGCTTGCTCATAATCATGATGAAGATTTACTAAGGAAATACAAACGGGGGTTCTTCGTGGAATGGCGAATGGCCGACCGGTTAAAGCAATCGATCCTATCCCAATCGGATTATTATTTGGACACGAATGCGAAGGATAAACCGAATATGGTCACTATAAGTGCACTGTTTGCTGGACTTGAGCAAGCGGCCGCACAGCCGTTTCGCCTAGTTCCTTACTTCGACCCTGGGGTATGGGGAGGGCAATGGCTGGAGCGTAACATTGGCTTAGAGCCGAAGAACCATCCTTACGCCTGGGGCTTCGACGGTGTCCCGGAAGAGAACAGCCTTTATTTCCGGTATGGCAACTGCCGCATGGAGCTACCGGCTATTAATCTCGTATTCTTCCAGTCCATTCCGCTGCTTGGCAAACAGGTATATCAGCAATTCGGCGCCGAATTCCCGATTCGTTTCGATTTCTTGGATACGATCGGAGGACAGCCGCTCAGCTTGCAGGTGCATCCTTTGAAGGCATATATTCAAGAACATTTCGGCATGGCCTACACGCAGGATGAAAGCTACTACATGCTGGAGGCCGAAGAGGATGCTGTTGTTTATCTGGGGTTAAAAGAAGGCATTGATGCCAATCAGATGTTTGCTGATCTGGAGAAAGCCCAGCAGGGGAATTTTACTTTCCCGGCCGAGCAGTATGTTAATACCTATCCTGCCCGGAAGCATGATCATTTCCTGATACCTGCCGGTACCGTTCACTGCTCCGGCAGCAATGGGATGGTGCTTGAAGTCAGTGCAACACCTTATATATTCACTTTTAAGCTGTGGGATTGGGACAGGCTGGGACTTGACGGAAAACCAAGACCGGTACACCTGGAGCATGGCCGCAGAAACATTAGCTTGGAGCGCACGACGGCCTGGGTGAACGAGAATCTCGTCGGTCAGGTAGAGCAGCTCGAAGAAGGCGACGGATGGAAGGAAGAGCGTACAGGTCTGCATGAGCTGGAGTTTATTGAAACTCGGCGTCATTGGTTTACAGGCATAGTTTCCCATCATACGGATGGTACGGTTCATATGCTAAATCTGGTAGAAGGCGATGAGGCTGTGGTTGAAAGTCCGGAGGGCAAATTCAATCCTTTTACCGTCCGTTATGCGGAAACGTTTATTATCCCCGCATCCGTCGGCGCCTACACGATCAGGCCGGGCGGCAGCAATCGGAGCGAACGCCTTGCAACGATAAAAGCTTATGTTCGTTCCTAATGGTCCGGATTTGGGGAGGGTAACCTATGACACATATCACGATTGATTTCGGAGGGACCAATATAAAGATCGGGTTAGTCCGCAGCGGCGAAATCATTGGACATTCTAGCATACCCAGCAACTCCGGCCAAGGCATTCATGCCAGGCTTGATGATGTAGAACGAACGGTTCGGGGTCTCCTAGACAGTTTTAACCTTCCAATGCAAGAATGCAGAGGTGTGGGAATAGCGATACCCGGTATTGTAGACAGCCCTAAGCGGAGAGTCCTTTCCATACACGAGAAATATGAAGATGTAATCGGGTATTCATTTGATCAATGGGTTCAAGAGCGATTTGCACTTCCATTCGTGATGGAAAACGATGCAAGGGCGGCATTGATTGGTGAAACAGCCTATGGAGCTGCCAAAGGTCAGAAGGATGTCGTAATGATGATTTTCGGTACAGGCATCGGAACGGCGGTTATGATCAATGAACAAGTACTCAGGGGCAAACATCATCAAGCCGGTGTGCTTGGGGGTCACCTGACTACTGATATTCGGGGGCCTCTATGCAACTGTGGAAATCGGGGCTGCCTTGAAGAGCATGCCAGCCACCGCTCGCTGCTGCCCAGGGCAAGGGAAAGTGAGAAGTTCAAAGAGAGTGTCCTCTTCTCTGTAGAAGAGATGAGCTACCTGGCCGTCATTGATGCCTGGCAGTCAGGGGACAGCTATGCGCAAGAATATATGAATGAATTAATTTCGCATTGGAGTGCAGGCATCGTAAGTTTAATTCATGCTTACGATCCGGAAACCGTTATTCTAAGCGGAGGGTTAATGAAATCAGCCCATGTCCTGCTCCCGATTATTGAGGAGCGTGTCCACAGTATGACATGGACGCCATGGGGCAAGGTGGGTTTCATCGTCTCGCCGCAGCCGGACGCTTCCGTACTGCTGGGACTTTCACGTTTGATAGATTCAGAACAATAAACTTGAGCAGGAACAACAAATGTAGATGTTTGCCTGTGGTTATACCAGTCAACAAGAGAAAGCCGTCCCTATTCGGACGGCTTTTTTTGCTGTGCGCCAGCAGAGTGGTGAACAAGCCAATTTTGACCCGTAAAGTTTAATTTGGCTATAGCCGGGGCGATATGATTAGGTCAGAAGTAAAGGCGTGATGAGGGAACTTGTCCGCAACCGTACGCTGCTGCTTATGTTCCTGCCGGTAGCTGTACTCCTGTTCTTCTTCAATTATCTGCGGCTGGCGGGTCTTGTCATCGCCTTAAAGAACTCGAGGGGTTAACGTTACTCAACCAAGTATTTTCAACATTATTTAGCTTGGCTGGTCACCTCTTTCCTGTTTACTGTACATGAGACAAACACCAATCTTCGCGGAACATATTTTTTCCTCCTAAACTACCTCGATACGATTTAGTTTTCTCACGAATGCTCGATCTTGCTAACGGTACAGGTCGGTGCCCTATGGTTTAATGCATCCGGTACGCCATGCTTTCTTTGAAATTCCGCGAATAAGCCAAAACTCGTACCACGAAACGGTAGGTATCGATTAAGCTGCTAACTGAAAAGGCAACGTTTTAGGAGGTGTAGGCTTCACCGCTGCGAGGCATTCCAGCAAGTATTCCAGCCAATTTGCCATACCGATTCATAATGGACCTCATTTTCTTCATCTTCTTCACCTGAACATTATGTGCATGCATCGTATGGAATTCCGGGTTGTTCATGACCAAACTCATGGTCATCATGAAAATGAAACGTCAGGTGAAGCTTGTAGGCATGAATGGCTTGTTTAGAACCAATAGAATGACGGGCTAGTGTATTTTCGGTCCCAATAAAATTTATACTTTACATTTTGATTCTATTGTATAATTTAGCTAAACATTTCGGGTCGGAGGAGGGTTACCCCTGAGACCATCTAAGGTGCGAATACCGTTCAACCAATCCGTGGCCTGGAGAAGATCCGTCAGATCAAAGAACTGCTTATACATAGATCTTACCGGGACTATTTTTTGTTTTATATAAAGATCAATTCGGAATTGAGGATCAGTGACATTCTACCTCTGCAAGTATTTGAGGTGAAGGCAGCCACCCATCTTAAGGTCCAGAAAACCTCCATGTTGTCATGCCGAGAGGACTTATTCCGATTGTTAAAGTTGGCTCTCTTTAATATAAATTTATGGTTTTCGTTCTGAGGATTGAAAAAATATGAGTTTACACAAAAATTCTCGACAAACCCATGTGACATGTAATAATTACGTTTAAACATAATCCACTCCTCCTATAAAGCGGGATAATCGAAGGCCCTCCACCATAACCCATCATGGTTGCCCGGCCAAAAGAAATAAATAACTTCAGCAGTTTACTCCACATACTTTTCACGATCCTTTTCCTAATCAATTTCGCCGAGTTCAGTAGCGGGCAATTCAAAGGGTGTAGAGCTGCAACCAAACCGGCCCTATTTAATCAAGTTGTAATTTGTTTGACTAATTAATTTACGTTATTAAGTTTATTATGGAAATAATACATCGATACGTAAATATTTTCTATGATCTTATTTCAAAGTTATTAGCTCATTGATCTTAACAAGGTAGTACGGTACAAATTTGAATTAACTGTCGAACCGGTTTCTATTTTCAGACTAATAGAACTAGAGTAATAAGCCGAACTAACTATATCAACATAACTGGAAGAACTGTATACTTCTGGTGATTGCTGTTCGCTTCAATTCATAGGTTATTTACTAGCAATCCGTGATGTCACCAACCACTGATAAGAGGAGATGGTAAACGGATGACGGTTAAATTTCAGGAAAATTATTTAACGCTTCGAGATATTTCAGAGACGGCAGCAAGCTATTTGCTGGACAACGGCACGAAGCTCTCAGAAGCATTGGCTTTGGAACGACAGCAGACAAGCGGTCAGGCGGAGAAGAAGCTGCAGGACATTAAAACAAATCTAGATACGGCAAATGCCTTATTTCTCAGAAAGCGTTACCGCGAAGCGATCGACGTCTATAAAACCTCCCAGGCTCTAATTTATAAGCTGCTGCATCCCAGCTTTCCGACGCAGGTTGCCCGCAGGTCGGAGGCGATATTCCCGCTTGATTCCGTCCTGTTCGGACCGCTGCTGACCGCAGGTCTGGATCTTGTCGAAGCCCTGCCGCTTACCGATTTTTCAGATAAATTTGGTCCCGCGTTCACGGAAGTTCCGGAGGTGCGCGCAAGACTTGAGACTTATGAAGGTCTGGGTATTCAGACTTCTGATACAGCGCTTCAATCGGCAAAATCAGACAGCGAGCTTGGAATTTCTTATGCTGCAAGAGGACAGTGGAATCGGTCCGAATATTATTTCAAGCGGGCCATGGAGCAAGTATCCAGGTCGGAATCCGAGGATGCCAAGTCGGCTTATGGAGCGGCTGCGATCAATCTGGCGGCCGTGTATATCAACCAGGATCAGACGGAACAAGCCCAGGATATGCTGAACCAAGCGAATCGGATATTTATTGAGCACAAAGATCTGGTGGGACAAGCTCAATACTGCTTCAATATGGCGGCTGCTCTTGTCAGGCGGGGGGATCAAGGACGGGCTGCCGAGCTGCTAAAACAGGGCGATCAATTCGTTGTGCAGGCGCAGGGGCTTGCTGCAGAGAACGCCACGAATCGACTAGCGCTGCCACTGACAGTGGCGGATCAAGTATCGATATCAGATAAGCTATCAATGGAACCTCGAACCTTGAGCGACATGCATTCCTCGCAAGGCCTTGCCGTCACATTCCGCATGCCAGGCAAGGGCGGGGGATGGCTCAAGCAGCAAGTAGAGAGCAGAGCGACATCCGCTGAGAAGGAATTCTCTAAGACTCTAGGTACAACAATCGGACAGGAGCGTCTCGAGCTCAAGTGGAAAACGGGCGATATTCCGCCGACTGATCCCATTTACTTCCTATATAAATCCCGCATTGATGTAATGGATATCCACCTCATCCGCTTTCATGACGACGTCATCACCGATTTCTCCATCCAACTCCCTCACCTCTACTTCTATGTCATTCCTACCGCATTAGGCGACTGCTATCATGCACTTGGCGATTATGAAACCGCACAATCCTATTATTTGAGCGCTGCTGATTATGAATATATGAATATGGCCATCGAGTTGCCTGCCCTGTGGCTGAAGATTGCCGATAACGTTCTACGGTGGGGGGATTTGCTCTATAAGAATGATGATTTTGCGAAGGCCACTGAGATTTACCGGATAGCTGCCGAAACGCCGGGAACCGTGCCGCCGGTTAATCTGGATTCTCCTCTCTACAAACAAGCGAAGCTGTCGGTGACGGGAGCCCAGGTACAGGCGATGCTTACCGAATACGAGGTAAGCGCCAGCATTGGCGCAATGAATCCGCAGCTTGCAATTACCGTATTGACGATTCGTAATCGGCTAGCGCAGCTCGCTGCGAATTTGGATTTTCTGGGCATGGCGGATATTGTGCCGATCTGGAGCTTTGATTATTTGCAAAATGTGGCGAGGTATTTCGCCCAGCAGGCGATTCAGGCGGAGCGCGGGTTTATCGATTTCTATGACCGCGGCGAGAATGAATCGTTGACAAGGATGCAGCTGGAGCAGGCCAGCAGCATTGCTAGCGCCGAGCAGGAGCTCGCCAAGCAGCAGCGTGAAGCATCCGAATTGGAAGTGAAGGTCTATCAGGCAGGCAAAGATTATGCGGCGGCTCGCTCGGCGAATGCCGAGCAGAACTTCAATGATTATTCCGCAATGAGCTGGGAACGGATCGGCCTGCAGACGAGCATAGCCTGGTATTCCTCGCAGAATCCGTGGGAGCTGGAGAATGGCATCGATGGCGGCAGCCAGCATATTCATGAGGTGATTGCCGAGAAAACCAGACGTTCGCAAACGATAACCCGTGATTATGAGCTTGCCGCGATGCAGCGCCAGAAAGATGAAATGTTGAAAGCACAGATCATGGCGCAGGCCCAATTAAATGCTTCTATCGCTCAACTTGATGTCGCAAAGCAGAATGAGGTCATCGCAGGGCTTCGCAAGCAAGCGGCCAAAGATAATCTGGAGGCGTTCGAAAATCAGTTTTTCTCCGAAGATGTCTGGTACCAGATGGGCAATTTCATGAAGACAATCTCCGCCAGCTACTTCAACATGGCGCTCAGATCGGCGAGATTAATGCAGCGTGCGTACAATTTCGAGAATGATATGGTCCGCCATTTTATCAAAACCGATTATGCCTCGCAGTCGGTCAAAGGGATGTTGGCTGCCGATGCGCTGATGCTGGATGTGGATTCGTTCACCTATGATGCAATCGTGAATGTGCAGCGGAAACGGGTTCCGGTCAAGCAGACCATTTCACTGATGGAGCGTTATCCATACTTATTTGAGACCGCATTCCGCCAAACAGGACGGATGGAATTTGAGACCCGGATCGAAGATTTCGATATGGCTTTTCCGGGGACTTTTGCCCGGAGAATTGAAAGCGTTGAGGTCGAGATTGAGGGGGTTCTTCCTAGTTCCGGCGTACGCGGAACGCTGACCAATGGCGGGGTAAGCCGTTATCGGACGGCGGATATTAACGAGCTGAAATTCCGCATTCAGCCTAAGGAAACGCTGCTGCTATCGGAATACCGGCTTCGCGAGGACAGCTTCATCTTCCCGGCTGACGGCCGTACGCTGAAGATTTTTGAAGGGGCAGGCGTCGCCAGCTCATGGGTACTCGACATTCCGCGGTTCTCTAATGATCTGGACTTTTATTCGATCTCGGATATCCGGGTCACGTTCTACTATAACGCGAATTATGACGAAGTGTTGGCCGAAGGCGTGAGAGCAGAGCTTGCATCAATTGCAGCAGCAAACTTCCGTCCAAGAAGCCTTCCGCTCCGCTGGACATATCCGGACGCGTTTTTCCATTTCCAAGATACTGGGGTGCTCGAATTCTCGCTTGGCCGGACAGATTTTCCTTTTCAGGAGGAAAACCCGCAGCTTCGCAACGTAAGTCTGCTTGTCCTGACGGATGACGGGGTAGATACCTCCGGCTGGACGATCCGGCTGGGAGTTCCAGCACATACGGATACACTCGCTGCAAGTCCGAATGCAGAGGGCCAAATCACCGCAGCGCCGGGTCATCCATGGGAGCCGCTTGCTGCAGGAACGGCTATCGGTCAATACCGGGTGGAACTTCTTGCGGCGGACAACCCGGCTCTCGTCGTAGATGGCAAGCTTCAGCTGAATCAGATCCGGAATTTGATTCTGCTGACGGAATATGAATTCACGCCTCGGGTTTAAGTCGGGGCTCAGTCACCAAAAACTGAGATGATGCTTACGAAGTAGGTCTTTCTACGAAAAAACTAAGCTTACGATGTAGTTTTTGCTTGTTCGTATCGAACACCGACACGATCAGACACAGACACACAAAAACGTTTAGGAGCTGAAAACATGAGCAAAACGACCGGAACGGCGGATCAGATTCTGTCGCTGCCTAGAGGCGGCGGGGCAGTCAGCGGGCTGGGAGAGACGTTCCAGCCGGACTTTCATACCGGAACCGGCTCGTATTCGATTCCGCTGGATATTCCAAATGGACCCGGGGATATCGCGCCTAAGCTTACCCTTCAATACCAGACGACCGGAGGGCAGGGACCCTTCGGCTTCGGCTTTAGCTTAAGCCAGCTTGCTGTCAAACGCTCGATTGATAAACGAATTCCTTCATTCACCGCGGCTGATCCGCTAGTTTTGGCAGGAGGGGGTGAGCTCGCTGAAGCAGGAGACGGCACTTACCGCCTGAATCCGGACACGAACGGCTGGATCATCACCCGGGAGGGCGACGGCTTCCGGATCATGGATAATGCAGGCAAATATTATCGGCTAGGAACGGGCAGCAATGCAAGACAATCAACCGATATTGGCGGCAGTGAAGCGGTGCACAGCTGGGTCATTGAGGAGATTGAGGACCCGCTCGGCTGCAAAGCCAGCTATTCCTATTTGCATGACGGTAATGTCCTCTATCCGGAGCGAGTCGATTACAGCATCTATTCGGTTATTTTCTACTATGAAGAGCGGCCGGACCCTTTTGTCAGCAGACGTGCCGGGTTTGTAGAGACGACGCGGCTGCGCTGTTCGCATATTGAGCTGTGGGTAGACGGAGAGGCGAATCCGATCGCCAGACGTTGGGAGCTGAGCTATACGCCGAGTGAAGCAGGCGGACATTCATTCCTTCGGCAGGTGAAGCTGACTGGCTTCGATAATGCCGGTAATTCGGCCTCTGTACCCGTACTCACGCTGTCATATAGCTCGTTTCGGCCCAGAACACTGGAGCGCATCGGCGCAGAGTCATCGGATGCCCGGCCTGGAGCGATGCAGCAAGGAACGCGGGAGTTAATCGACTGGACCGGCAACGGGCTTCCGGATCTGCTGGAGATCGGCGGCGGCACTGCGCGCGTTTGGCAGAACAAAGGCAACCTGACCTGGGGAAGACCGCGCTCGATTGGACCGCTGCCGGCGGCTATATCTCTTAGCGAGCCGGGTACAGCTTTTGCCGATATGGAAGGAAACGGAACGGCTGATCTTATCATGCTGGATCGCCCGCTTACGGGCTATTATCCGCATAAGGCAAAAGGCGGCTTCGAGAGGCCTGTGTTCTGGCGGCAGACGCCCAGTGTGCGTCTTTCTGACCCGAATGTCAGGCTGGTTGATTTGAATTCCGACGGCATCGCTGATCTGCTTGTCACGGGCGAGGATTTCTTCAGTCTGTACTATCGGGAAAAGGATGGCGGATGGGCGGAGAAACCTGTGCTCCTGCCCAGACATGAAGCGCCGCCCGTCTTCTTAAGCGACCCTCGCGTCCATCTAGCCGATATGACAGGCGACGGCCTGCAGGATCTCGTCAGAGTGGACGGGTCGGGCGTTGTTTATTGGCCTTATCTCGGTGCCGGAAGGTGGGATGAGCCTGTCGTGCTCGCAAATCCGCCGAAACTGCCCGGTTCTTATGATCCCCGAAGAATGTTCCTAACCGATGTGGATGGAGACGGCTGTGCCGATCTTGTCTATGTTGGACCGGAGCGGGTTACGTACTGGCTGAATGTGAACGGTATTCGGCTGGGCGAACCGGAGGAAATCCGCTTCACGCCAGCGGCGCAGCCCGAACAAATCCGGCTGGCAGATATGAACGGTACTGGAACGGCCGGCGTCCTATGGTCACTGATAAGGCCCGGAGGCAGAACGACCGATTATTATTTTCTTGATTTTTCCGGAGTCACGAAGCCATACCTGCTGAACCGGATCGATAACGGCATGGGCCTGTTGACCGAGATTGGATATGGGACATCGATCTCGCAAGCTTTGAGGGACGAGGCAATTGGAGAAGAGTGGCAGACATTTTTACCTTTCCCTATCCCTGTTGTTCTCTCTTTGCACGTACGTGATCAGGCCAGCGACAGCCCTATACTCACAAGATTCCGTTATCATGATGGTCATTATGATGGCGTATCTCGTGAATTTTGCGGGTTTGGCAGGGTGGAGATTGAGGAGACCGGCGACGAGTCGATTCCGACAATGCTTACATGCAATCGTTATCACTTAGGGCTCGACCCTGATCAGTTGGATCGGCCGCTTAACGCGCTTGAGTATTCACGTCTCAAGGCATTGCGGGGCAAACTGCTGGCAACTGAAGTCTACGGAGCAGATGGAAGCGATCTGGAGAACAAGGCTTATATGAAAACAAACAGCATCTGGGAAGCGCATGTTGTATCGGCGATGGAAGGGGCTCCGAATGCGAAGGAAAGGGTATCTCCGCGATTGCTCGAGAGCCGAACCGCGTATTTTGAACGGCAAGCCGAACCTTACCGCATCACCGTTAATCTGAACACCGCATTCGATGTTGCGGGCAATGCGACCGTACAGGAACAGCGGGCGGAGGATCCGCGCAATGCAGCGCTTAACCGAACCCTGATTACAGAGACTGCGTATGCTGCAGATCCAGCTTCGCGATTTCGCGGCAAGCCGTCGCGGACCATTCAAAGGGATGGCAGCGGGCAGATCGTCTCCGCGACGATCAGCTATTATGACAATCTTCCTGAATCTCAGATTGGCGCAATGGGGCTGTTAACCAAGCAGGAAACGTTGGTTCTGACAGATGCCCAGGCAGCAGAAGTATATGGAGACGCGCCGGAGCAGCCGGATTTTGCAGCACTCGGCTATCATCGCCGCCCGGCTGAAGGCGGCTGGTGGATCGATCAGGTCAGCTACACCCGAACTGAGGATGCGGCCGGCTTACGCGGAACGACGACGAATTCGCGCGGGAACACCACGCTGCTGGAATTCGACACCCACCGGATTCAGCCGGTCCGGGTGACGGATGCCCTCGGCAATAAGACGGAGGCGGTGCTGGATTACCGTGCCAATAAGATTAGCGTGCTTACGGATGCAAGCGGTGTGACAATAACGAATCGCTATGATCCGCTAGGCAGGCTGATTTATACGGTTGAGCCGGAGGCGAGCGCTGAGCTGCCGACCATCCGGCATGAATATCCAGCTGTGGGAGACGCTGCAGCCTATCCGTCTTGTCTGCTTACCGAGCAGCGTCTTGAGAATGGCAAAGCTGAGACACTGAGGAGCAAAACCTTCATCAGCGGCTCCGGTCAGACCATTGAAGAGCGAAGCGCTGCCGGCGGGCTGGAGACGGTCGAGAGCAGCCGGCTCTATTCAGCAAGGAGCCTGATCAAGAAGCAGTTTCTTCCGTTTCAACGTGCAGATCCGGCATACATGAATCCAACTGCGCTCAACATTCCGCACCGGGAATTCCGTTATGATGCAATCGGCCGGCTGATAGAGGCACGGAATCCGGACGGTTCCCTGCAGAAGCAGGAGTTCGAGCCAGGCATTGCTTATATGTTCGATGAGGAGGATTGCAATCCAGAGGCAGGCGCTACGCATGCTTCGACTCCTGTTAGGCATACGTTCGATCCGTCGGGCCGCATTATGGAGGCTGCATCGAATGAGGCGGGAAGCTGGATATCTACCTTTTATGAATATGACATCAAAGGGAATCTGCTCTGCGTAACGGATCCGGTAGGGAGGAGATCTACCTTCCGTTATGATTGTTTGGGCAGGCGTCTGCAGACGGACAATCCTGTCTCGGGATCATCAGTTTTTGTATTCGATGCAGGTGGCAATCAGGTGGAGAAGCGCGATGCTGCGGGCGTGAAGGTGCAGTTTGAATTTGATAAGCTGGATCGTTTGCTCCGTACAACACTTCCAGCCACAGGCACGCAAACCGCTGCTTTTACCTATGATGACGTTGGTGCTGCAGCTCTGGAAGGGGACAGCCATAGTAAAGGTAAAGCCGTGAAAATTACGCATCAGGCAGGCTTTGAGCTGCTCACCTATGATGGGCTCGGACGTGTGAAGCACAGAGAACTGTATCCGGAAGGGTTGGCTAGCCAGAAATTCGAATTCGATTATTCGTACCGGGCAACGGGGCAGATTGATTCAATTACGTATCCGAAGCCAAGCGCCGGAGCCGCTGGAAGACTCATTGTCCGTTACAGTTATGATGAGCGCGGCAGACTTAGCGCGATCCCCGGTTACGTAAAGAAAATCAGCTATAATACGTTAGGTCTGCGGGAAAGTATTGAATATGCGAATGGAGTTGCGTCTACTTACCTCTACGATCCGTTAACCTTAAAGCTCAAACAGCTGCGAACTGTGGACAGCGGAGGGGTCGTGCTGCAGGAGTTCGATTATCGGCATGATCGCGTCGGCAATCTGCTGGAGGTCAGTTCAACCGATCCAAAGCTTGCCGCCAGCTATAGGTATGATGACTTATATCGTTTGGTTGGGGTGGATACGCTATCGGGCCAGCAGTGGGATTATCAGTATGACAATGCCGGCAACCTGACGCATAAGTCGGATATCGGGGCTTATACCTATGATGTTGCAGGAAGATTGACTGCTGCAGGACCGCATTTATTCGCCTACACGGCTGCTGGCCAGACGCAGAGCGGGCCTTGGGGCGAAGCTGTCTATGACGGGATTGGACGACTATCGTCACTCACACGTGACGGTGAGCAGATGAGCTGCACCTATAACCATGAAGGAAGTCGGGTAGGGATGCAAATTACGGGCGGCGTAGAGAGCTTTGACCAATGGAGACTCGACGATCGGCTGATAATTGAGAATGGAACCCTATTCGGGTATGTGATGGATGGTTCGGTCCGCGTTGCCCAAATCGCCTTAGCGGCAGGTACGACTAGCTTTATGCATGGCGACCATTTGGGGAGCACGTCTCTTGTAACGGGGATGGATGGCGCAGTCCTGCAGCGTGTATATTATGATCCTTTCGGTGCGGTGCTGACCAATACGATTGAAGCAGGAGCGGCAGGTACGCCATACCTCTATACGGGAGCGCTGTATGATCGGTGGTCTGCACTCTTGTATTGTCAAGCCCGCTATTATGATCCGCAGATTGGCCGGTTTCTAATGCCTGATTCGATGGTTCAGGAGCTTTATAATCCGGCGGCTTGGAACAGGTACTGCTATGTGTTGAATAATCCTCTGCGCTATACCGATCCGACCGGTCATTTCTGGGAGGAGATCGGGGAGTGGTTCGAGGATAACTGGAAGCAGGTTGTCGCAGCCGTCGCGGTTGTGGCAGTCATCGTTCTTGCGGTTGTGTTGAGCATCGTTACCTTCGGGGCAGCGGGCATTATTGCGGTCGGCATTGGCATGGCGATCGGAGGCGTAGTCGGCGGAATATCGGCTTCCGCAGCTGGAGGCGATGTGCTCCTCGGTGTATTATGCGGCATGGCCGTCGGCGGAGCAGCGGCAATTGCCGGTATGGGTATTGGGGCGGGGATGGCAGCGGCGTTTGGTGCTAAGACTTTAGCTGCAACGCTGCTTACCGGCGCCTTGGCCGGTGCAGTCAATGGAGCTGCAATGGGTTTCACGGCAGGCTTCGCCGGGGGCCAAGGAACTCTCGGTCAAATTTGGGAAAAGATGGTTGAGGGAGCGTTGGTCGGAGCCATCACCGGTGCGGTCATGGGCTTTGGCAGCTATTTATTCGGAGGCGGCTCACTGGGTACGGGTAAGCTGTCAATTCCTAAGCCAAGTACAGCTGCGCTAGGGAAGGCGGCTGTTGGTTTTGCTGCAGGAGCTGCAGCGGAGCTCGGACGTGAGGCCGCCGCTGGCAACGGTTTCGATGCCGCTAAGATCCTTGGGGCTGGTGCGGGCGGAGCAAGCCTTGGAGCGTTCGTAAGCTTCGGCGGAAGCAGCGGCCTGCCGGTGCTGGACTTCTTGAAGCCTGAATTGACGGGAGCCGTAAGCGGCTTGTTCGCTCAAGGCGTCAGTTCTGTATTCGTGCTTGATTACGCTGACGACATGTGGAAGTTCCTAGTCGAGAATGATCTCGCCAAGGCAAGTAAAAGCGGTACGTTCAGCAATCCATGATTGTTCAGCATAAGGTGCTCCCCTCTGCATAAGGGAGCGCCTCCTCCGGAGCACAGGCGCGCTGTCCTACCGTTGCCGCGGTCCGTACAGCCGCCTTCCGATATTTCACAGAGGACTTCTTGGCAATGGCATACGCAATATGTTGCAGACAGCCTTTTCGACAAGGTACTGCTCCAGGAGAAGTTTGAAGTGAATGCAAGAAGTACTTTTTTTCACACGTACCCTACCTTTAAAGAGCTCGAACGGGACATTGCGGCCTACATACATTTTTACAACAACGAATGTTTCGCCTCCGTCGTCGTGACTATGTGGCTATAATTGTGTCACTTGATAACAATGTAGGGACATTTGTGCTTTTTCCTAAGACACAAATCTCCCTACATAAAAATAAAAAACGCCTGATCAATCAAGCTTTCTTAACTTGTTTAGGTTGGTGGATTCGTGGCCCTAGACAGATGATGGATATCATTATCACATCATCATCACTCTGCTTCTTCACTTCTTGCAAAAGTGTATTGCCGGCAGACAGCCAGGATCCAGGACGCCGCGGCAGTGAACCTTTGGATCAAGCGCTTTGGTAATTATTTAATTTGTTACACCAGCGTCCGGAATCCGCGGCTTCCCGAGTAAGTTTATCTTAGTGAAAAACGCCATCCGGCCAATTGGCAATGATGGCGTTTTTGCGTATGACAGAGTCAGTAATTAGGAAATAACTAGCCCAGCGCTTGCGTATCCTTGCACAATAGTGACCAGCTCTAACCCTCCAATATGGCTTGCGTTTGCGTTTGCTGCCGTTGTGGAAAAAACAAGCACATAACGAGTATCGGCAGCTAAGAGGATGTTTAAGTCTGCAATTCCATGGGATACGGTTCCTGCTGTGACCATTCCGGTAAATGGAGGCAACGAGACAACAGCTCCTGGTACGGGTGAGAACATATTGTCGAACCCGCTCGAGCTATACAGCTGCGCTTGTATAGTGATCGTAGTATCGTTAAATAGCAAGGGATTAAATGTCATGCTGAAGCTCGCTGATATTCCCGTCAGCCTGCCGTTGCGTGGCATGGAGAAGGCATAGTTAAGATCCTCATGCTGGCTTCCGGTCAAATCAATATTAGAGCTGCCGTCAATATAGACCCCATCTCTGGAATGCCCGAATCCGAGAAGTCCAACTGAGCTTTTCACTCCGCCCAAAGTCGTCTCCAATGATATGTCTGCGCCTGACGAAAACGGTATGATTGCTCCAGGTCCTGGGGCGCCTGCAGGACCTGGAGCTCCTGTCGGACCTTGGGCACCTGCCGGTCCTATAGCACCTGCGGGACCTGCGGCACCGTCTTCACCGGCAGGACCTATAGCTCCTGCCGGACCTTGAGGTCCCATTCCTCCCGAACCTACCGGTCCAGTCGCTCCAGTATCTCCTTTTTCTCCTTGAGGTCCTTGAGGTCCTTGAGGTCCCTGAGGTCCCTGAGGTCCCTGAGGTCCCTGAGGTCCCTGAGGTCCCTGAGGTCCCTGAGGTCCCTGAGGTCCCTGAGGTCCCTGAGGTCCCTGAGGTCCCTGAGGTCCCTGGATACCTGCAACCGAGTTATCACCTTTTGTTACTGGAAATACCGCCGATGTATCCCCCGGGTACGGATTAACCGGTTCCATAATAGATACCGTTCCCGTTATTTTGTTCCAGTCTACTTTTGCCCCAAATAATGTGGCCAGGAATCGTACTGGAACCATGACTCTATCGTTGGCTAACTGCGCTGGTTGATCGAGTGAGATTACTTTAACTTCGGAACCGATTTTTACGGTTCCTTTCGATTCTCCAATAACCAGAGTACCCGAGACATCACCTTTGACAGCAGTTAACGTCTTTGTAGAGTTGTCCCAGTTCATAGTCGCGTCTACCGCGTCACTAATGACGCGCAATGGAACAAGTACCGTACCGTTGACAAGAATAGGCTCAGACTCCGTATGTACGCTGCTTCCGTTGACGACAAGCGAAACGCCGCCTTTCGCAGCTTGGACCAGCGGAACGGACACCAGATTCATAGCAAGTATGGACATAATAGCTACTTTTGACCACTTCTTTTTAAACAATTGAATGCCTCCTTGAAATTAAGAAAATTGTCGAGTACAAAACCGTTATATCTTAAAAATTTGAATATTCAGTCCTTGAAGAGTCCCATAATATTCCTCCTATCAGTATATATCGAAATATGAGCTTAGGGTTGATACATGCTAAAATTTTTCACAAGCTATTCATGTTAACGGGATCTGATTGAAGAAGCTCCCTGATGTCGGGTGACAAGATCCCGGAGTAGTTTACCGATTTTATCGCATGGAAGACAGAAGAAAAACGAGACAGGTCATGATGGGGAATTATTTCTACCGAAGATCGAATTTAATATGACATCGAACAACCGATTGGCATTATAACGGATTTGAAGCGAAAGCAGCTTTTAATGAATCAATTTATGTCGGAGCTGATCTAAGCGCTAGAGCGGGTTACCCGTCCATCGCGGTGCCAGGCGGATTTCAAGATAATGGAAGAGCATTCGTTATTACGTTCGCAGGAACGGCATTTAGTGAATCGACGTTAATACGAATTGCATTTGCATTTGAACAAAAAACCAAACACAGAAAAATGCCAAATCATAAGCCTTGAGCTAACGGGTACGATAGTTAAACATAAAGGGTTTATTTTCTTTTTACAGCAGAAGCCTTCGATCCCCGGCTTCCGCTATCTTACGACCTAACAAAAGGGGGCGACCAGTAAGATCTGGTGACCGCATAATACGAAAAGGCAGGATACTTAAAATGGAAAGTGGAGATACTTGACATAACTTTTCACATGTAATAAAATTCTTACATGTAATAATTAACTTACATGGTCGGTTAGCACCAAAAACATGCTAAATGAACTGGAGAAACTGCTATGAACGCTAGCGGAAATGAATTATTGCTTGTATTTGAAGCCTTAGCTAACCCTATTCGTTTGAAAATTGTAGCTTCCTTGCAGGAAAAACGGAAGTATGTAAGTGAGCTTGCAAGGGAGATGGGGATAAGCAGACCATTATTGTATATGCACTTGCAGCGATTGGAGCGAGGGGGGTTGGTCATTGGCAATTTGGAATTGTCTGAAGATGGGAAAGCGATGAAGTTTTATGAATTATCGGAGTTTGAATATCATCTAACACCAAAGACTATAGCTGACGCAATATTAAAAATTTGAATGCTAACATTCTACAACAAATCAAAATACACTGGAGGAAATTTGAATGGATAATTTATATGGTTATATTTTTCTAGTAGCTGTCATGGTTCTGCTTACCATCTTTATGCAATCCCGATTTAAAACCAAGCATTTGAGTATTTCGAATGCTTCAGACATTGCCAGGGATGAGGAATTTCGTAATCTTGCTGAAAACTCAATTCGTATACAGCAAGATTTAAAAGAAGGGCAAGAAAAATTTTTATCAGAACTGTCTCAAATACGCAACCGTATGACTGCGATTGAAAAAATGCTTCATGAAGTGGATTAACTGGATCCTTAAATAGGTGGAAAAGGCGTCGCCTCTCATTCAAAAGTAAGAATAATAGAAGCCTTCCCAGCAACAATGTTTGTATCAAATGGCGAATACAATCATATTCCTTGATACTCTATTATGGAAGCGAAGGATCAGAATCCTAACACGATTTCTTAAGCAAAGACTTGGTATTAAAAGTGCCATGATAAGCCAGATATCATGATGTTGAAGTTGATGTACAAATGGACTAGTGATTTTGAGCAAAGTAGAAACAGCTTTGAAGCTAAGTTGAAAAGATACAATGAGAAAGTGATCAGGTTAAGAGATAGTAAGAATCTGGTTTTTACTATAGGAATGTGACTGCGCTTACCGGATACAAGAGCTAAATGAGGCTGCATTGGGATAGAACTGCGGCCTCACTCCGCTAACAAGTAGTTTAGTTCCAATATGTGGTACCATTAAGTCAGTATAAAATTTGCTTTTGGGGATGGTAGATATCAATAAAAAGAAGTTGTCAAAGGAGTATATGAGTGATTTCTTAGCTATCAGAGAAATTGTTAATGGATTTGACCCTATGGGACTAATCGGGATGGGGGCTCCTGACGACGAGCATGATAGGCTCACTCAAAAATCATTCGCAACTTATATGACCACAAAATCGACAAAATAAAAGATTTACTTATTGATTGTTACGATAAGTATGGTTCCAGTGGTAGGATATTAAAGAAGAGTACCAGGAGAGTTTTAACAGGAAAATTTAAACAACGTATAACCAAATTGAAGCTTGGTATCACAACAAAAATAAGCCAATTGATTAAGCTACCCCGAAAATTACTCTTAGCACCCAATATAACCCAATATGAACTACTCCAAAAGAAGTTTGAAAAATTGGAAGTGCACTTGGATGAACTGCTGATGCAAATCCCCTTTATCCCGCAATTGTTAGCGATTAAAGGGATTGGCAGAGACACCATCGCCGGATTTCTCGCTGAAATAGGCGACATTGGGCAGTACCGACATCCAAAGCAGATCATAAAGCTCGCTGGGCTGAACCTGAAAGAAAACACGTCGGGCAAACACAAAGGGCAAACCAAAATGACGAAGAGAGGCAGGAAGCGACTTCGTGCCTTGCTCTTCCGAGTCATGATGCCGTTGGTTGGTAAGAACGGAGCCTTTAAAGCATTACACGAGTATTATACCAAACGGCCGGGTAATCCCTTGAAAAAGATGCAATCCCTCATCGCTTTATGCAACAAGCTCATTCGGGTGCTGTTCGGTATATTGAAAAAGGGACATGAATTCAATGAAAGCAAGATGATGCAAGATATCCCTCGATTCGCGTTTGTATGGTTATGTTTCGAATTCTCAATAAAAATCAAATCTCCGCTCAATCAAATTGTTTTCATATATATCACTTTTACCTTCCTCGAATATTTCAATCACTTCGATAGGGCATTTCTTTTCGCCATATTACGATTGAGGAGGCATGGGTCTATTAACTAGAATTCAGCTCCTTTTTGAATTCGTGAGGGCTGCAACCAACCACTTGTTTAAAAATCTTGGAGAAATAAGAATAATTGGAATACCCAACCTTGTTTGCGATTGTAAGGACGGACATCGTCGTTGTTCCTAGTAATTGCTTTGCTGCAGCGATTCGGATATGAATAATATAACTCCCTAATGATACACTCGTTTCTTTCTTAAACAGCCTTGCTAAATAATCCGGATGGAGATAGACGATTTCCGCCAGATCGTTTCGAGTTAAATTATCCCCGTAATGCACAAGAACGTACTGCTTTATCTCATCTACAACAGACTTTGGCTGCGCGGCGAAATCCAGGTGGTCCATAGCGGTGTTCACCAAATAGGTAAGGTATTCCATCATATCCTCAATGGAAAATAAAGAATGCAGTAATAATTGATCATTGGTTTTGCCGGCATACAGTTTATGCGCCTGTATTCCTTTAAGCTTGAGAAAGGAATAGACGAGCTGTACAATATCCAGTCGGAACAAGCCTAGGATAGCCGTATTGAGTGTCTTATTGTTTAAACTATCTGTCAAATATTTGGCAGTTTCTTTAAGAAAAGCAGCAGGTTTGTTTTGGTTAAGGAGCTCTTCTAATTGCGCCACATTAGGTGGAATATAGTCAACTTTATTGTGACGATGATATTGCTCCACGAAAAAGGTTTGGTTACGGGCTTTGGTAATCTCTTCATTCATATTCAGTAATTGCTTGATGATTTGACTGATCCCTTCTAGTCTGAAGGATAAGGCGATATTGCAGCAAACATCACATTTCAGATATTGATTCGCTTTTTGGATTAAGGAAGAACAAAGTTCTTCAAGCGTTTGCGAATTTGGAGATTGAGTCCACTTCAAAATGGCGATCCAGTTGTGGTCCTTGCATTCTAGAATGGTTTCGATTGAAAAACAGGGGTTCTGAAACAACTCGTGAAGAACATTAAGAAGTGCGAAATCAAAAAGGCTCTTTTCTTGTTTACCCATGCTCCCTGCGTAAGGAAATATATTAAATAGCAAGGGCTGAATGATATCGCTCATCTGATAAGAAAGATTCTGATCTTCAATGGAATAGGCTATGGCATCTGGTTTGATGGGGAAGGAAGCACTATCATTGACCAGTTTGCGCCAGAAATGCTCGAGAATTTTCGATTGATTCTTTTGCCAGAAGTAACCTTCCTGGATGGCTTTCTCGTTTGTTTGTTGTTCTTTTGCTTTTACGATTGCTTTTTGGATAATAAGCAGCAGCTTGTCGAATTCGATCGGTTTCAAAAAATATTCAAAGCTCTGCAATTCAATTGCTTTCTGCGCGTAGTTGAAATCTGCGTAATTGGTCAGGAATATGGCTTGAACGCTGTAATTCTCTTCTCGAATCCAGGCGAGGAGTTCAAGTCCGCTTCCTTGCGGCATTTCGATATCGGAAATCAGAATTTGAATAGGATGCTTCATTAATATGTCTCGTGCCTGGGCAACATTATTAGCCGTGTAAACCGTTTCGATATGCAGAAATTTCCAGTTTATTTTCTTTTCTAAAGCGGTTACGACAAAATAGTCGTCATCAACAAGCAATGCATTCATTTTTGCTACTCTCCATTTCATAGTTTATCCTTCGGGGGTTCCGGAAGGTATAAGACGACACAAGCGCCGCTGCCTTCTATATTGGAGAAACGGACTATTGCTTCATTATGATAAAGGTATTCCAGCCTTTGCAAGGTATTCATGATACCGATATGTGTACCATCCGTTTGATCAAGGGAATGTCCTTCTATAAGATTTTCTAATACATTTGCTGAAAAACCAGGTCCGGTGTCAGCTATGCGGATAACGGTCATTTCTAATTCCTTTTCTAACTTGCGGTCTACTGTAAGCAAGATCTGCACCTCATTTTCTCTTGAAACCGCATATTTAATCGCATTTTCGATGAAAGTCTGAAGCACTAGCGGTGGAATTTTCTTGCCCCTTGCGTATTCTATCTGCTCGATCCTATAATCAAACGCATTTCGATAACGGTGTTTCTGTATTTCGAGATAAATTCTCGCATGATCAATTTCATCCTCCAGGTTGACAAAATCCTGACCGCTCTGAAAGATGTACCGAAAATATTTTGAAGTAGATAACGTCATATTTTGAATCTCCGCATACATCTGCATCTGTGCCATGCTGTAAATATTGGTTAAGCAATTCAGGAAAAAATGGGGTTTGATTTGCAATTTCATGTAATTAAGTTGGATTCGCTGCTTTTCTAATTCACTTTCGTAAATATCAATCTTATATTCTTTAATTTGTTTAACCAGGCTTAAAAACTGATTATTTGCTTTCTCCAGTTCGATAATTTTGCTGCATTCAATATCCAGTGGTTCGCCATCCCCAGTCCAGAATCTGATGTTATAGGAGAAGATCTTGATAGGCTTCAATACCTTTTTCTTAAAATACAGCAAAATGAAACAAAAATTACAGGCAATGATTACGGCTAAGAGAATAACGAGCAGCTGGGCAATCATGATTTTTTCGAAAGCCCCGAATTGAATGACTAGTTTAACGTAAAATGATGCATTCGTAAACGCGGCGTTAACCGTTGTTCGAGACTGTATAACATTCAAGAGGAATGGCGTTTCAGAATTTGTTTTCAGCATCTTTCCATTGTTTGATATCGAACTGGTTACACTTGTTCCATCCGCATTCACCAAAGAGGCAAAACCATTTTCTCCAAGATTGATTTGACGTAACGGGCGGATTAGATCATCTGCAGCTATCAGACCGATCATGTATCTGTCATTATAAGGGATAATATTAACAATGTAATTAGATCCATTTAAAGCGATTGTCGACCATTGGGAATAGATCTGTACGTGACTATCTTTATCTTTTTCATAAGTTTTAATTTGTCCCTTCAACGCCTCATATTCGGAATACGACATACTCATTGGCGCGCAGTTAAGAAGGTAATTCTTATTCTTTAAATATAGAAAGAAGTTATACTCTTGCCCATAGCTCTTTTGGAGTTCGACAAAACGTTTGTATAACGTAAGATTTGCTTTTAGAAACTTGGTATCATTGGTTTCATACGTATCCATTGTAATTACACTTTCGTCGTTAGCGAGTGTCCACCCCATAAAGTGATACATATAGGCGAAATTACTATTGATCCGGTCAATATACAAATGAGCCGTATCCTGTAAATACCGAGCAGATTGCTGCTTGACTATGGTAATCGTAGCAAAGCTGATGACAAAATCCAGAATCAGTGCGGCAAAAGAAATGAAGAGCATGGTTTTCACGTAGTGCTGAATCGGGTACAGCTTGTTCTCTGCATGTTTCTCCATTGCTCCGCGCGCCTCTTTCTGTTTCCAATAATGAAATCGTTTTCATTTGTTTCAAATATTATAAACCCAACTGAAATAAAAACAAGACAATAATTGTGTTTGTTTAACCAAGGTCCGGAAAGTGCTAGTAAAGGTCTGGATACTGTCATGTAAGCTGCCGAAGACATTGGTGAGACTGGATAGTTTCAAATAAAGAATCATAAAGGTCCGGATAACACCTTTATAAAGTCGAAATAGCAGGTGACAATAAATTTATAATTGATAATGTTCAGAACAATTAAAAAACAGAAGGGGGATTCTTTTTGAGTGCCAGCCAATTAAACATCAATATACAACGTACGTTTGGGAGGATAGCCAGGAACTGGGGCCTGTATCTATTATTGTTGCCTGCTGTGGTCCTGCTCCTTTGTTTCACCTACAAGCCGATGTATGGTGTAATTATCGCTTTTAAAGATTTTAGTCCTGCCTCAGGGATTTTGGGAAGTCCGTGGGCAGGATTCAAGTACTTTGAAAAGTACTTTCACTCCTATCAATTCTCTATCACAATCCAAAATACGTTGATAATAAGCCTTTACAGTTTTGCTACGTTTCCAATTCCGATCATATTTGCGTTATTAGTTAATCAGCTGCGAGTAAACCGGTTCAAGAGGGTGTTCCAGACTGTAACCTATATGCCGCACTTCATTTCCACCGTTGTTCTTGTCGGTTTGATGCTGATTTTGTTCTCTCCCGGGAATGGAATAATCGGAAATTTATATCGTTTGTTTGGATCTGATGCTCCTAACCTAATGGGTTCGTCCAGCTTGTTTAGCAGTGTGTTCGTATGGTCCGATGTGTGGCAGCATACTGGATGGGATAGTATCATCTACATCGCGGCACTGTCCGCGGTTAATCCAAGTCTGTATGAGGCAGCTACAGTGGACGGAGCGAGCCGATGGCAGAAGATCCGATTTATCGACATTCCGATGCTTATGCCAACGGCAATTACGCTGCTTATCCTGCGGGTCGGCGGTCTTTTGGGTGTAGGCTTTGAAAAGGTCTACCTCATGCAGAACAACTTGAATATCTCCGCTAGTGAGGTCATTTCTACCTATGTGTATAAAATCGGGCTGTTGAGTGCCCAGTACAGTTTTTCTGCGGCAATCAATCTATTTAACACAATCATTAATTTCATATTGCTGATCCTGGTAAATTGGATATCAAGAAAGTACAGCGAACACAGTCTCTGGTAAAAGGAGGAAGGAGAATTATGGAGAAGGAAGCGACGACAAAATTGGCAATGCAGAAGAGGATAAAAAAACGATCTTCCGATACAACGCTAGAAGTGCTGCTGTACATTTGGGCAGCGTTTGTGCTAATCGTTACACTATACCCGCTTTACTTTGTCCTAATTGCATCCTTCAGCGACCCTTCTGCGGTTGGGAATGGACAGGTCTGGCTTTATCCCAAAGGTTTTACGTTTGACGGTTATACGGAATTATTGAAGCATTCGAATATATGGATTGGATACCGGAACACAATCTTGTATACAGTGGTTGGCACGGTGATTGGTTTAGCTGTAAATATGTCTGCAGCCTATGCGTTATCGAGAAAAGACCTCGTCGGCCGCAAAGCCATTACGTTATTTTTTATTTTCACCATGTTTTTTAACGGCGGACTGATTCCTACATTTCTGACGATTCGCGATTTTCATTTGTACGACACGTTTTTAGTAATGGTGCTGCCGTTCTCCGTTGCAGTCTTTGATATCATCGTGGCGCGGACCTTTTTTCAGACCAACATCCCTACCGATTTATGGGAGTCTGCGCAAATTGATGGCTGCGGGAACCTTCGATATTATTTTCAATTTGTTCTGCCGCTTTCGAAAGCGGTAATTGCGGTGCTGGCTCTATGGTTCGCGGTTGGTCAATGGAACTCTTATTTTAATGCTTTAATCTATTTGCAGAATAAGAATCTTTTCCCGTTGCAGCTAATTCTGCGCGATATCCTTATTAACAATCAGATGCAGTCAAGCATGGGAACCGGCGAAGCCGCACAAATCGCGATGCGTCTTGCCAATATGCTGCGCTATTCCGTTATTATTGTATCAACCATTCCAATCATGTGTATCTATCCATTCATTCAAAAGTATTTTAACAAGGGGGTAATGATTGGTGCGGTGAAATCATAGTTTTAGTCCTTGCGGGCTGCGGAAGTAAAAACGATGATGAAAGTTCTACCCTGCAAATATGGATAATCAAGAGGGTCTGCCGATAGTCAATAAACCGGTCACATTGAATATGCTGACCATTCATTGGGGCAACATGGGGGATAGCTTCGCTAAAAACATATGGTTACAAAGAACTTATGACAAGATTGTAAGCGTTTACTATCATCCTGATGCCGGCTAGTTGTCCTTCCTATTATCAGAAGATTGCAACTTTCATTCAGCGTCAATCCAGCAATGGTTAATCAGGGGGGTGATGATTGGCGCCGTAAAGTCATAGAGAATGCTGAAACCGGACTTTTGGAACACGATGAAAAGGAATGGAAGTTAAAATGAATTAGGGGGATTTTCACATGGGAAAAACTTCGATAAGCGTAATGAAAAAAACGCTAACTGTCCTTGCTCTGGTTTTCACACTGGTTTTCGCCCTTGCGGGCTGCAGCAATAAAAGCAATGATACGGATTCTGCTCCTTCCAATGCGGATAGCAATTTCAATCAAGAGGGTCTGCCGATTGTCAATAAACCGGTTACGCTGAATGTACTGACCATTCGCTGGGGCAACATGGGGGATAGCTTCACTAAAAACACATGGCTGCAAGATCTGGAGAAAAGAACCAACGTAAAAATTAACTGGCAGGTGGTGTCCTCCAACGATTGGAATGACCAGAAATCAGTCATGTTAGCCAGCGGCAAGCTTCCAGATGTTATTATAGGCGATCTGGCATTTAGTGATTCCGATATCATCAACAATTTAAGTTTTTTCCGCCCGCTGGATGATTATATTGAAAAAGATATGCTAAATTTGAAAGCGGCAATAGAAGAAACCCCGGAACTGAAGAAAACCAGTACTTTTCCAGATGGAAAAATCTATTCTTTGCCCGCGAAGGGGCCATCTCAGCCCGCCTCTGTAAATCAGCCAATCATCAACAAAGTTTGGCTTGACAAATTGGGGCTGAAAGCTCCTGCTAATTTTGATGAACTCAACAATGTCCTTAAAGCTTTTAAAGAACAAGATCCGAACGGAAACGGAAAGCATGACGAAATTCCAATTAGTATGGCGGGAGATTTCAATGTGAATTTCCTTGCCCCTTTTGGCATCACAGACCGGAGAAGCAACCATATGATGGTCAATGATGGCAAGCCGGTCTACTATCCGACTACTGAGGAGTATAAGGCTGGCATGAATTGGGCGCATCAATTATATGCGAATGGCTTACTCGATCAAGAGTCCTTTACACAGGATACTACAATGTTGATGGCCAAGCAGCAAAATCCGGATGCATCGCTTATCGGATTTGATTACCAGTGGACGCCAGACGCCGTATTTGGCAAATGGGGAGATCAATATGAAGCTATTGCCCCCATAGCCGGTCCGGATGGTAAACGTTATCAGGATGGTGACCCGAACCCAGGGGTCGGTCGCAACCAGATGTTGATTACAACATTTTGCAAGTATCCGGATGTCGCTGCCCGATGGGCGGATCAGTTCTATACAGGTGAAGCGAGTATTCAGAATAACTGGGGCGCAATCGGTACTTCCATTAAGAAGAATGACGACGGCACCTATTCGCTGATGAATCCGCCTGCGGGCACAAGTGCGGACTCATGGTATTGGGAAAATTCCCTTCGGTCTTTCGGCCCTAAATATGTAAGTCCCAGCTTTGATAAGAAGATCAAACTTGATCCGATAACCGGTGATGGACTGAAATTGGAAATTGATAAGTTGGGAAAGGATTATGTAACTACACCATTTCCAAATGTCATGTATTCGGAGGAAGATTACCAACAATTGCCCACACTTACAACGGATATTGACGGCTACATTGCCAGCACCCGTGCCCAATGGATTACAAAAGGCGGCATCGATGAAGGTTGGGACGCATACGTGAAAAAACTCAATGATATGGGACTTCAAAAGCTAATCAAGATCTATGACGATGCGTATGATCGTTACATGAGTGTAAAATAAGTTTTCACTGATTTTATCCCGCTGCCATAGGTAATTGCTGAAACGGTTGGTCGGGGGGTCAAGGCGTAATGAGGTTTCGGTCTTATTCAACAACAAGAGCAATTTTACTCTAATGGGAAGCCTCGTATTCTCGCTTGATCTCTAGGCTGCACCGGTGTGGGGTGCTGGACACCTTTGCCAAAGCAAGTGTAACCAAGGAGTAATTCATTTATAAATTTCAAAGGAGTGTTCTTGCATTGATAAAGGTTACGGTATGGAACGAAAATCGTCATGAGCAGAAAAACCCGCTAGTAAGCAAGATCTATCCGAACGGTATCCACGGTGCGATTGCAAAATTTTTAACGAATGCAGGATTCGAAACGGGCACAGCCACTTTGGATGAACCGGAGCACGGCTTGACCAATGAAGTGCTGAACCATACAGATGTATTGATTTGGTGGGGGCATCTGGCACATCATGAAGTTGCGGACGCTGTCGTTGAGAAAGTGTATAAACAGGTGCTTGAGGGGATGGGTCTAGTCGTCCTGCACTCGGGACACGCTTCGAAAATATTCAGTAAGTTGCTGGGCACGCCAACTGGACAGCTGAAATGGCGCGAAGCCGACGAGAAAGAACGGATTTGGGTGGTCGATCCGGCGCATCCGATTACGGCAGGTATCGGAGAGTACATTGAGCTTCCAGAGGAAGAGATGTATGGAGAGCATTTCAACATTTCCACGCCGGATGGTCTGGTATTCGTCTCCTGGTTCGAGGGTGGTGAAGTATTTCGCAGCGGTGTCACCTATCACCGAGGGCGTGGAAAAATCTTTTATTTCCGACCGGGGCACGAAACGTATCCGACCTACCACAACAAGAAAATTCAACAAATGATTGTGAACGGCGTACAGTGGGCTGCGCCGAGCGGTACGGCAGTACCGGTTTACGGCAACGCCGTCCCGTTGGAATACATCAAGGGGAAAAATTTGGAGATAAGAAACAGGAAATAAAATGAAGGAACAACTGCAAGTCGGATTGATCGGTTACGGTTTTGCCAGCTGGACATTTCATTGCGGAAGCGGACGACAGCTTCGATATCGCGCTTGGCAAAAAAAGGGGTTAGAAGGTCAGACTAACGTCGTCGTTAATAGTCCCCATGCCCAGACCGCGCTATGCTTTGTTCGGAACAGCGGGTTCCTTTGTCAAGCATCGGGAGTGAACGTTACTCGTAGTATCAAATGTAAATAATTCCTCAAGGGGGTTGGAATATGTTATTGGAAGCAATCTATCATCGTCCCAAATCGAATTACGCCTTTGCCAATGATAATCAAAAGCTGCATATACGGATAAGGACAAAAAAAGAAGATATGAGCAATGTGACTCTATCTTTTGCTGACAAGTGTGACAGTAACAGTCCCGCAACACATGTTGATATGGTTAAGTTTGCTTCTGACTCTATGTTTGATTATTATCAGGCGGAAATAAAGCCGCCTTACAAACGTACCTCTTATTCTTTTTATTTGGAATCAAATGACGGAGAGCATATTTGGATGACCGAGAGGGGATTCCAGAAAAATGCACCGAATCACACCGGAAATCGCGGCTTGTTTGAATTTCCTTATCTTAACAACATCGATGTATTCAAGACACCAGAGTGGGTAAAGGACGCTGTTTTTTACCAAATATTCCCTGATCGGTTTGCGAATGGCGATCCTTCCAATGATCCCGAGAACGTTCAGCCTTGGGGAGGAAAGCCTGAACGCGGCAACTTTTTCGGCGGGGATTTACAGGGGGTAATTGATCACCTTGACCATTTGACCGAACTCGGCATCAATGCCATTTACTTTACGCCGGTTTTCGAAGCTCGTACAAATCACAAATATGATACTGTTGATTACATGAGAATCGATCCTCATTTTGGGGATAATCAACTGATGAAAACGCTGGTGGCAGCAGCCCATCAACGCGGAATCAAGGTTATGTTGGACGCTGTCTTCAACCACTCTGGATACTACTTCCCTCCGTTTCAGGATGTCATCCGAAATCAGGAGAAGTCTAAGTACGTCGATTGGTTTCATGTCAAGGAATTCCCGCTCCGAACCGAGCCAAGACCGAACTATTCGACTTTTTCGTTTGGTTATATGATGCCAAAATTAAATACCGAGAATCAAGAGCTGAAAGAGTACCTTTTGCAGGTAGCTCGTTACTGGATTAGCGAAATCGGCATTGACGCCTGGCGTCTGGATGTCGCCAACGAAGTGGATCATCAGTTTTGGCGCG
Source organism: Paenibacillus sp. JT31N11 (assembly GCF_056269285.1). Taxonomy (NCBI): domain Bacteria; kingdom Bacillati; phylum Bacillota; class Bacilli; order Caryophanales; family Paenibacillaceae; genus Paenibacillus; species Paenibacillus sp. JT31N11. Next base: position 148,721 of record NZ_JBWDNQ010000014.1, read on the forward strand.
AATTCCGCCATAAGGTCAAGGAGGCGAATCCCGAAGCATATATACTCGGAGAGATTTGGCACAATTCTCTCCCATGGCTGCAGGGTGACCAATTTGATGCCGTGATGAACTATCCCGTGACGAATTCCATTTTGGCATTTTTCTGTGAAAACTCCATTCACGCCGCTCAGTTTGCGGACCAGATTAATAAAATGCATGTCGAATACCCGTGGCCTGTAAACCAGGTCTTATTCAATTTGCTGGATTCGCATGATACCCCTCGCTTGTTGGAAATATGCAGCGGAGACAAAAGAAAAATGAAACAAGCCGTCACTTTCCAATTTACGTATTTGGGAACACCATGCATCTACTACGGAGATGAAGTCGGAATTGCTGGGGGAATGGACCCCGATTGCAGAAGGACGATGATCTGGGATCCGGCAAAACAAGATCAGACGCTATTTGATTTTTATAAACAAATCGTTCACTTGAGAAAAGCTCACGCCGCTCTCCGGGATGGGGATTTTAGATTTATATCGGTCGATCATAAAAGAAATCTTATTGCGTATGAACGAAAGAAAGACCAGGAGCATTTCATTATTGCCATGAATGCATCCAATCAACCTGCAATATTTCAATTGGACATTCCGCTAGGGAACTGGGTCGGTGTACTCGGCAATCAACGAATTGCCTCCGACGGCAAACCCATTGAACTTCAGTTGGACGCTTTCGAATCTGTGATTTTAAACAACACTTAACAAATCAAGGCTGCATTTTGGATTAAGTTAAAGAGACAAAGTTAATTTAAAACATATTAAATATCATAGCGAACGAAGGAGAGAAACAACGATGAACAGGTATCATATCGGATTGATCGGTCTCGGAGGGATGTCTCAGGCACATATTAATTGGATGAAGGCGGAAGGAAGATTTGACATCGTTGCGGTTAGCGACGTGAAGGCGGAAGCGTTAGTAAGGGTGGGTGACCAGCTTGACATCCCCGGAGACAAGCGGTATGAGGATTACAAGCGTCTGATTGAAGACCCGGACGTCGATGCCGTAGTTTCCGTAACACCAAACAACGTTCACGCAAATATTATTCGTGCGTGCCTGCAGGCTCGTAAGCCGTTCATGGCGGAGAAACCGTTCACCCGCATGTTCGAGGAAGCCATACCGTTGCTGGCATTATATGAACAACAGCCGGTGCCGGCGATGTTCGGTTTCACTTACCGTTACACGCCAGCCTTTCGTTATACACGAGAGCTCGTACGAGAAGGTAAGATAGGCACGGTGCGAAGTTTCTCTATTCGGTATTTGCAGGGATGGGGCGCGGCGCTGTATAACCGACCTTATGTGTGGAGGTTCAATAAAGAGATAACCGGTACGGGAACCCTCGGCGATCTTGGTTCGCATATGATCGATATGGCACGTTTCCTTTTTGGGGAGTTCCAAGAGCTATCGGCGCAGTTACATACGATTATTCCCGAACGTCATGAATCGCCCAGCGGAAATGTGGTCAAGATTGAAGTCGACGATTTCGCTAGTTTCCAAACCCGAATGACGGGTGATATCATGGGGGTATTTCATACGACGCGCAATGCTGTCGGATCGGGCAACCAACATGAAGTGTCCATTTACGGCGACCTCGGTACGATTCACGCTTCTACACTGCATCCTGATCATCTTATCTGGATACGGGAGGAAACGCAGGGACAGCTAGCGAAAGAGACGCTCGAAGTACCAAAGCATTGTAAAGTAACGCAATACGCAGACTTCTTGGCGATGCTTGAAGGCTCCCAACCGGACGGACTTCCTGGTTTTATGGACGGTTATCGTAACCAAGAAGTATTGGATGCCATCGTCAGGGCAAGTGAAACGAAAGCAGTCATTCGTTTGTGATATCCCGCTGAAGAACGTATTATCCGGTTCAGCAAAAAAATCATTTGTTTTCCTGAACCGGATCTCATTTTTGTGTGAGGAGGTCAAGCAGATTGCCGTGACATGGCCGATATTTATTATGGGGCAATTTAATTCATTGACAGCATGACCATGTATTTAAGGTGCTGCAAATCGGTATCCTTTCTCTATGGTTAACTTGTCATATAACGTAAGCGATTTAGTTATTACTGCTCTTATTTCATCAATTTGTACATGACGGTTTCAACTAAAATATACACGTTAATATTATCTTCATTTGTCATTTGGAAATATAAATTTCCGTTCACGAGTACACTAATTTTGAAATGAGCATGGTTATGATGAAAAGACGCTGGAGAGCATCAGCTACATCGATAATGGTCGTACTTATTGCGGTATTCATAGCAAGTAATTTCACCTATACAACGCGTCAACGTTGAAGGGGATAAGGTAACGGAAGCCGAACCGTTTTGCCGAAACACGTTATGCTTCCCGAATCGATTCCGATTACGCCGGCCAGGGCATGAATCAGCGTCGTTTTACCCGCTCTGTTCGGCCCCAGCAGCCCTAAAATTTCACCCTGATGAATATCAAGGTCGACATGATCGAGAGCGAGCGAGTTTCCGTATCGTTTGACGATTCCGCGCAATTGTGCGAGTGCCACTTTAATCATCCTCCCTGTTGCCGATTATGTATTTAGTATCGGGGAATTGGGAGCCGGCGAACAGTTACAAATGTAATTTATTTTGGAATGACTTTACAGCAGCAGCCTGTTGCATTCGTGAAAGGAAAGGGGAGACTATATAAATGCAGAAAATAATAGGATTCACAATTAGGGGAGGCGGCGGTTTCTTAAGAAAAATGAGACAGTGGAGGATGCGTCGAACGTACCCGTACCAGAACCGCTCGATCTGAAGGTGGACTGCGACTGATGCTTCGGTTTGTGCTGCGCCGCGCTAAGATCACGCGTCAATATGGGCCTCATTGACCTTAAAGGCCACGCCGACGTGAGTTAAAGGCCACAAATGAGGGTGGTTTAATGCCAGGTGGAGAGGTATGGACAGATACATCATCGGCAGTTTCCTGCCACGCCGACGGGAGTATAAGGAGGAATTGCCTCTAAATGGACCGGATCCCGCCGATTCAGACTCCCTTTCGTGTGGCATACCCAATATTTAGAGCAAATGACTCCCGTTTATGAGGCTCATAGGTTGCAGTAGTTCGGATAACTCCTCTTCGTGTGGCCTTTTTTAATAGCTTACCCTTGCTAGCGGTAGGTAGGCATTGTATAATTTCCTTATTACGATCCAACTTATTTTCTACGCCAATCATTTTTGGCGAAGAGGGAGCAAGCTATTAATAGCAAATAGGTAACGGTTCAATAACAGGAGACCATTAGAACATACGGGAGACGTGTGTTCTTTTTTGCGTCTACCTGTTTTTTTTGTGCCGAAAATTGAGGAGGAATTTGGAATGAACCAGGTTGAACGCACGGTGATGCTTGAGGGAGTACTTCCAGAGTTTTTGCTTACTTCTTGCTACCGGCGGTTTATTCGGTGCTTTACTGAGGTTAATGGCAGCTATGCTGAATACTTTCTTGAGACACCGGACGAACTGCATGCATTCACAACAAGCGAAATGATTTCCGCCACGTGGCAAGATGGTATGCATGTCGGGATCTACGATGGCAAATTATTTGCAGACAGTGAATTCCGAGGAGAAGGGGAAATTAGGAGGGATCGTTAACAGTTCCTCGATAGCAAGAACAAGGTCACCATCTAGGACTGCGGATAACCAATAAGTACTCCGGCTGAGCGGAGCGAAGACAATTCGTTTCTCGCTCAGCGCGGGAGACCTATGGGGGTAATTCGGAGATGGCGCTTAATGAAACTTTTTGACTACTTTCCGGCATCGTTCGCCGGCACCGAAGAGCTCGCTGCCGTCATCTTGGAGAAAGATGATAAATCGCCGGATACTGGACGTAAGCAATATTCCTACGATGTCGGTGAAGAGCTCGTAGGGGCTCGCAAACAACTTGCTTCTTTGCTTACATACACAAAAGAATGGTATGTGGCGCTCGAGAAGGATCCAACGCAGGCATTTGAGTCGATTTGTAAGGACGAGTTACTGGGTGCCTTCCCAATTCAGGATTTTCGCGAGAAAGGATTTTCTTCCGAAGTGACGTTCGCGATCAAGCTTATTTGGGATCGAGTATGTCAACGGCCAGAAGATAACCCCGAAGCGCGGGAGCATTTTATTAAAGGGATCGCTGAACTGAAACTTGTCTTTGCCGAGACGTATACCGAGGCGGAATTTAGAAGTGCTTTCGAAGTGCTCCAGGCGGACGTCAAGAAAGCAACTTGGTCTCAGCATGATCAATTGTTGCTCAAAGACCCGTCAGTTGCTAATTTCGCCTTTTGGTTATCGCTCGGGGAACGTTTCAAACGAACGTTCCTATCAAGCGGCCGCGGGAAAGAAGCGGCCTACGCGAACATTTTCGGTAAGGCTTTCTCTTCGGAAGAAGGACTAGCTTGGAAATGGACTGAACCCAAAGTTCGCTCTTCTTCTTCTCAGAGCCACTCCAAAGCGCGATGGGAACGCCGGGTGCCAAAGGAGGTCCTACGTCTCTCGAAAGAGCCTTCAGGCGTTGAGAAGCCGGAAGATTTAATCACGCATTACGGCTACCGTGGCATCCAATTTGGAAATTGGATGGAGGATGCGGCTGGCCGTTATCATCTTCTTTGTAGCGGTAACGCCCATGCTGATCTCGCTGCGGTTCTAAACATTCCACGGCATGCTATCAGCTTCTACGGTATAGTCGGGCTTGCGTTCGGCGCCCGTGGGACTGGGAAAGCAAGTGCCCACTATGAGCCGTATCTGAATGTTATCAATTTGACGAAGATGAATGGCGGTGGGGCACTATGCCATGAATGGGCGCATGCCCTGGATTATAACTTGAATTCTTATGGGCATGGGTTTGCCAACGGAAGGCTGGCTGCACTATCCGCTACCGACCTAAAAGACTCTCTCAGCCAGAATTCACTCCAAACCGCTTTTGCACGCTTGATGAAACACATCAAGCAAGGCAATGGTACTCTGCGGCATCCTGTTCCGAGTGAATTGCCTCCACGTCGTGGGCGGTACAGTTCGGATATAAACCAGAAACTTGATCGAAATGGATACGATGTTTCCAAAGCGCTTGCGTCTCTCAACCGGGTTTACCGTATTAAGAGCAAAAAAAAGTGGATCGATATCGGCGTCTACTACTGTCAATTGCTTAAAGAAGCAAGCAGGGAAGTGCCGGCCGAATTTTTTATTCCAACATCGTTCAGTGCATTTTTCCTTGATGCGAAAGAGCGCGGCGAATATTGGCGCCGGGACCACGAGCTATTTGCCAGGGCCTTTGAAGCTTGGATCGAGGATGAGCTCGTGGAGCGAGGAATGACGAACAGCTACCTGGTCAGCGGAACCCGCTGCGAAGGTCCATATCCCCAAGGACTCGAGAGAATTACTATTAACGATGCATTTCGTGAATGGTGGAGGGTACTGCTCGCGTCCGGCATTCTGCAGGACGCCAAGGGGTGGAGTAGAGGATAACCGTTGATAGGGGGATGATGTCATACCGGTACCAAGACTCTCTCAAATCAGAAGAGCTATCGAACGCAAGCGAAAAGAAATGCATATGCTGAGCGATCAGTTTGGAATTCGTTCGGATATCGTGATTCGAAAATCCCAGGAACTTGATCGTTTACTCAATCATTATGGACAACGGGAAATGGCAATAAAAAAGTAGATTCAATGTGAAGCAGGCTGCGCATATGGCAGTCTGCTTATTTTTTTACGATTCTGGGTCCGCCTATCTTTGCCGATACTTTGATCATCAGCGCAGCAAGCTTTTTCGCCTGCTCGGGAGTCAACTCATTTATGGCCGCCATCGTCTATCACTCCTATTCATAGATTACTATTCAGCATCGACCGATCCAGCTGCGATTATACCTCGGACGAGCGTTCTATTCTCCGCGCCTTCACTCATATACTTGTCTTACATGGAATTCTGGAATTTTGACCGAAATCATATCGCGATGAGGGGGCCACACCTATGGTAAGCAGTTTGAATGATGTTTTCAGGCCGGTGAGTAATGAGCCACCGAAAACACCGCCGCCAAAGCCTCAAAAGCAAGTCGCCGTTACCCCGGCTGCGCCGCCTGCAGTAAAGAAGCCAAAAGCCCGTACCCGGAAAGAGCGATCTAATAAGAAGAAGGACATGAAGTTTCCGGTTACTCCCGAGCAAAGAGAGGACCTGCGCCGGCGTGCGAGTGAGATGCGTGTCGCTGATCGCAAACCTGACGTTAAATACGAAACGATATCAAACACGGCTATCCTCAAGAAAGCCATGGAACAATTCACCATATTTCCAGAGCGATATCCACAGCTGATGTATAAGGATACGGGCCAATATATGCACGCTGAACTCTTGCTGCCAGACTATTTGGAAATCGAAGCCCTAGCTAGGCGTTTGAATTTATCCATCAGAAAAACGGTCTACAGGCTAATTATGAATTACATTTTCCGTGGGGATGTGGATATACATGCGTATCGAAAGAGTCAGCAGCAGTAGTCAAAGCGTATCGGACAAGCTGCGGGACTTAACGGGGAACTTTACCTGGGCTGATCTTTTTACAAGGTCGAAGCGGATTGTTCGATTAAAAGTTCGGGCCGAGGAAATCGACTTTGCCCGCGCCGCGGTTTTTATTGGGGATGTCAATAAGAAAACAAAGGGCGCATTCTCCGAATTAACCGTTGCGCACTTGGTTCATGTGCTATACGCGGACTTCCTCCTTCATGTCCGGGAGAATTTGAGTGAGTATAAAACGTCGGCAGATTCCGTAACGCTGGAGGACACCGTAAAGAGTCTTCACACGAAACGACAAATCTACTTCCCGCGACCGAAGAAGAGCGAAGCTTTGAATCATATCATCTCGCCAAAACGGTGGGCACTGCTTGAGGTGCAATTCATACGCGAGAACGTGCAGCGCGGTGAAGTGTTCCTGTATGACGCCCAGGCCACCTTTCCCGATTTTCATATGGAAGTTGATGAAATGATCTCGATTCTTTTCGTCGACTTTATTGCACAGCTCCGGCGTGGTAATCAGCAACTTTTGATTAACGCACTTGTGGATCGATTCTTCTCCCATGATTTTGATTGATGATGAATATATAAAGATTGTTTTTCTTACAATCAAGTTCTTCTTAAAGATTGTATTTATTCGGTATCAAATTTTGAGGCAGGCTATCTCAGATTTTGACGAAGGGTGTCTCAATTTCTAATATGACATATTCACCTATAGAAATTTGATGCCCCTATATCAATATTTTATAGGCGAGAATTCGTATATTTTTTCGGGTATCAAAAATTGATAGGCGATGCATATCAAAAATCTATACCCCGGGTGTCAATAATTGAGATAGGTGAGTCCGAAATTTATAGGCAACCTGTCAAAGCTTGATTCCTTAAAATTGACATAAAAAATAGGAGCTTTTGTCGGCTCCTAAGTAGATACTTATATTGTTTCAATCTGAATTTCCTTTACTGAATCGTCGAACGTATAAATGATTTCTTTGATCATATTCATGTAGCGGCCTGATAACCAGTTCGTGACCATCTCGTGGGGGGTAAATATCGTAAGGATATCGTTTCGCTTATGCGCGAAGGTCTTCGCATACCAGTTGTCATAGGATGGTCTTGAAATACGCTTCAATATTTCAGATAAGAACGCCTGCCAGAGTGATTTATCGTAGTCAGACTGTTCGTCCTCGAGAATGCGGCGTTTCAAAGCGGATTGTTGTTCCATTTCGAACAAGGAGAGCTGTTTCACTTTGCGGTGAACTTTCCCTTTATCGATTAAGTCATCGTAAAGCTCGCTGTAGTCGACACTTGGATCAAGATCGAGTTCGTGTTCACAAGTAGCCAATAATTTTTTCAAGTGTTTCTCGTGGTCGATCTGCAGCACATGGGGCAGCTGGTCGCATAGTTCCTGGGATAGGAGCGGGACTTTCCTCCGGACCTTAAAAAGCGGACTTTCATTGGTATTGTTCAGATCGGCATTTTGCACATTGAAATGGTAGACGAATCCGTGGTCTTCCAGGATGCCGAGATACTTCTTAACCGTGTTTCGACTCATCTTCATCTTGTATGAAATCAGCTCAAGATTCGGCCAGCATATATCTTTGTCCCCGTAGCAGTATCTCTTCAGGTGAGCGTAGAGCGCAATCGCTTCCGCTCCGAGTATGTAGCCCCAGTAGTCAAACATATAATTATTGATGATGGTCATGTGGCCATCGATATAAGGGACATTTTGCGAATGCTTGTCCAGCGACAATTTACGAATATCTTCTTCGTTGAAGTAGATCCGTTCGAGTTCTTCTTCGAAATAGGCCTGTGGCTTACCTTTGACCATTCGCATCTTCGGTGTGCGATTCCCAGTGGGCCTCTCCCGATAGTAGAGGAGTCGAGCTGAACCTTCCTTCAAATTTTTGGTTTCCGACATAAAAAATCTCCCTTGCGCCTACCAAATAGACAATACTAAAGAGAGAGAAGAGGCTTTATTTTTCAAAAACGATATGTTAAAATAGGCTCATATCGAATTTGTGTGTAATAAAGCTTCTACTCCTGAACCATCCATTGTCTAAACGCTTGGCGGCCGGAAGACAATGAATGTAACCTGGTAGGGGCTTTTTTTATTGTATTTGAGTGGTTTCGGCTTAGACTCGCTACCCGCGATGCCGAAATGGGTAATAAAAAAACACACAAGATATTTGTGTGCAATGAAGCAAAGGTCACAATCAACACCAAAGAAGGGTTGACTTGACCCGGCAGCACGCAAGAAGATTATACCCCAATTATTTTCAATTGGTAAAGTAAAAAATGGCTAAACTTGCCGGGATCCGTATTCCGAGCTTGTCCACTCATTGGCATCATGGTAAAATGGAATCAACAAAATATGCCTAGCACGCAGCAAAAACCCCGCTAAAGGATTAACCTGAAGCGGGGTTTCTTGCGTCGGTTGAGGGATATTAAATGACAAGGGCGTACTTTACCTAAATTCAGTCTGATGCTATAATTCTAGTATTACAGCATCAATCTATTTTTTTCTTCGTTGTCATCTTTTCGACGAAGACGGGGACGCCTTACGGCATCAAAGTATGTAAATGGAAGCTTTTTGGACTTATACTACCCGTATGTCCATTTTTGTTTCCATTCCATGAAAGACGCATTCGAATTTCGAATGCGTCTTTTTTTGTTGGCGATCTGAAGAAAGAGGCGTAATGTTCATAGATTCATAATGATCAGAGCTGCGGAATTGGGGGCAATTCGAATAAAAAAAATGGAGGAATGTTGATGGAAAACCATGGACAAGAGCGAGGCTATCCTTACTTGGCGGGTGAGGATGGAGAATACGATAAATGTATCGTTCTGGTGGAGAAGAAAAAGCTAGTGCATGTGACGATTCAGTCGGTCTATGATCTGGTGACTAGTGAATTTCATAAGAACATTCGGCTGCTTTCACAAAAAGAGAAGGAGCTGGACAAGCAGTTCACCCTTTACTGTAGAGCAAAGAGATCATGGTCTTCACTCGTGCAAAGGCAAAATGTACAATGAAACGTTTCGGCCTTACGTGGGCGTCGAAGGTCGCATCGAGCAGATGATTGCCGTTCACAAAGTGCACAAAGTGCATGAAAAAAGCTACGAGATCAACATCTATCCGGAGCAAATCGGAGATTGGGTCATGACATGCCATTTCGATGGACTGAACAAAAATGGTAAGCCCCTAAAGATGAAAGAGCGCGTGATCATTTGATTTGGCGCGATATACGTGTGAATTCCACCAACCTGCTTCGATAAATTTCCGTCGGGCGAACGCTGTCTCATGGCAGGTTCGGCAACATCGGCTTTGGACTCTCTTCATACGAGGAGATTATATCGACGAAATCCCGGAAAAAGCGCTAGAGAAACTGAAGGTCAAAGAGAATGGATCCAGCGAACGTAACGGGCTAGGGCCAAATGGTCTAGGAAATAACCGTACATCATCTTCCGGTGGTGGAGAAAAGCAGCCGCAAAGAAGCGGACAAGCGACGCCAACTGGAAACTCAGATCGTTCCCAAGAGCACTCCAGTCTAATACGAATGGTTCGTCTAGCATGAACAATCACGATCAAGTCTATGGGCAAACCGGGCAGGAGGAGAAATACGTCAGCCGTTTTATGAACGGTACAAAGCACTGGTCGAAACCGGACTTGAAGAACAAGGTCCAGGGATCCTTCAGATCACATGGCTCGGCAAGTTTACCTCTCATTCCCTTGAACAACTGCAGCAACTCGAGGTGGGAATGGGCACAATTCTTCAAGCATCGTAGGAAAAGGAGTTGGAGGGATGAAGCTTCGAAGAACAAAGCATGATGGATGGTATGAGATCATGGCTCAATGCCCTATTTGTGGGCATAAAGGCTGGTGCCGGATAAACCGCGAGCAAACGATTGTTCATTGTATGAGGGTGCCGAGCGATGATTATTTTGATTCGATTATTGGTCGGCAATTCCGGCATTATCTTGATCCCGATGTTGTTCCGAAGACAAAGGTCGAGATTGAAGTGAATAAGGCTGTCGATAAGAAGCCGGATCACCATCTTAACCGGGTCTATCGTGCCTTAATGAAGGAGCTCCAATTATCCCCCAATCACTTTGCGCATCTGCTCGAAGATCGATTTCTCGAAAAGGAGGTTGTTCACATACGTGAGTATCGCACAATGCCTACTCAGGAACGCTACAAAGTCGCCAAGAACGTGATTAACCGTCTCAACGATAATAGCGACCTATTAGGCGTGCCGGGCTTCTTCTGCGAAGAAGGACGCTACGGTCCTTACTGGACGATGGCGGGCGGGACGGGTCTTATGATTCCGTTCCGTACCATCTCAAATGAAATTACGGGCTGGCAGATCAGGGTGGATAACCCGCTCCTTGAATTGGACATGAAAGGCGCGATAAAAGGAGAAATTTTGGAGGAACTTCCGCAGGATCAAAGCGGGAAACGGCGGGCCAAATGCTCGCTGAAAGTACAAAACAAGACGTTAATTGTTGAACTGACCGAGAAGGACAAGAAGGAGTGCTTTTCTGATTCCAAGCAACTTGTCTTTAGCGTTGAATTAAAGCAGGGGCAGCGATACTGGTGGTGGAGCAGTGGTTCGAAAGATAACGGTTCGTCAATTGGCGGCCCACTTCCGGTTCACCTTTCTTTACCTAGTCCGTGTTTGAAGTACTGGCACGTTGGTCAAACTGCAGATACCATTTTTGATTGTGCCGAGGTTTGGGTGACGGAGGGGCCGATAAAATCTGATAAGGCTGCGGACGGTCTATTGAAGCCGGTCTTTGGAATTCCCGGCGCCGGCGCTTTCTCGCTCTTGCTTGAGCCGCTGAAGCAATTGGGTTGCAAGCATATTGTTTTTGCATATGATGCAGACGTCGTTAATACGCCTGAAGTCGAAATGGCCCTCGAGCAGTGCGTCGAATTCTTTGCGAAGGAAACGACCATGAAGCTCAGCCTTGCAATGTGGGACATTTCCCTGGGAAAAGGCATCGACGACTTGATCGACCGTGGCTTTCAGCCTAAGGTATCCACGCTTCTTGAGTAACCAGGTACCGAAGGACATGACATGGAGAAACATTCGCTTCGTGTCGTAATGATGTGGTCAGTGGAGGAAATTCAAATTTAATACAAGGGTGGTAATTAACCATGTTAATCAGCGTCATTCTCATTGGCAGATTAACTAGGGATCCTGAAATGCGATGCACGCCGATAGGCATGTTAACTTTATGGTAAAATGACGCTAATTTTATAGTATGATGTCGGTAATTTTATATTAATAATGGCGGTCTAATCTTTTTTGATGGATGGGGCATCGCGGTACGCCGAATCAATCGGAGCATTCTAGACCGAACCTTGTCTTGATTTATACGGCAGCGCAAAATGGACCGCAGATAGGCAGCACTCAAATTCCGCAAGAGACTTATGATGGGTGCTCCGACAAAAGCGAAACGGCTACTTCGCAAAGAGAAAATTGGCTTTCCGGCTGCTCAGCCTTTCTAATCGAGCCATCCTCACCTGACCGCACGGTCAGGTGGTTTTTTCTATTGGTACGTTGATCACGCAGTTTGAATAATGTTGACCGCACCAGGCAGCCAAACATCCACTTTACAAAAAGAAAACTGCCGCAATTGCAGCAGTTCTCCATTGTCCTATGATTCTAACCTTTTACCGAACCAATTCAATCGCCTTTACCGCGTATTAACCTTTCATGACTGCTCGTTCTTGAAAATCGCAAACTCGGTCATGGATAAGTCCCTAGAAATTCGAATTCGTGAAATAAATCGTCTGCGGTCCCGCTGCGCCGCCCGTCAGGCTAAAATTCGACGCGATCGTCTTTCCATGCTTGTTCACCCTGAAATCGGCGATATTCCAAGCCTTCGTATAGTTCACGTACGGCGATTGCAGGATGAGACCCGCCCATTCGACGACGTAATGCCCGGCGCCGCCCGAAGAATTGTCATAGACGGAAATTCGTTTCTTCGAGCCGCTCTCGTTATTAATCACGACGGACAGATTGTACGTGACGCCGTAGTTGCCGTTGTTTACGACGTCTTTCCCGTCGACGAACTGACAAGCTCCTACAAAATGATTGATTAAAACCTCCCATTTGATGCAAACCTAGATTTAATAGGTCTAATGGGAGGTTATTTTATGAATTTAACTAAATTATGGAGACTGTATGAAGCAGATAAACGAATCCAGGGATTAAGTCCATACAAAATAAAAGCGTACAAACTGCAGCTAAAGATGCTGGTCGCTAAACAGGGTGATCTTGAAATTAGTGAGATCACGTTACAATTGTTGAAGGAGTACCTGGCTAAACAGTCCGGTTGAAGAAGGAGCTGCCGGGGCAGCTCTTTTTGCTTTTTACCAAATCATACTGACCGAGGTGACCAAGAACGATGTGCAACCCGTATCCGCACATGCTTTTGACACTTCCTTTATACTTTCGACCGTACCGTCCATCATGTCGTAGCCTTTTGCCCATGAATTTGAACGTCGATCATCCCTAGTATAAGCAAGCGTTCCTTTCCATCAAGAACCTCGACATCTTCCGTGTTCATCTGAATGCTTTCTTTAACAGGCGCAATTCGGCCATTGTCGATACATACCGAACCGCATTCTGTCATGCCGGCCTCCATAACGATGCGCACGTTCACAATCCATTTTAATCCCATTGGACATCCCTCGTAAATAAATTTCAGGTATAGTATACACGAATGCGATCGAATCTATGGGGTAAATCTTCGCTAGTCTCCGTCAGTCCAAAAGGGTTGACACTTTTATTCCGGATGATTTATGCTAAAAATCGAATCTGAAAAAAAGTATGACCATAAAAATTTTTGTCAGAAATGAAATGGGGAAATTAACTGAACCATATAGAAGAGGAAATGTCTTTGCTCAATTCGCTAGTAATAGGCATTGCCGCGCAATTTGGGAGCAAATGCGAAGTCGTGCTGCACGACTTGACGGGGGATTATGACCGAACGATCACAGCCATTGAGAACGGGCACGTTACGGGCAGGAAGATTGGAGATTGCGGCAGCAACCTGGGCTTAGAAGTGTTGAGAGGAACTGTGGGGAACGGCGGCCTTTACAATTATATCACGCAAACAAAGGATGGGAGAATTCTCCGCTCATCCTCCATGTATATCAAAAACAACGAAGGCAAAACGATTGGGGCGCTTTGCATCAATCTTGACATCTCCGATTTGTTAGTAGCGGAAAATACGATACGTTCGCTGACCATGCACAGCTTTGATCAAGAAGTCAAGGAAACCTTTGTGAGCGATGTGAGGGATCTGTTGGATTTTTTACTACAGGAGTGTCAAATTGAAATCGGCAAACCGGTTGCGGCAATGAGCAAGGAAGATAAATGCAAGGCGATTGAGTACCTCGATAAGAAAGGTGCTTTTTTAGTGAAAAAGTCTGGGGACAAGGTTTGCAAGTTTTTCGATATTTCAAAATTTACTCTTTACAACTATTTGGATGAAATTCGTACAGCCGAAGGATCTGCCAGACAGGAGGAATAAAAGATGGTTGAAGAATTGTCAACACCTGCAGTTGTGGTGGATTTAGATATTGCAGAACGCAACATATCGCGGATGGCCGAACGTCTCCGCGCCAAAGGGATCGCACATAGACCGCACATCAAGACAACCAAATCCGTTTATTTCGTCAACAAGCAATTGGAAGCCGGAGCTTCAGGCATTACAGTAGCCAAGTTATCCGAGGCGGAGACGTTCGTCGATCTTGGAATCGATAATATTTTGGTCGCTTATCCCATTGTAGGAGAAGACAAGCTGCAGCGTTTGGAAGCTCTGAGGAAGAAAGCGCACCTTATCGTAACAGTGGACAGTCCGGAAGCAGCCAAGGGGTTGTCCGACGTAGGGGTACGCTCCGGTCAGCCGGTTGAGGTGCTTATTGAAGTGGACGGGGGCCTTCATCGCGGCGGAAGGCAGCCGGGGGAGGATACCTTGGAGTTTGCCCGTTCGATTTCAGTGCTTCCAGGGATTCGCCTTAAAGGGATTATGGGGTATTTTGGAACGATTTACCTCAACAAAGACGAGGAGAGCTTTAGAAAAGCGGCTCAGTTTGAAGCGCTAGTTCTTAGCGAAACGGCTTCCCAGTTAAAAGCGGCAGAGTTTTGCACGGAGATCGTCAGCGGAGGCTCGTCGCCTGCGGCCATGATGTGCGAATATTTGGATGGGGTGACAGAGGTTCGGGCAGGCAATTATATTTTTTTCGATGCGTCTGGGATTTCCATGGGACTCGCTGATGAGTCCGATTGTGCGCTTCGCGTCATTGCGACAGTTGTGAGCGTTCCTCTGCCGGGCAGGGCAACAATGGATGCCGGAACGAAGACGTTGACGAGCGATAAAGCTCATCATCGGGAAGGATTCGGCATTGTGGCAGGGCAACCGGATATTCGAATTACTGCATTAAATGAAGAGCACGGTTTCTTGGAATTTGACCTTGCCAAGGTGCAACTTCGCGTGGGGGATCGGGTGGAAATTATTCCGAATCATTCCTGTGTGATCCCTAATTTATGCCATACCATTACTGGAGTTCGGAAGGGCAAGCCGGTAGAACGAATCAAGATTGATGCGCGCGGGTGCAATTACTGATAAGGGGTGGCCGGGCATTACGGAATATAAAGCTTGGATCGATAAAGAGCGGTTAACTGAAATTTTGCGGAATTTGGTACGAATACCCAGTGTCAATGCGGGATTTCCGGACGGCCATGGGGAAGGAGAGATGGCAGCCTATGTGAGACGTTTTTTTGATTCGCTGGGATTAAGCTACGTAGTTCAATCCGTCGAGGCGGGTCGGGATAACATCATTGGCACGCTGCCGGGCTCCTCGGATTTTCACGTGTTGCTGGAAGCGCATATGGATACGGTGCAAACGAGTGGGATGAGCATTGACCCTTTTGGCGGAGCCCTCGAGCATGGCCGGCTGTACGGGCGCGGTGCTTGTGATACGAAAGCATCGTTGGCGGCTATGCTGCTAGCGGTAGAGACGCTTGTACGGCGTGAAGTCGTTCCAAACGCGCACCTGCATGTGGCGGCGGTTGTAGATGAAGAAATAACATATCGGGGAGTTGACAAGCTGGCTGAACGCATTGCCGAGGGGGGTCTCAGTTACGATGCCGCAATTGTCGGAGAGCCGACGAGGCTGGATGTGGTCGTCGCCCATAAGGGGGTCGTTCGGTTTCATGTCGATGTGCAAGGTATTGCTGCGCATAGCTCGACGCCCACGCAAGGGGTCAATGCCATCGAGTACATGGCCGAAGTCGTACTGTACTTGAAAAAAATCGCACAAACGGAATATCCGGCTCAAGTCCATCCTCTTGCGGGTGCGCCTACCTTGTGCATAAGCATGATTCAGGGAGGGATAGCCCCGAACACCGTAGCCGAGCACTGCCGTATTACAATTGACCGCCGAACTGTACCGGGCGAAGACAGCTATGAAGTATGGAAACAGCTTAAGACTCGCCTGGAATCGTTGCAAACGGATATTCCCGGTCTGCACCTTCAGGTGAACGAACCGTTCCTGATGGACTATTCCATGGAGGTGCGGGCCAATCATCCTTTCGTTCTTTCTTTAGCACATGCTGCAATACAGTATGAAGCGGGCAGTCGCATCATCGGAGCTCCTTACGGCAGTGACGCCAGCAAGCTGACACGAGTCGGCGTACCTACTGTCGTATTTGGCCCCGGAGATATTGCACAGGCCCATACCCATAATGAATGGGTGGATTTGGAGCAAGTGGCCGAGGCTGCGGCGATTCTCATCCATACCGCTATGCACTTTGATTTGAAAACGGTATGAATAATAAGAAAGACCGTCCCCGATTGTACTGGGGCATGGTCTTTTTTCTCTTGCTCAATTAGTCGCGTATTTCCACAATCAATTCAATTTCCACTGGCGTATGGAACGGCAGGTCGCTGGTTCCGATGGCGGAGCGGGCATGACGACCATTCTCGCCGAATACGTCAATCAACAAGTTCGAAGCTCCATTAATAACATAAGGCTGGTCGGCAAAGTTCGGAGCGCTGTTTACGAAGGCGAGCATTTTGACGATTTTGACCACGCGGTCCAAGTCTCCAAGGTAGTGCTTCATGACGGAAAGGCAGTTGATGATAACTTGTCTTGCCGCTTCCTGACCTTGCTCAATCGTCAAGTCTTTGCCAAGCTTGCCCTCGTACATCAGAACGCCGTCGATGCGGCAATCTTGGCCGGACAAATACAGAAGATTTCCAGTACGATTGTACGGAAGAAAGGAGAATTTCGGCTCGGATATAGCGCAATTTCCAGTTCCCGTAATCTGCTTTCAATGATAGACATGTTCAATGGCCTCCCATGATGAAATTCAAGGTGCTGTAAGAAACATCAAGATCGATCCTACCACAAAATGTCGAAAAATCAAACAAAAAGTTTGATCATATAAAAAATAGTTTGAAATCCTTTTAGGATAGGAATGGGCGGGAAGGAAACATCAAATAAAAAAAGATGCTATGGACAAATTATCGCATGTTGCATTCATGCGCGTCCGTTGACATGCATGGATACGAGGGGGTTTGAATTTGTCGTTCGCGAAATCGTTGAAAAGCAAATTGTCACTGCTGCTTCTTATTGCCGTCATATTTCCGCTCCTCGCGACAGGCATCATATCGTACCGGATCGCTTCGAACCTGACTGAAGAAAAAGAAAAGCAATCCGGCATGAATACACTTCAGCAAATTTCGGATAAATTAGATTTTATTATAAGCGATGTTGAGAATATGTCGGTTTTCATTATTGGGCAAAAGGATATTCAGGCCTATCTCGACAACGGACAGGAGGATATTTCCTTGTTATCGCAGAATGTCGCTTTTCTGATGAATCTGGGGTCTTCAAAGAAATATATTTCCAATATTACCATTACATCGGATTTCGGACTTCCGACATTGTCCAATACAAATGTGCTGCACTCAGAGTTGCCAGAGCTGCTGAAATCCAACGAGGCATACTATAAGTCAAGCAAGACATGGTGGACGCCGGTATACGAGACCCAGACGACTGACAATGGGCTCAGACAGGTCATCTCTCTCGTACGGCCGATCCGGAGTATCGGTAAATATCAGCGGATCGGCACTCTGTCGATCAGCATAGACGAAGCGGAAGTTCGACGAATTCTGAGGGATGCGGCGTGGGAGAAAAAAGGATCCATTAGGCTTGTCTATCAGGATAACCGGATTTTGTCCTCGCAAAACGGCGAAGAGCTGAATCACCTGCTCACCGAGCTGATTCCGACCCTTGGCGAATTGCAGGGGACTGCAGGGGTAATGGACTATACAGCAGGACGCGAACGCAATACCGTGCTTTATCACTCGCTGCCAAGCATCAATTGGAAGATCGTCGGCGTCATCCCGACGAAGGTATACACCGCGCAGAACGAATATCTGCTCACGCTGACGGCGTTTGCGATCGGGATTGCGGCACTGATCGCCGTTGCGCTCGTACTCTATTTCACTACTTGGGTGACACGTCCGCTGACTGAACTATCGCGGAAGCTTAAAGACATCAATCCCGACGAGCCGATACCTACAATCGAAGTCAAAAGCACGGACGAGGTTGGATTGCTGCTTCACAGCTACAACAAGCTTAGTGATCGGATTGAACGTCTTAAAAGCCAATTGCAGCAAAATGAGGCGATGAAGAGGGGAGCGGATATTCAGGCACTGCAGGCGCAGATCAATCCGCATTTTCTGTATAACACGTTGTCATCTATTCACTGGATCGCTTTAATGAACAAGGACAAGCAGATCGCCGAGATGGTCGGAACACTCAGCGACTTCATGCGGTTCAGTCTAAACAATGGCGAGGAATTTTGTTCTGTTCATCAGGAAGTGGCGCATGCGCAAAACTATATCCTAATCATGTCGAAACGATTTCAAGACAAATTTGATTGGGCGTTCTATGTCGATTCGGAATTGCATGACCGATCGATGCTCAAGCTGTTGCTTCAGCCTCTGATTGAGAACAGCATTATGCACGGTTTGCAGAAGTGTAAAAATAAAGGACACGTCTACGTACATGGCGAGCGCAAAGGCGATGCGATGGCGTTCGTCGTTGAGGATACTGGCATCGGTATGGCGGAAGAGAAGCTGGCGAAGATCCGACGCCAGTTGAACGGTATGGCTGGAGGGGAAGACGGCAATCCGGAATCGGTCAAATCGGGCTACGGTTTGGGAAATGTTCACCGCCGGCTGCAGCTGCATTACGGAAGCAAGGCTGGATTGTACATCGAAAGCGAGCCGGGCACCGGAACGCGAGTCTCATTCATCATTCCCATCTTGGAGGAATTACCATGAAGATTATAATCATAGACGACGAAGTCATTATTCGGACAGGACTCTGCACGGTGATCGATTGGAAAGAACTTGGCTTGACGTTACTGCCGCCGGCCGAGTCCGCTGAAGAGGCGCTTGAACGCATTCCGATAGAGAAGCCGCACATTGTTCTCACCGACATCCGCATGCCCGGAATGGATGGGATCCAGCTTGCGAAGGAAATCAAAAAACACTTGCCGGACACGGAGATCGTCATCCTGACAGGGTACGATGATTTCAGCTATGCCCAGCAGGCACTTCGTGAAGGAGTAACCGATTATTTGCTGAAGACGAGTGGTCCTGAGGAGATCATTAAGGCTGTTATGAAAGCGAAGAAAAATCTACTGGACAAGTGGGAGACGATGAAGCAGAAAACCGCGCAGGCGGCGGCACTGCGAAACCAATTGCTCGAGCGGATGTTAACGGGAAACGGGGAAGGGGCAGCAACAGTTGACGTTTCTATGGCGCCGGTGAGAACTTGGCTTGAGCACAATCAGGTTGTCCGCGAAGGCCCGGGCGGCATCTGCAGGCCCATGCGCGTCACGCTGGTGGGAGCCTCGGGCTGGGCTGAAGGCATGACTTCTAGTCTGTTGCTTGGGGCAGTTGAGAATATTTTGTCTGAGCTTCTCCCGTGTGTGACCCTGCTCAAAAACGAAAAAGTTATTGTTGTTTCCCAGACAGATGAGGGACAGACCGGAACAAGACAGCTGGAGAAAGCGGTTTATCGGGTGCGTGACACGCTAAAGTGTGCTGTTTTCGCGGCAGTCGGGGACGCCGCGACGTCTCTTGACGACCTGCGTCGCTCTTACAAGGAGGCGGAGAACTTATTCTCCTATCGTATTTTGTTCGGGGATCAGGGACTTTTCGATACGAATGACGTTGAGCGCTGCGTGGGTGGGCGAACAGTCTGCTCGCAGAATGAAGAGAGCGAACTCTCTGCGATTTTGATGAACAACAATGCGGCGCAGCTTCGCCGCTGGTCTAACGAGATCGTTCGCGAGCAGATGGAAGATACTGCAGTGACTCCTGCGACACTGCGAGCATTTCTTCAGTCGATCGTCGTCGTCGCCCACCGCTGGCTCGACCGCGCCATGGAGAATCGTAACGTAGAGAAGGGAGCGGTACAGTTGTTAACGTTTGAGGCTGATACTCGACCAGATGATGAGCTATACAAGCTGCTGGTTTCCGTTATGAATACATTCCACGAGTTGGTTAGCGACAGCCGATATTCGTACATTCATCGCGCGATTGTCTACATCCGGGATCATCTGGATCAGCATTTGACGCTTCAGCAGGTGGCCCAATTCGTCCATTTGAATCCGAATTACTTAAGTGAGGTGTTCAAGAAAGAAATGGGATTTAGTTATATAGAATTTATTACTAAAGAACGTATGAACAGAGCAGCGAATATTTTGCGGAACACGGATAAAAAAATTAGTGAAGTAGCGGGCGAAGTCGGGTACGAAGACATGAAATATTTCAGCCAACAGTTCAAAAAAATGATGGGCAGGACGCCTTCCGAATTTCGTCAGTTCACTAATTACTGAAGATATTCACCCCTAATGCCGAAAAATAACCCGTTTGAAAATGGAGGAGATGCAAGTATACTTGTTCCTCGTAAGGGTAAGTAATGGATAATTGAGATATTCATTTTGGGGGAGGGAAATACCTTGAGTAAATTAAGAGTTGCCGTAATTGGTGCAGGTTCGATTTCCGAAGCTCACTTTAATTCCTATGCAAAAAATGAAAATGTCGAAATGGTCGCCGTGTGCGATTTGGTCGAAGAAAGAGCTAGAGCCAATGCGGATAAATATGGTGCTAGCAAGGTATATACGGACTACCTCGAGTTGCTCGCTGACCCTGATGTTGACGCGGTCAGCATTTGTACCTGGAACAATACGCATGTCGAGATCAGCATTGCGGCACTCAATGCGGGCAAGCACGTGCTTGTAGAGAAGCCGATGAGTACCAACGTTGATAAGGCGCTTTTACTGCAGGAGGCGGTGAAACGCTCAGGCAAGAAGCTGCAGGTCGGCTTCGTACGCCGTTACACCAGTAGTGCACAAGTGCTGAAACAGTTCGTCGATGCAGGCGAGTTCGGGGATATTTATTACGCTAAGGCTTCCATCCTGCGTCGTCTCGGTAACCCGGGCGGCTGGTTCTCGGATGTGGAACGTTCCGGCGGCGGTCCGCTGATGGATATTGGCGTACACATCATCGACCTGTGCTGGTACTTGATGGGTCGACCGAAAGTAGTTTCGGTCACGGGCAATACGTATAATAAGCTTGGCAACCGTTCCAATATCAAAAACCTCGACTTTTATAAGGCTGCTGATTTCAACGCATCGAAAAATACAGTCGAGGATTTGGCTAACGCGTTGATCCGCTTTGAGAACGGTGCATCATTATTTGTCGATGTCAGCTTTACGCTGCATGCCAAAACACCGCGCTCGACAGTTGAAATTTTCGGTGAAAAAGGTGGAGCAGAGATCGAACCGGATTTCGTTATCGTCACCGAGAAACACGATACGATTCTTAATATTCATCCCCAGGTTGACAATCCGGGCTTCCATGTTGAAGAGGGATTCCAGAACGAGATCAACCATTTTGTCAACAGTGTTCTCGGTCACACTGAGCTAATCAGCCCCGTTGAGGATGGTGTGGAAATCACCAAAATTTTATGCGGTATCTACGAGTCGAGTATCAAAGGACACGAAATTCGTTTTTAATTCGCGGTAAAAGGTCAAATCACACAGTTAGTCACATCGGGGAAGATTTTCGAGGAATGTCACTTTGTGAAGGCAAAGTGGCATTCGACGCGTACTTCGCCGTGCTGCAGAAAATTGATATTTGCAAGAAGATTGAATTTATAAATCGCTATAAATAGCTTTTCTTTTTTTATGTTAATAGTTAGAAGGGGGGTAAAAACCTGAATTATGCCTACCTTATGGCTGAAGTATATCCCCTTCTGAATCTTTTTTATCAGGTCTATACTAAAAAAATAACATAAGAGGAGGGTTTGAATTTGATAAGAAAACCAATAGCAGTTCTTACAGCTATACTTGCATTGTCAACGTTGCTTGCGGCATGTGGTGCAAATTCGGCAGACAACAGCGGTGCAGCCACATCAGCCGGAGGAAAAAATGCCCCAACGGAAAAAATAAAATTGTCCATTTGGCATAACTTCTCTGGCGATGATTTGAGGGCTAAAACCGTTCGCGCTCAAATCGATAAATTTAAGGAAGCGCATCCGGAAGTAGAGCTGGACGCACAAGCGATTCCACCGGACGGATACCGTCAACGTTTGAAAACAGTAGCGGCCGCTAACGAAATGCCTGACGTATTTTACACGGATTCCGGAACGTCCATTGCAGAGTTCTATAACGGCGACTTAATTCAACCAATCACATCGTTGCTGGACAAAAATCCGGATTGGAAAAACAACTTCACACCGGGTGCATTTGATCCACTTTCATTCGAAAACCAAGTATATGCAGCACCTATGAGCGGTTCGGCTACATCATTGTTTTACTATAACCAGTCTCTTTTTGATCAAGCGAATGTGAAAGTGCCAACGACGTGGGACGAGCTGATGATTGCCGTCAATGCGTTCAAAGACAAAAAAATCACACCGATTGCGCTCGGTAACAAGGCAGCATGGCTGGCGCAATCGAGCATCCTGTCATCGCTCGGTGATCGCGTGACTGGAACTGAATGGTTCTTGAATGCCACAAAGCAAGAAGGGGCGAAATTCACCGATCCGGAATTCGTTCAAGCGTTAACTTACTTCAAGGATCTTGCTGATGCAGGTGCGTTCCAGGAAGGATTCAACAGCTTGGATAATACTCAAATGGAACAATACTTTATTCAGGGCAAAGCGGCAATGATGATTGACGGCTCTTGGGCGCTCACCAACATGGCGTCAACCGGTACAAAAGAGCAGCTTGACCAAGTCGGAATAGGTGTCATTCCATCTATTCCTGGAGGTAAAGGTGATCCGAACTCGATCTCCGGCGGGCCAGGCGGCGGTTTGGCTTTAAGCAAAGAGGTAACAGGTAAACAACTTGACGCTGCACTGGATTTGATCTACACGGTCAGTGGTCCGGAAGGCATGAATGCCATTGCACACAGCAACACTTTAATCAACTATAATATCGACTTGGATGAAACCAAAGTTACACCTCTGTTCTTAAAAGCGTTTGATCTGTACAAAACCGTAAAATTGACGCCGGTGTACGATGCATACCTGACTTCAGCTGGCACGGATGCAATCAACAACGGCTTGCAAGAGCTTTTAATGGGAGGTAAACCTGAAAACATCGCTAAGAAATTGCAGGATGCTCAAGTGAAAGCGCTCGGTAAATAATTCTTTAAGTTCTGGCAACGAATGAGTTCTCTGGACGATATCGGTTATTTATTGAGAATAGTCGATATCGTTCCTATTACACAAAACAATTATTTGCAAGCGTAAAGGAGGCTAGTTATGGCGACCGCGAGCCGAGTAAAAGGATTTATTATAGTGGGCCTGCTTCCTGCCTTGTTGATCTATTTTGTTTTCGTCCTCGTTCCGATCATCTGGTCGGCATATTACGGCTTTTTCGATTGGAAAGGCATTGGGGCAGCAAAGTTCATCGGGTTTGACAATTACATCGAAGCGTTGAAACATCCAATATTTTGGAGAGCGTTCAAAAACAACCTGATCATCGTCGGTGCTTCCATCTTCGGTCAGGTACCGATTGCACTCGTTCTATCGCTCGTCTTGTGGAAAAACACCTTTTTTCATCGTTTTATCCGTTCGGCGGTATTTATGCCGATGGTAGTCGCATCTGTCGTGATTGGGATCATGTGGGGATATATCTATCATCCGCAGATCGGTATATTGAACTTCGTATTAGATAAAGTTGGTTTGGGTTCTTGGATCCACGATTGGCTTGGTGATCACAAAGTAAACATGTACTCGGTCAGCGTCCCGATCATCTGGGCGAACATCGGACCGTATTTGATACTTTTTATAGCGGCTATTCAAAATATTTCTTCCGAAGTGGAGGATGCCGCAAAAATCGACGGTGCTACTAAATCCAAAAGGCTATTTTGGGTCGTCATTCCGATGATCTGGGACACGATCAAAGTTGCAATTGTCCTTTGCATCTCAGGGAGCTTGACGTCTTTCGATCTGATTTATGTTATGACCGGCGGAGGTCCAGCTCAGTCGACGGAATTGCTCGCCACCTACATGTACAACAATACCTTTGAAATTTTCCGATATGGCTACGGCTCAGCGGTTTCCACGTTGATAATCATCATCAGCATGGTATTGGTACTTGGCAGTCAGGTGATGATGAAGCGCAAGTAATAACATTTTAGAGATATCCTAAGAAGGAGGGGACCGATATGAGGACGATAACTTCAGGCGGTATACCAACGGGTGCAGGTCACAGTCCTCTCTCCAACGCAATCAAGTCGGGAAAGTCATGGATTGGGAACGTTCTGCTGATCGTCTATGCGCTAGTGACGATTTATCCGCTCATTTGGCTGTTCATAAGCTCATTCAAATCGAATCAAGACTTTTTCGGTAAGCCGTTTTCGCTACCGACCGTTTGGAAGTTCGATAATTATTCGCGGGCCTGGGAAGTAGCTGGTATCGGTACGGCATTCGCCAACTCAGTCATTGTGACGTTGTGTTCGCTAACACTGACCATTTTAGTCGCCACGCTTGCGGCCTACATACTTACGCGCCTTGAATTTCGGTTAAAAGGGCCCATCATGTCGCTGTTCGTGCTTGGGATGCTCATTCCGATTCACAGTACGCTCGTGCCGCTGTTTATCATGATGAAAAATATGAGAATTCTGGATACGTACGCGGCTTTGATTCTACCGTACACGGCGTTTTATTTACCGGTTGCCATCTTCATCATCGCAGCCTATTTAATGTCAGTACCCAAAGAAGTGGAAGAGGCTGCTATGATTGACGGTAATGGTTACTGGGGAATTTTTTTCCGGGTTATCTTTCCGTTGTCAATCCCGGCTATGGCTACTGTTGCCATTCTTGCCTTTCTGCGATTCTGGAATGATTTCTCATTCGCGCTTGTATTTATTAATAAGCAGTCCTTAAAGACGCTGCCGCTTAGCTTGTCCGTTTTCTCCGACGGCTACGGCACGGACTACAGCTTGACGATGGCTGCAATGTCGATTGCCGTCATTCCAACTATTATTATCTATTTGATTTTCCAGGGGCAAATCATGAAAGGTATGGTAGCGGGCGCCGTAAAAGGATAAATCATAATTCCTTTCATAAGGGATTCGAAGCACATAAATTTCCTAATGGGAAATGAGGATTGAGCATGAAACTGGGAATTAGTTCGTATTGTTTATATCCGAGCCTTCGTACGCAAGAGACAGATATTTTACGGGCGATGGAGTGGATGAAGGAACAGGAAGTCGATCACGTGGAAAT
This sequence comes from Paenibacillus sp. JT31N11, assembly GCF_056269285.1. Taxonomy (NCBI): domain Bacteria; kingdom Bacillati; phylum Bacillota; class Bacilli; order Caryophanales; family Paenibacillaceae; genus Paenibacillus; species Paenibacillus sp. JT31N11. The sequence continues at coordinate 174,088 of NZ_JBWDNQ010000014.1, forward strand.
CACGCCGATCGGTATTGAATTAAAAGAACAGCCGGAGCTTGTCGATGCGATAGCGGCCAAGGCGCGACAGCTTGATCTGGAAGTGGCGAATTTTGCGGTAGCGGGGGATGTGTTAAAGCCGACAAAGGAGGAGTATGAGCAAGAAATCGCAAGGCTGAAAAAACAAGTTGAGACGGCAGCTCGGCTTGGCGCCACGCGGATGCGTCATGACGTTGTACCATGGGCGAAAAAGCCGGAACGTCTGGGGCAGTTCGAAGAAGATTTTCAGCAAATCGTGGAAGCTTGCGGTATCATTGCTGATTATGCAGTCGGGTTCGGGATTACAACGACGATTGAAAATCACGGATTTTATATCACGCCGAGTGATCGTGTAATGCGTATAGTACATGCGGTGAATCGTCCCAACTTCAAGCTGTTACTGGATGTGGGCAATTTCTTATGCGTAGATGAAGATCCGTACGCGGCCGTGAAACAAGCCATTGCCTATGCCGCAATCGTGCATTTCAAAGATTTCTACATTCGCAAGAGTGATGCGTTCCCTGGAGAAGACTGGCTGCAGACGTTGAACGGCAATTATATCCGGGGGTCTATTTTCGGTCAAGGAGACATGGATCTACGGCGTATTATCCGGACGATTAAGGAAGCCGGATATGATGGTCCAATTTCGATGGAGTTCGAAGGAATGGAACCGGACATGATTGCAACGCGCATTGGATACGAGAATGCACGGCGGTTGTGGAATGAAACCAATTTAGGATGATCTTCCCTTTGTATGAAAACCTGTTCTTTGGAGCAGGTTTTTTCAATATCCAGATTGGCTTAAAGAGTATATAAACAACTATCTGATTCCATATAACCGAAGTGATTTTATTCGTCCAAAAGCAGTTATTGACATTCAACGGGAGTCAGCATATATCCGTTTAGAATTTGAATTAGAAATCCCTAAGCCCTGCAAAATATTACTCTCATTCAGCAGGTGGAACATGGAAATAATTTGTCAATATTCTGTATTATGCTACATTCTGGGGAATTAAACGTTCAACCAACGGTGTGGAGTATTTTCAAATAGGGAGGGAGGACAATGATGATTCTTTTCAGCAATTTTATTGATCCTTTTTCCGTTTTCGTTTACTTCTCGTACGTCTGAGACGCAGCGATTATTACGAACTACAGATGATTGTAGACGATCTGAACGAACAGATGGATGAATACTACCAGGAAAACGCCCGAATTAATCGCAACCAAGGTGATGAAGACTTTCATCGATAAGGCCTATGGAGATAGCGCTCGGCGCATTATCAAGACGATTTTTCGGAAACCTTCGTCTTGATCCTAAAAGGAGATAAGGCGCTCCAGGAACACCAAGCTGCTTGATCTCGCATTCTCCTTCAATGAGAACATATGCTTGCTGACATAATGATGTACTTAACTTCATGTATGGTAGGGGTTGTCGATTAAAGGGAATTTAGTTGTCTAGCCCTTGCAGAGAGTCTTCATCTCCTTGTAGGGGTTTAGGTTTGTGTGATGTGTCTAAAAAACGTTTTATTTAACCGTCTACAATTCAATGTTTATAAAAGTACACAAAATAACGTTTTATAGACGTAAGGAGCCAAGATAATGGTTAAAATTGGTTATGCTCGTGTATCCAACGTGAATTTGCAGATTGATTCCTTAAGGCAGCTGGATGTGAAAGAATATTTGAGGAGAAGATTTCGGGGAAGAAGAGTGATCGTCCGGAATTGACTCGATGTTTAGAATACTTGCGTTTAGGTGATACGCTCGTGATTTGGAAAATGGATCGCTTGGGGAAAACGACAAGCAAGACAGTTGATCGAACTTTCCTCATGAGTTGAAGGAAGGAGGGACAGTCTGGATTGGATTGCAGGCTGCTCGTAAAAGGGGAAGGAGGGTGGAAGACCGCCAATCGATAAAAGTAAAATAGATATGGCATTGCTCCTCTATGATAGTAAAAAATATATGATCAAAAAAATAAGTATCTATATAACCATACGACAGGCTACCGCAGAGCCTGTTTTTTCTTTTCCCCACCGTAAAGCCCACAATTCCAATCAGAACCAAGGCACCTACACCCAACTCAATAAAGGTGTTTCTATCATTAGAAGGCACGTATTCGATGTCCGTATCACGAAGAAACAAATCCAATCGAAAGAATCCAATCGTCGTCCTTCTACGGCTTCGACTAAGGAGGTGTCAACGATACAAGCTAGAATCTATATATACCATTAGCAATATGCATGATTTTTCCTGTAGTTGTCCTGCTGTTCTTATTCAACTCATTCCGATAGTCGGTTTGTAAACGCATTCAAAAATGAGGCATACCTCTCCCCTCCCCTATCATATAAAATAATAACCCTGCAACACTTCAAAAGTGTTGCTCGGTCAATCAAGTGAAAAGAATGATTACCATGTGAGAGGGGAGAAGCAGAAAGGTAAGAAGTGATAAGAAGAGAACGATCGATTGCGTCATTTATAGATCATGATAGTTATGAGCAAGTTACTCGTATCGGTTATATTTAACTGCGAGTCCATTTTCGGCGGGAGCTTGCGTATGTAACGAATCATTTATTTTTAGGGGATTTAACGAACGAACCCTCCGGATGGAGCCAGGTAAAAAACGTAGGCTTTAAATGAGTTTTTTCGAAGCATGAACGATTTTCGGCACTGGCTTATGCTCTGGATTGTTCCACTGCAACGGCGGTCGCGTTGCTACTCCAGAAGTTCTTCGTATTAAATGGTAATTTTATACTTTATTACAAAAGCATAACATGGAGTAGGGCGTGATAGGTTATCCAGCTTTGCGAAATCCCTTGTACTTCACGGCAGGTCTTGAAATTAAAATGATATATGGGAGAGTGAAAGGATGGTATCAAAAAAACATGTGGCGTTCTTCCGAGAGTACGGATACGTCAAGATCGAAGGAATTGTACCTAAAGAGAATTGTGATCGGGTGATCGAAGCCATCTGGGATTGTCTAGGGAAGGATCCTTCCGATCCGGAGAATTGGTATAATCCGCCCGAAGGGGTCTTAAGTGGCGGCGGCATGGTGGAAATGTACCAGCATCAATCGATGTGGGATAATCGGCAGCACCCCGCTGTTTACGAAGCTTTTTCTCAAATCCTTAGGGAAAGAAAACTCTGGGTGAGCATGGACCGTGTAAACATGAAGCCACCCGCAAGAGATGAGCATCCGGAGCTCAATTATGCGTTTATTCATTGGGATACGGATACGTCAAAATTAACTTGCCCGATTCAAAGACCGCAAGGAGTTCAGGGCGTCTTATATTTGGCGGATACTGCGGAGAATCAGGGCGGTTTTCAATGTGTGCCCGGCATTTACCGGGAACTTGAAGATTATCTCAAGAGACAGCCGGCGGATCGGAACCCAACGGTTCCGGATTTAACCGGTTACCAAGTCGAGCCGATTCCTGGAAAAGCGGGCGATCTTGTGATCTGGGATACTTTATTGCCGCATGGTAACGGTAATAATCATGCACAAACTCCCCGCTATGCCCAATATATCACAATGTATCCTGAACGCGAGGAGGACACTAATGCTCGGGAGGACCGCATTTCCAAGTGGCGAAACCGGAAAGGCCCAGACGGCAGAGCGTTCCCCGGCGATCCGAGGAATTGGGAGCAAACGAAGTTTCAAGACCCACCTGAATTAACCCCGCTTGGACGCAAACTGCTCGGTTTGGATTCTTGGGGAGACTGACCGATGCCCCAACCGCTCGCAGTAAAAGTAATTGACCCGGTTCAATCGGCCGCCTATTCCGCATATCTTGTTCAAACTAACGACGGATATCATCTCGACCGCAGCAAGCCGGTAATCTCGAATCCGGATGTGTATATGAGTCCCGGTTGGATCGATCTGCATACGCACGTATATGATGGCGTCACCCCTTTGAGCGTCCCGCCCGATGAGGTCGGTTTGAATACCGGCGTTCATCTGCTTGCCGATGCAGGTAGTGCTGGCGAAGCGACCATCAAAGGGTTATCGCAGTATATAGCGCCGCAATTTGAAACCGAGGTCATCTCATGGCTGAATATTAGCTCGATCGGTCTTGTTCATCTTCGGGAAGGCTCGGATTTGAGCCTGATCAATGTGGATCGTACGGTTCAAGCCGTGCTTCAACATCGGCCGTTCGTCTGCGGAGTAAAAGTGCGGTCAAGCGGAATGATCGTCGGGAGTATGGGACTTCAACCGCTTCAACTTGCATTGCTGGCGGCTAGGGAAGCCGGTGTGCCGTTAATGGTACATATCGGAGAAGCCCCCCCATTAATCGACGATGTCTTGGACCTCTTGAGGGAGGGAGATGTGGTAACGCACTGTTATCACGGAAAGATCGGCCATCCGTGGGAAGCCGACGGCCGTGCCGGCCCCGCTCTGGAGCGGGCTTTGGCGAGAGGCGTATTGTTGGACGTCGGCCACGGAGCGGCTAGCTTTAATTTCGATATTTGCGAAAAAGCGTTAGCTGCCGGACATTTGCCTTTCTCAATCAGTACCGATATTCACATCGGCAACATTAACGGTCCGGTATATGATTTGCCTACAACAATGAGCAAGTTTCTAACATGCGGAATGGACTTAGAGAAAATTATCGCCGCCGTGACGCTGGCGCCCGCCACCGTACTTCGCTTGCAGGAACGGATGCGAATGGACGGCGTTCTTAGTAATGCGACGTTATTTCGGGTTTCCGATGAACCGATCCCCCATCGCGTATTCCGCGATTCGAACGGCAACGACCGCGTGCCCTTGCAAACCATTGTCCCGACAGCAACGATCAAGGATAACCGATATCAAGAGATTACTATTTAAAACAAAACAGGGGGAGAAAGGGCATGAGGAAAGTTGTTACTGCATTTACGCTAGTTATTTTGTTCTTGTCTGTCTTTTTATCGGCTTGTTCCGACAATTCTGACGGAGAGAGCGGCGACGACACAGAATATACTGCCGAAGAGCTAGAGAAATTTGAGCAGATGGAGTGGACCGACCCTGGAATATCTTGGAAACAAGATAAATCACCAGTAAGTTTTACGATGTTTATAGACCACAACTGGTACCTGGTGGATACTTGGGGTAAAGACGAGGTTTCTCAAGAAATTACAAGAAGAACGGGCGTGTCGCTCGAAGTGACGAAAGGCTCTGATCCGCAGCAGCTGCAGGTACTGCTCGCCGCAGATGAGCTGCCGGACTTAATCTTCACGGATAAACAGGTGGAACGGTTTTACAATTCGGATCTCGTGTGGCCGTGGGACGAATTAATTAAAAAATATGCTCCCGAATTCATGCACCTCATTGACCCTATCGAAATTGTAAACAACACGGCTTCAGACGGACATTTCTATACCCTAAAGACTCACTATAGCAATACGGAAGCTTGGGCGGATGAGAGGAATCTTCCTTCACCAGGTGACCCAGGCTTCTATGTTCGGGATGACATTATGAGAGAACTCGGAAACCCGCCGCTCGAATCTTTTGATGATGTATTGGCCATCTTTCGAATGGTGAAAGAAAAATATCCGGATATGATCACTTACTTGCCCCATCCTACGTGGACGAATCCGTTCATGGATTTCCTGGGACTGACAGCTTCGGATGCAGTTTTTCCGGATGAAGATGGAAATATTACGTACGGGTTTATGAAGCCGGAGTTTTTGGATTACTTTAAATTTATGAACCAGATGTATCGTGAAGGTTACTTAAGCGCAGAAAGCTTCGCTTATAAACCGGAGCAGTTCTTCCAAATTGTAAGAAGCGGTAAAGTATTTGCTGCTTCGTATAACTCGGGATTGGCTGACGAAACGAACAAAATTTTTGACGAGAGCGGCATTAAAGGGAAATTCGTACCGGTCGTTAAGGCTCTGACGTACAAAGGCGAGGATAAATTAAAAATTATTGACGATTCGGTAGGCTGGTCAAGTTTCTTTATTTCGAAGAAAGTAAAAGACCCGAAGCGTGCTATACAGTTCGCCGAGTTCTTGAAAAGCGCGGAAGGCGACCAACTGACGCAATGGGGGATTGAAGGAAAGCATTATACGTTGAACGATGAGGGGTTGCTTGAGCGAAATCCTGAGGTCGCCAATAAAGACGCAACAGAAACCGGGATCGGACCGTGGTATTTCCAAGCAAGCGGACTGGGAGAAGGAGTTGGCGTATCCTCCATGGTTCTAAACAGCCAATATCATACCGGGGTCGAGCTGCTTAAATTTCGAAAGACCCGTTATGTACGTGACCCTGCTTTATCCTTTACCAAACCGGCTGCGGACACAGAAGAAATCAACATCAGCGTGAAGCTAGCGGACCTCTGGACGAATTCACAGGTACGGATCATCACTTCCTCCAGCGAGGAAGAGGCTGTAGCAAAATATAACAAGATGACTGCCGATGCGAAAAAGATTGGGGTAGAAAAGTTGCAAGATTACATGACGCAAAAATATAAGGAGGCAAAGCAGAAGTACAACGCCATCAAGTAATTCGTCATTTATTTAGCAAAGTGCCGGTAAATGGAAGTGTCCATTTACCGGCATTTCTTCACACTTTATGCCGAACTTGTGAGGGAGGGATGGCAGTTGCAAGGTAGTAAACTGCTTTGGAATAAATTTAAATCCCAATTATTCTATCAAGTATGTGCTTTAATGGGGATTGGCTATCTGCTTGTATTTGCTTATACGCCAATGGTTGGGATTATCATCGCGTTTAAGGATTACCAACTATCTTCCGGGATTCCGGGATTTATTACAAGCGAGTGGGCAGGTTTCAAGTGGTTCGTTGAATTTTATAACGACATTAACTTTTGGCAAATTATTCGAAATACGGTTGTGGTTAGCGTTCTAAAGCTTGTCTTTACGTTTCCCGTTCCGATTATATTCGCCCTTGTACTTAACGAGGTGCGAAGACAACGCGTCAAGAGAACGGTGCAAACGGTCAGTTACCTTCCGCACTTTATTTCCTGGATTGTCGTTTCTGGCATGATGTTCTCCTTTTTTAGTGAACAAACCGGGGTAGTGAACCAATTCCTGGTCACCGTCGGAATTACGGACAAAGGAATATCGTTCCTTTCGGATCCTGCTTATTTTTGGCCGATCGCTGTATTAAGCGACATTTGGAAGGAGATGGGATGGTGGACCATCATTTTCTTGGCTGCCATCGTTGGGGTCGATCTGTCGTTACATGAAGCCGCGGTAGTGGACGGTGCTAGTCGAATTCAACGGATCATATATATCACGCTTCCCAGCATTAAAGGGACGATTATTATTGTCTTGATTTTGAGTATCGGCAATTTGTTCGGCGGCGGCTTGGGCGGTTCCAATTTCGAGCAGTCCTACCTGTTGGGGAATCCGGTAAATAACAGCGTCTCGGAGATTTTACAAACGTATACGTTGAAGATGGGGCTTGCCCAAGGGCGGTATTCATACGCAACGGCGATCGGATTAATCCAATCCGTGATCTCCTTGCTACTGATTTACCTCAGCAATTTCCTATCCAAACGGTTTTCCGGGGTCGGGCTATTTTAAGGGGGATAAGAAATGGAATCAAGCGCGATGAAACGAAACACAGAGGACTATATCATTGATCTTTTCGTCTATGCCGTGTTGATCGTTGTTTTCATCATGACCGTTTATCCGTTCTATTATTCACTCATCATCTCGCTCAACAACGGAATCGATGCGTCTCGCGGAGGCATTTTTTTCTGGCCGCGCGAGTTTTCCTTAGATAATTATAAAGCGGTATTTTCAAATCCCGATCTTTTAAAGGCGTTCGGAGTAACGATTTCCCGAACGTTGATCGGAACCGTCTCAACCCTGCTGTTTACGGGATTGTTCGCTTATAGCATCTCGAACAACCAACTGTTGTTCCGAAGGTTTTACGTCACGTTGTTAATTATTGCGATGTACTTTTCAGGCGGCCTAATTCCATATTTCATCTTGCTTAAGAAACTGTACCTGATGAACACGTTCTTGGTTTATATTATTCCACTGCTGCTTAACGCCTTTTACGCCATAATTATGATGAGCTTTTTTCGAGAGCTTCCTCATGAAATTAAAGAGTCCGCCAAAATGGACGGCGCCAGCGACATGCGGATTTTCTTCAGTATTGTTATACCGATTTCGATACCGGTCTTTACCACCATTGCTTTGTTTGCCGGAGTGGAGCATTGGAACAGTTGGTTCGATTCGGCATTCTTCGTACAGGATAAGAACTTAAAGACGATTTCATTTATGCTGATGGAGCTCATTAATAGGGCCAACCTGACGGCAGTCCAAGGATCGAATATGGAACGGGCGGCTACCTATGCGGCGCAAACCTTTACTGCAGAAACGATTCGGATGGCGACGATGATTGTAGTCGTGAGCCCGATCATATGCGTTTATCCGTTCTTACAGCGTTATTTTGTAAAGGGTATCATGGTCGGTTCCATTAAAGGGTAGTGGGAGGAAACGGTTATGAACAGATTAGGAGAGAACCATATTTATACCCGATTGAGCATACGCCCCTTCATCAATGCTGCGGATTCCTTCACAACGATCGGAGGCTCTCGGATGCCTTATGAGGTACTCGAAGCGATGCGGCAAGCGGCGGAGCACTTTGTCGAGTTAGATTTGCTGCATGACCGCATCGGCGAGGAAATCGCCCGCCTCACAAGAAATGAAGCGGCTATGATAACAAGCGGTGCCGCTGCGGGTATCACGTTATCCGTAGCGGCCTGCGTTACAGGATTTGAACCTAGTAAGAAGCGAAGCTTTCCATACTTGGAAGGGATGAAGAATGAAGTCATTATTCACCGCTGCCAGCGCAATGCATTCGATATGGCGGCGGCTCAACTTGGAATACAAATTATTGAAATAGGGAGCCCGGATGCAACATCCGAATTCGAACTTGGAGAAGCGATCGGACCGAATACAGCTTGCATTTTATATTTCGATACCACTCAGTTCGTGAAAGGCGCATTGTCTGTAAAGAAGGTCGCGGACATTGCACGTAACCGTGGAGTCCCGCTGATTGTAGATGCCGCGGCACAGCTTCCACCAGTGGATAATTTATGGCGGTATACAGAGCTTGGTGCCGACCTTGTTATTTTTTCAGGAGGAAAGACGCTGCGGGGACCGCAATCGTCAGGATTTATTGTAGGGAAGAAAGAGCTCGTTCGCGCATGCCGCTTGCATGCGGGGCCTGCAGCCGATGCCGTCGGCCGGCCGATGAAGGTGGGCAGAGAAGAGATGGCAGGGTTACTCGCGGCGATCGAACGATATGTAAAGCTAGATCATGCTGTGATTCGCAACCGGCATGAGCAAGCGGTTGAGATCTTCCGGAGGGAGCTTGAAGCTCTAGGATACAGATCGGAACGAGCTTATCCCGGTCCGACCGGTCAAGACTATGCTTTCGCCATGTTTGATATGCGCGGTGCAAGTGTGACGGCCAATGATGTGTTACAGTTCATGAAGGATGGAGAACCGGCGATATTAGTCGGATTGGCCCGCGAGAAAGAAAACCACTTTTGTTTAAATCCCTTGCATGTTACCGATGAAGATATCCCGATCATCGTCGAGCGGTTTAAACAGTTCGGACCCATTATGTTTGAATCGGAAGCTTAATTTGGGGGATCAAGTGATGGGTGAATACACGTTTATCGGGAAAGCTTTTTCGCAATCAGGATCAACTTCGTTTTAAACCCCATAGGCGTTATGTTCGAGGTGAACTTTTCGACAGGGAAAATGCGCATCGAACATGATAACGATGTTCAAATGATTCTGGATGAAGTGGCCAAAGTGGGATTTAAAGCATCTTCTTCCAAGCACCGAGAACAACGGGGTAAGTGCATTGAAATTGTTCCAGCGTTGGCAAACTGGCTTCTTGATTCCATTTGCGTAGATATTTGCTTAAAGTCAAAAATGAAATTAACAAAATGCACAATCTGTTAAATTGATGAGAACGCATGCGGGTAGCTGAAAAACGGCTTCTAGCAATGCGTTTTTGTTTAGTTTCAGTTTCATAAAAAACTTGTACTTATTCAGGCCTTAGGATCAGTGACATTTTGCCGCTGCGTGTGTGGGATGTAAAGTTAGCTACGCATCTCAAGGTGCGGGAGCAGGGGATTCGGATTATTTGTTTCCTTCCCGGAATGGGGATAAGCCGATTAGCCGCGTGCAAGCCTGGAATATTATTAATGTTGCTGCGCGGGAAGCCGGCATTCAGGATTCGATTGGGACACATAGCATGAGAAAGACGTTCGGTTATCACTTTTATCAAAAGTACAAGGATTTGGCTCTGCTTTAACAGATTTTTGGACATTCATCCCAATCCGTGACCATGCGTTACATTGGAATTACTGATGACATGATTGACCAAGCTATGCAAAGCTTTTCTTTATAAAAATAAGTAGTATTTAAAAGAATTTAAAATAATGCCGATAAACATGTGGTACATATTTATCATATCATTATGTTACGTTAAAGATTAGCAACGGGGAGCCTTATCACAAATAGGGTAAATTTCCCGAAGATATCTGGACAATATTGACGAAGGTGTTGAAATAATCCTCACATTTTAACTAATATGTTCTTTACTTAAAGGTGGAGATAAAAGGAGGATGTCTTGAAGAATTTTAACAGTTATTAGGAACCTATGTCATCTACATTTTCCAAGATTATGATATAATGAAGTGGGTATATCGGCTTGAATGAGAACGAATTGTAGTTCCTTATAATCATCTAATCTGCCTAGTTGTGTCCTAAATTATATGTTTGTAATGTAAAGTACACAACTTATTAATATAGAGGAGTGGTTACGTGACAGCTTATATTATTCTTCCAGAGCTAACACTGGGTGCAAAAGAACTTTCAGAAAGATTTTATAAGACTTGTTTGGAAGAGTTGTCACTACATATACCTACTCAAGGGTTATCAACAGAGTCTGTTATGCAGAGTATACGCATTACAAGAAGTGATGCGATTATTTTTTTTAACCGATCCGACGGAAGGTATCCGGACTTTATTATTGATTTTCTAAAAGATGCTGTTACTGATCAATGCAAAATACTTCCTGTCGCAATTACCAGAGATGAACGGATACCGCCCGACTGTGTTAGACAGGCGCAAAGCTTTGATGTATTTGAACACTTAAGACAACGCTCCTTATCTGAATCACTGATTGAGACAGTAGCTGTTGTTTTCGCACGTAACGTGATTGCGGAACTACAACCGACATTAAGTAAAAATAATATGTATTTATTCCTAAGTCATAGGCGCTTTGACGGAGAACTGATTGCTGGCGCATTTCACGACGCATTCGCTGTTAGAGCACAAGAAGCGTTCAGAGATTTAAATAAGGTACTAGTAGGCCAAGATGCTCAAAATATAATAGAGCAGAACTTGCGGCAGAGTGATGCCGTCATCTTTTTGGACACGCCTAAGAGTGGTGAGTCGGAATGGATCGCAAAGGAATTAACTATGGCTATGTCGGCTGGTCTTCCAATCATCTGGGTACGTATTGGTCCAGAGGAGGGAAGGTCAACTAAATATTCACTTAGACCTACAGGTCAACCACATTTTAACCTGCCTCAACTTGATGCGGCCGATACTATCATCGACTCAAGCATAGTTGATGCCATTATACATAAAGCTTTCGAGATTTCAAGGGAACATGCAAAAACGATATTAGGTCACATTAAGCGACTCCGTACTTTGTCCAGAAATGGTTCGATTACACTAACGGAGCTAGATAACCAACTCCTTACGTATCAAATAGATATTCCGCGACGTGGCTATCGATATTATCAAAGACCGATGACCCATGTGGTTGGCTTCTACGGTTGGATTCCGCAAGTGAAAGATCAAGATCAGTTTATGGAAAAGGTACAAAGTACTGGTTATCAACCGCATCCTCTTCTGGGCCATGTGTACGATGCGGCCCTGATGCTAGCACCAATAGCTTCTTACAACAATCAGGATCTCATAAATGAACCTCATAAAATTGATTCTTGTGACGAGTATATTAATAGTTTGGAAAGCTATCTTAGTTTTCCAGGTACTTTAAAAAAAGATTGCAAGATAGGGGTAATTATTTCAGGAGCTTTTCCCGACTGCGAACCAGAGCATCAGCAGTATATAACAGATGCAGTAAGAGCATTTACTCAAGCAGTACTTAGTCGAAATGGGCAAGTTATCTTTGGTGCCCACCCAACCTTTCAACATTTGACTTTCGATATGGCTAAAGAAAAACGACCTGATGATTTTCAAGCAGCAGTTCACATGTATGTTTCAAGATACTTTGTGACTGAAGGCAACATTGAAGAAAACAGAAAAAATGCAAGCATCTCGCCGGTTGACGCATTCAACGATAGGGCGAAAAGTCTGACTGCCATGAGAGAAGCTATGATATTGGATCCAGAGGCTGCATGCATGGTTGTTATTGGTGGAAAGAACAATCGACCGGATCTTCCACCGGGAGTGGATGAGGAAATCGAGCTTGCAAAGAAGCGAAATTTGCCGATATTTTTAATCGGGGCCGCTGGCGGTCGCACCTCAGAAATTGCATCTGAGCTTGATAGTACAGGATGGAAAGCACAGTTGAATGATTTCTCTGTAGAAATAAATCATGAATTAATGGTTAGTTTGGATTTCCCAGCACTGGCGAACAAAGTATTAGATAAAATGCACATCTAAGCAAAATGGTTATGGATTCAATGTGACGTGACAAGCATATTAGGGGGAATGTACTTTGGCGCATAAAACTTTTATTTCATATAAATATTCTGAAGCAAAAGTTCTTAGAGATCGAATTTTGGAGATCTTAGGTGATGACGTGAGATACTATCAAGGTGAAACTAGTGAATCTCCTGATATGTCAAACCATACCACAGATTATATTAAGGAAAAGTTAAAAGACATGATTTATTCTACATCTGTTACCATAATAGTTATTTCTCCAAATATGAAAAAAAGCAAGTGGATTGATTGGGAAATCGAATATTCACTTAAACAAATAAAACGAGACGATAGAACATCTGGTACGAACGGAGTATTGGGAGTAGTAATGAAGTATAATGGTGATTATTCTTGGTTAAGACCTACCACTACTAACTCAGATGGACATACGGCAATTCTTACAAACACCAAGTACCTATATGAAATTATTACAGATAATAGGTTCAATCAAGAACCTAAGGAATATACATGTAATGTATGTAAGAATGTTGATTTTTTAACAGGATCATATATTGCTTTAATTAATGAAGATGATTTTCTTGTTGATCCAAATAAGTATATCAATAATGCATATGATAAAAGTAAAAACACAGTAAACTATAACATTTCCCGAAAAAGATAAACGAATTTGAATGTTTGTTTGCAGGGATTAACTTAGAGACTGATAGTAATTTTAAAGATTACCGTTAGGGCACTGGTCTAAAGTATCTTATAGTATAATCCCATGATGGAGGGTTTGGCGTGGCTGAACATAATCCAAAGGTATTTTTAAGTTATTGCCAAGAAAGCATTGAATTTTCCGATAAGGTTCTTAAGTTTTCAAATAAATTAAGGAGTGAAGGCATAGATACTATCTTGGACCAATATGAAGAATCCCCTAAGGAAGGGTGGCCAAGATGGATCGAGAATTCAATTAATGAATCAGAATATATAATATTAATCTGTAACCAAGAGTACCTAAATAGGCTATCGGGGAAAGCTGAAAAAGGAGTAGGTAGAGGTGTTAAATGGGAAAGTAATATAATTTACCAGCATTTATATAATGATGATACTTTAAATGAGAGGTTTTTCCTGGTTGTATTTCAGTCAACTGATACCGCATTTATTCCAATGCCACTTCAAGGAGTTACCTATTACGATGTTTCAAAATCTGAAAGATATGATAGTTTGTATTGGCGTTTAAGAGGGATAAGTAAAAAAGAGAAACCTCAGCTGGGTAAATTAAGATCTTTGCCAGCAAAAGAAAGAAAATCATTATTCATTACTACGCCAATTGATATAGAATCATGGGATAAGGCTATCTGGAGAGGGGCTGCATTTCTCATGGACGTGGATGATGAGGAGCCTCCATGTTTAATGCTGCCCTACTCAAAAGAATTCTACGCAAAGAAAATATTCAAAGATTGGATATCCATTTATGGTAAGGAAGATATGTTTGATGAACTCAGGGTAGCAATTATTGAAGGTGATATACCTGGTGAAGATACAGGTTACACAATACATATTAGCTCCAATATTGATAGTGCTGCTAAGAGAATGGAACAACAGGGATTTGAATTTGAAGAAAGCCTACTAATGTCAATTTCAAGAATGCAGCGAGCTAATCCTACAGATAATTTTAAAATGTTTAATATGTTTAAAACTCGATATCAAAAACACAAAAAATATTTCTTGATGCCTGCTGTACTTGACGAAAAGAATCAGAGACTTAAGCCATTGATTCAATATAAAATATTAAAGCAGGAATTAATTTTTAGGCATGTAAGTGAAATTGGGGAGCATGATATAGATATAGTAGTTATTCAAAAAAATAAGCCTGGGAGAAAGTATTGATCGAGTTAGTTGGTTTTAGAATACCTGAAAATAGTGGAAGAAGGTTGAACGGGTTGCCTAACGTCGATGAACATAAAAATAACATTAGAGATTATTTTAAACAGAACAAAGAGATTGATACGATGCTTGGTTGCCTTACAGTTGATTCTGAAATTGGACAAGGCGGTAATGCTCTTGTCTACTCAGCCAATTGGGGTAAAAGAAATGTTGCTGTTAAGGTGTTGGCAGAAGATTGTTCACAGACGAAGTCTTCGCGATATCTAAGGTTTATTACCGAGATTAAAGAAATCATAATTTTAACAGAAACCAAAGCGGTAACACCTATCTATTATATGGGTCAATTACAAGTCAATAATCAAGTATATCCTTACATGGTTATGAAAAGGTATCCTTATTCTTTGAGTGAATGGAAAAAGAAAAATAACATCGACAGTCTTGAGATGCTACTAGAAATTACAGAACAGCTGCTTTATTGTCTTGAGGTCATTCATGACAACAATATTGTTCATAGAGACGTGAAACCACAAAATATTCTCATCGACGGTAATAATGAAATTGTTCTAAGTGATTTTGGCATTTCGTGGTTTGATCCAGATCATTATGAAAGACTAGTCAAGACAGAGAGAAGAGAACGATTGGCGAATTTCGGTTTTTCTGCACCTGAACAGTTCCATCTCAATCCTGATCCCAAACCAACAATGGATTTATTTGCATTGGGACAAGTAATACAATGGCTGGTAACAGATATGCCTTCTAGAGGCTTAGGGAGAGAACTGCTAAGCAGTTACAGCGAGTCATTTGCACCTCTTGACGTTGTTATAGATAAATTACTTCAACAAGCGCCAAGTAATAGACCACATGGTATAAAAGAAGTACGAGAATTATTAAAAACTGCATTTAACCCACCTAAGAGAATTGAAACCGAAGAAGAAAAGGTGCTGAAGGCTCTTAGAAAATTTAATGAGATAATAAAATATGCCTGCCCTGGAATGCGTGGAATTAACAAAATCACTGATCGTGAGAAGATAAACGGTGTGCTTGAATTACTTTCTGAAAATACTGATGTCTTAAATCTATGGTGGACACAAGGGTCTTCCAATTGCCCGATCCACGATAACTTTAAGAGGTTAGACGAGGATACATGGATTATCGATCACGGAGAACATAGAATCGAGGAGATGTGGATAAAGAATGATGCTTATTCCTTAGATCATCAATATATACTACTTCAATGTGCTGCAATGCCGAGTTTTGGAATATATGGAGACGAATCTTACCAGTATGAAGAAGCAGCATGGTTTTTAGATAGATATATAACTAGAAGTGAATACGATGATGGGTTTGCTAATATTGAAGGAAAGTCGGTCGAGCTTAATGGGCAGGCTGAATTAAGAACGAGGGAAATAAAGAGAGACTTTATGTTTATTGGAACAGCGTATAATCCAATCAATATAAGTAGAAACGACGACATTGTTGATAAGGTATACCATCACATAAACGAGAACGATGTTGACGAACAATTACTAAAAGTACTGGATAAACTAAAACTACATGCTACTTCTTTAATGATGCAGTAAAGTTTATTTTTTTACCTTTAAAAATTCGATGAGAAAAATGTTACAATATAATCCTCAAAAGCTTGAACAAGTGCTTCACAGTTTTTTTGGTATTGTTGTTTGAATATTGATGTTTTTGATAAATATGGGCAAAGACATACCCCTAGAAGGTGGTTTATTGCTCCACTTCCTATAATTGAGGAAGCAATTTATTTTAAACTCAATGGAGAAATTGTTAATTACAAATATGATCCGGTAAATCAGATGAACGTTGAAGAGATTCTCTTGCGCTTCGGGATTTGATGAATGGATTGGAGTCGTGGATTCGCAGCGATACATTAAAATCAATCATATATATTTTGAACCGGAGGATAATCATCGCCTTCGGTTTTTTGTTTTCACGCAATCATCATTTTTATTTTGACCCAAACAATAAAATGAGATGGTATTGTCTTAATCAATAAGATAGAGATTGTCGTAAATGATCGTCGGCCTTGAATACATATTGAAATTTAAGCAATAGCTAGGATGTGTTGTGGCACATCCTGGCTTCTAAATATCGCCTATTGTATTTATTGATCGTAAATAAAACGATCGTTTTATAGACAGTTTGAGCAGCAACTCAAAAAGAACCAAAAGCGTCATTATTCATGTCTATTTAATCATCTCTAATTCAAAGTGTATAAAAGTACATTAAATAACGTCTTATAGACGTTAGGAGCCAAGATAATGGTGAAAACTGGTTATGCTCGTATATCCAGTGTGGATTAATCCATGGATTTGTAAATTGACTCCTTAAAGGCAGATGAAACAAATATTTGAGGAGACGATTTCTAGGAAGAAGAGTGATCGTCCGGAATTGACTCGGGGAACAGATTAGCCAGATAACTCCCATCTATTTTGGCCGTTATATGATCGGACAGAAATGTATATATCTGGAGAACTTTCATTGTGGCCAATTGATCATTCTGAAAGTAAGGGGCGTGAGATTTAGATGGAGATATTCATATCCGGGGAAAAAGAGCTGTATTTTTTGTGTCAGAAAGCATACTTTTCGGCACATTAAAAAATAGGCTTGTTTCGCGTGCCAATATATCATAAAATGTTTTTTGGCATGTGCCATGAAATGATAGGATATTTTGGCATGGAATATGGAGGAGTTTAACAAATGGAGATGGGGTATGGGAGGGTTTCGGCAAAAGATCAGAATCCCGAGCGGCAGCTGATCAAATTCCGGGAACTTGGGATTGACGAGCGTTATATATTTGTAGACAAATTAAGTGGCAAAGATTTTAATCGGCCGCGGTATCAGGCTATGCGATTGATGATTCGAGAAGGCGACTTAATTTATATCGACTCGCTCGACCGGCTGGGCCGTGATTATGACAGGATCATAACTGAATGGAAGTACATTACGCGGGAAATGAGCGCAGATATTGTCTGCTTGGATAATCAAACGTTGTTTGATTCTCGGAAGTTTCGGACGATGGGCGACTTTGGGAAAGTGATGGAGGATCAATTTTTAAGCTTGTTGGCGTATGTGGCCGAGCAGGAGCATAAAAAGAATCGGCAGCGTCAAGCCGAAGGGATAGAAGTTGCCAAAGCGGATGGAGTAAAGTTTGGTAGGCCCAGGCAGGAGATCGATTCCAACTTTATTCAGGTATATAAGGAATGGAAGGGTGGAGGGATAACGGCTGTTTCGGCAATGAAGACCTTAGATATGAAACATCGGACATTTTACCGGCGTGTGAAGGAATATGAATCATCACAACTATAACTTCATTAGTCATATATTCATTTTTAAGCTAATTGACAAGCTGGTACAAAATGATCGATTAAAACCTCCCATTTGATGCAAACCTAGATTAATAGGTCTAATGGGAGGTTATATTATGAATTTAACTGAATTTTGGAGACTGTATGAAGCAGATAAACGAATCCAGGGATTTAGTCCACTCACAATAAAAGAGCGTACACGCTGCAGCTAAAGATGCTGGTCGCTGAACAGGGTGATCTTGAAATTAGTGAGATCACGTTACAATTGTTGAAGGAGTACCTGGCTAAACAGTCCGGTCGATTAAAGCCAAACAGTTTAGGACACCGGATCCATTTTATACGTTCCCTTTTTCGCTTTGCATATGAAGAAAGTTACCATCCTAACCGCCGTATGACGATTCCGACGATCAGGTGGGCGTTAAAGCAGCTAGCAGACTGAGGAGAAGCTCAAACTAATGTGTACCCTCACCGTTTTCGTCACACCTATGCATGCCAGTTGCTGGATAACGGAGCACCGTTGGAGTTTCATACAAGGCATGCTGGGCCATGAGAAATCATCGACCACTCAAATATATGCACAGTGATGTCCATGAACCTTCGAGGCGCGAATAATTCGCTCCGCTTAGGTTGAACATCCTTGGGTTAAGCGAACCGAGATTCGAAGCTGCCATAACCACTCGCACGAGTTGCCAAGCCATTGGCGGCTTGTTTTGTTTTGCGCCTTGGCTGAATAATTGGAGTACAGAAAGCAAATACTTCCATAGAGCTTAAGTATGGATTGCCGTTGGAGGAACTCTATGGAAACGCGTTCGATGTCAATCGAGTCTTCGGTTCTACGGAATGTGGAAACGTTGCGGCGCCAATATTCGGATAACGAACAAATTAGATTCCATCACTTCGAATTGAATGAAGGGGAGCCGTTTGCTGTCTTGGCGTACTTGAGCGTCCTGATCGATGAAAAAAGACTGCACCAGCACATTATCCCAGCGATAAGCGTGAGCTCGCGACCGGAGAAAAGGCCGATAGATACGGTATTGGAATCGGCCCGCGCGCAAGGAATCGAACATCTGCTCCCGGACATTGACGAAGCGGTCCGCATGATTGCTGATGCCGGTATCGTCCTGTTTATTGATGGTCATACCCATGCATTCGGGATGCTTTTGCCCGGCTATGGAAAACGCGCCGTCGAAGAACCGATGCAGGAAGTGAACGTGCGCGGGCCCCGCGCCGGATTCATCGAAGACTTGGAAACCAATTTGGGTTTGATTTACCGTCGGTTGAAGACCCCCAAGCTAAAGTCGAAATCGCATGTCGTGGGCCAGGAAAGTCGAACGAACGTCACAGTACTTTATTTGGAGGATCAAGTGGATGCAGATGTGCTGCGCGAGGTCGAGCACAGATTGGCAGCCATCAAGCTGAACGTGGTCGTGGACAGCGCCCAGATCGAAGAATGGATCCAAGACAGCCCCTATTCGCCGTTTCCCCAAATCCAGAACACCGAACGTCCCGACCGGATCGCGACGGCCTTGAACCAGGGCAAAGTCGCTATCCTGACGGATGGAAGCCCAAATGCCCTGCTGGCACCTGCAGCCTTTACCGACTTTTTGCATCCGAGTGAGGATCTCTACGAGAAATTTTATTTCGCCAATTTTCTTCGCGGATTGCGTTTGATCACGCTGTTCATATCTTTGTTTTTGCCTTCGTTATATATCGCGTTATCGACGTTCCATCTGGAAATGATTCCGACGCCGCTCATGCTGAACTTCTTGTCGACGAAAGCTGGTATACCGTTCCCAACGTTTCTCGAAGCTCTGATGATGGAAATCGCCTTCGAGGTGCTTCGGGAAGCGAGTTTGCGTCTGCCGCAGGCCGTAGGCCAATCCGTCAGCATCGTTGGCGCGCTCATTATCGGGGAAGCCGCCGTTCAATCGGGCATCGTGTCCCGTCCGGTGGTCATCGTGGTCGCGATGACCGGTATCTCATCCTTTACCATCCCTTCCTTCAATACGGCCATCACACTGCGATTGCTCCGGTTTCCGCTGATCTTTATCGCGGCTTGGACTGGCGTTCTGGGTCTTGCCTTGAGCATGTTCGTCATCATCATGCATCTGTGCTCGTTGAAATCCTTCGGAAAGCTGTACCTGCATACGTTTGAAACGTTCCGTTGGAAAGACATCTTGGGGCAATATGTGCTTCTTCCGATCAAGTACCGGAGATTATCGAGGAAACAGGCATCGCCTGCAGCGCTAAGAGGGACAGATCATGAAGAAACTTAAACGGCATTTCGTGTGGCTTGTGCTCTTGCTCCCCATCACAGGTTGTTCGCCGGATGCGCGCGAAATCAACGATATCGCGCTGGTCATGATTACCGCGATCGATTATGAAGAGAAAACGAATAACTATATTTTCACTAATTATTGCATCCTTGGATCTACCAATACTGAAAGTTCGGAGGGAAAAAAATTGGAATGGATCGCAAGCGCACCAGGAGCAACTATACTCGAGGCAGCCCGCAATTTACGAAGCCGTACCGGCAAGACCTTGATCTGGGAGCACAACACGGTTTTACTGGTAGGGGAAAGCGCGGCACGCCATTCGCTTTACGATATAGTGGATTTTTTCTCCCGAACCCGGGAATTTCGGATGTCCAGCTACTTGCTCATTACTGAAGGAGATGCTAGCGACAAAATGAGGGTCAAATCCGAAACCGGCGATTTGAAAGCAAATGAAATCATCGGAAAAATCAGAAATGAGAAGTTGTGGGGCAAAAGCTTGTCCTTGACCTTCATGGATGTCGCCAATTATTACATGAATCCGTACCGTGGATTCGTGACGGGGAAGCTTAGCAAGGCGAAACCGGTAAACAGCTCGCTCGAGGTTCTCTTCCTAAGAGGAGGATCGGTCGTCAACAAAGGTAAGCTGGTAGGTTGGCTGTCGGGCAAGGACGCGCTTTCGATCCATCTGATGACCAAGAAAAAAGAATGGCGGAACTTGGAATTCTCGGAGCGTATCCCATTCAAGTCGACCAAAGTTAGCTTGCTGATGAAAGTCGCCAAGCGATCCCTGCATTATACGAATAAGAATGGAAATCCGGCCTTCGATCTTCATATCCGAATCAACGGAACCCTCAAGGGCACAAGCAGTCCTCTGAACGTGTTGGAACCGCAGATGCTCGGACAGCTTGAACATACAGCCGGCACGTACATGGAGAAGCAGATCAAGGAAAGCTTGGATCTGTTTCAGAAAGAATTGAAGGTTGACGTCGTCGGCTTCTCGGACAACGTTCGACGCTACCATCCTTATGAATGGAGAAGAATGGAGAAAACGTGGGTAACCGACATCTATCCGACAATCCCCATTCTCGTCCATGTTGAAGTTGCCATTCCGACACTCGGAATGAGCGAAGTAATGGGAGGGCCTTAACATGTTGAGTTACGCGATTCCGATTCTTTATTTGCTCTATAGCGAAACGAAAGCCGCAAGCCTGTGGAAGCAGCACAAAAAGCGTGAAGCTGTCGTGCTCGGAATCGTTTCGCCGATTATCATCGGCTATTTTATCCCAGCTTTTGGCGCCTTTATGCCGACTTCGGAATCCGTGAGCAAATTCTTGTACCAGCCGCTGTCGGATTACGTGGAGAGGCTGCTCAAGATCAAGCTGGAGGTCCAAACCTCGTGAATCACGAACGAATAACGCCCTTTCAGTTCGGCTGCCTCTGTTTCGTGTTCATGTCCGGGTTCTCGACGCTTTATTTATTGGAAGCGAAGATGATCATGCAGGACGTATGGATTGCCAATCTGTCGGCCATGTTCGCGGTCCTTGTTTTCATGAGGATGATCATCTATGTGCAGTGTCAATTTCCCTATACCGACATGAGCGCCATTATCGAAATCTTGTTCGGCAAATGGGTGGGCAAGCTTATCCTTTCCGTTTATCTTCTGGGCATGACTGATCTTGGCGGGTTATCGCTCCGGTCCGTTTCGCTCTTCTATACGACGGCCATATTGCCCAATACGTCGCCGAATTTGATCATGCTGATCGTACTGATCGTCACGACGTATGCTGTCTCACTAGGGCTCGGATCCATCGCGCGATCCGTTCAGGTGATTCTACCTTTCTTCATCGCCTTCATTGTGGTCATTTGCATGATTATGTACCAAGAAGTTGACGAGAATCCTTTCATGCCACAATTTCAGCACCGCTTCTCGCTGATTTTGTACGGATCGATGATTTCATTCGGATTTCCGTTCGGCAAAATGATCGTCATGATGTTCTTGTTCTCCAAGATCACGAACCAGAAGAAGCTGTTCAAAAGCTGCAGCGCAGGCGTAATTATGTCCTGCTTATATTTGCTGGTATCCACGTATCTCACGCTCGGCTGCTTAGGCGAGAATATGTTCAAAACGGTTTCGTTTCCGTTCTTTTCAGCCATTCAATTGGTCAAGTTTGGCGAATACATCGAACGGATTGAAATCATGATCATCGGCATTTGGACAATTCTTATCTTGTTCGAAATCATTATGATACAGTACGTTTTCGTGAAAATCATAAGCAAAATGTTCGGTCTGAAGGATAAAAGGCCGTTTATTATCCCCATCGCCGTCTTCCTTTTCGCCACGTCTCTTAAAAGCTATATGACTCCAACCGATTTGGTGACGTTTGACAAAGAAATCCTGCCGTTCTCAATTATTAGCCCAGCCATGGTCGTTCCAGTCTGTATGGTCGGCTTGACTTGGATGAAGAAACGAAGAAGAGGAACGGCGGAAATAAAACACCATTAACGAGTAAAAAGCAATCAGGCAGGAGACTGCACGGGTCCAGTCTGTAGAACTTCAAGGGTCCCGCCGATTCCAGCCGTAATGATGCTGCCATATATCGATTTCGAATAGCCGAACATGCATGTAACGTAGCCGTCAAAGCTGTGTTGCCGTATCCAGTTCTAGCCATGGGGACTCTAGCTCCTTTTAGCATTTTTAGTATTTCGGTCATAAACCTGAAGACTTCTTCCGGCATATAATAGTTCTCCGGTTCTTTCCTGCATTAAGGGATCAGACGGAATATGTAATTTATTCGGCGGACTGATGCTTTTATCTACCTTCACACACAACAGTCCTTCTCGTAACTAATCTTCAGCAGAATTCAAATTCTGGCACCTGAGGATGTTATAGTGTCGAGTGCGAATCTGGCAAACATACATGCCACGTAAGTTGGTTCGATGTTAATCAGGAGTTAGTTCATTAACCTTGCGGTTCGTGGTGGTTTGGAATCTCTGAATCAATAAGGCAGTATTGCGAGGCAAAAGATGCATTTTTGCCTTTAATTTGAACCGTAAGGATAGACTTTTTACTAAAGGCACGAATATTCAATAAATTAAAAAGACAATATTTGGAGTAAAATCAGTGATCAGAGGACATAATGGTAACATCTGATTAAAAAACAGGAGATTCAGAATAACGATGAAGAGATATCCACTATTGATGAAAAGTAGTCCGTATAACACGAATATTTTGCATCCATTAAATCCATGGATTCCTTTTTGGTGGTCAGCTGCCTTTCCAGGGTTTGGTCACACCATTATGAATAACAAACTGATAGGGTACTGTTTAATAATCTTCGAATATACCGTCAATAATCTTGCAAATGTTAATCAGGCTATTTATTATTCCCTGATTGGAGATTTCCAAAGTACGATTAATGTAATCGATTTGCGCTTCATTTATTTATATATTGGAGTGTATATATTTACCATGTTTGATTCTTATCGAAGAGCTGTGGATCTCAACAACCAATATTATTTGTCTTACAGAAAAACGAAAACAACAGACACAAACTCGATGTCTACTTTTAGTGTAAATGAATTGACCAAGGTAAGCCCATTGGTATCGTTATTTTGGGAATTGATGATGCCTGGATTAGGTTCATTATATTTAAACCGTGTGCTTAACTTTGTCTTTTGCATGGCCACGTGGTTAATAACGATAACCTTTTCTCGTTTTTACGTAGGATTATTTTATAGCTTTACCGGTAATTTTTCTAAGGCGAAAGAAGTTGTTGATCCCGAGTGGTTTTTATTTATCCCCTCAATTGTCGGTGGATTTTTGTACTCCGCATACTGGGAAGCCGTCAAAGTTAACAAACAATTCAAATTATCCCAGGCTCAACTTCTAGTTTCCCAATACCAAAGCAACTATTTCGAAACTATGTTTCATTCGGATAGAAAGGGAGAAGATATGTATATTGTCGCATCTTTTGAACATTCGACGTATGTCGAGATCGCTTTAACTGAACTAGAACAAAATGGGGTAGAAAGGTCGGATATTCTTGCATTGCCTCTTCATGTACGGAATAGAAAGGCAAAGCTGTTTGATAATGCCCATTACTCGGACGGGGTGAGTTTTGTTGATCTTGCGACCATACTTGGAGCCATTTTCATGCTTTTAGGTGGAATTTACGGTTTTGTTCTTACGCTTGGACCAGTTTTATGGGCATTAATTGGACTGGTTGCAGGAGGAATTCTTGGCTTTATCATAAAACTGATCGCGATCAAAAGAAAACCTAAGATTGATTTATTTGGACGGATAAAAGCATCGGAAGTTTTTTTAATGGTAAAATGTACGGAGGGAAATGATGAGTTAATTAAGGATATCTTTTGGAAAAATAAGGCGTTGGGTGTGAACAACTATAATGAAAGCAAACCTCAAATAAATCTTTCTTAAGGATAATCATGACTTACAATATGGGAACTGTTGCGGGACAACAACATATAGCGTATCGGATCCGCGGAATTCGTGAATTTTTTGTTTTAACGATATATGTTCTTGTCCTAATCGAAAGATAAGAACATATGAAGCGAAACCATTTCTTTCCATTATCGTTTTAGGTTTGTGTAGGTGCATTTAGTGCAGGAATCGCTTACGCATCTACAGATAAATTCGGCAGGGCAAGACTGTCGAGGGGAGGAAGGTTAAAATAAAGAAATTATTCGGTTCGAGTTTCATTATTCTGTTTTTCGTTGCAATAGTAACAGTTTGTATTGTGGTGGAAGGCATTATTGTCTTAAACATCGTCATGCTGCGCGAAAGCTGTCCTCCTAACAACAAATATCGAGGCACAAGAACGCCGGGAAGAAACGATGGAAAAAAATATCAAGAACAATCATTCCGAAAAAACTTGAAATCCGTTCCACGATGATTTAATATCAATACCAGGGGATGATCAACGATGGCAAGAAATAAATCCTTTAATATCGACGACGCGATCGAAAAAGGGATGCACGTTTTCCGCGAAAAAGGGTACGAAGGCACGTCGATGCAGGATCTGGTCAACGCAACCGGCCTCAGCCGCAGCAGCATCTACGAGACGTTCGGCAGCAAGAAGGATCTATACCTCACGGCGCTCGACCGGTACGAGGATCAGTCGAATGATTTGACCGCGATTCTATACGAGAAATGCCCAGCGAAGGAGCTTCTTCGCGCCTATTTCGATAAGCTCATCGCGCATAATTTGCCGCAGAGATGCCTCATGGTCAACGCTACGCTCGAAATGAACGGTCATCCAGAGGTGAGCAGTCGGACCAAAGCGAACACGTCGAGAAACGAAAGAGCCTTCTATCAACTGCTCACGCGGGCGGCATCCAACGGAGAGCTGAGGGGCAATCCGGATTTGCGCGCTCTCTCGCAGTACCTCGTTAATGCAATGCAGGGCATTACGGTGACGGCCGCGACCATGGATCGTCAGGCGCTTGATAATATCGTGGCGGTAACGCTGCAATTTTTGCGGTAATTTTTTTGTTCATTTCTGGAACGATCATTCCCTAAAATATGTTCCACAAACGGCGGCTGGCATGAAAGGCGATTATTTTTTTGTTCATTTCGAAGTTGAGTGTCATGGCAATTGTATTATACATCACCGCGCATCCTTTGACGGAAGAGGATTCGTTCAGTCTGTCCGTTGGCGGCGCGTTTATCGATGATTATCCCGAGACGCATCCTCATGACGAGGTTGTCCATCTCGATCTGTATCGCATGAACGTACCACATATTGACGCAGACGTGCTGCTCGGTTGGGGCAAGCTCGGCACGGGAGAAGCATTCGATACCTTGTCTTCGGAGCAGCAGGCCAAAATCGAGCGGCTCGGTGAGTTGGTCGATCAATTCAAAGCAGCCGACAAATACATTTTCGTCAATCCGATGTGGAATTTCTCATTCCCACCGGTGCTGAAGGCTTACATCGACGCCGTCTGCATCGTCGATAAAACGTTCAAATATGTGTCCGGAATAGGTCCGGTCGGACTGTTGACCGAGAAGAAAGCCATTCATATTCAAGCGAACGGGAGCGCGTTGTCGCCGGGATCGGATTTCGCTGCGTTCGAAATGGGCCACCGTCGTCTGGACGTCATCATGAAATTTCTTGGTATTCCCAGCTTCGAGGCCATTTTTGCGGAAGGCATGGCCACGGCGCCCGACCAATCGCAAACGATTAAAGCGAAGGCGATCGAGAAGGCTCGGCAGGTCGCCCGCAGCTTCTAAGCGGAATCAATATTTTCTGGCAATGATTCGTAAGTGAAAATCGATAAAAGAGGAGAGAATAACAAAGACTATGCATACAAACGGATTGACGGGTAAAGTGGCGTTCGAAACGGGCGTTTCCCTGGGGATCGGTGAGGGGTTTGTAGTATCGATGATAGTCCGTTCCATTCCGGACGCCGCGTCCGGAACAGCAATTTAAAAACTCCTAAGCAAGGCGTGGCGACAACCGGCAAATTCTTCACCAGACTTTTAGAATTTTTACGAATATACGAATTGCTCAAGTCCGCAACGGGGGAGAAGAGCATGCCCCTTCCGCTCGCTTGCGCCTTTGGAGGAGATTTAATAAATGTGCATACATCTGTTTGCGATTGACCTCTTGGCGTAAGCCGGTATGTACACGACGGGTGTACCGAGTTAAGAGCGCAGACATTCGGATAGAACGTTAGTCGATCTTAGTTGCTTTATTGAACTTACTGAAATTATAGTTGGGCATCTCACCATTCATAAACATCCTTGGAGGTTACACATATGACGATTCAAAATCATACCGTGCTTCAAACGCCGATTCCATCTGGCTTCGGGCCTCGGACGACTGCGCAGGAAGTCTTGGGCGGCCAGGACCTGACCGGCAAGATCGCCATCGTGACGGGCGGCTATTCCGGACTAGGCCTGGAAACCGTAAAGGTGCTTGCCTCGGCAGGGGCAACGGTCATCGTGCCCGCCCGCACTCCAGAGAAAGCTCAGGCAGCTTTAAGCTCGGTTCCTGGCGTGGAGTTGGAACGATTGGACCTCATGGATCCCGCGTCCATCGATGAGTTTGCCGAGCGGTTCCTCGCTTCCGGCCGGCCTTTGCATATCCTTATCAATTCCGCAGGCATCATGGCGACTCCGCTCATTCGCGATTCGCGGGGATTTGAATCCCAGCTAGCGACTAACCATTTGGGGCATTTTCAGCTTGTGTTGCGGTTATGGCCGGCGCTTAAGAAGGCGGAAGGCGCAAGAATCGTTTCCGTATCGTCTCGTGCTCATCAACTTGGCGGCTTCGATTTCGAAGACCCCAACTTCAATACGCGCGCCTATGACAAATGGCTTGCGTACGCGCAATCCAAGACGGCCAACGCGCTGTTCGCCGTAACGATGGATAAGCGCGGAGAGCCGCATGGCGTTCGGGCATTTTCCGTACATCCGGGCACGATCGTGACGGACTTGGCCCGTAATCTGACCGACGACGAAATGCGTGCGATGGGCGCGTTGAACGAGCAGGGGGAGCGCGTCTTTGGCGAGTACAACGATGAATTCAAGACGATCGAAGAAGGCGCAGCCACGTCCGTCTGGTGCGCAGTCCATCCTCAGCTCGACAGGAAGGGCGGCGTCTATTGCGAGAATGGGGATATCGCGGTCATCACGGACACCCCATACACGTCTGGCGTATTTGAATGGGCAGTCAACGCCACGGACGCGGAGCGTCTATGGACGTTAAGTGAACAATTAACCGGCTTGAAATTCGTCATCTAAAGTAACGTAGCACGACAGTCCCCCTGAGACCGCAGCGGGTGAAAGGACTAAAACGGTTGGCCGGTGTTTATCATTGAGCTTGCGGTTCCCGCGGCGCATTGTAAAGGTTCAATTGAATCACGGAGGCAATCGTGACCGGCGAGAATCGTCGGATTTACGTTAATGTCGGGCCGCGACTTCGTGTGAAATTCTGCTTCCGAAACTGGACGAAAGCCGTCATCCTTCACTTCTTTCGTGCAAATTCATATCGCACAGCGTATCGCTTCGAAACATTTCTATAAATTGCACAACTTAATGTTTTCATCAATGGAATAATGCCTGGTATTAAGGGAATTTAAATTTTTAAAGCGTTAGCTTAGGAGGGTAAACATGGATCTTAAATTAGCCAACAAAGTAGCTGTCGTAACCGGAGCAAGTAAAGGAATTGGACTCGCTATCGTTCGAAAATTTATCGAAGAAGGGGCAAGAGTCGTCGCGGTAAGCCGGACATTAACGGAGGAATTGGCTGATCTTGTTGAAAAAAAATCAGTCAAACATCTGCCTATTGATGTCAATATTGATCGCAATACAGTTGAACTTTCCAAAAAACTCGGTGAAGCGTTCGGCAGAATTGACATTTTAATCAATAATGTCGGGGCGGTTGACAAGAGGAGAGGAGAAGGTTTTTTAGCTACGCCAAATGAGGAATGGGAACAACTTTATGATTTAAACCTGTTTAGCGTTGTTCGTTTTACCCAAGCAGCATTACCGCATATCCTAAAGAACAATGAAGGCGCAATTGTAAATATCTCTTCAGTAAATGCACAGATGCCCGAATTGTTACTGCCTATTTATGGCACAACCAAAGCGGCGCTTAATAATTTGACGAAAATGCTGGCTGGTGAGTTTGGACCTCGTAATATTAGAGTTAACTCGATCTCGCCTGGACCGGTAGTAACACCTTTGTGGCAAGACCCTGAGAACGGAATGGCCAAAACAATCGGTTCAGTTGCAGCGATGGCTTCCGAAAAAGTTTTTGAAGAGCTACCCAAAATGGCTGGTATAACATTAGGGAAGTTTGCAGAAGCCGAAGATATTGCGAACCTTACAGTTTTCCTTGCTTCGGAACGAGCTTCAATGATTACCGGAGCGGATTATGTTATTGATGGAAATATGATTAAAACGATTTAATCGAAATTGTTCGATAAATTAAATTTGAACTTCTGAACTGGTTAATAATTCAATCCAATATAAAGGTTTTAGCTTTAATACTGCTGCCAATATAAGAAAAAGTCTGTTGATAAGAAAGATGCATTAAGCTAACGGGTACGATAGTTCCAAATGCAAAGGGCTGCCTGCGAGCAGCCCTTTGCTCCGCTAACTGGCAGTTTGCGTGGCAGGTTTGCATGGGGCGGATATATTTGAGAACACATTTTCAGATGGTAAACTTGATCTTGAACAAAGCAGAAAAACGCACTGTCGAAGACAATGCGTTTTTGTGCTTTGTTCAAATTTTATGTTATTGTGACTGCTCTTTGAAGCTGACCCATCAATCCTTCAATTCTGCTAAGTCGAGCTGGCGGACACGCGCTTGATCGGCAATCATGTCGATCTCAGTGATCTTGCCATCCACAATTTTGAGTTCGAGTACGAAAAGCATTTGACCGCGAGGAGCAACAATCACGCCTACAGATCCGTTCACGAGCACCAGCCGTGCTCCCTGAGCGCGGCCAGCGAAGCCCTTGGCCACAGCTTCCGCACCGAGAACAAGCGGCCATGCAGCGACCGGAGGAAATGCAGGGTCTTGTCGGAGCACAACATTAGGGTCTAATACCGCTAGAAGCTTCTCAAAATCTCCAGAACGCGACGCCGCTAGGAATGCATCCACAAGCTCCCTTTTTCGCATGAACTCGTCCGAATCCGCAGTCGCTTTCGCTCCCTGAACCCGACGGCGTGCACGGCTCGCAAGTTGTCTGGCTGCAACCTCGTTACTCCCTATAATCGAGGCGATCTCCGAGAAAGATAGGGCGAAAATATCGTGCAGTACGAATGAGATGCGTTCGGCGGGATTCAAATTTCCAAGGACCATCAGCATCGCAAGACCAACGGAGTCGGCCAACAAGGATTCGTGCTCAGGGTTGCTTTCGTCCTGATGGTCATTAACCGGCTCAGGTGCATTCATTAGCGTAAGCTCCTCACGCCGCGATTTACGAGTTCGTAGCATATCCAGGCACACCCTTGATACTATCGTCGTCAGCCATCCCCCCATATTCTCTACCTCTCTAGTATCGGTGCGGCTAAGACGAATCCATGACTCCTGTACAGCATCATCCGCTTCGTATAAAGATCCGAGCATCCGGTAAGCCACCTTTTGCAGGTGATTTCGATGCGACTCGAATTGTTCCACAAGCCAATCCTGATCGTTCATACAATACATTCCTTCCTTCGGTTCCTTTTTACTTAATTGTCGTAAGAGACTCAACAATCGTGACATGGCAATGTACAAAATCTGTATTTTACTTATCCCAAAAAAATTTTCACCGTATCCGTCACGTTTCCTCGCTGACTTACGACATAGTAAGTGACAAGGGAAACCGGATCATACGAAGAATGCCGAGGATGTCCTGGAAAGAATATTTAAACTAAGGAGCTGATTATTGTGAGTACTGTTTTGATTCCCTTTCTTGAAATGAACGGAAGTGCTCAGGAAGCAATAGATTTTTACGTGTAGACATTGGATGCTAAGGTCTCCTATTTGCTGCGATTCGGCGACATTCCGGATGATCCCAAAGCTCCGCTACCTCCGGAAAAGAAGGACTGGGTTAATTACGCCATCTTGAAAATCGGCGATTCGGAACTACAGGTTACGGATCATGTCACCGGAAGTATTTACGACAGGGAACACAAATCACCATCGTTGTTCAAACCGACGATAAGGATAAAGCTACCCACTATTTTGAAGCTCTGAAGATAGATGGTCAAGTGAATGATCCGCTTCAAGCTAGTTTCTTCAGCCCCGCATACGGCAATGTGACGGATAAATTCGGCATCACTTTCCGAATCCTTATAAGAGGTCGCTAATAATCAGATAATTAAAAAAAGGGAGGAAATCCTCATGACTGTATTTTCCATTGTACTTCAAAGTTTGCTAGTTTTATACTATGCCTTTTCGGGAGGCGCGAAGATCGCA
The DNA here is from genome assembly GCF_056269285.1 of Paenibacillus sp. JT31N11. Lineage (NCBI taxonomy): Bacteria > Bacillati > Bacillota > Bacilli > Caryophanales > Paenibacillaceae > Paenibacillus > Paenibacillus sp. JT31N11. Next base: position 205,192 of record NZ_JBWDNQ010000014.1, read on the forward strand.
GGGGCCCAATATTGGGCTGATATTTTCAAGAATCTTGGACTACCGAAGTGGTTTCGCGTCGTCACGGGTATCGTCCAGTTAGTCGGAGTAGCAATACTCATCATCGGCTACTGGTATGTAGAGGCGGTCGCATGGGCCGGAATATGGCTTGGAGTCACTATGTTATTGGCGTGTCTCGCTCATTTCAAGGTCAAAGATCCAATCAGCAAAACGGCAGCGGCCATCGTTTTTACTGCGTTAATCATCATTCTAACCATCATTAATGCAGATGGCCTGATGCTTCCTTTATCTTAAGAAAGCATGATCTCAATTGTTTTCGACTGGTTTTGTCGGCGGATGGATCAAAGGCGGAAATGGATGCCTATTTAGCGATATTGAAAAAGAGTTTCTATAAATAAAAAACCAATCCAAATGAAAGGAATGAAAGAAATGAATAGCATGGCAATGGCGACTTTCGTAGAGTTATTTTGGGGTTGGATGACCGTTATTATTTCTGCTATTTTGTTTGTCCGCCCTTCGGTTCTACGTGAATTGAAACGGCTGGTGGTCGAGGACAGAGGTTTTGGAATTATGTACGGCTTTTTGTCCATTTTCTTAGGTCTAGGAACGGTTATTCTTCATAATATCTGGGCTTTGAATTGGCAGGGGTTTATTACCTTAATAGCGTGGCTTGCCTTGCTAAAAGGGATTTACGTTATAGCGTATCCAGAACCCTCCAAGAAGACCAACTTTGAAATACGTATTTTGACTACGCGAATTGCCCTCGCAGTCGTGGGTGGCTTATCTTTGTGGATGATTTTGGTGATCTAAAGTAGTCGAGCCGATTATTCTTTATTGACAGCTACTAGAGTGGGATATCCGGATCTTAATTAACTTCTCGCTAAACTAACGGGAACGATAGTTGAATGATGGCCGCGGCGGACCAGTCCTTTGAGGGGCTGGTTTTTTCAATACATAAGATAAGGTATGTGTTGAAACTGTCGTTACGCTAACGGGCAGGATACTTCCAATATGTGTTAATATAAAATTAAATATTAGTGAGCAGAGAGGTCATCAGCAAATGAGGATTGTTGTAACTGGCGGAGCGATAATAAGAGATAGCATAGGTAGAATTTTATTGCAGCAGAGATCCGATTACGGCGATTGGGGATTGCCGGGCGGAGGCATGAATCCAGGCGAGACTATTCAAGAGACAATGATTCGAGAGGTTATTGAGGAGACCGGATTATCTGTTAAAGATTGTGAATTTTATGCAGTATATAGCGGCCCTAGAATGGAATACACTTATCCTGACGGGAACAAGGTAGTATTCGTTATGTTTCTTTTCAATGCTTGGACTAATTACAATGAGCTTTTATCAGAAGATGGAGATACGAAAAATTTTCGGGACGATCAATTTGAATCATTGAAATTATAGTTCTGAAATATTAGCGATATCTCACTGGATCAAATAAACAGCGTCCAACGGCCTGTCTTTGAAGATTTGCTAAAAGGAAATATAAATATACTAAGATTCTAAACACTAATTCGTTGAGCTAACGGGTACTTTAGTTAAAGTACTAGTGGAGTATCTGCCGGCGGCAGATACTCCATTTTTATTATGACTTAAGCACAGTTTAACTGAGTAGGGGGAACCTAATTTTATGGTAATATGTAAATGTCAGGTTGATTTTCGTCGTAGTTATAAACAACGAGGTATCGCAACTTTCTTGGGGAGGAAAATCGTGAAAATACTAGGATTTATTATCTTGGGTATGATTATTTCATACGTTTTAATTTTGCCAGGTGAGATTGGTTTAGTGTTGCTTGGAGGAGCTACTTTCGGTTTGCTTTTGTACATTGCAATTGGTATTTCGAATTTGAATAAAGCACAAACTTCATCTACGAAAAGTGACAAAGAGATGTAAGTGTTTCTAAAATATTTGAATTGATTGTTAAACTAACGGATTACGTTAGTTCAATGATGGCAGCGGCAAACCAGTCCTTTTTAGAGGGCTGGTTTTTTCAATACATAAGATAAGGTATGTGTTGAAACTGTCGTTACATAGTTCAACGAATCATGGAGCAGGGCAGCTGATCCGTTTTTCATTAGGCTAACGGGCAGGCTTAGACTTTTATGAAGAAAAGAGGTTTTTGTGGTATTATATGTAATTATGGGTTGTGAAATAAATGGATTATTTGAAAATGGGGGATTCAAAATATGGAACGTAAAATTCAACTAATGGAAACCTACGTAAATATCGACCTTGGAAACTCCCCCTTTTTAAAATTAGATAAAGGGTTGCAAATTCCATACTCTTCAATCAAGGGAATAACAACAGGTAGACCGATACCAAATGCTTTTAAACTATATGGTGCTTTATTAGGAGGAATGAGAAGTGGCTTATTTAGATCAAATGGTGGTTATCAACTGCACTTTTTTGAAAATGAGCTTGAAACTCTTCATTTAGATTTGAATAGCTTTCAAGTTGGTAAGTTCAAAATATCAAAGTTGATCATTGGTGTTGAAAATCCTGAAGGAATAAGTAAAAATATTTCCGAAAGAGTGAAGTGATAATTTGTTGATGAACTGTTCTTTGAACTAACGGGTACGATAGCATTCCTGTAGAGCGTTAAATTACCGCTTTGCAAAAAAACGAGCGCCTCGGTACGATGGGAGTACGCAACGGGTCATAGCCCTTTAAATCCCATC
>NZ_JBWDNQ010000035.1:0-21015 GCF_056269285.1 Paenibacillus sp. JT31N11
GTCGGCGATAACCAAGGCATCCTTGATGTCGCTTTTGGAGGGAGTATTATCTCGGTTTTCCTTGTTCTTTTTGACGAGATGAGGGTTTACCAACACGACCTCGAGGCTTCGGTCTTTGAGCCAGGCGGCGAGACTGAGCCAGTAGTGGCCGGTTGGTTCCTTGATGGTGTCGTTTAGCTGGTGCGTTTCCTGCATATCTTTCATCCACTGCAGCAGTTGGTTAAAGCCGGCATCGTTGTTGGAGAAATGAAGCGGAGTGCCGAGCGTGATTCCACGGAAGTTGACAGCGCGAGCAACATGGGACTGCTGGGCGATGTCGATGCCGACGACAAGGTGCTGGGTTGAAATGCGTTCGAGCAGTTGATTTTGTTTGGCTTGAGCTTTAAAATTCAAGATAGAGCGACCTCCTTAAGATGGTTAAAGGGCTATGACCCGTGACTACCCCATCGTACCGGAGTCGCTCGTTTTAATGCAAAGCTCAAAATTAACGCTCTACAGGAATCCTAACGGGTACGATAGCGTGGATTAGTGTGCTGCGGCAGCTGCTCCTTTTTCTTTTGAAGTAACGGGCAGAAGAGTGCGGAAGGAAGTCATTGTATCTTGTTGAAAAGATCTATGACAATTTTGTTATCTCGCACTTGAAAAGGGGGGTATAGATGATCACAATAATGGGTATTGGGAGGAAAATAATAGCGAGTATATTCAGCTCTTTTATCGTTGCTCTATTTATATTATTTTTTGCTTATGACTACCCCGAGGTATCCAACTTTATATTCATTTTTAGTTACTCTACGTTCTACTGCCTAATAATCGGTGCACCCTGCTCAATTGTTACTGATCTGGTTATTTACAAAATAAAGGGGGCGTTCTATTACTACATATTGGGTTTTGCTTTACATCTTATGTTTGCAGGAATTGTTGCGTATTTGTTTACTCTTGCCGATGATACAGTGTCGGATGATGGCTTTATAATATACATGGTTTTTGCGATAGCGGCAGCCTTGTGGCTAGTTGATAATGTATTAAAAAATTTGAAGAAATTATTTAATATCAAATAGTTGAAAGAAAAGGGAGCTTAATATAAATAAATGCTCAAAGACCTGAGCTGATAGTTGAATGATGGCCGCGGCGAACCAGTCCTTTGAGGGGGCTGGTTTTTTCAATACATAAGATAAGGAATGTGTTGAAACTGTCGTTACGCTAACGGGTACGATAATTCTAATAAGATATTTCGTAAAAGGAGCTGACATTGGCAGCTTCTTTTACTTCTTCAAAAATCAGTCATTAGAACCCTAAAGTTGCTCTTTCGTATTGATAAAATTCCATTGCTTGGAAAGAATAAGAAAAACAACGATGATAAGGTGATGTAATGGTTATATGCAGGATATATTACAAAAACAACCCCTCTATGGCTGGCGAGGTTAAGGATAAAAAAATTCTCCTGGGAGTTGGATGAATTGAATTGTCCTGAAATAATATACGCTGAAGAATGTCTCTTGGAGACTGGCATAATTGCTTTAAATAAACGAAACCTCGCTGACCTCGTAAGTGTAAAGACTTAATGAGAGGAGGTATGCCATGTTGAATTTTTATTGTCTTGCCTGCGATGGAATCCATACTATGGAACTTGCTGGCGAGATTTTTAAAACTGGGCACAAGACATTAGAAAGTAGAACGGTAATTAAAATTGGGATATGCAAAGAAAAGTTGACGTACGCGGAGAGTCTGGCATAATTGCTTTAAATAAACAAAACCCTGCCAGCGGATGGCGGGGTTTCTTCATTTTGGTTCCACATGAATTTTATCTGGTACACACGCTTTACGGTCAGATTCTAAAAATACGTAAGCATTTATGAACAAATCGTTTCTCCATAGAGGGAGGTTAACTTAATAATTGTTTAGCCCACTATCGTGGGCAATGGCGCACTGTGGTTCTCCGTGGATGAGGACAGGCATATCGGGATCTGGACCGTTAACCAAACCGCTCCATCGAAGTAACGCGTTTTGCGGCATAATGTTGACGCCATGGAAACGGGGAGGAGCTGAGAAGCTCCTCTCTTTTTTTGAGCCAAATCGCGCGCTCCATGCCCGGGGAGGGGAAAGATTAGCGTGCAACGTAAGGTTGCGGGGGAATGCAACTACAAATAGCTTTACTTTTTTCGGAGGTCACCACAATAATGGAATTACCAAATGCAGAAAAGGTGATGGCCGAAATGGATTTTGGCGAGAAGTTGAAAAGCGAGCGAACGAAGCGAGGCTGGTCGCAAGAAGAATTAGCGGAGAAGCTATTCGTCAGCAGGCAATCCGTTTCGAAATGGGAAAATAGCCAGAATTATCCTAGTATCGAAATCATCATCAAGATAAGCGATCTCTTCGGCGTCACCATCGACGAATTGTTAAGGAGCGATGAGGGGTTAACCAAGAAAGTGATCCAAGACGGCAAGCAACTGGCATACCCTAAATTAAAATTCTTGTTTGACGAATTGTTTTTATTAGGCGCGGTTTTGTTGGTCATTAAATTAGGCGTGCTTTTGTTAAATAAAGTGTTCTCTTTCGATTTGACGTTGGTTGGCGGGGCATGGATATGGAATTTCGGACCGCTTCTATTGATGGTCGGTGCGGGGATTTGCTCAGGCGTCGTGAAGGACAAATATAAAGAAAATTGAAACCTGATGCATTCACTCAAGATCAAGAAAGCGGCCGAGATGGCAGTCCAATCGGCAACTCTAGCGAAGAAGCATCATCGAATTTTATAAATGAACTCCTCTCTTTGCCTATGTCGGTTTCGATAGGGTATACGAGAAAATCCTGCATGAGGCTGAAATCTTCCTGCGCGTACACCTTCAAGACGGAACTTCATTTCGGATGGTCTACTATCCGAAAGCGAATGGATTTTCGGCAGGAGCCTTCGGAACGGAAAAATTGAAATTATTAATCTTGTCTCAGAGACAACAAATTAAAGCAGCGGCTGGATTATAAAGGAGGATTGACGTTCAAGATTAAGCTCCCACGATATGATTGAGTTTCCTCACGCAAGCTCTTGAAATCGCAGGATTTCACCATTAGCTAAGACTCGATGAAGAAGGAAACTAAGGAGCCGGGGCTACCACGTGGCAGCCCTTCGCTAAGCCAACGGTCAGGCTTTCAAAGACATATAATACAACTCCACCAATAATTGATTACATCCCCAATTAGGTGTCTAATGGATTTTTAGCCAAATGATGGTCGCAACATGTTTTCGGAATTGCTATACTGGAGATCAATCCGTCTAAAGAGCTTCATCTGGATTCTGTGACAGGAAAGAAGGAAATATATGCCCCGTTACCCTGATGTTCGTTCATCATCCATCCATCGGAGAGGATTCTGGCTAGCGCCATTCCGCTTGGATACGTGGAAGCGTACGCTTTACGGTATTCTTTGCTTCCCCGTTAGTGCTCTATGGTTCGCGTTTACCATACCCGGAATAATTGCAAGTTCGGCTCTCATGATTACCTTTATACTTGGTATCTTACTGTTCATATTTTTCTTTGGTATCGCGCGGACTGCTGGCAGGTTCGAGCGAGCACGGGCGCGCTGGTTCTTAAACGTTCCTATAAACCATGTTGATCGTCGTATTTCTGCTCGCGGGTTGGTATCCCGTTTTCGAACCCGTTTTAGAGAAGGTCGAACTTGGCGTGAGGTAGGTTTTGTCTTTCTCAATCTGCCAGTTGGATTTGCAGTCACTTTCGCCACACTATATCCGTGGGTTCAAACTGCATATAGCCTTTCTTATCCCTTTGTATTCTGGAATGAACAATTTACGAGTCAGACTTGGGGCGGCCCTTCTTGGATCGGAGCAGTATCTGTTCATTTCTTTCCCGGTGTAATTATGCTTTTCCTTGCTCCTTGGTGGATTAAGGGAGTGACATGGTTGCATGGAAAATTCGTAGAGAGTATGCTCGGCTAATAATGTAATCGTCGATAGATGTTATTCGGGATCTTTTGAGGACTGGATTCTTAGGGGACTCAGTACCAAGCAGTGGTTAAATAGCAAAGAAATTTGTTCAATCCTCTTTGAGTAATTAATGTCACTGAGCTCCCATGGAAGATCGAAATTACTTCCATAATCTGTGGTGCGGCGCTTCCGCTGCATGTAGGGCTAACGGGTACGATACTGTAAAGCAGAAGAGCACCCGTCGCGCGGCGGCCCTTCGTCCAACTAACGGGCAGAGAGTGAAATAAGGCATCGAAAGAGTAAAAAAGTCGAAATCAATTGGATTTGAGTACGACCAATATGCTAGGATAAATAGTGAAAGGAAATTATGGATAATAAAGGAGATGGGATGGTGCTAAGAAAATTCAACCCTCCAGGAATGGTATCCTCAGAAAATTATAACCAGGGAGTTGAGGTTACATCTTTTCAACGTATGTTGTTCATCTCAGGCCAAGTAGGTGTAGGTCCGGACGGAATTCCTGGCAAAGATATTCGGCAACAAACTGAACTGGCGCTCAGTAATTTAAACAAAGTCCTTGCCGGCGCAGATATGGATGTAAACGACATAGTAAAATCCACAATCTATTTAACGGATGAAAATCTGCTTGGTGCCTTCATGGAGTCTGGCGCAGGGTTCTTGCCTACCCCTCCACCAGCGACAACGCTAGTTATTGTCAAAGCACTCGCTTCACCGGATTTGCTCGTCGAGATCGAAGCCGTCGCAGCGAAGTGATTCCTTTTTATGTCCCAGTAATGGGGAAGAAAGATAGCCAGCGAGCAGACTGCCACGGGAGCTGTTCCCTTTTATTATTGAAATATACTAACAGGTGCGGGTCTTGTGCACCTTAGTGCATGGGAAGATAATAAAAAGAGTTTCATGACGATGCTTCCATTTATATTTTAAATAAGATTATTGAAGTAACGGATTACGATAGCTCAACAATTAACAGTAAGGCAGTTGGTAAATCGGCTGCCTTTTCGTTACGCTATCGGGCAGTTTAGTGTAATAAGCAGGTGTCTCGAATGTCTTATTCAAAGGAGTCATGAGAATTCATGACCATAAATCTCATTCTTGACAAAAACTAATTATATTAGTTATTATATTAATGTGATTAGCATCGAGCTTTTCGAAGTAATTGAGAAGGGGACGTGAAAGTTGTAGAAGAAAAAAATCACTATGATCTGCACTTAAGGAAAAATTTCGACTCTTTGCCCCCACTTCCTTTATGTAATCCTGCCCGCTCACTTCATTGAATATTATTGTAAATTAGGAGGAAAAAATGAAACAGGTATCTCTTTTGAATGATCGCATAGGGAAGGTTCTATTATTAATGTGTACCGTAGGTGCATTTTTTTCTTTTTTCTTAAACATTGAAAATGTTGCAAGTGCAGATTCAGCCACTAAGGTTGTTGAGATCTGGCGTCTTTATGGTTTCATTATATTCACAGGGCTCTTCTTGCTTTTAGCTATATATCCTCGCCGTTATGCTGGGATATGGGAACTCGTATTTTTCCACAAGGCCGCTGTATCGGTCACAATTCCCTTTACGATTCAGCATATTACTCCTGACATTCAGTCTGTTGCAATAACTGATGGAATTCTTGCGGTCATTGTTCTGATTGCTTACTTTTTGACTAAAGGATACTTAGCGTGGCTGAGATCGAAACCTCTTTGACTGTAAAAATTGACATGAAGATACTTAGAATGGATGAGCATTTACCTTAAGCAGGCATTGCACTAACGGATACGATAGTGAAATGGCGGTTGCTTCGGCATTTTTTTTGCTCGCTACCGGGCAGGATAACGAGAAGAGAATATTGAATCATATTGATGTAAATTACATGTAATGGGGTGAAATTAATGAAATTTGAAGATGAATCAAGTGATATTAACTTCACCGATTTCATAGGTCAAAAAGTGACCGAGATATCACAAGTTGGGCTTGAATTTGTAAAAATCAAGTTTGACGGTGGAAGTATAAATGTGGAATGTTCCTGGAGACTACGAAATAAAAGCGATATCATTGTCGGAATTACCGAACGTAAGGGAACAGATTTTATATCTATTTAAAAGGACCATTTGCATCATAAACCAATTACAAAGGTTCATTATTTTGAAACAGGTGACTTGACAATCGAAATTCAAAATCAATATTATTTTGATTTGTTTATTGATTTTTCGGTATTTGAGTCGTACCAATTATATCGAGAAGGGGGCATTTTTGTTAAAGATATTACGTTATGTGTTATCACCATTTATTATTATAATTGCCGCTTATGGACTCATTACAAAGAATTTTGAGTTTCAATCACTTATGATATTGCTTCTGGGTTTAATGATGTTGGTGATTGGGTTAGAGGAATTTCAAAAAGAGCGAAAAACATATGGTTGGCTTGGTGTTGGTGTCTTCCTTTTTCTTGTTGGACTAACGGACGATAGATGAATATGATATAACGGCAACCGGCCACAATTCAGCTGCCGTTGTTTGTTAAAGTAACGGGGCAGTTTAGTTCCAATATGGGGTATTATGGAGGCGGGATGGTCCCATAAGGAGGATAATACATGGATAAGTTCTACAAAAGTCTGCCTTACCAACTGAGTGAAAATGAATTACGGCAGTTATTTTACAATTTATTGGATACAGTAGATCGTTATCATCAAGACGGTGGTATTGAAGAAAAAAAGTTAGCAGAGGGAGTTATTAACCTACTTCAAGGACAAATAGATGCGATTCGAAATCAAAAATTGCAGACAGATGTGCTCCAACGTTACGTCCATATTGTGTTTAGCCTCTCTGATGAAGGTCCGCTATTACTATCTCTCCATGAAGTCGGGAAACGGGAAGTGTGCCAGGTTTTAGCATTTAATGATGTGTTTTCAGTCGGGCCAATATCTGACTTGGATACAACAACTGGACAGCAGAAAAGGTTTCTTTGGATGATGGAACACGATGGTGATTACTCTTATAATCAACAGTCGAACCAAGAACATAAGCTTGAGAATTTGATGACAGCAATAAGAAGCATTCCGGATAATAAGAATATCGTCATTTGGTACGGGGATAATCCCCATGATCAAACAGGCTTACGTTTCGCAGTGCATTTGTTAAGAGAAAGAGAACAGCCGATTAATGTTGTAAATGTGACGGAGCTATTTAACGCTACAAGAATGCAAAACGTAGATGAGATTACTCCATACGCGAGTGGTTTAATCGACCGAGAACATTACCAGGCAATCGTAAGAAATTATTATGAAGGCATTCCTCTTAAACAAGACCAAAGAAGAAGGTACGAATCAGAATGGCTTATGCTCACGGGGCAAGATCATGTGCTTCGTTTGTGGGAAGAAGGTACAGTTAGAGGCAGTGATGAGAGTGCCCTAGATGCGGTGATTGTAAGGTCGGTGATAGAACTGGAACACGAACAAGATGAGAATGGATTTATCAGAGCCGGAAGTGTTGTAAATAGGGTTTTTGAAACATCGCAGCAACTCGTAGGATATTCGTTTATTTCCTATAGAATCTGGATCTTAGTCAACCAAGGAATATTGACATTTAGAGGACTACCGGGAGCTCTGCATCAGTTTTCCGTTAAATTGGGTACCCATAGTTTAAGCTAAACGGGTACGATAGCGCAATAATTATGCTGGAGCAGGCGCCGCGGCGACTTGCTCCAGATCGTTAAAGTAACGTGTAACAATGCACTATTCAGCAGTATGGTGTGAGCACATTATCATGTTATATGTCAGGTTCTGGCGGCGCTTTTAGCTATCTCACTGGTATATAGGACGACAGAATGTGGCTTTCTCATGCACTGGATTTTCCCTTGGCCCTAACTATGACCAAAAAAACAGAGCATGGCTTCAGCTACACCATGCTCTATATTTATGATTGCTACTCATCTTTTGGCTAAACTACTGTTTTTTATTACCGGCTACTGCAAGCCATGACCATATCCCCGCCGGCGAACGAAAGCCCATAACGAGCGCTACGAGAATGATGACGAGAACCGAGAGGGCGTTGGATACCAGCGAGGTCAACACATGCCCCCACAGCAAGGAGGAACGTGAAATCGGCATGGTGTGAAACCGCTCAATGATGCCCCGCTGCTTATCCAAAAGATGGTAGCAATGGACAGACGATTAATCTCCAGATCACGGGTGATGCCTTTGCCGGCGGTTTCTGATTGCTAAAGCAACCTGATACTCGAAACCGCCACTGATCATTAAAGAGTTCGACGAGCGTCTATGGGCAGTGGCGGTTGATTCCGTCACAGTCACGTCGGACAAGCAAGCTGGTATTCAGGTTTAAGGACTCGCTCGGCAGTTGAGGGTTAAATGGCGCAGCTTACTACATTCATACCGATGCCTACACCGATGTATAAGTCGGAGTGGGTATCGGTATATTTATGTTCTTTACACGGGCTGCCTTATAGCTTACTTTTCAACCCAAGTACCTAATTTAAAATATTACCTTGACAGTCAAAGTAGTATGTCGTATTATACAAATGCGGGGTGATGAGATGAGCGAGAACAAAATTACATCCGACCTGCTGCGCGGGCATACCGATACGATGATTTTACGGCTCTTATCCGAAGCGGACCGCTATGGGTACGAGATTGTCAAGCTGATTGCCGAGCGCTCAGGCGGCGAGTATGAATTAAAGGAAGCCACGATGTACTCCAGCGTCAAGCGGCTTGAGGTGGACGGGGATATCGAGTGGTATTGGGGCGATGAATCCCAGGGTGGACGACGTAAATATTTCAGGATTACCGAAAAAGGCAAGGCTGCTTACGCCCGCAACAAGGGCAACTGGGAGTACGCAAAGCGTGTGCTTGAAAACTTATTATAAGGAGTGTTGAGGTTATGAATGAGAAATTGACGAACTATTTGAACGGCGTGTTTGCACCCTACGATGAGGTAAAAAGCGTTACCGAATTAAAGACGGACCTGCTCTCCGATTTGCAGGAGCGGTTCCGTGAACTCAAAGCCGAGGGCAAGGATGATGAAACCGCTTTTGAAATGACGATTGAAAGCATCGGCGACATTGAGCAAACGGTACTGGAAGTCGCTAACCTCTCCCGCTCGCTGGAGCGGCAGGTGGTGACCAACTTTAGCGCGAGCAACCTGCCAATGAGCGACTTTGCGGGCGTTATCGCGCATAAAGGACAATTTAAGTCCAGCGCGTTACGCGGTGCCGACTTTGCGGGCGCAGACTTGACCGGCAGCTCATTTGCGAGCAGCGACGTGCGTGAAGCCAATTTTGACGGCGCGAATCTGACGGACTGCAGCCTATCTGCCCTTGACCTGGCAAATGCAAGCTTCAATCAATCCATCCTTGTACGCACGAACTTCAGCAAGTCGGGACTGGACGGAGCCACATTCACAGGCGTAAAACTGACCGACGTTACGTTCTCCATGATCGAGCTCAGAAAAACAATCTTTAAAAACTGTATCTTTGACGGCGTGGAGTTCAAAACTTCTGATCTGGGAGGGCTGTGTTTGGACGGGCAAACCTTTATCGGCGTCAAGTTTGACAAGTCGGCACTGAACGAAGTTTCATTCAAGGGCGCGACACTCAAGAATGTGTCTTTTCCGACGTCTTCGTGGTCTCGAAGATATTACCGTGCCATTAAAACCGTCTGCTTTGACGGCGCGATGATGGATAAGCTGACCTATGCCGCCCTTAAAGGCATGGGGGCCGATTTGTCCAAGGTTACCGTTCGATAAGGAGGGGAAAATATGCCAACCACATCCATTCAAGTAAAAGGACTGCAAAAATCCTACAAGCAGCTTCAAGTCTTAAAGGGCGTAGATTTCGAGGTGGAAAAGGGTAGTATTTTCGCCCTCCTCGGCTCCAACGGGGCGGGCAAGACCACGGTTGTCAAAATCCTCACCACGCTGCTCAAACCAGACAGCGGAACCGCCACCGTAAACGGATTCGATGTTGCTTCCAAACCCGACAATGTGCGGCAGGCAATCAGTCTGACCGGGCAATTTGCCGCCGTGGACGAAATGTTGACCGGACGGGAAAATCTGATCATGATTGCCAAGCTGCGATACCTCAAAAATCCGCGTCAGGTTGCGGACGACTTGCTTCACCGCTTCGGCTTGACAGACGCCGCCGACCGCAGGGCGTCTACGTATTCGGGCGGGATGCGCCGCAGGCTCGACATCGCCTTGAGCCTTGTGGGAAAACCGTCGATCATTTTCCTCGACGAGCCGACCACCGGGCTTGACCCCGAGGCGCGCATCGAGGTTTGGAAGATTGTCAAGGAGCTTGCCGGCGGCGGCACGACGGTCCTCCTGACCACGCAGTATCTGGAGGAGGCAGAGCAGCTCGCCGACCGAATTGCCGTTCTGCACGAGGGCAGGATTATCGCCAGCGGCACGCTCTCGGAGCTTAAAAAGCTGTTCCCCTCCGCAAAGGTGGAGTATGTTGAAAAACAGCCGTCGTTAGAGGAAATATTCCTCTCCATCGTCGGCAAGAAGGAGGCCATATAAATGGAGGCGGCAAAAAATCATTTCTTCACCGATATTAGCGTGATGCTCGGGCGTTCCATGCGCCATATTTTCCGCAGTATGGACACCATCATCACGGTCTGCATCACGCCGATTGCGATGATGCTGCTGTTCGTCTATGTGTTTGGCGGCGCCATTCAAAGCGGTACGGATAACTATGTGAACTATCTGCTGCCCGGTATCCTGCTGATTGCGATTGCAAGCGGCATATCCTATACGGCTTACCGTCTGTTTTTGGATAAGCAGCGGGGCATCATCGAGCGATTTCATACCATGCCGATTTCACGTTCCGCCTTGCTTTGGGGGCATGTGCTGACCTCGCTGGTATCCAATGCCATCTCGGTTGTCGTCATCATTCTCGTAGCGCTCATTATGGGCTTTCATTCGTCCGCCGGGATACTGTCATGGCTTGCAGTAGCTGGCATACTCGTATTGTTTACCCTGGCCTTAACCTGGGTCGCGGCGATTGCCGGGCTGACCGCAAAATCGGTGGAAGGCGCAACCGCCTTTTCCTACCCGATTATCTTCCTGCCATTTATCAGCTCGGCGTTTGTGCCGACCGAGTCGATGCCGAAGGTCGTCCGCGCCTTTGCCGAAAACCAGCCGGTGACCTCGATCGTGGAAGCCATTCGTGCGCTGCTGTCGGGTCAGCCGGTGGGCAATGATATATGGGTCGCTCTTGCGTGGTGCGTCGGGATTTTGCTCGTAGCCTACTACTTTGCGATGAGGGTGTATAAGAAGCGGGTGTGAAAAAAAGAACAGCTTGTTTCTGAATTAAACAACAGAGAAGACAGTCCTGTGGAATAAATTCTTTATCTAAATAAGAGCACAACTGATGAGCAGTGTAAAAATACGAATGTCATTATAAACATTCATACTGGGCTTACATCTAGAGGGTATTTATCCGAGTTATCGAGCTGTGGCAGCTAATATTGAAAAATGTCATATTAGATGGATTTGAGGCGCAAAATCCAACGGAATCCAACTAATAAATCGCGAAGAATTTATTACGATGATTCCCAAATTAAATCCAGGCGCAGCCCCAAGTGCCCAAGCAGTAAAGAAGCAAGCTGTATCAGGTAGAACTTATCTGCTCACGCGGTGGCAGTAATATGGTCTAAGGAAAGGATCTAAGGGTGAATTCTACGTTGCAGTGCATTTCCCAAGTGCCGAAATATCAGCTCAGCTTAAAGCACCCAAGTGGTGCTTTTTATTTTGCCTTACGACTCTTTTTTGCAGTCTATGTGTAAACTCCCAAATCCATTGCAACGGAAGTACTAAGAAAGGTTGGGGAGAATACATGGGATTATGGATGAAGCAGATAATTTGGTTCCAGAGTTTTTTATCACCTGATATCAACCGCAAAGTCAAAGTAGCGGTAGATGGTGCGCCGGCAATAGCTGCGAGTGAGACTTACACGTACACGCTAACTACAGCAAATACGGTAGCATTGATCTTCACTGCCAACGACACAATGGTAGATTCCACAGAAACCTTCACCGTAAATCTGAAGGGGAATACGGTGCCCGTTAGGAAGGGTTGAAGCGACGGCAGATGCAACTGTGACGGTGAATACACCGTTTGTGCTCGATCTCGCTGAGATCTTTGAAGATGCGGATAGCAATCCGCTGACCTACAATGTATCGGTGAACGGCGCTGCGGCTATATCGGCGATTCCGGCCTATACGTACACGCCAGGTGCAGAAGGTGCTATGAACTTGGTGTTCTCGGCCAATGACGGATTGGCAGACTCCACCGACACGTATACAGTGAAGCTGACGGTATCTGGATCCAGCTATAATAACGGTAACGGCGGCAATGGTGGCGGTGGAAGCATTCCTATGACACCTGAATACAGGGTAACCATTACCGGCTCTGTTGGAACGACGCTGCCGGTTGCGATCGATGAAGCGGCAGGCCGCGCATCGATAGCCATCGGAGCGTTGGCGGAAAAGATCTTCGTCGATGATGCGGCGACAGCCGTAGGCGGCCGACCGCTGGTGGAACTCATGCTGGCGTTGAATGGCGTGCAGACGTTATGGAACAACTCGTCCGCACCTGTTCGGATTTCTATCCCGTATATGCCGACAGCAGAGGAGCTGAAGAATCCCGAACATCTCGTCATCTGGTATATCGACGGTAGCGGTAACGTTATCGCGGTCCCAAGCGGCCGTCACGATGCAAAGAGCGGAACTGTGACCTTTGCTGCGACCCACTTCAGCGATTATGCCGTAGCTTATGTGAAGAAGACCTTCAGCGATCTGAGCAGCGTGGAATGGGCAAGACAGTCGATTGAGATCATGGCCTCCAAGGGCATCATCAACGGTACAAAGGCGGGGGCCTATTCTCCGGCAGCCCGCATTACCCGCGCCGATTATCTGGTCTTGCTCGTCAAGACCTTGGGATTGACGGCGAAATTTGAAGGGAATTTCGCAGATGTGGAGCCAAACGCCTACTATTACGAAGCGCTTGGCGTTGCGAAGCAGCTAGGCTTGGCTGCGGGTACCGGCCATGATGAATTCCATCCGCTGGAAAACATCTCGCGGCAGGATATGATGGTGCTGACCGCTCGTGCTTTGGAGAAAGTCAAGCAGCTGAAAGCCTCGGGAGATCCCGCCATTCTGGCTTCGTTCAGTGACAAAGGGGACATCTCAGCTTATGCGAAGGCGAGTCTGGCTGCTCTGGCCGAGGAAGGTCTAATCTCCGGCTCCGGAAATAAGCTTAACCCTCAGGCGCCAACAACACGAGCGGAAGCGGCAGTATTCCTCTACCGGATATACAACCAATATTAAAGGCTAATGCAACGAAATGTACTTCTGTCGGCTTTTACGCGGCAGGAGTTATTTTATGGCTGACAACTTTATTTCGTGATTGCTTATTAAAATCGTTCAGTCTAAAAGTTATTTTCAAAAGGCAAACGATTTTTCAAGGTATAAAGCGCATAAAATCAACACTGTCAGTCCGCACTATTTTTTCTTGGACAAAGAGTACAATTTGATCTTTAAGCACATAACAGGAAATATTTCCCCTGTATACGAACGGGGGTTCTCGTCATATAATATATCAGAACTAATGTTCGCGTCGAGGTGGTCGAAATGAAACGGACAATATTTTTGGTTGACGGTCAATCATTTTACGCTTCTGTCGAAAAAGCGGCGCGGCCGGACCTGCGGGATAAACCAATAGCCGTTGGGGATCCGGACCGTCGCGGAGGAATCATACTTGCGGCCTGTCCAATCGCGAAGGCACGCGGGGTTACTACAGCCTCACGCGTTGGTGAGGCCATGGGGAAGTGTCCAGATTTAGTCGTCGTACGCCCGCGTATGCAAACATACGTCACGATATCACTGTTTATTTCCGAAATCTTCGCTTCCTTCACGGACCAGGTCGAACCGTATTCGATCGATGAACAATTTCTCGACGTAACCGGCTCCATTAAATATTTCGGACCGCCGCTGGAGATTGCGCGCCAAATACAGGAACGCGTACTTTTATCGACCGGCGTATGGTCGCGGGTGGGGATCGGGCCAACGAAAATTCTCGCTAAGATGGCGACGGACAACTTCGCCAAGAAGCGTCCAGACGGTATTTTCGAATTGAACCAGGATAATATCGAAGCGGAATTGTGGCCGCTGCCGGTCCATCAAATGTTTATGGTCGCGAACCGGATGACTCAGCATTTTGTCCGGATGGGACTAAACACAATTGGAGACATAGCGCGGCTGGACTTCGGCGATTTTAAGGCGCGAATGCGGCGTCGAATGGGCCGCCAAAGCGATATTCAGGCGGGTTACTACTGGCAGACTGCACGAGGAATCGATCCATCACCGGTTGTATCGAACATCAGGTCGCAGATTAAGAATATAAGTCACGGCAAGACGCTCAGATGGCGTCTGTATACGAAGCTTACGGATATCGAAGTCGTACTGCTGGAGTTAGTTGTCGAGGTGTGTCGGCGGGCTCGCCGTTACGGGTATCAGGGCCGCGTAGTATCGGTAGGCGCTGGAGAGACGGATGGGGAAAAGTCGGCGGGATTCGGCCGTCAAATGACGTTATCACAGCCGACATCGTTAACGCATGAGGTTGCGGCTGCCGCGCATGCGCTGTTTATAAAGCATTGGAGTGGAATGCCAATTAGCCATCTCAGCATATCATTAGGGCAGTTATCCGTAGACAGCGTAATCCAACTGACCCTGTTTGAGGACCGTTCTCGCGCTTACCGTAAGGAACGTGCGATCGACGAAATCAAAAACCGTTTCGGGAGCGACGCCATCATACACGCTTCTTCGCTTCTTGAATCTGGAGTCGCCCGCGAGAGAGCGGAACAGATCGGAGGTCACTTTAAATGAGCAAACTTGACGGAAATGAACGGTGGAAGTCCAAAATGCTGCTGACTGAACACGCTGAACAATATGACCGGAAACAAGCAGCGGGCACCGGAAAGAATTTGACGATGGAAGAACGCATCATGATCCGCGATTATATCCTGTTGCCGCATATGGAGAAGATGATTCAGAAAAGCATATCCGACATCGAGAACTCATCTAACGTGATGAAACGACTCTACCTGGCCGCTGGCCATAAAGTCTTAACCACGATAGCCGAAGACTATTATCGATTACGGAGCGAGTTGAAGAAACGGAATATTCGCGTCGTCACGGAAGAACAAGAAGACATGGTGATTTATCATAAGTGTTATTATCGGGGTTACGAAGAACGATTCGGAATGACACGTGATGTTATGCGATCGGAGATAGCTGTTCGGCTAACGAAGTATACAACGGAGCTGGTAGCGCGGCTGAAGACGAAAGTGTGAGGTGCAGTTTATGAGAGCGACACAAGCCTCGATCGTGTACAATCGAATAATCATGCAGCGCACAACGGCAAGCTTTCTTGGATACTCGCCCCCGGTCGTCCAATAGCATGACATCCTACCTTGAATTCTGCTCTTGACTTGGAGTGTACTCCAAGTTGTAACATGAGCTTCAGCAAGTAAATTCTATCTCCAGGAGGCGTAATCATGAACACTTCGAAGACTGTTTTGATAACGGGTGGGAATAAAGGTATCGGGTTCGAGAGCGCCAGACAATTGGGCAAGCTGGGATTCACAATTTTGATCGGTTCAAGAGATCAATCCAAAGGGCAGGAAGCCGCAGCATCGCTGAAGAATGAGAACATAGATGCTGAGGCATTAACGCTTGACGTTACAGACCTGGATACCATTCAATCTGCTACGAAGCGTATTGAAGATCAGTATGGTGCGCTTGATGTTCTGATCAATAACGCTGGCGTGAGCTTGGATAGAGGTCTTCCTCCGAGTCAACTGGAATTGACCGTTCTTAGGAATACTTATGAGACAAATGTTTTCGGCATGTTTTCTGTTACTAAGGCAATGCTCCCTTTGATTAAAAAATCGCCTGCTGGCGGAATTGTAAACCTTTCAAGCGGCTTGGCTTCCTTGACCATGAATATTGACCCGGAATCCGATGCCGAAAAATACGGAGTAAATTTGCTCGCCTACATGAGTTCGAAAACGGCAGTCAATGCACTGACTGACTTGTTTGCCAAAGAATTAAAAAATACGCCGATCAAGATAAATTCAGCTGATCCAGGGTACACAGCTACGGATTTGAATGGCCATACGGGTTATCGTAGCGTTGAACAGGGAGCTTCTATTGTCGTGAAGCTCGCCACCCTTCCGGGCGATGGTCCGACCGGCGGTTTCTTTGATGAAAACGGAGTGATACCGTGGTAATACGTCAGGAGGCGGGAAAAAGTGATCGACATTCCTGAAACCGTAAGCTCAATTAAACAGGCGGCTTACACCATCACTTTCTAACAAGGAATAAAAATTATCGCGGTCTTCGTCATCGAATTTGCCAAGCGTCCGTACCCTGACAAATTCATGTCCACCATACATGTCTAGTTCCTCGTCATACCTATTGTAGAGTGCGATTATATTGCCATCCTGATCCAACTCCAAGTACCCGTAACATTGCGGCTCAGGCGCTTCACCGTAAAGGAGCGAAATTGTGAATTTCCGAATACAGCTTTCCATCGCGAATAAACACGACCCGGTTACAATAGCTTGCCGTCAGCGGATCATGTGTTACAAGCATCATGGTCGTCCGCTCATTCCGATTGATGGATTCAAGCATTTCCATGACATCCTTGGAGGATTTGGAATCCAGATTTCCGGTTGGTTCATCGGCAAGCAGCAGCTTCGGAGAATGAATCATCGCTCTGGCAACAGCCGTTCTTTGTGCTTGTCCGCCGGAAATTTCATACGTGTGTTTTTTCATGATTTCCGTAATTCCGAGCTTGTCAGCGATCGCATGCGCCTTTTGTTTCATTTCCGTCACTTTGCTGCCATCCAATGTTAACGGCAGGACAATGTTTTCTTCTACCGTCAAGGTATGGAGCAAATTAAAATCCTGAAATACGAAGCCGAGTTCACGGCGGCGAAACTTAGCCAGTTCATCTTTTTTTAGACGGTGAGGGTTATTTCCATTAATATTGACCTCGCCGGTCGTCGGTTCGTCAATCGTTGCAATGATATTGAGCAGTGTCGTTTTTCCGCTTCCGGACGGACCCATAATTCCGGTAAATTCCCCCTGTTGAATCATTAAATCGATATCCGTTAGAGCGTGGTAGGTGATTTTTCCCTCGTATATTTTGCTCACCTGTTTTACATTCAGCATGCACAAGATCTCCTTTCAGTTACGATCATTTGATCTGTGGTTAGCATACCGCTGCCCATCGTGCTTTAACTATCGATTATTCTTTCAATTACCTTACATGGGTGTAAGGTTTTGAGTACGAGAGAAAATAAGCCGGATTTCCGTCCCTTTGCCGACCTCCGAATCCAACTCGATCCGGTGCTCAAGATAATGGGCCGCTTCTTTCGTCAAATAAAGCCCCATTCCGGTAGATTCCCGGAAGATACGCCCTATATAAACAAAAAGAACGGCTGAAAAAAAGCCGTTCTACAGTGAACGTCAAATAACCCCCACAACTTGATCAGATGCGGGCAGAAGTAACCTGGAACTAGGACCTAAACACTCGACAAGCGATCGGCAGCGAATCCGACCACGGCATAACGGTTTCAGCGCTTGCGGAATCATGGGCATCCGGGAGCTGCTCGAACAAATAGCGCAGATAGCGGAACGGGTCCATCCCATTTTTCTTGGCCGTACGGGTATGATAGCTCAACAAGGAAGGACCATGATGTGAGCAAAAAAGGCGTTCTTCCATTTGAAGTTTCCAGACTCAGTCGGCGGCGCATCGCCAAGCCATCGCATGAATGCGGCGACATGCTGTGCTCCGGCTGCGCCATCGTCAAGTGTCCCCGCGATATTGAAGTTCCGGGCTGAAAGGCGTACCGGCCGTTCTTGCCTTGGGAACGAGGCTTTCGAGAACATGAAGTTCTTCGGGATTGAACTCGTCATCCGAGAAATTGAGCGCAAACAGTTTAGTTTTGATCGAAGAGAGGCCCGGCTCGGGATCGTAGTCGGCGGACGATTTCAGCGAGTACAACATATCGTTGGCATCGATCTGTGCCGCTTGATTGTGAGTCTCTTCGATAAATTCGTCAGCCGCAGCACCGTCCGGCACGGTCTCTTGCAGATGGACGACACTGTCGATCATCATCCGAAGCACCGTTCTGCTGTTTTATCTAGAGGGCTATCCCCGCTAACCAAGACAACTAGTTAATATTCATTTTACACTGTTATGGTAGGATGGAGGCTGAGGTGATGCAAAATGAAGTTCATGCGCTTGAAAGGAAATCTCGATCAGAGTAACCTGGATAACCGACTCAGATACAACCCGAATATCATCGAGTTCTATCTGAGCGATCGCGACCTGCAAGATCCCGATCTCATTCGGAACCGCATCCGCCAGCTCCATGACCGCGGGGTCAAACCCTATTTACACCATCCGCCCAACTACCGAGGCGAATATTTGGACATCTTGAGCGAAAACCCGCACATTCGCCAATTTTACCACGAATCTTGCGAATTGCTTGCGCGCATTTGCATGGAAGAACGGGCCAAATGTATTGTGCATGCACACTACGTCCATACAGCCAGCAGTAAAAATGTAACCCGGGAACGAACTGTTCTTCTGCGTGAAGAAATCCACAAAGTCATGTCGTACTCACAGGAAGTTTTTGTCTGGGAAGATTCGACCGAAGGACTGTTCTCCTATGGCCGCAACCCGTATCTTATAGAGGATTTGATCGTACCTCTGGAACTTTCGTTGAATGTCGATGTAAGCCATACGTTCATTTCGTTCGGCGGAGATAATGAGCGGCTCCGTGAGGTACTTGAGCGAACCTCGCCTTACGCGCAATACTATCATCTGGTCGACAGCATGGGGCAAAAGCATGATTCGCTGCCGCTTGGCCAAGGGCGAATCGATTGGAGAATGGTGAAGCCATTCGTGTTGGAGAAGGATTTCATCTTCGAGATCACGTTGAGCGGGGACCATTCCGACTGCACACCTATGGTGGAAAGCGCAAATTATTTTGACAAGGTCTGAGCAGAATAAGCTGCATTGTAAGTATAGAATGTTCTACAACGATACGGCCATCCTGAAAAAGGATGGCCATTGCTATTGAAGTCTTTGTCTTTTGGCGATGACAAGAATTTGATCCGAGTCCCGATTGGTGACAAGAACAGGGTCCGATTGCCGATTATTGAAACCCGCCGAAACAACCGGAACTGGTTAACGCTTTTACTTTTTTAGAGAACTCGCTCTCCCGCTGAAGAGAATTAATGAGCTTATCAACGATCCATTTTTCGATCGACAGGACGCATTGGAGTTGCATCGGAAGATGCTGTTAGAAAGGCACAGCCGCCTAGGGGAATGAGAAAATGAAATGGCGTTGCATGAAACCTGACAGGAAAATTTCAAGTTAAAACTGGAAATGGAAGCCAGCATTCGTGCTGAGCCCGAATTGCAAAACCTGTTGAAGATGAAAAGTAGTAGTGGCTCCCAGCTATCGCGCGCGGGGGCCTGCTTTTAATTGAAGGCTTTTCGGTTTTCTTTGTGGAAATCCTTGTAATGAGAGGTGACGGGCTTAAAAGGCGAACTTCCAAATAATCCAACAAATAAGAACAGAAACCCAAGAGATGAAACCAAACACCATGACGATCTTATTCTCACTCCATCCATATTTTAGACTGAAATGATAATGTATCGGAGCCATTTTGAATAGACGCAATTTTGTGCGTTTATAGTACCAGACTTGCAAAATGACTGATAATTGTTCAGCCAGATAGACTGAAAACAGGATTGGTATTAAAATTTCAACTTTTTCAATAACCGCTAAAATGGAAAGCGAACCTCCAATTGCTAGTGATCCAGTATCCCCCATAAACGCTCTAGCGGGATAAATATTGTACAGAAATAAACCGAGTAGACAGCCAATCATTACGAGCGAAAATGTTTGTACTTCAGGTTTGTCTGAGATCAGAAAGAAGAAAAAATAAGTGGGGATCGCAACATTGATCAATAGCCCGTCTAGACCATCCGTAAAATTGATAGCGTTCGCTGAACCAACTACAAATAGGAGCATTATTATGATGTACACGTAAACGGGCAGGTGTAGTTGAAATCCATGGAACAACGTAATGTCACTGGTCAGCGAGAACGAACTGAACAATGTGAAAAGCAGTATACCAGTAAATGCGAATTGAAACACAAGTTTCGTCCGTCCAGAGATACCGGATGGATCTTGCCATGCTGCCTTTTTGAAATCATCCATAAAGCCGATTGAGCTGAATAACAGAAACGCAACGCATAAAAAGAACATCATTGGGGCGGGATGAAACTGGAGTGACGTTACTACACCGATAAGCAAGATCAGACCAGCCATCAGTGGTGTTCCCCGTTTGGCTTGATGATCAGGAGGTAACTCAGATCGAATCGGTTGCGTTAGCTTTAAAACTCGCAGTCCCCTAATGAGTAGAGGTGTTAAGAATGCCACAAGCAAGAACGAAAGACCAGACACGCCAAAGATCCCAAACATGTTAAAAGCACCGCTTTCATTACGGATTCACACCTTTGATTATTGTAATTCTATATAGTGGACAAATAATCCTTTTACACGTTGGAAATAAAAAGGAAAAAGCCATTCTTCTGGGAGTGACCTCTTAAAACTTGCCATCACAGACAGCGCGGTTAACTGTACCATAGATGAATGATCAAGTCATGAATGCGACGCCACAATGCGCAGCTAACTGGGGACGATAGTGTGGTATTTTTTTGCGCGGTTATGTCATGCATTTAATTTTTTTCTTTTTAGTAGGCATGGCTCTTGATAAACTTATCCACAAATTAAAACGTAAGCGATTCTGAAGCTATGTAATTCCGTGGCCGGTCGATTAAGCTCCCTCGGTACGTTATAGTTTTCTCACGAATGCTCGCTTATTCGCAGGATTTCACCCTTGCCAGAAATACAGAAAGATAGTAAGAGAACTCACGTGGTAGACCTGGACAACATGAAGGCGTGAGGAA
>NZ_JBWDNQ010000060.1:0-2140 GCF_056269285.1 Paenibacillus sp. JT31N11
GGATGATGGGATTTAAAGGGCTATGACCCGTTGCGTACTCCCATCGTACCGAGGCGCTCGTTTTTTTGCAAAGCGGAAATTTAACGCTCTACAGGAATGCTAACGGGTACGATTAATATCGTCACTTAATTTCGAGGATAAAGAAATAAAGATTAATATTGGTGAGGTTTCAGCAATCTTTATTCCTACTTAAGGTTTGCAAATACAAGCATGGGTAGCCTGCTGATCATTTCATATTACATAAAACTGAACTGGATTTACTGTTATTCACCGAAAAAAGGAACTGAGGCCCATTAGTTGTTAAGCTCCCTGGGCACGATAGCGTGGAGTAGCGTGCTGCGGCAGCTGCTCCTTTTTCTTTTGAAGTAACGGACAGATTAAGATTAGCAATCTGTAAGAAACAATCCGAACTGAAATGTCCTAAAATATAGTTTAAGTAGACAACCCCCCTAAAGTCTAAAAGAATAAACGACAGACACACACAAAGGAGTGAAGTTATAAAATTTCTGCTCACATCTGCAGGCATCAAAAACCAAAGCATACACGACGCGCTGGTTGACATGCTGGGCAAACCGATTGCCGAGTCTACCGCCCTCTGCATTACTACTGCGGTGTACGCCATACGAGGTGGTGCGGGCCATGCATGGCAGTTCTTTAGCGGACAAGCCACCACACCGATGTGTGAGCTGGGCTGGAAGTCCATGGGGGTTCTGGAGCTCACCGCGTTGCCTAGCATCGATGAAGAGCTTTGGGTTCCTATGGTCAAGGAGACTGACGTTCTACTAGTAAATGGCGGTGACCCCTTGTATCTGTGTTACTGGATGCGGCAGTCCGGACTGGCAGACCTCTTGCCGTCGCTGAACTTAGTCTATGTGGGACTGAGTGCTGGGAGCATGGTGATGGCACCTAACATCGGGAATTTCTTCGTTGAGTGGACTCCACCCAACGGTGGCGATGAAACGCTAAGACTGGTTGATTTTGCGATATTTCCGCATCTGGATCACGAGATGCTGCCGAGAAACACCATGGCTGATGCAGAGAGATGGGCCGCCGGGATGCAAGGGCCAGCGTATGCGATTGATGATCAGACCGCCATCAAAGTGATCGACGGAGCGGTCGAAGTGGTCTCCGAAGGGCATTGGAAACTGTTTTCGCCCTGATATTACTCCGCTGTTTACATAATTGGTGAAACCTTAGTGGTAATTATTACGGTCGGTTTAGAGGTGTGTTAGTCGAAAGTGAATGTTGATTACTTTATTAAGCTAAAGGGTACGATAGTTGAACACCGAAACGGCTACCGCGGGGTAGCCGTCATTGCGAACGGGCAGTATTATTCAATATCCATATAAATTGTTAAATAAAATTGGATTGGAGTGGGTCATATTGGTTGGAATAACAAGTTTCGGACTTTTTTTATTAACTGCCTTATTGATGAATATAACTCCTGGTACAGATACAATGTACATCGTTAGCAGAAGTGTATCGCAAGGGAAAAAGGCAGGAATTTATTCTGTTCTTGGCATTTCCACGGGTTCATTAGTGCATACCTTTCTAGCTGCTGTTGGTTTATCTGTAATTCTTACAACATCAGTTGTCTTATTTACTATTATTAAAATAATAGGTGCAGGATATCTGATTTATCTTGGTGTTCGAATGTTAATACAAAAATCATCTAATTTAAAGCTCAAGGATACAAAAAGTATGTCATTAAAAAAGATATATACTCAAGGTCTTCTGACTAATGTTACTAATCCAAAAGTGGCTTTGTTTTTCATTTCTTTTCTTCCTCAGTTTATTTCAGGGGATAATACTTATGGTCCTTTACCCTTTATTATTTTAGGACTTTCTTTTGTTATGACGGGAACTGTTTGGTGTTTATTAGTAGCTATTTTTTCTTCATATGCAACTAAAAAATTGAGAAATAATCCAAAAGTAGAATCTATATTGAATAAAATAACAGGGATCATTTTCATCGGATTAGGAATAAAGTTGTTTCAGACAAAAGCATCTTAAAAATCTTTCTTCAACGAACGGGTACGATAGCATTCCTGTAGAGCGTTAAATTACCGCTTTGCAAAAAAACGAGCGCCTCGGTACGATGGGAGTACGCAACGGGTCATAGCCCTTTAAATCCCATCAT
>NZ_JBWDNQ010000013.1:0-217466 GCF_056269285.1 Paenibacillus sp. JT31N11
TTACGTCCCTTGCGGGACACACTTCCATTCCATGTACCTTTGGTACCTGGTGCCCCGTTAGGGCTTGAATAACGTTGGATGGACAGAGACGCTCCCTGGTCAGGTATGAGCGTGCAGCGTTTACGTCCCTTACGTGACTCACTTCCATTCCATGTACCTTTGGTACCTGGTGCCCCGTTAGGGCTTGAATAACGTTGGATGGACAGAGACGCTCCCTGGTCAGGTATGAGCATACAGCGTTTACGTCCCTTACGTGAGTCACTTCCATTCCATGTACCTTTGGTACCTGGTGCCCCGTTGGGGCTTGAATAACGTTGGATGGACAGAGATGCTCCCTGATCAGGTATGAGCATGCAGCGTTTACATCCCTTACGTGACTCACTTCCATTCCATGTACCTTTGGTACCTGGTGCCCCGTTGGGGCTCGAAACAAAACCCTGCTCCGGTTGTGGAACCGGGCAGGGTTTTGAGGGAGTTGCCGTGTTAGATTGGAAGATTTAGTAATTGTCTGATTTTAGTGGTTAGAAATATATCCGTTTCCTGCTCGCCGCGGTTATAGGTCATTCGGTTTTTGAGGATCGCGATCGCGAGATTATGCTCAGGATCGGCGAATCCAATCATGCCCCCGTTGCCGGTGTGGCCAAATGCGGACTGTCTGGAACCCATTGCTGTCAGTCCCACTTTGATTCCCCCAAGCCAGTATCCGAGCGCCTTGGGGATGGGGAGGCCCAGGAAGATTTCATCCGGCTGCTCGGTCTGCAGCCCGGTAGCTGCCCAAGACTGGGCAGGTGTAAGCAGCCTTACACCATCTACACCGTCTCCGATCAAGGAGGCATATATCCTCGCGAGCGCGTTTGCCGTCATGATGCCGTTGGATGCCGGCATGACGGCCTGATGTACGCTCGGTCCGTTCCAGGCTGACAAATTGTTGTTTGGCGAGACGGATGGCGGCAGCATTCTTTTCAACAGCATTTCATCCGGCATTTCGTCCCACGGCAGCGGCTCTCCGCTCAGCTTGGCAATCCGCGGCTCCGCCGCCTCCGGTGCACCGAAGTAAAGCTCCACCGATATGCCGAGCGGCTTGCAAATTTCCTCGCAGACAATTTGGGCAAACGGGCGGCCATCGGCCCGCTGCGCAATCTCGCCCAGAATCCAGCCGAAGGTAAAACCGTGATAGCCCGTTTTGGTTCCAGGCTCCCAAACAGGCGTAAGCCGCTCCACCTCCCCAATTATTTCATCCCAATCGCAGATCATATCCACGGTGCTGTTCTCGGGCATCTGGGGAATTCCCGCTTCATGACTAAGTACATGCCGGATCGTAATATCCTGCTTGCCGTTCACTGCAAATGCGGGCCAATAGTCTGCAATGCGGTCATCGTAATCCAGTTTCCCTTGCTGGGCCAGCATATGAATAACCGTTGCGGTGATTCCCTTCGAGCAGGACATTGCAACAAAGAGCGTATTTTCGTCCACCGGTTGGCCCGTCTTTCGGTCGGCTTTTCCAGAACAGGCATTGACGATCAGCACACCATGATGATAGACGGCCACTTGAACACCGTCTTCCCTCCCGCTGCCAGTCAATTCATCCAGCAGGCTCTGCACTTGATTTTGAATAGCTTCCATATCATCTCATCCTCTATAGTTTGGTTTTATTTAACATCTCACCACTTCTAGATTGAAGCATACACCCCGATTATGAACGGAATTTGAACGGAAACAAATCCCTCGCTCAAACCGAAAATATGCGCTTCTCCAAACAAAAAGAAACCGCACCCTCGCCGGGTGCGGCTTAATCAAAATAGTACGGGATCATCTCGTCAGTGTGCGGGAGCCTTTAAGCGGCCAGTTGCTTTTGTTCTTCTTCTCTGTGGTGCCAAGCACGCTGCCGATGCCCATGAGGAAGGTCGGAATGCCGGCTGCTACAAGCACCAGACACCAGTCGCGGAAGCCGAGCGGAACGGTTTTGAATATCGGCTGCAGCGCTTCGATATACAGTACTCCCAGCATCAGGAGCACGGACGACAGGACGGCAAGCAGCAGATATTTGTTTTGAAAAATATTGCGGTGAAAGATCGACCGCGAGCTGCGGCAGTCGAATACGTGGATCAGCTGAGCCATAACCAAGGTGGCAAAAGCAACCGTCTGAGCCTCCACTAAATTGGACGTGCTGCCTGGGTCCTTGTTCAAGGTAATCCAGAAGGCAGCCAGGGTGCATACGCCGATCAGAATACCGCGGCTGATGATTTTCCAGCCCATCCTTCTGGCAAATATATTCTCTTTGGCAGAGCGCGGCTTATGCTGCATCAGATCCTTCTCGGCCTGATCCACACCCAGCGCCATCGCCGGCAGGCCATCGGTAACCAGGTTCACCCACAGAATCTGGATGGGCACCAGCGGCAGCGGAAGACCGGCCATCATCGCCAGGAACATCGTGAGAATTTCGCCTACGTTCGAGGCAAGCAGGTAGCGGATAAATTTACGGATATTCTCGTAGATCCCCCTGCCTTCTTCAATAGCTGCTACGATTGTGGAGAAGTTGTCGTCACTGAGCACAAGGGAAGCCGCTTCCTTCGACACATCCGTTCCCGTGATGCCCATCGCAATTCCGATATCCGCCGCTTTGATTGCCGGCGCGTCATTGACGCCGTCGCCGGTCATCGCGACGACATGGCCCTTGCGCTGAAGAGCTTTGACGATCCGCAGCTTGTGCTCGGGGGATACACGCGCATAGACATAGATGTTATCGACGAGACGATCAATCTGTTCTTCGCTCATGGCTGCAAGCTGCTGGCCGCTGATGGACAAGCCGCCCCTTGGCATGATGCCCAGCTGGCCGGCAATCGCTTCTGCCGTAAGCTGGTGGTCTCCTGTAATCATCACCGTCTTGATTCCCGCTCTGCGGCAGGTTGCAATCGCCTCCCGCACCTCGCGCCGCGGGGGATCAATCATTCCGCTCAGACCGACAAAAATCAGCTGGCATTCAACGTCGTCTTCGACCTCCGTAGCGTCCTGCGGCCGCAAATCGCGGTAAGCGAACCCCAGGACCCGCATTGCGGATAGCGCCATCGCTTCACCTGCATCCGTTACCTTCTGCTTCAGCGTTGAGGTGAACGGAACGACTTTGCCGTCCCACAGCACATAAGCGCAGCGATCCATCAGCATGTCCGGCGCGCCCTTCGTGCAGATCAACCGTCCTCCCTGATGGGTGACGAGCACGGACATGCGCTTGCGTTCGGAATCGAAGGGATATTCCTTAACCCGTTTATAAAGACCTTCCATTGATTTCATCGTGATGCCCAGCTTCGCGGCAAGTACGGTCAATGCCCCTTCGGTAGGATCACCCTTGAGCACCCATTCTTCATTGACAGCCGTATCTTTGCCTTTCTTGCGCTTGATGTCCGGATCCACCTCGACCTGCGACAAAGCAGCATTGTTGCAAAGAGCTGCGATTTGCAGCAGCCGGCGCAGCGACAGATCATGCTTCGTATCGAGTGCATTCCCGGATTCCATAATTGCGCCAACCGGTTCATAACCCTCGCCGGTTACCTGCATCTGACGTCCGCCAATCCACAAATTTGTGACCGTCATTTTGTTTTGTGTCAATGTACCGGTTTTGTCCGAGCAGATTACGGATGCGCAGCCCAAGGTCTCAACGGATGGCAGCTTGCGGACAATCGCCCTCCGTTTGATCATGCGCTGCACACCAAGGGCAAGCGCGATGGTCACGATGGCCGGAAGCCCCTCGGGAATTGCGGCGACAGCCAGGCTGACTCCCGCGAGGAACATTTCGTAAGCAGGCTGCCCGTGCAGGATACCCGCAAGCACCACAATAACAGTCAAGCCAAGCGCGACAACGATCAAAATTTTGCCCAACTGCTCCAATCTATGCTGCAGCGGCGTCTCCATGGAATCCGTTTGCTGGATCAAATCGGCGATTTTACCCATCTCGGTATCCATGCCGGTTCGAATGACCAAGCCTCTGGCTGTACCCCGTGTGACCATAGTTCCCATGAAGCCCATATTGCGCTGATCCCCCAGCGGCAGATCCGCTTCATTAATTGGCAGGCTGTGCTTCCCGACCGGAACCGATTCTCCGGTAAGAGCGGATTCCTCCGCGTAACAGCTGTTGGTTTCGATGAACCGGATATCGGCCGGAATCCGGTCCCCGCTCTCCACCAATACAATATCGCCTGGAACAAGCTCGCTTGCAGGCAGAACGATAACCGTGGATCCCCGCATGACCTTTGCAGCCGGCGCTGACAGCGCCTTGAGGGCTCGCAGCGATTTTTCCGCCCGGTATTCCTGTACAAATCCGAGAACCGCATTTATGACAATAATGGCTACAATCGTGATCGCATCCAAATATTCGCCAAGCAAGCCTGAGATCAGCGTTGCGCCTATGAGCACAAGCACCATGAAATCCTTGAATTGGCCAAAAAACAGCTTCCAGGGTGAAGCTTTCTTTCCCTCCGTCAGCTCATTGCGCCCAAAACGGCTGAGTCTGTCTGCTGCCTCTTCCGGCGTAAGACCGGTCTCCAAGGATCCTTGAAACGACTGTGCCAGCTCATCTGTCCCCATCTGATGCCACTTTCCTTGTTCCATGCCCTGTCTCCCTCCCGTTACTTGCCGCCCGGCGGACAGCCTATATTGCCTAAATGTATTCGGACAACCTGCAAAATATCCCAACGGGGGCTTAAGTTTTTGTCCCAACTATGGCATGATAGAGAGATGAACCATTACAAAGGAGATTTGAACACGCATGGCTTTAGACGGTATTGTCACCCGCGCGATCGTAAACGACCTGCAATCCTGCATCGGTTCGCGCATTCATAAAATACATCAGCCCACCGACCATGACCTGGTTTTTCAGATTAAAGGCAGGGGTTCAAACAGCAAGCTGCTGCTTTCTGCAAATCCCACTTATCCCCGGGTCCATTGGACGGAGCAATCCTTTCTTAATCCAACCCAGGCACCCATGTTCTGCATGCTGCTCCGCAAGCATTGTGAAAGCGGTCTGATCGAGGATGTCCGCCAGATCGACAATGAGCGCATTATTCATATTGACATACGCCAGCGGGATGAGCTCGGCGATATTTCCTTAAAAACCATCATCATCGAAATCATGGGCAGACACAGCAATATCATTCTGATCGATGCCGCTACCCGGATCATCCATGACGGCATTCATCATGTTACGCCGGCAATCAGCAGCTTCCGGATCGTCATGCCGGGTGCAGTGTACGCTGCGCCTCCGGAGCAGGATAAGCGTGATCCGATTACCGTTACAACGGAAAGCGGGTATGCCTCCATCATCGAAGCCCAGGCTGCCAAAGTGCTTCAGCGGCCGGAAGATACTGAATTCAGTGATAAGCCGCCTGCTCCCCCCGCTGTTCTGGCACCGGACAAATGGCTGGTGGCAGCCTTCAGCGGAATGAGTCCGCTGCTGGCCAAAGAAATCGTTCACCGCAGCGGGATCCAGGCCAAGCTGAGCGATGATCCTATGGTCCTGTGGCCTGCATTTGACCAAATGATGAACACGTTTCACGACCAACAGTACGATCCGCAAATCATTACAGATGAGACTACCGGAAAATCGGCATTCTCCGTGACTGCGCTTACTCATTTAACAGGCATATCTGAGAGCTACGATACAATCAGCTCCTGCCTGGAAGCCTTTTATGGAGATAAAGCAACCCGGGACACCGTGAAGCAGCGCGTGTCGGATCTGATTCGCTTTCTGCAAAATGAGTACAACAAGAACGTGAAGAAATTGGAGAAGCTGCAGGAGACGCTAAACGATGCTCAGGACGCAGACAAATTCCGCATTCTCGGCGAGCTTATCACCACCTATATGCATCAGATTCAGCGGGGCGATGAGTCGGTGGACGTTGTTGACTATTATGACGAGGAGCAGCGGACGGTCACTATCACGCTTGATAAGCAGCTCACCCCGTCGCAAAATGCGCAGCGATATTTCAAAAGATATACCAAGCATAAGAACAGTCTGACGGTGGTAGGCGAGCAGATGGATCAGGCGCAGGAGGAAATGCGATATATCGCTTCCCTGCTGCAGCAGCTGGAGAGCGCTACGCTGTCGGATATTGATGAAATACGCGAGGAATTGGTCGAACAGGGGTATTTGAGGGACCGCAGCAAGCGGGGGACGAAGAAGCGCAAGCCGACCCGGCCCGCACTGCTGTGTTACACGTCCTCGGAAGGAATTCCGATTTATGTGGGCAAGAACAATACACAAAATGAATTTTTGACCAATAAAACAGCCTCTGCGAACGAGACCTGGCTGCATACCAAGGATATTCCGGGCTCTCATGTCGTTATCCGCGCAGCCGAATTTAACGAACAGACGCTGGAGGAAGCAGCCATGCTGGCGGCCCATTACAGCCAGGCGCGGTCATCAAGCCAGATTCCGGTGGATTACACACTGATCCGGCATGTGAAGAAGCCCAGCGGAGCAAAGCCGGGATTTGTTATTTACGATCATCAAAAAACGCTCTTCATCACACCGGATGAACAACGCTTAAAGGCTCTGCCATCGCAGATCAAAACTTAGATTGCCGCCAATCGCGCCACGACTAAAGAGACAAGTCGCGGCGCTTTTATTCCGCTGCAATTTAGAGGCTGCCTCTCCTGACCGGATCAAGCTGCTTCAGCACATCCACATGCACCGTGCGGTTCCCGATCGGCCCGTGGAAGACTTCTTCCTCACGCTTGCCGTGATAATCGGAGCCGCCTGTGATGATCAGCTTGTACTTCTCAGCTAATCTAATGTACCTGATTTCATCCTCGGGCCCGTGATCGGAGTGATAGACTTCAATTCCCTGTGCGCCATGGCGGATAATTTCTTCCACCAGCACATCATCGCCATACAATCCGGGATGGGCAATAACGCTTGTGCCCCCAGCCTCCCGAATCCAATCGATGGCCTCGAAGGGATGAAGCCGCGGCGGATTCGCGAAGGCTGCTCCGTCGGAGGCGAGATAACGGTCGAATGCCTCCTGGATCGAAGCGACAATCCCTTTGGCCACCAATAAGGAGGCCATATGGGGCCTTCCGATCGTTCCGCCCTCCTTGCCCTGCTTCCGGGCTTCCTCCACCACTTCTTCCAAGGTGATGGAAATCCCAAGATTGCGGAGCTTCTCGATAATCATCAGATTCCGGCGGTCCCTCGTCTGAAGCAGACTGCCGAGCTTGAGGCGCCAGGACTCGCTCTGCCAATCCGTATAATAACCCAGAATATGAATATCGCTGCCGTTTGCGGCTGTGCTGATTTCTACGCCCGGAACGACGATCACACCGAGCTCTTTACCCGCCTCGATCGCTTCCGCGATGCCATCGACCGTATCGTGATCTGTTATGGCGATTGCTGCAAGTCCGGCCTCCTTGGCCATGCGCACGTTCTCCCGGGGCTGCTGCAGTCCGTCGGAAGCGGTCGTATGGCTGTGGAGATCAACGCGGTCTATAGCCATTGCTGAAGATCCCTTTCACGCAGAAAAGTAAGAAAAGTAACCGCGGAAATAGGCAGCAGCGCGGATTTGAGATAAATCGAATAGAATTGGCGTTTGAAGCTGGCGTCCGTAATTTGAATCGTATGAATAAGACCCAGTGCAACCTCATGCTTGACGGATGATCCGGATACGAAAGAAACGCCAAGACCTGCTTCGACGGCCGATTTCACGGCGCCGGTGCTTCCCAGCTCCATCACGATCTTCAGATCAGCGGGATCGAAACCCTTGTTCCTCAGCTGCTCCTCCATTACAAGCCTTGTCCCCGAGCCCTGCTCCCTGAGCACAAATGGATACTCCAGCACATCGGCCAGAACCAGCTCCCGGGCACCGGCCAGCGGATGGGATTTGCCTACAATAAGCCTCAGTTCATCGCTCATGACCGCCTCCATATGCATGTCCGGATGATTGACAGGCGCTTCAATAAGACCGAAATTGAGCTGATGGTTCAAAATTTCCTCCATGATTTGTGCGGTATTCATCACCTTCATGCTGATTGAAATATGGGGAAATTCCTGGCCGAACGGTCCGAGCAGACGGGGCAGAATGTATTCGCCGATGGTCAAACTGGCGCCGAGCTGCAACCGGCCCTTCAGCTGTTTCGTAAATTTCGACATCGAGGCATCCGTATCCCGGATCAGATCGATGCTGCGCTGGGCAAACGGCATCAAGGCTCTGCCCGCTTCCGTCAACTCGATTCTCTTGGTGGAGCGCTGAAGCAGCTTGGTGCCAAAATAATCTTCCAGCGACTGGATCTGCATCGTTACAGCAGGCTGCGTCATATGAAGCGCTTGTGCAGCAGCCGAGAAGCTCCCCCGCTCCGCCACGGTATAAAATATATGGAGCTGGTGAAAATTAAGCGCCATCCCATTCATCCTCTCTCTCATTAAAATTCATTATACAACAAACCATGCAAAGAGTATCCAATGCCAAATCATGAAATAAAGGCGGTTCCACAGAAAAAAGCATACGCTCTTTGGAAGCGCATGCTTATTATTTAAACAAAATATGCGGCGATTATTTCCGTTTTCTGCTGTTTTTTATTAAGGTCATTCGCCGGGAATGTCTCAGCCAGGAATAATACGATTTCAGATCGCGTAGTTCAATGGTCTCGGACATCCGCCCGAGAAACGTGACGACGATCATCTTGTGGAGCGGATTGCCGGCCAAATCGGTTTCTTTATCCAAAGTGGCGAATTCCGCTACAAATACCAGATCGTCATCGATCAAATAAACATCCTGCTCATTGCGATAATAAGGCTCAATACGTCCCTGCTTCAGACACTGCCACATGAAATCGGCGATATCCTCAAATCCGGTTTTTTCACTTTCGACGCGATCCGCCCAGCGAATTTTGGCATGGTTCGTGATGACGATATCCGCTACTTTCTTGTCCCCTAACACGACATGAAATGATTCGTAGGTGCTCCATCTCTCCGTCGTCTTGTCTTTCATCGCACGATCCACCCCTCCCCAGGAAGTAGGCCTTATTAACTATGTTTATAATTATATCCATTGTAGCATGCATGTCCAATAATACAAAATAAAAATAAAGCTGCACCAATACTGGTACATTATGGATATAGAAGTTTAAAAAAACAGCTTCCGCTCCGTTGACCGGTATCGGAAGCTTGTGAGATCACAAACTGTAAAACCGTGTTTTGTCAGGAACATTGCGCTCATACTCGGTCTTGATTTCGTTCCGGTAAGAACGTTCCGTCTTCTTCACGAAAGGCAGCCGTTGAATGTTGCGGATAATCTCTTCTTCCCGATCGCTGTTCATGTACATCACGACATAATGCATTTTCCTTGAAATATAATGGATGTTGCCGTATTTCTCCAATGAACGGGCCGATTTGATATCATTGACCCAAATAATATAGCCGGTACGTTCTGAAAACATAGCTCGCGATCGTCCTCCTTTTCCTTATCCGCAGCCTCCGCCGGTGCTGCATCCGCAGGAACCGCCTCCGCCGCAGCCTCCGCCGGAAGATTCGTTGCCTGGCACCTTGATCGTTTCGGACACGGAGCCGGCGATCTGTTTGGCAATGTCATGAAGCAGCTCATCCACCGCTTGCTCCGCGATTTTGTAGCGGGTCACGCATTCAATCGCCGCAAGCTCTTTCTCGATGGCTTTCACTTTATCCTTCGCCTCATGAAAGTTGGGATGGAACCGTCCAAACCGCTGGCATTCATCGAAGAGCTCCTTGGCTTTCTCGAACTTCCGGATCAGCGCCTTGACTTCCTGGCTCTGATCGACTTCTGTTTTCCAGTATGCATATTCGGCAACTTCCGCCGATTGATTAATCATGTCGCCTATTTCATAAGCGTTGATGAGCAATGCTGCCATATCGAGCGAGGGCGATGGATCGGGAACGAAATCAAGCATCGCACCGCTTCCCGCAAACTCGGCAGGCTCAGTCATTGGTATCGCTTGCACTGTACCCACCCCTTTGGTATGAAGGTTAGGCTTTCGCCTACTTGCTATCATACCATAATAGGTTTCAAGAAGAAACGGGGGCTTTTGCCGCCTGATCCAAGCCCTGGCCCTCAATCGCTTTCCAGCGGGATGACCAGCATCATTTCCCCCCACATATCCGGTTTCAGACGAAGCGGAGAACGCATATCCGCATCATCCCCATGAATGTGGCCGATAACGGCCCACTGCCCGTCGTAATCCTGGATTTCATGGGGCACAAACAGCTGCAGACCGTCCTCGCGCTGCAGCTTGACTGCCGTTCTCCAGCTGAGCGCTTTCTCCAGAAGTTCCCTGCGGGTTGAGACATGATAAGATCTTAACTGCTTCACCCACATGGAGGACACCTCCTCAAGCCCGCCAAACAAGGACCTGATTGAAGGCACTTCAGTAAGCAGCTCATAGGCATGAAGCGCACAGGGATCCTGAAAATAAAGCTTGATCTCTGGCGGATGAACTCCATCAAGCGGCTGGCAGGCTCTAGTCTCCATATTCTCCGTGACGTTATCCTGCTGCATCCACCCTTCAATGGCAAAGCGGAGAGGCTCCGGCAGCGGCTGATCCGCCGCCCGCTCCAGCATGGCAATGACATCCCCGCAGGTAAACCTTCGTTCCATCGCTTTGACAGCCGCTTTTTTGGTTACCCGATAGATCGTAATCACTTCGACGACTTTGCGTTCCCATACCATCTCCAGTTCCCATCTGACTGCCGCGGGCACATAGGCGGATACGTAAATATCTCCGTCAGGAGAGACCGCAATCGGCTCTGCAAACTCCTTGGCACACTGCGTCTGCACTAAGTCAGGCGAAATAAGCCATCTGAAGAACCCGCCGCCGCTCGCTGTTGTCATCAGCTCCATATAACCGCAGGCTTTCATCAGACCGACCCATCGCAGCATGGGCGTCAGACCTTCCTTGTCCCCCGTGAAGGCGTGTTGTTCAAGCTGCTTCTCCACATCGGAGATCTTATACCATTGCCCGCTTGCCAGAGCGGCTGTGACTGCAGCAGCGCCCGCAATGGCGCTGTCAAGAACCGCGTATTGTTCGATGACGAGCTGCAGCAGCCCGGACTCCCTCTGCTCTCCTGTAAGCTCAAACCACTCCTGCAGACGGCCGGAATGCAGTCTGAACGCATCTGCATCCTCGCTTAGCCACCCTTTACGGGATGCAATCTCAAGAACAAATGCCAGCGGGAGCGGGTATTCGGCAAACGGAACTGTTTTTAAACCTATCAGGGACAGGTCGCGTGGTTGTACGGCCATTTGGCTGCTGCATTTTTCAATTGTCCTTTTGGTCAGCATTCCTTTGACCGTTTTGTGCATACCCGACCGCACCAGCTCAGCCAATGCATGAAGCAGCTGAAGTCCCAGCTCCGGGATATAAACATCATTCTCTTCGAAAATAATATCCGCATCCCCGACAGCGCCTGCTGCCGGGGGAATAAAGGATCCAAACAGCGTATGGTGCCAGGGCACAAAGGTATCGCGCGGCAGAAAATACAGCTTCTCGCCCCAACCTTTGCGTACCGCGAAAATAATGCCTGATTCGGCCAGCATAAGAAGCCCGATCCGATAATCCGCTCCTGCGATTCCCGGTTCGCTGAAGCCCAGCATCTGCTCCTCCTTGAAGGGCAACGCGCCAAACCTCCCAAGGATGATCTTGAGCGCCGCCGCAGCGGGCCGCGGCATAGACGACCAGGCGGCAGCCAGGCTCGGCTTGTCGCGCAGCGCTTCCGGCCAGGGCAGCGCAACTCCCGGCGAGGCCCACAAGGGAGCCGAGGCGTACCGCTGCAGCTCCGCTTCATTCAGACGGCTGGCAACCTGGCGGCTATTCATTGATTTTCCGCCTCTCATCCCACTGAACGTAGCTCTCACGCTTCCACTTGTTCTTATCCAGCCGCCAGTCGCTCACTTCATAATGATAGCCCTGTTCGAGCAGAAACAACTGTCGCTTATGCGCGAAATCCACTTCCTTGGTATCCTGGGAAACCAGCGTGTAGAACCAGGCATTGTTGTCGCCGGGCTTGGGCCGGAGAATACGGCCGATCCGCTGGGCCTCTTCCTGGCGGGACCCGTAGCTTCCGGATACTTGAATCGCCACCGCCGCATCCGGCAGATCGACTGCAAAATTCGCCACTTTGGAGACGACCAATACCGGAATGGCGCCTTCCTTGAACAAATCGTAAAGCTTCTCGCGCTCGGCATGGGGGAGCTCGCCTGTAAGCACAGGCGCCTGGAGGGCCTCTCCCATGGCATGGAGCTGCTGCAAATATTGGCCGATGACAAGCGCCGGCTTGCCTTCGTGCTTCGTCAGCAAGGTCCGGACCGCATCGATTTTCCTCCCATTCTCACCGGCAATGCGAAATTTGGATTTGGCCTCTGCCGCCTCATATTCCTGTTTTTCCGGCGTGGAGAGCGGAATGCGGATCTCAGCGCAGTGGACCGTGGCAATCCACTGACGGGACTCCAGCGTCTTCCAGGGCATGTCGAAACGCTTCGGACCGATAAGAGAAAACACATCCTTCTCCCGTCCATCCTCACGAACAAGCGTAGCCGTAAGCCCCAGACGCCGCGTGGCCTGCAGCTCAGCAGTCATCCGGAATACCGGAGCAGGCAGCAAATGGACTTCATCATAAATGATGAGTCCCCAGTTCCTCTCCTGAAACAGCTTCATATGCGTGAATTCATCGTCTTTCTGGCGGCGGGCGGTTAGAATTTGGTACGTCGCGATCGTAACCGGACGCACCTGCTTCGAAGAGGCTGCATACTCTCCGATATCGCTGTCATCCAGAGTTGTTTTATCAAGCAGCTCCGTTTTCCACTGCCTGACAGAGGTGACATTGGAGGTAAGGATTAAAGTATCACAGCCCAGGCTGGCCAATGCGGCAATGCCGATAACTGTTTTGCCCGCCCCGCACGGCAGAACGAGCACCCCGCTCCCTCCATCCTCTCTTCCTTCCCGGTAGAACAGATCCACAGCCAGCTTCTGGTAGTCGCGCAGCTGGAAGCCGCGTCCTCCCAGCGTCTGTTGACGCAGCTGGACGGGCAGGGACTCCCCGTGCCGGTAGCCTGCGAGATCTATGACCGGGTAACCCAGGCGGACCAGCTCCTGTTTCAGGCTCCCGCGGTTTTCCGGACTGGCATGACGCTGGCCCGTCTCCGCTCCTGCAGTCAGCAATGCGGAGATTGTGGCATCCTCCGCCAGGTTGCCAAGCAGCGTCTCGTCCCCGCACAATACGAGATCGCCTTCCTCGGACCGGTCAAGGGTCAGCTTGCCGTAGCGTTCCGTCAGCATGCGGATGCCGCTCGTTACTTTAACGGGCAGCTCGTACCGGCTGTGGGCGCCAAGAGCTTCGAGAATCTGATCGGCCCCCATCCCGGACGCTGCTGCATTCCAAAGCGACAACGGCGTGATTCGATAGGTATGAATGTCTCCCGGACGCTTGGTCAAATCGGCAAAACAGGACAGCTGCTCACGCGCCTCCTCTGCGTCCGGATGCAGATCATGAAGGAGCACGGTGAAATCGCCCTGTACAATCAAAGGCCGGTCCTTGCGCATAAACAAGCTCATCATCTCCTAAAAACATCGCTTGCGCGGCCGCTTGGGTACTGCCGGCGGAACGCAAACCATCATGTTCTTATAGTTTGAGATAATTTGATGTTTTTATACTTGTTTTCCAGGAAGAACTGCCCGTTTGTACAAATAGACCGTGAGAAAATAATAAATCGTATAGATGACCATAAAGATTACAAGCGGAATCCAGATCCGGTAATACGGATTCACCAGAATGAACGAGAACAAGTTCATTCCGACAAGCACATGGGACAATCCTACGACTCCTGGAATCAAAAACACCAGAAACAGTTCTTTATATATGGAAGCGGACAGCCTGCTCCGCCGCACACCGATCTTGTGCAGCATCCGGTATCGATTGACATCACGGCTCGCGCCGCTAAGAATTTTGAACATCAGACAGCTGGCCATCATCGCCAGGAAGGCGATTCCCAGGAAGAAGCCCATGAATACAGTCCCGCTGGCAAAGCCGAGCTTGCTTTGATAATATTCATTTTTACTCTGAGGATAATAACCGACATTTTCGTATTTCTTCGCTTCCATCTGGTCGAGCTGCTTCCATGTCTGTTTATTCGCGGTGAAACTCGCTGTCTTGCCGATCATGGCAACCTGACTGGCTGCTTCAATCTTATTGAACGCGCCGGAATCCACCAGCTGCATCTGCCCGATTTCTACGGCAGGAGGCTGCAGCTCATACAAGAAATTTATCCATTCTTGGGACAAAGAGCCATCATCCATTGAACCAGCCGCTATCTTGTCGGCCAGTCTCGTATATTGGTCCCACTCCTTCTTCGTGGTTCCGGTATGTGTCAGCGGACGGCCCTTCTCCATATCTTCAAGCAGAAAATATACCGTCTGGCCGTGCATCTTATAATGATAGGCATGCTCTTCGGTGAACGTTGTGCCGCTTAGAAGCTTTAGCTCTTCCGCTGTCGGGTTATGGATGGTGACATCATAGATTTTATAGCTCTCGGCAGCGATAAAAGCATTGTTCTGGAAAGCCATCCCGCCGGAAATCGCCCCTGCCGAGAGGGCAATAAGCATCGCAACTGTCGCCAGCATTTTGGTCAATCCATTGATCCGAAAGCTTAACTGCCCGAACGTGAAGGCATGAATTCCTTTATTCGCCTGACTCTTATCAGACTTCAAGCGGTTTATGAGGAGCGGCACCAGCGAGATAAAGATCAAATACGTCCCAAGAGTAGTCATGACTGTGGCCACCAGCAGCCCGATTTCCCTAAGCTGCTCCATAAACACCAGACATACATAACCGATCCCAAGCGCCAAGATACCTAACACGCTTATGAACCATTTTATCCGGCTCATGACCGGAATACGCTCCGGCTGCTTGTCCGCATGTATCAGCTGCAGAAGCCGCATGCGGGATAGCTTGGCATAATTCCACAAGGCGGACAGCAGAAACAACGCGATGAAGAAAATAATCGTAATGGCGATGGAGGGTCCGAATAACGGATGATAGCCTGCGAGATCCACATCAAGCTGCGACGCCATCAGCTGGCCGACCACGGCCGCAAGGCCGATTCCAAGAGCGATGCCAAGCAATAAAGAAATACCGCCCATGACCAT
This sequence comes from Paenibacillus sp. JT31N11, assembly GCF_056269285.1. NCBI lineage: Bacteria > Bacillati > Bacillota > Bacilli > Caryophanales > Paenibacillaceae > Paenibacillus > Paenibacillus sp. JT31N11. Next base: position 15,157 of record NZ_JBWDNQ010000013.1, read on the forward strand.
ATTTTCAATAAACAACAGCGTGTTAATTTTTTTCTTCCTGGCTCCGAGCGTCATATACATGCCGAATTCCCTTTGACGCAGTGAGAAGAGAAACGAGCTGGCATAAATAATATAAAAAAAGGTCACAACCGACAGCAGAAAGGAACCCATCAAATAAACCAGCTCTATATGATTGATTACCGAATTGCTTTTAATAAATTCCTTATTCCAGGCCAAAGTCTGGAACATATAGAAAATGGCTATCGCCATGATTAGACCCGCCAATAAGACAACATAATTCTTGAACTTGCTTGTCATGCCGGTTAATGCGAGTTTGATTAACACTCGGGCACCTCCTTTTTATTCATCCTGGACCGTGCCCCATTCCGCCAGAACATCAAGAATTTGTCTGTAAAAGATTTCCCGAGTCGTTGTACGGCGTAATTCCTTGTACATCCGGCCATCCTGTATAAACAGAATCCGGCTGCAATAACTTGCGCTGAAAGCATCATGAGTTACCATCATAATGGAGATTCCCTGGTTCTCGTTCAGACTCTTCATGACCTTAAGCAGGCTCATCGCATTTTTGGAATCGAGGGATCCTGTGGGCTCATCGCCAAGAAGGAGCGCCGGCTCATGCACAACCGCTCTTGCGGCAGCAGTCCGCTGCTTCTGCCCGCCTGAAATCTCCGTAGGGTATTTGTCGGCAATTCCTTCAATGCCTAATGTGCCGAGCACCTTATTCACTCTGATCCCGATTTCTTTGGAAGGCATGTTCTGCAGCGAGAGCGGAAGCGCCACATTCTCATAAACGCTCAGGTTTTCCAGCAAGTTAAAATCCTGAAAAATAAAACCCAGCTCCCGGGAGCGAAAATCCGCAAGCTGATCCTCTTTCATCCCCGCAATATCGGTTCCGTTAATCTTGATGCTCCCCTGTGAAGTGGAATCCAGCGTCGAAATCACATTAAGCAGCGTTGTTTTCCCTGATCCGGAAGGACCCATAACCGCCACAAATTCTCCCTTCTGAATCAAAAACGAAATATTATCCAACGCCAGAAATGGATGTTCATTTTTTTTCCCATATATCTTCTTAACGTCTCTGACGTCCACTACCGGCAATACCATCATTGGCGCCTCCTTTTCTATAAGCGGATTACTTGACTAGCCTGTTTATTATAGAAAATGATCCGTAAGGAGGTATTACGAAAAAATTAAGAATTATTAAGAGGTAATCGCAAAAAGACCCGGCGCACAACATCGCCGGATCACTTGGCTTGCTATAAATGATTATTCTTGTTTTGAAACATTAGCTGATGCATAATCCTCGGCCATCGCGATCATCAGTTTCGCCGAGACCAGCATCGACCGCTCGTCCACGTCGAATTTGGGATGGTGATGCGGGTAGACAGCGCCGCACTCCTCATTCCCGGCCCCGACAAACATGAAGCAGCCGGGAATCTCCTTCAGATAATAGGAGAAATCCTCCCCTGCCATAATCAGCGTTGATTCCCTTACTGCCTCCTCGCCCAGCCGGCGGCGGGCAACCTCGAAGAAACGCTCAGCCTCTTCGGAATCGTTTACTACCGTCGGATATCCGAAACGGTAGTCAAGCTCGGCTGTTGCGCCATGCATTTCTGCCGTTTGCTTGACAATCTGTTCAAGCCGCGCTTTAATCCGGCTTCTCGTTCCCTCATTGAAAGTGCGGACCGTCCCGGTCAGCCTGCAGCGCTCGGCAACCACATTTCCGGTTGATCCTGCATGAAAGGAGCCTATTGAGACCACAGCCGGCTCCAGAGGGTTTATATTGCGGCTTACTATCGTCTGCAGCGCCTGCACCATTGCCGAACCGACCAGCACCGCATCCACCGTCTCATGAGGCATTCCGCCGTGACCTCCGCGGCCTGTAATATCAATATAGATTTCATCGGGAGACGCCATCAGCGGCCCGCTGCGGGTTGCCACAACACCATAAGGCAGCGGTGTCCACAAATGCACGCCGTATATGACATCCACATCCGCGATCACGCCGCAGCGGATCATGCCGAGTGCGCCTCCTGGCGTCAGTTCCTCGGCCGGTTGGAACAGCAGCCGCCGCTCCCCCTGCAGCTGCGCGCGATTGGCACTGTAATACCGCGCTATTCCAAGCATCGTCGCTGTATGCGCATCATGTCCGCATGCATGCATGACTCCGGGAACCGTCGATGCATATTCGCATGATTTCTCATCCTGAATCGGCAGGGCATCAATGTCGGCGCGCAGCGCGATGACCGGCCCCGGTTGTTCTCCTTTGATCGTCGCAACCACGCCGTAACCGCCTTCGGTTCTTGCCACTTCACAACCGAATGCAGACAGCTGACCCGCGATCCATTCCGATGTTTCTTTTTCGTGAAAGGACAGCTCCGGATGCCGGTGCAGATATCGCCTCCACTGCACCATATCCGGATATCCGGTTTGCAGCATTGCGTCGATTTCTTCATTTGTTCCCATGCGCACAAACCTCCCTCGCTCACACCAGACTTATTCTCTACTGCTTATTGTACCAGAAGGATGGAAGGTGCTGAAAGTTGTTTCGCCGCTTTCGGCGATCATTTTTCGTAAAGCTGTCACTTTTGGCCTGCAGACAGCGCCAGAGTCAGGCTTGCACTAGTAAGTGAAAAATACTATCATGGATAAGAAGTAAGTACAGATACGTCCCTTACGTTTGAAGGAGGATCCATCCATGATTATTGAGAATACTGGCCTAAACGGCATGACAAGCGATCTTGCGCATCTCGACGAATCTGCGGACAAGCTCGGCTTCGTCCGTTGGCAGTGGGAATATTATCGCGCAACCTATGATTTGAAACTGGAAGACAGCGCCAACCGCGAAGACTACTTCTTGCGTTTTAATGTCCGCGCAATTGAGGGCAAGCTGGAGTCGCCGCACACCGTTCTGAAAGTGGAAGCCGTATACATAGGCAGGGCTACCTTTCCGCACGGGCTTGATTATGAATCAGCCATTCCGCAGCCGATCTTGAATGCGGCTACACAACGGCTGCAAGAATTAAAGAAACTACTCGCCTAACAGGCTTGTTCCTCGGATGAAACAAAAGACGAACGGCCTGCGCGGCAGGCCGGATTTTTTACTTCTCGTCCTGACTCTTGTGCTTGTCGGTTTTGGTCTTGTGATGGTTTTTAGCGCCAGCTCCAACACCGCTGTCATATCCGAGAACTACAACTATGACGCGCTCTATTTCACCAAACGGCAGCTGATCTGGGCGGTGCTCGGGACCGGGATCATGTTTATCATCATGAACATTCCCTACACCGTTTTCAAGAAGGCCTACATTCTTTATTTTGTACCCGTTATCATAATGCTTATGATTGTTCCATTCGTCAGTGAAGAAATCAACGGGGCGCGCAGCTGGTTCAATATCGGACCGCTCGGCATACAGCCGACGGAGTTTGCCAAGCTCGGACTCATTCTTTACCTGGGCTCGCTGATCACCAAGAAAGGCGAGAAGTTCAGGGATTTCAAAAAAGGGCTTGTTCCTGTGTTTATTGTCATCGGCTTTATTTGCGGATTGATTATGCTGCAGCCGGATTTGGGCTCTTGTATTGTTATAGCGGCATGCTCGATTATCATCATTGTAGCGGGCGGCGCCAACCTGAAGCAGCTCTTCCTTGCCGGCGTGGTCATTTCGCTGATTGTCGTTGCAGGGGCAAGCATCTCCATGATGAAGGATCCTACAGGCTGGAACTACCGGATCGACCGCTTTACGGCTTTTACAAATCCTGAGGCCGATGAGCTTGGCAGTACCTATCAATTATCGCGATCTCTCCAAGCCTTGGGCCACGGCGGTTTCTCGGGCGCCGGCTTTGGCCACAGCGTGCAGAAGCTGAAGTATCTGCCCTATGCTTACAGCGATTTTATCTTCTCGGTCATAGCTGAGGAATTCGGCTTTATCGGAAGTGTGCTGTTTCTCTTGTTTTATCTGGTCTTCCTCTGGCGCGGGCTCATCATTGCCCTGCGGTGTCCTGACAGCTATGGAACCGTTGTAGGTGTAGGCATAGTGGGCCTGCTCGCCGTACAGACCATCATTAATATCGGCGGTGTCACCGGTGCCATGCCGCTTACAGGCGTTACTCTGCCGTTCATCAGTCATGGCGGCTCCTCCCTGCTTGTTTCTCTGGCCTGCATCGGTGTGCTGCTCAGCATATCCCGCGAGCATGACAAGCCGGATAAGAGCAGCAACCGGTTCGCCAGCTAACTTGGTGAACCATTCTGCACCGGATTGGTTAAGATCCTCAAAAGCCGACAAGCGATGAGCCTTGTCGGCTTTTTTTTGTGCAGCCAGGAAAGCTCCGATCCTTCCTCCCGCCAGCACAAAAAAACCGCCCGGACATGGGACGGTTTCTCATGAATTATTTAATTCGGGTCATAGTTTCTTCCGCTTCGTTGTCTTCCTTGAAGGCAACGCCCTCAACCTTTAAGTTAACCTCCACGACATTCAGGCCGGTCATGTTCTCTACAGCCTCGCGAACATTATCCTGCAGTCTGCGGCATACTTCTTGAATCGGAATGCCATACTGCACTATAACACGCAAATCGATAGCTGCTTCGAGCTGTCCAACTTCGACGGTTACACCCTTTTGAACATTTTTACCGCTCAGCCGTTTGGCAAGACCCTCTGATATTCCGCCCGACATAGCGGCAATCCCTGGAGTTTCAAGCGCAGCCAGCCCCGCGATGGTGGCGACTACATCATCTGCAATTCGAATAATGCCGGTAAGAACTTCATCGGACATGCCACACACTCCTCTTTTCCAATATGCTTCCATTGTAAATGAAGCGAACTGGCGAAGCAAGATTATAATGAGTCATGTTGATTAAGTTTAGATGTCAGTTTACATGTCCAGTATTTTCCGCTATAGTGTTATCAGATTTCCACTTACCCCATCCAAAGACGAGGTGTTCAGGAACGTTGAATCAGAAATTGTTTTTCACAGCATTGATTGGTTTGTTTGTACTTAGCGGCGTCGCTCATTACGCCCATTTCGGAACAATTGCCGAATTTATCATTTCCGCGATTGCCATCTTGTTCGTGGCTGGATTTCTCGGAAAAGCGACCGAAAGCGTGGCCCACTACGCCGGACAGCGATTAGGCGGATTTCTGAACGCTACCTTCGGAAACGCAGCAGAACTTATTATCGCGATCTTCCTGGTCAAGGAAGGATTATTCGATATGGTGAAAGCCAGCATCACCGGCTCCATCATCGGCAATTTGCTGCTTGTGCTGGGTGCAAGCGTCTTTCTCGGAGGATTGAAATTCAAGGAACAGCGATTCAATGTACAATTGGCCAGCCACAATTCATCGTTGATGATACTGGCTGTTATCGCTCTTGCCATCCCGGCTATCTTTATTTCAAGCGAGCATTTCTCCATCGAGCATAGCCGGACGCTCAGTCTTTCCATCGCCGGACTTCTGATTGTGGCTTATATCCTGTGGCTGGTGTTCTCGATGATCACCCATAAGGACGTACTGGCCGACGTGGAGGAAGCAACGCCGGATCATGGGGAGCAACCCGCCTGGTCCAAGCGGACCTCTATTCTCTTCCTGGTGATCGCTACGGTTATGACCGCATTCGTCAGCGAGTGGCTGGTCCACACGCTGGACAGCCTTACCCATAAATTCGGCTTGTCGGAGCTGTTTGTCGGCGCCTTCGTCATCGCCATTGTCGGCAATGCCGCGGAACACAGCGCAGCCGTCATGCTGGCGATGAAGAACAAGATCGGCGCTGCAGTGGAAATTGCCGTGGGCAGCAGCCTCCAGATTGCCTTGTTCGTTGCTCCTGTGCTTATTTTCATCAGCCTATTATTCGGCAATACGATGGATATCGTATTTACCCCCATTGAATTGGCTGCTATTGCCGTAGCCGTCTTTATTGCCAAATCAATAGCCCAGGACGGGCGGACGAACTGGTATGAAGGATCTCTGTTGATCATCGTATATGTCATACTCGGGTTTGCCTTTTATCTTGTTTAGCGCCAATTCCCTTTGCCGCACACGAAGAAGACGCTCTGCAAGCTTGCGGAGCGTCTTCTTCGTTATCCGTTTAAACAAGTGGCCTTGATATCGGAGAACCGCCGGCAGCTGGATTGAAAACAAAAAAAAACCGCGTTGCCCGCGGCTAAACCTTGTTATTCATAGCCTCATACAGCTGTGCCAAATTGCGCTCAAGCTTGCTGATAATCTCTTTGCCAATCACTTCGGCAACAAGCCCTGCCCGAATAGCAAAATCGATTTCCCTGGAAAAGCCATATATTTGCGTGTCCAATACCTCTTCGTAGAGGGGACATTTTCTCGTGGCCAAGTTTTCCATTTGCACTTCGATCAGCTTCTCAATTTTATAAGCATCTTCCTGAAGGAGATTGATCGCTTTTTGATGTAGATGAATGAGAACATCGGATGAAGACATCGTACTCCCCCTTGTGCGTCTAGCTATCGCCCTTGTTTATCTTTATATTAGACGAAAACGGGACAATGTACAAGGTCAAAACGACAAAAGCGCTCCGCCAATTATTCGGCGAAGCGCTTTCTTTTTGATTTGGTTGGCTATTCGGATAGAATCTTGATGTCCAGGCTGTGTTTTGCAAACACTTCTGCCATGGCTGCTTTGGCATCGTCCGCATCCGGACCGTGAACATGAAGTTCATAGGAATGTCCGCCAACCAACGTAGTGAATAGACCGAGAATGCTTTTAACGTCAATATATTTATTTTCGGCTTGTAGTACGATGGACGAACGGAATTTATTCGCCGTCTGTGAGATGTCAACGATTGCTGCATTGTTGGACATGTGAATCCCTCCATTTTTAGTTGCATTTGCTATAATTGCTGTAGCTGCATTCATCATAACCCGATTTCGTATCACAGACAAGGGGCTTTTATTTCAAATTTTCGGGATTCAGCGGTTCCAATTCAGGTACGACAAACCTTCCATCCTTGCGAATAAGACGGTCATCGAAGTATACTTCTCCCCCACCGTACTCCGGACGTTGAATGAGCACCAGATCCCAATGAACCGCAGAACGGTTGCCGTTGTCTGTCTCCTCGTAAGCCTGGCCGGGTGTGAAATGAAGGCTTCCGGCAATTTTCTCATCAAACAACGTATCTTTCATCGGATGTAAAATGTAGGGATTAAAGCCCAGACTAAACTCCCCGATATATCTTGCTCCCTCGTCGGTATCCAGAATTTCATTCAGCTTCACCGTGTCGCTGCTCGTTGCTTTCACAATCTTTCCCTTATCGAAAGTGAAGGATATGTTCTCGAAAGTCACTCCGGAATAAACGGATGGCGTGTTATATGTAATCGTTCCTTGCACCGAATCGCGCACGGGTGCCGAGTAGACTTCACCATCCGGAATATTGCGCAGACCTGCGCATTTTACCGCTCCGATTCCCTGAATGGAGAACGATAAATCCGTTCCAGGCGCCACCAGTCGGACGTGGTTCGTCTCTGTCATCAGCTTCTCCAGCGGATCCATCGCCCTGTCCATTTTGGCATAATCCAGATTGCATACGTCAAAATAAAAATTCTCAAACGCTTCCGTAGGCATATTGGCGAGCTGGGCCATCGAAGCGTTCGGATAACGCAATACCACCCATTTGGTATGTTTTACACGTCGTTCAAGATGTATCGGATGGCGGTACAATTGATCGTACAAGAGCATATTTGCACTTGGGACATCGGCCAGTTCATTTACATTTTCTCCGGCACGAACCGCGATATAACCATCCATCGCTTCCATGCGCTTCAGATCGAATGATGCCCACAGTTCCATCTGCTCTTTGGTTGCATTTTTGAGCAGCGCACGCAGAACAGAACGGTCGCTTGTTTCGACAAAAGGACGTCCGCCCCGTTTGGCAACCTCTTCTATTAAACATATCGCGAGCTCGCGCTCCGAACCTATCATGTCGATCAGAATGTTCTCTCCTGGCTGAACATCGACGGAATAGCCGGCCAGATTGGCAGCCAGCGCTTGCAGACGCGGATCACGCATGTAAGTTACCTCCTGTTTCTTTTTCTATAATCCTACCACTTTTTTAGTGACTCTGCACGAGCAGTGGTTCATTTCTGTTTGGCATCGGACAATACCTGAAAGGTAATATCTGAAATTCTGGATTCCTGCCGCTGCTCGCCCTGCGTCTTATAGCGCAAAATCGTATGTTCCTGAAGCCGCAAAGGCAGCAAGCGTTTCTTATCCACAATCAATTTATAGGTGGAACTGACCTGCAGCGTAGACAGCATGTCTTCAAGCAACCTGCCCGATCGGGTTATTTCGGCCTGCCATTCCTTTTGGAAACTGGCTTCGGTCTCCTCTTTCGTGCTTTGCTGCCGGATCCCGCTTCCCGCCGCAAGCGGCATACTGTTCTGCAGATCCTTGAATTCGCTGCGCAGCTTGGCAGTCCACTTCTCCGCAGCCGCCTTCTCCTCCGTCTTCACCAGCAGCACAGCAGTCGTGTTTCCCGATTCTGCCGGCACGAGTTCTGCAGCGCTTGCAGTGTCCTCAATCTGTTTCAGCAGCTCCAGGGGATGGATGACGTCCTCCGAAGAGCCGATATCGCTTGATTTGACTTCCAGCCGTTCATGATCCTTCACTGTGCCTTGAAACGACAACGGTTTTATGACCATCCCGTCCCCTGTTGCAATATTCGTGGTGCCCTTGAACGTATAGTGATCGACGCCGGACAAACCCGATACCGTCAGAGCAAGCAGCTCCTTGGGCGATCCGTCCTCTACAGATGAAGCGCAGCCTGCTGTCACTGTCAAGCAGAGAACCATTATGGCAAAATATTGTTTCATCCTTTTCTCTCCTCATGCAACAAAGTCTTCTTCAAGAATATCCTCTGTTGATAACGCCCACTTTATGCGGCCTGCCGGCGAATAACGCAAAAAAGGGGCAGCTTCGGGCTCTGACAGCCCTTGCTCACCCCTACGTTTCATCCTTTGCTCAAGCTCCGACAAACACCCGGTTGCGCCCATTGTTTTTGGCTTCATAAAGCGCCATATCCGCCCGGTAAAAAAGAGATTCCACACTGACCAGATCATCCTCAAAGACCCATTCCGAAAGCCCGCATGACACGGTTACGGAGGGGTCCGTGAGCATCTCCACCCGGCTGCGGATTCTCTCGGCGATCCGGTAAGCCTGCTCGGAACGGATTTGCGGCAGGTAGACCGCCAGTTCTTCGCCGCCCCATCTCGCTGCGATATCGCTTTCCCTGATGCAGGATCGGATCACTTCGCTGACACTGATCAGAATCCGGTCACCGATCTGATGTCCATAAGTGTCATTCACTTTTTTGAAATAATCGATATCGACCAGAACAAGGGATCCGCACTTGTCTTTGCGCTGCCTGGCCTGGATCTGTTCGTTCAAATAATGCCTTGCCCGCAAGCCTGTCAAATTATCGGTAATGACCATCCGCCGCACCTCCGCATGCAGCGAAGCGTTGGTAACAGCCAAGCCGATATGGATGGACAGCACCTGCAGCAATTTATAGTTATCATATGAAAAGTAATTCGGACTTTTGTGAGTGACCATGATGACCCCGACCACTTCCGTATTGGCCATGATTGGAGCTGCAATCAGCGAGCGCGACCCCGTCCCGTCCATCAGCTTGGACGACACGACCGGCGTACTTTGGTAGTCGGAAATAATAAGCGGCTCCTTCGTCTCGTATACGATGCCGCAAAAACCATGTGATGTGGAATATATTTCGTTTGCAGCCGAAGGCAAATTGCTCGCCATCATTTTGAAAACGTTGGTTTCGTTATTCAACTGCAGCACATTGCAGTAGTCCGCTTTGAAAATATGCAGAAGCTCGCTCATTGCAAACTGAAAGATTTCTTTCAGATGCAGGGACTGATTGAGCCGCTTCGTCAGCTCATTGATAAGCCGAAGCTCCCCGATCAGCAGATTGGATTGCTCGAACAGCTTGGCATTCTCAAAAGCCGAGCCAGCCGTATCGCAAAGCATGACAAGCGCTCCAATATCGGAATCTTCCAAATATTTTTTCTTCATCGTCACACTTAAAACACCGTAGACAGCCTGCTTGCCGCTCATCGGTATCGCCAGCTTGAATAAAGCATCATCCTCATATTCCATGACAGGCTTGCCCTCCAGAAAAGCCTGTGCATAGAGATCGGCTGCGGAATGCCTCAGCATGAGCGGCTTTACGCGAGGGTCGCCATTAACATGATCCTGCGATAAGTACAGATCGACCTCGGCATGCGGGTACAGGTTCTCCACATCCACAAGAAGGACATTCAGCACCGAGGTGACTTCATTCTGGTCATGCAGCCGCTTGGCCGTCTGAAACAGCGTATCCCTTCGAAAAGCTTCCTTCTCGCTTGATTGCTGCCGGATCAATAAATTCTGCACAAACACCTTCTCGAGATGAGAGTAGAAAAGCACGCGAAAATGAAGTGCCGCCGTTTCGAGCAGCGCAGCAAAATTTTGGGCGGGGGAAAGATTGCTTGCGAACAAAACAGCGAGGCAGTCCTCGTTCTTTTTTTTCAAAAGCGGCACAACCAGAATTCCGCCTCTAATCAGATTCTTTCTTTTTATAGAAGCCTCTTCGGCCAATTGCCGAAGATCATGGGAGATGGATTGATCTGGATTCGCTTGATCCGATGCTGCGATTATTTGTCCATGTGGATCAGTCAGCAAAAGGAAACCGTCCAGAAGCGGTGAACCCGCAGATTCGTTTAGCCAGTCCTGAAAGCTGCTCCGAAGCAGGCCCGTCAGAAGCGTTTGGTCCTCTTCATAAATATCCTCGTTCGCAAACCAGAGGGACGGCAGCGGCAATACTTGTTCATTCCCGGACAAGCGTTCATTTAGAATCGGGTTGTCTGCACGAACAAAGTTCTTTATCAAACAGCATCGCCTCTTCTCTATGTAGCAAGGATCACAACAGGATGGATATGATCTATCATACTTCAATCTCTGAAAATATGCACTACTTTAGTCATAAGGATATAGGACTTTAGGTTCATATTCTGCCATGGTATGTAAGATTTGATTATTTCCTTGATTTTACTTGACTTTAGCCCCTACATTTATATAATATTTATAGTTGAATATATGGGAACGGTTTTGTGTCACCCTCATTGAGGCTGTCTCTGGCAGGACTGCGGCTGAACATGCCTGTCAGGACTTGATCGATTGTCGTTTAAGCGCAGACAGTACTCGGCGAAACACCCATTTTCAAACATCCCATTTGAAGAAGGAGTTTTACGACACATGTCAAGATATACGGGCCCTAAGTTTAAATTAAGCCGCCGCCTCGGCATTTCCTTAAGCGGTACTGGTAAAGAATTGAAACGCGCATTTCCACCGGGACAACATGGTCCAGGCCAACGCAAAAAAATGAGCGGTTATGGCATTCAATTGCAAGAAAAACAAAAACTGCGCCATATGTATGGCATGAATGAAAAGCAGTTCCGCAACCTGTTTGATAAAGCCTCCAAAATGAAAGGTATTTCCGGGGAAAACTTTATGGCCCTTCTTGAGAGCCGTCTGGACAACCTCGTTTACCGTCTTGGATTTGCTAATTCCCGTTCCGGTTCCCGCCAGCTGGTATCACATGGCCACATCACGGTAAACGGCAAGAAAGTGGATATCGCTTCTTTCACTGTTTCCATCGGAGATGTAATCGGACTTCGTGAACGCAGCCGCGGTATCAAATCCGTTAAAGAAGCTTTGGAAGGACGCAATTTCCTTCCTAACTACCTGGAGTTCAATGATACTGCTGTAGAAGGCAAGTACCTTCGCCTTCCAGAACGTGCTGAGCTTCCACAAGAAATCGATGAGAAACAAATCGTCGAGTTCTACAGCCGTTAATCCCAATCAACATGAGAACGGTCCTTCCCGGGCCGTTCTTTTCTTTATGTTTATAAGCATGTTTTCTTCCCCCTCAGAAATTTATACTTGCTTATGACTTTGAAAAAAAGCCTGCCCGGCGTTTACACCAGGTCAGGCCTCTGCTATTGGATCGTTATTCTGGCGAATCTGCGTTTGCCCACTTGAATAACATCACCTTCGGATACCAACACCTCTGCGCCCGGATCATCGATCTTCAGCTCGTTTATCCGGACTGCGCCCTGCTGAACGCTGCGCTTGGCTTCACTGCCCGATGGCTGAAGGCCGAGCGTCGTCAGCAGCTTCACAATTCGGATGCGCCCTTCCTCAAGCTCAGCTGCCGGCAGAACGGCCGTTTCGATATCCTCCGGAAGAGCCCGCTGCTGGAATACCGTAACAAAATGCTGCTGAGCTGCCTCTGCGGCTTCTTCACCGTGATACATACGCACGAATGTGCGGGCTAGCTGCATCTTCACATCCCGCGGATGCCTGGACCCGTTCTCCAAACCAATGCGCAGCTCTGCAAGCTCCTCATTGCTCATATCTGTAGCAAGCTCATAGAACTTTACCATCCGCTCGTCCGGTATGGACATCGATTTGCCGTAAATTTCATTGGGCTCCTCATCGATCCCAATATAATTCCCAAGGCTCTTGCTCATTTTTTGTACGCCGTCCAGACCTTCCAGAAGCGGCATCATAATAGTAGCTTGCGTCGCTTTGCCATACTCCTTCTGCAGTGTGCGACCCATCAGAACATTGAATTTCTGATCGGTTCCGCCTAGCTCGACATCACTCTCAAGGGCAACGGAATCATAGCCCTGCATCAAAGGATAGAAAAATTCATGAATGCTGATCGGCTGGCCTGACTGGTAGCGCTTGGTAAAGTCGTCGCGTTCCAGCATGCGGGCTACCGTTAATTTCGCCGAGAGTGTGACCACCTCTGCAAAATTCATGGGACCCAGCCATTCCGAATTGTAATAGACTGTGGTGCGCTCAGGATCCAGCAGCTTGAAAATCTGCTTCTTGTAGGTTTCCGCGTTTCGCTTGACATCATCCTCGCTGAGCTGCTTGCGCGTCTCTGACTTGCCTGTAGGATCTCCGATCCGCCCCGTAAAATCGCCGATAATCAGCTGCACTTCATGCCCCAGCTGCTGGAATTGACGCAGCTTGTGAAGCACGACGGTGTGTCCGATATGAATATCAGGCGCGGAAGGATCAAGGCCGAGCTTCACCTTCAGCGATTTTCCCGTTGCTACCGCATGAATCACTTTTGCTTTTAATTCATCCTCGGGTACAATTTCAACTACTCCCCGCCGGATCACGTCCATTTGACGCTCCACTTCCTGCTTCTGCCCGTCTGTCAATTCATCCCATTTCACCATGCCGATTCACTCCTACAAAAAATTTTGAACACAAAAAAACCCTTTCGTCGCAAGGGACGAGAAGGATTTGCTCGCGGTACCACCCTCATTAGAGCTGCATGATCCGAAGTATTTAATCAGGATGCATGCTCAAACAGCTCTCACTTCATTTCATAACGGATATCATCCGGAAGCAGACTACTGAATGTCCCCCTTCATAAAGGAACGAAAGTTCGTCCGATCAGCTCGAGGTGGTAATTCACGCTGCGGCGCGTACCGGTTCACACCTGCCACCGGCTCTCTGGTTATCGTCAATTCGCAGCCCTACTGCAACCTGTCAATGCTGTTCTGATATGATCTTTTTTTAAAACCAGGGAATGTAACCAACCTTGCCGCCAAGAATGGCGAAAGACGTTTCTTCTTGATTCCCGTTATATCATACACATTGACTATAGTCAACGGACGGCTTGTATCCTTACTCCTGTATACAAGGGGCCTTTCAACCTGAACTTGCTTGAGAGCTGACAAAATGCAGCTTTGTAACTGCACGCTGCTGGGGATTTATGCTATAATATTTCTGTTAATCGGAGGAGGAGTTATGTACATATGGATCAAGACCAAGGGCAGAACAAGAATGGACACAGCAAATGGCGGACATTCGGAATTGTGACCCTCATTACCGTCAAATGGTTGTTCATATTCGGCTTGTTGATCGGCTTGTTCGCAGGAGGTATCGCCTCCGGCTATGTCGCATCGTTCGTCAAAGACGAACCGATCCGTTCACGCGCTGAAATAGAAGAGAAAATCGACGAGAATGCTACTACGGGCTTCGTATACTTCAATGATGGAACACCTGTCGGTCAGCTTCGTACCGAAGAAGACCGTCGAATTGTAACCCGCGCGGAAATACCCGATCAGGTGGTTAATGCCGTATTGGCAACAGAGGATAATAATTTTTACAATCATATCGGTGTCGACGTCAACGGCCTGGGACGCGCCGTCAAGCAGAAGCTGCTTAACGAAGATACGCAAACAGGCGGCAGTACATTGACACAGCAGCTGGCCCGTCAAGTCTTTCTTACACTGGATAAGACGGACAGCCGAAAAGCGAAGGAAATCTTTCTCTCCCTTCGGCTTGAGCGTTTTCTGACCAAGGACGAAATTTTAACCGCCTATTTGAACAAGGTTCAATTCGGCACTGGCAACAGCGGCTATAATCTTTATGGAATCCAGGCTGCGGCCAAGGGTATTTTTAATATTGTCGATTTGAAACAGCTGAATATCGCACAGTCGGCCTACCTGGCTGGATTGCCGCAGCGCCCCTCCGCATATGCGGCCTTCACAAGCAAAGGAAAGTTCAACGAAGACGGATTCAAGCTTGCCGTGGAACGGCAGCATAATGTGCTCAAATATATGCTGGAAAACGGACGCATCACCTCGGATGAATATAATGAAGCGTTGGCATTCGACTTGCGTTCATCCCTTGCCAAGCCAACAGAAAAGGCTTACTCCACGTTCCCTTATTTGATGCTTGAAGCGGAGCGCCAGGCTGCAGAGGTTCTGCTGATGCAGAAGGACCCGAGCCTGACACAGACCGATGTCCGCAAGAAGGAAAATGCCCCGGCGCTGGAGGAGTCTCGAAGCCAGCTGCTCCGCGGGGGTTACCGCATTTATACGACGATTGACAAGCGTGTATACAATTTGATGCACCAAATCAGCAATGATCCCGATAATTTCACGCCGGACAGCAAAGAAAAAGGCATGGAGCAAATCGCCGCCGTCATGATCAATCACAAAACAGGGGCAATCACGAGCATGATCGAGGGCCGCGATTTCTATACGGAGCAGATGAATCATGCCACACAGATGACCCGCCAGCCCGGTTCCACCATGAAACCGATCTCTGCCTACTTGCCAGCTATTGAAAAAGGGCTGGTCCAGCCCGGCAGCATTATTGACGATGCTCCTATGGTTCTGAAGGATGGGCAGAAAGGCTTTCATATCCCGATGGACTCCAACAAGCGTTTTGCCGGTCTGGTTACAGCCAGGGAAGCCCTGAACCGCTCCATGAATCTGCCGGCGCTCAAAGTTTTCAATGAGATGGTGACGATTCCGGAGGCGTGGAAATTCACGCGCAAGCTGGGCATAACCTCCATTAAGCCTGAAGACGATTATGCGCAGACAGGAGTAATCGGCGGACTAAGCGTCGGCGTATCCGTAGAGGAATTGACGAATGCTTACGGCAGCATTCCGAATAACGGAGTATTCAATGACGCTTACATGATCAGTAAAATTACCGATGACAAGGGCAATATTATTTATGAGCACAAGAATCAGCCCACTCGCGTGTTCTCGGAGCAAACTGCATTTCTGATGACCGATATGCTGCGGACTGTTATCTCCGATCCCAGCGGTACGGGACATTCCATTGCTTCCAACTTTACCGGCTACGGCAAAATTCCAGTTGCCGGCAAAACGGGCTCGACCCAGGATTACGGAGATGTCTGGTTTATGGGCTTCACGCCTGATGTCACGCTTGGCGTATGGGCGGGATATGAGGAGCAGGTCCATACCCTGTCCAAGGATGGGCGGGCACGGGCCAGATCCATCTGGACCCTGATCATGAATTCGGTCACCAAGGACAGGCCTGACCTGTTCCCGACGGAGGCATTCAAGAAGCCATCCGGCATTGTTAAAGCGACCGTATCCAGCGTAAGCGGAAAGCTGCCTACCGATCTGACCAGACAGGCAGGAAAATTGGTCACCGACTATTTCAACCAAAAATATTTGCCAAAAGAATCGGATGATGCCCTTGTTAATATGGCCTATATCACATTCAATGGCGTTAACTATGTACCGCAGCCATCGACGCCTTCGGACATGGTCAGCGAACAGCTTGTCATCAAACGCCAGAAGCCGCTTGACGAGCTCATGTCTGAGATTTCAGCGGCGCAGGCGAAGCTGCCGGCAAGCAGCAGACGTTCCATGAGTTCTTATCTGCCGGCGGATGCGGGTAAAGATGCCCCATCCAAGGTGGATCCACGGGTTGAGGACGGCCGCGCGCCAACTCCGCCTGCTAATGTCCGGCTGCAGCCTATTCCGGGGAAAAGCTCCAATCAAATATCGTTCAGCAAATCGCCGGAAGCAGACGTCGTCGGCTATCGTCTGTACCGTTCTCTCAATGAAGAGCCTTATAAAATTGCAGGCGCGCCTGTGTTGGCCGGCGCAGACACCGAATTTACCAATTCGATTACGCCAAGTCTGTCTTACCGTTATTACATTACTGCTGTTGACGTAGGAGGACATGAATCGGCACCAAGTGCAATTGTGGGCTCCAATAATTCGATGGTTCCGCCAATTCAACCACCGTCAATACCAGGCACTGGGGACGAGGGTGCAGGCACGCCTGTCAATCAATCTGAAGGAACATCACAGGGCGACGCCGTCACGATCGACCAAGGGAATACGGGCCAAAATCTAGTGGCGCTTCCATCCGCACCTGCCGGCATTAAAGGGGAAGTTACCGATATCGGCATCAAGCTGACATGGGAAACAAATACGGCTGCCGAGAACGTAACTTCGTACAATGTCTATTACAGCACCGACCAGGGCGGAAAGTTCACCAGACTCGGTTCAACGGCTGAAGCCAGGTTCGAATATCTGTCCACAATCACAAGCGGTTATTTCCGGGTTACTGCGGTCAATGAATCAGGCGAATCCGCATCTTCGTACACCGTTCAGCTTAAATAACAATAGAAACCAGGCTTTACCGTCCTCTGGCGGTGAAGCCTGGTTTCTTCACAACGCTGCCCCTGGTGAATGCACAGCAAAAAGCCCGCCCCAATGCATAAACGGCAGAGGGGCGGGCTTTTTGTGTAGAAGCAATGAATACTATAAGGATAATGGCTTGCTGCTTACTAAATGTCGGTTAATCCTCGATGGTCGACAAATCGCCTGTCGGCAGATTTAATTCCCAGGCCTTCAGTACACGCCGCATGATTTTACCGCTGCGGGTCTTGGGCAGCTTGTCTTTGAATTCGATTTCGCGCGGTGCAGCATGCGCAGAGAGCCCTTCCTTGACGAAGCGGGAGATATCCGCCTTCAGCTCCTCCGAAGGCTCATAGCCCTCACGGAGCGCCACAAACGCCTTGATTATCTCGCCGCGCATGGGATCAGGCTTGCCGATTACGCCGGCTTCGGCAACTGCCGGATGCTCAACCAGCTTGCTCTCCACCTCGAAGGGACCAACACGCTCTCCCGCCGTATTGATGACATCATCGATTCGGCCCTGGAACCAGAAGTACCCGTCCTCGTCTTTATAAGCGGAATCACCGGAAATATACCAGCCGGGAATTCGGAAGTATTCTTCATACTTGGCTGGATTATTCCAGACCTTGCGCATCATGGATGGCCAAGGCGTGCGTATCGCAAGATTGCCCATCCGGTACGGCGGCAGCTCATTGCCGCTGTCGTCAATGATGGATGCCTGTACGCCTGGCAACGGCCGCCCCATTGAGCCTGGCTTGATGTCCATGCTTGGATAATTGCAAATCAGCTGCGCGCCTGTCTCCGTCATCCACCATGTATCATGAATACGCTGATTATAGACCTTCACTCCCCATCGGACCACCTCAGGGTTCAAGGGCTCGCCCACGCTGAGCACATGTCTGAGGCTCGACAGATCGAATTCCTTCACGACATCGTCGCCTGCGCCCATGAGCATACGGAAAGCCGTTGGCGCACTGTACCATACCGTTACTTTATATTTCTCGATTGTTTTATACCAGTCCTGCGGGCTGAACCGTCCGCCGCGGATAACATTGGTTGCCCCGTTCAGCCATGGCGCGAATATCCCGTATGAGGTTCCGGTGACCCATCCCGGATCGGCAGTACACCAGTAAATGTCATCCGGCTGCAGATCCAGCACCACGCGTCCGGTGAAATAATGCTGTATCATTGCGTTTTGGGCATGAAATACGCCCTTCGGCTTGCCTGTGGAGCCTGACGTATAATGAATCAGAAGCCCGTCTTCCCGATCGAGCCATTCAATCTCCGTTGCGTCGGATGCCTTAGCCATTTCTTTCTTGTAATCAACAACGATCCCGCTTGCTTCCACGTCTTCGCCATATACGATAATATGCTTCAAATCCGGCAATTCTGCACGAGGAATCCGTGAAAGCAGCGCTGGTGTGGTGACGATAGCTGTCGCGCTGCTGTCCTGCAGCCGGTCCTTGACGGCGGTCTCCATGAAGGCTTCAAACAGCGGCCCAACAACAGCTCCTACCTTAAGCGATCCGAGCAGGCTGAAGTACAGCTCCGGTGTGCGCGGCATGAAAATAAATACCCGCTCACCCTTCTGGATGCCCAAACTGCGAAGCACATTCGCAAAGCGGTTCGACTGTTTGGACATTTGTTCAAAGGTGTAGGATTCGTCCCGAGCGTTATCGCTATAATAGAGGGCGGTTTTCCCGCCGAGACCTTGTTCAAGATGACGGTCAATCGCTTCAAATGCCATGTTCACTTTGCCGGTTTCATTCCAGGAAAACTGCTTTTCAATCTGATCGAAGCTGAAATGCTTTGCCATTTCGTCATAATTTGTCATGTTGGAGCCGGAAGCCGTTGCGGGTATCCGTTCTTGATGCATATCTAACATAATCATCATCCTCCTGCCCATTGTAAAACTATTCTGCCAAAAAGAAGCGGCTGAGTTAGGGTGAAAAACATACAAAAACCGCCTCGGAAACAGAATACGCTTTCATATTATAACATAGGCTCCGATGGTTCAACCATCCTTTTCATCACACTGATTATTTGTTATAAGTAAAGGTGATCCCGAAAGGAGCATGACTGTTGGAACATCGCAAAATAATGCAGGTTCGGCGCCTGGCCTGCCAGGACCGGGAGCTTGTGATTGAAGGGCCGATCCCTGCAGATATTCTGTCAGGATATGTCCTCCACCCCGACTTGGATGCTTTTCGCAGGCCGATCGAGCAGCATAAGGCATTGGTCGAAATTGCCGAACTTACAGAAGGGCGGATTATCGCCGTCAGAGACGCGGAAACGATCGTTGGCTATGTCACCTTTCATTACCCGGACGAGCTGGAGCGCTGGTCGGAAGGCGGAATGGACGATCTGATCGAGCTCGGAGCGATTGAAGTGGCAAACAGCTATCGGGGCTTGGGCCTCGGGAAACGATTGATCGAGACAGCTTTTGCGGAAGAGCAGCTGGAGAACGCTATAGTCTATACAACCGAATATTATTGGCACTGGGATCTTGAAAACACGGGTCTGAACGTATGGGATTATCGTGCGATGATGGAAAGGCTGATGAAGTCCGTAGGGATGATCTGGTTTGCGACAGATGATCCGGAAATTTGTTCGCACCCCGCCAATTGCCTGATGGTTCGCATCGGCAGGGAAGTTCCCCTCTCCTCGGTCGAGCAATTTGACCGTGTCCGTTTTCGCCAGAGATTCATGTACTAGTCAGACAGAAAGGAGATGAAGTCCGATGACGGCCAACGCCGTATTTATCCATCATCCGGGCGCGTCCCGGTATAAGTTCAATGAACAGCATCCCTTTAATCCTCAGCGGCTTGCTCTGGCTATCGATCTGCTGCAGGAAGTGAATGCGCTGCAGGCACAGGATATCGTCGCCGCATCGCCGGCATCGGAAGATATTCTCGCGCTCGTTCACCGCAGCGACTATATTGAAGCTGTGAAGCAGCTCAGCCTTGATCCGCCGCCGGAGCAGTGGGTGCGGCAAGCGCAGCTTTACGGTTTGCAGACCGAGGACACCCCTTTTTTCCCCGGCATGCATGAAGCAGCCTCGGCCATTGTCGGCGGCTCCGTACTCGCAGCCGACCTCGTGATGTCCGGACAAACATTACATGCGTATCACATGGCCGGCGGACTGCATCATGCGTTTCCCGACCATGGGTCCGGATTTTGTGTATATAATGACGCTTCTATCGCGATAGCCCATATCAGAAAGCAGTATGGCGTAAGGGTGCTCTACATTGATACTGATGTCCATCATGGCGATGGTGTTCAGTGGACCTTTTATAATGAATCCGAAGTGTGCACGTATTCTATTCACGAGACCGGCAAATTTCTTTTTCCCGGAACGGGGTTTGTCCATGAACGGGGTGCGGAGCATGGCTATGGCGCCAACTTCAATGTCCCGGTAGATCCGTATACGGAAGACGATTCCTGGCTGGAGAGCTTCACGGCCTCGATCCGCAAGGTTGCGGCCGCCTTCAAGCCTGATATTATTGTCAGCCAGCACGGCTGCGACGCACATGCCTTTGATCCGCTGTCGCATACCCACTGCAGCATGCGCATTTATCAGGAGATGCCTGCCATTATTCATGCGCTTGCCCATCAATATGCGGAAGGACGCTGGGTAGCTGTCGGAGGGGGCGGATATGATATTTGGCGCGTTGTACCGCGTGCCTGGGCGCTTGTATGGCTGGAGATGATTAATCACCCCATCTCTGCTGCTCTCGCTGAGAAGCACAGCGACGTGCCTCTCCCGGCCTCTTGGCTGAACCGTTATTCCAAGGAGAGTCCGGAGCCGCTGCCGACGCATTGGATGGATGATACAAGGAGCTGGCCGCCGATGCCGCGTCGTTCCGAAATCGAATCCTCCAACCGCCGGACCAGTGAAATTGTCGTGCAGGACTTATAGCTGCATAAAACAATCCACCACCATAAACCAATAAAAGGCAATCCGGCAAGCTCCGCTTCTATAGGCGGGCTGCCGAATTGCCTTTTTGAAACTTATTGAGTATATCTGTTCATACCTGAAAATTATAATTTGTTCTGTGGAGAAACCATGCTTCAGCCCCCACAGGACAGCGGAACTGCTTCTTACATATACCGGAGCATCTCATCAATGATCCGGTGGGAGTTAATAGAAGCTTCCACAGTGAAGTCCGCAAAATTAACATGGGCCGATCCGTCAGCCTTGTCCGACATGGAACGAATCACAACGAATGGCACGCCATTCATCCCGCAGACCTGAGCAAGCGATGCCCCTTCCATCTCCGTGCATGCACCGCCAAGCTCCTCATGCAGCTCGCGAACGGCTTCACGGGATGCAATAAACTGGTCGCCTGAAAGCACTTTGCCTTTCATGCTGCGTCCCGGAAAGAGACTTTCGCAGGCGCTGGCAGCCAGCTCGACAAGTGAAGCATCCGCCACCCACTCCGAAGTTTCCTGAAAAGGGATTTGTCCGCGGGCGAAGCCAAGTGGTCTGCAGTCCATATCATGCTGGACGCAAGAGGTCGAGACGACGATATCCCCGATATTCAGACCGGGATCCAGTGCGCCGGCTACGCCGGTAAATAAAACAGAATCCACACCTGCGTCAATGAGCAGCTGGGTACAAACAGCGGCGTTTACCTTGCCGACTCCCGATTTGCAAAAAACAACATCATGTCCGTGAAGCTTCCCTTCAACATAGGTGATGCCCGCTTTGTCGAAGGAGCCGGTTCTCTCGACATGCTTATGCAGCAGTTCGATTTCCTCCACCATAGCCCCGATAATACCGATCTTCAAAGCCTTCTTGGTCATTTCCGGCTACCCACCGATTGACGCGTAATCACTTCATGCGGAAGAACGACGCGGGCTTGCTCCACCGATTCCTTCTTCATCAGCTTGGTCAACAGACGCATCGACACCGCGCCGATATCATACATAGGCTGGGCGACAGCCGTCAGCTGCGGACGAACCATGGAAGCCATGCGGCTGTTGTCCACACTGATGACGGATATATCATCCGGAACTTTAAGCCCCGAATCCTGGATGCAGTGGATAGCGCCGATAGCCATCTCGTCAGTTGCAGAGAATACGGCTGTTGGCAGCTCGGAGAGCTCCAGGAAATATTTCATTGCTTCAACGCCGGATTCATAACGGTAATTTCCGGTACGCACCAGATTCTCGTCATAGGAAATTCCCGCCGCTTCCAGCGCCCGCTTATATCCTTGAAACCTTGCATAGCCATTGGATGGATCCTGCAAAGTCCCGCTGATCATCGCGATCCGTGTGTGCCCCTGTTTGATCAAAGTATCCACGGCGTCATAGGCCGCAGACTCATGATCGATATCAACAGAAGGAATGGAGCCATTCTCATCCGTTGTGGCGCAGAGCACAACAGGCACATTGGAGGTTTTGAAAGCCTGCAGATGCTCGTCCGTCACAGCGCCGCCCATAAACAGAAGACCGTCAACCTGCTTCTCCAGCAGCGTGTTGATAACGCGGATCTCCTTGTCCTTCTTCTTATCGGCGTTGCACAAAATAATATTATAGTGGTACATATTCGCAATATCCTCTATACCCCGGGCGACCTCTGCAAAAATTGCGTTGGAAATGTCAGGAATGACAACGCCGACTGTCGTCGTTTTTTTGCTGGCCAAACCACGAGCTACTGCGTTTGGACGATAGCCCAGACGCTCGATCGCTTCGAATACCTTTTTGCGTGTTTGAGGCTTCACATTGGGATTGTTGTTCACGACCCGTGAAACCGTGGCCATGGATACGCCTGCTTCTCGTGCTACATCATAAATGGTTACCGTCAAGGTCCTTCTCTCCATTAGTTCAAATTTTTGTAACGATAGTTTTCCTTACATCTTCTCTATCGTTCTAGGGAAGAAACCTGCTTTTGCCCGCAAAGAGGCGTCTGCCGCAACTGAACCTTATCCGGCTCAAGGTTCTTGACCTTGGCAAATGCGGTTTCTTCTTCAAATATCGCGCCGTCTTACTTTATCGTAATGATACGACAAAATATTACTTTTCGCAATGATTCCCAAGATGATCATCTAATGTCGAATAGGTTATGCCCCAATGGGAAGCATGCCAGGAAACCATTCCGTTCTCAATAAGAAGCGCTTGGGGGGATTCATGCTTGATCCCTGTCTGCTCGGCAATCGCCCTGGAAAGCTCCTGATGATCCACAACTTCAACCAGAAAACAAGGCGGGGAAAGCTCTCCTGCATCCTCCAGCCATGCGGTTAATTCGTCATAGGCACCCGTACTTACGGAGCAGCGGCAGCTGTGTTTGAAAACAAGCAGCGGCTTAACCCTGGAGGCAGACAGCACTTCATTCCATTGCTGAACGGTATTGAGAGATGTGATTCGCTCCAGCAGGCAGCCCCCCTTATCTCTGTCCTAAGATCATAATGAATATAAATAATACCTATGTTTAGAATGTAGGGGTTTTCCGGCTTAACTGGGTGAGCCGTTTATGTATATCCGCGATCCAGACTTCATCTTCAGCCGCTTTGGCGACGGCATACAAATCAAGAAGAGTATTGATCCGGTTCTCCGTACGCTGCCTGATCGCCTCGGAATCGGACAGCTTGCGGTCATGATAGGCTTCTACTAATAAATCTGCCCATTCGTTCCACTCGTTAAACAAGTAGGTTTGTTTATCCGGTTCAGTTCCCAATTTCCCGATCAGCCCGGTCAGGTCCGGTTTGACCTCAGGAAATACTTCGCTGCGGCTGCATGCAGGGCATGAGTATATCGGTACATTGTCAATTTCCACTTTACCAGAGTAAATAACAGTGCGCAGCTTGATAAGCATGACGTCGCCGCAAGGACACCGTTTCTGCAAAATCGTCCACTCCTTCTCACGGCATTTGCCGTCGTTTAAGAAGAAACAGCCTGCCTTTGGGCGGCGCACATTTCTTCCCGTCGAAAATACCGGAATGTGCCAGAACAGCAGGCATATGATTTTCCGCCATTTCGATAAGAGTATTCGACTACTTTTGCTGAAAGTCCTGCTTAAACGGCAGATGTAATTTTTGCATAACCGCCCTGCTTTAGGATGTGATCTTCCGCCATCTCCTGCGAACAGCGGGTATGGCAGTAACCGCCATTGCAATGGCGCCGCCGATACAATCATTGCGGATGTCCTGCAGATCGGGGGTGCGCCCGCCGACAAAAGACTGATGATATTCATCGGTCAAGCCATACAAGCCGCAAAGAGCCACGATCAGGATCTTCATGCCCCAGCTGTCCGCACGTGTTCCGAATCCATAATCAAATGCAAGCGCGAGTACGAAATATGCCATGAAATGTCCCCAATCAAAGCTGGACATCGCCGGAAGCAGCTTTTGAAACCACGGCAGAAAACGATTGATCTCGTCACCGGTCCGGGAGGAAAGAAGAAATATAGCCGCCATGACCGCAAGCGCCGGAACCGCATACAGGAGACTGCGCCGCTTATTGGCATGAAGAGTTTGCTTCACGGGATCACCTTCGATACAATATTGCTGATAGACTGCAAGAAGCAAGCCTGACAGTTTCATAATGTTGACGTTAAGGAGGATTACAATGACGCTGCAAGGTAAAACCATTATTTGTTTATTGGACGATGAATTCGAAGATTTGGAGCTCTGGTATCCCGTTTATCGCGTACGCGAAGAAGGGGCAGCCGTACTGTTCGCCGGGCCGGAGAAGAACCGCACTCATATTGGCAAATACGGCGTGCCGGCAAAAGCCGATCTGTCATTCGACGAAGTAGACAGCTCGCAGGTTGACGGCCTGCTCGTTCCCGGCGGATGGGCGCCGGACAAGCTGAGACGCTATCCGCAGGTGCTTCAGCTGGTCAAGGATATGGATGCCGCGGCCAAACCGATCGGTCAGATCTGCCATGCCGGCTGGGTGCTTATTTCCGCAAAGATACTCAGCGGGCGTAAGGTCACATCCACGCCTGGAATACGCGATGATATGGAAAATGCCGGCGCTGTCTGGATCGACGAGCCAGTGGTCGTCGACGGCAATCTGATTTCCTCGCGGAGACCGCCAGATTTGCCTCCGTATGCCAAGGCTTTCGTAGATGCATTCAAGGGATAAGGTCATCTCCTCCAGCTAAGCAGCAGCTGTGATAACTGCTACCGGGTGGTCATCGAACCCTGATTCCCGCCGCTTTGCTGCATGCTCTGGAAAGATGCCAGCATTTCATGGATGCTCCGACTCGTGCGGCAGGTTAATATTTCACTGAACAATGAACGGCTGTCCTGCTGCGTCAGGGAAAGCAGCCGTTCTTTAATGGGCAGTATGGCATGCGGCGACATGCTGAGCTCATCCACATCCAGGGCGAGCCAAATCGGAAGTGCCTTCAAATCCCCGGCCATTTCTCCGCACACACCGATATGAATACCGGCTTGCTTGGCTGCCTCCACAGTGAATTTCAACATTCTCAGCACAGCTGGATGATACGGCTCATACAGATGCGAGATTTGATCGTTCATCCGGTCGACGGCCAGCGTAAACTGAACAAGATCATTGGTTCCTATACTGAAGAAATCCACCTCTTTCGCAAGCAAATCGGCTATCATCACGGCAGCCGGAAGCTCGATCATGATCCCCACTTCAATATCCCCGTCATAAGCATGTCCTTCTTCCACAAGCTCGCGCTTCGCATCCGAGAGCAGCGAATTCGCCGTCTGAACCTCTTCGACCGATGAAATCAGCGGATACATGATTTTCACTTTACCAAAGGCGCTTGCACGCAAGATGGCCCTCAGCTGAGTTTTGAAAAGCTCCGGTTTGTCCAGGCATATCCGGATTGCCCGATAACCCAGAAACGGATTCTCCTCCTCCGGAAGCTCAAAATAATCAAGCTGCTTATCGCCGCCAATATCCAATGTGCGAATAATCAAAGGCCGCCCGGCTAGCTTTTCTGCGACGCTTCGGTAAACTTCAAACTGTTCTTCCTCCATAGGCAGCCGGCTCCTGTCCATGTAGAGAAATTCCGTTCGGAACAGCCCAACGCCGCTCGTACCGCTGGCAAGCGCAATATCCAGCTCCTTAAGCGAGCTGATGTTGGCGCCAAGCTCTATCTCCTTGCCATCCTGGGTAACCGGTTGAAAGCTGACGATGCCTTTGAGCCGCTGGCTGGCTTCCTGCTGCTGCTTCTGCTGCTGGGTATAACGGTCGATCAAATGAGCCTCGGGGTCCAGATGAACAACTCCGGTGTCACCATCAATGATAAGCATATCTCCGGTTTGAATGGCATCTTCAATCTTCGTATCCAGTCCGACAACCAGCGGGATGCCGAGCGCTCTGGCCATAATGGAGGAATGGGAGGTCGTGCTGCCAACAAGCGTAGCGATACCGAGCACATGGTTGGGATTCAAATGAGCCAGCTGTGAAGGCGAAAGCTCTTTGGCCACGAGTATGAAGGGCTGCGTATCGGACGGCAGTGTAATCTCCGGAGCGCCAAGCAGATGCTTGAGCAGCCGGTTGCCGACATCCTTGATATCCAAAGCCCGCTCCTTCATATATTCATCATCAAGCAGATCGAACATCGTGACAAAGTGGTCAATCGCCTCTTTTACCGCCACTTCGGCTGCCTTGTACTGCCGCTGGATGATGCCCTGAATCTCGTTCATAAAAACAGGATCCTCCAGAATGGCCAGATGGGCGTCGAAAATATAGCTTTCCTCCGTACCCACAACTTCGCGAAGCTCATCCTTCATTTGCTCGATTTCCACTTTCGAGGTACGGATGCCCTCGTATAGCCGCTCGAACTCACGAGCCAGATCCGCCACGTCGATTTTTTGCTCCGGCAAATCCCACTCCCAGTTCGGCAGAACAAATGATTTGCCGATTGCAATGCCTGATGATGCGCCAATTCCTTGAATCATGTCGTATCCCCCCCACTGCTTCTCTCTTTCAGAACGACTGACATTACAGATGCTTGCCCCCGTTTAACGCTCTTGAACGGAGCAAAACTCCATGAACGAACACGATCGGAATTCGTGATCACCATCGGTGTCGCCAGGGATTTGCCTTCCTTGCGGATTTGCTGCAGATCAAACGTGATAAGCAGCTGGCCCGGCTTCACCTGGTCGCCTTCCTTGACGATCGCATGGAATCCTTTGCCTTTGAGCTGTGAGGTGTCAATGCCGATATGCAGCAGCACATCCAGCCCCTCGGGCGTTCGAATACCGATGGCGTGCATGGATGGGTATACATGGATAACCTTGCCCTTCACCGGAGAAACAAGCTCGCCTTTGTCCGGTATAAAAGCCACTCCGTCACCGACAAGCTTGCCCGCAAATATCGGATCGGGCACCTCGGTCAGGGGAATCATCCTCCCCTGCAGGGGCGAGCTGAACAGCACTCGTGTAATGTCCCGGCGGATTACCTTGTCCATCTCTTCCCGGATAAGCTCGGAATAGGTGCCGAAGACGATCTGCACATTGCCTCCGCCCAGCCGGATCACGCCGGCAGCGCCCAAATGCTTCAGCGCGTTATTGTCCACCAGCCGGTCGCTGCCGACCTTAAGACGAAGACGGGTAATGCAGGCTTCCATTTGCAGTATATTTTCTTTGCCCCCGATCGCTTGCAGAATAAGCGGCGCCCGGTAAGGGATATCGCCTGCCCACTCATCGAGCTGGGAGCCTTCCTCGCGGCCGGGAGTCGGAATACGGAAACGCCGTATCGCCCAGCGGAACAGAAAATAATATAGAAGTCCAAAGACGATGCCTATCGGGATAAGCAGCCAGCCCCTCGTCGCAAGATGCTCATTAATCAGAAAATCAATGGCCCCTGCCGAGAAGGAGAATCCATGTAAAATGCCCAGCTCGTAAGTGAACCACATCATCAGGCCCGAAAGCAGCGCATGCACCACAAATAAATACGGCGCGACGAACAGAAAGGCAAACTCGATCGGCTCGGTTACCCCGGTCAGAAAAGACGAAAGCGCCGCGATCATAAAGGTTTTGCGGATCTTCGGCTTCAAATCCTCCCGCGCCTCGTGAATGATCGCGAAGGCAATGGCAGGCAGCGCAAACATCATCGTGGGATACAGCCCCGCCATAAAAGCTCCTGCGGTCGGGTCGCCGGCAAAAAAGCGCGGCAGATCGCCGAACAGAACGGAGCCGTCGCTCTGCTGGTAGCCGCCTACCTGGAACCAGAAAACATGACTGACCAGGTGATGGAGGCCAAAAACAACCGTAATCCGCAGTACAAAACCGAAAAGAAAAACGCCGAAGCCCCCGCCAGAGGATACGATATCGCCAAGTACCATTAACCCTTCGTGCACACTTGGCGCAAGACGCACCATGACGATGGCCAGTATCGCTGAGAAGAAGCTTACAGCCAGCGGCACAAAACGAGGTCCGCCAAAAAACTGGATGTATTCCGGAAATTTGATCGATTTGAACCGTTCATTGAAGATGCTCGTAACCACGCCAATAATGACTCCGGTAAATACAGTCGGTTCCAGCTCGTAATGACTGGCATTTATGATGCCCGTATAAATAAACATGCCTGCCAATGCTGCAAGGCCTGCAGCACCTGCATTGCTGGTCATGCCCATCGCCACACCGAACGCAAATAAATAGGGCAGAAAAGTGAATAACGCTTCACCCGCCATATGTAAATGGGACTGCATGCCTGGAAGTCCCAACGCGTCCCAAGGCAATGCACTGAGGCTGAGGAATACAGCCGCTCCCGGGAGCACGATGGTCGGCAGCATTAAAGATCGTCCAAGCTGCTGCAGGTGCCCCATTATGTTCATCCGTGAAACCCTCCCCTTTTTGTCGCCTATGCCGTATAGAATTTTTCTCTATTGATCGTAAGCGTTTGGCTCTGCTTTGTCAAAAAAAAACGGCGGACCCGCTGGTCCGCCGCTTCTCTGGTATTGGCCTGCCGTTTAACGCTGAAAGCCGCCAAAGGTATTTTGTGCGCCCTGGAAGGAGCTTGCTTGCGAGCCAGACGAATAACCAAGCCTGGAGAGAACCGGACCCGAATTCGAGACCGCGTTGGTGGCTTGGTATACCGGGTTTTGAGAAGTGTGCGCATTCGCCTGCGAGAAGTTGTTTTGGCTTTGCAGGTTGGAGCGGAAACCAAATTGGTTTTGCGGTTGATTGAATTGATTCTGGTTGAATTGGTTTTGGTTCATTTGATTCGTTCCGGCCGTGTAGCCGACATGCGAGATCACCGGTTGCTGCTGCATTTGGTTCGATTGGTTGAACTGGTTTTGATTCGATTGATTCGATCCTGCCGTGTAACCGGCATGCGAGATCACCGGTTGGTGCTGCATTTGGTTCGATTGATTGAACTGGCTGGTTGAATTGGAGCGGAAATTTTGATTGGCACTGTAGCCTCCAGCATGGGAAATAACAGGTTGGGACTGGTTGGCCTGGTTTGAAGAACCCATTGAAGAAAACTCAGTGTTAAAATGGTTTTGCGGTTGGTAATCCTGGTTAGCCGTGTAGCCCACGTGAGAGATCACAGGCTGGTTTTGATTTTGGTTACGGCTTTGATTCATTCCAAAGCTGTTGATTTGGGAAAAGCCTGCGCCTGAAGACATCCCTTGGTTTTGCTGCTTTGGCTGTCCTTGATATTGGGATTGAACATACCCAAGTGGCTGGAAGCTGTTCCGGCTGCCTTGGTTGCTAAACTGCTGTCTGAACTGACTGTTTTGAAACCCGCCTTGCTGCGACATCGAGTTCACGTGTTGTCCTCCTTGGAATAAAAAAATGTCGACCTCCGGATGCCTTATAGGCTGCACCTTCCAAAAGCCTTTCTTATTGTGGGAGAGACTGGCGTGAATTATGAATATACAGCCCGTATAAATAATGGGCGGGTTTCAGGAAATTACCAGAAGCAAAATCTGCTTATGCCTTTGTTTTTCCATGCGGCAACAATAAGGAATCCTCCACTTTGATGCAGCGGTCCATAATGACCTTCAGGCCAGCGCGTTCCGCGATTTCGGCAGTCTCGTCATGGTAAACGCCCAGCTGGAGCCAAATGACTGCTGCCCCGATTGCTGCAGCCTCAGCCGCAATGGGCGGAGTAAGCTCGCTGCGCCGGAATACATTGACCAGATCCACTTTCTCCGGGATATCCCGCAAGGAAGGGTAGGATTTCTCGCCCAGAATGGTATCGGCATTGGGGTTGACCGGAATAATCCGGTAGCCTTTGGCCTGCATCGCCTGCGACACCAAATAGGATGTGCGCTCGGGATTATCGGATAAGCCAACCACTGCGATCGTATTCGTTTGTTCCAGAATTTCCTTGATTTCCTCGCGTGAAGGGTTTTCAAATGCCATAAGAGACACACATCCTTTGGTTATAATGGTTTATAAGTTTTTCATATGGTCTATTCGATCCATTCGACATTGGCTCCCAGAATTTTCAAATGGTCAAAATATTGCGGATACGACTTGGCGACATGATGGGCATCGCGAATGCGCAAGGGCTGCTTGGCGCGGAGTCCGACAACAGCGAGTGCCATAATAACCCGATGGTCATAATGAGCGTTGATTTCAACTCCGCCCTCGACACCCTCGGGACGGCCATGCACGATAATCTCGCTTTGACGCTCCTCGACATTCGCCCCGGCCTTGCGCAGCTCGTTCAAATAATCCGTAATTCTGTCGCATTCCTTATAGCGCAGATTCTCCACATCGTAGAAACGCGAGGTTCCTTCCGCGAACACAGCGGCCGCCACCATGGCGAGCACCGCGTCGGTAGCTTTATCCCCGTCAAACTCAACTGCCTTGAGCTTGCCGTTGCCCTGAACGCGGACAACCCCTCCCTCATGGGTCAAAGGAACCTCCATAGCGCGGAGCACATCGACGATGGCGCGTTCTCCCTGCTTGCTGTGCTCCTCCAGCCGGTGCAGCGTAACATCGGACTGGGTGACAGCAGCCGCTGCAAGAATAGCCGCAGAGCCGGGGTAATCACCCTGGACGACGTACTTCTTGGCTTCATAGCTTTGTCCTCCGGGAATGCGGTAATGCATCAGATCATCGCTCGCTTCAATGACGATACCCGCCTGCTTAAGCACTTCCAGCGTCTGTCCCACGACGACCTTGGATTTCAGATCATTCAGCACCTCGATCTCGCTGTCTTCCGCAAGCAGCGGCGTCAGAAACAGCAGCGCGCTTAAATATTGCGAGCTTACACTGCCGGAAACACGGATTTTTCCGCCCTTGGCCGATCCTCCGCGAATCGTGATGGGAAGACGTCCCTGATCATGCCGGACCTCTACGCCCAACTGCCCAAGAGCATCAATCAGATCGTCATGCGGACGCTTGCCGAGCGAATCCGGGTAACGGTTAATGAAGGTAACATCCGGGCATAGGGCGGCAACTGCCATCAGGAAGCGTAGAACAGCGCCCGCATTTCCCACATCCAGCTCATTGATATCCTTCGGGCTGCGGCCGAAGCCCGTGATGATCATCTTCTCGTCGTCTTCTTCGATGACCGCGCCCAGATCCCGGATACAGCGGCGCATGGCATCGCTGTCCTCGCTGTGGGCCGGATAGTAAACCGTGCTCGTTCCTTCCGCCAGCGCCGCAACGAGCAGGTAGCGGGTGGTGTAGTTTTTGGATGAGAGCGCCTGGATTTCTCCATGCAGTTTAGGGGTTGGGGTTACGAGAACGTCCATCTTTGAAATCATGCTCCTTTATTTAAGTTGGGTGGTCTATTGCTATTGCTGCAGGAAGGCTACGATCTTGTCCACCACTTCATGCGCATTGAGCTTGGATGTATCAATGGTCAGATGGGCAAAATCGTAAGCATGCTTGCGATCCTCCATAAGCTGGTTGACCCGCTGTCTCAGATCTCCCTGCAGGAGAGGACGCGAAGCGTCTTGGCTGACACGGGAAATGATCTGTTCCGCGTCCGCCGTAAGCGCCACCACCAAAGCGGAATCAAGCATCAATTCACAGTTGCTGGGAGCCAGCACCGCGCCTCCGCCAGTGGCGATGACCTTCCTCTCCTCATGGCTGAGCACATCGGCCAGCGCAGCCGTTTCCGCCTCCCGGAATGACGACTCGCCGCGATGCGCGAAGATTTCCGGAATGCTTCTTCCTTCGCGGCGCTCAATCTCTGCGTCCACATCTATGGTCTCACAGTCCAGACGCCTGGCCAGCAGCTGGCTGACCGTTGACTTGCCTGTCCCCATAAATCCGACCAGTACAATATGGACTTGCTGCTTGTCCGCCATTCGTTAGCACACCTTCTTTATTTGCTGCAGATTGATTTTACACATGTTTGCTTATCATATCATTATTAGCGCAGATCGGGTATAAAAAAGTTCATCCTGCCGTAGAGATGATAATACCGCTATTGTTACCAATTATGCAAAGGAGGACGCCTATGGCATACAACCGGGAGCCGCATCTTTCGCTTGGACCTATGGGGCACTTGTTCAATCCCGATTATCCGCTTTGCCGTGAGGATGTGGTATGGATTTTGGAATTTATGAAAAAGAAAGTGGCTGACGAAGCGCCTGAATTACTCAGCCTTCCCCAGCCACAGCTATTAAAAATATTTCAATCCTTCTCCGAAGCCTCCATGATTCTGATCAAGCAGCGCAGCGGCTGCGGCCCGGAAGGGGACAGACTGCGGAGCTGCCTGATTGAAGGCGTTCTTGGCCTCTATCCTGCAGGCGCCAATTAATCGTGCAGGTGAAGCCAGTCAAAGTGGAAGGAGCCTTCCTTGTCCACACGCTTGAAGGTGTGAGCGCCAAAGTAGTCGCGCTGCGCCTGCAGCAGGTTTGCCGGAAGACGGGCGGTACGGTAGCTGTCGTAATAGGCCAGCGCGCTGGAGAACGCCGGAACCGGAACGCCATACTGAACAGCGGCGGCAACGACATCGCGCCACGCGCCCTGATACGATTCCACAATTTCCTGAAAGTAGGAATCCAGCAGCAGGTTGCGGAGCCCCGGCTCACGATCGTATGCATCCTTGATGTTCTGCAGGAAACGGGCACGGATAATGCAGCCGCCACGGAAAATCATGGCGATGTCGCCGTAGCGCAGATCCCAGCCGAACTCTTCGGAGGCGGCGCGCATTTGAGCGAAGCCTTGTGCGTAGGAGCAGATTTTGCTCGCAAACAGCGCCTTGCGGATCGCTTCGATGAACGCGGTTTTGTCGCCTTGGAACGGAGCGCTTTGCGGGCCCTTCAGCCGTTTGCTGGCAGCCACGCGCTCTTCCTTGAGGGCAGACAGGAAACGCGAGAATACGGATTGGGTGATGATCGACAACGGGACGCCAAGATCAAGCGAGCTTTGGCTAGTCCATTTGCCAGTACCCTTCTGGCCGGCTTCGTCCAGAATGACATCCACCATCGGCTGCTTCGTTTCCGGATCGTATTTGGAGAAAATATCCGCTGTGATTTCAATCAGGTAGCTGTCAAGCTCGCCTTTATTCCATTCGGTAAAGATGCTTTGCAGCTCCTCCGTCGAAACGCCCAAAACATTTTTGAGCAGATCATAGGCTTCGCAAATCAGCTGCATATCGCCGTATTCAATTCCGTTGTGAACCATTTTGACATAGTGTCCTGCGCCATCAGGTCCGATGTATGTACAGCAAGGGTCGCCATTGACATGCGCGGAAATTGCAGTAAGGATGGGTTCAACCAGCTTATAAGCAGATTCCTGGCCGCCCGGCATGATGGACGGTCCTTTCAGCGCGCCTTCTTCGCCGCCGGAAACGCCTGTGCCGATAAAACGAATGCCTTGTCCTTCCAGATCCTTGCTGCGGCGCTGGGTATCAGGGAAAAAGGCATTGCCTCCGTCGATGATAATATCGCCTTCGTCCAGATGAGGGACAAGCGCATCAATGGTAGCGTCCGTACCTTTGCCGGCTTGAACCATGATCAGAATTTTGCGGGGGGTTTCCAGTGATTCGACAAACTCCTCGATTGTAAATGTACCCACAAGATTTTTTCCGGCAGCTTCCTTGAGAAGATCGTCCGTTTTTTCGCGTGAGCGGTTGAAGACCGAGACAGTAAATCCTTTGCTTTCAATGTTGAGCGCAAGGTTTTTGCCCATTACGGCCAAACCAACTACACCAATTTGTTGTTTAGACATTGTGGTTTCCCATCCCTTATCTCATTTATAGTTGAGCTTCTATGCGTCTGTTACAGCCTGTCCCCGAAAGGGTTGGATTGTAACGCTTACGCACACAGTACTTTTATTTTACTCTTTTTGCAAGGGAATGAAAACCGGCGCCAAAAAAAATCGGATTTATGGACCAGTCGGGCCCTATCAGGGCCCGACTTTACTGGCCGCGACTGCATGATGCTGTCCGATAGCCGGCACTGCCGCGCGAGGACGCACGCCGGGAGCGGCGTACGTCAAGAGAACGGCGTTCCGGCCGCGCCGGACTATTCGCCGCGCTGGTAGGCGGCGATCTCCGCAAAAGCGGGAGCGAGCGCGCTGTACAGCGAGCGGTAGACCGGGAACAGGCGGTCATAGACGGCCGCCGCCCGAGGGTCCGGATCGCGGCGGTCAACGACCTCGACCGCCGCCGCAAGCCCGCGCAGGCCGTGCGGAGCCTGCCCAAGCGCGAACTGCGCCAGCATTGCGGCGCCGATGGCCGAAGCGTCCTCGGTGTCCGTGAGGGTAACCGGGCAGCCGAATATATCGGCCATCATCTGCCGCAGCGCGCCCGAGCGGGCAAAGCCGCCCGAGGCACGGATTTCCCGGAGCGGTCCGCCGCCGGAGCTTGCGGCGACCAGCTCGGCCACGGCGCGCAGACCGAAGAGGATACCCTCCAGCGTGGCGCGGATCATATGCCGCCTGTCATGATGCAGCGACAGGCCGATGTAGACTCCGCGCGCATTCTCGTCCCAATGCGGCGCCCGTTCTCCCGCCAGGTGCGGAAGGCTGAGCAGCCCTTCCGCTCCTGGCGGCGTTTCCATCGCGAGCGCAATCAGCTGCTCGTATGGATCAATTCCCTGCCCGGCCGCCGCAGCCGTTTCGGCCGGGAACAGCTTGTCGCGTAGCCAGCGCAGCACCACGCCGCCGCTGTTTACAGGCCCGCCTGCGATCCACAGGGAATCCGCCAGCGGATAGCAAAACAGCCGTCCTTCGCGATCTGCAGCCGGCGTATCCAACGCGATGCGCACGGCGCCGCTCGTGCCGATTGTGACAGCGGCAATCCCGCTCTCGACCGCTCCCGCGCCCAGATTCGCGAGCACGCCATCCGCTGCGCCCACGATGACCGGCACGTCTGCCGGCAGCAGCATGGCATCCGCGGCGGTCTGACGCAGCCCCTGCAGCACATGCTCCGACGGAACAAGCTGCGGCAACCTGTCGAGCCCTACGCCGGCAAGCTGCAGAGCCTGCTCATCCCACTTGCGGTTCTCCAGGTGATATAGGCCCGTTCCCCCGGCTACGGACTCGTCCATCAGATAAGGACCATCGAACCAGCGGTGCAGCACAAATTCCTTGATTCCGATGAAGCAGCGGGCGGAAGCGAATATTTCCGGTTCGTTATCGCGGAGCCACAGCAGCTTGCAAAGCGGGGTCATCGCATGAACGGGGACTCCCGTCCGCATCGTCAGTTCTCCGGCTTCCCCGCTGTCTCTGAGCTTCTTCGCATAACCCGCCGCTCTTAAGTCAGCCCATGTCACACAGGGCGTCAAAGCCTCTCCAGCCCCATCAACTGCGATTAATCCATGCATAGCCGAGCTGAATGTAAGGCAAGACACCTCGTCAGCCTGAATCCCGCCCTTGCGCATAACCTCCCGGATTGACCTTTCCACCGCCTCGGCGATCAGTCCGGGGTCCTGTTCGAAATGTCCCGGATGGGGCTCGAGCAGAGGGTAGCCTTCTTCCGCCCTGGCGCGGATCGAAACGCCTTCCTTCGATGCCTGCGCGCCTTTATAGCGGTCCGCGTTCAACGCCAGTACCTTGGTGCTCGTCGTCCCGATATCTACGGCTATAATAATCTTACCGGTTGCATTCCTCACCATCCGTCTCTCCTCCCGCAGCAAGCCAAACAGCACTTTTTGCTATCGTTACATTGTAGAACATGCGGGCAAGCCGTGTAAACAATGGAACGGGCGGCATGCAAAAATAAGCCTTTTGGCGCGTAAGCTCCAAAAGGCTTATTTGAATGGGAAAGCTCCAATCCTCTTTCTATAATTCAAGCTGTATCATCTCAATCCTCAGCGACTGCAGCCGCTCTTTGGAAAGCGCCGCATCTTCATCGCGTTCCTCTTTGATCGCCTCATGCAGGACCGAAAGCTCATAATCCAGCTCATACCTCAGCACAACCGCCCGTTCTTCCGCACGTTTAGACTGAAAAGCCTGAATCATTTCTTCTACAGTGACCAATGGTTTCTTCTGGTAAATAATCCGATGCTCCATCCCGGACACCTCCACAAGTCGAATGATTTCGCCGAACATGATGCTCTCAATCACGATTTGGCGGTCCTTAAAGCGCTTAACAACCGCATGACCACGGGAATCGTTAATCAGCTTCTCAAGCAGCTCCGACAGTTTCTCATCCTTAATGATATAATCGCCGATGATTTTGTAACGGTTGCGCACTCTCTGGAACCGGAGCTTCACAAGCTTGCGCCCGCTGCGTACCGATATGAGAAAGTAAACGTCCGACTCGCTCCAATACAGCGAATAACCCTCCTGTATCAAATCCCGAATCAAATTCTGGATTTGCCGCCGGTCAAAACGCAGCTCCAGGTTGCAGTACTCCACTTCATGACTCTTGTTCATCGGCAACTCCTCCCCCCAGTGTTGATCCGTTGACGAAATGTTCTGAATATTCTTTCTTAATAACTATCTTATACTCCATCTTATGTTATGGCAACTTGGTTTATTGACTATTTTTAAACTTGTACCGCAAATTTGAATAATAAATTTAGATACTCTGCATGATTTCCCCAAATTTAAAGACAGGCGCCCGGCCCCATTCGCATGAGGTTGCGGCCGCCCTGTTCAACTAGCGTCTTGCTAATGGCTGATCGTCACTTTAATGCCCTGCCCGGTCAAAATACGCAGTACCTCCGGGTCGGCCCGGTCATCTGTAATCAGATGATCGATTTGTTCACAGTCAGCGATGTGGGAGAACGCGCGAACGCCAAATTTGCTGTAATCGACAAGCAGGAATACCTCGTCTGCCAAACCGATCATCTTCCGTTTCACCGCCGCCTGCAGCTCGCTGGATTCGCTTATTCCCCGCTCGGGATGAATGCCCTTGCCGGAAATAAAAGCCTTGTTCACGTGGTACTGCTCCAGGTTGCTCTCTGCAAGAGGCCCTTGGTAGGACAAGGAGCGGGGCGAAAGGATTCCCCCGGTGGAGAAGACCTGAATCTTCTCCTTCCCGGCGAGCTCCAGCGCTACCTTGATCGAATTGGTCAGAACAGTCAACGGGATATTCGGAAGCTCAGCCGCCATATAGTAAGCCGTGGTGCTTGCATCAAGCGCAATTTTGCTGTAGGGCTCGATTTGACCGACCGCTTCGGCAGCAATCCGTTTCTTCTCCGCTGCGTTCATAACCTCACGTTCAAAGTAAGGAATCTCAGCCTGCGCATCCTTCACGCTCATGGCGCCGCCGTGACTGCGCTCAAGCTTGCCTGTTTGCTCGAGCCGGTCCAGATCGCGCCGGATCGTCTCTTCGGTAACGCCGCACAGCTCGCTGAGCTCGCTCACCCGGATACTGCCCCGCTCATTGACGAGGCGGATGATTTTTGCATATCTTTCGGCTACCAACATAAGCTTCAGTCCAATCCGAATAGTAAAAGCCACGGCTTTATTTCCATTATTGCAGACCTGTGAGCTCCCGCCAAGTTCCGTATTGTTCTTCCCAGATACCGGAGTCATCCGGTTCATACACGTTGACAGCAAAGGATTCTCCGATCAGCTTGCGCACCCCGGCAATATCGGCAGCTTCACCGGAAGCGATAAACTGGACGGCAAGATTGCCCAGCGCGCTGCCTTCCGCAGGTCCTGCCCATACGGGCTTACCCAGCGCTCCCGCCGTAAAGCGGCAGAGCATTTCATTCTGAATGCCGCCGCCAACCATATGCAGTCCATCATAGACCGTCCCGCTCAGTTCTTGCGTTTTCTCCAGCACATAACGGTATTTCAAGGCAAGGCTCTCCAATACGCAGCGGACAATCTCTCCATCCGATGCCGGAACCGGTTGACCGGTCTCCCGGCAATACGCGGCAATTTCCGAAGGCATATGCGCCGGATTCAGAAACCGCATGTCATCCGGATCAATCAGAGAGCGGAAAGGCTCGGATGCAGCTGCACGTCCAAGCAGGTCAGAGTATGCCAGCTTGCTGCCGCCTTCTCTTTCCCATGCCCGCTTGCTCTCTTCCAGCAGCCATAGACCCATGATGTTCTTAAGCAGCCGGTACGTCCCGTAGACGCCGCCTTCATTGGTGAAATTCAGCGCACGCGCATGCTCGCTCAGCACCGGCTCAAGAACTTCGGTTCCCATCAGCGACCAGGTTCCACAGCTCAGATAAGCGAAGGACGGCTCGAGTGCCGGCACCCCTGCGACAGCTGATGCTGTGTCGTGCTCGCCAACGGCAATCAAAGGGATTGCCGCGGTGCCAAGCTCCTGCGCAACGGATTCGCTTAAGGCTCCGACAGCCGTGCCCGGCTGAACCGGAGGCAGCATAATCGCCGGATCGATGCCGATCGCCGTCAACAGCCGTTCATCCCAAAGCCCTGTTGCGGGATTGAGCGCCTGCGTAGTCGAGGCATTCGTGAACTCGCTGTGCATTTCACCGGATAGGAAGTAGCGCAGCAGATCAGGGATCATAAGCAGATGCTTTGCCTGCGCAAGCGACGGATTCCCGTCCCGCTTCATGGCATGGAGCTGGTACAGCGTATTAAAAGGGAGAAACTGAATCCCGCTGCGTGCGAATATCTCCGCTTCCGGCACGATTTTCAGCACCTCTTCGATGGCTGTCGTCGTATGGCCGTCCCGGTAATGATAGGGATTTGCCAGCAGCTCGCCATTGCTGCCGATCAAGCCAAAATCGACGGCCCAGGAATCAATGCCGATGCTGCCGATTTGCCCGTCCGCAGCACGCCAGGCACTGCGGATACCCTGTTTGATTTCGTGATACAGCCTTAAGATGTCCCAATAGAGACGCCCGCCAACCTGTACCGGCTCATTCGTGAACCGGTGCACCTCCCGGATGACGATCCGGCCCTCCTCGATCCATCCCAGCACTGCGCGTCCGCTGCCTGCGCCAAGATCGAATGCGAGCGCCTTCACCAGCTCGCTCCGCCTTTGCCGCGATGGGCAACGGACTCATAATAACCGCTTTCCCGAAAAGCCTTCATCGGATCAAGGGGCAGATTCTGCTCCTCGCGCACCGCATGCAGGAGCGGTGTTACATCGAACTCGAACGCGCTGCGCACTGCATCCTCGGCAGCCATGACATCCTGTGCTTCCTGTGCCGCATGCACCTCATCCAGATTGATCAGCAGAGCTTTGGCATACTGGGTCTGGACGTTTAATACGGAACGGATCATCGCCTGGATTTTCGGTTCAATGTTGTGACATTGATCGATCATATAGGCAATATCGTCGGCATCACCGCGAATGCCGCTGTTCACGTCATTCGCCGCTTCAAGAATCTGATAGAAAATAAGGAATAATTCATAAGGATTAATCGCACCGACAATCAGATCATCGTCCGCATATTTGCGGCTGTTGAAGTGGAAGCCGCCCAGTCTTTGCTC
Source organism: Paenibacillus sp. JT31N11 (assembly GCF_056269285.1). Taxonomy (NCBI): domain Bacteria; kingdom Bacillati; phylum Bacillota; class Bacilli; order Caryophanales; family Paenibacillaceae; genus Paenibacillus; species Paenibacillus sp. JT31N11. The sequence goes on from NZ_JBWDNQ010000013.1 coordinate 54,890, forward strand.
ATCCAGCAGGTAAGCGACAATATGCTCCACATTGGTACCAGGCGCATGGTGGCCGGTATCGACGAGAACAGAAGCCTGTGCGCCGAGCTTGCCTGCCAGATTGAATGCCATGCCCCAATCGGCAAGATCCGTATGATAGAAAGCCGGTTCAAAAAATTTATATTCGATCAGCATCCGCATATCCGGCGTCAACGCCTTGTACATCTCGGCCAGCGCTTCATGCATCCACGCTTTGCGCCTGCGGATATCGGCCTGACCCGGATAGTTCGTGCCGTCCGCAAACCAGAGGCTGAGATCGCGGGAGCCTGTAGCTTTGGCAATATCTACACACTCCAGAAGATGGTCGGTCGCTTTGCGGCGGATAGCGGCATCAGAGTTGGTTACGCTGCCCAGCATATAATCCTCATCCTGAAACAAATTGGGATTAACGGCTCCGATTTGAAGACCGAGACCCTCCGCATGGCTGCGGAGCTTGTCGTAATCGTCCACTTTATCCCAAGGAATATGGATAGCTACCGACGGGCAGAGGCCTGTCAGCTTTTGCACTACGGCAGCATCATCGAATTTCTCGAACGGATTGCGGGGAACGCCGACCTTCTGGAACACTTTGAAGCGGGTTCCTGAATCGCCGTAGCCCCAAGAAGGTGTTTCAATACGAAGGGATTTCAGCTTTTCCTTGGCCTTGTTTATGTCGATGCCGCGACTCTTCTGCTGCTCTTCGAATAAAGCATAGGCGCGATCATTCATGGTACGTATCATCCTCTCATTCCCGGACTATTGGTTATCTCTTACCGGATAAGCCATCACCGACATTAAAGCGTTGGCCGGCTGTGTCGCATCAAGTCTGCTGTATTGGACATAAACGGGAATATCGCTCATGACTTCCATCGCATAGGGAACACCCTTGGGGATGCTCTCAGAGCCGCTTCTGAGCAGCGCAGTGCGCTGATGAAGCGTCCGTTTGGCCGGAACCAGCACCGTAATGCCTTCCAGCGGTTCACGGTCTTCAAAATAAACGTTGACGATCAGTTGCGCGTCCATATGATTGGTATTCAGAACACAGATGGATTCGTGGCTCTCAAGCTCCCCGCTGCTATGCGGTGGAATGTAACCGTCCGGGATCACCCATAATGTTTCGCCTTTTTTTGCAGCCAATGCGATTTCCTCCTTGTAAGAAAAGCGGATAGTTGAATTAGCGTGTGAATGCCGCCGGCACTCCGCCATCGATAGTCAGCATGCAGCCTGTTGTTTTGGCTGATTTCGATGAGGCGAAGAAAGCTACGCCCTCGGCGATGTCGGAAGGATAGATGTTCACAAGCAGTGTTGTCCGGTTGCGGTAGTGTGCTTCCAGCTGATCCGGCTCGATGCCGTATGCCGCTGCGCGCTCATTGCGCCAGTTGGAATTCCAGATTGCAGATCCTTGAAGAATGGCATCAGGAAGAATAGTGTTCACTCGGATGCCGTCCGCTCCGCCTTCCGCTGCGATGCAGCGTGCAAGATGCGCTTCAAGCGCTTTGGCCGAGCTGTACGCCGTAACGCTTTTGCCAGCAAAGATCGAGTTCTTGGAGCCGATAAATACCATGCTGCCGCCAATGCTTTGAATTTTCATGGTTTTGAAAGCTTCGCGCGCAACAAGGAAATAGCCGGTTCCCAGTACGTTCATGTTCAGATTCCATTCTTTCAGCGATGTTTCCTCGAACGGGCTGGAGGTGGCAAGCCCTGCGTTGTTCACCAGAATGTCCACCCCGCCGTAATACAAGGCGGATTCAGCGAAAGCGGCTATAACCTGCTCTTCGCTTGTCACATCCATCTTTACGGCGAGAGCGCGGCCTTCGCCATGCTTGGCGTTAATATCGTCCGCAACCTTCTGTGCGCCTTCAAGATTGAGGTCGGCAAGCACGACATGCGCGCCTTCCGATACCAGACGGCGGGCCGTTTCGCTGCCAATTCCGCCCGCTCCGCCGGTAATGAAGGCGATTTTGCGGGAGAATTCGGTTTCGGCCGGCGCAAGCGTCAGCTTGTACAGCTCAAGGGGCCAGTACTCTACATTATACGACTCATTTTCGCTGAGCGAAACAAAGGAGCCAAGCGCTGTCGCGCCGCGCATAACCGCAATGGCACGGTGATAAAGCGCACCGCTGACCTGAGCATTGGCGCGGGATTTGCCAGTATTGAACATGCCGATGCCCGGAATCAGGATCACGCGAGGAGCCGCCTCGAACATGACGTCGCCTTCGTTCTTGTTGCGTTCAAAGTAAGCTGTATATTCTGCTTTGAATGCGGCAATTCCTTCTTTTACGCTTTGAATCAGTGTTTCCCGGGTTCCTGATGCAGGATCCCATTCAATGTACAGCGGCGTCATTTTGGTATGAACCAGATGATCGGGGCAAGCTGCGCCAACCTGGGAGAGCTTTGCGGAATCGCGGCCATTGACGAACTCCAGCACATCAGCCTCATCATCGAAGACGGCCAGCATAGGCTTCTCCGCGCTGACTGCGCCGCGGATCGTCGGCATGACGGCAGCAGCAAGCTCGCGTCTTTTGCCAGCTTCCAGAGAGCTGTAGCGCGCGCCTCCGAATACGGCGTTCTCATCGATGCGGCCTGCGATATATTCCTCCGCCTCGGTAATGATTTGCAGTGTTTTGTTGTAGGCTTCCTCAGAGGTTTCCCCCCATGTCACCAGACCATGCTTCTCCATCAGCACAAGCTCGGCTCTGGGGTTGGCAAGCACCCCTTCCGCGATCATTTTCGACAGGGTAAAGCCGGGACGGACATAGGGAACCCAGACGAAACGGTCGCCGAAGATTTCTGCCGCCAGCTCGCGGCCATTGTCGGTACAGCACAGGCTGATGATAGAGTCTGGATGAGTATGGTCCACATGCTTGAAAGGAAGGAAGGCGTGCAGCAGAGTCTCAATGGATGCGCGCGGGTGCTTGCTGTCGATCATGCAATTCGCCAGATAAGCGACCATGTCTTCATCGGACATGCTCTCAAGCTCGAATAATGGACGGATATCCTCCATGCGAAGAGCCGTGAAATTTTTCGCTTTCATAGAGGCCAGATCGGAGCCGCTTCCTTTGACATACATGACTTCGATATCGCGGCCGCGGAAATCCTTCACAACCGTCTTCATTGATGTATTGCCGCCGCCCCAGTTGCATACGGTCCGGTCAGTGCCGATCAGATTGGAACGGTAAACAAGTTCTTCGACGCCGCTTTCAAGTGCAGATGCTTTTTGCGATTCCCATAATGATTTAGCCATGTTTTGTCATCACCTTTGTTTTTGATTGTTTTATTTTGTTTGTGTTTGTTTTTATGGTATCACAGCTTTGGTTTTCTGTATATACAAAAATAAGGCATATTCGCGATGAACGAATATGCCTTATTTTATAGAGGTAACGAAGTAAATCCGCTATACAAACCACTGGTTCAGAATCAACCCGAATGCAACAGCGCTGACCACCGCTCCGGCAAAGCTGAACCAGCCTGTGCGGATTTTATGCTGAAACATACGCAGAATCCCGAAGCTCAGCAGTGAAAAGATAAGCAGGATGAATATGGCTCCCGTGGCAAACAAACCACCGGATATGGCACTGATATCTCCAACTGTCAATTCGACCACTCCTTTTGCTTTTTCCGACCATTAGCATCTATTATAAGCGATTGATCCGGCTTTTTTCCACCTGCCGCCAACCTGAAGATGGGACAAATTATTGACATTTTACATGCGGCTTCGCCAAAGCTCCTGCCGCAATCCGGGCTTGTCCCTGTAAAAGGCAAACGCCTCCCCCTTCAGCTCCCATGGATTTTGGCTTCGAAAGATCGCTTATTGCGGGGACGTTTGCGCAGCCGGACCTTCAGCTGGGCGCCGTCATAGCTGGCTTGACAAGAGTCGGGAATCACCATCCTGGGCAGCTTGATGACTTCCGTTTCCCCCTCCCGATGACCCGACAGCCTGATGCGGTCTTCCTGTGCAACCAGCCTGATCCGGGTCAAGTCGGCATTCCCGCCAAGCGGATATATAATGATCATATATTGCTTGGACTCTGTGATTTCCGCCCTGGATGCGTTTAGCACCGACGATGCAGCGGGAATCGCCTTGATCATCATGCTCCGGACATAGTCGCCAATCCAGTCAGGCTGGCTAAGCATATCAAAGTCTTTGGGAAGCCGCTGCTTCTCCATCCATTTCTCCAGATCGTCAAGCCCCTCTTCCATATCGATTGACACCTCCGCTCCAGAATCGCCTGTTTAATATATGCCGGAATCAAATACGCTGCCACTCCATCACCCAAAAAAAGATCTGCAGTTGACACGCAAAAGGAACCACTGGGCGCTTGCCGCATAGGATGTAACATCAGCTTTGGATGCGAGGAAGCTGCCCTCAAGCAGCAATGGCAATTTCAGCCTATAAGAAAGGGAGTGGGAAACAATGCCTGCTGTCATCGGTTTTGTCAATTTCATCCGGGTGGGCTCAAGCCCATTCGTCCCGTCAGGTGATTCCTTCCAGAGAAAGCCTCCGGGCATATCGATAACCTATGCCGGTCCAGGATCGTTCCTCACAGGCAGTCCGGCCAATGCCGATCATGCCGTCAGCGCGGCGGATACCTCTGAACCGGATATTGCAGACAGCATACAATCCCAAGCGGGGTGAGTCATCTCCATGAATTGGACTGTTCATCAAAACATCACCATTCACCAGCTGCGGGTGGATAGCGTTACGAATTCATCTGTCCTTCAGATCGGCACAGCGGGATCTGTGCGCTCCCTGTCCCAGCTCTACAATACCGGGGGCTTTACCGGTCCTGCGCCGCAATTCGGCGAAGAAAATCCGCTTTCCTTTGTTCCTCTGCCCAATCCGGTTTAGCTATTAAGTCCTTCAGGAGGTGCGTATCATGCAATCCTATAACGAACCCGCCTATTCCCCCCAACAGGTGTGGATGGCATGGTCCCAAAGGGTTCAACAGCTGCACATCCGACTGGAAGCACAGCAAGCCGCAATCGATTCGCTCAGCAAACAGGTGGAAAGCTTAAACGAACGGTTGAAATCCGCAGAGACAAAACCGCAGTATCATATCGACCGCATGGAATATCATTTTGACCAGTTGAAGGTGGAGAAGCTGGACGGAACGCTGAACATCGGCATGACCCCTCCCAGTGAGGAGAAGATGAAGGAGATCGGCCAGCTTGTCATTCCCGGCGCTCCTTCGCCTGCGGCCGTACCCCCACCAGCCTCTGCCTTTACATCTGATAACGGTGCTTTACCCCTCGGGGATGTGAACGATCAGGCGCTTAGCGGCCCCAATCAGTTCCCATCCGCCTTTGCCTCGGGCGCGCCGGATGCGACCATGCCTGGTCCACCGTATCCCGAAATCCGCCGCGATATTGATTTTTATCTGAGTACGCGGGCGCCTGTCATTCTCTCGCAGCTTGAAGCAAGTTATGGCATCACGCTTGACCCCTTCCACCGCAAATTGATTGTGGAGGATATCCGCAAGCAAATGAGTCCCCGGATTCAATATTATATAAATGTCGCTCTGCCCAAAGGAAAGACAAATGACCAAAATCCGCCCCAGATTACGGATGAGCTGAAGTCGGATATCATCCAGAAGACAACCCGCGATATCGATGCGGCGCTTCAGAGCTATGTAGCCGGCCTGGCGTCCCAAGCAACCAACCAGAATGAATAGGAGAAAAGCTGCCATGAATTTGAATGTTGTGAATCATGCATTGTCTGTAGGCTGCATCCAGCTCACCGCGGTGGCCAGTGCTTCCATCCTGCAGGTCGGGGATACCGGGCAAATCAATCTCTATTCCATGTTCGATACGCCGCCGGAATCGGTTATTGTAGGTCCGCTCGTACCGCTATCCGCGCCTGCTGACTCACAAGAAGCGGAGGCTGAGGATTCCGCCAGTAACCCCGATACCGAGAGCAGTTCGTCATGAGCATGAGAACACCCCAGAATCCGGGTAACGATTCGAACCTCTGTTATCCCATCCGTGTATCGGAGCTTGGTTACCTTTATCTGATCAGTGCTGGCGACGCTTCCGTCGTACAATTCGGAGACCGGGCGGAGGTGAATGCTTCTTTGAGGGCATTGGCTGTTCAAAGAGAAAGCGATCATGAGTCGAAAAATGATGTCTACTTTGAAGCCTATTCTATCTATAACCGGCCGAGGCAGGTTTTTCCCGAAAAGCCGGGTTCGGCTGAAGAGGACGATGATGTGCAGATGACAACTTGTCATAGACAGCCTGCCATCCGTGTTGGCTGCATCCAGATTATCGCCATAAGCGCTGCTGCGAACATTCTGATCGGCAACGGCCTGACTGAAACCGCTGAGTCCCGCATCAAGAATATTCGTCAATTCGCCGAGCCCCTCCCTTCCCCGGGACTGCCGGAAGCCCCGCCCTGATATCACCGCTCTGCCAAGCCCGCCTTTATATCAATTGCATACAGGATATATAACCAATTGCAAATGCATACGGTATAAACGTCCAAACGATTTTGCGGATTGGTCATACATTAAATATGTGATAACAAACATCACAAATCAAACACTCAGGAGGTATGCAATATGGGATACCCAGGTGGGGTTGGCGGCGTAGGCTGCGGACCAGTAGTCGGCGGCATATGGGGATGTACAGGCGTAGTCCTTGTGCTCTTCATTCTATTGGTCATTATTCTTCGTGCCGGCGTATATTAAGTTAAGCAGCCAATATGGAATCAACAATCCGCGATGTCTGGACCATGTGGAATGCTTCCGCATGAGCTCTCTGCTCTTGACCGGAAGGTGAGATTTCCTGCCAACAATATGATATAAACATGATCCAGACACTATAAATCAAAGAAGAGCCCCGCTTTCCGCGAGAGGCTCTTCTTTGATTTTTCTGAACTGTACGGCCGACTATTTCACTACAGCCAGTTCAGCATATTTGGCGGCGTAGCGGCTGACGGTCTGCACATAAGTAGCATGCGACCAGGTAAGCGGCGCCACGGAAAGCGGCGTTCCGTCTCCCGGGTGAACCTGCTCCGGCAGCAGACCGCTCGACAAGGCATGCTCGATAGCCCATTCCAGCGCCTTGCGCGGACCTTCCAGGTCGGCCAGACCTTGTGCGGATTCAATATCAAAGTTGGCGATCCACAGCGTACATATAATCCATGGATTGCCCGGCACATTATCGATATCTCCCGATTGCTGGAAGTAGTAGTCATTCGTGTATCTTGCAACCCCGCCTATCCCGTTGCGGATCGACAGGCCCTCCCGGATCGCATTCATCGTGCTGACTACTCTGCTGTCATCGACAGGCAGAACGCCGAAGTCCCAAATACCGAACAAGCTGCTTTCCAGCGTCATATCCTTCACCCAGACATTATCTTTCTGGATCAGTCCGCGCGCAAAACGTCCGGTTTCCTCATCCCATAAATGCTTCAGCATTCCTTCCTTAATCATCCTGGCGGTATCGCGGAAATGATCGCTCCGCTCGTAATCGCCAAACAATTCCGTAAAAAATGCCCCTGCCATCAGACCGCCGTATACGGAAGCCACGGTGTACGTCCATATCCCGTAACGTTCCTCCCATAAATCATAGCTGGGCTTGGGCAGAGACAAGGCCGGCTCAATATACTCGCTCAAAAATGCCGCGCCCTTGCGGATCAGATTATTGTAGAGCGACTGCGGCAGCTCGATAACCTGATTGCGGATGTAATCCTTCCACAAGGCAAACAGGACCAGCGCCGTTTCATCCTCCTGGATCGGAAGTCTGCGGCTTCCCTGTACAATATAAGGATGCCAGCTGGAGCCGACAGTTCCATCGGGATTGTATTTATGGAACAAATAACCTTCGGGCGAAAGCGTCTGTGCGCAAAAGTGGAAGAACGGCGCAATGACACTCTGGAAGCCTGCCGCCGACATGGCATCGGCAATAAGCGCTCCGTCCCTTGGCCACATGTAGCTGTAATGATCGCGGTTATATTGCAGGATATCGGTATCATTGGCAGCTACAATGGCTCCGCGCTCATCCGTCTGCGTGCGTACGATCAGCAGGCTAAGCCTGAACATTCTCGCAACCTCCGGCGGGAGATCTCCAAGATCGATCTCCGCCCGGTGGAGCCAGTGCTTCCAGTAAATCACAATCCGGCTGAGCAGTTTCTCCGGATGGCTGTCCTGCACATATTGGTTGAGACTTTTAACTTCTTCGAGATCCTTGCCGATCGACATCCAGTAATACACGGTTTTCTCTCCGCCAGCCGGCACGACAGTTCGGAAGCTCATCGTGCTGTCAACCGAGCCCTGCGAGATGGAATTGCCCATCAAGGTGCCGTCCTCCGCATCCCGCCATGTGCCTTCGGCCGAGTGGAACCGCTTGATGCCGGTCGTATACTGCACCATCCCGCCTTCGTCCGAGAAGCCGTTAAACATAAAGTATGAGGACCTTTTATAATGAAACAGGGTATGATTATCCGGATAATACGCTGCCGTATCTCCTACCTCGGAGCCGTCAATCATCAAATCCTGATGGAAGAACAGGCGGAATTCCCGCTCATCGTCCGCTTTATTTCTTATGACGACCCGCTTCAGATAAATGGATTCGCGCTGATGGATGCCGTCATTAATATGCAGCTCCACAGCAAGGCGATCATTCCGCGCAATAATGTTCGTGACAAGCGAATCCTCAACGTAGCCAAGCTCGAACGTCCAATCGGGCTCTTCCAGCCAGGAGAATTGCCCGGCCGCCCAAATGCCGAAGCGGCAGTATTGTCCCCCCACATGATTCAGCTGACCGACAAAGGGATAATAAATGTCGCGGATATAACAATTCTGATCCAGATTAACGAGGATTTTACCATTGCCAATCACAAGATGGCGAGCCATAGTCAGTTCTCCTTTCGATTCGACAGAATTTCATCGTACAGATTCATATAAGACTTCGCGGACTTCGTCCAGCTGCAGTCGTCCCTGGCTCCATTGGCGACAATTTTCTGCCACGCCACCTCGTCCCGATAGAACGAGAGCGCTCTGCGCACCGTGAAGAGCAAATCATGCGCATTATAATGCGTGAAGGTGAAGCCGTTTCCTTGTCCCGTAAACTCATTATACGAGATCACCGTGTCCTTGAGACCACCGGTCTCACGGGCTATCGGAACCGAGCGGTAGCGCAGCGCAATCAGCTGGCTGAGGCCACAGGGCTCGAACTGCGAGGGCATCAGGTACATATCGCTTCCGGCATAGATCCGTCTTGCCAGGCCGTCATTAAAGCCCAGCCAGACGGCGAGCTTGCCCGAATGTCTCCGCGCTGCATCGTTGAACAGCTGCTCGTACCGCCAGTCCCCTGACCCCAGCACCGCAATCTGCACATCCTCCTGCAGAATCTCCTCCAGCACCGCCTCCACCAGATCAAAACCCTTCTGGTCCACAAGCCGGGAAACCACGCCAATCAGCGGCGTGCTCTCGGATTCAGCAAGTCCCAGCTCACGCTGCAGGTTCAGCTTATTTTTCCGTTTGCGCGGCAATGATCCTCTGTAAGGAACTTGAAGAGCCGCATCATTCATGGGATCGAAGGAAACCGTATCGATGCCGTTCACGATACCGGTCAGATCTCCCGAGCGCTGACGAAGCAGCCCATCCAGCAGCTCGCCGTAGGCTTCCGTCTGTATTTCCTGCGCATAGGTGGGACTGACGGTTGTCAGCTTGTCCGCATAGAGAAGACCGGCCTTCATGCAGCTCCCGCCGCCATAGAATTCAATGCCCTCCGAGCCAAACAGCTCATTACCGCTGCCAAGCAGGTCCATCAATTGCTGCTGTCCGAACACACCCTGGTAACGTAAATTATGTATGGTGTATACAGTTGCTATATTCCGGGTGATCGTCTCATCCCGGTACCTCGTTTTGAGCAGGAACGGAACGAGCCCGGTTTGCCAGTCATGGCAGTGAACGAGATCAGGGCGATAATCCATATGAAACAAGGATTCCGCCACCGCAGATGAGAAAAATACGAAGCGTTCGGCATCGTCGCCGTAGCCGTAAAGCCCTCCGCGCTTGAAGTAATACTCGTTGTCAATCAAATAATAAACGATTCCGTCGATTTCTCCCTTTAAAAGGCCGCAGTACTGATCGCGCCAGCCCAGCCGTACATGGAATTCAGCAATCCGTTCAAAGCCGGCAAGCAGCGCTTCCGGCATCGCTTCATATTTGGGGAGAATGACACGGACTTCTGCGCCATTCTCCTTCAAAGCGGCAGGCAAAGACCCGGCAACATCGGCCAGGCCTCCGGTTTTGATCAGCGGCACCGCTTCAGAAGCGGCAAACAGGATATTCATCGTATGATTCCACCTCTATTTCTCTATCTGCCCTATCCAATCCATAGACAAGAAGCTAGATGACTTTGCGTTTCATCGCCAGGAACGGCGAGGACTCCGCGCCGCGCAGGTCGCGGCTTGGCTCGATCGTTACATCCTTATCCAGGATTACATGATTGACATTGCTATTCTCGCCAATGATTCCATTTTGCATAACAATACTGTTGCGGACGACAGCGCCTTTATGAACATGAACGCCGCGGAACAGGATGCTGTTGATGACCGTCCCCTCGATAATGCAGCCGTTAGCAACCAGGGAGTTGCTCATTTTCGCCCCTTCCGCATAACGCGCAGGCGGCTCATCCTTGACTTTTGTATAAACAACACCAGGTTCGAAGAACAAACTCTTCCACACTTCCGGACGCAGCAGCTGCATGCTGTTCTGATAGTAGCTGGAAACGGTATTGACAATTCCCAGGTATCCCTCATACATATGGCTCTGGATATGAAGCTTATCTACACGCGACATGATGGCGTGGCGTACGAGATGATCCTGTCCCTGGGCCAGTGAAGTCTCAACCAGCTCCATCAGCAGTTCCTTGCGCATGATGTACATTTCCATCGAGACAAGGTCGCTCTCCATGCGGCCGTAATGGTCCTGAATGCCCGTAATTCTGCCGCTCTCATTAATCAGCACTTTTCGCGCTTTCCCATCCATCAGATCCATTTGCCGCTTGCAGACAACGGTGATATCCGCGCCGCTCGCTTTATGCTCGGCAATAATGGGCTCGAAGTTGATATTGCATATCATATGACTGCGTGTTATGACGACGAATTCGTGCTGGCTGCGCATAAAATAATCCCGATGCTGATAAAAGTGGAACAGATCGCCCCGCCGCACTTCATTCACATCATCCGTAATCGGAGGAAGCATAAATAATCCGCCCTGCCGGTGATGCAAATCCCAATGCTTGCCCGATCCCAGATGATCCATCAGGGAGCGGTATTTGGTATGGGCGAATATCGCCACTTTGGAAATACCCGAATTGACCAGGCTGGATAATGTAAAATCAATCAGACGGTAACGCGCTCCGAAGGGCACGGTGGCCAGACAACGGTCTGCCGTGAGCGACTCCATCTCATCCGATTCATGGATCAGATTGATCACACCAAGTATGTTGGAATTCATGGCTGCTCCACCTCCTGCAGAGTATTGCTCAGGGTCACATTCTCGTCGCTTGCAATGACCGTAACCGGTCCCTTGTCCGGATTGCCAATCGTCACGCCATCGGCAATAACCGCACCTTCCCCGACTATCGTGCGATAGATTCGCACATTCCGGCCAATCTTGACATTCGGCATGATTACCGATTCCTCTATAACACTATCAACACCGCATTGCACGCCATAGAACAGGACGGAACGGTGAACACGCCCTTCAACTATGCAGCCTTCGGTAATAAGCGAATGGGAGGCTTCACCGCCAGACGCGATGAAGTGGGCGGGCCTGTTGGGATTAACGGAATAGATTCTCCAATTGCGGTCGTTCAGGTCCAGTGCCGGCTCGTCGGAGAGAAGATCCATATTCGCTTCCCAAAGGCTTTCCAGTGTACCAACATCTTTCCAGTAGCCGTCGAAGGTATAGGAATTCAGCTTGACTCCGTCCTGGAGCATAGCCGGAATGATATCCTTGCCAAAATCATTGCCCGACAAGCGGTTGGCTTCGTCGCGGATCAGATACTGCTGCAGCACCGGCCAGGAGAAAATATAGACGCCCATGGAGGCCAGGTTGCTGGTCGGCACCTTCGGTTTCTCTTCGAAGGCGGTGATGCCGCCATCATCGTCGATGCTCATAATTCCGAAGCGGCTCGCTTCCTTCCAGCCCACTTCGATACAAGCAATGGTAACATCCGCCCCGCGCTCTTCATGCTGCTGAAGCATTAGCTCATAGTCCATTTTATAAATATGATCGCCGGAAATAATCAACACATATTCAGGGTCAAAACGATCGATGAAGCCCATATTCTGATAAATTGCATTGGCCGTGCCTTTATACCACATGCCGCCTTTTTGTTTCATATAAGGAGGGAGTATAGCCATCCCGCCGTCCCGCCTGTCAAGTCCCCAGGGGCTGCCGATGCCCAGATACGTATTGAGCACCAGCGGCTGATATTGCGTCAGCACGCCTACTGTGTCGATGCCCGAATGGGTGCAGTTGCTTAAAGTGAAATCAATAATCCGATATTTGCCGCCGAAGTGAACTGCCGGCTTCGCCAAATCTTTGGTCAGCACACCCAGCCTCTTACCTTCTCCGCCTGCAAGCAGCATCGCTAACATTCTTTTTCTGCCCATGGACACTCTCTCCTTTTCTACTGCAGCTCGCCACCGCAGTAATTAAGTCCGCCTGCATAAACGCTAATGAAATTTCTGGAAAGATTGCGGCCCTTCCCCTTGAACATAAGTGAGTAATTGAAAGCTGAATGGAGCCACATCCACAGTCAGGCTGCACGCTCTTCCATGCCAGGCAGCAGCGCGGCTCTCAATGATATCCGGCACATGTTTCCAGGCACCGCCAAATGCGTTTGACTCACTATTTATAACGACCCGGTATTGACCCGGTTCGGGGACGCCAATAACGTAGGATTGAAGCTGTTGGTTGGAGAAATTGCATATGGAAACCGAGAATTCGTTGGCCGCATGGCCTCTGCGCATGAAGACGACGACACTTTGCGCAGCATTGTGCACATCGATCCACTCGAAGCCGCCGGGATCACAATCCCGCTCCCACAGCGAGGGTTCCATGGCGTATGTACGGTTCAGCGTCTTCACATAATGGTGCATACGATGATGGGATTGATACTCGAGCAGCTGCCAATCCAGCGATTCCGCATCCTTCCATTCATCGAACTGGCCCCATTCGCTCCCCATAAAGAGCAGTTTTTTGCCGGGATGCGTCATCCAGAAACCGTAAAATAGCCGAAGCTGGGCAAATTTCTGCTCATAGGTGCCGGGCATTTTGTTCAGCAGTGATTTTTTGCCGTGCACGACCTCATCATGGGAAAGCGGCAAAACGAAGTTTTCGGAAAATGCGTATACCAGTGAGAAGGTAATCAGATTATGGTGGTGAATTCGCTCTCCGGGGTCAAGCGCCATATAACGGAGCATGTCATTCATCCAGCCCATATTCCACTTGAAGTTGAATCCAAGACCGCCCATGTAGGTGGGTGATGTGACGGCCGGCCAGGAGGAGGAATCCTCCGCAATCATCAGCGCGTCGGGGAAATAATGAAATACCGTTTCATTAAGATGCTTCAGAAACTGGATGGCGTCCGTGTTCTCCGAGCCCCCGTGTTTATTATAAGTCCGCATCTCCGGCGGCTTATCCAGGTGAAGATCGATCATGCTGGCGACCGCGTCCACGCGCAGACCGTCCACATGGAAGACGTCCATCCAGAAGACCGCATTGGAAATGAGGAAGCTCTGCACCTCGGTGCGGCCAAAATCAAATGCGAGCGTCCCCCATAAGGGCTTCTCCGCCCGCAGAGGGTTCATTCCTTCATAGATTGGCGTTCCATCGAATAACCGGAGTCCATGGTCATCCTTGCAAAAATGGCCCGGAACCCAATCCAGAATAACACCGATCCCGCGCTCGTGGCAGCGGTCGATCAGAAGCATCAGCTGCTCCGGAGAGCCGTAGCGGCTGGTGGCCGAATAGTAGCCCGTCACCTGATAGCCCCACGATTGGTCGAATGGATGCTCGGTAATCGGAAGCAGCTCAATATGGGTATATCCCATTTCAACCACATAATCCACGAGCTCGCCGGCCATCTGCTCGTAAGTCCAAAACAATTCTCTGCCGTTGTTCTTCCATGAGCCCAAATGCAGTTCATAGATCAGCATAGGTTCATGATAAGGACTTTCTTCCTGTTTGCGGCGCTGCCATTTCTCATCGCGCCAACTGTATTTACCCAGATCCGCCACTATGGAAGCCGTCTTCGGTCTAAGCTCCGACTGGAAAGCGAAGGGATCGGATTTCAGCAGACGGTTCCCCTGAATCGTCTCGATTTCGTATTTGTACAGCGTTCCTGGACCGATCTGCGGAATAAACAGGCTCCAAATCCCGGTCTCTCCCACCTTCTGCATGGCATGACTCTCGCCGTTCCAGTCATTGAAGGAGCCGGTTACACGGACGTTGCGGGCATTCGGGGCCCACACTGCAAAACGGACGCCGCTTTCATCGCCAAGGCGAATGGGATGAGCGCCTAAGGTCCGGTAGCTGTGATATAAATTGCCTTTGTTAAACAAATATAAATCGCGCGTGGACAAACCGATTGATGCGGCATTTATCATGAGCGGCAGTGACCTCCCCAAGAAAAATGATTGTTAAATATTTGTCAAGTTTTCTGACATGAATGCGCGATTTTCTTTCATTATACACCGCCGTATTCAAGTTGGCACTCTATTTTCTGAAAATTGCGCCAGTCAGCTAAGCCTTATGGCTTATTCTAATTTATACAAATTGCCATCACAACATAACACAATAGTTTCCATTTATGTGGAGATTCACCTTAAATTTCTGCCGGAATCAGCGATTGCCTGCTTATAGTCCGTATTAACCATTAAGGCATGCTTCGCAATCAGGCTCTATCATCATCATAGCCGAGAGCCTGTCTATATTCAAAAGAAATCTTTCACGGTACAGCCGGAAAGTCTGACCGTGCCTTGAGGAGCCAGCTGATAGCGGATTGGCAGTCTGCCGGAACGTTCATAATCCCTATGCCTTTATGGCCCGACCAGCGATTACGCAGCAATAAATTTGTTGGAGAATCCTTAAAACGGATAATAGCCGATGAATGCAAAAGAAGTTGCATTGGAGGTGAATTTGCTTTCCATGTCAATGGGGCTCTAACATGGAAGAAAAAAAGCAGCCCAGACCTGCTTCAAGTCCGGAGCTGCCTGTATGATCATCCTAGCGGGGAAACGCGGGGCTCCCTTTATTCAAAATCCTCCTGCTTCGTGATGTTCCGGGCAAGCGCAGCGCCTGTGAACCGTTTTCTGTAAAGCAGCGGCGTGATGCCGATATGGTCCGAGAAGGAACGCGAGAAGTGCGGGGTCTGCTTAAATCCGGTTTCATCCGCTATGCGGGATATGGGCCAATTCGTCTGCAGCAGCATCAGCTTCGCCTGATCCAGCCGGTAGGAGAGCAGATACTGCTGAGGCGTACAGTCGAACACCTCGCTCATGCATCTTGCAATATAGTTGGGATGCAGGCCCAGCGCCTCGCCAAGCTTGCTGTTGGTGACCGAGCCCCGAAAATGAAGCTTCAAATAAGCGGCTGCCTGCTCCGCAACAGAAATCGGCGCTTTGGCCGCATCCGTCCGCCAGCCCTCGTCAAAAAGCTGCAGCAAATGAAGAAACCATTGCTGGCGCTGCCAGAAGGCGCTGTGCGAGGTGCCGCGGGCCGCTTCATGCAGCTTGCCGAACAAGGAAATCGCTTCTTCCGGAAAGGGGAGCGTCATTGACTTGGGCAGCCGTATGGCATACGAATAATAATCGCCGCGAAGCGTGCCGCAGTTGTTCTCGTCGAGCTCCTCCCAGAGACCTGCCGTCTGAAAATGAACCCAGTCTATGATGGTATGCTCCGAGCAGGGCCTGACCGGATAATGCCAGCGGTCGGGGCGCAGAATCACCATTTGTCCCGGCCCCAGCTCCCATGTACGCGATTCTTCACCAATATATAGCATTCCGCTATGAACGAAGAGCAAATCGAAGACACCTATATTTCGTCGGTTTGGATGCTCGCCGCCGGGCGGATAGGTATTGCGGTTGGATTCGATAAAATAAGGCAGCGGTGGAGATAAAAAAGTAAGCAGTGGATCGGACGACAAAAGAAGGCCTCCCTGTTGAAGTAAGCTTAAACGGAATGTTATGTTTTTTCCGCCCGTTTATTCTATCAAACATTTGCAGCCGAATGAAACAGCATTTGACCCTAAACTGCAAAAAAACTTCAATTCGGGTGCCGCTTCCGGAAATAAAGCAGCGTTAGACCCGGAATTGCACGGTGATGATCAACGGCTGGTTCTGATCTTCAATCTGGACCAGCTTGGCTTTGCCCTGGATC
Source organism: Paenibacillus sp. JT31N11 (assembly GCF_056269285.1). Lineage (NCBI taxonomy): Bacteria > Bacillati > Bacillota > Bacilli > Caryophanales > Paenibacillaceae > Paenibacillus > Paenibacillus sp. JT31N11. The sequence goes on from NZ_JBWDNQ010000013.1 coordinate 71,308, forward strand.
CCGGCTGCGAGGCGTCGGATCTTGCCGCTGCGTTGTAATAAACAAAAAAGACATCGCCAATAGCGATGTCCCGGGTCTTTTTGACATTTCAGTTTATCTTCATTTATCGTCCTGAATCAGGCTTCTTCCTTGCTCCCCCGATTCATGGATCTGTACGAAGGACAAAATCAGATCTTGCGGATAATCTCCGAAAGAGGCGCCGAATAAATTAAGCCCGTTCCGGTTGACGGCATCCCCGGACACCTCGATCCGGACGCGAATGGGCTTGTTGAAGGTCAAATTCAAGTCACGCAGCGTTGTCCCGGACTTCCGGTCTACATGAATGTAGCTGCCTTCTTCCGATACTCTCCACTGGATCAGCTTCCCGTATTGTGTGCCGCCGTTCCACTTTGCAGAGGTCAGCTTGCCCATGCGGTCTCCGTAATCCGCTTCAATGGTTATCATCCCGACGGGACAATCATTGATAAACAGCGAAATATCCGAAGGCCAATTCATATCGAAGCCAGGGGCTTCCGCGCATAATTCCGCCTGAAAGCGGAGCTCGCTGAAGCTGACGCCAGGAGGAACCGGGTTGGCAAAATAATATTCCACATAGCCTGAGCCCCCAAACCACAGCAGTGAGGCTTCCACCCGCTCCGGCATATAGAAAGCTCTTGGGTCATCGACACAGCCGATGTAGACCCCCTCTTTATTCACCATCCCGCAGTACGGTTCAATGGAGCACTGGGAGTACATGCCGATCGGCATATGAATTTCCTCCAGCTTGTGAAGTCCTTCCCCCCGTTTGGAAGGCAGCTCAAGCAGAATGGAGCTGCAGGTGACCGTGCAAATCTTCTCCCTGTTGGCGCCAAGCGTCGAGCTGACCAGTTGGGCATGCTCCAGCATCTGAATATTAATCGTAATGGTCGGCTGCGCAACGCCCAGCGTACCCGCAAGCTGGGAAATACTCATGGGGCGCTCACCCAGCGTTTCCAATATGCGCAGCCTCAAATCACCGGACAGCGCTTTGGCAACATCGACAATGCGGTTAGCCGGGTAACGCTGCACGAAATCTTTTATCTCGCTCATCTACTCGTTCCTCTCGACAGGCGTATCTCTTAAACGCATAATAAATGCCAAACTTGTTTCTACTATGTGTCAAACGCGGCGATGCGGGATCATCCAGCGTCCGTTCTTGATGCGCAGCGACACGAGCGGCTCCGGCTCCGCCTCGCCCTGGCCGGGAGCGGATGTAAAGCGGAATCTGCGCGCCAGCACTGCCAGAATCAGACCGGCCTCCATCAGCGCGAACTGCGACCCGATACAGCCGCGGGCGCCGCCGCCGAATGGAAAATAAGCAAACCTCGGCCACTGCGAAATGCCGGAGTCGAACCGCTCCGGCCGGAATGCGGCTGCATCTCCGAATACCCGGTCATTCCGGTGGATGGCATACGGACTGATCAGGAAGCTGCTGTTTGCCGGAAAATGATCCCCCAGCATCTCGACCGGCTGCTCCGCTTCACGGAGAATCGCCCATGCAGGCGGATATAAGCGCAGCGTTTCCTGTATAACCTGCCTGGTGTAAGCCAGCCCGCGGTAAAGGTCAAAAGCCGATTGTCCCTCACGCATTTGTCTAACGGTCAGCGGTCTGTCCCGAATCTCTTCATAAAGCCGTTCATCTACTGAACGCTCGCGGTCAAGCGCATAAAGCGCCCATACAATGGCATTGGCTGTGGTCTCATGACCGGCCAGCAGCATGGTCATCATTTGATCGCGAATTTCCACATCGGGAATAGGATCGCCCTGGTCATCCGTGGTATCCAGCAGCAGCCCCAGCAGGCTGTCGGCATATTGCTCCGGGTTCCTGCGGGCTTCGGCAATGGTATCATAGATCATATCCTCCAGAGAACGGATCGCTTTGAGGTGCTTGCGATTTTTCGGAGTCGGCACGGCAAGCGGGAGGATGATTGGCGAGAAAATGGTTTTGGCGCTTAGCCTGATCGTATCGTCCACCGCTTGCGCAAGCTCGGTCTTGGCCTCATGAAGCTCTGTCTTGAACATGCTTCTGGAAATAATGCCGAGCGTCAGCTGCATCATCACATCATGCATCGGAACCATGACGCCTTCCTGAAGCGTATCGGCAAGCCGCTCTGTTTCTTCCATAACGACCTCGGCGTATGCTTGAATGCGTTCCTTATAGAAAACAGGCGTCAGGTATTTCTTCTGCTGCCTGTGGCGCTCATGCTCGGCGGTCAGCAGACCGTCGCCGATGGTTCTGCGCAGTACGTTGGAGCTGCGGCCTTTGCGGAAGCGTTCTTCCTGATGTACGAGAATTTCCTGTACGAAGGCAGGCGAGTTTACGATAAAGGTAGGGCGGAACGAGCTTGTCCGCAGGGATACCATCTCCCCTAAGGGCAGCGCATTGATAAGGAATTGGAGCGGATCCCGCTGAAAGCTCAGAAAATTGGCAACTCGGGATGAAGGAATTCCGACCACTCGGGTCAAGCTGATCTCCCCTTTACGATTGCGGTTCATGCTCCTCCATCATACCGCCCTTTTGTCCAATGCTCAAATTGGAGCGAATACCGGCAGTCCCAGTCCAAATGCAAACGAAAAAGGCGCATTTGCCTGAAGCCGCCTCCCGCTCTCTAAATCCCGGATTACCGCAATGCCGCTTGCATGCTGGTCAGCAGAATTTTGAATTCGGTTTTGCGCTTGTCGCTGCTCGCCGTAATCGTGCCGCCATGCAGCTCCACGATGCTTTTGGCAATGGCCAGGCCCAGCCCGCTTCCGCCGGTTTTTTTGGAACGGGAAGCCTCCACACGGTAAAAGCGTTCAAAAAGATGCGGCAGATGGCTCACCGGTATGGGTTCGCCATAATTGCGGAAAATGACCGATGTCATTCCCCGCTCCTCTGTCAGTTCAATGTCCAGATACCGTCCATCCCGGCCATATCGGATCGCGTTGGTCATCAGATTCTCGAACAGACGCAGCATTAATTCGCCATCTCCCTCCACGATAATCGGTGCAGGGGGCGCGTGAACCCGGCAGATCATGCCTGCCGCCTCCAGCGCGGGCACCGATTCATCCGCCAGCTGCTGGAGGAAAGGAACCAGATCGATTTGCTCCAATTTTAGCGGAATATCGCTGCTGGTCACACGTGTATAGTCGAATAGATCATCAATCAGCTTCTCCAGAACAAGCGATTTCTCATAGGCAATGCTCACATACTGGCGAAGCTCCAGCTCGTCCCTGTATCGATCCTGCTCGATATACCCCAGAAAGCCGAGTACGGAAGTAAGCGGAGTCCGCAAATCATGGGAGACGCCGGTGATCAGATCATTCCGCGCCTGGACGGCGGCACGTTCCTCTGCCTGCGCCTGACTCAGCCGCGCCGTCATATCATTGACCGTCCGGGCAACCTGTCCCAGCTCGTCGGAGGAAGTGACCGGAATGCGATGAGACAAATCGCCTCCGGCAATCTGCTGCAATCCGGAGGTAATCAGCTCGAGGTACCGGATTATGTTTCGTGAAAAGATAAAGAAGAACAGAAGAAACAAGACACATCCCGTCACCGACATGACCGTGACCGATCCGACCCTGTTAATGATCCAGCGCAGCAGCGAGGTAAGCGGAAAGGAGGAGGAAGGATTGAAGCGGATGAGCTGGGCAGCCAGAAAATAACCGAGCGTCAGCACCAAGCCCAAGGCCAGCAGGCTGGCCAGAAAGGCAAGCAGAAACTTCCACAGAAATGTTCGGAATAATCGGGGTTTCATCAGAAACAGATTCCTTTCGGCTTAACGGACTCGCAAACTATTGATTATCGATCTTATAGCCCACTCCCCATATGGTCTTGATGTAACGGGGCTTGCGGGGATCGGTTTCGATTTTCTCGCGGATTTTGCGGATATGGACCATAACGGTATTATTCGCTTCAAAAAAAGCATCCTTCCACACCTTCTCATAAATATTCTCGATGCTGAAGACGATTCCGCGATTGCGGGCAAGCAGCTCAACAATCGCAAACTCCCGCGGAGTCAGCTTGACGGGAATTCCCTCCACCGTTATTTCATGCGCGGCCGAATGGATCACAAGACCATCAATGATCATGGTATCGCCGCTTGTCTGGGGAGAAGTATATTTGTTGTACCGGCGCAGCTGGCTTTTGATTCTTGCGATCAGCTCCAGCGGACTGAAGGGCTTGGTGACATAATCGTCCGCTCCTACGCTGAGTCCGGTAATTTTATCAATTTCCTGACCTTTGGCCGACAGGAAAATAATGGGCATTTCGCCCAGCTCGCGAATTTTCAGGCAGGTGTCGATTCCATTCATTCCCGGCATCATGATATCCAGCACAATCAGATCCACGGGCTCCCGCCTTATGATTGCCAGCGCTTCCTCTCCGCTTGCGGCAATAAGAAGACGATAGCTTTCCTGCTGCAGATAAATCTGCATCAGCTTGATGATTTCGGGTTCATCGTCGACCAGAAGCAGCGTTTTAAGATTCACTTTTTATGACGTCCTTTCATAAGTACGTTTCATTATACCAACTCTGGAAAGGCTTTTCACATTCTGAAGTTCTTATCTTTTTCTTAAAATCGGGCAGAACGCGAGAAGGGAGCGCCGTAAGTGGCGCTCCCTTGCGAACAATCAACAAAAAAAGCGCCGCATGAACGGCGCCTCCTGCTGCATCACTATTTATTGTGCAGCTGACTGCTGATGGCTTTTTCGGTCTCTCAATCTGACACGTCAAGGAACATCGATGACGAAAGGCACCACAAACGTTTTTCCTTCCCGCTGGAACTGGCCCCATACCTTGTAAATTCCGCTTTCCGGAAAACGGGTCATGAAGGCGGCATCCGGTCCCTTGGCTTTCTCTTCCGTCGGGTGCACATGGAGATATTGCTCCGCATCTGCGCTTAAGATTACGACATGACCTACAGCGCCCAGATAAGGCTCAAGATCGGTAACCGGTTCATGCGTGTTGGCATCGGTCATGTGAAAATCAAGCTCCAAATCCATGCCAGCCATCAGATGGCCGTAAGACAGTGTCACCTCTACGCCATTAACTGTCTTGACCAGGCTTTTATCGGGTTCGATCGGTTTGGCTTCACCCGCCGACCCAAGCACGGAAATCCAGATGCTGTTGTTCACTGCAGAACCGCCAGTCGGCACGTAATCCGCAATCAGCTTGTAGTCGCCCCCCGCAGGAAAATTCGTCTCTACTTGAAATTGTCCATTCCCGTTATATATCGGATGGATATGATCGAAATACGCGAGATCCCTGCTGACGATGATCAGATGCATCTGCTTCTCGTGATTCAAATCAAATTCCGCGACAGGCTTGCCCTTCCCATCGTTAATTTGTACAGTTATCGCAGTGGTGTTCCCCGCCTGAGGCTTCTCGTCCGACAGCTTCCAGACCGCCTCCGTCTGAATATGGGATGTACCGGAAGCTGCATGCCCTGTAGCATCATGACCATCATGATTCATTTGATTCATTTCGGCACTATCCTGATTCTCTGCCGCAAGAGGCGCCTCATCATGCTTGGATCTGGTGCATGCAGTCGCAAGACTTAACACAGCAATCAGCGCTACTATTAATAATCGTCTCATCGTTAACCTCCGTGAATTACAACTTGACCCGCTGCAGACGGAGTGCGTTCAGCACGACAGATACCGAGCTGAGCGCCATCGCAGCGCCTGCCAGCCATGGGGCGAGGAACCCGCTTGCCGCAATTGGAATGCCGATGACATTATAAGCCAGCGCCCAGAACAGGTTCTGCCTGATATTGCGCATTGTCTTCCTGCTCATTTCAATGGCATCCGGGATACTGTTCAAATCTCCCCGCATCAGCGTCACGTCAGCTGCTTCCATGGCCACATCCGTACCTGTCCCGATTGCCATGCCGATATCCGCTTCTGCCAGAGCCGGGGCGTCATTAATGCCATCGCCCACCATCGCGACCTTTCGGCCCGTCGCCTGCAGCTTCTTCACCTCAGCCGCTTTTCCCTCGGGCAGTATTTCCGAGAGCACCTGGCTGATTCCGGCTTCCTTGGCAATAGCTCGGGCAGTACGCTCGTTGTCTCCGGTTATCATTATCACATCAAGACCAGCCTGCCGGAGACGGCTGACTGCCTGACTGGATGTTTCCTTGATGGTATCCGCAACGGCGAGCATACCTGCATATTGACCGTCAACAGCAGCCAGAATGGCGGTTTTTCCCTGTTCTTCTAGCCTGTTCATCTCCGTCTGCACGGTATCCGCCGTCACGTTGTTCGCCTTCATCAGCTTGCGTGTCCCGATCAGCAGCTCGCGGCCATCTACTTTGGCCCGGATTCCAAACCCCGGCAAAGCTTCGAACGATTCCGCGCTGACAAGCGTAATTCCCTGCTGCTGAATTCCCTGGACAACGGCTGCAGCAAGCGGATGCTCCGAGCCCTGCTCAGCCGCTCCTATCCAGCCTAGCAGTTGTTGTTCATCCCATGGCGCTTCCAGTTGAATGTCTGTCAGCTCAGGCTGCCCTTTGGTCACAGTGCCCGTTTTGTCCAGCACAACCGTATCGATCCTGTGCGCAGCTTCCAGGTGCTCGCCGCCCTTGAATAGAATGCCAAGCTCAGCCGAGCGTCCTGATCCCGCCATGATGGAGGTCGGTGTCGCAAGACCAAGGGCGCACGGGCAGGCAATGACCAGAACGGCAATCGCCTTCTCCAGCGCTCCGGCAAAATTGCCCGGCTCGATTCCGAAGTACCAGATCAATAGAGCCGCGGCGGCTATGCCAACGACAATCGGGACGAAAATACCGGAGATTACATCGGCAACGCGCTGGATCGGAGCTTTCGAGCCCTGCGCCTCCTCTACTACCTTGATAATCCGGGCAAGCGCGGTGTCCTTGCCGATTTTCGTCGCCTTAATTTTCAGCAGCCCGTTCCTGTTGATCGTGGCGCCGAACACAGACTCTCCGGCATGTTTATCGACAGGCAGACTCTCCCCGGTCAGCATGGACTCGTCAACAGCGGAGATTCCCTCAAGCACTTCACCGTCAACCGGTATCTTCTCCCCCGGTTTCACAATCACGACATCTCCGATGAGGACCTCTTCAATCGGGATATGCAGCTCTCTCCCGTCACGAATGACCAAAGCGGTCTTCGCCTGCAGACCCATCAGCGTCTTGATCGCTTCCGAGGAGCGCCCTTTAGCCAGGGACTCGAACAGCTTGCCCAGCAGGATCAGGGTAATGAGGATCGAGCTTGTCTCATAGTACATGTCTACCTGGTGATGGCTGCCGATCGACTGAAAAGTCAGATAAAGACTGTAGAAAAAGGCCGCCGATGTGCCCAGTGCGACAAGCACATCCATATTCGCGCTGCCATTGCGCAGCGCTTTATAAGCCCCTATATAGAAAGGTCCGCCGATTATAAACTGGACCGGAGCCGCCAGCACAAGCTGGAACCAGGGGTTCATCAACAATTCCGGAAGCCAGATCCAGGAGGTAAAGGAGAAATGCGCAACCATCGCCCAGAGCAGCGGCAGTGACAATACAGCTGACACCAGCAGCCTGCTCTTCTGTCGGCGTATCTCCTGGCGGCGCCGTTCTCCGGCATCCATGACTTCAGACTTCAGTCTGGCTTTATAGCCCAGCTTCTCCACGCGGCTGACCATATCGGAAACAGACACATCCGCGGAGGAGTACTCCACTCTTGCGGTTTCCAGCGTAAGGTTGACAGCAGCCCGCTGCACACCCTCAAGCTTATTCAAGCCTTTCTCGATCCGGGCTGCGCAAGCCGCGCATGTCATGCCTTCGATCGCCAGATCGACGGTCTCATGAACTGTGCCATAGCCAAGCGCCTGGATCTTATTCTCAAGCTGCTCTCTGTCAACTTGCTCCGGATCATAGTGGACGGAAGCCTGTTCCAGAGCAAAATTAACGGAGGCTTGCGATACACCCGTGAGCCTGTTCAATCCCTTCTCGATCCGGTTTGCGCAGGCGGCGCAGGTCATACCGGAAATTTGCAGGGTCGTTTGCTGTTCATATTCCTTCTCTGGCACCGGACTCATATGCATCACCCATTCTCTCTATATGGTACCCCAGTAGGGTATAATTATACGTATAAAAAAGGAGCCGTCCATCCGGCGGCTCCGGATCCTTACACTACGTCATACCCTTGATCTTCTATCGCTTCTTTGATTGCGGCCAGTGAGATCTTCGATGCATCGTAATCAATGCTGACCGATTGTTTGGCGAGATCCACTTTGGCGGCAGCGCCTAATGTTTTGACGGCCCCTTCAACAGAATTCACACAGTGACCACAGGACATTCCTTTTACATTCAACAGAACATGCTCCATAATGATTCCTCCTATAGGCGGCCTTAGTCCGCCGGATATTATAATGGGAAGAGACGCGCAGCACCGCAAGCAGGAGATGAAACGCAGCTTCTTCTTATTTCATCAGCTTCTTGACTGTAATCAGCAGCTCATCAATGACTTCATGCTCGCCAGCCTGAATGCGCTCCACAACACAGGACCTCATATGCCCTTCCAGAAGAAGCTTGCCTACACCGTTGAGTGCGGATTGAATAGCGGCGATTTGATTCAGGACATCGTCGCAATAGGTATCTTTCTCGATAAGTCCCTTAACACCGCGAATCTGCCCTTCAATCCGGTTGAGACGGGTTATTAAATTGGTCTTCATGGCGTTTGAGTGATGACTCTTGCGCTCTCCTTCACTTGCACAGCTATCCTTATCATGCAGTTCGACTGACTCATCCATGAGCGGATCACCTCTTCTACTATAATATACAATACCCCCCATGGGTATGTCAAGCGGGCAGCGGCATTAAATTTTCCGTTCAATCTTCCTTATGTATATTCCATAATTGCCCATTATCATGCCTGGGGCCTGATAATGGTTACGACATCATTCATCCGAATGGCCCCTTCCCGTTCGACAGAGCAGACGATGCCCCGGAGCTTCTTAGCCGCAGGCACGAATTTTTTGGCCGCCGTTGATGGATATATTTCCGAATCAATAACCTCTCCAGGATCTTTGCACGGCATATTTTCACCTTCGCAAATCAACCCCGCCCCCGAGGCGAATACCAGTCTGGCACCCAAGGGCAGCATGGTCAAGGGATCCAGACCTTTAAGCAGCAAATTGGCGCCAAGCCATTCCGGTCTGATCTCCACCACATCCATATTGCGGGCGATCTGTCGGCACTCCTCGACAGAAACGATACTGATTTGACGGCGGTTGGCAATAAGCTGTCCCCGCGGATAGATTTTCTGCCGCGAATCAGCCTTGCGCAGCAGACCGAAATGGCGGTCGCCCGGAATGCCGCCAAGCTCAACCTGGATTTCCTCGATCCTTCTTGTAACAAACGAGGATGGTGCATCCGCAATCAGGACGGCTTCCACAACTGCTATGCTTTTTTCTGCCATTCTTCTCACGCTCCCAGTTTCATCGCGTCATTGCTTATTATGGCTGGCATGCTGCGGCGCCATCCCAACCGGCCAACCCGCCATAATTGCCGCCTTTCTTCTAATAAACATGATTCCTTAACTATATAACAATGAGGATCGCATCCGGAAGTTCTTTTTATGTGAAAATTAAAGCTGTATACGAAATAAAAAGGACAATGGAGCCCATATTCGGGCTCCAACTGTCCTTTTGCCATTTCGATTAACCATTACCTTCGCCTGGAAATCCTCCCCATGCCTACGCGGGTTTTGGGCTTGGTTGATTTGCGCGGGGTGAGCCAGCTTGATTTCTTGCCGCCGCTGCCCGAATCCCTCGTAATCGTACCGGATTTGGGCGGCGACTTATTGAAAATGCTGTTGCCGCTGCCGGCTTTGCTCGAGTCGGCGTCCTTGGCCCTTTTGAAAATAGAGCCCTTGCGGTCCACCGTCATCGGCGGAATCGCTTTTTTCTCGTTTGCGGTAGGCGCATGGTAGCTGCCTGTCTTCGGTTTATAAGTATCCGCATCCGTATATCCGCGATAAGAGCCGCCGCGGCTGCCTCCGAACAGATCGCCAAGCAGGCTGGCCACAATATAGCCCTGAAGGAAGCTGGAGCTGTAATTGTTGCGGACATATTCTTTGGAATCGACTTCAATCAACGTATCTTCGGGCTTTTTCACATCCTGCTGCAGGTGAATGATTTTATCGGAATAGACCAGAAACATATGGTCAGTCTTCTCGTCCGAGACCTGCTGCGGTTTATTCTCATCCGCCAGAGCCTTGGCCACTTCCGGAACGCTGAGACCTTCCGCCCGATAGATGTACGATGTCGCGGATCCGCTGCCGTTCACTGATTCCAGCGGGTATTGGTCTTCAATCGTGCTCGTCACGCCGCATGCCGCAAGAAGCGGAACAATCAGACTGATAGCGAGCAGATTCTTAAGGTAGAATGACAACCTTCGTCTCATTGCTTGAACCCCCTAACTTCCGCGGAGGACGCGGACGTCGGCCGGAAGCACATCTTCACCCTCATACATCATGAACCGCCCATCCTGCCATTCGATCCGGAGCAGCTTCATATCGTCGGATTGATACTGCCATACATACTGCTCGCCGCCCTGCACAAAAGGAGCCTTGCCCATGACCGTAATCAGCCCGGAATACTGCTCCTCCAGATGATAGGTCCTCTCGTCCAGCTCGATGACGGTAGGGACCTCATCCACCGAATCCAGCCTGCCGTCAATGGGCGTATAAATGGCATATACCGTTTGCTCGCGTTCTTCAATCGTCAGATAGGAGACGGCAGCCCCATCCTGCAGGGTCAGCACAATCAATCTGCGCTGTCTGTTCTGGGTACGGCCAATGACCTGATAGGTGACCAGCGATATTTCACAAATATCACCGGGTCCAATGGTAAGGATAGTCTTCTCCGGTTTTGGCGGCTCCGGCTTTGCCATTATATTCTTGATACGTTTAAACAGGCCCATCGCCATCGCTCCTTATTATGTGGATTGGCCCTGTTGTTACAGGCACGCCCCGATAATCAATGCACCGGCAACATGGAAGGAGCCGGCAAGCAGCGCGTGGGCGATTTTGCCTTCCTTCGTGCCTTTGTCCAGGTGCAGGCTAAACATGGAGCGGAAGACTAGCTCCAGCAGGGTTTCAAGTACAAGCAGAATCACAAAGGAGATCACGGAAACCAGCAGCGCTTCGCCCAAATGGTTGGAGGTTGCAATGGACTGGGACAGAATGTAAGCTTGCGCCAGCAGCTTCATGACGAATCTGGTGGTAACCGCTACATTGCCTTTCTTGATCTCTTCCATATCCTTGTATCGCGTGAACATTGAATCCACTGTCATCAGTACAATCAGGAGCACTGCTCCCGCTCCGGTCCACACCAACATGCCCACTACTTCTTGTAAGGTCATCGGACATCCTCCATCATCAATTTTGCCGCATCCATTCGTGCAAAGAAAAAACGTCTGGGGGACGTCAGATCAGCGGGTGAGCGCGATCATCGTCGGCGGACGTTCTTCTTAGGTACGTTTTTGTTTAGTTCTTGTTCTCGTACTGCTTCATCAGAGCTGCCAGCTCATCTTCGACCGCTTTATCCTTGCCAAGCGCCTCGATCTCGTCGTCAAGCGACTTTTCCTTGCTGTTCATTTCGTTGCTTGCTTCCGCCTGCGCTTCCATCTGGAGCATTTTCTCCTCCATCCGCTTCATTCCCGCAGTTGCCGTATCGGCGCTGAAGCCAGCCATCGATTTGTTGATGTCCGCTTGTGCCTTCGCTGCGTTGTAGCGGGCAACCAGCGTTTCGCGTTTGTTCTTCATATCCGTCAGCTGCTTGCGCATCTCTGCAAGTTTATCGCGCAGATTGTCGGCTGATGCTTTATTCTGGTCATAATTGGTTTTGTATTCGTTCATTTTCTGCTCGGCCGCTTTCTTCTCTTCGAGAGCGCGGCGGGCAAGATCGAGATTCTGCGCCTGAGCTGCCGTATGGGCCTGCTCCTGCCGTTTCTTCACGAGCGCTTCCTGCTCTTCATACAGCTGCTTGAATCTCTTCTCGATCGCGATCTGAGCGGCGACGGCTTTCTCCGCATCCTCCAGGTCTTCCTGCATATCGCGAATATATTGGTCAGTCAGTTTAACCGGATCCTCGGCTTTCTCAATCATGGCATACACATTGGATAAAGTTAAATCTCTCAGACGTTTAAAAATCGACATTTTTTGTAGTCCTCCCTTAATATGTTCTGCGTTGATGTTACCTATTACGCAATTAGAGCAAGATACGTTTCAATTATGTATCCGAAGCGGAACTAAAATCAACTGAAGATTTTATTTCATTTGGAAAAAAATGATAATGACGTTACCGTTTATCCGTCCGCTGCTCGCCTTCAACCGGATTAAAAATTTCTCTGCTCTTCCCGCGCTGCTCCGAAATCGCATATGGAGGCAGATCGCTCACCTTGCCATCGCTTCCGATCGTACCGTATTTTATGAATGCCGGTGTTGAAAAATTATACATAAAATAAGTAGACTCGCCAAATGCCGGCGGTTTTGATCCGGATTCCCGATACTTGCCGCTCGCCGACCAGGTATCCTTCTGCCACTTCACCTCGGCCAGTCCCTGTTCGTTAATCTCAATATAGCTGATTAAGCCTTTGTATTCCTTCGTAAATCGAAGAGCTTCTCCCTGGGGAAAGACATAATCCTCAGAGAATCCTTCCCCTAAGGGAGCTAGCCCTTTCTCCAGCGGGATTGGACTGAGATTGGCGGCAATATTGCGGGCATCCGGGAGGCTGCCTGTCATAAGCTTCCGGTAGTCGGCTTCTCCGGATGGTGTGCGGACGATCGCCTGTCTGGTGGCAGTGATGTAATCCACTGTGCCGCCCAGAGTCTCGGAGAGAAAACGAAGCGGAACATAAGTGCGGCCGAAAATAATCTGAACCGGCGCATCCAGCTTCACGCGGGTTCCATTGACATTGGCTTCCGTCGCCCCCTCCTGCAGCATGACCGTCATGTTCTGGCTCGGATTGGTGATGACAACTGTCCTCGCGGACGCATCGTACGAATAGCTCACCCATTCGGGGTCGTTAAAGGCAATCAATTGAACGAGCGTGTAGCCTTGCAGGAGAATGGGCTGTTCCTGCAGCTTGCCGTCAATAAATGCCTGTGGTTGTACGGGAGCTGCGCCATATGCGGACATGCTTGCTGTCATTGTGCCTGCCAACAGCAAGGAGACAGCGGCGGCTGTTTTAAACCATTTGATCATTTGATTGTTTCCTCCTTGCTTGTTGGTTCGCAGGCAAGATTCTATTATTGTCATGGTTATAGATTATCATATCATCGGCAAACTGGAAACGACCCCCATCGCAGAAAGAGCCGCGATGGAGGTTTCTTTAAGAGAAATTTAGACTGGATTCAGTTGCTGCTGCGGCTGTACAGCAGCGGGTTGAGCGGACTCGCTGCGAGATCGCCCGGTCCAAGACCGGGGAACCAGGCAGCCATGTCGTTTCGGTGCGCGCTGCTTTCCGGCTCGGCTATCCGCAGCCCGTCCGCAATATAGATAATTGTCATAACCTTGCGCATATGATCCGTTGGATTGCCCGGTGCGCTGTGCACCGTCCAGCCGGAGTGGAATGTGGCATCTCCCGGGGCCATTGCTCCGTACGTCCACTGTTCAAAGCCTTTGCCATCGATATACTGTGCAAGCGTCTTATGGGATTCGTCGGAAATCACCATCCGGTTGATGTACCTTTGGCTGTGCGACCCGGACGCGAAAGTCATGGAGCCTACTTCCTCCGAAATCGGCACAAGCGGCATCCAGAGCGTGATCGTCTTGTCCGTATCCAGCGGCCAGTAGATCTGATCCTGATGCCAGGGGGTATGGCCGCCGTATGGTTCTTTGAACAAGGCCTGATCATGATACATCCGGACGCCATCCACGCCCATCAGATCGGCAGCGATCTTGGCGAAACGCCGGGCCAACGAAAATTTGGCCACTGCCTCGCTTTTTTCCCAAAGGTTGCCGATCTGGATAAAAGCCTTTCCATATGTGTCCCGCTCTTCAAGCGGCTTGTTCTGCTTGTTCAACCGCTGGACGCACTGGCTGATTATCGGTTCATAAGCTGCAACCTCGCTGGCCGAAGCGACGCCGCGCAGCAGGACATGCCCTTTCTCCTGATAGTTCTTGATCTGCGTTTCTGTTATTTCATACGGTTCATCCAAAGCAGGCAGCAGGGTGATCTGTTCATCGGCTGACATTGTTTATTCCTCCTTCATGGAATACGGAATCATCATCTCGTTATATGACGATTATATTCATTTGCATGAGGATGGTCATTGTCAATCCTTATTGGATGTTTGTCAAAAACAACTGAAAATCTGCGTTTCTCTATGATATACTCCAGTTAGTGAAACACCGTCAGAGGAGAGGGGACCACAGTATGAATATCCGTGAAGTTCAGCGCAGCTCTCCCCCGTTCGTACCTTATATCCGGAATAGTGAATATGCCATTCGGCGGCCGTGGGATTACCCCGAGAGAAGGCTGCTTGATTATCTTCTTATTTATATCCAGGAAGGAATATGCCAAATAACGGTCGACCGGCAGGTCCACCGTTTTGAAGCCGGACAATTTTGCCTCGTTCAGCCGGGGAGTCTTGTCGTGCTGGAAGGGCTTACGGATACCATCACTCCCTATGCCCATCTGGATGTGTTTTATAATCCGGAGCGTGAACGAAGCTTCGCAACCCGGCCGGGGCAGCTCGATCTGAGCGCATACAAGGAGTTGATGCAGCCCAGCCTGGAGCAGGTATACGGGGTTCATATTCCGGTGAGACTTACGGTGGGCAATCCGAAAAAATTCAGTGAAACCATCATTCGGCTAACCGAGCTGTGGGAGCAGCATAATCCCCTGATGCAGCTGAAGGCGCACCTGCTTGCCTCCGAGCTGATGATTGCCGTATTGGAAGCCTACGACCGGGAAAACAGCTTCAGCATGCGCAGCGCCAAGGATCCGTTCGGCTGGATCGTTTCGTATTTCTCGGTGCATCTGAACGAGCCTCTTTCCATCCAGGACATGGCCGGCAGAGCCAATCTCTCCCCGTCCCGGTTCAGCGCGCTGTTCAAGCAGCGCTATGGGGTTTCCCCGCACCAGTACCTGCTGGAGATGCGCATTACGCATTCCCGTGAGCTGCTGCAAAGCTCACTGTTAACCCAGGAGGAAATAGCCTCCTACTGCGGTTTTGCCGATATTCACCATTTCTCCAAAACGTTTAAAAAACGCACGGGGTTCTCTCCCGGGCAGTGGCGGGATCAGGGTAGAGGATAGGACTGGAATTTTTGTCATGCTAAAATTTTTCATTTCAACCAAAGATATTCGGTGCAGCCGAACCCTTACTCGTCTTTCCCGCAAATTCCATAGAAAAATAAAATATTCATTTCTTCGATAAATTGTTCCATATTTCCATACTGCCGGGCGTAATCCAGCAATTGTTCGGATTGCCGAAAAAACATATCGATATAAAACAGTATCGTTGGAATCGAAACCTTGCTTGAAATTTCTCCCCGTTCCTTCCCCTCATTGATTAAACGAACAATAAGCGGCAGGACTTTTTCCTTATATTCCGTTTCAAAATATTGATTCATCTCATGGTCCTCAATCATGATTTCCTTGATCACGGCAACGGGCAGCGTCTTATACGATTCTTTGCCGCGGATAATGCTGTACTGTACGATCTCTTTCAAGGAATGCTTCTCTGTGATATAGGCTTCAAATTCCGCCGTGTACTTGTTGATATAATCCATGAATACTTCCCGCAGCAGCAGGTCTTTACTTCCAAAATGATTATAAATCGTAACCTGCGACACATTCGCCTTCTTTGCGATATCCGCTATCCGTATCCGCTTGGGCTCCCATGTTTTCAGCATTTCAAAGGTACTCATCATAATCTTCTCTTTAATACGCTCGGCTCTCTTCTCAAATCCGTTCATGTCGTTTTCCCCTTTTTGAAAAAGACCTTCGGCGTATTATAACATATGTAATATATACAATAAAATATTTCACCATTTCACAAATAGGATTGGTCCTTGCTGACCCGCAGGGCACATTTAAGTAACCCGATTACATTAATGTGCCTTCTTCTCAAAAATAATTTTTATCTTCATAATGACAGGGAGCGGATTCGCCTTACGTTAAGACGCATGAAGCATAACTATATATACTTGGGAGGAATATGCAATAATGGAAAACATATTGTTCGTAAAAGCAAACGACCGTCCGTCGGATCAAGCCGTCAGCAGCAGAATGTACGATACTTTCTTGAATAACTACCGCAAGAGCCACCCGAATGACAGTATAACGGAGGTTAATCTGTTTAACGTCGAGCTTCCCTATTTCGGAAATACGACGCTGAGCGGTCTTTATAAACTCAGCCAAGGGCTTGAGACTTCGCCGGAAGAGAAGAAAGCTGCTGATATTGCCAATTTTTATTTGGAGCAATTTATGGCAGCCGACAAGATTATATTCGCTTTCCCTCTCTGGAATTACACAGTGCCAGGTCCGCTGGTCACCTATATCTCCTATATTATGCAAGCAGGGAAAACGTTCAAATATACGTCAGAAGGTCCAATCGGTCTGGCGGCCGACAAAAAAGTCGCGCTTCTCACCGCAAGAGGTGGAGATTATTCCCTTGAATTCATGGCATCTATGGAAATGGCTTTAAATTATATAAAAACCGCCATCCGCCTTATGGGCATTCATAATCCCGATTCCGTAGTCATCGAAGGACATGCGCAGTATCAGGACCGCGCTCAGGATATCATTGACAGTGGATTAAAAGAAACTGCGGATTTGGCAGCAAGGTTCTAAATTCTCACAGCTTTGTTGTGATCCGCTATTTACAAATAAATCAGCCACAGCAGCTTGCTGTGGCTGATTGCTATTCCGGAACCGTCTGTAATTCCATTTGTTTATTTCTCATTCTGATATCATGAGCGGTTCCCCATTCATTCATTAATCTCAATATGGGACCCAATGTATAACCGTATTCTGTAAGCGAATATTCGACTTTGGGAGGCACGACGGGATAGACGACACGCCTGACAACATCCTGGTCCTCCAATTCCCGCAGCTGGGAGGTCAGCATTTTCTTGGTTATATCCGGAATGGCCTTTTGCAGCTCGCTGAACCGTTTGGTCCCTTCAAAATAAAGATGGAGTAAAATGGTGCTTTTCCACTTTCCAACCAATACTTCCAGCACCGGATTGATCCGGCACATGTCTGGAAGAGATTTCATAGATCTTCCACTCCTTTTTAAGCTTGAAGGTTGTTTTTTCAATACTATAGTATTTGAATATACCTAGTGTTCTTATTGAACCATAAGTTACATAATAACACATATAGTCAATAAAATCTGATTTGCATTTCAAATCAAGTGATGAACTTAATTTAAAACAAACAAGTAGATGAACAGAGTATGATCTCTGCTCATCCACTTGTTTGTTTTTGGTCAACAACCGCATATTTGAGCAAAATGGCGATCAGGGGAAAACGGGATGAACGTCCTACTTGCTCCTCCGCCCGGCCTCACGGAAGGCTGCCGGAGGAATCGCCTTGGCTTTGGTAAACACGCGGGTAAAATAGTGGACAGATGAAAAACCGGTCCGCTCGGCAATTTCTTTGATCGGCATATCCGTGTGAGTGAGAAGATGCTCAATGGCACGTATCCGTTCGATCCGAACAAAGGAGGAGAATGACGGAAATCGGGATCCAGACGGCAGAAGCGATCCGAGTAAAGGGAACCGCAGCCTTTGTCGTTAAAGTACCTGATCTGGCGCAAGCTCCCACCGCTATTTTCGGCAAGTCATTTGTTACGCTCTGGGAAGGGGATTCCATTCCACAATTATTTATCCCCCAACTCATTGAATATTATAAAGAAGGAAGATTTCCTTTTGATAAGCTTGTAAAATTCTATGAGTTCAAAGATATCAACCAGGCCTTTAAGGATACAAAAACAGGGGTATCGGTTAAACCGGTATTGAAAATGGTTTAACCCGGCAAACAGCAAGGGCGCTATCGAAAGCATTCGGCTTTCGATAGCGCCCTTTTTAAAAAAAAAAATCACGGATCAAGGCTGCAGGTTCCAGGAAAAGGCAAGTGCCTTCCCCTCCATCCTGGAGGCTCACTAGAAGCCGCCACAAGAATCTCTGCGCTTTTTACAAATACGGCTGAACGATCCGCTTGACCCTCTCCAGCCCTTCCCACATATCGCCTGGCCCATCATAGATCAGCACCATCGCGCCGTCGAAGCCGGAAGCACTTACACGGTCAAGACAGAGACGGAACTCCTCTTCATCCGGTAAACCTTGCTCGTCATAATCCGCTTTGGCGTGAACGGACACGCTTGCCGGCAGAATAAGCTCAAACTCTTCATATTTGTAAGGGGCCTTGAAGTTGCCGAAATCCGTAATAAATCCGATTGCGTCCTCCGTCAGCTCCAGAAGCTTCCTGCAGCTGCCGCCTGTCGAGGTCAGCGCCTTGAAATTTTCACTGACCACACGCACACCCTTCGATGAACCGTATGCAGCCAGCTCCTGTAGGGCGGATGCCGACTGCCGCAGTGCCTTCTCGTTATCAGGATCGGCTTCGCCGGCAATAATTCGGATCTGCTTCGCCCCTGCCAGCGCCGCAATATCGATCCACTTGCGGGACAGCTCCATATCCGCAGCCAGCCGCTTTCCGTCTTCCGTTGTCAAATTGCCATAATCCAGCAGAAGCGTATCGAAGGATACGCCAGCGGACAGAAAAGACTGCTTCAGCGACTCCAAATAAGCAGGCTCTGTCGATGGAAAATGAAAGTGGCAAACTTCGATGGCCTGATAACCGCGCCTTGAGGCTTCTGCAGGCAGCTCCAGAAGGGTGTGAATCTCATCCTGCGTCTGTTCATTTGTCGTATGCTCGCCCGTCTCTTCGTTCCACACGGTCCAGCGGAGCGGACCAAGAAGCCGATGCAGACTCCAGGTACTCACTGATAAATAGGACATGAATAAAAACCTCCTCAAATACAACGCTTTCAATCCTGACTTACCCAGCTTAGCAGAACCATCGGGAATTTCAATATGTAATTTACACGCGGATGGAAATTGACAACGCCCTCCCATGGATAGGAGGGCGCTGTTATTCCCTGTTTCAGAAGCATCTTCCCGGCAGGCTTGAATGCCATGAGCAAGCTTATTTGAAAACCTTCAAGCGCTCTTCAATCGGTTGGAATTCTTTCTGTCCAGGCTCCGCCAACGGCTTGCCGAAAGGCATCTGGGCAATCATCAGCCAGCTTGATGGGATGTTCCACGCTTGCTTGACCTCTTCGTCGATGATCGGATTGTAATGCTGCAGAGATGCGCCCAGCCCTTCCAGCTCCAGTGCGGTCCAGACCACAAACTGCAGCATCCCTGAGGAATGATTGGACCATTCCGGGAACTTGTCCTTATACGTCGCAAACTGCTGCTGCAGATTTCCTACGACGGTCTGGTCCTCGTAGAACAGCACGGAGCCGTAGCCGCTGCGGAAGCCGTTGATTCTCTCTTCTGTCTGCGGGAAGCTCTCGGCAGGGACCATTTTGCGCAGGGTCTCTTTCGTTATATCCCACAGCCGCTCATGCTGCGCGCCAAACAGCAGAACCACTCTGGCGCTCTGCGAATTGAACGATGACGGAGTATGCAGGATAGCATCACTCACAATTTCCTGGATCCTCCCATCGGTAACGATTCTGTCGCTGCCGATGGCGTAATAGGTTCTGCGTTTTTTTAAGGCTGTTAAGAAATCCTGACTCATTGCTAATCACTCCTCTGAAAAATTACTACTTGATTATGATATCCCGACTGCTATTTCATTAACCAGCAAAAAAAGGCTGCTCCGGCAATGCGCGCCGGACAGCCTGCTGTCATCTATTTGGCTGGAGCATCTTCCTGATCTCCTGCTCGGGAACCGGACGGCTGAACAGAAATCCCTGCGCTTCATGACAATCCTGGTCGGCAAGAAACTGAAGCTGTTCCTCATGCTCGACCCCCTCTGCAACGACCCGCAGACCGAGGTTCTTGGCCATTGCGATAATCGTCGTTACGATTGCGGCATTATCCCTGTCGCTGGTCACATCCACGAGAAAAGAGCGGTCGATCTTCAGCTTGTCAATCGGCAGCTTCTTCAAATAACTGAGCGAGGAATAGCCTGTTCCGAAATCATCCATGGACACCGACAAGCCCAAATTCTTCAGTTGATTCAGCTTTTCTATCACAAGATCCGTATCGTGCATGGCGACACTTTCGGTAATCTCCAGATCCAGACAGCGCGGAGTGATGCCTGTATCGTTCAGAATGACGGCGATGGATTCCACCAGGTTGGATTCATAAAATTGACGCAAGGAAATATTGACTGCCACGCGGACCGGTCTGTAGCCGCTGAACTCCCATTCCTTGAGCTGCCGGCAGGCTTTTCGGAGCACCCACTCGCCCAGCGAAACAATAAGACCGGTTTCTTCCGCCAGAGGAATGAATTCGACAGGGGATATCTCCCCAAGCTCGGAATGATGCCAGCGCAGCAGCGCTTCGACACCTACCAGCTTGCGGGTCGGCAGGTCAATCTGAGGCTGGTAGTAGAGGAGCAGCTCCTCATTATGGACAGCTCTGCGCAGTTCCTTTTCCAGCACCATTTTCCGCAAATAGGACCGGTCCATCTCGCTGTTATAGAAGCGGTACTTGTTCCTGCCCTGCTCCTTGGCCCGATGCATCGCCGTATCTGCCTGCTTCATCAAAGTCTCGGCATCCGAATTGCCTTCAGAGGACAGGCTCATCCCGATACTCGGGGTTGAATGCACCTCCTGCCCTTTCAACGAGAATGGGATCCTGAAAGCAAACAGGATTTTCTCCGCAGCCAGAACCGCCTCGGGCTGCGAGCTGCCTGTGAGCATCACAACAAACTCATCGCCGCCGATGCGGAACACATCGCCCTTCCCGTCCAATACCTCCTGCAGCCGCCGGGCAACCAATGTCAGAAATTGATCTCCAGCCGAGTGGCCGAGCGTATCGTTGATGATTTTAAACCGGTCCAAATCGATAAACATCAGGACGATTCCATGAGGAATTACGTGCAGGGCATCATTCAGCATCTGATTGAAGGATCTTCTGTTCGGCAGTCCTGTCAGCGTATCATGATAGGCCAGCTCCATAATCCGCTGCTCATATTCTTTTCTCTCGGTAATATCGGTGGATACGCACAGCAGCTGGCGGGAATCAGATAGGACAATTGGAATTTTTGCCGTTTGCACCCATCTGCGGCTGCCCTTGTGATCGACGATGAGCTGCTCCAGATTGTAGACGCCCTCTCCCGCTGCCAGCAGTTCGAGCTCATCGTCATCCCCGTGGCGGTCATCATCCTCGTATTTAATGAAATCCGTTTCTTTTCTGCCGACAATATTGTCAATCGTCTCTCCATACATATTGGCCAGCGAAAGATTGGCGAGCGTCAGCGCTCCCTCCTCGTTCTTGGTATAGATAAAGCTTGGATTGGTATCAATGACGGTCCGCAGAAATTCCTTCTGGTTCATCAGCGCGCGGTTCATTTCCTTGACGACATTGGCATGCATAAAGCAAAAGCCGATAAAGACGGCAATGGCAAAAATCAGGACCGCAATGCTGCTCGGGTATAAGCCGCTTTGCTGCGACATATTAAGCGTACCGATGGAATAAGCCACGATCGAAGTTGTGCTGAACAGTACCAGAAAGGATCTCCGATGGGAATTCGAGACCTTCAGACTAAGGAAAAAGCAGAAGCCGATAACGATGAAGAACAGCGGAACGTTCAGATTAAAGATCCAGCTGTATGATCCATAGACGGGAAACAGGAAGCTTGCGTAATGCTGCGATTCAACCAGGAGCAAGGATTGGATGCCTTGCTGCGTCCACCCGGCGGCATACACAATCATGCTCCATACGGATAGGGCGATGATCAGTTTCCTGTTGATAACCCAGGCCCATTTGCCGGACAGCTCCTCTCTGTGGGCCAAACTGCGGTAAATGGCATAAGTCACATAGAGCAAAGATGGCGGAAGCATAATCGATCCGAAACGAAACAGGCGAAACAGAAAATCAATCCAACCGAGGGGAAAATAATTATGCGCGAACAATATGGCCACATCCAGCTGCCAGACGCCGATAAATACCATAAAAATAAACAAGCTCTTGGACAGGATGCTTCTTCCGAACAAGGTTTGTATGGCGAGGCCAAGGCCCAAGGGCACGATTGAAAAAACTAGCATTAGAAAGAACATAGATCATACCCTCGCGATAGATGAATTTATATGAAATCCGTTAAATAAAAGTCAATTATCGTATTTGGACAGCAGCAGACAGGTATTGTTCCCGCCATAACCATGGGAAGTAACCGCAATCTGGTTAATCTCCTGATAACGGGTCTCGGCAACGACCGGCAAATCTGCGAAGCCCTGCCGCGACGATTTGATCGTTGGCGGAATAAATCGATGCTCAATAGAAATAAGCGACGCAATGGCCTGCATAATGCCGCTTGCTCCAAAAGCATGTCCAAACATGCTTTTAATCGTCGTAACCGGAACATCGCCGTCAAAGGTATTGTTATAGGCCAGGTATTCCACCCTGTCGTTGGCGTTCAGGCCAAGCGCCTGACTGTTCACATATGTAGGCACATGGCTGCCAAGCACACCCTGCAGCGCCTTGGTCATCATTTGTCCGGAAAGGTCGGACGCGAATATGGATTGTCCATCATTATTAGTATATATATTGTCTATCACCCCGTATAGATATGCCTCCCGCCGCAAAGCGTCGTTCTCCCTTTCCAGTACGAGGACACCCGCACCCTCTGCCAGAACAAACCCCTCTCTATCCAGGGAAAAAGGAGTTCCCGCCTGTTCCTTGTCCAGCTCCATGGCCAACGCGCCCATCTTCGAAAAGCTGTATACGCACCCTCTTGTAACCGGAGCATCTGACCCGCCGATTATACATACATCCGTCTGGTTGGCTTCCAGCAGCAGCTTCGCCATCAGAATCGCATCAAGCCCGGCCGTGCAGCCCGTGCTCAACGTAAAAACCAGACCGTTCGCCCCAATGTGGCCCGCTACAGCCGATGATAGACTGTGAGGATTCCCGGCCCCGGCGCTTGAAAGCGGAAATCTCTCATATTGGCTGTTGTTGCTCAATACCGCATACTGCTCAATTTCTGACAAGCCGCCAACCGAAGTCCCCATAATAACCGAAACACGCAAACCCTCTTTATTCTTATGTATGCCTGACATAAGCATGGCATCCTCGGCAGCAGCAACCGCAAGGCGGGCTGTCCGGGGATAATTCTTATAGTTGAAGCCATTGATCTGTTTGAAATCGCCTTGTACAATACCGCAAACGAGATCTGTCCCATGCGGCCCTATCCCCTTGACCACCTCATGCGTGCATATGCCTGATTCCAGTATCCCCTTGAATTGATGCACATCCAACGCACCGGGAGCTTTAATCCCGTACCCTGTCACCACTATTTTCTCCACGGTCTCCCAACACTCTCTCTATATCATCATTTATTTCTACAATGAATCTTGTAATTCGACATTGTTCGAGTCCATTATAGCTGAATCCGGCGTTTTCAACACGCTAATTTTATCCGCTTGGCTCTTTTTGCGCTTACCCGGGAAATAAACGGATTATCTCTTGCGGAATGACTGCTTTCGTCCCTTCTGGAAACAGCGGCTGATGCAGTCGATTTTACGCTGAGTCAAGCAGAGGCATCGCTGCACTCCGCCTGACTGACGTGCTGTTTACTGGCCCGGACGGATCCGGATAATGCCTAATTCATTGGCATTGATAGCAAATGCGTTGCCTCCTTGAGCGACAGTGGCATTAGCCAATTGGCTGGCCTTGAATTTCGTCTTGCTGTTTTCGAAGCTGACATTATTGGTTTGTTTGCTTTTCTTTTTCTTCATGAGATCACCTCCCTCCCCTGCTGACTGTTGGACAGCATTTGGCAATCGGGTGTAGGAGAACTATTTGCGGTTTTTCTTTAAAATCTGCACATTGACGGCATTGCTGGCCAAAGCATTGCCTATTGTTGATTCAGCCGAAGCCGTTTGAAAAATGTTTATCACGATATATTGGTTTTTACCCGTCCGGTACCGGTACGTTTTTACTCGGGATCTGATCATCTGCTGTCCTCCCATCCTGAGATTCTATTTACTATATGTAATAGATTCCCTCACGGTATCCGCGATTATAAGACTCGTAATTTAAAAGAGGCGATTGCCGATTAGAGATTGCGAGGACGGGAATTGAGGTTTTATGAATTTTTTATTGCATTTCGGATGAATATATATTAGCATGTTCATATTAGGTACTTATCGTACCTTATTGAGATTTATGGGAGGAGAATTTATATGGCTGAAAGAAATAGGACTGTATTGATTTCAGGTGCAAGCATCGCCGGCCCGACCCTGGCCTACTGGCTTTCCAAATATGGATTTGATGTAACCGTGGTCGAACGCGCGGAGACGATCCGGGGCGGCGGTTATCCCATCGATGTCCGGGGGACGGCGGTCGACGTGGTCGAGCGGATGGGGATACTCCAGCAGCTCCAGGCGGCTCATATCCATTCGCAGAAGATTACTTTTTACGATCCCGATGGCGGCATTGCCGGCGTGATCAGGCCAGAGGAGCTTACTGGCGGCGAAGAAGAACGGGACATTGAACTGCCCCGGGGCAGGCTGACGGAATCGCTGTTTGATCTGACGAAGCGCCAGTCGGTCCGATACTGGTTCAATGACTCTATCGCCACCCTGAATGACGACGGCTCCGGTGTGGATGTCAGCTTCAAGAGCGGCCGGCGCAGCAGATTTGACATCGTCATTGGGGCTGATGGCTTGCACTCGAACACGCGTCGTCTTGTTTTTGGCCAGGAGGGGCCGTTCAACCGATATCTCGGTTATTACTTTAACGGCTTTTCTATCCCGAATGATCTCGGCCTGTCCCACGAGTCCGTCACCTACGCCACTCCGGGGAGGATTGCCGTGTTATCGGCCTCTGGAGACAGCGATACGCTGCATGCCTTCCTGACGTTCGCATCTGAGCGGCCGCCATTTTCAGAGAACCACGATGCCGACAAACAGCGCAAGCTGACTGCAGAGATATTTGCCGGCGGCGGCTGGGAAATCCCCCGTCTGGTGAAGGCGATGATGGAATCCGACGACCTGTATTACGACGTCGTCAGCCAGATTCACATGCCTCGTTGGTCGGCGGGACGGGTAGCGTTGGTGGGCGATTCAGCCTTCGCGCCCTCTTTCTTGTCCGGACAGGGCTCAAGTCTGGCGCTCGTAGGCGCGTATATTCTTGCCGGAGAGCTGGCTTCCCATGAAGAGCACGGAGAGGCTTTCGCAGCTTATGAGCAAATCATGCGGCCGTTTGCTGAAGCGAATCAGGCCCTGGCCGGCCGCGGTGCGGCATTCCTCTTGCCGCGCACCAGTGAGGAGCTTGAAGCCCGCAATCAAGCGCTGGCTGCATTGCAATCATCAGATCAGGAAAACATGCCCGGTGATGAGTCCAGAGACGTGCACAGCTCGCTTCGCCTGCCTGATTACGCTGCTGCGCTCGAGGCTGCAGCAAAGAGGATCTAGAACCCGTGAGAACGAAAGACAGGCAGGCAAACGCCGGGCGGTTTTCCCCTTTCTCTTGCCGAGAAGACATTAGAAAAGAGCTGAACGCAAACAGCGCGCTGCCGTTATTTCATCCGGTGCGCGCTGTTTGCGTTCAGCATAATATCGTGGTTCGATGCAAAAAATAAGGTAATCCCGCAGCGCCCATTTTGAGAAAATGAGTTATGCAAGAACAAGCGGTAAAAAAATATCGTCAATAATTTCTGTGATAGCTTGGTCGGATAATGCCTCATGGGTTGTAAGCAATTCGTATCGGAGCAAATCTGCGGGGAGGGCTATAACCCTTGCATTGATTCTTTTCGGGTTAACCTCTCCCCGATCCTCAGCGTTTTTCAAAATTGTCTTCATGGCTAATGTCAGTTTGTCTTCGGTTCTCGGTTGCATAAGCTGCGGCAATGAAGAAATTAAATCCTTGCCATGATACTCGACCATTATGCCGTGTATGGTTTCAGCACCGATCATTTGCAGAGGTTTGACTATTCTCTGGAGCAGGATAAGCACATCCTTACGCAAATCGCCTGTGTCCGGAGCGTCGATGGAAGGCTTGGGCACATGCTTGATTATGGCTGCAACGACAAGCTTAGCTTTATTGGGCCAACGACGGTATACCGCATTTTTATTTGTTTTTGCCCGCACGGCGACTCCCTCCATGGACAATCGGGCATAGCCAACCTCGTTAAGTTCTTCCCAAGCGGCCTGCAGAATGGCATTCTCGAGGATATCGCCACGTCGCCGTGTGCCTGTATTCTGATTCTCTTTTTGAATGGATCCGTGGGAATCGGAAGACCTCTCATCCATTTTTTCATCCATACTTGCTTTCCTTCTTTCAACATTTTTATCATTTTCTATTTTTCGCTGCAAATATTCGCTATTTCTTTCCGGCGTGGTAATGACGGGGCTTTGCTCCTTCTCCCATTATACTACCAGGAGATGCGTGGTGAGAGGGTTTTGTTTACCGGCTTTTATTGATTCACAAGGAATTGGCATATTGCTAACTAAAGCTGGATTGTATCAAAAAAATGGAGCTTATGACAACTACAGCAGTTGAACATAAGCTCCGTATGATTATAGCTTCGTGTGGCGAGGGAACTTGTCGGTAAACGGCATGAGTGAACTGCCAACCTTGTAATTCCGTTCCGGCGTCAACATTGGTGATAGAGGTTGACATTTTTTAACCTTGGCAAGCTCCATCTTACATTACAGGGGGAGACGTGCAATGATCTGCGCAGCTTCCGCCCTTGTCGCAAAGCCTTGGGGATTAAACATTCCGCTGCCTTGGCCATTATCCTACATGCTGCCGAAAAAAACTTCCGACGCCTGAAGGGGCATGCCCTATTCCTCGAAAAGCTTCTCTCCCCTATGCAGCCGCCAGGCTATCCGCGCCGTATGCGGCGTTTCCCTCGCAGTCGGCGCGTGGGCGGCCAAGTAACGCGCAGCTGCGAGCAGCAGCGTTTCCTTCGCGCGCTCGGCAAAAAGATCATTACGTCCGCTCCATTTGCCGTAGGCGGTCATAGCCGCTTCATACAGCTGAAAAGAGTGAAATTCCGCATCCTCTCTCAACAGCCCATGACCAAGCGTGTTCATCAGCGCGGCGGGATCGCCTCCGGCACGCAAATAACGGATCACCCATCCGGCGGCCTCGTTCACCTGCTGCCTCTGGTCCATGAGCTGCAGCAGCTCATCCAGCTCCGGGAGCTTGCCGCCGGGTGCGGGCTTCGGCCTTGCAGCAGCGGGAACATTGAGAAAGCGGTCCAGGTAAACGCTGATTGCTCCATAAAAGACCGCCCTCAGGAGCAGCGGCTGACGGCTGCGGGAGATCATTTCATACACCGCATGCGCATGTGTGAAGGTATGCAATACCGCAATCCAATCGCCAAAATCATTTTGCGTATGAAAGCGCACAATCCGCTCCGCTGCTGCAAGCTCGACCAGCTGCGCCAGGTGAAGAGGGTCTTTCCCCTCTTTGATGAATTGAAGCATCATATTAATGGTATGAAGCGGCTGATCGCCGAGCAGCGCGGCAACCAGAATTTCCTCCTCTTCCATTCTAAACGGCTGATAGGCTTTCTCGCCTCCGGTATGGACACTCAGCTGGCTGAACGCTTCCCGAAGCGGATCAACCAGATTGACCGGCGCCTGCCATTGATGCAGCTCTTCGCTTCGCGTGGGGCTGCCCATGAGAGGGGCCAGCGAAGCCAGCACCTGCATTCTCGTCTCGGGATTGACCAGACTTAGCGATTCGAATGCTTTATTATGAAAGTCCAGGGTATGGCCGCCATCGAGATAAAAGTGGTCAGTGACCGCTGTGAGCATCATGTCCGCAAGCTCTTCATCCGAAGCCCCTCTGCCGACGGCAGTCAGCAAAATCCGCTCGGCTCCCTGCGTATCCCTTACTTCCATGCAGCTGCGGTACCATGCGGTCAGCCTCTCATGGGGAACCTCATCGCCCGGCAGCCTGCCCAGAAGATGATGCTCCGCTCTGCCGCTGCTGCTTCGGGCCACATGATGCAGCCCCTGATACAGCGCCAGCAGCTTGCCCATCCCATCCAGCTTTGGCAGGATGCGCGTCATCGCAGTCAGAATCGTAAGTCCCGAATTCCAGCCGCCGCTAAGACGGGTACCGTATTCGATGCCCGTCCGGGCGATTTCATCCGCCGGCACGCCTGATTCCAGCAGGCCGACAATCGCTTTGGCGATGACAATGCCGATATTTTGCTCCAGCCCGCTCTTCAACCGCTCCAACTGCTTTTCCTTATCCCGGACGCCCCGCGAGCGCGAATGCACCCAAACGCCGTCCTCCCCTACTTTCACTTCATGCGAGGGAACATCATCCGCCCATGGATCAAACGTTCCTCCACTGCACACATCAAATCTGGCATGATGCCAGTGGCAGGTCAGGATACCGTCGCACAGGCTTCCCACATGCAAGGGAAATCCCAGATGGGGACAGCGGTTATCCACTGCGTATACCTGATCTTCATGATAAAATACGGCGATGCCGCCTTTAATGACTTTAGCTTTTTCCTGTTGAAGCGCTTCCAGTGTTCCGGCGAATAGCCAATCTTCCGTCACGTTTGCCATACTCATTAGGAACAAACCCCTTTCGGCCCGTATAATAAGCTTGCATCTTATTATAGCAGTGATGTATGGTTCACAACCATGAAAACAGCCATGAAAATGACGCGGCTCCCCGCCAAATGATACAGAGCAACTCAGACGGAACCACTTTGAACACTTGCCGGACCAAGGATACATGGGCCAATGCCATTCCATAACAAACACCCAGTCACGGCGGAGCGGTTCAGCATACACTTACAAAGTACCCCAAACATAAGGAGGTGCTTTGAAATGGGTTGTGAAGGCGAAGTCGGCGGAGTTGGCTACGGCGGTGCTGGCAGAGGAATCGGAATTATTCTCGTGCTTTTCATCTTGCTGGTCATTATCGCTTGCAGTTGCGGATTTGGCGGATTCGGTTACTAATTAATCCCTATGGAACGTAACACACTGAAACGTTCCGTACTTGTTAACCTCCCTAATAGACCCGCTCTGCGGGTCTTTTGCCGTTTCCCCGGCAAATCATTTTGCTTCCCGACCGCACACTGCTGATTTGAATTTGGATAATGTTCCATAAAGTTTTCCATACTAGCTTTAATCCCGCGAATGGAGTGATCATTTTGCCTAAAGAAAAAAAAGAAAAACATGAACCGACTGTCGCGCCTGAGATGGATACTCATAACTCCCTTGAAGAGGAACCGACCGAAGAAGAACGGGAGCGAGGCGAATATACAGAAGTGACACGGCTCTATCTCGATCGGACTCCGGAGGATTGATATGAACAATTCCCTCCTCTTCTTTGTCGGGTTGTTCCTCGTCATTGTCGCAGGAATTCTATGGACAACAGATACAAACCGGGCTGTCGTGTCGATCCTCGCGATCGTCGGCATCATCGCTACCGTTGCCGGCGCTGTATTGCATCTAAAGTACCGAACAAAAACTTAAAGCTATAACTTTCGTTTGTCAGGTCGTTTGCAATTAACAAGGATGTGCAGTACATAAACGAACCTGTTTGGAATTAGAGCTGCTGCCGGTTTGATCCAGAGGATTTGAGTCCGGGATAGACCGGCTTCATGCGCAAGATTTTCAGGATAGGAGACTTCCTCATGAACAGCGTTTCCAAGTTTCTCATCGTTGCCGGTGTTGTCATAATCGGGATTGGCTTGATATGGGCTTTTCTAGGCAGGTTTATTAACCTGGGCCGATTGCCGGGTGACATCGCTGTCGAGAAAGGAAATTTCAAATTTTACTTCCCGATTGTTACCTGCATCGTGATCAGCGTCGCTCTGACTTTAATTTCATACATCGTTCGCTGGTTCACCAAGTAGATCATCTCCTTCTCGGGTCGACCGTCCGCATTCATTCTTTATACTCAGCTCCATTGTATTCCTATTATAGTTAGTGCAGAGGAAGATGCACCATTGTCTAGAAGGAAGTAGGGAACGTCAAAAGCCTTCGGAACTATTCGAAAATTGCAAAGCAAAGCGGCATATAAATAAAGAAGGCTGCCGCTCGGCAGCCTCCAGCATTAAATTAACCTGCTTCACATGAGCTTAACAGGTACATTCTCTCCGTTTTACTTATCGATGATCTCATCCAGTGATGATTGTGTATCACGCTTCAATATCTCGGCAATTTCACGATCACTTTCATTTTCACCTTGAATGGCTTTCGCCGCATCTGCCTGCTGCTTCAATTGCTCTTCAATTTGCCCGGTACCATGAGCCTCTTGATGATAACGGCTTGATGTCATAGTTGTCACCTCCCTCAACATTCCAGGGAATTCCCCAGCCATTATTATGCGTTGTTTGACAGGGAATTATGACTTTGGCTAGATTTCCATACATTCTCGTTTGTTTATATTAAAGTTCGTCAGTGGATGCTTTTCAGCCTGACTGTCAGCCTTTGACCGCTCCGACCATCAAGCCCTTCACGAAATATCTTTGCAGGAATGGATAAAGGAATATGATTGGTCCAATCGTAACAACGGTAAGCGCCATCTTGATGGACTCCGAAGGAATCTGAGCGGAAATCCGCTGCATATCCATCGCATTGCTGGAGCTTTTGAGGAACTCCACATTCGAGACCAGCGTCCGCAGGAGCAGCTGCAGGGGCTGCAATTCCTGCTTGTCGACAAACATGAGACCGAGAAACCAGTCATTCCAGTAGCTCAGGGCCATGAATAATCCGACCGTCGCCAGGACCGGTTTGGCAAGCGGAGCGATCAGCCGGAAGAAGATCCGGAATTCGCCGGCTCCGTCCATTTTGGCCGATTCATAGATATCCTCCGGAATGGAGAGCAGAAAATTGCGGATCAGAAACATATTGAACGCATTGGCGAGCGGCGGAAGTATCATCGCCCACAGCGTATCCTTCAGATGCAAATAGTTGACACAGATAATGTACCAGGGCACGAGCCCGCCATTGAAGAGCATCGTGATAATAACATAGATGGATAAAATATTGCGGTATTTGAACGATCGCCTTGCCATCACATAACCGCCCATACTGGTCACGAGAAGGGACAGCAGCGTTCCGGCCGCGGTTACGAGCAGGCTGATTCCGTATGCGTCCACGATCCGGTTGGAGCCGAGCAGCAGGATCTTGTAGGAGTCAAATGTGATATGCCGGGGGATCAGCGCATAGCCGTAATTGACTATATCATTCTCCGTGCTAAGCGAGCCGCTGATCACCATGATGAACGGCAGCAGGCAGGAAAGGCTGAATAACGAGATAACGAGAATAATAAAAGCCTGACTGAAGGAAAAGCTTTTGCTGTGCACGGCTTGTTGCCTCCTCTATCGTTCATTTAGAAAATGGCTGAATCCTTATCTACTCTCCGCGCCGCATAGTTGCTTCCGATTACGAGTACAAAAGCCACCACCGATTGAATGAAGCCTGCCGCGGATGCCATGCCGATATCTCCGGATTTTCTCAGGCTGCGGTAAACCAGTGTATCTATGACATCCGTTGTCGGAAAGAGCAGCGACGCATCGCCAATCATGGCATAGAACATCCCGAAATCGGCGTTCATGATCCGCCCGACAGCAAGCAGGGTCAGGATAATCACCGTCGGCTTCAGCATCGGAATGCTGATGTAGCGGGTCTGCTGCCAGCGCGATGCGCCATCGATGGATGCGGCTTCGTAATAGGAATTGTCGATGCCCGACAGGGCTGCCAAATAAATAATCGTTCCATAGCCGGTCACCTTCCAGCGCAGCGTCATGGTTAGAATAAAGGGCCATAATCCCGCTTCGCTGTAAAAATCAATGGGAGTGAATCCCAACGATTCAATAATCCGGTTGACGGCCCCGCTCTCATAGTTGAGCAGATTGTATACGAACACCCCTACTACGATCCACGAAATGAAGAAAGGCAGGAAGGTGAGCGATTGCGTAACCCGCTTAAAATATTTGTTGCGCACTTCATTCAGCAGCAGCGCAAGTCCAATTTCGAACACGAGGCCGACCGCAATAAACAGCGCGTTGAGCAAAATCGTATTGCGGATTGCCCGGTAGGCCGCCGAGGAAGAAAACAGATAATCGAAATTATTAAACAAAGGGCTCGCCCAGTCGCTCCCGAATATCCCCTTGCTGAAATCAAAATTTTTGAAGGCGATGACAAGCCCTGCCAGCGGCAAATAGTTAAACAGGAACAGCAGGACGGCAACGGGCAGGAACATGAGCAGCAGAGCGCGGTTGTTTATCAAATCCCTGATCAGCCCTGAGCTTTTTTTTCTTAGCGGGCTGCCCGACGGCTTGGTTAGGGGGTTCATCATTTCTTCATCTCCTGTCTCTTGTTACTTCAATGATAGCGAATCGGGAAAAAGGGAACCATGAGTCAGAATTAAACTTTGTGGTTCAGATTTGGCTTGTTCCAAAGGGCGGGGAGAAGAAGAGCGGCTGCGCATTCAGAACCTTCTTTCGATGTGCGCAGGTGTTACAAGCGCGCCTGCCGCTTGTCACTGGTTGTCGCCGTCCTTCGGCGGCCGATAGGCGTGAAACTTATAAAATCTGCAGGGCAAACAAAAAAACTGCCCCACCACAAGGATGGGACAGCTACAAGCGATGTTTATATTGCTAAACACTTACAGGGTTAAAACCCTTTATTCCTCAATTTCCGTCCAGGAATGCTCGGCACGCCAGTTCAGCATGCGGCATGCCTGCTCATTGCTGACCAGTGCTTCCCTTGCCTCGAACCGCTTGCCCCGGATTTCAACCCCGGGATAAAACTCGGCTAACAGTCGCGCTGTTTCCCAGTCACTCAGCGTATCCGGGGCGGTAATATTGAGCGATGCCGAGCCGCAGTTTTCTGCCTGGAGGGAGGCCAGGCATGCCGCGGCGGCGTCGCGGATGTCGATATAGCTCCACAGAGTCCGTTTATGCCGCTCGGGAGTGCGGATACTCGCTTCCATCGCCCTGTATTCCTCCGGTCTTATGATCGTCGAGAACCGGAGCGACAGTACCTGCATTCCGTTCCTGCGGTTGAACATGTCTCCGGTCTGTTCGTTCACAACCTTGGACAAACCGTAGCATTCCTGCGGAAGCTGGGGGTGGCTCTCGTCCACCGGCACGTAGCGCGGATCAAAGGGCGCTGGTGCCCAAGCAAAACCATACGAGGATTCGCTGGAGCCAATAACCGCTTTTCTGATCCCAAGCACGGATGCCGCCTCCAGCACGTTATAGGTCGAAATAACATTATTGGAAAAAATATACTCATGCGTATAACTGACCGGAGCAGGAATGGCTGCCAGATGGATAAGCGCATCCGTGCCGGACATTCCTCCGATCACCTGCCCCAAATCCTTCAAATCCACTCTGATCTGCTTGCAGCGCAGCTTGTCGGAACGACGCTCATCCAGTGCGGTCACCTGATGTCCTTCTCTGAGCAGATGTTCCACAACCGCGTGCCCCAATTTTCCGCTTGCTCCCGTTACAGCAATATTCATTATTCCGATCACTCCTATGCTAAATTATGGGCGTACCAGTGTACCGTCTGCTTTTCGGTCCAGCTTGTAAGGCTTATGATAGGCCGTCCTGCTCCAATTATCCTGAAGCAGGCGGGCCGCCTTCTCTTCATCGATATCAATGCCCAGTCCGGGCTTGCCCGACTGATAGAGGAAGCCTCCTCTTCGTTCAATCAGCCCGGGGAAGGCTTCTCGCTCCGCTTCTTTAAAATGATTGATTTCCTGTATGCCAAAGTTCCATACCGCCATATCCAGGTGGACGGCTGCGGCCTGATTGACCGGATCGTTCTCTCCGCCTTCCTGCCAGGCCGTCCGGACGCCGAAGGTCTCGCATAATGCAGCGATCTTCCGGCAGGCGCTGATTCCCCCGGCCTTGGATACCCGCACGCGGATAAAATCAATCAGGCGCTCCTTGACGAGCTCCGTCCATTCCTGCGGATTGCTGAACAGCTCTCCGACTGCCTGCGGCGTCGAGCTTTGCTGCCTGAGCTGGCGGTACCAGCCGATCTGCTCGGGCGGCAGCACATCCTCAAGGAAGAACAACTGATAAGGCTCCAGTCGTTTGGACAGCTGTATCGCTGCGATCGGATGCAGATGCTCGTGCACATCATGTGTGAATTGAACGCCCATACCGAAGGTGAGACGCAGCTGCTCGAACATTTGCGGAATCGCATTCAGGTAAGCGGCTTCGTCAAAAACAGGGCCGCTGCTCCAGGGCTGCTCCGGACGGCGCACCCCCTCCCCATCCACGAATCCTCCGCCCCCATAAGAGCCAAGCTGG
This sequence comes from Paenibacillus sp. JT31N11, assembly GCF_056269285.1. NCBI lineage: Bacteria > Bacillati > Bacillota > Bacilli > Caryophanales > Paenibacillaceae > Paenibacillus > Paenibacillus sp. JT31N11. The sequence goes on from NZ_JBWDNQ010000013.1 coordinate 105,765, forward strand.
CAGCGGACAACCGAATACCCTTCCTCCAGATAGCGGTGAACCTCATCCTTCAGCTGCTGCAGATCGGATCCGCCTGCGTGGCCATAGCACGGGACGGCAGCCCTGCAGGCACCGCCGAGCAGTTGATAGACCGGGAGTCCGGCTTCTTTCCCTTTAATGTCCCACAGTGCCATATCGATGCCGCCAATCGCAGTTTGCAGGGTGCTGCCGTTTCTCCAGTACCCGCTTGTATACATGGTCTGCCAGATATCCTCGATCCGGGAAGCATCCCGGCCGACGAGCAATGGCCCGAGCAGCTGCTCGACGATCTGTACAACAGCCTCGGGATTGTACATGTCGCTTGCCGATCCAATCCCGTATAACCCTTCCTGATCGGTCAATACCTTGACAATCGTCCAGCTTCCGTCATGCCGGGTGCGGATACATTTCACTTGTGTGATTTTTGCCACTTGCGCTTCCTCCGTTTCCAGACTTTTTTAAACTTATAAAATTCGTATATTCGTATTGGCTCACATCTGCAGAATTCTATAAGTTCTGAAGGGAGAATCAGCTCCCGCCGCCAGAAGACTGCGGAAGCTGTTTCTTCTTGTGCTGTCTTCTTTTCGTTGTGCCTGCTTCTTTCCGAGATGCTTTACGGATTGATCAATGAATAGATCCGGTAGAGAAGCACAGCCGCTTCAGCGCGGTTCAGATTAGCCTTCGGATGAAGGGCGCCGCCGCTGCCTTCCACGATGCCCGCCTTCATTAAGGCGGCTATGCTTTCCCGTGAATATGCTGCTGCAGCGCCTGCATCCTTATAACCGGTCAAATCCGCTGCCTTGCCGGCCGCCAGCTTCAACTCGCTAAAGGCCAGCGCCCGGTTCAACAGAACCATCGCGTCTTCCCGGGTAATCGGCTTCAGCGGCTCGAAGCGGCCGCTGCCGGAACCAAGCGTAATCCCCAGCGCTTTGCCAATGCCCACTGCCTCATAATAATAGGCATCCGGCTTCACATCGGCGAAGCTGCCTGGCTCAGCAGCGGTAAGCTCAAGTGATTTGGTCAGAAGAACGAGGAAATCTGCTCTTGTGATGGAGAAACCCGGGGAATAACGATCAGCCGATATCCCTTCGACTATTCCCTTCGCTGCAAGCGCTTCAATCTCCTGCTTCGCCCATGGATAACGGGACAGATCCTTAAAGCTTTGCTGAACGTACGCGACGGCATAAGTGCTGAAATGTCCGGTTTTGAATACCATCTGACTGTTCTTGCTGTCATAATGACCATTCTGGACCGGCTCGGCTTCACCCTGCCCATTGATATACCATATAACAAGCTTGTCGGTATCATTCCTTTCTTCCGAAGTCGGCTCATAAGGAATTGACACGGTTACAGCCGTATCCGCACTGCTCCAGGCTAGCGGCTTACCGTCAACCTCCAGATGAATGTTCAGCAGCGGATGGGTCCCGATGCGGGCTTGAAGATCGCTGCTTAACGCGGTCACATCCGCCTTCTCCAGATAAATCACAATGGTATGGTCTTCGGCATCGAGCAGGGCGCCATCAAGCAGGGCGCCATCAAGCATGGTGCCGGGAAGCTCCAAGGTTCCCAGTGCAGTCGAGATAATCAGGTGCATGCTTAAGGTGTCTGCCCGCAGCAGATCAACCGGCAGCTCCACAGCATAGCCCTTGACATCCGCTTCATCCGTAAGCTTCAATTGAAGCCGCTTGATGCCGTCCTGATCCGCTGTCGCAAGCTCCAAAGCCTTGTCGAATACCTCCTGCTTTACCGCTGCCTTGGCGATGCCCGCTGCCAAGTCCATCTCCGCATCCGCCGTGATGACGACATCTCCCTGATCATCGAGCTCAACGACAGGCGGGGCTGCACTCGCCGGATATTGGGGCGATGATGGATACGGGTTGGTATCCGGATCCGTCCCTGGATCGGTTCCCGGATCTGTCCCTGGGTCTGTTCCCGGATCTGTCCCTGGGTCTGTTCCTGGGTCTGTTCCTGGGTCTGTTCCCGGATCTGGATTTATCCCCGCGCCAAGCTCCTCAAGCACCGATTTCAATCGGGTTTTAACCTCTCCTTCGGGCAGCGGGTTCACAAAGTTCGCCGCGGCATCCAGATGAGTAATATCCGGGTACTGGCGGACTTCTTCCACCGCAGCTTCCGCAGCTGCTTCTGCGATAGCCCAATAGCTGCCGCTCAACAGATACAAATCGCCGAACAGCGTCGCATCCTTGCTTGAGCCTATTCCCTGGTTGTATTCCATAAAGGCGTTTCTGCCCTCGGCGTCATTCTCGTTCATCAGCAGCGAGAATCCGATAGGAGCACCCGGGGTAAATACATAGTCAGGCGAATGCAGCGCTGCAAACGGAATCTTGATGTCATAAACGGTTGTTCCGTCCTCGCGTGTAATGGCCGCTTCGGCATCGTCCAAATCTCCCGTGTCCACACCGGATGGGGCTCTCCAGCGCCATTTCGTTACGGTTCCATCATTGTGGAGCGCAAAACCCAGTTCGTTCACGTTTTGGCTTGCTGTACCATCCTGTCTGGACAGGTCGATCCCCACCTGGATGCTGTCGCCCTGCCAGATATCCACACCCGTCCAGTTCTGATACTGACTGTCGTCACGGACACGGATTTTCATATACAGGTTGGATTCATCCCATTGCAGCTCGGCATGCGCGCTGAGATCATCCACCCCGTTCCAGCTGCCGCCCAAGCTGATATATTGATTGGCTCTGTCGATATCGACAGCCGGAAGCGTTCCCGCATCCCCGCCGCCGTCAGCAAGCGGGTAGGCAAGCGATTGACCCACTCCGGTTGTCACGACATAGGACATCCCATCATCCAGGGTTATTTTGAACTTGGCGTTATCACTGGCGAGGAAGGGCAGCTTGAAAGCCAAGCTCTCGCCATATCCAACGCCTTCGAAACGGACCGGATCCCACTTACTTGCAATTTGCACGGGCTCCATCAGCTCAATCCTGCCTTTCATCGGCTCCAGCTGGGAGACATTGCGGAAGGTAAGCGTATGGTTCAACTCTTCCGGATGAGCCGGGTCAACCGCCTTTTTGGATAATTCCAGCGCCACAGGCGTTAGATCCGTTCCGCTGACCTTTCCGCCTGAATGATCCTCCAGCTTGATTCCGCCCTGGAACAGGTTCGCGCCCTCACGGAGCGCCACAATGTCAGGACCGGCATAGATATGCGTCGATCCCGCCTGTTGAAAGTACGAATCGTATAATGTGATTTCTCCGCCCAGAGCATTGACGCCCCTTGCGCCGGAAACGGTGAAATTGCTCTGCTGCAGATTCACTTTTCCCGAGAGCGCGTCGACGGAGCGGGTCGTGTCGCCCCACATCGATGTATTGAAGAAAGTGGCCTCGGAGTCAAATCCTTCATCAACCGTGATATAGACCTTATCCGATGTGCTCATGGACACCAGCTCGGTATTGATGAATGTCAAGCCGCTGTCTCCCGCCGCCTCCACAAATACACCCTTCTTGCTTCCATCGGTGCCATGACCGAGAACAACAGCCTCGGGGCCGACCCCATCCTGCGCCACAAAATGAATGCCGTACTGGGAGCCGTAAACGAAGGTATTGAAAATCGTCTCCCCCTCTGTATGACCGATACGGAAAGCATCCAGATTCTCCTTCTGGTAATTCCAGACCACGTCCTGCTGCTCTCCCGGCACATGGTTGGGATAGGTGCTTCTGGAGTAATAATGGGGATTAAACTGCACGTTCCGCATGATTCCGCCGCTCGCCCCGCCACCCAGGTAAATGCCTTCCTTCAGTGGTGAACCGGCAACGTAGTCGATATAATGTCCGCTTGTGTCGTAGCTCCCGAAGTCAATGCCCTGATAAGGATTCACAAGCGTTGTGTTGATCGCATATACGTCGTGGCCTTTGCCCCGGATCGTCCAGGCGTAAGGCTTGACGCTGCTCCAGTCCTGCTCGTCGTAATAGACCGAGATTCCTCTGATACCGCTGCTGCTCTCAAGAGTGATGAAAGCATCTCCGTCCGGGGCGTTTTCGCCATAATTCGTGAAAATAACGCTGCCTCCACCGATCGTGTGATGAGGAACATCCCAGGATCCACGAAGCTCAACGCCGCTTGGAACGGTAAGGGCTTCATTAATCCGGTAAGTTCCGGCCGGAAAATAAACCGTTCCACCCGTGCCCGCCGCATCGGCTAACGCCTGCTTCACCGCTGCGGAAACATCGGCCATCCCCTGCTTGTCGGCATTATAGGGCGCTGCGGTCACGTCGAAGAGTGCGCTTGCCGCCGGTTTCGGCTGTACTGCAATATCCGTCTGAATATCAGCCGGCATGGTTTTCAGCTGAATGTTCCCATTCTGATGCACATTCAAATCGGCTGCATCGCTGTCATCCTTAATATCCAGCTCGCCCTCGTAACCGGAATTAAGGGTATTCACCTTTTCCACGTTTTTGCCTAAGGACAGATGGTGATCAGGCAGGCCAAATCCGGTTTGACCCAATATGACCGATCCAGCATCCGCTTTAATCGCATAGGCGCCTCCTGCATGATCCCAGTTCGCAATGGTACTGTTTTCGAAGGAAATTACGCCCGTTCCTTCATTAACTACCGCATTGCGGGGATTGCCGCCCACCGTCACCGTATTAAACTGGACGATGGAATGGAAGCCCGATGTGGCGTATATGGACATGGGGTTGTCGCCGGCATCGGCCAGAAACTCGCTGTTTGAGATCAGCAGCCCGTAATCGTTGACGCCTTCAATCTTGAGCGCCACGTTGCAGGAATCGATGTGAATGCCGTACAGCTGCGCGTTTGCCGTCTCCAGAGAGCCGGTTCGGGTCGTAATGCGCATGCCGGTCTGATAACCGGAAATATGAACATCGGACATATACTCCCAATCCGATCTGCCCATCACGATGCCTTCGGCATGCGTAGTCATGTAGGCAAGCAGCTCCGGTCTCGCAGGAGCGCCGGCCAGCCCGGAATTGGACCAGTAATCAGGCGACAGCCTGATCCCCTCCAGACGGCCGATATCAGTCGTATAATCCAGGAAAATACCGGTTTTCAGTGTCGTCCCGTACAGATTATGGATATAATGCAGCTCATTCCAGACCGGACCGATTTTGATCCCGTTATAGGAATTGACCAGCGTAACATTCTCCACTGTCGCATTATCGCCGGTCAACTGCTCGACGGTCCAGGGATAAGGCGTGATATCGTCCGCCGCCTGCTCCGGATACCAGATGGACAGGTTCGTAACCCCGCTGGACTGCTCAAGCTGGATGAAGCTTCTTCCATTCTCTTCGCCTCGGCCGCTGTATGCGTCCAGAACGGTTCCTTCCACTCCATCGGAAGAATCGGGGTTAGCCCAATCCCCGCGCAGGGTCACTCCTGTCGGCACAAGCAGATTTCCCGTGATTTTGTAATGGCCGGCCGGTGCAAAAACAACTCCGCCTCCGTCATTGCGGGCCGCGTCAAGCGCGCTTTCGAAGGCTGCCGTGTCATCGGTCACGCCGTCGCCTTTTGCGCCGAAGTCCGTCACCTCATAATTCGCGATTACAATATCCTTCGTATCGTATTGGGTATCGATGACCTTGGTCTGGCTTCCCACGCTCACCCGCGGCTCCTTGGTCACCTTAACCGAAGCAATGGACAGATCCGGATTGCCGGGCACGGTTCCCGCACCCTCCACGCCGATGCGAAAATCGGTGCCGTTTGCCCGATTGGCGAATTTGGCATCGCTTAATTTGACCGTATAGCTTTTCCATTGATTAGTATCCGTGTACGTGAACAGCGGCGCGTCCTTGAAAGCCGCCGTAATCGCATCATACTGCAGCACGATGCTGCCGTTGCCTTTATCCAAATATTCAATCGTCACAAAAACATTCTGATCCTGATTGTCAAAGAGATACTCATCCGAGACATTCATGTAGAAATACAGAGTGCCGGGACTAGGCGCGGCCTTATTCGTTTTCCAGTAGCCTTTGCCCGCTATTTCTCCCGTTTGCAGCCCTTCCGGGTAATCGCCCGCATTTGCCGTTATGCCGTTTGTTACAGGCACCTCGCCAAGCGTTATCCCAACGCTGTTGTCCGGCTCAGGCGGGTTTTTGGGAGTCTTGGTCACATTGACGGAGGCTACCTTCAGATCCGCATTGGTGCTGGCGGAGGCTCCGCCTCCTTCAATGCCCAGCCGGAAATCGGCACCGTTGGTCCGGTTAGCGAACCTGGCATCCGTCAGATCAAACGTATGCGTCCTCCATGTCTTGGTATCCGTGTACGTAAACAGCGGCGCATCCTTGAAGGCTGCGGATTCCGCATCGTATTGCAGAACCATCTTGCCGCTGCCTTCGTCAAAATATTCCACCGTTACCTGGACGTTTTGATCGTTAGTATCATGCAAATATGTATCGTCCACATCCATGTAAAAATAATGAGTGCCAGGCGCTGCTGCCAGCTTGTCGGTCTGCCAATAGGTGATTCCGGTGACGGTACCTGTTCGCAGGCCATCCGGATTGTCGCCGGCCCAGGCATGAATTCCGCTCTCAGTCACTGTTTCCCCGAGCGTTATACCCGCATGGTCAGGCGGAGCATCCGCATGCACTGCTGACTGGACGGGGATTCCGCCCGCTATCATCAGCAGAATAAGAATTCGCGCCAGCATCGTCTTCGCAGACAGCCGGGCCATGCGTCTGAAGCTGTTTGTCATCTCATCTTCCTCCTTCGTTTTCAACTCCCTTCCATTATAAGGATTGTTTGAAAGCGTAAACATAAGACGTTCCTAAACTATGCAGTCCGTTCTTGGCTTTGTTACGTTATGGAGCGGATATCTGGAGTAAAAAAGAACGATAGGGCCTCTCCTGTATCTGCATTACAGGCTCGATCTGCCAAGGATTCCGGGTTCCTGCAGCTTCCACCCGTCCATAATGAGCGGATACACTAGTAACACATGGTTACATTTTTGCCGCGCGTTACCACAAATCACCCTGTCTGATTGGTATGGGAGATGAAGCAGACTGTATTCGAAAGGAGAACATGTGCGAAGCAGACCATCCGGCATTTAGCCAAGTTAACGATGAGGAATAAGTGAAGGGCCAGTAGTGCAGCAAGGTTATTGCTGTTTACAGCACGGAACCCCCGGCTGCAACGCGTGTACGAAGGTTTTTCCTTGCTGGAGCTGCTTTTGGGTCCCGGCACGAGCCGAAGTCATAGTGCAGCAAGGTTTTTACTGTTTACAGGGCCGGAACCCCCGGCTGCACCGCGTGTACGAAGGTTTTTCCTTGTTGGAGCCGCTTTTGGGTCCCGGCACGAGCCAAAGTTATACTGCAGCAAGGTTTTGGCTGTTTACAGCACGGAAACCCCCGGCTGCACAGCGTGTACGAAGGTTTTTCCTTACTGGGGCTGCTTTTGGGTCCCGGCACGAGCCGAAGTTATCATGCAGCAAGGTTTTTACTGTTTACAGCACCGAAACCCCGGCTGCACAGCGTGTACGAAGGTTTTGCCTTGCTGGAGCCGCTTTTGGGTCCCGGCACAAGCCGAAGTTATCATGCAGCAAGGTTTTTACTGTTTACAGCACCGAAACCCCCGGCTGCACCGTGCGTACGAAGGTTTTTCCTTGCTGGAGCCGCTTTTGGGTCCCGGCACAAGCCGAAGTTATCATGCAGCAAGGTTTTTACTGTTTACAGCACCGAACCCCCCGGCTGCACCGTGCGTACCTTGCTGGAGCCAACGGTTGTAGCGTATGAGCGCATCCACTTATCAAAAGCAGCTTGATAACAAAGCTCTTGGGAAAGAAGCGGCCCTAAACCGCCATTTCTATTGCTGGATGAAAGGCTGTCATTTAGAGCCAACATAAAAATCTTAAAGTGTATACTGCTCTTCACAAGCAATCGCAATCGATACACCGCAGGCAATTAATTGATAAGTTTGGTCTTCGTTTGGTCTTCGTTTGCAGGAGCCAGAAGAAGATCAAACGGTAATCGTTTGAAGTAGCGGCCCAAAAATATTTCAACACAGCATACAGGTGGAATTTTCATATGGAAGGAACATATCGCAAGATACAAAAAGGCTGCCAAGAACATCGCTCTTGACAGCCTTTCCGAAAACCGGGTATTCATATAAGTGGTATCCCGGCCATTTGTCGTGTGCGCGATCTATGGCGTACGACAGCGGTCAGTCATGATTGTTGTTACGGGTACCACTCGTTTTGCGGGGAAGAGATGGCGCACCAGCGAGTGGCGAGCAAATAATCGAGCAGGACATCCGTCGCTTCCGGCGTTCCGATGCGCCGCAGCGCTTCGGCCGCATGGCCGCGCACATACCGGCTGTCGTCGTCAAGGGCATGAACCAGCTGCGGAATAGCCGGCTCCGCCTGCGGCCCTTTCTTGGCGAGCGATAACCCGGCCCAGAACCGAACCTGATGGTCCTCGTCGCCGAGTGCTTCAATCAATGCGGCGGTAACCGCCCCGCTCTTCTCTGTCACTGACAGATTGCCCAGTACCTCAACGGCTGTGCGGCGGATAACGGCAGAGTCATTTTTCGTCAAGCCGATGACCGCTTCCGCTGCCTGATCTCCGGAGACGCCTAACTCACCCAGCGCAAAAGCTGCAAGATTCACGGTCAGCTCCTTCCCGTCGTCCAGAAGGCGAATCAAACCTTCCGCTGCCGACGGCCCCGATGCGCTCAGCGCATAAGCAGCCGCTTCGGCAATCTTCTTGTCCTCGTTCTTAATGGCATCAAGCAGAATGGCTGTTCCGGCTGTGCCATCTGCAGCAAGACCGTAAGCAGCATTCAGGCGGACAGGTTCATAGCTGTCCTGCAGAGCGGCTTCCAGCAACCGCCGAACGCGGCCGGCATCCACATCCGCATGCAGACCCAGCTGGTTTGCGGCTTCCGCTCTGAGGCGCCGGTCCTCATTCCCAAGCTGCTTCTCAAGCTCATTCAGATCCGCACTCGAGCTGTCGCTCTTGCGCCCTGACAGGTAACCGCCTTTACCGGCCAGCCAGTTCCAGTTGTTTTCCCACAGCAGATCATGCCGGTCCATTGGAATATCAAATTCAGCAGGCGCATGCCACTCCGTATCCGCACAATCCCAGGTAGGAGCAGTGGGAGCCTCCGTGCGCATAAACTCGAACTTCAGCATATAACGCTGTTGTCCCATCATATTGGCGTTGGAGCGATGCCAGATATCGTAATGAATCAGGGCAAAGGTGCCTGCGCTACCGCTTGCTTTGCCTTCCCACTCGTTATCGTCATTCTCAAAAATCCGGCTCTCATGATACTGCGTGCCCGGCATGACGCCGGTCGGCCCCAGCTCAAGCGGCGTATCCTGCGGGAAATACATAATCATGGCCCACCAAGGCTTGTGATTGCGCAGTCTTTTATAACCCCAGTAGCTGTCTTTATGCCAGTTGCCGGGAACCGGATTTTTGTTCAAATGGCCGTAACGGTGCGTGTGCATCATATAGTTCGCTCCCAGAACACTGGTCAATGCGCCTTTGATCACCGGACTGTCAAAAACAACCTGCAGCTCTCTGATGCGCGGAAGCAAATTATTGCCGGGATTGCCTTCCTTCTCGTAAACATAATCCAGCTGGCCCAACAAACGCGAATGAAATTCGTCGGAGAAATCGGTTTTCAGGATCAAGAAGCCCTGTGAGATAAATGTTTTCATCTGCTCGTCGTTTAATAGTTGAAGCGCTTTCTGTTCCATGGGTCACCTTCGCTTTTCATTAAAGTTGGTTCCCTTCTCTCCTTGCCGGGAACGATGTCCTCATTATACAGCGGAGGCAAATAACATAATATGAACGTTACTATGATGCATTTGCACAATACTTAGATTAGAGAAGCTTTCCGCTTCCTTTTGAATACAAGATTTCTCCGTTACATTCACCAACCACCTATTGTCTTGCCAATGCCATCAAGGAACAAGCGAGATGCTGTTCCATAAGGGCATCAGCGAGAGAAGCTAACCCCCTCATACAAGCCAGCCAGGCGGAATTGATTGCGGCTCTGTGATTGTGCGGAGATAGCTCATATAAGCAAAGACGCCTCCAGCACCACTTTGCAGGTGGAGGCGGAGGCGTCTTATTATAAGAAAACTCCTATCATGTGCGTCAGAAAGCCAGAAAATAGCTTTGAGCCATCTCCTTCCGCTTGATCATCTGCTATTCGTGAAGCCTCAGACTGAGGGTAACAATCTCCGCCCCCCGGACCGGGATATGATTCAAATCCGCCCGCTCCAGACGCTCTTCCATGATGCCGCTCCGCCAGCAGTCCGGGATTGGGGCTTCATTGGCAGCGTTGTCCGCCTTGCCTCCGAATGAAGGAGCAGCAGTCAAAACCTGCGGCCGCTTCGAAAGATTGTGCCAGCGCGCAATTACATCGCCGGTCTGCTCCGATACCTTCAGAGCGGAAAAAGACAGCATATCCCCCTGCCACGGCAGAAAGGAATGATCCGCCGACAGCTTCCCGGCATGAATGCCCGTCTGCTTCACCAGCAAGGGCATCTGGAATTGATAGGCTTCCTTCATAGAGGCGGCTGAGCCGTTGCACAGCAGGTCATCCTCCCCGGAGGGAGCTTCCATGACCGGGAATGGAATGATTTCCAGGCTCGTTTTATGCCCGCCAAGGCACTGGGCTTCCGGCGTCGGGAAGTAGCCCCAGTCCCCAAGCTCGCCTACGGCACGCAGCAGCGTGACGGCAATGGTACCTTTTCCATCCTGCAGAATTTCATATTCGTTCAGTCCCAGATTGGCAATGGTTAAGCCCTCGGAGTCCCCCTTCAGCGTAACGAAAGCCTGCTGATGCTGGCAGTTGCTCGGGTTGGACCACTGGGCAGAAGGCGTATTATTGCGCTCGGCTACCTCGAAGATGGAATCCGCCATATGCTTCTTGGCACAGAACCCGGTCTCGAACAACACCCGCAGACGGTGGTCATGCGCCTGATTATTGAACGAGCTGTCTACCTTCACTCCGCAGCCGCTGCGGTCAAGCGATACACGGGTAGTAATTTCAAAAGGAATCAGCGCAGGCGACCGGCCGGACCTCCTGCCCGTGAACCAGACAAGCTCCCGCCGCTCCTGCTCCAGTAGAGAATCCGCCGATTGGGGAATCATCATCAGGTGCCTGATCTCGAAGGCCGTATGATACGGCGTATCTTCAAGTACCCGGATATCCGCATGCGTTCCTCTGGTGGTAATCGGCTGGTCATGGTTTGGCTGGCGGTACATGTATTCATTGCCGATATCTCCGGTATTCTCATAAATGCATAATCCCGGCAGCTGAACTCCCGTCCGTTTGTCGGTGATTGTTAAGGAGCCGTCTGCTTCAATGGTCACCGCAAGGTTGTTATTCTCCATCGTGGTGCTGCCGGTGATCATGGAGCCGAGAGCTTCCTGCGTTTCAACCGGCTGGTGATCGCGCAGCAGCGCATACGTCGCGTGCCCAAGTGCCGGAACGTTCTCCACCTCGAACCGGACCTGTACGGATCTCGCAAAATAAGGCTGACGGAACCGGTCCTCCGGCAGATCGTAACCGAAACGCAGGCCAAGATCCGTAATATCGCCGCTGATCTCGCCGCCCTGTGAATCAATCATCCGCAGCCCCGGCATGTCGATTGCCTTCAAGGCTTGCTTCATATCACGAAAGCCCATTCCTTCACTGAAATAGATGCGCTGCAGTTCAACATCGGCTGTAATCACGCCGCTGCGCTTCCAACCGGAAGAATTGACGATGACAAGCGGATACGCCTCCTCCGCTTCAACAGCGGCAAAGCCGCTGGTATCGATGCTGCCGGTCAGCGAGGCAAGGCTATCTTCAATAATCGCTTCCGCCAGATGCCTGCTTCGGGCAAAGCGGGCGACCATCTCCGCATGGACCTCATCCACGCTGCAGCCGCAAATACTGTCATGGGGATGGTTCTGCATCAAGGTTTTCCAGGCATGTGTAAACAGATGATGCGGATAGGCTGCCCCGGCGATGTGGGCGAAGACCGCCAACGGCTCGGCGGCTTTCTCCAGCAGCGCCTGGCCCTGCTGATTCATCTGCTTCAGGTAGATCCGGGAGGACGCGGTATTGACCAGCGTGGACCAGCCGTCCGTATGCTGGCTGCGCAGCTCTCCCTTGACGACGGATAACCGCTCAGGCAGCGATGCCTGCACAGCCTTGATGTAATCGTCGAAATTCGAATGGACGAAGTTCAGCTCCGGATACAGCTCCGAGGCTGTCTTGATGGCTTCTGCAGCATCGCGCTGGACGGGCTGGTGGTCGCAGCCGTTCATCATTAGCCAATGCGGCGTTGAGGCATATTTGGCTACTTCCTCAAGCTTGCGGCTCCAATAGTCCCGGGCTGCCTCACGGTCCTTCGGGATTTCATTCCCGTTGCTGTACCAGTTGGCGAACAGGATGCCGAGCACCCGCGAGCCGTCCGGCGCTTCCCAGACCATTTCCGAGAATGGGGATTCATACTCCTGCGAATCAGACACCTGATTATTGAAGCCTGTCGGCTTGACGCCGCGGCCGAATACCGCATTCGCAATTCCGGCCTGCAGCAGCAGCTGCGGAGCCTGCCCCATATTGCCGAACGAATCCGGAAAATAGCCGACTTTGGAAATAGCGCCATATAGACGCGCATCCTGATGGCCGTAGAGCAAATTGCGCACATTGGCTTCGCTGCTTGTCAGAAACTCGTCCTGCAGAATGTACCAGGGACCGATATGTATCCGCCCTTCACGGATCATCCGCTCCAGAAGCGGCCTTTTCTCCGGGCGGATCTGCAAATAATCCTCCAGGATGATCGTTTGGCCATCGAGATGGAAGCTCCTGAAGCCGGGATCCTGTTCCAGCGTTTCCAGAAGCGTATCCATCAGCTTGATTAGCCGGACGTGATGCTTCTCATATGGCAAATACCATTCGCGGTCCCAGTGGGTATGTGAAATAATATGCACCGTTGTGGATGAGGTCAATAGCTTCTTCTCCATTCTCGGATGTAGGTTCGATGTATAGTACAGATAGTAAACACGCTGATAGCGGCCGACTCCACGGTTTAATACATGACTGCAGCAGACAATGCAGCTCCGCCCTGGGCTCAGCCTGTCACTGCGTATCTTCCTGCAGACGGTTCATCATTGTCCTCAGCGTGGCCGCAATGCCGGCAATATCCCCTTTATCCTCCCCCAGACCGCCTTCGCCGAAGAGAGCCGATACCAGCTTGGCTCCGGTGGCGTTCCAGCCGGTCACGAGCATGCCCGGCATCCGGTCCAGCGCGCCGCGCTCCTTGGCCTGCTGCACGGACTGGCGGAAAAATTCAAGCGCCGCTTCCGGCGTTTTCCAGCAGGAGGGCCATACCGTAAAGCCTTTATCCAATAGATGACCCACCGACGGGTATGCATCCAGCATGTCGTAATGCCAGTCGCACAGCACGATATCCTTGGGGATACAGTCCACTGCCGGCCATATACCGTGAATATCCCCCTCCCACTGGTCATATCCCAGACCATGCGCGTCGATCAGGCGATCGGCCCACATCAGCATCTGCACCTGGCGTTTGCCGACCACATGGCCGTAATAATCATTCGCAGCTTTCGCGAACAGCTCCGCTTTGTTCTTGCCGCGGCAGCGGGGACATCCTTCGTCGGCAATGGCGAACACCTCATCCATGCCCACATGAAGCGCATCCGCCTCGAACGCATCAATCAATTCATCCATCAGGTCGAAGACTAGCGCGTTTACATCCGGATGCGACGGACACCAGCTCGGACAATAAAATTCCGGCCATTTGGCGTCGGCTGGAACATGCGGCGTTTCGTCAAATTCGGGATAAGCGCGCAGCAGCGAATTCCTTCCGCCGCCCCATCCCTGGTGGCCCAGACAATCCAGCAGGGGAATCAGGCGGATTCCCCTGCTTTTGCACAGCGCCGATAATTCCCGCGCGTCCTGTCTGGTCAGCGTACCGCCGGATACCTCCGGATGAGTGCTGAATTGAAAATTTGTATTCACTTCCAGAATCAGCACATTGACGCCCATAGGCACCAGCGCTTCCTCAATGACTCTTTTTAAATGATCCACATCCTCATGCGATCCGAAACGCATATGAAAACCGCGCAGACTCCATTCATTATTCATGGTTGTTACCCTCCTCGAAGCTGATTGCTAACCGACAAGTCCTGTACGCTCCACACCCTCGACGAAGTACCTTTGAACGAAGAAATACATAATAATCAGGGGCGCTGTCAATAGAAGAACGCCGGTATTAAGCAGCATCGACTGATAGACCAGATCCGGTTCCCTGCCCAGCACCGAGCCCATATCCATGAGCTGGGTCGACAGCACCTTCACTTTGCTGAAGAACAAGGAGACATAATAGCTGTCATTCCACTGCCACACGAAGGAGAACAGCAGCACCGTCACTATCGCGGGCAGGGCGTTCGGGAGCATGATGCGGTAGAAGGTCTTGAAGATCCCCGCTCCGTCGACCAGCGCCGCTTCTTCAATTTCCTTGGGAATCCCCCGGAAAAATTGCCGGAAAATAAATATATACAGTCCGTTCTTCAATCCCATTCCGGTCGCGGAGGAAATCAGAAACGGCCAGAACGTATCGATCAAATTCAGACTCTCCCTGCCGGAGAACAGTCCGACCAGACCGAATAAATCAAAATAACGATAGGTCAGATATAGCGGAATCATGATCGTTTGCGGCGGAACGACAATCGTGAACACGACCAGTCCGAAGAGCAGTCCGCTGCCTTTGAATTTCAGCCTGGCAAACGCGTAAGCCGCCAGCGCGCAGGTCGCCAGCTGAATCAGCGTCGTACCAGAGGAAATCAGAAACGTGTTCAGGAGCGTAGAGAAATAGTTGGTCGCTTCCATGGCAATCTTGATATTATCCAGAGTAAAGTTCCGGGGAATCCACAGCACCGTGGGGTCATAAATGTCCACCTTGCTGCGGAAAGCGACCGAAAGACGAAGGAACAGCGGGAACAAGATAATAAAGCAAAACCCGACAACCAGCACGGTCCGGACGATGATCCACAGCCATTGCTTGATCTTCTCCAGCGGATTAAATTTGGTACTCAGCAGCTCCGCATAAGCGGCAGGCGATTTCATTGACGATTCCTCCCTTCGGTAATCATACCGGTTTAAGAAAACTCCAGAGCGGGCAGAATGCCCTTTTGATGCAAATATAAGAAAGTATAAAATTTCCCCATACATTGCTTATATTTTTGAGGGAAGAAACCAACTTGCCCGCCAGAGGACGGTAAAGCCGTATCTTTTTAACCTTATAGAATGTATAAGTTTCACCTTTATCCATTTCTATAAGGTCTGAGGGAAGAAACTTGCTTCGCCGCCAAAGGACGGCGACAGCCGTTTCTTCTTGCTAGTCATAATAAAACACTTTCCTCGATATGATGCTTGTGGACACGCCCAGAATCACAGCAACCACCAGAAAGTACACCCATGACATGGCCGCGCTTTGGCCGAATTCGAAGGACTTGAAGGCCGTCTCCGAAATCAGCGAGTTGATGGTATTGTGATTGAACGAATCAATGATGGAATACACCAAATTGGTCAAAATCAGCGGCGTCATCATCGGAAACGTAATTTTCCAGAATATTTCGTAGCCTGTCGCCCCTTCGATCCTGGAGGATTCATACAGGGATGGCGAAATCGACTGCAGACCCGCCAGAAAAATCAGAATCTGCACGCCGGATGAGCTGATAATTTCATATATCCGGTCCACCGCACCGGTAATGTAGTTGACGAACACGGGAGCAAGGCCCGATTCGATCAGCATTTTTTTCAGCTCGAAGCTCTGCATCAGGCTGCCTTCGCTCTCTCCGCCGCCAGCGGGAGCCGAGCCGCCGACAAAGCTGCTGATATCCAGGTTGGCGATTGCGGCAGAGGCCAGGATCACAGGCAGGAAGAAGATCGCCCTGGCAACGGCGCGGCCTCTGAATTTCTGGTTGAGCAGCACAGCGGCAAACAAACTGAAGATAATGATAATCGGCACATTGACGACCATATTCGTAATGGATTCCGTCAGCCTCCGGGGAAATTCCGGATTGGTCGTAAACAGATTGCCGTAATTCGAGAACCCTTCGTAATCGACCGCAAAGCCGCCTTCAACCAGACGAATGGAGCTTAAGCTGAAACGGAAGGATTCGATCAAGGGCAAAATAAACAGCAGCACCATTCCCAGCATGAGCGGGGATGCGAACAGAACCCCGTACCAGGCTTTTTTCTGCGTTAAGGTCAATGGCTTCCTAAACATTCTGCTCACCGCCTACCCGGTAGCTTAAGGCCTCGATTTGCAAGCCGTTCACCGCTGCCGCCGTATTGTTGTAGTTGATTGTGATGGTTATTCCGTTCCCGAATGTTGTCCGAACGACGCCCGGCGCCGGTTTGCTGTGCTTCACAATCGGTTGATTGCGCACTTTGGCAAGCACCGGATTGACTTCGTCATACAGCCCGACCGCTTCTTCAAACCAGCTTTCGTAGCTCAGCGCATACAAGCTGTTGAATTCCGTATCCTTTACCTTGGCTGAATCGCTGTACGTCCACTGATAGAAGACATTGGAGCCGGTCTCCAGCGCTTTGAGCATCGACAAACGGGGATTCTGCAGCTCATCCATATTGTAAGGGGAGCCTGCCAAATCAAAATAGCCATGCAGGGCTATCTGATAGAACGGAATATCCTCATCGGTAATATTCATGCGGCTGCTCCGGACCGGCGCGTTCACAATGATATCCGCATAAGGCAGGCTGTAGGCGCTGCCGCCGCTTATCATCAGCGAGCCTGCCTGCTTCTTCAGCTTATCCGTCTGACCGGCAATGACCGCGAGCGCGTCCTGACGGTTAACGGACCTGCCTGGGTCAAAGTCCGAATTGACTTCATTGCCCATATCCCGCAGGGACAAGCCCCTGTTCCCGATATCCGCAAAGTCACGCAGAAAACCGTCCACCTGCTTCGGCAGCGCCGCCGGCGACAGGATGTAGTGGGAGAACCTCGCCGTATTCTTGGCATACATAACCGGATCGTATTGATAAATAGCCGCTTTGCTCCGGTCCAGGAAGGTTGCCGAGCCTGACGAGCCCTTGTATTTCTCCATGAAAGCCACATCCGGATAAAAGCCGATTCCATTCTGCTTCACATAATTGGCCAAATCCCGGAATCCGCCACTGCCGCCCAATGCTCCGGCAATGCTGATCCTGGACGGGGAAGAATGGTTGATGCCGCCGTTAAACCAGCCGACATAACGCAGATCGATCTGCTTGATCCCGGCAGCCCTCAGCTTCTCGAGCAGCGTCCGCGCCTCGCCGAAGCTGGTCAAGGATTCCGCAGCTTGATAGGGAATGCCGAGGAATGATTTGCTTTTGCGGAACGCTCCGGCAAGCTCCAGGATAAATGGCGCATCTGCAGCTTCCGCAAGCGGCTTCAATTGATATTTCTCCGCTAGATATGTCCGGTACTGTCCGGCCATTCCGACATAATCGGCGGATGCTCCGGATAGAAAGGAGTAACGAAGCTGCAGGCTGCCCCCATAGATTTTGTTCTGGAACATGGGGACGGAGCTTGTTTTGGTGCCCGAGGTCAAGGTGTAGAAATCCATCGCCACGACTTGAAACTTGCCGCTGACCGCGTTATAGGAATCATTGCGCCCGCTCACGTCCGCCGTCACGCTGGCCAGTGCATCGCCGTCCTCAATAATGCCAAGGAGCGCATGATCATTTTGTTTCATACCGAATACCGGAAGGCGGGTGATTTGATTGGATTGAATCCTCTCCCGCACATCGTAGGTGCCGTCATTGCCGTATACGGACAGGCTGTAGGGCTCCGCGTTCTGCTTGCCGCTGTTCAGATGGATCAAGGCTCCCGAGCCGTCAGGTACAAACAGATACCCGGATTTGTCCGTACCCGCAGCGCCGAAGTATTTAAGCACCTGCACCGTTGCCAGGGGATAGGCTTTATTGTAGACCAGCTCCCGGGCCGGCACGCTTACGATCAGATTCCCGCCGTCAAGCGTATATTCAACCGGCACGGTGAACTCCGCATTTGCGGCGGCGGCCGCTTCACCGGCTCCATTGGCCTTATTGTCTTCAGCGGCGTCATCGGCTGTGTAGCCTGCCGCCTCAAGCAAAGCGGAGAGCTCTTCCGCGACATAATCCTGAAGCTTGCGGACCATGTAGATCTGCTTTTGCTCATCCAGACTGAATTTGAACGCGACATCCTTGCGTGTTTCCTCATCGGCAATCTGATCGAGGATCTGCGTCTGAAACCGCTCCTTGCCGATGACTTTGGGAATGTTGGCATAGCTTTTGGCAATATTGCCGATCCGGTATACCACCTTGAGCCCGTTGTCCATGGCCGAGATTTCAAATTGCTCCTTCGCTACGCTGTCATCATAACTGTTGAACGCATTGACCTGCCCTTTCTCGTTGTAGTAGGTAACCAGCACCTGTGCGGACAGCTCGGATTTATACAAGGGCGAAGCCTTGGGATCGTCTGCTCTGCCCTGTGGATTAGAGAACCAGATATAACCGTCCCGCAAATCCTTCACGGCGGTTTCCGCCGTTTCGCGGTTTACATAGAGCTGGAGCGACTCATTTTCCGCAACCTTCTCCATTGCCCCGAGCGCCTGAATTTCCTGCGGCGTGTTGGAAGAGAGCGTTCGAGCTTCCTGGGATGTGTTCGCGGAAAGCGCTGCGGTTTGCCCTTTAGTATCAAGCTGCCTCTTGTTATCTGTCTGACCTTGAATTTCAGGCTGTCCCGTCGTATCGGTCAGCTCCATCACTCCGGTATGCGCACCTGCCCCGGTTTGCTGCTGCTCCGTCCCTTCGCCATTCCCCGAAGAGAGCCCGGTTCCGGAGCTGCCCACTTGAGCCCCCTGTTCGCTGTAGCTCAAGGAGCCCATGCCGCTTATCAGGAGCGCCGCACACAGGATAACGGCGATCTTTTTCTTCTTGACAGCCAAGGGCCATCCCTCCTTCCCAGCCGATTACAATCTGAATGAGATTTCCTTGTAGACGGATGCGGCAAAGCTGATCATTTGCTGAAGCATGCTGAAGAACAGAACGCCCAGGAAAATAATGATCCCGATCACGACAAGCGTGAGCAGCATCGTCACGACCGTTTTGCCGGCGGAATATTGATGAACCGTCATTGTGCCGGTAAAGAGCAGCCAGATGAACCATATGATCGCCAGCGCATCCAGGAGATAATAAAACGCGCTTTCACCGCTGGTAATCATATTGCTGTACAGTGTTTGCGGGATATAGATGATGACAAGAGGAAGCAGGGAATAAGCGGTCGCCATGACGATTTCCTTGAATTTGCCTTCCCCGTCCATCAACGTGGTCAGAGACCAGTTGGCCACGCACCACAGCAGGAACGGCAGCACGATAAATTTCAATTCATCCAGGCTGCTCAGCTGCTCCGGGTTGTTGAAGTTGACGACAAAGCCGCTGTACTGCCTTCTGACAATCGTGGCAATGACCAGCAGGACCACAATGCCAAGCGCAACCTTGATTCTTCCCTTATGCTCGTATTTCATCTCCCAAAATCCGTTAAAGGGATGAATCATCGTATAGAACGGATTCTGGATGATCCCGAATTCCCGCTCGTATTGACCTGCGGATTTCCTTCGGCCTCCAAGCTTCACAGCCGTGACCAGGCCTGCAGCCAGCAGCGCGATAACGAGCACGATGGTGCCGAAATGGGCGAATACGACATCCTTGCGGTACCGCTTGAAGCTTTCCGAATAATACTCCCGGTTGTTGCCCAGCTTGAAATAATCCATCGCCGCGCGGTTATCGCCCTGCTTGAGCAGAGACTTGCCAATGCCGATATAAGCGACATCGAAATTGCCGTTAAGCTGCAGCACCTTCTTCCATGCTGCGGTCGATTGATCCGTCCTGCCGTTATAGAGCGAGACGACAGCATCGCGAATCCAGCTGCCATAGGGGGTCGGCTCGAAGACGGACAGCCGGTTATTGTCCTTGTCCAGCACCAGCATGCTGCCTCCCAGCATTTCAATCGCGGCAGGCGTGCGGAATTTGCTCTGCTGGCTGCCAAGCCCGCCGAATTGATACAGCAGATTGCCGTCCTTGTCGTAGGTGAAGATCCGGCCCCGCTTGGAATCCAGCGCGCTGTACATGCCACCTTCATCCGAGATGATATCGACGAAGATCGAGCTGCCCGGGGAACTGCCTGTCTCAAGCGTCCCGATATCCCCCTTCGGCGGAAAATAGCCTTTGCTGCGCAAAATATCCACGCCTGACGGATTCAGCCGTTTGATCGGCTGATCGGAATTTTCCTCCGAGGTCGAGGTATAGATAAACCCATCCCCGTCGATATCCAGATTGTTGAACTCCAGCGGAATAAACTGCTCCATCTGCTGGCGCTGGGCTTTGGTGGAGATCCGCTTCCAGAAAAGATCGGCAGGACTGAATTTCACCCGGTTGGTGCCAATGAATCCATTGAAGAGGCCGTCCGCGTCGAATTCCATGATGCCTTCATAGGAGCCGCGGCTGACGACATAAATCCGCAGCGCTTTATCCACGGCCACTTTAATCGGGATATACTGGAAGCCTTCGCGCAGCAGCGTTGATTTGGGTTCGTCCACGATACGGACCAAGCGGCCTTCGCTCGTGAGCTCAACCAATCGGCGGTTCTGGGTATCCGCCACATAAACATGGCCCTCTTCATCGCTGAAAACACCTTCCGGCTGGTTGAACCCGTCCTTGCTGCCGTCATTATCGAATTCCCGGAACACCGCAGAGATCTGCAGCTGTTCATCCAGCACAACAATCCGGTTGTTCCCCGTATCGGCTATGTATACTTGATTGCCCGGTCCGACGAACAGGTCCTGCGGCGAGGACAGCGGGCCGATATTCCAATCGTCTCCGCCCATCACCCTGCCGAGCGTATAGGGATTCGGCGAAGGGACGGGATCGCCCCAATAGGAATAATTATAGGTATCGCTTGCGGAGGCCGTAACAGGAGCGGTCACACCGGTCAAGAGCGTCATGATAAATAATGCGGCGATGATTCGTTTCATCTTTAGCTCCCCCCCCCTGCTATTCCTTCAGCCCCGATGTGGACATCGTCTGAATGATGTTGCTCTGCGTCACGATGAATACGGTGATCGGCACGAGCATCATGAGCAGCGTTACAGCTGCCACGGGTCCCGTCCTTGCAAGGCCGCCGCTTGCGATTTGTCCGAATACGTAGTCAACCGTCTTGAGCTGCTCGCTGTAAATATATTTGTGGCTGGTCACCGAGCCGTTCGTCCATAAATTTTGCAGGGAAAAAATAATGAGCGTCAGCCATGCCGGCTTGACGATCGGCATGACAATCTGCCAGTAGATCCGGTACTCGCTGGCCCCGTCGATCTTGGCAGCTTCCAGCAGTGCGTCGGGAATTTGCTCCATAAACTGCTTCATCAGGTACAGGCCCAGGGTCATTCCGAAGGCCGGCAGCAGAATGGCCCAGAAGGTGTTGATCAGACCCAGCATGGAGATGATCATATAGTTCGGCACCTGGGTAACATAAGCCGTGAACATCAGGGAAAGCACCACGGCCCCGAACAAAATCCGTTTACCCGGAAAATGGAGCTTGGCAAGCGGATAAGCCGCAGCCGAGGCCAGAATGACATGGCCTACGGTACCCACGATGGCAATAAAAAACGTGTTGAACACATATCTGGAGAACGGAACCCAGGAATCGCTGAAGATGCCGACCAGATCCGTAAAGTTCTTGAAGGTCGGATTGCGTACGAACAGCTTCGGAGGAAACGAAAAAATTTCATCCAGCGGCTTGAACGCGTTGCTTACCGTGAACACCAGCGGCAGCGCCATGAAGCAGGCGACCCCAGCAAGCAGCAGAAACAGCAGAATATCCCCCGTCCACGATCGGTTCAATCTTTTAGGCAGCTTGAATGTCAGTCTCATTTTTTTCTATTCACCCACTTTGGCCAGCAGCTTCTGAGTCAGAAGATTCGCGCCGAGCATAATGCTAAACAATACGGTGGCAATGGCCGAGGCATAACCCATTTCAAACCGGATGGAGCCGTAATCCACCAGATGCGTGACAATCGTGTGGGCGGAATAGTCGACGCTTGGGAAGCCGATCAGGTAGATCGAAATTTCGGCGACGGAGAAGGCCAGCGAAATCTGGATGACCGCCCCGAACATCAGCTGCGGCCGCATGGCCGGCAGGGTAATAAACCACAGCTCCTGCCAGCGGTTGCGGATGCCGTCGATGCTTCCCGCTTCATATAAAGTACGGTCCACATTCTGCAGCCCGGCGATAAAAGCGAGGAAAGCCGTTCCCAAACTGAGCCACAGCTGCACCATGATCAGAATCCCCAGCACGTAGCGGGGATCCTGCAGCCATTGGATCGGCTCCAGGATGATTCCCCACTTCATCAGGAAGGAATTCGCGTAACCGTACGAATCGCTGGCAAACAGCAGCTGCCAGATCAGGTAGGTGTTTCCCGCAATCGACGGGGCATACAGAATCAGCGTCAGAAGGGCGCGCAGCTTCGGACGCAGCTCATTGATCAGCCATGCGAACAGGAAGCAGGCCAGGTAGCTGACCGGTCCGGTTATGGCGGCGAACAGGAACGTATTCTTGACCGCGATCAGGAAGATGTCATCCTGTACGAACAGACGCGCATAGTTCTGCCAGCCGATCCACTTCGGCGCCTCCAGCAGATTGTAGTTCGTAAAGCTCAGCACCAGCGACAGCAGGACCGGGACGATCGTAAATGTGCCGAAAATAATAAAATATGGCGCCATGAGCACATAAGCATGCTTGTTTTTTTTCATTTCGATAAACAGGCGCGTCCATCTGGACATCAACAAATTGCCCGGCTTTTGGCTGCCTGGAATACCCGTTCTCCCCATGAGGGAGCGTTCTGCCGCCTGCGGTTTCATTTCGAGTCCCTCATTTCTCAATAGTTCGTTCAGAAAGCTCGGCATCCGCGCGTTTTTTATGAACTACTCCTCATAGGGAAGATTGAATTCTTTGCGCTTCAGGGTGATCTCGTCGTTCATCGTGCGCACATAGTTTTCCATCGTCTCGCGCGGATCGTCCCCTTGAACAACCACTCTGCGGAACGCATTGTCGATATTGCGACCGGTCAAATAGCCGCCGGGCACTTCAGGAATCCCCTGCACCCATTGCATTTGTTCCTTCAGCTTCTGAAAATCCCTGGTTGGCCACGGCAGCCTGCCAAGCGCCTCCATATTGGCTGTCGGATATCTGGCCGCCGCGCCCATGCGGATTTCCATCTGGCGTCCGAAGGCAACTTGCGTGTCTGTGCCCGTCCACCATTTCATGAACGCCCAGGCCGCTTCCTTGTTCTTGGTACCCTTGAACATGACCGCTGACGATCCGCCGCTGCCCACCTCGCGGTGAATCGTGCCATCTCCGGCAGCGGTTCCCGGCACAGGGGCAAAGGACCACAGACCCTTGATCTCCGGCGCAAATACGCTCAGCTTGTTATACATCGTGTAATCGACGATGCCGATCGGCATTTCGCCTGTCCGGAACCGGTTTGCGAAATCCGCGGCAATCGGAATTTTATAATTCACATAGAAGTCCGTCCACTGCTTGAACTGCTGGATGGCCGTTTCCGAATCCAGGCCGCTCGCCATCCCGCCATCCTTGTAGAACTCTCCCCCATGCTGGAACAGGAACATCGCCATGGCCGGGTTAGGCGGCAGTGTGATGATGTTGGTTGTGACCAGATCATTCCCCAGTGAATCGAGCGGCTTCTGCGGGAGACCGAACTGCAGATTATGCTTCTGCAGCGTCGGCAGCATGCTGTACACATCCTCCCAGGTCTGCGGCACCGCAAGATGCAGCTCATTTTCCAGAATATCCGTTCTGTAGAACAGCATCGGGAAGGTCTGCTGCTCCGGCAGGGCGTAATAGCTTCCGTTGTACTCGTACGGTACCATGGCGCTTTCGTCAAACTGCTCCCGCACCTGCTCAAAATCGGAGAAGCCGGACAAATCCTCAAGCGCGCTGCGGCTGGCATAGTTCACCGGCAAATCATTGCCAACCTGCAGAGCGATATCCGGCCCCTTGCCCGCAACCGTCGATGGAAGCAGGACGTCGGCGCTTACCAGCTTCAGATTCACATGAATGCCGGTATTGGCGGTGAAATCGTCATCCACCAGACGTTTAATAACCTGCGCCTGGTCGCGCGCCGAGGTGACCCAGACCGATACGCTTTCACCGCCCTGGTCCTCGCCTGAGAAGTCATCATAGTTCTCATAAAAAGAAGCCAGAAACGCCTTCGTTCCTGACGTCAGCTTCGTCCACGCGCCGGCATCGGGATCGGGAAGCTCTGCACCCGCCGTGCTGACCATCAAATAATCCAGAGACAGCGGCTGTTCGTTAACGGTGAGCATCCACGAGCCCAGCGCGCCGACATTGGTCTTGAAGGCATCGATCCGCGAAGGAACCGATTCAGGATTGCCGGCCATATCCTCCAATTGATAGGCTATCGTATTAATAATGGCTGTACGCTCATTGCCTTCTCCCGACGACCCTTCCATCCGTTTGGCAATGGCCGCAAGCTGCGCGCTCTGCTTGCGGAACACTTCCGCCATCGCCGGAATTCTCTGCTCCAGATTATAGTCGCGGTATGTATCCGGAACGGTACCGGTATAGCTGATAATTTGGCGGTACATGGCGTTCAGCTCAAGAATGCTGGACTCCACCGACCGCAGAATCGGCGCCAGCTCGCCCAGAGTGACCTCCATGCGGATCCGGTGCTTGCCTTTGGTCAGATGGAATAGATACGGCTCCTCCTTGCCGGAGCCGATCACCTTCATCTGCCAGGACGGGCTGTACGGAAAGGCGATATAGCGCAGCTCTTCAAAAGGCAGCTCACCGTCGATATATAGGGTGCGCAGCGCAGACATTCCCCGCAGCGTATTTTGCCTGTTTTTGAGCGCAATCTGATACAGCGCATCCTCCGGCACATCGATTTCCCATTCGATCCATTGTCCCGGCAGTCTCCAGGCCCAGCCGCCCATCGCGTTATTGCGCAGCTTGGAGACATGGAAAGGCTCCAGAGCGGGACTGGACCGGTCATTGTAAGGAAGGAGATTCGGCGTTGATTTGTACAAGGCCTGTTCGGCCTGCAGCTTGATGGACACTGCCTTGGCCGGTCCATAGCCTTCTGCTTTATACCTGCTCGCCACTTCCTGATAGGAAGGCGTTGTTTGCGGTTTGGACAGCTTCAGCTGATCGATGACGAGCGGTTCCTTCACGGAGGTCAACGACAGGGTATGCTTGCCTTTGGAGAAATAAAATAAAAATGGCTCCTCGTTAAAGCCGGTACCATCTTTGATTACGGTATCCTGCCACATCGGCATCTCCACTTGATTGGGAGCAAGATCATTCCCGCGGCCGTCACGTTCGAAGGATTGCTGCTCATTGGTCCATATCCGGTTGAACGTTATGCTTCTCGCTTCGTTAAAAGGAAGGTTCCCGTCAATCCGCAGTTCCCGTTCAATGTCGGATTCCTTGCCAGGTTCCGTATACATATTCATCTTTACGTTATAAAGGCCGTCCTGACTGACCTCGAATGCCCAGGAGATCGTACCCGCATCTCCGGTTTTTACAGCTTTGCCCTGCCTGCCCTCGTAATTCTCAAGTACGGCAGCGTCCATCCCTTTCATCTCGCTGTAATTCTCGCCTTCAATGACAACTTCCTCAGCGGATGCGCCTGTGCTGCTTTGTTTGGACAGATACTCGTCATATCCGCCTTTTTTGAACGAACCGGTCAAGGCTGTCAGGTCCAGATCGGCCGCTGCCGCGGCAGCCGCTGTCTCCGTTTCGCGGGATGCCCCGCCCCGCATGGAGAAGGAGGCATATACAGCCACGGACAGAAGCAGCAGTAAAGCAGTCACTTTCACGATTGGTCGCCGCACTTGGTTTCCCCCTCCTCTTGAGCAGTACCCCTAATCCGCAAGCTCCCGTTTTGACAGCAAACTTTGGATCAGGGGCTCACCTCAAGAGCTATGCTTTATTTGCTGTCCTGCAGCAGCTTGTTGATATTGGCCTCGAACTGCGGTTTCACTTTATCCACCGCGGTTGCCGGCGATACTTTGCCTGTCGTGATATCCGTTACAACGCCTTCGAAGAGCTTCTCGCCGTCCGGCACGCCGTAGTAAGAGATATACTCAATGCTGTCGGCCATCTGAGTGCGCGTATCGAGCGACTCTTTGCTCGGATAGGAGGACTCCCATGACTGCTTAGCCAATTGTCGGCCCTCGTCATGAAGGCTGATCTCATCCATGATCCTGGCGGCAGCTTCCGCATTCTTCGAATACTTCGATATCATAAACATGTTGCCAAAAGGCGTGTACGAAACGTATTTATCGGCTTTCGGGCCTTTCGGGAAGAACACATAACCGATCTCCTGGTCCTTCATGCTGTCCAGCAGCGTCCCAAGCTCCCAGCTGAATCCTGCATATATGAGGCCTTTGCCTGCGATAAATTCCTTGCTGGCGTCTTCTGGAACAGGCTGCATAATCGACTTATCCGTGTTGTAGAGATCGGAGACGAACTGCAGCGCCTGTATCGTATTCTCGCTGTTCATGGAGAACTTGATTTCGCCGGCTGCGTCTTTATCCAGGGCGCCTTTGTTCGTGTACACCAGCTGCTCGGCCAAAGCTTTGGTTTTGCCGTATGCGCCGGCAAGGCCGAATACATCCGTTTTACCGTCGCCATTGGTATCCTTGGTTCCCGATTTGGCGAATTCGCGGAATTTATCCCACGTCCATTCCCCTTTTTGCTGCAGCTCGTACGGATCTTCCAGACCCAGCTTCTGCACCAGCGTTTTGTTATAGTACATGCCGTAAGGAGAAGGAGCGGAATCCGTCATTCCGTACTGCTTGCCCTTGTAGCTGCCGCCGTTTTTCATCCAGCTGATGTATTTGGCATCGCTCAGATCCAGATACTCGTCTACGGGCTGGATAAATTCCTTGTTGACCAGCTGCGGGAACGCCCAGAACAACTCAAGCAGGACGATATCCGCGAAAGGCGTTCCGGAAAGCGAAGTCGTAGTGAAGTTTTCCACATACTTGCCATAGTCGGCGAATTTAACGAATTCGATTTTTGTGTTATATTTTTTCTCGGCCGCTTCGATCAATTTGATCTGCGCTTCTTCCGCAGGGCCTTTCTCCGCGATCGTCCGCGGATCGGCATCGTCATACCAAACGCCGATTTTCACGGGAGCCCCCTGAAGATCAAAGGTCTTTTCCGCCGGCGCTGCCGGTTCCTCGGGAGCCGCTGCTTCCTCAGGCGCTGCCGCTTCATTGGCCGGAGCCGCGTTATTCGCTGCCGCCGGTTCCTGCGCGCCCGTATTGCCGCCGTTGCCTGCATTATTACTGGAACAGCCTGCTGCCGTAACCATAACGATCAATACGATGAGCAGCGAAGAGAGCCAATTGAACTTTTTCATTTAAAATCCCCCATCATCCGTTTAGGATCTAAATTTTAAAAACCTTAAGCATGAGCAGACGAACCCGAAAGCATGGAAACTTAAGCTTCTCCCTCCTTGTCACACCCGGATGAAAAGTAGAATGCGCTTACAAGCCAAAAACATAATGAGCATAAGCGATAAGACCCTCGTAGAAACTGACTTATGTAATTAGATATACTCTAATCATCGCTTACAGAAGTTATTATAATCGGGTATTTATTTTTTGTAAATATAGAATATACTTTATTTTATATTTTATCTATTTTGTTATACTCAATGAAAAAACCGCCGACCATCGCGGTCGGCGGTTTCTTACTTTCGCACCTATAAAACTTCAGCTTCCACCCATTTTCAAGACTGGCCCTGCACGGTCAAAATATCGGAAGGGCGGCCGCTTGAGTCCCTTTCCACCCAGCGGACAGGCACTTTGACGCTGTGATGCCCGGTATCTGTCCGTTCGATCAGCTGGACGATCAATTCCGCCGCCTTGCGGCCAATTTCATTATAATTCTGGGCAATTGTCGTTAACGGCACTTCAACATGCTGGGCAATCAAATGGTCATCGAAGCCTACAATAGACAGCTGCTCAGGAACCTGGACGCCCATCTCCAGCACATTTTTGAGAAGATCCACAGCCAGATGGTCATGCTCGGTCTGAACAGCCGTCACGCCGGACTGAAGCAGCTTCGCCATCATTTCTTTATAGAACGTTTTGCTGTTCGCGGCGGTTACGTCCCGGTAAAAATCCGTCACCACAATCTCCGGATCGATTGTTATTTTATGATCCTTGAGCGCCTTGCAGTACCCTTGATAGCGGTCCCTGACAGAGCTGCGGAATTCAATGCTGATGCTGGATACAAAGGCAATCCGCTCATGACCCAGCTCAATGAGCCTCTTCGCCGTCATATAGCCGCCCTCAAAATTATCCGAGACGACGCTTGTGATCGGCAGACTCTCAAAATATTGGTCAATGGTCACGATCGGATAGTCGTTCCAGTGAATCGCATGGATCAGGTCAACGTTGCTGATCGTGCTGATGGGATACAAAATAATGCCGCTCGGGCCATTCTTCGGCACTCTCAGCAGCAGCTCCTTCTCCTTGTCCTTGCTCCAGTTGCTGTCATGAATGCTTAAGTAATAGCCCTTGGCATCCAGATAATCCGAAGCCCCTTTTATCGTATCAAGCTCGCTTGTCGCCATATATGGCAATATCATGGAAATAATCCGGTTCGAATGAACAGGCCCCTGGTCGGGTGGTGTGAATCCCTCTTGTTTCTTGACATAGCTTCCGCTTCCCCTGATGCGGTATATGAGCCCTTCGCGCTCCAGCTCGATCAATGCGCGCTTGGATGTAATACGGCTGACGCCTGACTGCTCCGCCAGCTCCACTTCCGTCGGTAGCTGCTGGTCAGGCGCATATTCCCCCGATTTGATTTTCTCCTTAAGCCCCTCCATAATAACCATGTACAACGGCTTATTCTCGCCTTGCATAGCACTCACTTCCAGTCCGTTCCTAAATTCATATTCACCATTGATTATATCAAATCCCAAGATTATAATGCAAATTAAATATATCAAATTAGTTTAGGGGACCATCAGTTTCTTCACTTTGTTCTGCCTTAGCGTACCAATAATGAGAATATCGGTGAAAAGCAAGAAAAAGCATCGCCTGCTGTCAGGGCGATGCTTTTTTTCAACTATTTAATGATGCTTCAAATGCTCTAGCGTCTGCACGAAAATTTGCTCTACATGACTGTCATCAAGGGAATAGAAAACAGTCTTGCCGACCTTGCGGCGCTTCACGATCCGATTATTCCTCAGGAACCGCAGCTGATGCGACACGGCCGATTGTCCCATGTCCAGCACCTGCGTCAGGTCGTGAACGCACAGCTCACTCTGGGACAAGGCATGAATCATTTTGACACGGGTCGGATCTCCCAGCGTCTTGAACAAATCCGCAATTTCCGATGCATCCGAATCGTCGACCAGCTTCGCTTTAACGGAGCTTATATCCGCTGCCGTTCCGCTGCATGCTTCGTCACAGGCATCCTGAATCAATTTCTCCGCCACGTTATTCACCAACCACTTTTAGATTTGTTCCTTATTATAGCATCCGGGTTTCCTTTGGGGAAGAATGGGTGTCCAACTATATCTTTAGCTTGTATGAACCGGAGATGGCTCCATTGAATAAATAAGAAGAAATAGCCGCATTGTCCTCTTGACGGCGTTCTCGGTATTTTACGTTATCATTCAAAAAAATAGGCATAATATTCATGGAAATGGGTTTGACAGGAAACCGCATCCAGAGTATCATATGAACATGTATTCATATATGTATGAAAGAGGGAATCCTCCATGAAGGAATATCGCGTGAAAGGTCTTTCCTGCGGCAACTGTGCGCTCGCAATCGAGAATCAGCTCAAACGTCTTGAATATGGTGAAACGGCCGAGCTTCATTACAATACAGGTAAACTGAAGCTCGATCCGCGCATATCCTTCGCTGCAGTGGAGGGCATTCTGAAAGCCGATCACGCCTATATTGAACGCGGGCAGGAGAGTCATCACGGGCATGAGGATCATGCGCACAGCCATGGCGAACACGATCACCGGCATGAGCATGGCGACGGGCATTCCCACAGCCACTCACACAGTCATGGGCATGGCTTGTTAGGTCCTATCAGGCTGCTTATCCTGTCCGCTGTCCTGTTTGCCGCAGCAATCATCATCGGCAGTTCCGCTCATGAAGCCGTTCCGGTCAGCTTGTATCTGCTTGCTACCGTCCTGAGCGGGTACTCGACCTTTCTTCGCGGACTTCGCCATTTATGGTCCCTGCGGTTTACGATCGACACGCTGATGACCATTGCGCTCATTGGCGCCATCGCAATCGGAGAATGGAAAGAGGCAACGCTTGTCGCCATTCTGTTTGGCCTCAATGAAATTCTTGAAGGCCTCGGCATGGAGAAAGCGCGGCGTTCCATGGCCTCCCTTCTCAAGGTCGCTCCCAAGGAAGCTGTGAGACTCGAGGATGGCGTTGAGAAAATCGTTCCGATTGCCTCTCTCGCCGTTAACGATATCGTTATTGTTAAGCCAGGTGGAAAAATCCCTTCGGACGGCAAAGTCGTGGACGGCAAAAGCTCCGTCAATGAAGCGGCAATTACCGGTGAATCGCTGCCTGTAGAGAAATTCTCCGGCGAGCCGGTATTTGCCGGAAGCATTAATAATGAGGGAGTGCTGCGGGTCCGGATTGACAAAGCTTATGAGGACTCGTCGCTTGCCACGATTTTGCATCTGGTGGAGGAAGCCCAGGAAACCAAAACGCCTACAGAGCTCTTTATCAATAAATTCGCCAAATATTATACGCCCGCCATCATGGCTGCGGCTGTGCTGGTTATGATCGTTCCTCCCTTGATCCACGGAGGGGATTGGATCAAATGGCTGTATCAGGGGTTAGCCGTGCTTATTGTGGGATGCCCCTGCGCACTCATTTTATCTTCGCCTATTGCTATCGTATCGGGGATCACAGGGAATGCGCGCAACGGCATACTCATTAAAGGCGGCGTCTTCCTGGAACAGCTGGGCCGCATCGATACGCTTGCCTTCGATAAGACCGGAACCTTAACCAAAGGGGAGCCGCATGTAGAGAAAGCGGTCGTGTATGATGAAGCCCGCTTCTACCAAGTGGCAGGATCCATCGAGAAGTCCTCCTCCCATCCGCTTGCCAAGGCCATTATGAAGGACATTGCACAAAGAAACATCGAGCTGCCGGAAGCCGATGAAATCAGGACCGTCCCGGGAAGCGGCATCGTAGCCGAGATCCGGGGCGAGACCTATTGGCTGGGCAACGAGCAGAGCATCGGCCATATCAGCCTTCCCGATGACATTCATGGGCAAATTATCAGCCTCAAGGAGCAGGGCCTGACTCTTGTGCTGGCTGCGGATAAGGACCGGGTGCTCGGCATGTTCGGCATTGCAGACGAGATCAGGGAAGAAAGCGCGGCCGTCATCCGCAAGCTGCACCGCGCCGGGATTCGCCAAACCGTCATGCTCACAGGCGATCATCAAAAAACGGCCGAGAAGGTCGCGGACATGGTCGGCGTCACCTCCTGCTTCAGCGGTCTGCTGCCAGAGGATAAGGTCAGGATTGTCAAGGATCTGGCAGCCCGCGGCCGCGTCGCGATGATCGGCGACGGCATCAACGATGCGCCCGCTCTCGCTTCCGCCCAGCTTGGCATCGCCATGGGCAAGGGAACCGACAGCGCCATCGAAACGGCGGATATCGTGCTTATGCAGGATCATCTGGGCAAGCTGCCGGAAGCCATCGGAATCGCCAAGCGGGTCAATGCGGTCATCCGTTTTAATATTGCCGTTGCTCTCGGACTGAAGCTGATTGCTTTGCTGCTGACGATCCCCGGCTGGCTGACGCTTTGGATCGCTATTTTATCGGATATGGGCGCCACGATATTCGTTACTTTGGTGAGCTTGACGGTATTGATCAGCCGCCGGGATAAAGCAGGCTGATCAGCCATTGTGCAGTACCGGTGCACGAATCGAGACTTGAGATAAAGGTTTAATGATTCAACAAACAGCCATTCAGCAGCAATTAACTGCCAGGTGGCTGTTTTTTGATAGCAGTCTACTATTTATCCGGATGAATTTCTTCAGCCGCCCGGTCCGATTCATATAAGGCCTGAACGATCTTGATTACGCTGCGCGCATACTCCCCCGAACATGCAGGCTCTATATCGTGTTGAATGCTTTCCAGCAGCTCGCGGTACTGAAGGACAAACGGGGATACAGTCTGAGGGGCTTCAACGGGGCGGTATTTCCCTCCCTCGCTGATCCATAGACCGACTCCCGTTGCCAGCTTGATCATGCCGCGAGTGCCGATGATTTCCGTCTCGTTACGGTTCACTCCGCCGTAGCCGCTTTGGCTGATCGTGCAAGGAATGCCGCTTGCGGTACGGAGAAAAGCCGCCCCGCTTCCCTCGATATCCCCTTTGGTACCATGAAAACTGAGAGCTGCGTTCACCTGTGTGAAACAGCTGTCCGTCAGCCATTGGATCTTGTCTACCGAGTGGGAGCCCAGATTCATGAATATCCCGCCGCCGGACTTGGAGCGGTCGAAGAACCAGTCGGGACGATTGGGCAAATAATAATTGACGTGACGCGTATCATTAATCATGACAAGCTCGCCAATCCCGCCGCTTGCAATAATCTCTTTGGCCTTGATGTTCTCGGCAAAATAATGCTGGGTATGGCCTACCATCAGCTTGACCCCATGCAGCCTTGCCGACTCTATCATTTGATCGCATTCTTCAACATCAAGCCCCATCGGCTTCTCCAGCATGATATGGCAGCCCTGCTCCGCACAGGCGACAGCCGCTTCCTTATGCAAATAATGCGGCAGCGTTATAACTGCTACATCCGGCTGTTCCTCTCTGAGCATCTCATTGTAATCCATATACGCGCGGATATGATAATCGCCGGCAGCCTGCGCCGCACTCGTTTCACGGATATCCGCGATGGCGACGGCCTCAAGCTCATCCATTTGCGAAATCGCCTTCAGATGGTCGCCGGATATCCCCCCGGCTCCGATAATCGCTGCTTTTAACATTTGCTGCTCCCGCCTCCCTTTCCCCAGAAGAAAGATTCCACGACTGTATCTGCGCCGGACTTATTCCCGGCCATACAATTCCTTCATGATCCGTTTCCCCGTCGGAGTCTGCGCAAGACCGCCCTTGGCCGTCTCCCTATGCTTCACCGGCATTGCCGTTCCCACCTCGCGCATCACATCAATCACCTCATCCGAAGGAATGACACTGCGCACGCCGGCCAGTGCCATATCAGCCGCCGCAAGAGCGGTGACCGCTCCAAATCCGTTGCGCACAATGCAGGGAATCTCTACCAGTCCCCCCACCGGGTCGCAGATCAGGCCAAGCGAGTTCTTCAGCGCAAGACCGACGGCATGGACGGCTTGAGCGGGCGTTCCTCCCCTCATCTCGGTGAGCGCGCCGGCCGCCATGCCGATGGCGGAGCCAATCTCCGCCTGGCAGCCGCCTTCCGCGCCCGAGATAAAGGAATTGTTCGCAATCACATAGCCTATCGCTCCGGCGGCGAATAATCCTTCTACAAGCAGGCTGTCATCCCACCCGAAACGTTCCTGGGATTGAACGAAAACGCCGGGAATGATCCCGCATGAGCCTGCTGTCGGCGTCGCGACGATGCGCCCCATAGAAGCGTTCACTTCCGATACGGCGAGCGCATACGTCATCGCTGCGGCAGCATTGCCGCCCAGCGAGGGTTCCCCGTTCCCTGCGTAATCATGAAGACGTTTGGCGTCACCGCCCGTCAGACCGCTGCGGGAAAGCGTGTCGGCTGTCAGACCTTTGTGGACGGCTTCTTTCATAATTTTGTAATAGGCAATCATCTGACTGAAGACAGCATCTTCATTCTTGTCCGTCTCCAGCGCCTGCTGCTGCAGCATCAAGCGTCCCATTGTAAGGCCGCCGGCTTCACAGCGCTCCTGCAGCTGCTGCAAGGATGCAAAATTCACAGAGCTGCCTCCTTTCCTTGCGCCAGATCCACCAGGCTGACCCGGTGAACATGGGTCAGCTCAAGAATTTGTCCCGCCACTTGCGGGAGAACCGGTTCATCCGTTTCGATGACCGTCAATGCATCTCCGCTTCTGCTTTTTCGGTCCAGATCCATATTGCCGATATTCAATTGCCTTGCTTTCATGATGGTTGTGATATCTGCCAGCATGCCGGGATAATCATCGTGGAAGATCAATAATGTCGGGTAATGGGCGGAAAATCGGACATCAAAGCCATTTACGGCGATGATCTCGATATTTCCGCCTCCGATCGAAGTGCCGGTCAACCGGTCCTCGTGCTGTTCGTCTCTGAGAATAATAAGGGCCGTGTTCGGATGCTCGGCCTGCTGTGTGCCTATGCGGAATACAACCTGCATGCCTGCCGACTCCGCCAGCTCCAGAGAATGGCGGATCCGCGAATCATCCGTATTGAAATCGAGCAGTCCGCCGACTATGGCAAGATCCGTCCCGTGACCTCGATAGGTCTCGGCAAATGAACCGTACAGGACAATTTCGGCATGCACGGGCATCGCCCCGAACAACCGGCGGGCTGCGCGTCCAAGCCGTGCGGCACCCGCTGTATGAGAGCTCGATGGTCCGATCATTCCAGGCCCGATGATGCTGAAAACATCCTTGAAGCGCATCCCTATCCCTCATTTCCACTAATCAATGAGCATTGCTACGCTTGGGAAAGCCAGCTGCCCAGGTTTTCTTTGACAAATTCATCATCATTTAAATGCGGATAGTCCTGATAGATCCGGTCGATTTCTTCCGCTTGTCCCGGAGAGAGAACCTCATAAGGATTGAGACACCAAGTGCCCTGAAGCAGTCCCTGTCTGCGCAGCACCTCATGAATGCCCGGAATGCACCCGGCAAATTGGTGGGCGGAATCAAAGAATGCCGCATTGGAATCCGTCACCTGAACATTCCGTGTCAGCCATTCCCGGGGAATTTCCGGCAGCCTGCGCATCTTTTTGATTTCCTCCAGCAGCTTCACCGCTTCCCGCGTCCAGACCGACCAATGGCCCAGCAGCCCGCCGACAATCTGCTTCTCCACCGGCTTCCCGTCCACCATGAACTGATAGCGGGTGAGCAGATCATTTATGATATTGTCATCATTCCCCGTATACAGGGCGATATCATCCCGGCGGCTCGAATAGCAGACCGCCCTGACGACATCAATGGTCTGATAACGGTTGAAGGGAGCCATCTTGATGGCAATGACATTCGGAATCTCGGCAAATTCGCGCCAGAAGCCGAAGCTGAACACCTTGCCGCCCACAGACGGCTGCAAGTAGAAGCCGATGACCGGGATGACCTCCGCCACTTGTCGGGTCCGCGTCAGAATCTCCTGCTCGCTCCAGCCGTCAAGTCCGCCCATGCTGAGAAGACCCGCATCGTAGCCATGCTTCAATGCGGTTTCCGCTTCTTCCAGCGCCTGCCCGGCCGGTCCGCATAAGCCGGCTATCTTGATGAAGGGCCGGCTGATTCCGGCCCGATCAACCTCCTCAGCCGCCAGCCTCAGGACCGGCTCATACAGATTAAACGCCTTGTCGCGGATCTCGAACTGCGTCGAGTGAACCCCCACGGCAATGCCGCCGGATCCCGACGCCATATAATACCGGGTCAGTGCCCGCTGCCGCCGCTCGTCAAGCTTCCGGTTCTCGTCCAATGCGAGTGGATGCGCCGGTATAACCATCCCCTCATGAACCGCCTTAAGCAGCTCCGGAGTCAGTGCTCTCCCTGGACCTGTCATTAGAAGTCTCCCCTTCTTTCCTGAAAGTGAGTCGGCTTGTTCCAGGTCTGCCCGCCGGCCTGAATCCATTCAGCCGTCCAATCGATCAGCTGCAGCAGGGATACCCGCGGATATCCAAAATACTGATGGGACCTGGACGCATTGCTGAGAAGAGCGGTATCCGCCTCGACGCCGGCAAACACAGCCTCGCTGCCGAGACGGCCTGCAAGCTCTTGTGCCGCCCAGCGGATGGACATGGTCTCCGGACCGGTAATATTCAGAATCGAAGGAGGATTTGAGCATTTGGTCAGGGAGCGCAGAGCCATCGCGTTTGCATCTCCCTGCCAGATGACATTGGCATAGCCCATCGTGAGGTCGATCGGTTTTCCCGCTTGAATAGACTTAGCCAGCTCAAGCAGAACGCCATAACGCATATCAATCGCATAGTTCAGCCGATAGATAAGCATCGGAGTGCCGTTCAATTGAGAGAAGTATTCGAATACGCGCTCCCTGCCAAGACAAGATTGCGCATATTCTCCAATCGGTCCCGGCGGAACGGACTCATTGACGCCGCCGTTCCCGGCAGGAGAGAATGGATACACATTCCCGGAAGAAAACACGACGATACGGGATTCTTTATATTTGTCCGCCACTCTGCCCGGCAAATAGGCATTCATCGCCCATGTGAAATATTCTCTGCCTTTTGTGCCGAATTTATTGCCGGCCATGTAGATGATATTCGCCGCATCCGGGAGCTTGCCAAGCTCGCCATCCTGGAGCAAATCGCAAGCGATTGTCTCTACTCCCGCTTCTTCCAGCTCGGCTCTTGCTGCCTCGTCAGAGAAACGGGAAACGCCGATTACCCGCTTCGCGAGTCCTCCATCCCGGATTGCATTCATTGCCAGTCTTGCAAGGCTGGGTCCCATCTTGCCGCCTGCACCCAGAATTATAATGTCCCCGTCAACCGATGCCAGGTCGCGCACAAGGCTTTCGGATGGCTCAGCCAGTCTGGATTCCAATTCAACTACGGTTCTCATGGGTTTGAAAGCTCCTCTCCAATGGTTGTTAGGCTTATTATAATGAAGCCCCCTCATTTAAGACAAATCTTTAAATTGTCTTTTAATAACTGATGATGAATGAACAAAAAGACGCCTTGGCAGGCGCCTTTAATCATTCCGTTCCATTCGTTTTTTTCGCTTCTGGTTTCACTCGCGGCAGTTGTCCTGTTCAGATCTGCTGAAATTTTTCCGTGATTTTAAACCATCATTACAATTGGGTTGTATACTTGTTAGGAAAACAGGAGGAGGAAGAAACATACATATGGCAACGGTTGAAGCGAATTCCCCGAATAAGAGCAAAATAAAGGTGCTTATTGAATTATTGCAGGTTTCCACCAGACTTGGCCTGACTTCCTTCGGGGGACCTGTCGCCCATCTTGGCTATTTTCATGAAGAATACGTACGCAGGCGTAAATGGATGGACGAACGCAGTTACGGGGATTTGGTGGCTTTGTGCCAATTCCTTCCCGGACCGGCAAGCAGTCAGGTAGGAATGGGAATCGGGATCATCCGGGGAGGACTGATCGGGGGAATCGTATCCTGGATCGGTTTTACACTGCCCTCTGTTATTGCCCTTGTGCTGTTCGCTTTTCTGCTGAAAGGCATGGATATCAGCGGCGCCGGGTGGCTGCACGGGCTGGAAATCGTCGCTGTCGCCGTTGTGGCCCAGGCCATCTTCGGCATGGGTCAGAAGCTTGCGCCCGATCGCAACCGCATTACCCTGGCGATCGCCGCAGCGGCAGTCACATTGCTGTGGCAGACGGCATTCAGCCAGGTGGCAGTTATCATTGCCGCTGGCTTGCTCGGCGTTGTGATGTACCGTAATAGCAATGTTCCGGCTATTCCCCCGATGGCTGTACCGGTAAGCCGCGGCATCGGCAACCTGTGTTTGCTGTTATTCCCCGTTCTTCTGGTTGCGCTTCCCTTCCTGCGCCAGCTTGGAATCAATGGCATGCTGCCGCTGTTTGACAGCTTTTACCGGGCAGGAGCTCTTGTATTCGGCGGGGGCCACGTCGTACTCCCGCTGCTGGAGAAGGAAGTGGTGCCGGCGGGCTGGGTCAGCAGGGAAAGCTTCATGGCAGGTTACGGCGCAGCCCAGGCGGTTCCCGGTCCGCTGTTCACCTTTGCCGGATATTTAGGGGCTATGGCCAAAGGCATATCCGGAGCTGTCATAGCAACCGTTGCCATCTTCCTGCCCGCTTATTTGCTTATTGTCGGAGCGCTGCCTTATTGGAGCATACTCCGCCAAAAACCGGCCGTTCAAGGTGCGTTAACCGGCGTCAACGCGGCTGTTGTAGGTCTTCTCCTTGCCGCGCTTTATGATCCGTTGTGGACCACTGCCATTTTGACGCCCGTCGATTTTGTCCTGGCCGCGGTATTATTTATTATGCTGTCTTTCTGGAAGCTGCCCCCATGGATCGTTGCCGCCGCAGGTGCGGCAGGCGGCACTTTTATCGGTTATTTGAGCATGTAATCATGCAGGCCA
This sequence comes from Paenibacillus sp. JT31N11, assembly GCF_056269285.1. Lineage (NCBI taxonomy): Bacteria > Bacillati > Bacillota > Bacilli > Caryophanales > Paenibacillaceae > Paenibacillus > Paenibacillus sp. JT31N11. The sequence continues at coordinate 144,127 of NZ_JBWDNQ010000013.1, forward strand.
CGCGCCAGTCGGGATGGCGCGGTTGTTTTACGTGTTCAGTTCAACGGCTTCCATCGCGACCCTTTCCCAGATACGGTCAAGCGTCAAGGACAGGTTGGAGCCTCTTTGCGGATGCAGATACGGCTCCTTGCTGCGGAAATAATGCGGATGTCCGCCGAGTACCGTAATCGTCCCCAAGTGGCCAGGTGCATGCTTGAGCCTGTTCCAAAACGGCACGCCGAGTTTATTCCGGCTCCAGCCGCCCCAGCTCCCCAATCTGGTGATGGGATCCTTCAATATTCCGTCCTCATCGACCGCCTGAAAATAGCTTACCTTTTCACGCAAATCCCTCCGGATCGGCGTCTTGGGCGAGCCAACCTGAATGATCCGGCAATCCGGAAGGATTCCCTCTCTGTTTAACAGCAGGGCAGCCCGATAAGCTGCGACGCCTCCCCCGCTGTGGCCGATAAACAGCACAGGATGACCTGCCGAGAGTTCACGGACCTGCGACGCCACCGCCCTGCCTCCAGGACGATGCGTAATCCAAAAACGCGTCAAGTCCACGCCAACCTGAATAATTTGGCGAACCATGCTCTGCGTATGATCGCCATAAGGCAGCAGCTCGCGGATCACCGGATCCCGCCCTGCTTCGTGGAAACGGTGCTTCAGCTCCCGTTTGCAATCATCAAAAATAGTCGGTGTCGATGCAACCCCCGCAACCAAATAAATATGCCATTTTGGAGCTTCATCCAACATCATCATTTTCCTCACCGCCTGTTCGCTTCCGGCTGGGCCATACATGCCGCGGCCTCCTGCTGTTAGTATGGGACGGACAGCCCTTAATTCATTCCTTCATTTTTTTACGATTGCCCGGCTGAAGTTCTTCAAAGTCATTCTGATGGAATATTATATTATGGTAAATTGAAAAGGGCCGCGTTTCCGCGGCACTTTGCTGACAAATTTTTCATTGGTTCGGGCTCCAAGCCGCCGCCGCTCCCGCAGATTGCGCAAATTTTCGTCTTTTCCTTGCTTTTACATGCTGAACCGCTTGCGATAATCGCATTTCCTGCATAATTCCTCGACAACTTCTCTTCGCGAGAAGCCGTCGTACAGCTTATTGGCCCGCTCGCCCTCGATAATCTCGGAGAAAGAAGTGCGGTTGATGTTTCCCAGATTGATTGCGCCTTCGCCATCAAGACAGCAGGGTATGACGGTTCCGTCGACCAGTATCCCGGCCTGATTGCGCAGTCCGTGGCAGAAGCCCTGGCCTTCGTCCTCCTGCTCCTTGTAATCAGGCCATACGAATTCATGCTCCTGATTCAGGTAGATCCGGTCCGCTATTTTGATTCCGCTGCCGCGGACAAATTTATCCTCAATCTTATAATCAAGCCGGAATTCCTGTTCGATGATCTCCAGAATTTCCCGATTGCGGTTGCGCTCCAGATTGGTGGCATTATCCTGCGTCAGATTCCATAGCCGGAATGAAATCAGAATGTTCGAGGCCGCTACCGCTTCCTTGGCAAAAGCCAGCACACTCTTGATGTAACCTTGCTTATCGGTTGAACCTTCATGGCCGTCAAAGCTGTGCAGGGAGAAGTTGATTTGCCTGAGCGCCGGCTTTCCCATAATCTTGGGACCTGCTTTATGAAGAAGAGTGCCGTTGGAGGTCAAATTCACCTTAAAGCCCCGCTCATGGCTGAGATCCAGCAGTTGATCCAGCTTGGGATGGAGCATCGGCTCCCCTTTGACGTGAAAATAAATATGCTCCGTATGGGGCTTGATCTCATCGAGAATTTTCGTAAAGGCATCTATCTTAATGAAATTCGCCTGCCGCTTTGTCGGGGGACAGAAGGTGCAAGACAGATTGCAAACGCTCGTAATCTCGATATAAAATTTTTTGAACTTTTTCAATGCTTATGCTCCGTTCGGCGAAATGAGTGAATAATCATGTCATTATTATATCATAGGAATGCGAGAATACGGCTACGATTTCTTGTCAAAAAAGATATGTTTGGCTTTCACCGCCCCATTATTCAGCTCCAGCACACCGAAGGAATACAAGGACTGTCTTCTCTTGTCCGTTGGCGATCCCGGATTCATAATCAGCACCTCTTTATTCCGTTTCAATACGGGGATATGGGAATGTCCGTATATGAGCACGTCCGGAGCCTCGTTCTGGAAGCTTCCGAGCGCGCATGCCTCCGTCTCGATTCGTTTGCCTGCTCCATGCCCGTGAACGATGCCGATGCGGCACCCTTCCATGGTCAGCAGCTTGATCAGACCAAACCTTGCGATAATCTCCGGACCGTCATTATTGCCCGCCACCCCGTCGGTAGGCGCATAGCCCGCCAGTTCCTCATACACGGACATCTGCGTCCAGTCTCCTGCATGCAAAATATGGTCCGCAGTATGAAGCTCACGCACCAGGCGCGCAGGCAGCTTCTTGTTCATCCTTGGCATATGAGTGTCCGAAACAACAATAATCCTCATTTGCTGCCGCACCTCGCCTTTCACAATTTCTCCTTCAGAATCAAGGTATGATATGCAGCCGCATCCTGGTTCCGCATAATTTGGTCATAATGAGACCTTCAGCTTGATCAGTTTTTCAGGCTTGTTCATGAAGCTTGCATTCCGGTAAACCCGCTCCAGCTCATCGGCATACCGGTCGAACTGCTGAAGGGAAGCAGCAGATAAATTGGCAACCAGAATACCGCAGCCTGGCACTCCGGGATTAACCTCTGTGGAGGTGCTGCCTATACTTCCAATATAGAAGTCAATACCGGATAAATTAGCATCCACATCCTTTAACAAGGCTTGAAGCCGGTTATGCAGCTCCTTCTGCTGCTCCAATGTTTCATAACCGTACCACAGCATCGTTCTGATGCCGCGCCCTGCGGCTTTCATGAACAAATCGGCATAACACCTCCCGTTGTCATTTTCTTCAAGAATCCGGTAAGGGTCGATGTGGAGAAATGTTTCATGTCCCATCTGTTCCACCTCAGACCAGAGAAGATCAATGGAATCGCCCGATAGAGTCTGAACATGGCTGTGCAAATTTTGCTCATCCGCATATTTTCTGATATCGGTCAAAGGCTCCTCCTCGATATCGCAAAACAAATACCTGCCTCTGTCCTTCAGCAGCTCCATGGCAAGGCCTGGTGAGCCCAGATAAGCGGAAATACCGCTTTGGGCTCCCTGCATAAGATTCACAAGCTCAATATAAGGGGATTGACCGATAAACGGATAGTCGTTCCGCTCAAGCTCATGAAGCAGATGAAAGATGCCATATTCTCTCCGGACTGTCCGGTCCAGAAGATACTTCGGAAATGCGGAATTGGATTCAACGTAACGATTCGGGCGCTCTTCTTTCAGAAAAAAGCATAAGGGCAGATGCTTCCAAACATCGCCGATTTCGCCATAATGCGTATAAGGCATAGTGGATCCCCTTTCAGTTTTAGAAAAGCAGCAGCTTGTGAAACCGGTCCTGTTCGGGAAAGACATCAAGGTATGCCATCTTTCGTCAATTCCGCTCATGCGTACAATCGGCCCAATCGGGGTATAATTTCATGAAGACATTTTCTCGCGAGGAGGGATAGATCATGAAAAAAGTACTCATGACTGCAGCCGGACTAGGAATCGTTTATTTAATGAGAAACAAAGAGGCCCGCGAAAAACTCATGCACAGAGTGCAGTCCTTTGCGGACAGAGCCAAGCACCCGCATATATAATTTGTAAACAAACTCAACCATTCTATAAGGTTGAAACAAACCGCCCGGCTAATGGTAGCCGGGCGGTTTGTTTCAGGCTCAGAAGTAATGGCTGCTCTTGCCGGAATGCTTAATTATAATCAATTTGGATATGAAGCATATGCGACAGGAACTGTCAGAAAATCAGGAAGGCCTCAGTTCAAGCCGCCCAATACCGGATGCGGCAAATACGGCTCTTCCAGACTCGAAACTTCTTCGGCAGTCAGCTGCAGGGACAAGGCGGCAACCGCATCATCCAAATGATGGGATTTGGTAGCGCCAACGATCGGAGCTGTAACAGGCGACTTTTGCAGTACCCAGGCAAGCGCTACCTGTGCCCGGGGGACTCCACGTTTCTCGGCTAACTCTGCAACACGCTGAGCGACCTTGCGGTCGGCGTCGGCTGTTTCGGAGAAGAGCTTTTTGCCGAATTCGTCGGTCTGCGAACGTTCGCTCGTTTCATTCCAATCGCGCGTCAGGCGTCCCCGTGCAAGCGGACTCCATGGAATAACGCCGATCCCTTCCGCCTCGCACAATGGCAGCATCTCACGCTCTTCCTCCCGGTACAGAAGGTTCAGGTAGTTCTGCATGCTGACAAAGCGTGTCCAGCCGTTACGCTCGGAAACAAACAGCGATTTCTGAAACTGCCACGCATACATGGAAGAAGCGCCGATATAGCGGGCTTTGCCGGATTTCACGACATCATGCAGCGCCTCCATCGTCTCTTCAATGGGGGTATTGGCATCCCAGCGGTGAATCTGGTACAGATCAACATAGTCTGTTCCGAGCCGCTTCAAGCTGTTGTCGATCTCGGTGAAGATCGCTTTGCGCGACAATCCCGCACCGTTAGCACCGGGATGCATACGGCCGTGAACCTTGGTAGCAATGACAATCTCATCGCGATTGGCATAATCGCGGAGCGCCCGTCCGACAATTTCCTCGCTGGTGCCATCGGAGTATACATTAGCCGTATCAAAAAAGTTGATGCCTAGCTCAAGCGCCTTCTTGATGAAAGGACGGCTGTCCTCCTCATTCAGCGACCATGGATGCGGACCACGATCCGGAACGCCATAGCTCATACAGCCAAGACATATACGGGAGACATCAAGACCTGTTTTGCCAAGCTTTACATAATTCATGGAATCATCCCTTCTTTCCATTGCTATTATTCTCCTCTTTAATCCTATCAGAAAAATACGCTTACAGCCAAACATAAACGGCGGGAGGCCATCTCAAGGAACGAAAGAAACACGCCCTTCAATGAAGAAGAGCGTGTTCCTTGCAATCTCTGTTCGATGGAATAACGTCAATTCCCCTCAGCATTGTGGGCAGAAGCCCGTAGACCGCCGATACTGCCTATTTCGGCTTATACACATTGTTTTCCACATCACCGCCAAATGCCAGCTGCTTCAACGGGACCATTGTATCGTCCGGAACATAGTATTTGAAAGGATTGTCGCTGAGCTCGCCCAGCAGCTGCCTGCGGATGGGACTCGCGTCCTTCAGCAGCCGTTCCGATGCGGTTTTGTAGTCAATAGGCCTCATCCAGATGGGGCTGTAGCCAAGAAACAGCTGCCGCCTTGTGAATGACGATTGGTTGGGCGCCCCGGCATGCCAGAGATTTTGCGGAAAAATAAATACGTCGCCGGGCTCTCCGCATACCTGCATCTCATCCGGCAGCTCCTCCCGCACATTTTGCGTATCCGGACGGTAGACGACATTATGGGAACGGGGAATGATCTTGGTGTTACCGCGGTTGGGCTCTGACATGTCGCTCAGCATGTAGCAGGTTTTGATATAGTAGGTCGCCGCAAGGCCGTTGATCTCGGGAAACTGAGGATGCGGCCCGTCCTGATGCCAGTTGATAAAGCTGCTCGTGCTGGTCTTGATGTCGTCCGGATTCGGCTTGCGCACGGTCAGATGCGAGATATGCAGCTGGATATTGTGGCGGAGCAGCCGGACGATAAGCGGCAGCACGGCGGGTTCATCAATCAGCGAAGCAATCTCCTCATGGCGCTCCACACTGTTGTAAATATTATAGGACAGCGACTCCGGTTCTTCTGCCAGAATCCCGTCAACCGCCTGATTCAGCCTCGCCACCTTATCCGCAGGCAGCACCCCTTTGAGCAGCAGATAACCTTCCTCGTGAAACTGTCTGGCCAATTCCTCAATATTGAGCTGATGAATACTCATTGTCAGATCCTCCACACTTTAATAATCCAAAATACGTCTTCACTTGCACATCATCCGGTGTACATCTTGCCGGCTACTGAAATAGCCGGCATCCCCACAGCTTCTTTTATTTCAGAAATCCAAGCTTCGCCAGCTGTTCCTGTGCCGAATCGATATACATCTTGTAATTCATGGACGTATCCAAGGTATTCAGAAAAGCATCGTATTCCTCAATCGGCCGTTTGCCATAAACAAACTTGGTCATCTCTTCCTCGATATAGCGCGTTGCGTCGGCGGCGTTATAATTATCCGGGAAATCGATAAATCCGCCATAGGTTTCAATATGCGGCTGATTGGCGGCAAAATCGACGAATGCCTTTTGCGGCGCGAACTTCACCGACAGATAGTCCTTCTCCGGTCGTCCCGTAAATTGATAGAGCCAGAAATAGGCGCCTTCCTTGCCCAGCAGCTCCGTAGGAACGACGGTATCGCCCTCGATATTGTAATGCTTGCCTTCCACGCCGTATTGAACCAGATTGGAGCCGTCAGTGGACACATAATTGAGCAGCTCGATCACTTTGTCCAGCTTCTCTGGATTTTTCTCCAGCGCCTTTGGAATCGCATACAGCGCCGGTGTCATCCCCACATCCCATGCGCTGGCGAATTTGCCCCCGGGGCCTTCCGGCGCCTCGATCTGAATCCACTCGGCATCCGGATTCACCGCCTTGATCTGTTCGGTGAACTGGTCCTTCGTCATATTCGGCCAGTCGATATAGATGATGCCGGCCTGGCCCTTGATCGCCTTCTCCTGATGCTGCAGCCCGGAATTGGCCATCAGCTCCGGATCGACCGCTCCTGCGTCGACAAGCTTCCTGATAAAGGTCAATGCATCCTTCATGCCGGGATCATGGAGCGAATTCACGAGCTTATTGTCGCGGATATACATGGTGGGGCCGCCATCGAAGCCGATGCCATAGGCACCGAAGACAGAACTGAAACTGCCTAATTTGGCTCCGGTCATGCCGAATGTGTCCTTCTTGCCATTGCCGTCGGGGTCCTGATCCGTGAAAGCCTTCGCGACAGTATACAGATCATCCAGCGTTTTGGGCGGCTGCAGACCCAGCTTATCCAGCCAGTCCTTCCTTACCCAATAGGTGTTGTAAGGAATTTGCGGCGATTTGGCAATCGCATAGACGCGGTCATTGAACATGCCTTTCTTCAAGCTGTCCTCGCCGATGAAATCAATCGTCGGCTTCAGCTTGTCGAGATAATCCGACAGATCCAGCAGCAGCCCCTGTTCGGAGAACTGCTTCAGCTGCAAGCGGTCGACTGTGAACAGATCGGGAAAATTCGCCGACGCCATACGGACATTCAGCTGATTCTTGTAATCATCTCCAGACGCATAGACCGTCAGATTCAGGTCCGTTCCAAGCTTGCTGTCCAGCTCCTGCTTGATGATATCCTGATCCGGCGAAGGCAGGCCGTTCCCCGGCTCGATAATATCAATCTTCACCGCTTTGCCGGGAGCTTCCGCAGCAGGCGCTGCAGCATTTGGCTGACCTCCCGCTGTCGTCGTTTCATCCTTGCTTCCGCAGCCGGCGAGCAGCGTACCCGACAGTACGGCTGCCATAACCAGGCCGAGAATCCTGCTTCTTTTCATCATGTGAGCCAACCCCTCTCGTATTTTTCATCTTCATAACCGGCATCGGTGATTTAGCCCTTCACGGAGCCGAGCAGCATGCCTTTGGTGAAATGCTTCTGGATGAATGGATAAACGATAATAATAGGCAAACTCGCTGTAATAACGGAGGCCATCTGCATGGTCTCGGTCGGCAGGACATTATCGACATTTTCCAGAGGCTGCTGCGTCATCATCAGAATTTCACGAATGATGACCTGCAGCGGGAACAGCGTGCGGTCCGTCACATACATAATCGCTTGAAAAAATTCATTCCAGTGCCCAACCATATAAAACAGGCCGATGGTCAGCATGGAAGGAACGGACAGCGGGATGACGATCTGCAGCAGAATCCGCAACTCCTTCGCGCCGTCAATCCGCGCTGATTCGAACAGCTCCTCAGGCATGCCTTCGTAGAAGCTTTTCATGATCAGCACATTGAAACTCCATACCGCGTTCGGAAGAATCATCGACCATACGGAATCCAGCAGCCCCAGCGATTTCACCACGAGATAAGTCGGGATCAGTCCTCCGCTGAACAGCATGGTGAACAGGATCAGCATCAGGAACAGGCTTCGCCCCGGCATCAGCTTGCGGCTGAGCGGATAGGCCATCAAGGCTGTCAGAATCAGGTTGACCAAGGTCCCGACGATTGTAATGAATGCCGTCACCGCAAGCGCCCTCGGAATGCCGGTCTGGGTAAACAGCTGGCCGTACGCCGAGAACGTAATGCGCTTGGGGATAAGAATGAAGCCGCCGTTCTTCAGCACTTCCGAGATCGGCGTGATGGATACGGTTACGACGTACATGAGCGGAAGAATGGCCGCAAGCGCGGCAATTCCGAGAAACACATAGACGATGACGTTAACGATGCGGTCCTCCAGGCTTTTTACCATATGCCCTCACCCCATTTCTTGGCCAGCTGATTGGAGCCGAGCACAAGCACGAGGCCGATCAACGATTTGAATAGTCCTACCGCGGCTCCGAGACTGAAGTTCAGCTGCTGCAGACCCGTCCGGAACACCCAGGTATCAAGAATATCCGCGACCGCATACACCTGGATATTGTATAAAATATAGATCTGATCAAAGCCCGCATCCATGATCTGGCCCAGCTTCAAAATAAACAACAGCACAATGACATTGCGGATACCCGGCAGTGTAATATGCCAGATCATCCGGAATCTGCCTGACCCGTCCACCCTTGCCGCCTCATACAGCGTCGGATCAATTCCCGTCATTGCGGCCAGATAGATGATCGCCCCCCATCCGAGGTCCTTCCAGATTTCCGAGCCTACCAGGATTGCCCGAAAATGATCAGGCGAGGTAAGAAACGGGATGGAGCTGAAGCCCAGATCCTCCAGCCAGCGGTTGAACAGGCCTGAGCTTTGCGACAGCAGGGCCAGCAGAATCCCGTAAATAATGACCCATGAGAGAAAATGCGGCATATACGTCAGTGTCTGCACGATCGACTTGAACCACTTATGCCGGCATTCATTCAGCAGCAGCGCCATCAGGATCGGCGGCACAATGCCGAATATCAGCTTGTAGAAGCTGATGAGAAACGTATTGACGAGCAGCTGCGAGAAATAAGGCGAATGAAAAAACTGCTCAAAATATTTGTACCAGGGATCCGCCCATTTGCTGTGAAGCATGCCGTCCAGGATGCTGTAATCCTTGAAGGCAATAATAACTCCGTACATCGGCAGGTAACGGAACAAAATGTAATACAGAATTCCGGGCAGCAGCATCAGATAAAATGCACGGTATGCCCATACCCTTTTTCCCAGCTGTTTCATCTGTGGCCCGGGCTTCTTGGTAGCCGTCACCGCAGCCGTGGCCCACTTATCCATGAAATCACCTCACTGTAAGATGTGTGCGCTTACATTTTGCGTGATTTCAGTATAGCAAGCCCGGATTAGCCGTTCTATGCAGTGATTATGCGAAACTGTTCCAATTCTTGCAACCGCTTACGAATCAGACGGAAATTCATCGGGTTTGACCGCAGGCAGCTCCACGCGGACCAGCATGCCCTTCATCGGCAGACTGAACACCCTTAGTCCGTACGGCTGCCCGTAGTGCAGACGGATTCTTTCATGCACATTCATAATGCCGATACCCGTAAAACGGTCCTTGCTCGGAGGCGTGCGCCTCTCGGAGAAAATCGTCTCAAGCTGATGCTTGTCCATGCCCACGCCATCGTCCCGGATGATGAAAACAAGCTTGCCGCGAACCAGCTTTGTGCGGATGGTTATCCTTCCTTTGCGCCTCTGCGGCGCGATACCGTGGAAAATCGCATTCTCCACAAGCGGCTGCAGCGTCAGCTTCAGCACCGTGCAGCGGAGCGCGGCCGGATCCGTATCCAGCTCAAGCGAGAATTTGTCGCCATACCTCACCTGCTGGATGTGGACATACATCATCAGCCCGTCCAGCTCCTCCTTCAGCGTGACGAACTCGCTTTGCTTATCGAAGCTGAACGACAACAAACCGACCAACGATTTGATCGTCTCGCGGACGGCATCGGTCTTCTGCTGCTTGGCAAGACTGCTGATGCAGGCCAGCGTATTGTACAGGAAATGAGGAGCGATCTGGCTTTGCAGCATCTTTAGCTCCAGCTGCAGCTTGTGGGATTCCGCTTCCTTGATTTCATGAACCAGATGCTGGATGCGCTCCATCATGGCGTTATAGCTTTTGGCCAGCATGCCGATCTCGTCGCTGCGGTTGACGGTGATCGCCGAGAGAATTTCCACTTCACGCACACGGTTCATTTTGGCTGCAAGCGTGCGGATCGGATAAGCAAAATAACGGCTCATCAGGTAGGAGCCGAACAGCAGCAGCACAAACCAGATCACGGCGACATTGCCGTAATTGCGGTACAGCATCGTAATATTTTGATAGAAATAGCTGTTCTCATAGAAAGCGATGAAATGCCAGCCCAGCCGGTTCACTCCGGCTTTGACCGCCACCAGCTTGCCGGTTGGCCCGTTAAGCTGCGATACGCCCACCTTGAGGTTGGCCATTTCGCTTAAGAAACCGCTGTCCAGGCTGGGCGGGAATACGTTCGTGTGGTAAGGCAGCAGACGGTAGAAGCTGAGCGGCAGGCTGGCATCAAAGGATTGCACGGCATTGCCCTTGCTGGTAATAATGGCAAAGGTCTGATTCTTCGTATTCATGAAGGTAGCCAGCAGCCCCGTCAGCTTGTTCAAATCGACCTCCACAACCGCCATCCCTTTAAAGCTGCGGTCGCCGCCGGCAATGGGAAGCACGAAAGCGACGGTCCGGCCGGAAAGCGGCGAATCGTAGGGCTCCGTAATGAACACGCCATAGCTGCTTCTGGCCTGCTCCAGCAGACTGCCCAGAATGGGGTTGCCCATAATTTCGAAGTTCACCTGCGTATTGGATACCACCCTTCCATCCTCGCGCACCAGGTACAGCGTCCGGTACAAGGTGCTGTTCTGGCCGGCATACTGGCGCAGCAGCTCAATCGCTTCCCCTTCTTTATCCTCGTCCAGGAGGTCGGGGCGTTCGCGGAGCATCAGCAGGATGCTCTGCACATTGTCGAGATAAGCGTTCAAATACAGATTGGTGCGGTCGATAATAATTTCCGAGTCGCTGACCACCTGTTTGCGGAACAGCTGCTCGGCGTCCTTCAGGTTCAGCCAGGCGAGCAGGCCAAAAAGCAGCAGAGTGCCGATGAACAGAAACAGAAAATGCTTCAAGGCGATACTCCAGCTGCTGACATTCAGCGTCCATCTCGGCAATTCGCATCATCCTTTCTTGAATTCGGTGGGAGAGACGCCCGTTATTCCCCGAAAGACGACGGAGAAATAGCGGTAGCTGGGGATACCGACACGCTCGGCCACCTCATAGACCTTAAGCGTGGTTGTCTTCAGCAGACGGATCGCCTGATCAATCCGCAGGCGGGTCAAATAATCGTTAAAGGCCTCGCCGGTTTCTTCCTTGAACAAGCGGCTCAGATAAAAGGAGCTAAGGCCCACCTCCGCCGCCACGGAAGTCAAGGTTAGCGGCTCTGCAAGATCCCGGGCCATAAGCTCCATGGCCAGCAGCACCTCTTTGCGGCGTTTCCGCGGCTCGCCTGCCCCGTTCTCATCCATTGCCCAAGCGCCGGCTGCGGCTGACGGGTCTGCCACCACTTCGCCTGAATTATGAAAATAAGCAAGCGATGGACCAGGCTCCGTTCGCTTAAGCGCGGCAAGCAGCTCCGTATTATCGGCAGCAGAGCCTCCAAGCAAGGTGAAGAGCTTGACTTCCCCGCTAAGATAGGGCAGCTTCCGGTCCAGCCCTTGCTGCAGTGCCGTCATCAGCTTCCCGGCTGCCGGCTTGATTTGAGCCTGGGCCGCTTCGCTATTACCGGCAGCTCTGAACCAGAGCATATAGTCCGTTTCTCCAAGCGGAGTCCAATCGAATGGCAGCGCCGTTATTAGCCGTTGGTCATCCAGCGTCTCATTCAAGGCGACGGCAACCTCGTAACGGTATTCCGGCTTGCATACAGCATGCAGCCTCGCTGCTGAAAGAGAAGAACCATCTGGATCGGAAGCGCTTTCAGATGCCGCCGTGACAGCTGCAAGCCGCTGAACCAGATTCTCCCCGCTGCCGCCTTCCTTCACCAGCTTGGCCAGCAGCCTGGAGAGCTCGATCCGTTTGCCGTACCGCTCGCTGCGGCGGTTTACCCGTTCGCGGCGGATCGCCTCCCGCGCCTTATCGAGCACCTCACGCATTTCCTCATCCTCCAGAGCCACCTTGATAAGATAATCAAGCGCCCCCAGCTTGAGCGCTTCTCTGGCATACTCAAATTCAATGTGGCAGGTCAGCAGTACAATCTGTGTGAGCGGATATTGGCTGCGTATGCTCCGGCACAGCTCCAGACCGTCCATGACCGGCATCGTGATATCCGTAATCACTACATCCGGCTGCATCCCGCCGCACATCTGCAGCGCTTCTGCGCCATTTTCGGCTTCGCCGATCAGCTCTGCTCCATAATCCTGCCATGGAAATAACCGCAATTCCTCCCGCAGCGGCAGCTCGTCATCGACAATAAGAACAGTCAAGGCAGGCTCTGATGTCACTGGTGTCCAACCCCCCGCAAGATATAGTAAAGTACAGGTTTAGAAATGATATATTATCAGCAAAAATCAAATATGAATAGAGGCTGTTCATGAATTCGAGGCAAAATGATTGTGAGCGGTGAGAGCTGATTGACCCAAGACCAAAAAGCCGCGGATAATAGATCCGTGGCTTCGTCTGGAATTATATGACGGCTGCATTGCCCGCTTATGTTATACGATGAAATAAATTACGCCTGCTGTGCCGCCTCAATCTCAATGAAAATCTTCACCTGGTCTCCGACCATGATGCCGCCTGTCTCAAGAATGGCATTATAGGTTAATCCATAATCGCTGCGGTTCAGCACCCCTTTGCCGCTGAAGCCTGATTTGACATTTCCCCATGGATCCTTCTCCATGCCTTCGAAGGTAACCGAGAAGGTTTCGGAGCGGGTAATGCCATGCAGGGTGACATCGCCCGTCACGTCGTACTCATTGCCCTGGACTCTTGTGATGCTTGTTGCCCTGAACAGCATCTGCGGGTATTGCTCAACATCGAAGAAATCGGCGTTGCGCAAATGCTCGTCACGGTCTTTATTGCGGGTATCCACACTTTCAAGATCAATAACAAATTCGATTTCTGCCGTTGTCAAATCCTCTGGATCAGCGACCACCTTGGCCGAGAAATTATGAAAGGCGCCTTTCACATTGCTCACCATCAAGTGACGAATCGAGAAATCCAGACTGCTGTGCGGCGCGTCGATAACCCAGGTAGACTTTGCCATTATTCCTTCTCCTTTGTTATTGAAATATTGTACATACAAAATAAGATTTACTATCAGTATGACAAGATTGGCGGAATAGTTGAAGTACGCACTTTAATGTACCTTAGGCACAAAAAAAATACCGTCAAGCGCCACAGTAAAAAGAACCGGAAAGCACACTCTTGCCCGTGCATTCCGGCTCTCCTCTTCCGTTAGGATTTCCCTGATTTGTCGGCCAGCCCGATCATCATTACGACAAGCACGAGTAGCTGAATGAGCAGTTCCAGACTCATTTCATTCCCTCCATTGCTTACGGTAATGCTCCTTCGATGCCGGCTTCTCCTCTCAAAGAAAAAATGGCTCCAAGCCGTCCTCTGACAGCTCAAGCTGTGCTTCTTCCTTCATTTACGTCTCCCAACATCATCTATATGTTCAGCAAATTTTATTTATGACGGGTGGTGAATCACTGGATTTCAATCCGGATATCATCCTGCTGCTCATCATAGCTAATGTGCAGCTCCTTATTGTCGAGGTACCAGAGATTGTCTTCTTCCATATAGAAAATGATGCCCTCCACTGAATAATGAAGCCCAAGATTCCTTGGGGTATCCCGGGTTACGCCAAGCGAGAAGCCAGGCTGGACGCTCCCGCTGCCGCCAAGACGAACAAACAATTTCAAGAAGTCACCCTCGGTTAGAGCCATTTCTCTCTTGTACCACTGGGCTGCAGGCTGTTCGACTACAATTCTCATCGATTTCCTCTCCCTATATAAAATTTGTCCATCCCGCTGGCTGGTCTGCCGGCTTGCTCACTCCTGTAATCTCCATTTTATCTTACTATATGAAAAATGAAAACGCTTTATCCCGGATTATTTATTCCTGTTTCCTTCCTATTCACAGCTCCGTCTTGCCGGATTGCGCCATACGGATGATCTTCTCCAGACCCTCCAGATACTGCTGGAACATTCCGGTCCCGAGATCGGTTGATTTGCAGCTGGTCTTGGGACGTTTGCCGACAAAGGTTTTGGTCACTTCAATATAGCCCGCTTCCTCCAGCACCCGGATATGATTGCCCAGATTCCCCTCGGTCAGCTGCAGCTCATTGCGCAGGAATACAAAATCGCACTCCCCATGGACCGTGAGCAGGCTCATAATGCCCAGACGCACCTTGGCATGAATCGTCTCGTCAATCGCTCCCAGTATATTCTCACCCATGCTTCCTCCTCCGCTGCTGCAGGATGAATCCGGTTGCGAGAATACTCCCTCCGCCCAATAATCCGAACACGAGATACTGGTAATCCACCAGAAACAGCCGGGTCAGCATGGACAGCACAACGAACCAGATTCCAAGCATGACGGGGCCTTTTCCCGCCAGCGGCCCCATCGAAACATAGGCGATCCCGACGAGCATGAACCAGAAGAAGGCCGCATACTCCATGCGAATGATATCCGCCGCCATCATGAAAGAACCGGCTGCCAGGATAACGAGAAAAGGCAGCCAGAACATCCAACCGATAGCGCCTCCATCCTTCGCAAACAGTCCTCTCCGGGACTGCCGGATCCCTGTCAACGCGGACAGGAGCCCGCCGAGGACGGCTGCAATCGACCAATACCATATCGGCCACCACGTCTGATTGAACTGCATGCCGATAAAACCGATCATCAGATAGGTGCCCCATATGAACATATACGGTATGGAACTGGCGAGCTTGCTCTGGTTTCTCGCAATCAGCCGTTTAATAAAATCAATATCCTGTAATGCCTGCTGCGGCTCGTGTGAGGCCATTGCTACAACTCCCCTGCTTGAAGCTTTTTTCGTGAAAATCATTTCATCCGTTAATTTTCCCATCTAAACAGCAGAAAGGCAAGTATGACCATAACGAGTGCAAATCCGCCCATCACGGCAAACTCCATCCCAAAAGCGGACAGACCCTGACCATGCCAGACACCCTGGACCAGCTGGACGAAATAAGTCATGGGGATCCAGTCGCTGATTCGCTGCATGAATGCCGGAAAGATATCCAGAGGCATTGCGATCCCGGATAAGAAGAGCATCGGGAAAAAGAAGACCATCGCGATGCCGCTTGCCGCACCAGGCGTATTGGTAAGCCCCGACAGGGCAAACCCCAGACTGAAAAAGCCGATGCAGCCAAACAGCAGACAAACCAGCAAGAGCAGCAGGGCGGGCCATGATACGGCTATTCCCCATATGAGCTTGGCAATAATAATGATTTCCAGAGCCCCTGCCACTATCAGGAAAACTCCCTGTACGGCATGTGAGGCAAGAACGGCAGGGGCTGCGATTGGACTTACCCGGTACCGCCGGAGAATTCCCTTCTCCCGCTGCATGAGGATGTTGATATTGAGCGTAAAGACGGAGACGGAGAGAACATTCATAGCGCAAAGCGCAGGCACATAGAAATCTATATACCGGCTGCCCTCGGTAAGTCCCGGTTGATTGCCGAACATGGAGCCGAAGATAACCAGCATGAGCACAGGATAGACCAGCACCCAGAAAATCGTCAGCCAATCCCTCAGGTACAGCCGAAAATCGAATGAAATCAGTCTCAGCACTGCATTCATACGGACACCTTCTTCCCTTGGTCGGTTAATTGGGTGAAAACCTCATTCATCGAGCCGTCCTCGAGCCTGAGCTCGCTGACGGTCCAGCCCTCATCGGCAGCCAGCTGAAACAGTCCTTTAAGCGTATGATCCAAGTCATTCGAATTCAGACCAACATAATCGCTGCCCCATTCCAGGCTGACAACGCCCATCAATGCTTCAAGAGCCTCTTTGCTCATTTGATTGGCGGCTTTGAAGCTGATCCGCTTCGTTCCGCCAAGCGTGGCAATCAGTTTTCGGGGGGTATTGACGGCAATCAGACGACCCTGATTAATAACCGCGACCCTGTCGCACAGCGACTGCGCTTCCTCCATGTAATGTGTCGTTACCACAATCGTGCGGCCTTCCTCCTTCATCCGGTGAATCATGGCCCACATTTCATTTCTGGCATTGGGATCCAGTCCCATGCTTGGCTCATCGAGAAAGACAATGTCCGGATTATTGATCAGCGCCAGCGCCAGCGATACCCGCTGCTTCCATCCGCCAGACAAGGACTTAACCGCCTCATTCATTTTATCCTCCAGGTTCAGAAACCGGCTGAGCTGCCCCCGATCCATGGGGCTCGGATAGAAGGAAGAGAATAGAGCGAGCACTTCACCTACCCTGGCTTTGTCCGGGATAGAGGTAGACTGCAGCAGAACGCCGATCCGCTGTTTGATCGCCTTGGCTTGCTTGCGCACATCCAGGCCCAGCACGATAATATCTCCGCTGTCGGCTGTTCGAAGCCCCTCGATCATTTCAATCAAGGTTGTTTTTCCGGCCCCGTTGGGCCCTACAATTCCGAAGACCTCACCTATGCGGATATGCAATGTCATGTCGTGAACGGCGAGATGAGAACCATATTGTTTGTGAACCTGATGGAGCTCAACAGCGTTTTGCAAGACACCAGCCTCCTATAAAATAAAAAATCAGATCACTCTGAATTACAGAGTAATCTGATTCACAATTTAAGTCAAGGGAATTTTACCTTTATTGCTGCCCGAATTTCTCCTTGAACCATGCGGCGGCGGCATCAACCTCGGATGCCGTCAGCTGATGTCCGGCGCGCTCCCAGTGCAGGGTTACCGAAGCGCCTGCACCGCTCAGGAGCTGCTCCAGCTCTTCCGTTTCGCCTGGAGAGCAAAGCGGATCATTGCTGCCCGCTCCTATAAAGACCTGCGTCCCCGGCAAAGCCGGCAGTGTGATATCCCTGATAGGAACCATAGGATGGTGGAGAACAGCCCCTTTGAAAGCATCCGCATAATGAAACAGCAGGCTGCCGGCAATATTCGCCCCGTTGGAATAACCGATGGCTACCAGATTGCGGGGGTCCAGCTCGTATTGACGGGTAGACTGATCGAGGAATGCCTTGACCTCCTGCGTCCGGAAAATCAGATCTTCAATATCAAACACGCCTTCCGCCAGACGTTTGAAAAACCTTGGCATCCCATTCTCCAGCACATTCCCCCGCAGACTGAGCACAGATGATTCGGGAGAAATCCGCCTGGCCAGCGGAATCAGATCACGCTCGGTGCCGCCGGTTCCGTGAAAAAGCACCAATGTTGGCGCATCTCGGCGCGTTCCCTGCTCAAAAATATGATGCATCATTTAGTTCACCTCCAACTCTCTCACCTGTATGGGCAGTAAATTCGCTTCGATCTGCGGGCGTTTGGGCTCCAGCCATTCCGGCAGCATCAATTGATGGCCCAGGGCGTCAGCCTCTTCATCATTGGCAAAGCCTGGGGGATCGGTTGCGATCTCGAACAGGATGCCCCCGCTCTCGCGGAAGTAAATCGCATTGAAATACTGCCGGTCAATAATGGCGGTTGGCTGGTAGCCATGTTCTGCGACGGCACTGCGCCACTCCTCGTGCTGGGCAAAGTCAGCCGCACGCCATGCGATATGATGCACGGTTCCCGCACCGCCTGCTCCCCACTCCAGATCACTGCTGTCAATATCCACCACACTGCCGGTATCGCCCGCGGCCCGGAAACGGACATAGCCGGCATCCTCGGCTTCTCTGGCCAAACCAAGCACATGCTCCAGAACCTCCATTGTTTTTGCCGCATTCGTGCTGAACAGAACAGCGCCGCCGAAGCCTTTGATCGCATGATCTGCAGGTATGCCGCCGAAGGACCAGGTGCTTGCGGCTCCCTCGCTGCGTTCGACGAGCTCCAGTCTCATCCCTTCGTGATCGGTGAACTGAAGAAATGATTCGCCGAACCGGGAAGCGTGGGTGACCGGTATTTTGAAGCTGCTCAGACGCGCTTCCCAGAAGCCGAGCGTTCCCTCTGGTACGGCAAATGTCGTAATTCCGACCTGGCCGCCGCCTACACGGCCTTTCCGCGATGCGGGCCATGGGAAGAAAGTAATGATCGTGCCCGGACTTCCCGTCTCATTGCCGAAATACAGATGATATACCTCGGGCGCATCAAAGTTTATCGTTTTTTTGACCAGTCTCAAACCCAGCACTCCGGCATAGAAATCGACGTTTTCCTGCGGATTGCGGGCAAAGGCGGTAATATGGTGAATTCCGGTTGTTTGCAGTGACATGTGTAACAGCTCCCTGTTTTCGATTTTTTTTAAGTAGGTGAGACAATGATTTCTTATAGTCTGTCGTAGCTGACAAATTCTCCAAGAGGCTTCCGGTAACCGCGCGGCCGCTGTCTTGACGTGTCCTCTTTGCCGATCGTCACCATCATGACGGGCACGTACCGATCAGGAATTTGCAGAGCCTTCTTCAGCATGCCGGGATCAAAGCCGATCATCGGGCATGTGTCCCAACCCTTGTCCTTGGCGCTGAGCATGAACAGCATAGCCGACAGACTCGCGCTGCGGATGGCTTCATCCCGCCTGAGGACTTCTCCGCCCGATTCATAGAAGCTCAATACCGAGTTTATCGTCATGTCATATTCCTGCTTGTTCATTACGCCCAGATTGAGCAGTCCCTCATTAATATTCCCAATTTCCTGATACGCGTCCATATCGCCCAGCACGATGACAACGGCCGACGCCGATTTGACCTTGTACTGCTTGTTGGCTGCTTCATAGATGCCGCCTATCAACTCGGGTTCCCGGACGACAAGGTAACGGGTATGCTGCAAATTGAATGCTGATGGAGCAGACTTGACGACATGAAGAATATCCTCAATTTCCTCATTGCCGATTTTCACTTCCGGAATAAACTTCATAGCGGATCTTCTGGCGTTAGCAAGCTCTGTAAATGAATTCATGACCCGTACACTCCTCTAATATGAATAGGATCTGAATTAATTGATCCAAGCATCAATGGAATAAGGACCGGCGCCGATCAAGGCTAAGGCTACTACGATAGATATCAGGACCAGCGGATACTCATAACCGTTAGCCGTTATCCACAGCCCGTTCTTGATGTGAACTTTGAAACTCGCACCGAGCATGACAAGAACGATCAGCAATCCGGCAATCGGTGTAAACAGACCCGAAGCCAGAAGCAGTCCGCCGATCAGCTCCATGAGTCCGGCCAACACCGCCATCAAGACACCCGGCTTGATACCGATTGACTCCATCCAGCCTCCCGTTCCTTTCGGACCGTATCCGCCAAACCAGCCAAACAATTTTTGGGTTCCGTGGCCAACAAACAACAATCCGACAACCAAACGTACCAGTAATAAACCAAGTGCAGTCATTATAAACAGCCTCCAATATAGTTTGAATTTAATTATCTTTATTTAAAGATATCAGCCAAAAAAAATTTGATCCTTACGCCTTTTTATTCCGAAGCGCCCTTGCCCAGCTTCTTGATGATTTCAATTGTTTGCTGCTTCTCTTCAAGGGACAATGCATGCATAACGGAATGAATGGTATCGGCATGATTGGGAAAAATACGGTCAAACAGCTTATTGCCCGATTCCGTGATTTCGGCAAATATCACTCTTCGGTCCGTCTCGCACGGAACGCGTCTGAGCAGCGCCTTCTTCTCCAGCTTGTCGATGTTGTACGTGATGCTGCCGCTGGTAACAAGAATCTTCTCCCCGATCTGCTGCAGCGGAATTCTCCCCTTGGTATACAACACTTCGAGAATGGTAAATTCCGAAGGAGAAAGACCCTGCTGCTTCATATCCTTCACCGCCCTGTCCATAACAGCCCTGTAGGCCTTGGACAGAACAACGAACAATTTCAGCGATGCCTGATGCTCCTCATCCAGCTTCCTTGTCATCTCACCTCACCCCCTCGATATCTTTTAATTAATTATCTTGAATTAAAGATATATGATTTTAAGCTATCTGTCAACATAATTTTTTCAACAGAATTTCGCAAACAAAAAGAATCATAATTTTTGCACACATACAATTTTTTTTTGTACAGGCAATTAATTTGGTATAGGATAATATTATAGAGAAAAGGAAACAAACCGGTCCGACATTTTTTTTGGAATAAAAGTTGCATCAGGTAAAGTTATTTGCCAACAAGAAAGAAGATTGCTTTCCCGCACACCCTTCCCGCTTCCTATCCGCCATCATCGAAGCACCTCTTCACAAAAATACCAAAGGAGTCTGAATGATGAAGAAATGGATGAATCCAAGATTAAAACGGGCGCTGCAGCGGCTCATACTCACGATGCTGGCTTTGTTCACAATCATTGTCATTTCCGCTTGCGGCGGCAACGATCCGGCGGCGACTTCAGCATCCGGAGAGAAAGGGGCTTTGAAAGTGACGACCACCATCGGCATGATTGCCGATATTGTCAGACAGGTAGGCGGTGAGCATGTCCAGGTCACAGGGCTTATGAAGTCCGGTGTCGACCCGCATCTGTACAAAGCCTCCCAGGGAGATATCAACAAGCTGGATAAAGCAGATATCGTCTTCTACAACGGCCTGCATCTGGAAGGGAAAATGACCGAGATTCTCGAGAAAATGGCCAAGAAACGAACGATTGTCGCTGTTTCGGACGGTATTGACCGCGCAAGTCTAAGAGGCGGCAATCAGACCGGAACAGAGTTCGATCCCCATATCTGGTTTGATGTCAGACATTGGATGGAGGCCACGGAAACCGTCCGGGATACCTTGATCAAATATGACGGCAGGCACGAAGCGGCATACCGCGCCAATGCCGATGCGTATCTCAGCCAACTGGAACAGCTTCATCAGGAGACGGCCGAGAAGATCAGCTCCATTCCGGAGGAAAGCCGCGTGCTTGTTACGGCTCATGACGCATTCGGCTATTTTGGGGATGCGTACAACATTAAGGTGATGGGGCTGCAGGGCATCAGCACCGCTTCAGAGCCCGGGACGAAGGATGTGACCGATCTGCGCGATTATTTGGTGGCGAACAAAATCAAGGCTGTGTTCATTGAATCCAGCGTCTCCCGCAAAGCAATCGACGCCGTTATTGAAGGAGCCAGTCAAAAAGGACATCTCATTCATAACGGAGGCCAATTGTTCTCTGATGCAATGGGAGAGGAAGGCACTGCGGAAGGCACCTACATCGGCATGGTCCGCCACAATGTGGAAACCATTGTAAATGCGCTCAAATAAATATTGTAGAGGAGATCTGCCATTATGCATCTCATGCCATTGACTATCCATAACATGTCCGTCGCATATCAGAAAAAGCCAGTCCTCAGAAGCATTTCCTTTGAAGTGACCGAAGGAAGCCTGATTGGCATCGTTGGTCCCAACGGAGCGGGCAAATCCACCCTGATCAAAGCGGCGCTGGGCCTGATCCCCCGTCTTAGCGGCGATGTGGCCATCTATGGAAAGCCCTATTCCGAGCAGCGGAGACTGGTCGGCTATGTCCCTCAGAGAGGTTCGGTAGACTGGGATTTTCCAACTAACGCGCTGGATGTGGTCATGATGGGACGTTACGGACATCTGGGCTGGTTCAGACGTCCCGGAAAAGCCGAGCGGCAGCTGGCTATGGAATGTCTGGCCAAAGTCGATATGACCGATTATGCCGGCAGGCAGATCAGCCAGCTCTCAGGCGGGCAGCAGCAGCGTGTCTTCCTGGCCCGCGCGCTGGCGCAGGACGCCAGGCTGTACGTCATGGATGAGCCGTTCGTGGGGGTGGATGCAGCCACCGAGCAAGCCATCATTACGCTGCTGAATGAGCTCAAGAATCAGGGCAAGACCGTCCTTGTCGTCCATCATGATCTGGCAACCGTCAAGGAATATTTTGATTCGGTCATGCTTTTGAATGAACAGATCATCGCTTACGGTCCGGTCGAGGAAACCTTCACAGCCGACAAGCTTCAGGAAACCTACGGCGGAAGGTTAACCATGCTTAAACAGAACGACGAGCCTTCACTTATGCTGAACTGAGGTGAATGACATGCTGGATTGGTTTAATATATTTCTCGATCCCAATACCCAATGGATTCTCTTCGGCTGTATGCTGCTTGGACTGGGAAGCGGCGTCATCGGCAGCTTCGCCTATTTGCGCAAGCAGGCGCTGATGGGAGATGCCTTGTCTCACGCGGCGCTTCCCGGCGTTTGCATCGCTTTCATGCTAAGCGGATCGAAGTCCATCCTGTTCTTCCTGATCGGTGCCGCAGCCGCCGGCGTATTGGCTACCTTCGGCATCAGCTATATTACCCGCCACACCCGGATAAAACAGGATGCGGCTCTGGCCATCGTGCTCTCCGTGTTTTTCGGCTTCGGAATCGTACTGCTTACAAGAATCCAGCACAGCGGGAGCGGCAACCAGAGCGGACTCGATACTTTCCTGTTCGGCCAGGCCGCATCCATGATGCAATCCGATGTCATTACCATGACCGTGATCTCCTTCGCATTGATCGGGATCTGCTCGCTCCTGTTCAAGGAATTCAAGCTGATGAGCTTCGATCCCGATTTTGCCCGGGGACTTGGCTACCCCGTCGCCTGGCTTGACCAGTTCCTGATGCTGCTTATTGTAGTCGCTGTGGTGGTCGGTATTCAGGCGGTGGGCGTCGTGCTGATGGCAGCCCTGCTCATTACCCCTGCCGTCTCCGCCAGGTATTGGACCGAGCGTCTTGGCGTTATGGTCATCCTCGCCGGTCTGTTCGGCGCATTCAGCGGCCTGGCGGGCACCTTCGTCAGCGCCAATGTCAACCAGCTGCCAACCGGTCCTTTAGTTGTACTTGCAGCCACTTTATTATTCGTCATTTCGTTATTGGCGGCTCCCCGCAGGGGCATTATATCCAAGCTACTGGTATTTGCTGCTGTACGGGGTAAAGTAAGACGCGAGGATGCCGCTCTCGGGCTGGAAGGGAGGAACAAATAACGATGAGCACATTTTGGGTTCTGCTCACCGGCATGCTCGTAGCCAGTACCTGCGGCATTGTTGGCTGCTTTCTCGTACTCAGGCGGATGGCCATGATTGGAGACGCCATCAGCCACTCCGTTCTTCCGGGTATTGTCATCGCCTTTCTGGTCAGCGGATCGCGGGATTCCTTGTTCATGCTGCTCGGCGCTGCGGCGCTTGGCCTGATCACCGTCTTCCTGATTCAATTGTTTCAGCAGAGCGGTGTGCAGTCCGACGCTTCCATCGGGGTCGTGTTCACCGCCCTCTTCGCAGTCGGAGTCGTTCTCGTCAGCATGTATACCAGCAGGATCGATCTTGATCTGGACTGTGTCCTGTACGGCGAAATCGCCTATGTTCCCTGGAACACCATCGAAATAGGGGGCATCGATATCGGTCCCAAAGCGGTGTGGGGCGTTGGATTTGCGCTTCTTCTGACCGTCATTGTCATTGCCGCCTTCTACAAGCAGTTTAAAATCTGTTCCTTCGATCCCACGATGGCAGCGGCTGTAGGCATCCCCGTCGCCTTGTTCCATTATCTGCTGATGGGTCTTGTATCTGTCAGCACGGTCGCTTCCTTCGAAAGCGTAGGTGTTATCCTGGTTGTCGGCATGCTGGTCATTCCTCCCGCGAGCGCTTACCTGCTGACCGATAAACTGGGCAAAATGATCGTGTACAGCGTACTGATCGGCTGCGTCAGCTCCGTTACCGGTTATTATGCGGCGGTTCTATTGGATGCCTCCATTGCCGGATGCATGATCTGCAGTGCGGGAGTGCTGTTCCTGATCGCCCTGCTGTTCTCTCCCCGACATGGCGTAATCGCCCGAAGAATCAGACAGAAACGCTCCATCGCTTCGTATTAGAATGGAAACAGGAAGCTTTCCTGCCTTGCGGCGGGGAGCTTCCTGTTACCACACTATTTCGCTACGGACGGCTTACGACTATCCTTTCCAGGATGCTCTCGCCGTACAGCCGGTCCAGCTTTAATTCCGGCATATGGATATAGCCGATATAGCAGTCGCAGCATGACATTTTGCAGTTCCTCTGCTTCGACAGTCCTTCCAGTCCGTCGCGGTATAGATGCCCGATGACCTGACGGTCCTTATAGCAGCGTTTCACCAGTCCCGCACCCTGAACATAAAAGACATCATAGCCCGCATTGCAGGCTCTGCCCGCACTCTCATAATCCACAGTGTTCAGCTGAAAATGCGGATCGATTCCGGTGAGGAAAGCGATATCCGTCTCCGAATAATAATCCGGCTTATCCTTGAACGCATTCACCCACAAATAGGTGTCGGATGGAATGGCGCGGCGCAGCGACGAAATCTCCGCAAAGGCGCTCTTCACCCCCACCGTGCCGATGCTGTGCGGTATACCGCGCTTGCGAAGCTGCCCGGACTGCTGGACAAACCGGATCTGCGCGGTTTGTCCGGGATGATAAGTGGCCCAGAAGGCCGCCTTCTGCGGATTGAGCGATTCCGTCCAATCCAGCTTCGCGGACAGATTCGTCTGAATGGCTACCTTGTCGACATGCTCCATATACGACAGCTCAATCATCGCCCGATGGTACCAGCTGTGGGTGAGAGCTTCGCCATAAGGATTAAAAAACACCGACAGCCGGTGTCCATTCCCCCTCTGATTCCCCGCCCATTCCACAAACTCCTCCACCTGACGGCGGTCCTTGGCAAGGGTCAGCGCATTATCCTTATTTTTGCTGAACGGACAATAAGGGCAGTCATAATTGCAGGAGGTCAGGCTGCCCCGAAAATACAGTGTCGCCTTCATGCCAGAACAAATCCTTCCATCCGCTGGCGCACCTCCGGTGAGATCAGCCAGTCTCCGATGGCGTCGGAGTAGGCCAGGCCCTCATCCGTCAGCTGCAGGATGCCATGCTGCAGAAGACCCAATCCGCTATCCAGCAGAAGCTGCAGCTCGGGATGGTCATCCAGCACTTCACTTCCGAACCGCTGCGCATAATCCGCGACCGGCAAGCCCTCCGCATGCAGAATCGCCTTTAACAGGAAACGGCGCTTCTGCTCGGATTCATTGAGCACAAATCCATAATTGGCCGTATCATACCGCTCTGCAGCTACATAATCGGCGATAATACTCGCTGTCGCACTGCGGCTGACGCCGTACCGCGAGGCATAGTGAACGCTCCGTGTGTATGAGCGGGCGCCGCAGCCGAGTCCGACCATACCTTCTTCCTGGCAGCCGTAAGGCAGCAGCGATTTGCCAGCAAACGCGCCGCTGCGGGCAAATCTGCGCATGGAATACTGCGCATAGCCTTCGGCAAGCAGGCGGCTGCGCGCCGCTTCATAGAAGGCCAGACGGTTGTCGGCGCCGCTTTGCCTGATCTGCTCCGGCTTCACGATGGTATGCTCCCGCGTGTAGAGCGGGTAAATAAAGATCTCTTCCGGTTTGTAGGAAATCGCGCGCCCCAGTGAATACATCCAGGAATCGAGCGTTTGCCCCGGCAATCCATAGATCAGGTCAAGATTAAGAATCGGAAACGCAAACTGCTTCAGCAGCTCCGCGGCCCGCTCGGCTTCCTCCGGCATCTGCGGCCTGTAGATCGCGGCAGCCTCAGACTCCACGAAGCTTTGAATTCCCATGCTGACCCGGTCAACCCGGTTTTCCTTCAGGATATGCAGCCTCTCCTCCGTCACCGTCTCGGGAGAGGCTTCAACCGAAATCGACGCCTGAGACGAATCGAGTCCCATCGTGTCCCCGGCGATCGCGAACAGGCGCTTTAGCAATGCGGGCGCAAGCAGCGTAGGCGTTCCGCCGCCAATGGCAAATCTTGCGAACGGCTTATGCTTCACAAGCGGTGCCCACTGCCTTGCCTGACGCTCCAGCGCGTCCACATACTGCTCATGCGCCGATTGGCGTTTATCCGGCAGCGTGAACAAATTGCAAAAACCGCAGCGCGCACCGCAGAACGGGATATGCATATAGAGGAAGAACGTCTCCGTCGGTTCGTCCTTCCATATTCCTGACAGCGGAATCGGCCGTTCCAGCTCGCTGTAAGCTGTCTTATGGGGATAGGTATACAAATAAGAGCGGTACGGCGAAGCGGTCAGCTCCTCCTTCCATTTGCGGACATTACCCGGATCGCCAGCCGCAGCCGCGCCGTTAGCAGAAAGATCGTATGTCATCCGGTGGTCACAACCTTTCTTTATATACAAGCTCAATCCGCTGCTAGAGCAAAAATTCACGGTAGGGCACATTCCATACCACCTCATGCGCGAGCCTGTGCCCTTCGTAGCCATCCTCGCCGTAGGCGGTGCCGTGGTCCGAGAAAGCCAGGCAGAACACGGGACGCTGACGTGCGCGCAGGGCCTCGAACAATCTTCCAAGCTGTCCATCCACATAACGCAATGCCGCCCGCTGCGTGTCAACGGAGTCCTTCCTCGCCCCAGGCACAAAATAATGATTGGGACCATGAATGGCGGAAACATTCATAAACAGGAACAGCCGCTCCTCCGGCGAAGACCGGTCAAGCAGCTTTAACGCATGATTAACCTGGTGCTCCGTCGATCGGGAATTGGTCACCCCGAACGTCATCCGCCAGTAGCTTTCCTGAAAATACCCGGGCAGAACGCGCGCCAGCGGCACCTTCTTGGAGAAGAAAATAACGCCGCCGATGCATATCGTCCGGTAATCCTCCGCCTGCAGGCCGGAAACAACATCCGGCGCGTCAAACAACCAGGTATGGGGATGCGTCTTGAATCCCGTATGCCTGGAGTGAAACAAGCGGATATGTTCCGATTTGTCGGTTGTAGCCGGAGTAGGCAGAAATCCGCCGAAAAAGGCATGATGCGCCGCGTACGTAAAGCTTCCCGGCGTATGGCGCTTCTCCCATGATCCGCTGCCGCATAGATTCGGACAACTCGCTTCCTCCAGAACAGCGGCATCATAGCGAAGCGTATCCAATGTGATCATCAGGATGTCATGACTCCCGATAATGCGGTTCATATCGGTCAAATCTGTACCACCCCGCTGCGGGCACGCGCCGCCTTGCCGGAGTTGGCAGCTATTAGCGGCGAAAACGACGGCTCCAGATGCCTCATTTCCCATTCGTAAGGATCGACGCCCTGATAGAGAACATTATAGAGCAGATCCCCGAAAGGATTGACATCCACAACATGCGGCTTCATCGAACCGCTGCCGATTACCACATCAACGCCGGCGACGCTTGACCCGGAGAAAGCGGCGAGCGCGGACTCCGCGCATTCTCTGACCGCAGCGAGCGTCGCTTCGGATAAACCCATATCCTCCGGCGACATGCGCTTGCTGCGCAAATGCAGATTCGTGATCGGCGTGCGGCTCACCCGGGCTACACAGTGACAGGCAGCACCTCCTACAACCAGCTGCCTCAAATCAAAGGTGCTGTCGCCATAAGCGGCCTTGGCTACCCACTGCTCAATATGAGCACCGTGACTGAGCAGCCAGTTCACAATAAGCCGGATCGTCGCCGTGTCCGTGTAGCGTCGCAGCTTGAGCGCATTATAAAATTGCGGCGGACGGGATATAAAGTGATCGACGCCTATAGTCGTAATCGCCAGCTCCTCGCCGGTAGACGGATTGATCTGGTACGCGATAATGCCGCAGGCTCCCGACCCCGAAGCAAGCTTCACAAATACCCGGTGCATCCGCTTGCGGCACATCGTCTCGTGCAGAGCCCCATAATCAGGGATTGCCTCCGGTATTTCCAGCAGACGCGGCACAGATACGCCCGCCGCGGATAATAGGCGATGGGTATGCCGCTTGTCGAACATGCCGGCAATATCTGCCGGTGCGTTGGTCCATTGAACGTCCGGGCAGATTTGCCCGACTTCCGTTTCCAGCTTGGCCAGCAGGCGTGTAAACCCGCGAAACCACTGGGAGGGATGATAGAGCCGTCCTCTTTGCTCCTTCAGCGCCAGGGCGGATTTTTGAGATAAGGGATGCGGATCGCTTCTCCCCTGTACTGGGAGCAGCCGGTCATCCGCATACTCCGGCCCGGTATCGGGCGCGCCCAGGGCAATCAACTGGCGCTCGACCTCGAAGTCCTCGCCCGGCGCGTCAATTCGTACAACTGGGGGCCTTTCCGAATGGGCGCGGGCTTCCTTGAAAGCTTCCTCCAGCCGCATCGTTCCGCGCAGCAGATCCAAATACGGCACCAGCACTGCGGGCGCCAGCTGAAGCCTTCTTCTGGCCTCCTGCAGAGAGGACGTCCGGCGGTTGCCAGGGTTACCGATCAGTATCATCGGCCGCATCGTTATTCCGTCAAGGCCGGATAACGATAATCTTCATCATCATCCAGATCCTGCTGTTCGCTTGTATCGACATTCAACCCCGTCTGTTCCCAGCGCTGCAGCATCCCGTCACTCATATAATGATAGCTCAGATCAAGCTTCTGCAGCTTCTTCACTTTTTCGCTGTTGATGAGTGCCTCCGCGCCTGCGTCCGTGAGCGTCCCCATCGACAGATCAAGGGTATGAAGCTGGTCCAGAATAGGCGCATCGGCAACCGCAAGGGCGATTTCGTTCTGAATTTCGCTATTTTTCAGGCCCAGATACGTAAGGTTCGGAAACCGCCCTGCCTCAATAAGCGGCAGAACATCCTCCAGCCCCCCGTCAAAGCCGTAATCCTCTACGCCCAAATACAGCTCCAGCTTGTTCAGCAATGGAAAATGGCTGTCCTTGATGCTGTTCAGCACATTTTTGCCCAAGCCGCCGCAAATAATAATCAGCTCTTCAAGCTTCCCATGGCGGGCGGGATCAAGATCAAGTCCTGAGCTTCCCTTTATGGTGAGGGAGGTCAGCTCCGGATAAGCGTCCAGCACGGGAGCTATATTGGACTGCATAATCCAGGATACTTCGCATTCCTCAAAGCCCATATCGCCGATAAACAGCTGGCGCAAGGCGGGAAAACGGTCCTTGAGACGAACCAGCGTTTCAACGATTCCGCTGGAATCATTCTCGTACGCTCCGCCCCACTCTCCGATAATGAGGCTGGTCAGCCCTTGACTCTCCGGACTGTCTGCGAGCTTTTCAATCGATTCTTCGACTTTTTGGCCAGCCTCATACTGGTCGTAATCAATGCTAAGCTTAACTTCGGACATGTAGGTTCCTCCTGAGAGTTTTTTAGTGATATCCTCGGGGCATTTCAAACGAGCTGCAAACTCGGGCAGAAAGCATAAACATGCGTTCAATGAAGCTTTCTGGCGATTCTTTACTGATGCTCGCTTCTAAAGCTGAAAACTCCCTTAATAAGGTAAAAATATGTACGGTCTTTTTGATTTTAACCCAAAATAATATGTCTTGTCCGTTTTACGGGTCAGATTGCAAAAAACTACTTGTTATTCACCATAATCGCTAACTTTGAAACCGATTGCGAAAGTTAATTTTCAGCAAATATCTGTCAGACTTCACTGACTGAATATGTCAGCCAAGATTGGTTATTATGAATGTGGACACTTAATCGAAGGGAATGAGCGGAAATGAACCAATACGGGTTATATGGCAAATTTACTGCACAGGCGGGCAAACGCGATGAGCTTGCGAAAATACTGCTGGAAGCGGCATCTCAGATGGATGTTATCGAGGATTGCCTGCTGTATGTCATCAATGTTACGGAGAACGAGCCGGAAACGATATGGGTCACGGAGGTTTGGACTGATGCCGCTGCCCATCAGGCCTCGCTGTTAGGCGAAGAGGCTCAGACGCTGATCGCGCTGGCAAGGCCTTTAATTGCAGCAATTGAGCAGATTCAATTGCAGACGCTGGGCGGCAAGGGTGTCTAACTACCTCGCTCGCGATACCGGGGAATGCAATCCGTTGGTCATTGACAGAGTCCTCATTGCATATCAAGACCGGTTCAGCAGCTAGCTTATACTTGTACATGCTCGTGCTGCTATTTTGGGATAGCCGGCGATGAATGGGCCATGCCAATTGGTCAAAAAAAAACAACAGCCGTTCAGCGCACGTACAATTACCCGCTGTTCATTTCACATATGATGTCTTATATCAAATGTGAAAAGCAGGGTGATACAAAATGAGTGTGTATGATACAGGGCCAATCGATAATCGGGCATTCCCTCGAACGAGCCGGCTTGCTGTCTGGCTGTCTAACGGAGGACGGGATCCCGCTATTGCTTCGATCCAGGCTTATACAGTGACTCCCGTCACATCCGGATTTCATTCAACCACATTCTATACCTTATATCTGGTATCGTTATCCCCGTCAGGATCGGATGGCAGCGTGTTTCTGCTTGATCATATATTTGCCGATCTTGACGTTTACGGAGTAAGGGTTATTACAAGCGGCCTGGGCGGCAGCAATATTTCAGTGACAATCTCGGAAATAGACGGCGGCGGACAAGTGGTTGAGAAGCATATTTTAAGAGGTGAAGATTCAATTATCGGCACCCTCCTTTTTGCTTACAATGCCAATATCGATCAAGATACAGTAACGGTCGTTAGTACGGAAAACAATACGATCGCATCCACCATCGCTTTGCCTGCCGGTAGCAGTCCAATTGGAGTTGCGGTTACGCCGGACGGTACTCGCGTGTATATTGCGAATTTCGGCAACTCTACAGTTTCGGTCATCAGCACAGCGACCAACAGTGTAGTTACAACGATTCCCACGCCTCCCGGAAGCCAGCCAACATCAATTGCAATTACTCCCGACAGCTTCCGCGCTTATGTGACCGACTTCCAGGGATCGGTCATTGTACTGGATACGGTTACGAATACCGTACAAACTACGATACCAATTTCTCCGGTCAGCAGTCCACTCGGAATCGCGATCACCCCTGACGGTAAACGCGCATATGTCGCCAATGTCGGCAGCAATACGATTTCCGTGATAGATACGCTAACCAATACCGTCATTGCCACAATTCCTGCCGGAATTCTCCCGGACGCTGTTGCGATTACTCCTGATGGCACTCGCGCTTACGTCACGAATCAGGGTGACGATACGGTTTCGGTCATTGATACCGGCAGCAATACGATTATAACAACGGTTCCATTGCCGGCGGGATCCATTCCATTTGGCGTTACAATATCTCCTGACGGTTCCAGAGCCTACGTTGCCAGCAATGTCAATAACAGCGTAACCGTCATCAATGTGGCAACGAATACGGTATTGATAGATATACCAACACCCGGCAGGCCGGTATCCGTTGCGATTACTCCCGACGGCGTATTTGCTTATGTCTCCTCCCAGGTTAATAACGGGATCACGGTTATTGAGACGGCAAGCAACACGGTCGTAGCGAGCCTCCCTGCGGGAAGCTCGCCAAGATCGATTGCTGTGACGCCGATCGTGCTGATGTAGGAATACTGGGAACAGGGTAAATAGCGTATGCCCGCTAGAAACAACAAATCCCGCAGCCTATGCGGGATCACGCGTTTATCATTCAGGTTCCGGATCTATCTGGACGCAAGCTTCGCCCCATCCAGCAGCTGATGCGACATCCATTCATTGTTAATGACGGGATCGCCGTCCAGGGCCAGCTGCTCATACAGCCTGGTCCGCAATTTTTTGATAATCGGGGCGGATTCCGGATGCGCGATCAAATTCACCAGTTCCCCGGGATCGGCCGTAAGATCGTAACACTCATCCACATCCGTCAAATTCCAAATGTATTTCCAGGTCCGCGTACGGATCATTCGCTGGGTGTACAATCCGAACTGCTGGCCGTTATAAGAGGCGACAATGGAGTCTCTCCAATCAGCAGCTTCCGGTCCGCCCGTCAGGAGCGGTTTCAAGGATCGGCCTTGCAGCTGCGGGGAATTCTTCGTCGCAAGCTCCAGCAAATCAATAAGCGTCGGCGCCATATCCAGCAGGTTGTAGACAAACCGGCTGTCCACGCGGCCAGTCTGATCCTTACCGGGCAGCCGGATGGCGAGGGGGACGCGGACGACATCGTCATAGAGAATATAATGCTTATCCATCATTCCATGCGAACCGCACATGTCGCCATGGTCAGCGGTAAAAATAACAAGCGTATCGGCAGACGCATCAAGCGCGTCCAGCTCAGCCAGTATTTTGCCAATCGCTTCATCGAGCTGGCTGATAATCCCGTAATACCTGGCCACAATAGGCGCCCAGTTGGCCCAGGTATAATCCTCGACTCCCCAGTTCAGCAGCTGCTGCCGCTGAATGTAGGGCTTCCCCTGGAAGGTCTCCCGGAACCCCGACCACTCCGGCATCGCAGCAGGATCGTACATTTCCGCAAACTTTCCCGAAGGACGGCATGGCAGATGCGGCTCGGGAAAATGCACAGCCAAATGCCAGGGCTTGCCTTCCGATTCCAGCTGCCTGAGCGTGCTGACCGCCCGATCCGCCATCCAGTGAGTTTGCGAATCGTCGAGCGGAACCGGACTTGCTTCGCCAAAATATCCGTTCTTGAATTCAATATCCGGGTATCGCTGCTTCCGGAAGGCCTGGTAATCCGATTCGCTTACATATGAATCATAGCCGAAGGCTGTCGCATCATGCTCCGGATTCACACCCCACTTGCCGATATAAGCGGACCGGTAGCCATTATCCGAGAGCAGTCCGGACCAGGTGAAATGCTCCGGCTCAAGAGAGCCCACAGGAAGAAAAGCATTATAGTTCCACAAGGCGCCGAAGGTCTCCGGCCTTCTTCCATGCAGCAGGGACTGCCGGGCCGGGCAGCACAGCGGCACATGCGAATAGGCTTGGTCGAATACGGTGCTTTGCGCGGCAAAGCGGTCAAGATGGGGGGTTCGTACAGGATATTGGCCGCTAAAGCCGACACAATCATGACGAAGCTGATCTGCCGTAATTAACAGCACGTTAGGCGAACGCTTTTGCATAGGAGATGCCGTCAGCTCCTCTCTCTTCATGAATACACTTAAGGCCTGGGATTACTCGATCTCCACACCTGTCCGGTATTGGCTGGGCGAGCAGCCCACATGCCGGAGAAACAACCGGTTGAAGAACGATTGATCCTCATAGCCCACCGTAGTCGCCACATTGATGACCTTGTCGTCCGTCTCCAGCAGCAGGTGTTTGGCGCGTTCCATGCGGATCTCGTGCAGCACATCGAATACGCTGCGGTTGAACTCCTCGCGCATCAGCCGGTTCAACTGCCGCGTGCTTACATTAAATAAGCCGGACAAGGACTGGAGCGTGATTTTTTTCTCGAAGCTCCGCTCCAGATAGCCGTAAATCCGGCGTGCGGTCATCTCCCGTTCCAGTTGACGGGGAGAAGGGTGAACCCGCTGCTGCTGCATCATCGCGTAATAGCGGGAGAGCAGCACAAGCAGCTCGATCATTTGCAGCCGGATCAGCGTTTTATAGCCGGGTACGCGGCTGTCCAGCTCACGGATCATGCTGTCCAGGAGCTGCTGAACGGAGTCCGCATCCTGCCCGTGCAGATTAAGCCGGTGATTGAACCTCACGTCATGCTTCAGAAACGGGTGAACGTAGAAATAGTCCATCGAGCCTGTAATTTCAAGCTCGCTGAGCAGCGCATCGGAGATAAAGGACGGCATAAACAAGCAGTTGATAATATCAATCTGCTCATTGGCCTCGACATAATAGGCGTGGGTTTCACCGGGATTAATAATAAACACATCCCCCGCATGAACCTCATACGGGGAACCCTGGAAGATATGCATGCCCTTGCCCCGAACGACATAGACCAGCTCGACGAACTCATGCCCATGCTCGGAGATCGAGCCCTGTACAGTCCGGGTAATCCAGAACGGAAATTCATCCTTCATATAATTATTTCTGCTCAGAATATCCTGCATGCCTCTATTCACCCTTTGCAAAAGACTCCGATTGTACGGTCGTGCGGGAAAAACTAGCCGTCAGCCGCGGTGAAGCACCGCGTTGTCGAAACGCTCCCGTTGCGGGTTCTGGTACCATTCCTCCCAGGTCAACGATGCCGAACCGAGAATCTGCTCGATTCTTCTCCGGAAGGGCAGACCTGCTTCCTGAAGCTGTCGCTGCATGGGGTCCGCTCTTCCTGCCAGCTTGCGCTCCACCCATTCATTCAGCCGGGTTTCCAAGCGCTCCGCAACGTCCGGCAGCCTCTCTGCAAGATTGACCGTTTCCGCAGGATCATCGGTCAAATCGAATAATTCTCTCGGCGGACGTGTGAACGGCCCAGAGTCATAGGTGCGGATGAACTTGTAGCGGTCCGTTCGAATCGCCCTTGCCGCCTGCCAGGCACATTCGCTCAACAGCAGCGCATCGTTCGTGCCTTCCGCTTCGCCGCTGATCGATGGCCATAAGCTGAGCCCGTCGAGACCCGCAGGATACTTAAGCTTCGCCTGGTCAATTCCCAATACTGCCTCCATGCGCGCGGCATCCAGAATTGTCGGGAGCAGATCGACCTGCTGCACAAGCCCCGGAACCCTCCGGCCAGCGGGAATTCTTCCCGGCCAACGGATAATCATCGGGACATGGACGGTCGGCTCATACAAGCCGCAGTGGTCCCAGTAGATGTCGTGCTCCGTCAGGCTTTCTCCATGATCGCCAAACAGAATGATCATGGTCTCCTCTTGGATCCCGAGCTTTTCAAGATGATCATCCAGCTCCTTCAACCGGTCATCCAGATAGCGGATTTCCGCATCATAAAGCGCATCATAATAATCACTGTCCGTAACCTCGCCGACCAGATCATAATGGTGATGCTTGAAGAAAGGGTAAGCTGGATGATTATACGCGCCTTCCATGCTTTTGTTTCGTGGATCGAACGGGTCCCTGCCAGGCTCGTAGAACTCCGGAATATAGGAATCCGGCGGCAGATAAGGCGTATGCGCATCCCAATAATGCAGGAACAGGAAGAAGTTCTCTTCCCGGTGCTGCCCGATCCAGGGCATCGCCAATTCATTGACCGTGCGTCCGTCAATCCAGCGGTTGCCCCCGACGCTGTTCATATAATACCGGTAGCCGCGGGCAAACCATTCCTTCAGCTGGTACAAATTGTCCACTGCCGCTGTGGTGAAGCCGGCGGAGCGCAGCATGGAAGGCAGCCATTCGGTTGACTTGGGCAAATGTGTCAGCTCCGAGCCGTGAGATACAACGCCTGTGGTCAGACCGATTTTGCCGGTAAAAATCCCGGTATGCGCGACCTCGGTCGGAATATCCGCCGCATAAGCTTTTTCGAACAGGACTCCCTCACGGGCTATCCGGTCCAGATGCGGGCTTGTGGCTTTATGGTAGCCATAGCAGCCGAGGCGCGAGGCGCGAAGCGTATCCAGCGAGATCATAATTATTTTCATAGTGCTTCTAATCCCTCCGAGAAGTTGACTTCTCCAGTGGTGCGGCATGGCCGAGCCATGCAAGTATCGTATCTCCATTTTGCTCCAGCGTCGCAGTGGATGTGCATAGTGTAATGTCCGGATTGCTTGGCTCGTCATAGGAATCGGAGATGCCCGTGAATTGGGCAATCGCTCCGCTTCTCGCTTTGGCGTACAAGCCTTTGACATCTCTCATCTCGCATACATGAAGGGGACATTTCACATAAATCTCAACATAACCTGGCAGCTGCGCCCTGGCGTGCTCCCTCATCTCCGTATAAGGCGTGATGGCGGATACCAGCACATCCACCCCGTTTCGCGAAAGCAGCCTGGCGAGATACGTAACCCGTTTAATGTTCTCGAAGCGCTCTTCGCGGCTGAAGCCGAGTCCTTTGCAGATCGTATCGCGCAGCTCGTCGCCGTCGAGCAGTTCAACGCGCCGTCCCTGCTTCCGCAGCTTCTCTTCCATGAATTTGGCCGTTGTCGTCTTGCCGGCTCCGGATAGACCGGTAAACCATAATACCGAGCCATGCCCGTTATTATTCATATCCATTTCCCTCCACGTCCCCTGTATCATTCGTTAGCCGCAACCTCTACAGGAGCTCCGCCCAGCTGATGTGAACGTATAGCAGCTTCAATGACTTCCTGCGCCGCGAGCGCATCTGCCCCGGATGCGGCAATATCCTCCGGTTTTACCCCTGTCTGAATCTCCTCGATGAACCGGTTGATCCGATGCCCGAACGTGTCGTCAAAGCCCTTCATCCCTCCGAACAACGGATTGCGGACAACCGTCAGCTCATCGGAATGATGCGGAAAATAAGTCATACTCTCATATACATTGTCAATAACAAGCCGACCCTCGTGACCGGCAACCTCGCAGTATTCAATGGGATGCCGCATGGACATATCGTAGCTTCCCGTCAAATGCCCGACCGCGCCGCTGGCAAATTCCATATTGACGGAAACAGTGGACCAGGACGTCCGCCCGGGTGCTTTGGTCATAAAGGACTGCACCCGCTTCACGTCCCCGGCAAAAAACCGCATAACATCGATGGAATGCGGATGGAGGGCCCGCATATGAAGCCACTCCGTATCCTCCTGCGGATTGCGGATCGTCAGCCTCATATTCAGGAACAGCAGGGAGCCCAGCTTCCCTTCCGTGACCAGCTCCTTCGCCTTGTACGCCGCAGGGGTGAAGCGGTGATTGAGGTTGCAGGCAAGCCGCACGCCCTTCTCCCGGGCAAAAGCAACCATCTTCCGCGCCTCTTCGATATTATTGGATATCGGCTTCTCCACGAACACCGCCTTGCCTGCTTCAATCGCGATCATGGCCGGCTCAAAGTGGTGGCTGCCTTTCTCTACGCCCGCAGTCGCCACGATAACGGCATCAATCGTTTCCTTGCTCAGCAGCTCCCGCAAATCCGTATAATGGGGAACCGAATGCTCGCGCCCCGCAGCCTCAGCCCGCTCCGGCATCAGATCGCAGACGGCAGCGAGCTCGGTGTCCGGATGGC
Source organism: Paenibacillus sp. JT31N11 (assembly GCF_056269285.1). Classification (NCBI taxonomy): domain Bacteria; kingdom Bacillati; phylum Bacillota; class Bacilli; order Caryophanales; family Paenibacillaceae; genus Paenibacillus; species Paenibacillus sp. JT31N11. Next base: position 181,178 of record NZ_JBWDNQ010000013.1, read on the forward strand.
TTCGATACGCGCGGCAGTGGATTTTACCGATATTGTTGACGCCGACAACAGCTACTCTGATCATTTGCAGTCCCTTCCTTTCGAGCTTGCTACCTGCAAAAAGCATGCGTCCATATAAGAAAACAAGTCTGTTTATGGCCGGTTTTTTGTGGACCTATTACTCGTCTTTGGACTCCGCTGTTGCCGCAATTTCTTCTTTGGCCTTATTTTTTTCCTTGTCCTTTTCTTTACCCTTGGCCTTGCCTTTGCCTTTTGTCTTGCCTTTAGCCGCCGGATCGTCCTTCTCCTTCTCCTGAAGCGAGCGGGCGCTGACGATGGATCCGATATGGAGCGAATCATACGCTTCCTGGGAGGAAGTGAAGGTCTTGCCCTGTCCATGCCAGTTCAGATTCGTATAGATCGGATTGGTGCGGCCCACTTCCTGCTCGCGTTTGGCGATGTAGTCGTTCATCCGTTTCAGCAGGAAGGCTACGACCTCCGGCTCGCGCTCTGCGACATTTTCATTTTCCAGCGGATCCTGAATCAGGTTATACAGCTCCACTTCCGGCTTGAAGTGGAAATCCGGCTCCAGCGCGCAGATGAGCTTCCACTCCGGCGTACGCCAGCCATGCTTGCGCATCCATGTGCATTCCGTTATATAGAACTCGCTGACCCGCTTCGCATCCTCGCCCTGGATCAAACCTGTCAGGCTTTGACCGTCAAATGCCGTATCGGTCTTGATATCCAGCAGCTCCAGCACCGTCGGCATAATATCGGAGATCAGGCTGACGCCGGAAACCCGTTTTCCCGCCGGAACACGTCCGGGGAATTTGATAATGAGGGGAACAACCAGCGTACAATCATACAGTCCATGATGGTCGAAGAAACAATCATGCTCATAAAGCGTTTCCCCATGATCGGATGTAATGACAATCAATGTTTCTTCTTCAATCCCCATCGCTTCCAGCTTGGCGAACAAGGTTTGGATGCAGGCGTCCATATAGGCGATTGCCCCATCGTATTGCGCCTCCACATACTGCTCATCGGTGACGCCCTCGGGTATCCAGGATTTCAGGAAATTCGCGAAGGGCTTGAAGCCGTAAACCGGCTCCATCGACCGGTTGCTCTCATCCTTCTCGTTGTCGCCGTAGAAAATGCGCTCGAACGGAACGGGCGGCAGGTAAGGTGAATGCGGGTCCATATGCCGCAGAAACAGCAGGAACGGTTTGTCTTCCGCTGCAAGGCGTTCCAGCTCCGGCACGGCGACATTGTTCAGATTTTGCGCTTTGGGCGTACGTCCGGTCTCGTCGGGAACCCAGGATTCGTAGTCAATATAGGTCTGGAAGCCGCGTGAAGACGGATTGCCGGTAAAGCCGATACAGGTCGTGTTATAGCCGTTCTCGCCCAGCGTCTCGGCCAGCGTCTTCACATGTCCGCCAAGCGGACCCTGATGACGAAGAGCGACGACATCGGTTCCGAATACATCCATTCCTGTCAGCATGGAAGCATAAGCCGGAGTTGTCGGAATGCTTGGGCTGAAATGCTTCTCGAACAGCACGCCATCCGCTGCAACCCGGTCCATAAAAGGTGTTGTCAGACGCGAATATCCATATGAGCTCATATGATCGCGCCGTAAACTATCGATACCGAAAATAACCACATTCGGTTTTTTAGCTGTCATTTCATGATTACCTCCTGAAAGTTTTTTGCGAGGCTTTACCTGATCTGCCGGTATTCAGCAGCATCAAGCAAGAACTCACTTCGTAAGCAAAAGCCTGGAACAGGTTTGCGACAATAAGTCATCCAAAGGAAAAACGAGAGCGGAAGGCGGCATTTGAATCTGGAGAAGCGAAGCGTTTGCCTTTGTACCCCGAATTTAACAGATAAAGGTATCCAAAATAAAAAAATTCAGGGGTACAACAGCAATCGGAAGATCAAAGGACTCCTGAAGCGGCTCCGCTTTTCTAACCGTTATTTACGCTTTTCGGTACTTGCGTTTGCGGCTCCTTATCTGCCGCCTAGCTTCTTCAGGCAGGCATTCAAATACCCGTACGATTCCGCCGCCACGATCGATACCTGATCGATCGTGTGGTCCGGTCCGGCTCCGATGACCTCCAGTACAACGGGGCCGTCATAGCCGCCGTCTACCATCGCCTTGCAGTAGCCGAACAGATCGATATCGCCCCGTCCGCAAGCCTGCAGCTCAATCGGGCCGGGTCCTTGCGCGCGGCCTTTGCAGTCGCGTATGTGTACATGCTTCACACGGCTGAGCACAGCCGGCAGTGCTTCCTCCGCGTTTTCACCGGAACGGTGGATGTGGCTCGGGTCCATATCTATCCCGAAAGCCGGCGAGGATATAGCTTCCATGGCAGCAAGCGTCGTCGGCGTATTGTCAATCGCATTGCCGACATGAGCCTTCACGCACAGCGTGACTCCATAAGAGGCGGCTTTCTCCGCCAGATGGGCCAATTTGGCGATCGATGCTGCAAGATCCTCCTCATTGCCGGATTTTCCGCCGGGTCCAACGTTGATGACGGGAATTCCGATGGCCGCACCGGCCTCGAATGCCTTGGTCAATCTTTCCTCGTCCAGCGAAGCGACCTCCATGGACAGGAACTTTAGTCCGTTCTCCTTCACGATGACCTGCAGCTCATCCTTCTGCTCCTGCCAGCGGTCAAGATCAAGATGCTCGCACATGCCTTTGATAGCCGATATTTCCACGCCGTCATAGCCGGAGCGCGCAATTGCAGCTGCCGCCTCGGCGAAGCTGAACGATTTGAAAAGTACAGAGTTTACGCCTAATTTGACCATAAGTATTGAACACTCCTTCAGTAATATATGGATGGATGATGCTATTTCATGAACATCGGATCTCCGTGCAGCGGCGGCAGCGGATGCGGACGAACAACCTCTCCGCCGCTCTCATAGGATTCAATGACGGCAAAGGTATATTCCAGAACGGCAAGCGCGTCTCTTCCATTGGCGCGAAGCTGGTCGAACGACACACGGTTGGACACATCCTCCAGGAACGCGTGAAGCCGGTTGTTGAATGTGCGGTTGAAATCATTGGTGCCGTAATCCGTCACGATGGCCTCAGGCTGAACGCTTATCGCCGGAATGCCCTTCTCCGCTTTCCAGTAGGAGATTTTCTCCACGCAATTCTCGATGCAGAAGGTACCCTTCGAGCCGGCAACCTCCAGGCTCCACCAGCCGCCAAGTCCGTATACCGCGTCTCCTCTCTGACTGAGCAGATAGCCTACGCCGCCATTAGCGAATTTCATATGAATGCTGTTGATCGATACCATAACGTCTCCCGCGCTGCGGCGGAAGCCAGGACGGTCGGAGAAGGTTTGAATATGCGTAATATCGCCGCAGAAATGACGCATAACGCTGAGCGGATGAGTCAGAAACGCTTTCATATGAAAATATGGATGGCCCTTGATCTTCGGCGATCCCGCAAGTCCATAATTCAGATCTCCCCCGTTGAAGCCCATCTTGGCCATGCAGTACACCAATTCGCCGATATCGCCGCTCTCCATGTATGCCTTGGCTTTTTCAGCCGGCGGGGTGAAATAGTGATTCAGATTGCAGCCCAGATACACCTTCTGCTTCTCGGCAAAAGCGACCAGTTCCCGCCCTTCGCGGATGTCGTGGCACAGCGGCTTCTCAACCAGAACATGCTTGCCGTATCCGATGGCTTCCATAGCCGGCTCAAAATGCCAGCTGCCGTTGTCGATGCCGCCTGTCGTTATATCGATCACTTCGATATCCGGCTCATTCTCCACCATATCCTTCAGGCTGTAATAAGCCTTTACGCCATGTTTCTCAGCTGCGGCATCGGCGCGCTCCTTCACCACATCACAGACTGCTACCAGATCAGCAAGCTCATCCTCTCTATAACAATTCGCATGGTTGTTGCCAATTCCATTCATCCCTACAATGCCAATTTTAACGGCCATTTTTCAGTTGCCTCCTATTTGGTTTTTTTGAGATCTACGCATTCTGGATGGCGTTATCGCTTAATGCGACACGGCGTCCTTCCCGCGACGATACATAAGTAGCCAGAACCATTCGCAGCGACATCATTCCATCCTCGGCAGTCGCCAGCGGAGCGCGCTCGCCGCGGAGAAATTCAGCCAGCGGCTTTGCCAGTCCGCGGATGCGGTGACTATGATTGTCTGGAGAAGGTATATCGCTTTCAATCCAGCCGCCGCTCCCGGCGCTGTATCGTTTCAAGCCTGCCGCGCCTGCGGTGCGGGCTACGTTGCAGCTGGGCACATCGCCGTAATTTTGGATAATGCTGCCTTTCTCGCAAATGATCTCCGTCGTATTCTCCGCCGCCGTGCAGGTGAAGGAGCAGCTCACCTCGGCTATCGGGCCGCCGGGATAGCGGAAAATAGCAATCCCGTTGTCATTCGGAATACGCGGATTATATAAGGACTCCAGTTCGGCGGTGACGGTCTCCGGCACACCCAGCAGCCAGTGAATAAAATCGATCGGGTGCGAGGAATCATCCGCCCAAATGTCGCGGTTAAGAGCGGGATTAACATGCCAGCTGTCGGCAAAATCCGGACTCAGCCCCATCGGCAGGCCGTGACGGCGGCGGACCATGAACACACGTCCAAGCTCGCCGCTCTGAAGCCACTCTTTCATCTGCATATTCTGAGGATCGACCCGCATCTGCCAGGCCAGTGTGAACGGAACCTTGCATGTCTGAACCGCATCCGCGATACGCTTGGCTTCATCCATCGTCAGCGCCATCGGCTTTTGAAGCACTATTGCTTTGCCGCTCGATGCCGCAAGCTCTGCAAGCCCGGCGTGCTTCGAGGTTTCCGAGCCGATCACCACCGCCTGGATATCGTCACGCTTCAATAATTCATCCGCATTCGCATAGACTTCTATCCCGAATGCGCTTCTTGCCGCTTCCAGTCTCGCAGGATCGTGATCCCAGCCCGCCAATACGCTTATCCCGTATTCCGGCTTCTTCCATTCCTCGCAGTACGCATGGACATGCCCATGGGCAAATCCGAGAATCCCTACACCAATCGGCTTGATTCTGCATCGCCTCCTTAGGTTCAACATGGATATGAGAACGGTTTCTTGTACTCATCATAATCAACCGCACTCCAAAAATCTTGGCGTATCGGGACAATAACTAATGCGATCGAGACCATTTGCAGCGCACATGGGTAAGCGCTTGCAGATTTTACCCTTTTACAGCGCCGGCAGTCATGCCCGCGACTATTTTCTTATTGAAGAAGATAAACAGAATGAGCGGCGGAATGGAGATCAGCACGATATCGGCAAACAGCAAATTCCAGGAGGACGTGAACCGGCTGGTAAAGTTATAAAGCGTCAGCTGCACCGTCGCATTGTCCGCCCCCGGGAAGAAATACAGGGGATTGACGAAATCATTGAACACGTTAATGGAGGTCAGGACCACAACCGTTGAGGTAACCGGCTTCAATAGCGGGAAAATAATATGGAAAAACAGGCGTATGCCGCCGCAGCCGTCGATAAAGGCGCTCTCGTCGATTTCTTTGGGCAGCGTGGCCACGAAGGCCTTGTATAGAATTGCCGAGAACGGAAAATGCAGCGCGACCTCGACCAGCGTAATGCCGGCCAATGTTTTGAACAGGCCGATCGAATCCAGCACCCAGATCGTCGGAACGATAGCTGGCGGAATCATCAGCCCGGCCAGCACGATGAAATTCAGCAGGGACGATCCCCTGCCCCCTTCCCTGCGCTGAAGCACAAAGCCGGCCATGGCGCTGACGAAGACGAGAATAACGATCGACAGTACCGTGAGCAGCGTACTGTTATAGAAGGCGCGCAGCAGCATATTGTCGGCAGCCGTGAGAACGGCTTTGTAATTGCTGAAAATTTCAAAGGATTTCGGCCAGGTCATCGACATCAGCGCCGCATCTTGCTGGTTTTTGAAGGAATTGATAATGACGAAGTAAAAGGGCACCCAGAATATAATCGTGGTCACCGCAACTGCAATAAAGCCGACGGAAATCCGTTTGGCACGTTCGCTCATAGGTCTACCTCGCTTTTGGTCAGAAACTTGTATAGCGGGAAAGCAAGCACCGATACCCCGATGAACAAGATGACATTCCCCGCCGTAGCAAGGCCGTAGAAGCCGGCCTGATACTGCTTGTAGATAATGGAGGCGATCAGGTCGGTGGTGAAGCCTGGCCCGCCCTTGGTCATCGCCCAGATCAGATCGAAGGTCCGCAGACCCCCGATAAAAGCCAGAATAATGACGGAGTTCATCGCCGGACGGGACAGGGGCAGTGTAATATGGCGGAAGGCCGCAAGATTGCTGCCGCCGTCGATTTTGAGCGCTTCATAGTAGACCTGGGGAATGGCCGTTATCCCGGCAATGAAGATGACGGTGGCGATTCCCACTCCCTTCCATACATCAACCAGGGCAACCGACAATAGAGCGATATGCGTGTTGCCGAGCCAGTCGGGACCTGTGATGCCAAGCGCGCCCAGCGCCACATTAATAATCCCCTGTGACGGATGCATCATCGTGGAGAAGGTAATCCCGACGGCGATGGTGCTGAGCAGCGTGGGGAAGAAAACAACGGAGCGCAAATAATTTTTGGCGATAATTCTTGAAGTCAGAAAAGCGCCTAGCAGCAAACCCAGCAGCACCTTCAATCCACAGGTGACCACCGCAAAGATCAGCGTGTTGCGAAACCCGATGCTGAGCGCCGTTTCGGAGAAGAAGGTGACGTAGTTGTCCATGCCGATAAATTCCCATTTCGTGAGCGTCCATCTCGTCGTGCTGAAGAAGAAGGACAGGAGCGTCGGCAGCAAATAGAAGGTAAAATAAATCACACCTGCAGGCAGCAGAAAAAAAAGATACGAATACATCCGCTTGGAGGCGGTATTCATCATGCGCTCATCCTTTCTCTTGGACAGTAGAAGCCGCCGGGAGGCCTTCCCTCGCGGCGCGCTCCGATTGAACAGACATACCCTGCAGCAGAAGTTGCAGGGTATTAATAGGTTTTAGCCTATGGCTTCATCACCAGCCGGGGAGCGCCAGCTGCTGCGCCTGCTTCTCGACATCCTTGTCGTAATCCTTGGCGCCCTGCGCCGCGGTGTTGATCCCGCTGCCTACAGCGACTGTAATACTTTCCAGGTTGGGGCCTTTGACCGGGGACAGAAATTCCAGCGCCGGCGCCGTTTTGCCTTCATCAAAGTAAGACTGCATTTCTTTAACCCCTGCATAGGTGTCTTCAGGAAGATCAATGCCGTTAATCAGATAGGGTCCGGATGCTTTGAGCTTGGATGACAGGACGGACTGGCCTTCAGGCGACAGGAAATATTCCGTCCACTTTTTGGCGGCTTCCAGATTCTTGCTGTCCTTGTTGAGATAGAGCGCGCTTGGCATCCACACCGTCAGACCATTGATGTCCGCGCTGTCGCTTGGCTCCGGGAACACGCCGATATCGTTGATTTTGTCAGGGAAGTTCTGGAAGATCGAGTCAAGCGCCGAGGTGAGCATCGGATAATGCACACCGTCGCCCTCCGCGAGCATTTTGAGCCCTGCATCATACGTGGTAGCCAGGAAATCTTTGTTCATATATCCGCGCTTGTATACGTCCTCGATTTTCTCGAAGCCTCTGAGCGCTGCCGGCGTGGTCGCATATTTGGCCTTGTTGGCCGTATAATCGTCCGCAAAAGATGCATTTTGCGACTGGACGTTGTAATAATCTCCGAGTATAAGCAGCTGGGAGGTCCAGGTGTCCTTGTAAGTGCCGATCACCGCCGTCTTGCCCGCCGCCTTGATCTTCTCATTGTTGGCCATAAATTCATCCCATGTGCGTGGAATCTCAAGTCCCAGGTCGGCATACACCTTCTTGTTGTACAGAACGGCGCCGACAACCGTCGTGCCGACCGGAACGCCAAACACCTTGCCGCTTGCCGTAACCGTCGTTTTGAAGGAGTCCAACACATCCGCCATGAAGGGTTCGCCGCTCAGATCGGCAAAGTTCTCCTCAGGGCTCAGCGCCTGCAGCAGCGATCCGGAATTGTACACCAGCAAATCGTCCATATCGCCTGTAGCCAGACGGGTTTTAACCAGATTGTCGCCCTCCGTGCCGTCCGGCTTGATATCGAATTCAATGGCAATGTTCAGTTTCTTCTCAGCCTCTGCCGCCACGACCTTGAGCGCATCAAGGGTCGTTCCGGTATTGCCGACCATCAGCGTTAATGTTACCTTCTTGGCGGCAGGCGCTTCCGCGCTGCTTCCGCCGCCTTCATCAGCTGCATTCGTACCGGCAGGCTTGCTGTTGCCAGGATTCTCATTGTTTGTCGTGCCGCTTGTTCCACAGCCGGTTGTCAGGATGATCATAAGCGAGATGCAGGCCGCAAAAATGGTCATGACGCTTCTTCTTTTTCGCATGCTTTTTTTGTCCTCCCTTTTTGTATGCGCATTCATGTATGAATGGCAGTCCGTATGAATTAAGTTTAGAGGGATTGCCATGCTCCGCCTACCTGTAGATTGGCTATTTTGGGAGGGTGATTTTGCTTTTCAGCCCTATTTCGTTCGTTTGGCGTAAGCCTGCGGCGATTCGCCCACGATTTTTTTGAACACATGACTGAAATGCTTCGCATCTTCATAACCGACCAGACCGCTCACATCCGAGAGCCGTTCCATCCCTTCGGTGAGCAGGATCTTCGCCTTGCCGATGCGGTAATGAATCAGATAGTCGGAGAAGGTGCAGCCAGTCTGATTCTTGAAGAGCTTGGACAAATAGCCAAGGCTGACATGATGATCCGCTGCAAACTGCTGCAGGCAGATATTATGCTGATAATGGCTGTGTATCCACTGCATGAGCAGAGGGATCATGCCTTTCGGCTTCATATCCTTGCTTTCCCGGCCTGGATGGAGATTCATAATTTTCGCGCTCAGCCATCCATTCAGCTCCTCGTAGCTTGTCAGCTCATTCAGACTCGACAGCAGCTCATCCTGCATCTTGGGCGGATCGACCCGGCCCTGCTGCGATAGGCGCCATTTGAACTGCAGGGAGTATAGCAAATCACGGATAAAACCTTGCAGCTGCCGCATGGTGATTTTTTTCCGCATCAGCTCCGCAGTAATTTTGTGGATCATTTCCGTTCCCCTGCGGAGGTCTCCCTGGCTGAACAGCGTTTCGATCATCCGCACCTTATCCCAGATGCCGCTGATATCCACGTCCATTGTCCGGGCATCGGGGGAAATGCAGGTCGGCATGCCGAGCCGCATATTTTCTTCCAGCCTCCGGTTCAGGAGGGCAAAGCATTTGCTGAGCCGCTCATTCCCGTTCTTGAAAACATAGCTGAGCTGAACACTCTCATCCATCCGCTGAAAAAGCGCGATCAGTCTGGATTCCATGCCGCATTTGCCGGAGTCGGCGGCAACCGGAACGAGGATGATTTTCCGCCGGGAATCCAGATCCAGACAATGAATATCCTCCTCCCGGACACTGCCGAAAACGATCTGGCTCCTCAGCTCGCTATTGCGGATACCGGTATCCTGCCAGCCTCTGTGCGCTCCCCAGTTTCCCAGCAGAAGCAGTGCCATCAAATATCCATGCCCATAGAACGGCGCAGCCATCTCTTCCTCCGCCGGACACGATGCGAACAGCATCCGGCTGATGGACCAGTTCATCCGCTCTTCCCGCTGTCTTTGCTCGTTCCGGATGCCGCTTATCGCTTTATCGATGCTCAAGTACAAGGCATCCTTCTTGACGGGCTTGAGCAAATAGTCCACAACGCCGATCTTCACCCCCTGCCGGGCATACTCGAATTCATCATGAACGCTCAGGATAATCCCTTTGACCGCGGGATCGGCTTTGCTCAGCTCGCTGATCAGTTCCAGTCCGTCCATCCCGGGCATATTGATATCGGTCAGAACCAGATGCGGCTGCGCCCTGGCTGCTCCAGCCAAAGCGTCCTCCCCGTTCTCGAAGGCAAAAATACGGTGCTCCTCTTCATAGCTCTGAAATAAGGTCTTCAATTCCTCCAGCGCCCAGCGCTCATCCTCGACGAGAAATATATTCATGCGCGTCCCTTCCCTTTCCATCTGCAGGTATAAGGTATGGAATTTCCAGCTTGACGGTTGTCCCTTCGCCTGGAAGGCTCATGATGTGTAATCCGTAATTCCCGCCATAAAATAATTGAATCCGCTGCTGAATGTTCAGTAAGCCGATTCCGCGTGTGTCGTGATCAAGCTCTCCCGACAGAATGGGGGTGCGCAGCATGCTGCGCAGCTCCTGTTGCTTCTCCTCGTCCATCCCCCTGCCGTTGTCCGTCACTTCGATCTGAAGCATTCCGCTGCTTCGGTGCGCCCGGAGTCTGATGACGCCTCCTGACTTCGTTTTGCCAAGACCGTGAATGATCGCATTCTCTATAAGCGGCTGAATTGTCAGCTTCAAGATGGATGCCTGCAGCAGCTCGTCGGGAATATCGCAGTGGAGCTCGAACCGGTCAAAGAATCGGTGCTGCTGGATGTTCATATAACAGCGGATATGCTCCAGCTCATCCTTGAGCGCAACAGGATGCTGCAGATTCTTCATGCTGTACTGGAACAATTCCGCCAGCGATTCCGACATTTCCGCCACTTCCTCAATCCCTTTGATGCGGCTGATGGATTTCATAATGTTCAAGGTATTGTACAGAAAATGCGGATTAATTTGGGCCTGCAGGGCCGATAATTGGGCATCCTTCTCCGCCAGACTGGACTGGTACGCTTCGTTGATCAAACGGGATATGCTGCCCAGCATATCGTTATAAATCCGGCTCAGGCGGCCGATTTCGTTATTGCTTCTGACCTCCATCCGCTGCGAGAAGTCGCCCTGCTCGACCCGGATCATCTTCTTCATCAGATTATGGAGCGGTATTGTAATGTGATAAGACAGAATATAGGAAACAAGCGCGATAATCATAACCGCCGCAAACCCCACCAGGATCAGAATCAGCTGTGTGCGCTTGATCTGGGCAAGCAGATACTCATTGGGGATCAATACAGCGGTTCTCCAGCCCGTATAGGCGGACCTGTCGATCGTATACAGATATTTCCGGCCGTTCCATGTCAGCTCCGAAGAAGCTTTCCCACCCGGCAGCATCGCAGCGCTCAGATTCTGCAGTGTGCCGCTTGTCAGCTCATTCTTGTTATCATATACGACCGTTCCTTCATCGTTTAGAATAAACACCCGCATATTCTTCTCCATCTCATTGCTGTCCGACTGGACCAGCATATCCCGGAATACATCGATGTTGATGTTGATTTTCATAAAGGCGATGCTGCTGCGCGAAGGAATGCGGTTGATGCTGCGGACAAAAGAAATGACCTTCGGCGATTCGATATCATGGATGTCCTCCACTACGGTGGGCAGTAGCAGAAATTTCTTCTTGTAGTCGTAATCATGCCCGGTATACCAGTCTTCTTTCTCCAGGCTGTCCGTCAGCTTCGGCCCGCTGGAGCGCGATACATAATAGGCATACCGGTCCAAAGTGAACAAGTATATGCTCTGCACCTTCGGCTGCGGATGCATCAGGGTGTAAAGCCTGCTCGACAGCGAAAGCTCGATGCGGTTTTGCTCCACCGGATTATCCGTCTCATAGTGATCGAGCAGATTGCGCTGCACGAGAGGATCCCCGAAAATCGAGACGGACATCGCCTCCATCTCGTGGATGTACAGCTCTACCGTGCGGCTGAACTGCTTCGTAATCGTGCTGGATAAGGCATAGGTTTGATTTTTGGTATCGCTTACATTTTTGAAATACAAAATGGTGCATGCCAGAAGCACCGTGAGCAGGAAAACGACAGAAAAGGTGATGAACATCTTGGTCTTCAACATCATATCGTTCCAACGCCGCATCCATGATCAACCCTCCCGCCGATTGTTGATCGTTATTATACAACAAGCTGCAGCTTGTTGCAGTAAGAAGTACGGGGTGATATTTATTGGCAGGAAATATCAAACAGACCCAAAAAAGCCACCCTAAAGCGGCTCAATTGGGTCTGTTTGAAGACCGGTCAGATTTCCTTGCGGTTCAAATAAATCAAGCCTGCCATGAAGAAGATCATAAAGCTGCCCAGAACCGTGATCATCACACTTTCATAAGGGATCATGAATCCACCAACGCCGCCTGAGCCGGAGCCGGAAGGCATCATCGCCAGCAGCGGCTGCGCCCATGGGTAGAAAGGGGCAAATCTAGCGGAATTGACGATCAGGATATTGGGAAGAGTGAGCATCACATTAATGACAAGAGGGGCAGCGAAGCTGGTCCAGGCAATCGATACCCCCAGCTGGGCGGCGGCAAGAGGCAGACATGCCACCCATCCTCCGATCACGCACCGCAGCAGTATGGACCAGGGAACCTCGGCTTCTATTCCATGATACAAGGCGGCAGCCAGTATGGCAGCCAGTAAGAGCAGCTGCACCACAGCCAGCATCAGTGCCACAACAACAAATTTTGCAAAGAACAGACCCGATCGCGATAATGGCAGCGACAGCATCAGCTTCCAGCCCCCAGCATGCTCATACCGGCAGACGGATGCGGAGATTATGCCGGTAAGGATAGGCAGCAGCAGCATGGCGTGGGGGACAGGTGTCATCCCCATTACTAGTGCCTGATAAGGAGCTCCGGCATCTTCGGCCCTGAAGGTGATCATGATTCCAATCAACGCGGAGATCAGCGGACTGAGCGGCAGCAGCAGCCAGATACGGGATTTGACCAGCTTCAGACGTTCCGTAGCCAGCGCTCTGAGGAAGGATGACATCTTACTCCACATCCTTTCTCTCGAAATGGAGACTGCCCGCAAACAAAAGAACAAATCCAAGCGCCAGTCCCGCACCGACAAACAGCAGCCGGTGAGGTCCCGTATACCCCAGAAGCGGCCAGCTGATGGGCGCCCATTCCGTAAAATACATAGAGAATAATGAAGCCACCGCCATCAATAACCCGATGGAAACCGGCAAAGCCTGATTCCGGAAGGTTAAGGTCATCCACAGAAAAAGCGCCAGTGCCGGGAATGAGGCGATAAACGGGAAGAAACACAGCTTTAACAGAGCGCCAACCGGGAAATCGTAACCGAACCCCAGCAGAACCCCAAGAATGAGCGTTCCAATTGCCAACAGCGCACAGGACAAGCTGAGTACAAGGAGCACGACGGCGAATTTGGCGGCGAATACCGCCGTTCTTGATATCGGCAGGGCAAGCAGCTGCTTCCACGAGCTCATGCCATGCTCGATATTCGCGGTAAGCGAGCAGATGAGCGTAATGCCCATGAACAGAGAGACCGGCACAAAGGCCAGAATATTATTCAGCAGTCCGCCCCAGAGATCATCCGCATGCTGCTTGGTGAGGTAATCATAACGAAGGCCAAAATTAACCGCCTGCATGGCGATCAGCCCTGCCGGTCCCACAACAGCGAGCAGCCAGATCCCTTTGCCGCGTATTTTCAACAGGTCAGCCGAGAACGCTTTGGCTATCATAATGTTCGAACCTCCCCCACAATTTGCAGGAAGAGATCTTCAAGCGATTTCTTTCTTTCCTCCACGCGGTATACGTCATGCTCCCGCTCCACCAGGCATCTGACCATCACTGCAACCGTATCGTCGCCTGCCTGCTCCATGACGATTCCGCTATCCGTGAGTCTGGCGCGCACGCCCTGCTCATGCATGGCCACCAGCGCCTTGTCCGGCTCCGACACCACCAGCGTAATCGCGCCCTTCGCCTGCTGCCGCAAATTCCCGATCGTGTCCTGGAAAACCAGCTCACCCTGCCGGATTATCCCGACAGTATTGACCATCTGCTCCACCTCGCTCAGCATATGGCTGGAGACCAGGACGGTAATCCCATGCTGCTTCGGCATGCTTTTGATCAATTCGCGGATTTCCAGTATCCCGGAAGGGTCCAGTCCATTCGTGGGCTCGTCCAGAATGAGCAGCTCCGGGCTGCCAAGCAGTGCGCTTGCGATTCCCAGGCGCTGCTTCATCCCGAGCGAAAATCCCTTGACCGGACGGGCCGACTCCTTCGTCAAACCGACAATTTCCAGCACCTCGGCTATTTTGGGTCCCGGAATATCCAATATGCGCCGCACCGCCTCCAAGTTGTGCACCGCGCTCAGATGCCCGTAATAGGAGGGATATTCAACAAGCGATCCCACCTTGCGCAGAATGCGTAGCCGCTCTTTCCGCAGCTCCAGACCGAACAGATTGACCGAGCCCTTCGTAGGTTTGATTAGTCCCAGCATCATTTTGATCGCGGTCGTTTTGCCTGCCCCGTTGGGCCCGAGAAAGCCGTAGATTTCCCCTCGGCCAATCTTCAAATTCAGGTTCGACACCGCGTAGCGCCCGCGGTATTTCTTGCATAGCCCATTTGTTTGGATCACCCATTGATTCATGTCTTTCACCTCTTAAACGATGATAGCGCATGAAGTTTAAAACAAAGGATCCCCTTAGTTTAAATTTGGTTTAAAAATTAGAATCCATTGTGCGGGGATAAATATATACCCGCGTGCCTACCGCAGAACCGGCCGTCTGGCGGCAAAGCCCCATCTCCCGGAGCAGATAATCGACAATGGCAAGGCCGATACCCGCCCCTTTGCCGGGGGAATCCGTATCCATTCCCTCACCCCGGTCGGCTATGACAAGGGCGAGCGTCCCATCATGCTCCTCCGTATAAATCCCGATATAGGCTCCACCGCCCGCATGTCTGACGACATTTTGGAACAGATTGTCCAATACCCGTCTGAAAGCTTCCTTGTCCACATTCCAGATCAGGGGCTGCTCCGGCAGCTGAACATCAGCATCAATTCCCTCTTTCTCCCAGTGGGGATACCAGGCAGCCGCGCTTTCCCGAACAAGCCGCAGCACATTCTGCCGCTCAGTTTGCAGCGTATATCGGCCGCTCGCCATAAGCGTGTAGGACAGCAGATTCTCGATCTGACTGCCCATATCGCCTATTTTGCCTTCAATTTGGCTCAATGCCATCTGAGCGGACTGACCGGGCACATCTCTGCGGAGCGAATAGATTTGGCTGCTTATAATCGTGAGCGGCGTTCTCAGGTCATGGGACAGATTGGAGATCAGGTGTTTGCGCAGCTCCTCTTCTTCCCTCTCCCGTTGGCGGCTGGCCCTCAGCTGGACCACCATTTCGTTAAAAGCGCCCTCAAGCTGACCGATTTCATCCTCCTTATGCTGCACAATGGGAAGAGGAAGACTATTGTCCGCCGGCAGCGCCATAGCGGATTGCAGGCCGAGCAGACGCACGCGGATCTGTCTGAAGAACAGCCAGGACAGCAGGATAAACAGGATGAACATCAGCACCATAAATCCGATCAAATAGGTTGTGCTATACCCTAAAGGAGCCGTATGCCGCAGCAGGGATCTTGGTAGTTGCAGCACCATGAACGCTTTTGCGCTGTCATCCTTGCCGAGAAGAGCTATTACGGTGAACGGATCCCGGTTAACGCTTTCCTTCATGAACCGGATAGCGGAAGACGCTGTCCAATGCAGGGGAAGCCCCGCCTGCTGCGGCAGCTGAAGCCGGGTGCCGCCGTCGACGTCCACCCAGAACAAGGATGCATCCGGATACTTCCCCTTTAACTCCTTCAGGCGCTGATCAATTTGATCGGCGCTCTGATTTGCCAGCATGGCAGCCTCTTGATGCCAGGCTGATTCCAGATCGGCTGCGCTTCCGTATTGAGACGTATTCGTATCGAGGCTGCGGGTTACCGGAGCCGAGATCACCAGGGCAAGGGAAGCCAGCGCGAACATCACTGGAATAAACAATAAGGCCAGCAGAACAATCAACAAATAACGGGACATTAGAGACCGGCGAAACCCGGCGCCGCTGCGCTTGTTCCTCACAGCCTCACCCGGTAGCCGATACCGCGCAGCGTTTCGATCACTTCGGGAGCGGCCGGATCGCGTTCAATGCGCTCGCGCAAATAACGAATGTGAACCATGAGCGTTTTGTCCCCATCGAAATACGTTTCCCCCCACACAGCTTCATAGATTTGTTCCTTGGTCATAATTTGCCCGAGATGGCGCAACAGGTAGGAGAAGATCTGAAACTGCTTGCCAGTCAGCAAAATCTCCTCTCCGGTCTCGGTGTTCTCGATCCTTTTCTCCTTTTCGTAGACTAGCAGATGCTTGATCGCCACAGGTTCCACAGGATGAGCGCCGGAGCGCCGGAGCAGCACTTCAATCCGCGCCACCAATTCATCGGGATGAAACGGCTTGGTCAAATAATCATCGGCGAACTGCAGGCCAGCAAGCTTGTCGTCTATCGCGGTCCGGGCCGACAGCATGAGGATGGGAATGCCCGGCTCCGCTTTCTTAAGCCGCTGTCCGACGGTGAAGCCGTCCAGTCCGGGCAGCATGACATCGAGAATGACAAGCCCGCAGCCCGGCGCCTCCTCCAGCGCTTTATCTCCGCTCTGCAGCCACTTCACGGCATAGCCGCATTCCTGCAAATGCCGGCTTGTCCAGCTGCCGATCTCCCGATCATCTTCGATATATAGAATTACTGCTTTCATATTTATTCTATCCTTTCGTCTGAACCTGCCAGAAACCATTTCCATTATAATATAACATGTGAGACCAACCGGCCATCATGCCGGATGGATCTATGATTTCAGGCAAAAGAAATAGCAGCCCGGCATGAATTCATGCGCTGGACTGCCATTGTTATTCGTTATGAGACGGAAGCGGCTATTTCCTGCAGATAGACCGGACGATTCTCCGCCATGGAGCGGTACGCCGCAAACATCATTTGCATCGTGACCAGATTATCCCTGACGCTGTTCTCCGGTTCGCGTTCTTCCTCGATGGCACAGAGCAATTCTCCCATCGTTCCCATGAAAGCATGCGGGAACCATAAACCTTCAAGCTTCGGCGCATACAAACGGCCTGGTTCAAGAAGCTTGCTGTAATAGCCTATCGTATCGCCCTGGCCGTTGGGGTAATTATAAAGCGCCCCGTTCGTCCCCTTGACGATTCCCTCCGTCCCTTCGAACCGGAACGTCGCATACCAGTCATCCTGAGGCATGCCGTTATTATGATTATCGTGGATAAGTCCGCGGGCGTCGCCGGGGAATTTGATATGAATCATCGTCCGCGTCTCTCCTGTGACCCCTTGTCCGGGGTATCTGGCCCCATCGGCATAAATATATTCCGGAATCATGCCCATTACGCTGCGGATCGAATCCAAATAATGAATGCTGTGATACATAATCTCCAGCGTTTCGATCCCGGCTATCCATGGCCAAATCTCCCATGGCGTATGGACATTCACCTGTATTGTCGCCTGCAGCGGAGCTCCGATCAATCCGCGACCGGTCAAATCCCTGCAAGCGCGGATGCCCGGCGCCCAGCGCATTTGCTGGTTGGAGGCGGCTTTGACCCCTGACCTGCCGCACAGCTCCACAATTTGCGAAGCGATTTGGTAGGATTCCGCCAGCGGCTTCTGACAGAGCAGATGCTTGCCGCTGGCAGCGGCGGCCCGGACCACATCCCATTGATATTTAGCGGGAACGGCGATGTCCACCACATCGATATCCGGGTCCTGTAGAAGCTGCTCCAGACTGTCGTAGACTTTGCCGATGCCATACCGCTGCGCAGCTTCTACCGCCCTGCTGCGATTAATATCATAGATTCCCGCCACACGGAAGCCAGCCAGCCGATATGCCGGAAGATGGGCATTCAATACGATGTCCCCGGCACCGACGATACCGATTCCGTAGTCCTTATTGCGCGGCAGCTTCGGCTTGTAATTCAGCTCTATTCCATCCGGCGATGGATGCTTGCTCATGAATGCGCGCTCCTTCCTCTGCTGGATCTGCTGTTATGGATAGGGAATAATTCTCTGGATCGTTTAAACAGGCTGCACCGCTTCCCCGTTCTTCCTGACCAGAAGCAGATGCTCGCAGACCAGCACAACCTCATCCCGCTGGTTCAAGACCTCGCACAGCTCGCTGACAATCCCTTCGGCGGTCCGTTTGGGGTGATCCTGCTTCTCCTTGATGGTGACCTTCACCCGAATGGTATCTCCGATAAACACCGGCTTGATAAAGCGCATCCGCTCATAGCCGTACGAGAAAGCCTCGGGATTGATGACCCCTGCGGTCATCCCGACTGCTACGCTGAATATCAGAGTGCCATGGGCCATGCGCTGCCCGAAGGGCTGGGTCTTGCACCACTCCGCATCCATATGATGCGGATAGAAATCCCCGGTTTGGCCTGCATGCATAATAATATCCGTCTCCGTAATCGTTCGTCCGCCGGTATGCCGCTCGGCGCCCAGCTCATACTGCTCATAATACACAGAGTTTATCATTGTATGCCCACGCCTCCAAATTCCCGTTTGATTTTATCATTATGCTGGCCGATTCTGGGAGATCCTACGTCGGATTGGTAGATTTGGCCGTCGATGCGGATGGGACAGCGTGTCGTGACCAGCTCTGCCCCGTTGTCCCTGTGGACATGCTGCGTCATCTGAAGCTCCTTGAAGGCTTCGTGCTCAAGCAGCCGTTCCCAGGTCAGCACATCGGAGCACCAATAATCGGCCGGCTCCAGCCTGCCCAGCCAATATGAGGTGCTTTCCTTCAGTAGATGCTCCCTCAGATGCGCCTTGATTTCATCTCTAGATGTGAACCAGGTTGCAGGATCGGAGTATTCCGCCAGCGGCTGACAATCCAGCAGAATGCCAAGGGTGATGATAGAGCCCATGGCAAGCGAAATATAGCCGTCTTTTGTCTTGTAGATGCCATAAGGCGCGCCCAGATACGCATGGGCATTGTTCACCGCGCTGCGCTGCGGGGCTTTGCCCCCATCGTTCAAATGCGTCGTCAGCACCTCGAATTGAAAATCAAGCGTCGATTCCAGCAGGCTGACCTCCACCAGTCCGCCATGGCCCGTTATGCCCCGCCGTACCAGACAGGCCAATATCCCTTGGACAAGATGTCCGCCAGCCATCATATCGGCAACCGCCAGACCGAACGGGACAGGAGGCTGATCGGCATCGCCGTTGAGCCAAGCCAGACCCGACAGCGATTGAACGAGCAGATCCTGACCCGGCTTGTTCACCCAGGGGCCGCTCCGGCCATAACCCGTAACCACGCCATAGACCAGACGCGGGTTCCACTCCCTGACCGTCTCATAGGAGAGGCCAATCTTCTCCATCACGCCCGGACGGAAATTCTGAACCATCACATCCGCTTTCTCAATCAATGAACGGACGAATTTTAGATCTTCCGGATCCTTCAAATTCGCGGATACGCTCTCTTTATTGCGGTTAATGGAATGAAACAGCGTGCTGTCGCCGTCCAGCTCCAGATTGGAGATATACAGCCGTCTGCATAAATCCCCGCCATCGGGGCGTTCCACCTTGATCACCCTCGCGCCCAGATCGGCAAAACGCAGCGCGGCCGACGGACCGGATAAAAATTGACTGAAATCGAGCACCAGCAAGCCCTCGAGCGGTTTAAACATTATGAGTGCTCCCCCTGTCTTTTTTGCGAATCCCGGTACAGCCTGTTCATCTTCTCCAATATCGCGGCCGCATTGCCGCCATTCATCATGTAATCCCGGACATCGTCGCCGGCATGATCCTGAAACGCCAGATAGCCGTTATAACGCGGACGCACGAATGCCCGGTCAAGGGCCGGAAGCGTCTGTCCAAAATAATTCAGGCAACGCTTGTTGTTGTCCTCATCCAGCCATGCCGAGCGGTGCCCGGGCTGCCCGCCGCTCTCGGCAAACAGCGTACGCTGCGTCAGCGGATCTGCGGCAAAAGCCGCGTAAGCCAGCGCATGCTCCTTATGCCTGGTGCTGCTGGACACGGCAAGTCCGGTCCCGCCAAGCGTCGACTGCAGCCGCTTCCCCTCGTATTCGGCCAGATCCCCGAACTCCAGCAGATTGGCCGCATAGCCGCGGCGCGAATAATTGGAATACCCATAGGCAAAAGGGCAATACGCCAATTCGGTCCCGTGCGCTGCCATGGCTTCGTAAGTTGCAATCGGATTTCGCCCAAAGATTTCCCCGCTGCAAAGCGCTGCAAGCTCCCGCAGCTTATCCAGCGCCAAAATTCCGGTATCCTGGCTCACAATGTATTCCTTATCCAGAAAAGGAGTCTCCCCCAGTGCCAGGCAGAACATATAAAAATTCATCAGGCTGTCAATGGCGATAGCGGGAAAAGCAACCTTCCCGGTCCCGGCAAGCGCAAGCACATCCTCCCAGGTTTCAGGTACGCCGATATCCCATGCCTCGAGCAGATCCGGCCGCCAGGACGCTACCGGGGTTGCCGCATCAATGGCCAAAGCAGTCTGCCGATCATGGAACTGATAGCTGGCATGCGAAGCGCCGACCGTGCCTTCCGCCTGATCCTGCATATAAGCAGCCGACAGGGTCAGATTGAGCGGAAGAAGCACACCCTGCTCCGCTGCATAGCCGGCCCAGGGATGATCAATGACCAAGAGATCATAAGCGTCCACCAGCTGCTGCAGGGGCATATCGGCAAACTGCTGCAGGGATCTCTTTTCCCATTGGATCTGAACCTCCGGGTGGAGCTCCGAATAGCGCTGGCTGGTTGCAACCATAGGCAGGTAGCCGCGTGTATGGTTCCATGTCATTCCTTTTAGCAGAATACTCAATTGTTTGCTCTCCCTTTTTTGGTATTATGGTAGTACCAATAATATGAATAACTTCTTAAATAAAAATAAGACATAAACCGATTTCATAAATGAAGTTCAATGGCTGACAATAATAAACTTGCGGTAGTACCACAATACCAGATTAACAAAAGCGGCGGGAAATGACAATTGATTTTTATGCGGATGCGTGTAAATTTCAGGGGTGCCTGTGGGGACAGATTCACTTATCTCTTGGAGTTCGCGCAGTTCGGGCTTGCATTCCCTCTTTCCCTGTTGAAACGCGGAATTGGAGGTTCTTTTATGTGGAAATCGGGGCTTTCCAACTTGTGAGGCACTTAAGGCAGCTCCTTGCTTCGCCGCTTGAGCTTTGGATGCGCCTGCAAAACGTTTGAAGCAATCGCCGACGACTAGTTTAAACGGTTTCGAGAAATAATAGGGTTTAGGATGAAATACGCCCTGCGGCCTGTATAAGTTATCAGGACGATGCAGCGCTATCCACCGCCAAGCTTGCTTGTCAAGAATAGCCTCGGATCGCCTTGGTTGTCAGCTGCGCGTTTCCTCATTACCTTGAGCGATTAGCCTGACAGCCTCGGCGATCGCGTTTCGCAGCGCAGCCGGGTCCTTCGCGGCATCCGGATCAAGCGATGGGCCAAAGGGGTTCGCCGGCGTCCAGGCTGTGGCGAGCGTCATGATGGCGGTCAGCAGGAAGCCCGGGGGAAAAGTCGTTCCCACCTGACCGGCGCTTTGCGCCTTCAGCAATGCCGCAACTTTGGCGTCGTGAACGGCCACGCGTACGGAAGGGCTATCCGCCTTCTGTTCCAGGCTGAACCATGCCATCAGACGCATCAAATCGGGCTGCTTCATCGTGAAATCGAACACGCGCGCCGCGTAACCGGCGAGATCGTCAGGCGTGAAGGTTAGCTCCTCGTAGACGCGCGCGAGGTGCTTCTGAAGGATTGTGGTGAAGAGCGTTTCCTTATTTTCAAAGTAGATATAGATCATATTCTTGTTGCATCCGGCGTTCTTGGCGATGCGGTCGACCCGCGCCCCTGCAATGCCATAGGCGGAGAACTCCGCCATAGCAGCCTCCAGTATCCGTTCTCTGGTCGCTTCGGCGTTTCGCATGACTGTTCCTCCTTGTTTCTTGCATTTTGGCTACAAATATATCATGACCATAATAATTTGACAAACCGGTCAGTTAGGTTTATATTATATCTAACCAGTTAGTCAATTATCAATGAACTGGCATCTTACAGAAAGAAGGAATGCGTAATGACACAGCAAACTTCCGGGAAAGCAACCCATTCAAGCGCCAAGATCGCCATCGTAACAGGCGGAAGCCGCGGCCTGGGCCGCAGCACCGTGCTGAGCCTCGCCAAGCGTGGCATCGATTCGATCTTCACCTACCATTCCAATCAGGCTGAAGCCGGGAAGGTCGTCGGCCTGGTTCGCGAGACGGGGCAAAAGGCCATCGCCCTGCAGCTCGACACCGGCAATGTCGGCTCCTTCGATCCGTTCGTGCAGAGTGTGCGCGAGGCCCTCACAGAGCTGGGTGCGGAGCGCTTCGACTACCTCGTCAATAACGCCGGCACCTCTCACCACAACACATTCGACCAAACGACCGAGGAAGAGCTGGACAGTCTATATGACATCCACTTCAAGGGCGTATTCTTCCTGACGCAAAAGCTCCTTCCGCTTATCAACGATGGCGGGCGTATCGTGAACATCTCGACGGGCCTGACCCGCATCATCACGCCGGGGAGCGGCGCCTACGCATCCATGAAGGGCGCAATCGAGATTCTGACCAAGTATCAGGCAAAAGAGCTTGGCGCACGCGGGATCGCGGTCAATACGGTCGCCCCCGGAGCCATCGCGACCGATTTCAGCGGCGGCATGGTCCGCGATAATCCCGACCTGAACAAACGCGTCGCGGAGATGACAGCGCTCGGCCGGGTTGGACAACCCGATGACATCGGGCCGATGATCGCCTCGCTTCTTTCCGATGAGAACAGCTGGATCAACGCACAGCGCATCGAGGTCTCGGGCGGCATGTCGATCTAAACCCAAAGGCTTCATGACCTATTCTTTCCTTAACATCAAACAGCACTCCACATCCATGCGTGGAGTGCTGTTTGATGTTGGAGGCAGCGTTATGCACAGCCCAATTAAGGGTAAAGACTGATTATCCGGTAAACTCCTGGACCCATTCATTGTTATAAAAGGCGATGCCGATTTGGGTATAGCTCTTATTCAGTATGTTGGCTTTATGCCCCGGACTATTCATCCAATCCTTCATAACCTGGGTCGGGGTGGTCTGACCATTTGCGATATTTTCGCCTGCTGAATTATACGTGATCCCGAATTCCTTCATCATATCGAATGGGGATCCATGCGTAGGAGAATTATGATCAAAGTAATGGTTATTGTACATATCCTGTGCTTTGACCATGGCCATATTCGACAATTCGCTGCTCATACTCAGTGAACCCAGTCCTGCTTTGGATCTTTCCTGATTGACAAGCTCCAGAACCTGCTGTGCGAATTGCGATGAATCCGTTTTGCTTTCGGGCGCCTGTCCTGCCGGTCCGGTCGGCACTTGATTTCCCGGACTTTCTGTGCCCGTATGATCTGCCGGGTTCCCCGTTGGTGTTTGCTCACCTGTATTTCCGGTCGGAGTCTGGGTTCCAGTATTGCCTGTCGGCATCTGGTTGGCCGGATTCCCTGCCGGTACGCCGTTTGGATTCCCTGTAGGCATCTGTTCCCTTGCGTCTGCAGGTGCCTGATTAGCCGGGTTTCCAGCCGGAGTCCCAATCAGATCCAATAAATCGGAAGCAATTCCATTTGGCGCTTCCTTGGTGGTGACAGACGGTTGATTTGCACTGGACCCCACTGATGTAGCTGTTGATGATGCCTTTGTTACGGTAGTTGCCGGAGCAGCGGTATGCGTATGAGTTAGAATTCGTGTCTGCTTGGGAACCGATTGCTTATGGGCCACATTGTTGTTGGCTGTACAGCCCGTTACCAGCAATAACACGGCAAATACAATAAACTTGATCACTTTCCAACCTCCCTGGTTCGTTTAATGAGATGTTAACAAGTTTAAGGTTCACTGCGGATGTGCTAATTATTCCTCGTAGTCCCTCCCTCAATAATCCTTTTCCAATGCCTCAAAGACCCATCATCATCGCCAAGCTTGACAGAATGCTGTCTATAGGACGATGTCGATTTCTCAATGAGCAGCAGAGGAATGCAAGCAATTCAGGAGTAGCTGGCGTAGCCGGAAAAGGGCTTTTGGCTTCTAAGGAATTCTGTGCTTATCGTGGAATAGGCTGAAGAAAATGTTGGCAAGCGCCAATTAATCATGGATATTAAAAAAACCGTCCTCCAATGGGGACGGTTTTTTTGCTTATTATTTATCTGTGAAGCCGACCTCTCAAGACTGGAACGAACATGTTTTTTTACGACAGCTTCTTCATGACAGCCGCACAGCGCGGACATAAGGTGGGATGATCGGCATCCAGGCCAACCAGAGGCGTGACATTCCAGCAGCGCTCGCATTTTTCCCCTTCGGCCACAACCACCTTCACCGGAAGCTGTTGGCTTGCCTGCGCCTCATCCGGAACCGGAGTGCCAGGGGGATGCACCTGTACCGCTGATACGATGAAGAGCTGCTCCAGCTGCTGGAATTCCTGAAGCCGCGCATAATCTTCTTCACCCGGATAGAGATGTACGGCGGCACTCAATGAATTGCCGATGACTTTGGCTTTGCGCGCATCCTCCAATGCTTTGAGTACATCATCACGCAGCCCGATGAACCGCTCCCACTTGGTCTCCAGCGCCTGATCGAACAAGCCAGCATCCACAGCGGGCAGGTCGGCCAGCTGCACGCTCGGCAGCTCCGTACCCGGGATGTAGGTCCATGCCTCATCGGCCGTATGGGGCAGGATTGGCGCAATCAGCTTCGTGATGGCGGTAAGAGCCTCATACAGCACAGTTTGCGCTGCCCGCCTGGAGACGTCATCCGGCGCATCGGCATAAAGACGGTCTTTCAGGATATCCAGATAGAATGCACTCAGATCGACCGCGCAGAAATGATGGACCGATTGGTAAACCAGGTGGAACTCATAGGCGTCATATGCCTTCGTCACCCGCTCAATCGTCCGGTGCAGCCGCAGCAGCGCGAAACGGTCCAGCTCGCTCAGCCGCTCTACAGGAACCCGGTGCCTGGCAGGATCATAATCGAACAGATTGCCGAGCAGAAACCGCAGAGTATTGCGGATTTTCCGGTAGACCTCCGTCGTTTGGCCCAGAATGTTATCCGAAATTCTGACATCGGACTGATAGTCCGCAGAAGAAACCCACAGACGGAGAATATCCGCACCCAGCTTGTCGCACACTTGATTGGGATCAACGGTATTGCCAAGCGATTTGGACATTTTACGTCCCTCGCCGTCCAGCGTGAAGCCATGGCTGAGCACGGCCTTGTATGGAGCCTGCCCTTTCACTGCGGTTCCCGTGATCAAAGAGGAGTTAAACCAGCCGCGGTATTGATCGGAGCCCTCCAGATAAAGATCCGCCGGCCACTGCAGATCCTCCCGTGAATCCAGCACAGCGACATGGCTGGAGCCGGAATCAAACCATACATCCATAATGTCCGTTTCCTTGCGGAATTGATCATGTCCGCATTTGGAGCAAGCGGTACCTGCCGGAAGCAGCTCCGTCTCATTGCGCTGAAACCAGCTGTTGGAGCCTTCCTGCTCGAATATTCCCGCCACATGCTCGATGGTCTCTCCATTCACAAGCGGCTCATTGCAGCTGCGGCAGTAAAAAATCGGAATGGGAACGCCCCATGCCCGCTGCCTGGAAATACACCAGTCGCCGCGGTCGGCAATCATATTATGCAGCCGAATTTCCCCCCATTCCGGTGTCCAGGCTACGCGCTTGATCTCATCCAGCATCTGCTGGCGGAAACCGTCCACGGAAGCGAACCACTGCTCGGTGGCCCGGAAGATCACAGGCTTCTTCGTTCGCCAATCATGCGGATAGGGATGTGTAATGGTATTCTGATGCAGCAGATGGCCAGATTCCTCCAGCATCTGCGTGACCAGTTTGCCGCCCTTCTCATAGAACATGCCTTCGAATCCCGGTGCTTCCGCGGTGAAATGCCCCTGATCGTCCACCGGACAGAGCACACCCAGATTATATTTCTGCCCGATCATAAAGTCGTCCTCCCCGTGTCCCGGGGCGGTGTGAACGCAGCCTGTTCCTGCTTCAAGCGTGACATGACCGCCAGTCATCACAAGCGAAGTTCGATCGTAGAAGGGATGCTGGCACAGCACGCCCTCAAGCTCGCTTCCCTTGAAGGACGAGAGCGTATTAACGCCCTCCCAGCCGACTTCCCGCGAGACGGTTTCCAGCAGCCCTCCGGCAACCACGAATTTCTTCCCGCCCGTTTCAACCAAAACATAGTCAAAGTCCGGGTTCAGGGAAATGCCAAGGTTAGCCGGCAGCGTCCAGGGGGTTGTCGTCCAGATGACGATCGAGGAATCCGGCGGAAGCTTCCCCTTCCCGTCCTTCACGTCGAAAGCAACGTATACGGAGGTTGAAGTCTTATCCTGGTATTCAATCTCCGCTTCCGCCAGCGCGCTCTCCGAGGACGGGGACCAGTAAACCGGCTTCAAGCCTTTATAGATGTAGCCCTTGTTCACCATTCCGCCGAACACGCGGATTTGCTGTGCCTCATACTTGGGCTGAAGCGTAATATACGGGTTGCTCCAGTCGCCACGGATACCCAGCCGCTTGAACTGCACCTTCTGCTTCTCCACCCACTCCAGGGCATACTCTTTGCAATAATCACGGAACTCAGAGACCGTCATTTTCTTGCGGTCCACCTTGCCGCCGTTGGCAATCGCCTGCTCGATAGGCAGCCCATGCGTGTCCCAGCCGGGAACAAAAGGGGCATCGAAGCCCTGCATCGTCTTGAAGCGGACAATCATATCCTTCAAAATCTTGTTCATCGCATGGCCGATATGGATGTTGCCATTGGCATACGGCGGTCCGTCATGCAAAATAAATTTCGGCTTGCCCCTGCGGCTGCTGCGCACCTGGGCATAAATATCCTGCTCTTCCCACTGCTGCTGCAGTTTGGGCTCTGCCTGCGGCAGATTGCCGCGCATGGGAAAATCGGTTTGCAGCAGGTTCAACGTTTTTCCATAATCCATCCGTCTCACTCCTTGTCGGTGTTTAGGTAAATAAATATAAAAAAGACCTCTCATCCCTGAAAAAAGGGACGAGAAGTCTCGCGGTACCACCCTGATTAAGCCTGGCGCCTGTGGCATGTCAGGAACATACCGGCAGCGCCAATGCTTCGCTCTGGTGATCGTTAACGGGATCTGCCGATACTCTCTAAGCCTGTATAAGGTTCAAGAGATACTCAAGGGTGATTTTCCAACGGCGGTTGAAGTCCGGGCTTTCACCAAATCCCCGGCTCGCTGGCTGCAACCTGTGCCTTGTACTCGTCCCTGTCATCGCTTTGGTCGTCATTTTGCTTATTGTGAAGTAGTATAGCGGATAACCGGATCCTTAGTCAACCAATCCCGTCCAGCTTATGCCTGTACCTGATCAGATGCCTGTTCAGCTGCCAAACAAAGTATTTGAGCTCATGCTCCTGCTCCAGCAGTACGAGCAGCGCCTGCATCACGACCAGTTTGGGTCGTTCCTGCCTGAATTCATCCTGAAGCGCCTCAACCGCCTCTTTCAGCTGCGTTCTTTTTGCATTGGTGACGGACAGCTCCTTCACGGTTGTCAGCAGCACCGCCAGCAGAGCGTTCCGATGATCGTCAGCAGAGACCGCAATCCCTTCCATGCCGCATTTCACGCATTCATTCATCAGCGAGTCGCTTAATACCGGAAGCGGTTTCTTTTGCAGGATGCTCGCAGCCATTTCCTCAATGCGGTCTACAATGAAAGAGGTGATATCTCTGATAATCAGCGGTTTATCCTCGAAGACCAGCAGGAAGATATATTCCCGTACAATGCCGTTATACATAACGACCAGATCCCATATGTTCGGAATGATTTCGTCACCCACCAGCCTGATCAAGCCTTCCTTATGGAAGTTAAGCAAGCTGGATTTCAACTGCAGGAAGAACGTCGTCATTTGCCCGTCGGACTTCGTCAGCTCTTTGATTTCCTGCATAATAAACCGGTTGACCATAAAAAACTCAAATTGAATTTCCGTTTCCCGGATAAAAACCTCGCGCGGGGAAAGCTCCGAATGCTCTCTGATAGTCTCAAGCTGCTCACGCAGATTTTGTATACGGCTCACATGAACTTCCCTGAATAAATCCTCTTTGGACTGAAAGTATTTATATAAAGAACCTTTGGCGATTCCACAATCATCGGAAATGTCCTGGATCGATGTTGCCAGATATCCTTTTTCCGAGAAATGACGAACAGCGGACTCAATAATTCTGTCCTTGATAAGGCTCACTTTACTCCCTCTTTTCAAAAAAATGATTTGACTTTCACAAGAATATCGGTAAAATTAAGCCTACCGTGACCGATAGGTTTTTTATAAAAACCATAAGTCAATAATAGGAGGTTATTCAACTCCCGTCAAGGCGAGCTTGAACATGCTGCATATTGTGTCAGGCACGGTATAGAGAAAGAGACAAATATATTGAGATGGAGAGGAACAAACTCATGTCCACGCAAAATGCATCAACTGCTGCGTCAGAGCCGGAATTTTCAATCAAATCCATAATTGCGCCGCTTCTTGCCGTCATTATTGGAATGATCATGGTTATTCTGGACAGTACAGTCGTCAATGTCGCCGTTCCTAACTTGCAGGAATACTTCAACAGCTCGCTCAAAACCATTCAGTGGACAATCACTGGATACACCCTTGCCCTATCGGCGGTCATTCCGCTGGCCGGCTGGATGACGGATAAATTCGGCGCGAAGCGGATTTTCCTGATTACCATCGCCTTGTTCACACTCGGTTCTGTGCTCTGCGCATTGGCGCAAACGCCGGAACAGCTCGTTCTTTTCCGCATCATTCAAGGGGTTGGCGGCGGTATGGTGTCCCCAATCGGTATGGCGATGATATTCAAGCTCGCTCCAACCGAGAAAAGGGGAGCTGTAATGGGCATGCTCGGTATTCCGATGCTGCTTGCTCCCGCTGTCGGGCCGATCCTGTCGGGTTGGTTGATCGGCTTCGCGTCCTGGCACTGGATCTTCCTGATCAACCTGCCAATCGGGATTGCCGCGCTGCTTGTCGGAATCAAATACCTGCCTAACGTTGAACGTCAAAAAGCGCCTGCCCTTGATATTCTCGGTATGATCCTTGCTCCCATCGCCTTCTCCATGCTGGCATACGGCGTGAGCGAAGGTGGAACGGACTGGGGCTCCACCAAGACCTTGACCGGTCTGATCGTAGGCGGCGTCGCCCTGATTCTGTTCATTATTGTAGAGCTTCGCCAGAAGCAGCCGCTGCTGGAGCTGCGTGTATTCGGATCATCGGATTTCACACGCGGCGTAATTATTCTATGGATTTCGCAAGTGGCGTTGTTCGGTGCGATCCTGATGATTCCGCTGTACCTGCAGAATGTCAGAGGCTTCACGGCACTCGAGAGTGGATTGACTACTTTGCCTATGGCCATTTGCTCGATGATCTTCATGCCGATCGGCGGACGTCTGTTCGATAAATTGGGCGCGCGTCCCCTGGCCTTCACCGGTCTGACGATCATAGCTGTCGCTCTGTTTACTCTCTCCCAGGTCAATGTGGATACCAAGATGGCTTTGGTCATGATTCCAATTGCCATGATGGGCGCCGGCATGGGATTGTCCATGATGTCGTTGAATACGCATGTGCTGAACTCGGCTCCACGCAGGCTTGTAAGCCGGGTAACGCCTTTGACAACGGCCAGCCAGCAGGTCGTTACTTCATTCGCTATTGCCGGTTTGACAGGATATTTAACTTCCCAAATATCCGTTCATATGAAGGAAGCCGGCGCAGGCGGGGATCCATTGATAAGCGCTACTTCTGCCTTTGACGATACTTTCTTTGTAACAGCCTTCGTCGCGCTTGCGGGCGTATTATTAAGCATCATCCTCCGCAAACCGCGGGTTAAAGCGGATCATGAACGGGAAGAAGATGCTCCGGATCCAGCCATGATGATGGGCCATTAATTTCATTTATTAAGAATCAATACTCATAAGAAAGGCCGTCGATTGCTATCGACGGCCTTTCTTTGTTGTCCTTGCCGTCTGTATCCGTACACGGCCACAGGCGCTTTTACATCCGATAGCTTGCGGATGCGGACGGCACCGTGAAGTTTGACCTACTCGGCAGCCGGCAGCTGGAACGAGCTTTTCAGAGAAACCACTTGATTGAATACCGGCGCTCCCGGCTTCGAGTATTTCGTATCCACGTTAAAATAACCATGACGGAAAAACTGGAATTTGTCCTGCGGCTTAGCTTCCTTCATCTCCGCTTCGACAAACCCCCGCTTGATGGTCAGCGAATTCGGATTGAGTTGATCAAGGAACGTCTTGGCCGGCTTCTCAACCGCTGCCGCATCCAATCCATCCTCTTCGCCAAGCAGTTCATCCTCAGGCGCTTCCGCGCTGATCAGCGGCTCGTACAGCCTGAATTCCGCCTCAACCGCCTGGCTCGCTTCCACCCAGTGAATCGTGCCCTTCACCTTGCGGCCGGTAAATCCGCTGCCGCTCTTGGTCTCCGGGTCATACGTGCAGTGAATCTCTATGACCTTGCCGTCCACATCCTTGATCATCTCATTGCACTTGATAAAGTAAGCATTCTTGAGCCGTACCTCGTTGCCCGGGAACAGCCGGAAATATTTGTTCGGCGGATTTATCATGAAATCGTCCTGCTCAATATAGATTTCCCGCGAGAACGGAATTTGGCGATTGCCCATTTCCGGATTCTCGCTGTTATTTTCCGCTTCCAGCCACTCTACCTGACCTTCGGGGTAATTGGTGATGACCACCTTGAGCGGTTGAACGACAGCCATTGTTCTTGGGGCCTTCAGCTTGAGGTCCTCCCGGACAAAATGCTCCAGCATCTGCAGCTCCACAAGGCCCTGGCTTCTGGATATCCCGGTCTCATAGATGAAATTGCGGATCGCCTCAGGCGTGAAGCCGCGGCGTCTTAGGCCCGATATCGTCGGCATGCGCGGGTCATCCCAGCCGTCCACATGCTTCTCATCGACAAGCAGCTTCAGCTTGCGCTTGCTGGTCACAGTCTGGGCCAGATTGAGCCGTCCGAATTCGTATTGGCGCGGTGTGGCCGCCATCTCGCATTCCGCGACAACCCAGTCGTAGAACGGACGCTGATCCTCAAACTCCAGCGAACAGAGAGAATGCGTCACGCCCTCAATGGCATCCTCAAGCGGATGGGCAAAGGTGTACATTGGATAAATGCACCATTTATCCCCTGTGTTGTGATGGGAAGCATGAGCAATGCGGTAAATGACAGGGTCGCGCAAATTGATATTCGGCGAAGCCATGTCGATTTTGGCGCGCAGCACCTTTTCCCCATCCTTCAATTCCCCGCTGCGCATTTTCCGGAACAGCTCCAGATTCTCCTGAACGCTGCGGTCCCGGTAGGGGCTGTTCTTGCCCGGTTCAGTCAGAGTGCCGCGCATTTCACGAATTTCCGCAGCGCTGAGATCATCGACATATGCCTTGCCCTTCCCGATCAGCTTCTCGGCCCGATTGTATATTTCCTCGAAATAATCGGAAGCGAAGAACAGACTTTCCCAATCATAGCCAAGCCATTTTACATCTTCCTTAATGGAATTTACATATTCGACATCTTCCTTTAACGGGTTGGTGTCATCGAAGCGCAGATGGGTCCTGCCGCCAAACTCGTCCGCCAGGCTGAAATTAATCCAGATTGCCCGGGCATGTCCAATATGCAAATATCCATTCGGCTCGGGTGGAAAACGCGTAACCACTTGCTTCGTCTTGCCGCTTCCCAGATCCTCAGTCATGATATTTTTAATAAAATTGGGGGGAGTTTTCGCATTCTCCACATCGATCAACCTTTCGTTGTACAAATTGGCGACTATTGCCTGCAAAATAAGTTTCATTTAAATATACCTTTAAACCGGGGAATGATCAATATGATCCATTTTCAAGACCCGATCAGGCTCTTATGTATCCAAATAGCAGCCTGCGCGCCATCCCCCATGGCAATCGCCGCTTGTTCGGAATGCACCGTCACATCGCCAGCCGCCCATACATGGCTTACG
Source organism: Paenibacillus sp. JT31N11 (assembly GCF_056269285.1). NCBI lineage: Bacteria > Bacillati > Bacillota > Bacilli > Caryophanales > Paenibacillaceae > Paenibacillus > Paenibacillus sp. JT31N11. The sequence continues at coordinate 213,098 of NZ_JBWDNQ010000013.1, forward strand.
CTCGTCATTTTCGTGCGGGCATCCACGATAATATGACGGTTGTCCATCAGCTTGACGCCGAGCTGCTCAGCCAAATCGGATTGAACCTTATTTCTTCCAAAAGCGATGAACCCGCAATCCGCTTCAATGTAAGCTCCGTCTGAAAGCGTCACGCCCGCCATTTTACCGTCCGTATGATCCACTGCTGCGACCGCTTCTTCCATATATGCAATTCCCTTTTGCTTGAGCTGCTCGTGCATGCCTGCATCCAGCTCCTGCCGCTCATGGTTGATATATATGATCTCCTCTGTCCAGTAACGCAGCACCAGGGCCATCGATGCGCCGGCATTGCCCGAGCCGAGCACCAGCGTGCGCTTGCCTCTTATTTCATAGCCATCGCAGTCCGGGCAAATATAGAGGCTGGTGCCGATGCAGGGCTTCAGATCCAGATCGGCAGGCAGCCGATCCGAAACTCCCGTCGCCAGCAGCAGTCTTTTCGCCTCATACACGGCTCCTGCTGTTGTATCGACCCTAAACCCGCCATCCCGGATTTGTGTCATCACCACTGTGTCTTTCACCAGCTCGATGGCAAGCTTTTCCGCCTGGGCCCTCCCCGATCGAAGGAGCGCTTCCCCGCTGATTCCTTCCGGCCAACCCATAAGATTATGATAACGGCGGCATATGGTGGAGCGGCCTTTGCCCCCATCCAGCAGCAGGACCCGATGCTGATACCTGCCTAACTGGATTGCTGCCTGCAAACCGGCAATTCCCCCGCCAATAATGATGCATTCATATGGACTCCTAATCATGTTGTCCTCCTTTTGCCTGATAAGTCGCATACCCGAAAATTCCATTTCTTTTATTATTCCTCAGCAAGAATCCATTAACCCTGGGTTGAATTAAAATCAGTTTTTTGATCAAATCATGCAAAAATTTGCAAGTTGGAAACAATCCGTATTGGCGCGGAAACATTGTCGGGCTAATCTTGAATGATAGTGCCTCGGCAATGAAGATAATCGGATTGCTTGGATTTACACACTATAACTCTTTTAATCAGATGGGCTGAACGTGAACCATAGGGCAGTTTGCCGCTACCTCCCGTGCCGACTTTACTGCCATGCAAAAGCAGGCTCGAGCTGTATGACATTGGCGCCGTATTTCCCGGACATATTATGTGAAAGAGCTTCAACGTGATCGGGATCAGTAAGACGCCGATACGGGACGGTTTTATCTGATTGCCATGATTGAACCAGTAAGATACTCCATTGAAAGGGGGGAAAACGATGTGGTTGTCGTCCATTGTTACCGGTCTTGAATTCGTCAAGGTGAAAGGAGATCTCGAGATTGAAGTCAACGCCATTGCATTCGACTCCCGGAACGTGACAGCGGGAAGCGTCTTCGTGGCGATATCCGGATTCGAGACCGACGGTCACCGGTATATCGGCAATGCCATTGAACGGGGAGCGGTTGCCGTCATTGTAGAGAAGGAGCTGGACGTGGACGCTCCAATCACAGTCTTGAAGGTTGCCGATTCACGTTATGCGCTTGCGCATCTGTCGGCCGCCTTCTATGATGATCCGACCAAACAGATTAATCTGATCGGCGTTACCGGCACGAATGGCAAAACCTCCATCACCTATTTCATACAATCCATTCTGGAGCAGGCTGGCCGCTCCGTGGGTCTGATCGGCAGCATGGGTGCGCTGATTAACGGCATGGCGGTCAAAAGCAGAAACACGACACCCGAATCGCTTCATCTTCAGCAGTTGTTTGCGAAAATGCGGGAAGCCGGGATTGACGATTGCGTAATGGAGGTATCCTCCCATGCGCTCAGTCTGGGGCGTACCGCCCACTCCCGCTTCAAGGTCGGCATATTTACCAATTTGACACCCGATCATCTGGAGTTTCACCAGACCATGGATGAATATTTCAGGGTAAAATCGCAATTGTTCGAAAGAACCAGCTGCGCCAATATTATCAACGCCGATGATCCATACGGCCAATTGCTGATCGACAAGCTGAAAGTGCGGCCGGTAAAACTGATTACTTACGGTATCCGCAATGACTGCGACGTCTATGCTGCCGATATCCGGTATTTTGAGAATGCGGTCTCCTTCACTGCCCATACATCCGCTGGATCCATACCGGTGCGGGTACACCTGCCCGGCATTATTTATATCTATAACGCGCTTGCGGCGATTGCTTGCGCAATCGGCTTCGGCATTGGCCTGGATGACATTCAAGCCGGCATTGACAGCGTAAAAGGCGTATGCGGCAGACTGGAAACCGTTTATCAGGATGATGACAACAAGGTAATCGTCGATTTTGCCCATACCGAGGACGGACTGGAGAAGGCGCTTAAGACGATTCGGCCATTCGTACGCTCCAGAATCATTCTTGTGTTCGGGGTATACGGCGCCGAAGGCATGCATGGCCAACGCAAGCGGTACGCCATGGGCAAGATTGCGGCGACCTATTCCGACTTGTCCGTTGTCACGTCGGATAATCCCAAAAACCAGAACCCGCAGCGCATCATACAAGAGATCGTCAATGGAATCCGGCAGGCCGGAGGCGAATACCGCTCATTCGTTGACCGCAAGGAAGCGATTCTATTCGCTCTCCGGGAATGCCGGAAAGGCGATGTTGTGCTGATCGCCGGCAAAGGCCATGAAACGACGCAAATTCTGGGCAGCACGGAACTGCCTTTTAACGAACGAGAGATCGTGAGCCAATTCATGGCAGCCAAACGCGAAGCCAGAATGGCAGGGACCTCGAATGAAATTTTCGGGTGAAACGGCATGCAGAAGAATGAGACCCGGCAGGATGTCATAGGATGTCATTGATGCAATGGACATTTTTATCGGGTCGTCCACTTTTTTGCCCGGCGGAAGCAGCGGCATAACCGCAAAGGTTTGCAAGTCGGAAACAAGTTGTGATTCCAACGAAACATTGTTCGGGTAATCTATATCTAGCCCGAAAAACTAGAATGATGGAGGATTACACTTATGACTACTTTTTCTAAAAGCACGAAGGTTCTCACTTTAGCCGCGCTTGCAGCACTGACCTTGTCCACTCAAGCCGGAGCAGCACCGCTGCAGAACTCATCCATAGCTCCCCAGAAGCTGGCCGCGCAAGCTTCAGCTCTAAATACCGGTACAGCAACCAAGGTCTTCAATACTTTCCAGGCCATGCTGAAGAAGTCAGGGCAGCTGCCCCAAGCCTTCGCTTATTTGAGCGAGCATATCGATGAAGTGTCTCCCTATCAGGCTTCCTTGATGGTGCTGTTCCTGGAGAACGGGATCAAGAAAGAGCTGCCGGTTATTGAGAAGAAATTTTATCCGGAATCCATTCAAGCCGCTATCGGCAAAGTGTACAAAATCGGAGACAGCCTGACCAATGTCCTCAATCGGACCAAAGACAACAAGCTGAAAGCACTGCTGAAGGAAGCCAACGCGAGCGGCTACAAGCTGGAGACCGCAGAAGGCATGTTCTTCCCTGTGGTCAGCTACAAAGCTCTGCAGCCCTTCACCAAAGGGATTAATGCGGATATCCGGGCATATGTCGATATCATGACCGTTGAATCGGAGAAAGCAAAATTGAAGGATGCCGCCCTCAGGATCGGCTATCAGGAGCTCGTCAACCGTGCTCTTGCGACAGAACGATTCGTGAAGCAGTATCCAAACTCCAACCGGACCGCGCAAATCAAAAATTTATTTGCTGAATATAAGACGCTTACGTTCTTCGGTTCCAACAACACGCCGCTGTTTGAATATGAAAACAAAAAAATGCAGGCAAACGCAAAGACCGGTTATACCAATGTTCTGAAATGGAACGATCCGGCTTCCAGCGAGTATTTGACGCTGCTGAAGAAATTCATGGATGTCGTGGCCGATCATGACTATAAGCTGACTTCAGAGGTTGAGAAATTCCGTAAAAATGTGTAGCTCCTCCCTAAATCCCTCCATAGGAGGGACCCCAAAGGACCGCCGACCCTCTGGACACCCGGAATTTGAATAACGTTGGCGTTGCAGAGAAACGCTTGGTTGATGCTCCCTGCATGGATCGTTTTCGTCCCTCTCGGGACACACTTCCATGCGGAGCATGCAACGCTCCCAAGCCGACTGGGAGACTGCGTATAGCTCCTCCCTAAATCCCTCCATAGGAGGGACCCCAAAGGGCCGCCGGCCCTCTGGACACCCGGAATTGAATAACGTTGGCGTTGCAGAGAAACGCTTGGTTGATGCTCCTTGCATGGATCGTTTTCGTCCCTTTCGGGACACACTTCCATGCGGAGCTCCCAAGCCGCCTGGTGGACTGCGTATAGCTCCTCCCTCAATCCCTCCATAGGAGGGACCCCAAAGGGCCGCCGGCCCTCTGGACACCCGGAATT
>NZ_JBWDNQ010000034.1:0-21939 GCF_056269285.1 Paenibacillus sp. JT31N11
AAGATGATGGGATTTAAAGGGCTATGACCCGTTTCGTACTCCCATCGTACCGAGGCGCTCGTTTTTTTGCAAAGCGGTAATTTAACGCTCTACAGGAATGCTATCGTACCCGTTAGTTCAATACCGAATAAAAACTCTCAGGTTATTTACCTTTCAATTTTTTCTTTGAAAATAACGTCTTTATCCCAAATTTTATTCACTTTAATAAGTTTATCATGACTAACTTCACCATCATTTACAGCATATTCAACTTGTGCAGAAACAATATACTGGCCGCCTTTGGTTGATACACCTAAATTTGTAGTTATATACTCGTTAGGATTTGAGTCACTCTTATAATAAATGTACGTATCCGATTCATCTTGAAAAATACTAAATTTTAAATTTTCATTATTTAATTCAATAGCTTTTTTTATAGTTAGGGGAGCTTCTTTTGTCGCTATGACTACATAGTCGACGCTCTTACTAACTCCAAAAAAATAAACAATCATAACTATACTTATAATTGCTATAACAAATGCTATTTTTTTCTTCATATGATTTTTCTCCCTACTCCATTAGGTACCGACCGCCTGCAAGGCAGTGATTTACCGACTACGAGAAATCACTTCATGTAGAATTCCTTGTACCATACTCTACAAAGAATATAATGCCAAACAAACTCTCTATCCCACTAATTTCCATTTGAACCTTATACGCTTGGTGTCTCGAATTTGTTGCGCAAAAATGCTTGTTACTTCAATGAAAAAAGGAACAGTTGCCTGCCGCGGCAATCTGTTCCTGGTCTTTGCACTATCGTAATCCGTTAGCTTAAGGCTTAAGATTTGGCATTTTTCTGTGTTTGGTTTTTTGTTCAAATGCAAATGCAATTCGTATTAACGTCGATTCACTAAATGCCGTTCCTGCGAACGTAATGCCGAATGCTCTTCCATTATCTTGAAATCCGGCTGGCACCGCAATGGACGGGTAACCCGCTCTAGCGCTTAGATCAGCACCGACATATGACGGAAACAGGATTGCATCCAATCCATACTTGTTCAAGGCGTAGTCAATTCCCTGATTTTGCGCATAGTATAAATCAGAGATTAACTCTAATATGTATTTCTGACTCTTTAAGGGGTTATCAATCTGCGATCGAAATTTCAATGAATCTTGTCCATATTTCAAAGCCTTGTCGCTATTCCGTTCATTCCATTTGATCAATTCATCCAGATTATGCACAGGAAGATGAGCCGGGAGACTTTGCAAATAGCATTCAACCGAATGCTTAAATTCATGATTCATTTTGTAATGCTCCCACTCTTTATTGAACGATGGGATTTCTATATCTTCTATTACTTCTGCACCGGAATCTTTAAGCAATGCCACCGCATCGCTGAATAATCGATCATCATATTCACCAATGTCGCGGTATTTCTCGGGAGGTGCATTTCTGAATACCCCTATGGTTGCTTTACTTAAACCGTCTTCATCTAAAAATGCAGTGTATTCCACACTAGCAAGTTCATTCCTCCAAGTAGCAGGATCATTCTCGTCCTTACCAACTAGAGCAGTTAATAAGATAGCTGCATCCGTCACTGTCCTTGCCATTGGACCAGCCGTATCCTGAGAATAGGTCCACGGGATAATTCCTGACCGACTTATCAACCCAACGGTGGGTTTGATGCCGACAATGGCATTCTGTACAGCGGGGCTTAAAATGGAGGCCGAGGTCTCAGTACCGACTGCGGTCATAGTGAAATTGGCTGCAACGGCCGCGGCGGATCCCGTACTAGATCCTCCGGTGAAATGGTCGCCGTATGGATTTTTGGTTTGCCCTCCTATAGAACTGTACCCTGCCCACATCGAAGGCGACATCCCATTGGCCCACTCGGTCATATTTGTTTTCCCTAGAATAATTGCACCAGCATCCCTTAATTTCCGAACGAGAAAAGCATCGCTCGAACTTACATGGTGCTCCAAAGCTAAAGATCCTGCACTTGTATGCATTTTATCCTTGGTTTCTATATTTCCTTTCAAAAGCACGGGAACACCATGAAGACAGCTTCTTGCTCCCATTGCTTTCCTTTCTTTGTCTAGTGCTTCCGCAATAAAGATCGCGTCCGGATTAATCTCCATAATCGAGTTGATGAAGGGACCGGACTGGTCGAACATGGCTATGCGATACAAATAATGCATAACAAGTTCTCTGGAGGTAATTTCCCCTCGGTCCATCGCGTCCTGCAATTCAATTATCGTTACTTCCTCGCTATTTATCTTTCCTAATCCAAAGATATGTTCCATCCTGAATTCCTACTTTCGACTTTCATTCATTATTTAAATCCTATAATCCTAATTATAAATATAGCTGAGGATATAAAATATATAAAGAACGTTTACTACTCGAATTGCACATAAAGAAGGTTCGCCGGGATAACCCGGCAAACCATCTAATCAATCTATTTTTTTGAGTACACGATTTTTTTGATACTATCAGGGGAAAGGCAGAACGTTTCCGAAAGCTGTTCGATTGTTGATCCCTCGTCAAAATTGCAGCGAATTTGCTCGTTTCTATCGCTCAAGTACGCTCTGTTCCCTGATCTTTCTCCCCACCTTTTGCGTGATCCTTCTAAGTTAGGGATATATATCATTCGACCTTGCACGTACTTCTGTATTTCCTTAAGCAATACTTCCGGAAACACAGTATAAGCACTTGTATATTTCAAAGTAGATCTACTCCTTAAAATGAAAATTAATTTTAAGGGAGCAAAATCTATACTATATCCTGTTTTCTCCCTATAGGTAGGAAAGAAAACAGGCGGTTACTTTATTTAGCTCCATACAAACAACCGCCACGATTATAATATAGACTTTGCATGGAGCGTTACATTTGCAATATTGTTGCTCAATCTATACCCTCCCTAATATCGATATTATTAATTGAATTAACCTGATTCCTTATTAATATTCTATCGGCATACCATTATTTCCTTCAAACGTAATCCTCGTTAGCTCTACAACCTGCCAATCTTCCAATAACCGTTTGGAGTTATACATTTGTATATCATTCTCTGGGTAGTTCGTTGACGTATTCTGCCAGTTAGCTTAATAAAAGAGCAGGTCGCCACAGCACCACCTGCCCATCCATTTGTTATTCAACTATCGTACCCTTTAGTTGAAAGGCAGTGATTTATCGACTACTAGAAATCATTTCATGTAGAATTCCTTATACCATACTCCTACAAAGAATATAATTCCAAACAAACAACAGAGGGCAAAAATCAGCAATACAAAACCTAATAATGTCCAAAGGGTTATTCTCAGTACTCTAGTGGACATAAGCACCCCCCTCTATCCCATCAATTTCCAATTACACCTTATACGCTTGTTGTTTCGAATTTGTTGCGCACAACTGCCCGTTACTTCAATGAAAAAGGAACAGTTGCCAGCCGCAGCGAACTGTTCCTGTCTTTGCACTATCGTACCCGTTAGCGTAATGATCTAGGCGTTACTTGTGATACGCTTCTCCGCGCTATCTATAACGGCAAGTTTCGTTTTTCTCCCTGCATACGCAAGTTCCCAATTTCCAAACTTATCTCTTGACTTAAGTCAATGCACGTAAACATCCCCCTAGTTACAATGTAATCATTACTTTAACTTAGGGGGTTTTTCATGGTATTCCAAGGATAGGGTTATCGGATCAGCGAAGGTCTTGGTGGATTCTCTTCTTAATTCTGCTTAGTGACTCCGGAGTAATGCCGAGATAACTGGCCAATTGATGTTGGGGTACCCGGTCAATGAGAGATGGGCGTTTCATTAGCAGCGTCTTCAAGCGTTCTTCCGGCGAAGAAATGATAAAAGCAGCGAATTCCTTTTGGACCTGACTAAAGTTCTCCTCGATCATCCTACGGGTCATCGACTCCAATTGAGGGTGTTTGTTGTACATGTCCTTTTCCGTATCGAGGTCGCCAACGACCATTACCGATTCTTCAACGCACGTGAAGGTGTAATCGGATGACTTGTCTGGTTTGTGGTGATTGAAAATGGCGATGGCTTGCTCTTCGGTGTAGAAATTGGATGTGACCTCTCTTCCCTCTTCATCGATCGAATACTGCCTTACGCAACCTTTCAGGATGAAATAACATTTTGTAGGGACATCTCCTTGTTTGAAAAGAACGGTCCCCTTTTTAAATTCTTCCGTACGGATCTGGTCCACAATGGCTTGCTGATCTTCCTCGTTAAGGGAAGTCCATCTCGACATATACTTGTATAAAATGTTTTTCATTACCGCTTTCCTTCATCTCCTTCTCTTCCGGTCTTCCTCCTATCCATTTTCAAACATTAAGGAGCCTTTTGTAAAGGACCGTTGCATTGGCGATGATACGTTCTACAAAGAACGCACTAAAGAATAGGAGGGGAAACCCATGAGAGCAATGGTCCAAATCTCGTATGGTCTACCGCAAGTGATTGTCCCGCAAGAAATCGCGAAACCGTCGCCTGGAAAAAAGGAAATTCTCATACGTATCCAAGCTGCCAAAGTAGGGCCTTCGGACTGCGCTTTTCGCAAGGGCGATCCGCGAATGATTAAATTGATATACGGACTCTCTAGACCGAAATTTGCAATTGGTGGAACTGAATTAGCCGGAGAGGTCGAAGCGGTTGGCAAAGAAGTAAAGCATTTTAAAGAGGGGGATCGTGTTTTGGGGATGAGCATCAAAAACTTCGGTGCTTATGCTGAATATAAGTGTCTTTCCGAAGAGAGCCCCCTTGCGGTTATACCGGACAACATCACCTTTGAAGAAGCCGTCGGCGTCTGTGACGGGGGTGCTACCGCATTGACGTTTCTAAGAGATATGGCAAAGTTGCGGAAGGGACAGAAAGTTCTGATTAATGGTGCCTCGGGGGCTGTCGGCATCTACGCTGTGCAATTAGCCAAATACTATGGCGCTGAAGTAACCGGTGTTTGCTCTGCCGGCAACGAAGGTCTGGTAAGAAAAGCGGGGGCAGATTTCTTTATTGATTATACCCAGGAAGATTTCACGAAGGTGGAAAAAGCCTATGATGTCGTTTTTGATGCTGTAGGCAAACGCTCCTTCTTGGCATGCAAGCGTGTACTTACCACCAAGGGAATTTATCTGACTACCGTACCTAAGCTGTCTATCGTTTTACAGATGATGTGGACTTCCCTTTTTAAAGGCAAACGGGCTGTTTTTGCAACAGCCGGCCTGATGCAGAACAAAGCGAATTTGGCATTTCTCATGGAACTCGCAAGAAATGGAACGCTGAACGCCGTGATCGATCGTCGATATCCTCTGGAGCTCCTGCCGGATGCACACAAATATGTAGAGACCGAACGTAAAAAAGGTAACGTGATTATTAAGTTCTAAAGTCAGCCGTGACCCTTTCGCTCAAAAACTTGCTGTTACTTATGGTACGGTTCACCGCGAATGACCTTAAACTATTCTGCACGTTAGCGTAATGAAAAAATGGAGCAGCTGCCGTCGGCAATCTGCTCCAAGATGCGTTGAACTATCGTACCCGTTAGTTGAATCATCCTTAGTACGTAGCATTTGGCTCTTCTAAAGTTTTTCAATACGGTATAGAAAGACATCAAGAGGAGTTGCATCTTCCGTTACTACATTTTCATCCTTCTCATACGTTGCCGCCTCAAAAGGAATGCCATCGTGATACGGATAAGTTAGGAATTCATTTATTATTGAATCAATTTCTTCTAACGTTTGGATCTCACAACTAAACGGCAATTTCAAATGAGCATCAACATTTTGCGAAGTTTCGTTTCCCAAGTCTTCAATGCCATTTCCAATGTACATGTTATCCTCAATAATTTCTTGTAGTTCAGCCAGAAATTCCTCCTTACTCATTTTGTACCTCCTTCGGTCCATTATTGGAACCAAACAAGCGGCTGCCGAAGCAACCGCCATTGCGATATCGTACCCAGTTAGCTCAATAAATCATCTTATGCTTAAGAAATGGCTCAAACTGTTTAATGCTTTGAAAGCAGTTGATCTCGACTTCTTCAGTTCGCAGATGAAATCAATATTTAACCTTTTCTTATTTGTGATTAGGTACGAATTCAATTTGATCAGCAATAAATTCATTCTTGGCACTATCGAATTTATATATGATATTGAAGTTACATACGTAAAAAGGGGACGCTCCAACACTTCCCCCGATATTGGATATTATTTTTTGATTCTCCAAGTGATAAATAACTGTACCACCGAAAGCAAGCTCATCTTGATTGTAATTCGGCGCTGGATCATCATCACTGAATTCATATTCTTTTCCTTGCATTTTAACTGTAATGTTTAAAGTATCATTATCATTTTTAACAACATGCGTCTCAATCTGATCGGCAACAATTTCCTCAACATTTTGTACTTTGATTTCTGATAAATCTTTGGCATTAATTACATGAATGTCAAAAGTATCTAAGCCAGTCCCTCGTCCTGTATTGATTATGATTACGCCTTCTTCCATACCGTCACCCGTAAGATCGGTATAGAATACCTGCGGTTTAGTTCCTGTATCAAGAATTTCCCACTCAAATTTCTTTTGGCTGCCATTAAAATCTAAGGTTACCCCTTCGATTGCATTTTTAGTTTCTTTAATAGCATAAAGTTTTACTTCTTCATTTTCCGAAGACTGAATCAGTTTTGCATCAGACTCTTGTTCCGGATGCATTGTTACCTGTTTACTAATTGGAGATTCGTCTGACCCTTGCGTTACAATCCCTGACTTATCTGAACCACATCCCGATAGCAAAACAGTACTCAACAACATCAATAAACCAATTTCTTTTTTCAACTCTATGTACCCCTTTCATCCAAGCTATCGTACCCATATGTACCAATATAGTGTAGACGTATAGAATAGGGTTTCTGTTGCATTAAACTGCCAATTAGCTTAATAGGCTGCCGTTAATGCTGGCAGCCTGGTGTCGTTGAACTAACGTACCCGTTAGTTGAGAAAAGGCAGCCGATCGTTCTGGCCGGCTGCCTCATTCTGGTCTGAATTATGATATCGTACCCAGTTAGCTTAAGCATGTCATTGTACAAGAGACTTCAAATCCTTTACAACCATTTCAACTCGTTCATCTTTAGGGGTACCATAGTTGTAAAAAATCAAGACATTCGCCACTTGGTATTTCCATGTGCTACCACATCCGCCGTTGCCGTATTATCCTCGAAATTGTTTATTCCTTTCTTTACCCCAGCACTGGACGAATAGACATAAATACTGATTAACTGTTCATCGTTAATGCGAAAAGATTCAGGTTCGATACCATTTAAAGTCATTAGAAATACACTATCCGTATTTAATTCTAATGGCTCTTCTAAAGGAATCCCATGTTTTTCAAATAAGTCTTTGATCTGTACTAACGTAATTGCCTTCTCGTTCTTCATGCACCCTATAACAATGGAGCACATTGCTACCAGTGTTATCATAATTTTTTTCATTATGACCCCCCTTTACAACTGTTCGGACGTTGGAGATTGAAGTATGTTGCAAATAACGAAAAATCTATTGTGCTATCCGGAGCTTAATACCCAGCAGTACATCTGTACAAAATGCCTAAACTTTGCCCTTCGGAACACGGATCAGGTATCTCAAGAATTAAATATAGGGAAGGGTGCAGTCACCTTATCCTTAACAAAAAAAAGGGTCCGTGAAGATTTCACACGACCCCTTTTTGCATGGCTAGAAAAGTAAATTTGTTCGTGGTAGCTGTATTAAAGAAAATGCAAAAGGAGCTTTCCCGGTAGCTCCCTCGTCAATTGTCTTTATTATGCTATCGTACCCGTTAGCGTAATGGATGATGCCGAAATCCGGCTGATGCCACTTCCATGTTTCTGCCCATTTCTTCTCGAATCCGCTTCAACTTCAGTCCGGTCGAATGCCGCTCGTACACCCGATCCGGACGCTATATGTTGTTAATAGCGGTCCAACCATTTATTCGTTATCCTTTTCTCGGCATCGGATGCAATGGCGCATGGCGCAGCATCGGATACGTGGCGAACAACGCAGCCAGACTCACCGCCCCGATGCATGAAGCGATCGCCATCGCACTCATCTTGAAATTCGACGTCAAGTCGAACAAGGCGGAAATAATGCCTCCATAATAAAGAAATATGACATTTGCACTTTTAAACAACATAATTGAGCTCACCCTTTGTCAATTTGGTGTTCTCATTATACTCAAACATTCGTTCCTATATCCATAATAAATCCTTACTGTCATATTTTTGGGATTGTTTAATCTGGATACTCTTAGTAAATAATAAAACCGCCAGCCGAGGCCAGCGGGTTGAATTTAATTCTGCCAGCGAGTTGTTGCTCAGCCATTTGAACGAGACGACGCGTGATATTACCTCCGTTTTGATTTTCTCTCGTTATCTAATAGAGAGAAAAAATACACAACTAGAATAGAGGTGCATCCATTTTGATGAGCTGGTTAAGGGAGAACAAGTACGCAGCCATGCTGCTGACGCTGGTTCGATTGTATATCGGATGGAGATGGATGACGTCAGGATGGGGCAAGCTCACCGCCGCGAAACCATTTGACGCAAGCGGTTTTATTAGAGGAGCGATCGCAAAGCCTGTTTTGGATTCCGCAACACATCAAGTGATCTATCCAGACTACGTGACATTCTTAAAACAAGTTGTATTAACCAATATCGACATATTCAACTTGATCGTCCCTTGGGGAGAATTTTTAGTCGGGTTGGGTCTGATCCTCGGCTTTTTGACTGGAACGGCGGCCTTTTCCGGTTTATTGATGAACTTCACGTATATGTTTGCCGGTTCTGTCAGCAACAATCCGTTGATGGTGATCCTAGGCTCCATCATACTCGCAGCAGGCGCTAACGCGGGAAAATATGGTGTCGACTATGTGGTGCGTTCGCGAATACGCAAATGGTTTTCCCAACTGTTCTATAGAATGATAAGAAGCTGAGTGTCCTTAGACCGGGGACCGATCGTTTTGTGTAAATTGAACCAGGAGTTGCCCCGGCATGCCGCATTATTCTGCCCGTTCGTATTATGAGGTCACCAGATCTTTCTGGTCGACCTCTTTTTTGTATGGTCGTAAGATAGCGGTAGCCGGGGATCGAACGTTTCTGCCCGTGGGACTTGGATCCCGAGAGCTATTCTGTTTATCCCCCCTACTTGTTCAACCATGGTTTGGCTGGTTGGGATGTTGATCCCGTATCACATGCGATAGTGTGGAAGACAAGAAGGTTAGGGGTTGCCGGTGAAAATAATACAGGAGTGATGTCATGAATCCAGTCATTGGTTTGGATGTGTCCAAGGGAGAGAGCCATACACAAGCTTTTTTAGACCGTGGAGTACCTCATGGGACATCGTCGGGCAGAACCACACTCCAAAAATGGTTCTTATCAATTATCTATTGATACATGACAAATGGGCATATTGGCTATGTAACTATCGGAAACCATTGGCGCATCTATAAAACATACTGGCTGATGCTTCATAAAATACGCTATGCGATGGGGCAACGTGATGCCAAGTACAGCTCGATGATGCTTTTTCGGTGGTGAAACCGAAGGAACCCGTTTGTTCACCAAAAAAGATCAGGCCGCAGCTGCGATCTGATCCTTTAAGCTATTGCTTTTCAATAGTTTAAATAAATGTTGTAATTTCCTTAAGTCTTTCTATAGTGCGCATCCGTCGGCAAGCGAATTGTTTTTTGCCCCCCGCTGGAAGCGCTGCGAATATAACTTACAGACCTACAGCTTGCAGGGAGCGATAAATATCTTTATGCCGTCTCTATACCAGAAACGAGCTTTGAATGAAAAAGCGGCGACGAGTCAAAAAAAAGCTGAAACATCCGACTCTTCTTGCGTTTGTTCACCCGTGTTTGCCTCCGCGGCAAGCAACTTTCATGGCCTTATCGACGGAAGAGTTATTGTAAATATTCTTTTGCGCGGTTGCGCCAAGATCCTTCAGATGGTTTGCATAGCTGAAGCCGTGAACGGCCCAATCGTTTGAGCTTAAGAATCAAGGAATCCTTTTTAAGTAAAATAATTTGAATATCGCCGGTCAGTGAGGTTTCAGCAGGGCCGTCAGCATCAGAGTCAATACCATCGCCGACAGGAAGATCGTTCTTGCATTCGCAAGCGTTACGCGGACAGGCTGATCCGGATTTACGATCTGCTCAATCCGATAATTCACTCCCGTATCGGCCAAATGAACCATTTCCCCTGCCTGATGCCCGTTAAGCCGAACAAGCTTCAATAATACGGAGCCGATTTCATAGGAAGAGTTCATTTGATCCATGACATACCGGTCGGCAGACAGTTCGATCCCGATAAAATAATGCTTTCCAAGACTGCGGATGACCGGGATATAGTCCATTCCGTCCATCAGGAGCTGTACGGCAAATTTTTTGAATACGTGTCGCTGCCGGCAGTGGTAACGTTCATGCAGCAATACGGCTTCCAGTTCATCCGCCGATAGCAGCTTCACCAGTCCGGTCGACAGCACGATTTGCGGTCGGAAAAACCCCGTCGTCAGCGCAATGACGGACGGATCATGAACAATAGTGATTGGGATGTTCCATTGCCGGTATGCGCCGCTCAAGATTTCCGTTCCAGCGGCGTCCTTATTTTCCGCAAAATAAAGGTTCCACTTCCGACCGGCAAAAGCCTGGTTGGCACCGCGCCTGATCATTCTCCAGAACGAATAGCCTGTCGCCGCCAGAAAAGGAGCTTCCAACAGGGTATGTTTTGTCACCAGGTCTTTCAGAAAATTCCATACGGAGCGGATAACGTTCGAATCCAACTTCACGCTGCCCAAATGAAATTGATGAATCAGAAACAGGATCATTTGAACAAATACGCAGGATCCGATCAGGAAGACGGCGCCGAGGACACCCTTGGGGCCGGGGTTCCCCCTCCCGGTCATGATGAGGTCCTCTTCTTCATACTCATTAATCTTTGTTCCAATTTCCGAATGAGCGCCGGATCCGCTTCTTCGATCGCGTCCACCATATGAGAGACCACGAGATCGCCGAACTCCCGGATTAATCCGTGGGTTACGTTTTTCGCTTGCTCGGCCAAAAATTGTTCCTTCGTTTGAACTGGAGAATACAGCGTCAACCTGTTTTTTCCCCGTCCGGTAGTCGTCTTCTGCAAAATGCCTCTTTCCTCCAAACGGTTCATCACGGTCATCACCGTGTTAAGCGCGATGGGACTTTCTTCAATCAGCCGGTAATGAACCTCTTTAGTGCTCAGCTGTTCCGATGCCCACAACGTTTCCATGATTCGGACCTGCAGCGAACCAAAAAAGCGGTACAGTCCCTCTTCATTTAAATGGTATTGGTTTATTACGCCCATAGCCTCACAACTTTCCACCTGGTAATCAGCACCGTTGGGAAATTACCTGTTGCCATCAGCAGCTGTCATTATTATTATACCAGAACGGCACAAATGTTTTGAATGGGATTAGATTGTAGTCGTACTCTTTAAGATAAAAATAGCCATTGCCTTTCAATATTCTGTTATCCAAAAACAAAGTTCGTACCACAAATAAAACATAAATTACAGAATAGTCAATCCTTATGGCCTTCCTTTGGCATACAGATCCTGTCCCGCTGGAACGGGGATTTCGTAATTGTGAATGTCAAGTGCTCCTTTTATCATTTGGCCATTTGAGCTGCATTTCTGAGGTTATGAACCCAGATTCCAAAACCAACCCAGGTTTCTGAGCTGACGAAGCCCCGGAAATATATAAGTTAAGTTAATAGTATCTTCATATTGTCTTTATTTTAATTTTACATGCTGTAGTTTATAATAAAACCTGCCATTCAAAACATAGTTAAAGGAGATTAAGAGAATGAAGATTAAAAAATGGACGAACAAGCGTTGGATTCGTACAACCCTTCTGCTGTCCGCCGCAATTGTGGCCGTTCCTGCTATCAATGTTGTGGCGACGAGTTCCGTCCTGGCCAATGCGGCGCCTGAGAACGAGACCGAGATCGCCACCGGTGTGGTATTCGAGGACAAGAATCGCAACGGCACGCAGGACAGCGGCGAAGCCGGGGTGCGCGACGTCTCCGTGTCGAACGGCCGGGACGTTGTCCGTACCGACAACGACGGTCGCTACGAGCTGTCTGTGGACGACCAGACCATCATCTTCATCACGAAGCCGGCTGGCTGGATGGTTCCGGTCAATGACGTTCAGTTGCCGCAGTTCTACTACAGGCACTTCCCGAACGGCAGCCCGTACACGCTGCGCTACGGCGGCGTCGCGCCGACCGGGCCGCTGCCGGACTCGGTGGACTTCGCGCTTTACAAGGACCAGTCAAATGACGCGTCGTTCAAGGCGATCGGTTTCGCCGACCCGCAAACGTCCAACGTCGATCAGATCGCGGACATGTCCGTCGACGTAATCGCCGAGCTCGTGGGTAGCACGGACGCGAAGTTCGGGCTGACCGTCGGGGACGTCGTGAACGACCCGCTGGACCTGTTCGCCCCGCACAACCAAGCCGTCTCGAAGATCGGGATTCCCTGGTGGAACACCCCGGGCAACCACGACATGGACTACGACTCGCCGACCGACGCGAACGCCACCGACACCTACAAGCAGACCTTCGGGCCGACCGACTACTCGTTCGAGTACGGACAGGTCCACTTCGTGCTAATGGACAACGTCGAGCACCAGGGTCCCAACCATGGCTACCGCGGATACCTCAACGCCGAGCAGCTGGAATGGCTTGAGAACGACCTGCGCAACGTCCCGCAGAACAAGCTCATCATGATCGGGACCCACATCCCGCTCGCTGACGACGCGAACGCCACCGACGACGGCATCAACACGGTGAACATCCGTGAGCTGTTCCGGATCCTCGACGGGCGTGAGCACGTCTACTCCGTCTCTGGGCACGACACAAGCAACAGCTGGCAGATGTACCTCGACAAGCAGGACGGCTGGAACGGCAGGACAGAGTTCCATCACCAGGTCCTCGCCGAGGTGCGCGGTGGCGGCTGGAACAGCGGCCCGACCGACGAGCGTGGCATCCATGCCGTGGAGATGGCCGACGGTAACCCCAACGGCTACTACGAGTTCTCCTTCACCGGGCCCAACTACACGCCGCGCTTCAAGCCGGCCAGCCTGCCGGCCGACTATCAGGTCCGGCTCACCTTCGACGGAGGCGCCGCCGACGTGGTGCGGATCCCGACCGGGCCAAGCGGCTCGCACGGATTCGCCGAAGGCGCTGTCTCGTTCGACGTGTCCGACTGGGGAGCTGGGGTCGCGCAGAGGCCGACTGTCACGGCGAACGTGTTCGACGGTGGTGAGCGGCACCGGGTCGAGGTGAAGATCGACAAGCAGCAGTTCTTGCCGATGACGCACCTCGAGCCAACGAATGACCCGTACATCTCCGTCCTGCGCAGCACGCTCGTGGGCAGCGAGCGCCCTGCGGCCCCTGAGCCCTCGTCGCACCTGTGGTCGCACGAGTTGCCGATCGACCTGGAACCGGGTGAGCACACCATCACGGTGCGCAGCACCGATCCGTACGGACAGGTCTCCGAGACGACCGAGACCTTCAAGGTCGTCGCTGGCTCCTGATCCACCAAGCGAAGCCAACGTGCCTCCCGGGGTAGCCCCCCGGGAGGCACTTGCCTGTAGTCCGGCAATTCAACTATTCAAGTGTTCAAGTGTTCTTAGAGCTATTCTCCATTTTAGCGTGGTGGGGGAGAGGTTGAGTGTGGGCACCTACACTGATCGTCTGCTCGAAATTAACAGTGGATACAGCTGGGTTTACTTCAACAGGGGACAGAGCGAGCGGTCAGGTGGAAATTTCCGTTAAAACAAACGTGGAACTTGAAGGGAATGTGACATTAAGCTACAGACTATATTTAATAGACGAAGACCAATTAGTTGAACTAATGTCTAAGACGCTAATGGATGAGAGAATGGATGTCGGGTTCGTTAAACAGGTGACTGAGGAAGTGTCTATGAAAGGAAATGGGAAATACCGAATACTTGTTGAGGCTAAATATGCTGAAACGTACGGACAAGAAAGACAAATTTTTGTGACTTTCTTTGATGATAAAGTCAGTATTGAGTGAATTACCATTGAGTGGATGACGATAGATTCAATAAGCAAAGCAGAACCCCACCAACGAATAGTGGGGTTTGTTTTGCATTGAAACATTAATAAGCAACAATATTTTAGAAATGCGCCTTTAAAATATACCCGCCATACTTTCATATAACCTTTATTTTAACTTTACCTTGGGTTAACATACCGAATCTATAATATCTTCGTCTAGTATTACTAGAAAATAATGGAGCAGGAGAATAGCCAATGGGAAACAACGATCGATTGAAAGAAATAATGGACCGCTCTGGACTGACAATGTCCACATCTCGTCCCTGGCTGTTCCGCGCGGTCGCGAGCGTCGCGGCCGCGGCGTTGCTCGCCACCGGCTTCACCGCGGCCGCCCTGCTCCTCCCCGGCGCGGCCGCCTTCGCGCACAGCTACGGCGCCACCGCCTACGCCGACGTGACCGAGCCGGAGCCGGGCGTCGTGCGCACCGTGCTCGACCTCGAGTACGCGCTGCTCGCAACCGACGGCGCCCGTGCGATGGACGACGCCGACTTCGAGAGCGACGCCTACGCCGACGCGCAGGTCTCGGGCCAGGACCCCACCAAGCTCACGACGCGCATTCTCGAGCAGTACACCGACACCGTGAGCGGCTACGTGCTGCCGCGCTGGCAGATCGCGCCCGATGACGGCCACGGCGAGCCTGCGGGCATGTGCGTCAACGAGCTCGCCGCGCCGTACGAGATCACGCTCATCGAGAACGTGCCGCATGCGCGCATCACGGTCGACTCCGACTGCCGCGCGCTCACGGGCGGCGAGCCGACGCCCTACCGCATCACGACCGAGCTGTTCCCGGGCACCGCCCCCGGCGGCATGACGACGACGATCGTGACCTACGACCTCGCCTCGGGCAACGGCGTCGCCAATCTCGACACCGATTCCAACCCCACCATGACCACGAGCCAGGACTGGGGCGCGCGCATGTGGGAGTTCTTCATCCTGGGCGGCGAGCACCTGCTCTTCGGCCCCGACCACATCCTGTTCCTGCTCGCGCTCATCGTGGGCTCGCTGCGTCCGCGCGACATCCTGCTGGCCGCGACCGCGTTCACCGCGGCGCACTCGGTGACCTTCGTCCTCGCCAGCCTCAGGGTCATGCCGGTGCCCGCCGCGATCGTCGAGCCGGTCATCGCGCTGTCGATTGCGGCCGTCGCCGGCTGGCACGTGTGGAGCGCCTGGCGCGGAGGGGCGGAGCCGGGGCGGCGTACGACGGACGCCGTGCCCGAACCTGCGGGCCGGCGGCTCGCGGCGGGCGCGTGGGCCCGGCTCGCCGTCGTCTTCGGCTTCGGCCTGATCCACGGTCTCGGGTTCGCCGGTGCGCTCGGCATCGACGAGCCGTTCTCGTGGAGCCTGCTTGGATCGCTGCTGGTGTTCAACGTCGGCATCGAGGTCGTGCAGCTCTCGATCATCGTGATCGTCTTCCCGCTGCTCCTCCTGCTGCGCCGCCGCATGCCGGCGGTCGGACTCTGGGCGGGCATCGTCGTAGCCGCCGGCGTCGCGGTGGTCGGGCTGATCTGGTTCGTGCAGCGGATCCTCAACCTCGTGTGACGTGATCCTGCGTGGCCGGGCGATGGAGCACGACTCGCCGACCACGCACGCCGCCTCCAACCCCGCTGCGCGCCTTGGACAGGTCCGGCCGCCGACGCCGGCCGGACCTGTCCAAGGCGATGGACGCAAGTGATCATGGCTCAACGTGACACAAAAATAGGGGAAGGTTATGCGTTTGGAGTCGATAACTGGAACGGATTTGTAGCCAATCGAGATCGCTTATTTAACAGCATAAAAGAAAACAATCTAAACAATGTGGTCGTCATAACAGGTGACTCTCACAGAAACTGGGTCAATGACCTGAAAGAAGACTTTTTTAATCCGAATTCTCGCACTTTAGCTACGGAGTTTGGCGGTACAAGCATTTCATCAGCAGGAGATGGCATAGATATTGATAAAGATGTTAGAGATATAATGACTGAAAATCCGCATGTCAAATGGATGAATAAACAGCATGGTTATGTACGTTGTCAACTTACGCCAGAACAGTGGCGTACGGACTTTATGGTTGTTCCTAATGTCACAAAGCCAGGTTCACCAATTACAACCCGTGCATCGTTTATGGTCGAGAATGGAAAGCCAGGAGCTGTCCAAATTTAACCTTCTTTAGAACACTCTATCAGAGGTTTGAGTGGAAAGAAGTAGAACAATAGGAAAAGAAGGAAGAACAAAAGCCTGAACTGGTATCAGTTGAAAAAAAGATAAGCCTGCAGTGTAACTGTCTGGACTAGCGATTGTGCATGCATAGCTTAGGAAAAAAATCACATTTATTTTATCATGACGAAAGAGGTTATTCCCGAAACTTCCGGGATAACCTCTTTATTCATTGCATTAGGCATGTTTTTTATTATGTTTGGGATTACACATAATCGCGAAGCACACATACTTACCAAACGGGCAGCAGTAGTTCAATATCAAACTTTTGATCGAACACAGCAAACCGCTTTTGCGCTTTACCTAAGTAGGGGTAGTACCAGCGTCGCTGTCACCAGGGGCAAAGTAGATGGATAAATGTGTCAAATAAGTGCTGGGAATTTCGCTATGATTGGAGAAATACCAGCGTCTCAAACGTATGGAAAACCTACATTTATCTTGTTGGGTTGTTTACGTTAATGGCCAAAGACAGAGCTAGGCTGCCGACATTGATCAGCAGCCTAGTCTTAGTTGGAGATTGAACTATCGTCAGCAATAGGTAAGCGTTTGAAGTGGTCTCCGGCTTTTCCCCTGCTCCACACGGAGCGTGCGACTTTCACCGCACTCCGCGCTCCCTCTAACGGAACGTACTAGATCATAAGTTCCATGTTACTTAAGGATATGGGATGTTATGTGATCCCAATATCGTTAAGCTCGCACTGTGGCAACACTGCTTTAAGAAGTGTTGTTCCCACGTTCCTACCCGATCGGTGCAATTCACGTTTGGAAAACAATCGTTCTTTTCCGTTAGACTTGGGGCTGTTCCTCCACTCCCATTACAGGAGATTCATCAGTCGTGCCCCTACCCTCACAAATGAATGCATTTCGGCTATTGCCTTATAGCAACCGCTTCGGGTGACAGCCCTTATTGCAGCGTTCCTTGTTTTCCAAGTACCTTACACCCTAGCTATCCGTACTGGACTTAGGTGCTCCCTGTGAGCCTGTGAGCTGGATGCCGCCATAGTTCGGCATAGCGTATTTCAGAGGATACATTTTTACTTTACGCCACTCACCCCATCGTCTGATGGTCCATATGTTTCCATATGTTCTAACTTTAGACCCGTACATTCGGTTGTTCGTCAGTTCCTTCTGGGGAACATTCTCACCATATCCAGTTTTTCAGCCGCGCGGCATATCCGTTAGCATACCTTTTCTGTTAGAGTGGCTTTAGCCTTCGTTCTGCCGAATCTACCTGTTCTTCACACCCCATGACCTGTCAGACATGACGCATGCAGGAGTATTGGCGGAATGGTTTCGGGAAACATGGTTCCGTCATTCCCATTCTCGGTTGTAAAGTTAAGATCAATTACTTATAATCTCCTGCTTTTCACACTTTCAGGCGCTTATAGCAGAACTTGTCGATCGGTACCCGTTAGCGGAATGCCCTGTGCAACATAAGAAAATCCGTTAGTAGCGTATTCGGAACCATTGATCGGTCTCACCAACGTAATCCGTTTCTAAAATGTGTTACTGAATAATTATTGATTTAACACTATATACCCTAACCACCCGATAATTAGATAGTTGGGTAAATTGAAAAACAAGGCTAACAATCGCTTTTCTTTCTTAATTAAAATTGCTGATGCTATATAAAATAAAGGAAATATTAATCCCCACCCCCTGAATCCAGGAGTTGCAGCAAGATATAATGACAATGGGACAATGAATGCCGCAGAAACATATAAAAATCGATTTTTTTTGACAATAATCCCTGCAAATGAACTTACTATTGACAAAATCATTAATGTCCAAAAGAGAAAGGTAATCATCGGCACCTCCGTGGAGTAAAAAAAAATCGGGACAAATCTGCAGATTGACTTGCAGTATCTCGTTATCCCCTCATTTATTCCTCCATCAAGTTTATTTTTTAGACACTCCATATATTGAATACGTTGCGTTATCCTGCCCGTTAGCGCAACGAAAAACTAAATTTCTTGACAACACGAAAAAAACGCAGCCTCGATGGATGCGCCTGTTCCGTCGTTATATCACCGGCGACTTCTATCTCTCTCAGACAGCCTAACCTCCCCTATATATCATCCATTTCTTTAGCTATCTCTAGCTTAGCCACCAGTTCCCCATAACTACTGCTTGAAAAGTGTGTGTATAGTGGAATAACTTCCTCATCCCTAACCACTGCTAAATACTTCTGATTGTTTCTGTCAAAGTAAATGTTATACCCATGCATTGACCCTTCATATTCAAACATAGTTTTATTCTTTCCTGTCATCTTTGTGACCTCCTGTTCCATCGGATGATACCTCTAAAATCTTCAAAAGGCTACCCCCCATTATTGAACTATCGTACCCGTTAGCTTAGCAATATCATGAGATAAATTCTAGCGACGGGTTTCCTGCGTACACGGCTTCTGAATAATTACCGTTCGAGTATTCTATGATAGCCTTCGTCCAAAATGTCTTCGCAGGCAAGTTTTTTTCCAACCAAGAAACGCTCCAACCGCCTTTAAAAATCTCGAATACTGTATGCGCTACTTCCTTACCGATTCCTTGCCCTCGGTACTTTCTTAATATGAAAAACTCTGAAATTGAGAATTTTGGCGATTCACAGTCTGTAATTTCCCTAACTAAAACAAACCCCACCAGCGTGCCAGACTGCATAATAAAGAATGGGAATCGTCCCTCTTCTGTCCAGTAGTGGTCGAGATACCTATAGTCAAAAAGACCATATTCATTCACATCGTTTTCACTATCATCTTCAAATTGACTCATATCGTACTGATATAATTCCATGAGGTTCCGCAGTATCATTTTCTTTTCAAAGGAAACCTTGATTAGTTCCATACAATACCCACCTTTTTTCTATACTCTATTGTTAATTTTCCGAATGCATTGCTGATAACACAACCCAATTTATTGTACCATATATTGGAACTATTCTACCCATTAGCGTAACGAAGGACTGCCGCTCGGCAGCCCTTCAGTATTGCGCTATCGTACCCGTTAGCGGACTGATGATTCGCGCTGTCGTGCCGCTGGGCGCACACGAGGGGCAACCATGCGGCAGCCCATTTGGTTATCTATTGTGCACAGTTAGCTTAACTATCGGAAATTTTTAGTTCCCCTTTAATGAATGTTTCCATCTCACTTAAGTAAGGGGAGTTATAAACGATCCCATTCTTATTCACCAGGACGTACATCGGATATGATTTTATGCCCAACTTTTTTAGATTTTTATTCAAGCGCTTATTTTCAGAATGAGCAGCCATTTCCGTTACGTTATCCAGAATTACGCGATTTGAGTGCATGAAAGTTTGTACTTTAAGCATCTCATTTTGAGGTGTATTTCCAATATAAAACAGATGTAATTTATAATTACTACGTTGTGGTTTTAATCCCTCTATAAACTCTTCTGAGTTACTGCACCCATTAAGAATGATTATTGCAAAAAAACCTATTAATAAATATCTAGGGCGTGTCTGAAAACTCATTATCGTAGACCTACTGCAACAAAATCATGGCAGAAGCCAAAAAGGCAAAGCTCAAAAAGTTTCGAGAAAGTTTATCATACCGTGTTGCAATCCCGCGGAATTGTTTGAGTTTGTTAAAAAAACATTCCACAGCATGCCGTTCTTTATAGCGGTAAAAGTCGCATTCCCAAGGGTTTGCCGCATTCGATTTGGGTGGGATGCAGAACGTGGCATCTTGGGATTCGATATAAGTTCGAATGTCATTTGTTCCGTAGGCTTTATCGGCTAGTACAACGCTCCCGGATAGGGTTACGCCAGAGAGGACTTCAATCGCCACCGTGCAGTCATGGATATTTCCAGGCGTTAAAAACAGGCGAATTGGGTTACCGATTGCATCCACTACGGTGTGGATCTTGGTGTTTCGACCGCCGCGGGAAAGTCCGATTTTTTGGTTGGTTTCAGCGTTTTCAGCCTTTTTTTAGCCCCTGCTGCATGCTGATGAACTTTACAGGAGGTGCTGTCAATAGATACATCCTGCAAGTCTGCATCGCCGACCAAGGACTCAAATACCTTTTGAAAAAGGTCATCTTGGCTCCACAAACGAAACCGAGAATATACGGTTTTCCAAGGACCAAAACGTTCAGGCAAATCACGCCAAGGCGCACCTGTTTTTATTTTCCAAAGCATGCCGTTCAGCATGACTCGATTGGGCTTCGAAGGTCTGCCTTCGCCTGTATTCTCGGGTGGTAGTAATCCTTGGATCCGTTCCCAGTTTTGGTCCTTGATTTCGTGACGTCGTAGCATGCTGTTACAGGCTCCCTCGCGTGATTTTGTCCCTGTAAAATTATGCCGCGTTTGTTTCTTTGAAGCAATAGGTAGTTTTCAGACACGCCCTAATCACTTTCCCTTTTAACTCCATTCACAACCTCCTTAAATGAATTTATACGTTCAATTTCTCACTAGATACAGCCGCAAAATAAAAAAAACGGGAATACATTGATTTATATTTGTTTCTTCATCTATAGAGTACGTTATCTAATCCACTATAGATACGAATTACCGGAAAGCTTTGTTGCGTTCAACTGCCTAATAGGTGAGCAGCTATCGGTGATGCCGGTTCCCAGTGGACCACTGGCTCTAAAAGAACCTACGGTATAGTTCTCGTCTTCGCTCTCCACGTAACTGGGCATATATTTGAGTAGTCGATGATTTCTCATGGCCCAGCATGCCTTGTATGAAATCCAGCGGTGCTCCGTTATCCAATAACTGGCATGCATAGGTATGACGAAAACGGTGAGGGTACACATTAGTTTGAACTTCTCCTCGGTTTGCTAGCCGCTTTAATGCCCACCTGATCGTCGGTATCGCCATACGTCGAGTAGGAAGTGTCTCCGTCACAAACAATGCTTTACAGGAATCCTCACGACTTGCCATGTACTTTCTCAACCAGATCTTGCATTCGGCGGTAAAGTAGACTTCCCTTTGTTTCGCACCCTTGCCGTTTACAATCACTGAGCAATTCTCCCAATTGAGATCTTCAATGTTGATCTTCTGCACCTCTCCAACACGGCAGCCGGTACTATATAGGAATTCAAGCAAAGCTCGTTCTCGAAGGGAAAGACAAGAGATCTTCAAATGAATCACATCCTCTTCGATCAAAAACTTTGGAATACGTTTATCCATCTTTGGCTCTCGTAATTTAAGTGAGGGGTTCGTCGTGAGGTAACTTTCTTCATATGCAAAGCGGAAAAGTGAACGTATAAAACGGATGCGATGCCCTAAACTGTTTGGCTTAATCGACCGGACTGTTTAGCCAAGTACTACTTCAACAATTGTAACGTGATCTCACTAATTTCAAGATCACCTCGTTCAACGACCAGCATCTTTAGCTGCAGAGCGTACGCTTTATTGTGTATGGACTAAATCCCTGGATTCGTTTATCTGATTCATACAGTCTCCATAATTCAGTTAAATTCATAAAATAACCTCCCATTAGACCTATTAAATCTAGGTTTGCATCAAATGGGGAGTTTTAATCAATCATTTTGTACAGCTTGTCAGTTAGCTTAAAAATGGATATGTACCTATTGCCATTATAATTGTAAAGATTCGTATTCCTTCACACGTCGGTAAAATGTCCGAT
>NZ_JBWDNQ010000012.1:0-221682 GCF_056269285.1 Paenibacillus sp. JT31N11
ACTGATGAAACGGCATGCTGGTGAGCGAAAAGCCCGAGCCCTTATCGCTCTTGCTAGCCGTTCTGTGGGTTCTAAGCAGGCCTTGCATGCCTACAAGCTTCACTTGAAGCAGCTTCTCGATGAGTACGATCTTGCTTGCCTGCAGTTAGAAACAGTAGAGACGGAGATTGTTGCCGTTTTAGAACGGATTCCATTTGCGAAATTTATGCTTGCTGTCAAAGGGATTAATGCCATTTCACTAGCCGGTATTCTGGGTGAGGCAGGGGATTTAAGCGGCTTTGTTCATGGGAATGCCTTACTGCGGCATGCCGGTCTCAATCTCGCAGAAGCCAGCTCAGGCAAATGGACGGGACAGATGAAGATTAGCAAACGAGGACGATCTCGCCTTCGACGATTTATCTTTATGATGACGATGAGTTTAGTCGCGAACAATCCGGAGTTTAAAGCGATGCATGCCTACAATGTATAGGTAAAGAAGATGAAGAAGATGAGGTCCATTATGAAGTTATGCGGCAAATTAGCAAGAATATTAGTTGGAATGGCTCGCAGCGGCGAGGCCTACAACGCTCCTAAAACGATGCCGATCCAGCAAGCAGCTTAATCGATACTTATTACCGTTATGTTGCACGAATTTTGGCTTATTCGCGGGATTTCAAAGAAAGCACGGCGTACCGGATGCGTTAAACCAAAGGGCACCGACCCGTAACGATAGCAAGACCGGCCTCCACCCCTTGGACAGGTGTAACGAAGGAATGAGAGGGCATAGACCCGTTGAGACATGGGAGTGAGAACCTCCAGGGGCGGCGTGGAGAATACGTGCAGGATATGGAAGAATATGGGGTTTCAATCTCCCCCCTCTATTTCCTCACGCCTTCATGTTGTCCAGGTCTATGAAGTGGTCACCCGAACGTCCTTCATACATGTCTAACAAGGGTGAAATCCTGCGAATAAGCGAGCATTCGTGAGAAAACTTAATCGTACCGAGGGAGCTCAATAAACTCGAAGAAACGGCAGTCAGCTAAAGGCTGTCGTTTTCTCAACTAAACCAGCTAATATCTTGTCAAGATTTTTCAATAAAAGCTGGGGAAGATGACGCTATACTAATTAGTATGCATGCCAAATAACCCTCCAATGATGAGTTGGAAGGTTTTTCACGGGTTTCGTTTGTTTTCCAATTAAATTAACTCGAGGAAAGCTTCTTTCCGTTAAGCATGGCAAAGATCCAATGCAGCAACTTGTTCACACAGGCGATCATCGCTACTTTGTGGGGTTTCCCCTCAGCCATTTTTTTGTCGTAAAAGGCTTTGAGTTTCTTACTCCCGGTACGCCTCAGCCCGCACAGTACCGCCATGTACAAGGCATGCCTGAGTCTGCTGGAGCCACGTTTTGTGATCCGATTCATTGTGGCAGTAAACTTACCCGAGATATGAACACTAGGATCAACGCCAACGAAGGCAACGAGCTTCTTTGGGTGATTAAACCGATCGATCTCACCAACTTCAGAGATAATCGTTGCCGCGATTTTTTCTCCGATGCCGGGGATGGATTGAATAATCTCATATTCCTCTACTTCATTAGCGAGAGTATCTATTTGCTTTTCGAGGGTCGATAGATGCTCTTTATAATGGAGCAGCATGCTGCTGTACATATGCATACACACAAATGACTTTGGTAGGGTGCTTTGCGAAATGGATTTCGAATTGCCGCTGCCATAAGGAGCTGTGCCTTTTCTCTAGCCCATTCTTCCGTGCGGCGAGTACATAAAGCCGCAATCCTCTCCGTTAATTTAGCTTCTCCGGCACTAAAAGTACAGCCTCAGACGCCGGGAATTCCAACAAGGTTTGCAGAGACACCGCAGCGTACAAAGCCCCGTATACGCCCTTAAACTCTGGGAACACCTGATCGTATACCGCTTGGAATTGAAGTTTGATCTGAACAAACTGACCCGTTACCGATTCATGTTGTCTTGTAAGATGGCGGAGGTTTAATAATTGCACTCCTCTAGTCTTAGTATCATACCAAGGTATAATATTGTCTAACCAAGTTAGGTGAGAACATAACAAAAATGATATAGACTTGTACGAACCACCAAACATCATTAAAGGAGTTTTCGAGTCCTAAAATATTCAATAACAACCGGGTAACATCGATTGTAAATGCTCCGGTTGCCAACCCGATCGGCAGGAAGATAGCCAGGACGACCCACACGTTGACATACAAATTTAAGACGCTCTTCAAGTTCTTTCCTAGTCGTTCGATGGAAGTGCCTACGGCATAGTTGAAAACGATTAGCACGAAAAAGGTGCGAACTACCCCTGACAACTACTAACATAACATCGTCCTAGACAGCCTTCTAAGGTATGTTCGAGCCATCCATGATCCTACCAAAACCGTTCAGAAGCCCACACAGCTCTTTTCATGTCTCATTTTAATTTGCCAACAAGCATACTTTTCGGCACGTTGAAAAATAGGCTTGTTTTGCGTGCCAAGATATCATAAAATAATTTTTGGTATGTTCCATGAAATGATCTATTGGGACGAAATATGGAGGGGGTATTGACGAGTTTCTGCAAAATATCAGAATCCAGAGCGGCAGTATAACGTCGTCAATAATCACATCCATTTGTTGGCTAACGAAGCACGATAGCAAATAACCTAAACAACGACAAGGTTGCCGATCGTTCTCCGAGGCAGCCTCGTTGTGGTTTCAAATAGAGAGTTTCCAACGTTCTCCGACCCGCAACGAGGACATCACAACACGTTCTTCTACCTCATTCCTATAAGCCATATTCAGGATTCCGTCGTAGACGGACAGGGTATCAATAATTAACGGGTTGACAGATGTGAGGGACATACTTATTATTTAAGTAAACGTTTACGTTCAAAGTAAAGAAGGTTTTGATATGATACCAACCATTAAAGATGTAGCAAAAGCAGCTAATGTTTCAGTCGCTACGGTTTCAAGAGTTCTTCATAATCTCTCAGGTTACTCGGATAACACAAAACAAAAAGTGTTAGAAGCGATTGAGGAGCTAGGGTATCAGCCCAATGCCATTGCAAGGGGACTGATCAATAAGCGGACCCAAACGATTGGCGTTTTATTTCCTAATGTCTCTAGCCATTTTTCCGCCGGTTTGCTGCATG
The DNA here is from genome assembly GCF_056269285.1 of Paenibacillus sp. JT31N11. Classification (NCBI taxonomy): domain Bacteria; kingdom Bacillati; phylum Bacillota; class Bacilli; order Caryophanales; family Paenibacillaceae; genus Paenibacillus; species Paenibacillus sp. JT31N11. Next base: position 3,145 of record NZ_JBWDNQ010000012.1, read on the forward strand.
GGGTCGAGGAAGTTGCCCATGAAAAAGGCTTCAGCGTAATCGTATGCAATACGGATGGAAAGAGGACGATGAAATATTTGCAGGTGCTTCGGGAGAAGCAGGTAGATGGAATTGTCTTCGCGAGTGAGGAACTGAAGGATGAATATTATCAGGTGCTCAAAGACATGAGAGTTCCTGTCGTTCTGGTGAATAACCAATCTCACAAACACTTGATTCCTTATATTAAAGTGGATGATCGTCAAGCCTCTTATCAAGCGACAGAATATTTGATTCAGAAAGGCCATCGCGAAATTACCATGATTGCTGGCACGCAATCGGATCCCATAGCGGGACTTCCCCGGGTAGAAGGATATTGTCAGGCTCTGTCGGATAACGGCATTGCATTCCATGAATCTCGAATCGCCTACGGTGATTTCCTCTTGGAAGGCGGCCGTAAAGCGATGAGAAAGCTGCTGGATGAGGTAGCACCGTTTACAGCCTTGTTTGCGGCTAGCGATGAAATGGCGATTGGAGCCATGGGAGTCGCGCTCGAGAGGGGTATCCGTATTCCTGAAGACCTATCCATCATCGGTTATGATGACCTCGTTATCGCCCAAATGGTGTTTCCTGCTCTGACGACCATTCATCAACCATTGAATAATATGGGAAAGTTGGCTTCAGAGAAGCTCATTTCAATGATCGAGACCTCGAATCCCGTAACGAGCAGCATTGTGATGCATCATATTGTGGAAAGGAAAACTGTTAGGGAATTGAAACCTCACCTTTAGGGAATCATTAATAAGGAAGATATTCCGTTTTTTAGCGTTGAATCAGAGTTTTTTAAGGTGGTGAGGTTATCGATAGGTAATCGTTTACGTAAACAATTTAACATAAAACTTGGAGGGTAATGGACATGCGAAAGATAACATCGATAGTTCTTGTAAGCGCACTCCTTTTGTTGGCACTTGCCGGATGTGGAAGCAGTACGAAGGACAATAACGAGGGAAGCACCAATGCTGGGAGTTCCGCTGCCGGGGCTGACACCGGGAAAACAGTAAAACTGGAATTCTTCCAAAACAAGCCGGAAGCGAAAGCAACCTTTGACAAATTAATAAAAAAATTCAACGACGCCAATCCTAACATTGTCGTAACCCAAGTGAACCCGCCGGATGCGGAAACCGTCCTTAAAACTCGAGTGGCGAAAAAAGACGTACCCGACATCATTGGAATGGGTGCGACGGCTACTTACGCGCAGCTGGCCAATTCGGGATTATTCACAGATTTTACCGGTGATCCATTAACTACTAACCTTCAGCCCGCATACGTCGATATGTTGAAGAAATTAACGGGATCAGACCAACTGAATGGAATTCCGTTTTCCGCCAACGCAAGCGGGATCATTTATAACAAACAAATTTTCACGGACCTGGGTCTAACGATTCCTACAACCTGGGATGAATTAGTCACGATGGCTCAAAAAATTAAAGATGCCGGTAAAACTCCCATCTACATGACGAACAAAGATTCCTGGACGGTACTTAACTCATTCAACTCCCTTTCCTCCATTGTTGGAATCGATTTTTATGCAAAACGTGCGGAAGGCTCCGTTAAATTCGACAGTCCCGAGTTTCGTGAAGTCGCCGACAAGCAGTTGAAGCTGCTTGACTTCGGCCAGAAGGATATGGCAGGAAAGACTTACAATGACGGTAATGTCGCATTCGCTAAAGGCGAATCCGCCATGTATTTGCAAGGGGTATGGGCGATTCCGGAAATTCTCAAAGCCAACCCACAAGTTCAACTGGGCGTCTTCCCGTTCCCGGCAACGAATGATCCTGCTCAGAATAAAGTACTCTCAGGTGTGGATACGCTGTTGACCATTTCCAAGGATACCCCGAATCCAGAAGAAGCCAAAAAATTCATCACGTTCCTTCTGCAGCCTGAAAATATCCAATCGTACATCGATGAGCAAAAAGCATTCTCTGCTATAAAAGGCGTGAGTCAATCCGATGCAAGCGTGCAAGGTCTGAATACTGCATTCGAAAGCGGCAATATCGTTGATTTCTCGGATCATTACATTCCGACCGCTGTTAAAGCCGACACGATCATTCAAAGCTTTTACGCAAAGAAAGACGTGGATGCTTATGTGAAAGAGCTTGATACCGAATGGGATAAAGTTGCAAGTCGTAAGTAAGATTGCGGCTAAGATGGAGGAAGAGCGTCGTATGACGCTCTCCTCTTTTAACTAAGGAGGTTCATCATGACCAGACGACAAGCCGCGTTCTATAGTATGACCGTTCCGGCGCTTCTCCTGTTTTTCCTACTCCATACATATCCGGCCTTGCAAGGCATTTTTTATTCCTTTACGAACTGGGATGGTTTCAGCGAAGGATACCGTTTTATCGGATTTAACAATTACACCGCTTTGTTTAAGGACGACAATGTTCTAAACTCCTACTTATTTACTTTTAAGTATGCTCTAGTCATCACCGTCTTAATTAACGTCTTGAGTCTATTGATTGCACTCGGCCTCAACTCGCGCATTAAATTCCGCAATTTATTTCGAGGCATTTATTTTTTGCCTAATATTCTTGGGGTTCTAATCATTGGTTATATCTTTAATTACATTTTTTCTAATGTCTTCCCTCTGCTTGGGGAGAAATTAGGCAGCGATGTCCTGTCCTCCAATATTCTGGGCAACGAAAAATGGGCATGGGTAGGAATCGTCATCGTATCTGTCTGGCAGGGTATCGCATTTAACACGATTTTGTATTTGGCAGGACTTCAAACGATTCCGAAGGATCTCTACGAAGCATCTGATTTAGACGGTGCCGGAAAGTGGACAACGTTTTGGAAAATTACATTCCCTATGCTTGCTGGCTTTTTCACGATCAATATGGTGTTAGCCATGAAAAATGGCCTAATGGTGTTCGACCAGATCGTGGCTCTTACCGGCGGAGGTCCCGGCCGGGCGACTCAATCGATTGCTTTGTTGATTTACCAAGGAGGCTTTCAAGGCGGCGAATTCGCCTATCAATCCGCCAATGCCGTCATTTACTTTATCGTGATCGTCGCCATTTCCATTACCCAGCTTAAATTTTTGCAGAAACAGGAGATGGAATCGTAATGAACAAAGAACATTCCACGAACTGGGGAGTCACGTTATTAATCGCCATTGGTTCTGTGTTGATATTAATTCCATTATATATGACGATATCCATTGCCCTTAAGAACCCCGAGGAAATGGCGAATTCGATCTTTGCGCTGCCTACGGGGCTGCACTTCGAGAATTTCGCAAATGCGATCAAAGCGACGAATTTCTTCGGCGCTCTCAAGAACAGCACGATCATCACCGTATGTTCCGTGGGTATCATACTGCTCACTAACTCGCTCGTTTCTTACGCGGTTGCCCGCAATATGGACAAGAAATTTTTTAAGGGGCTTTACTTTTATTTTATCAGCGCGATGTTCATTCCGTTCCAAATCATTATGCTGCCAGTGGTCCAGCTGACGACGAAATTGCATATGAACAACATCCCCGGATTGGTCATCCTTTACATTGTTTATGGACTCGCATTCAATGTATTCGTATATGTCGGGTACATTCGCTCCATTCCGATTGAACTGGAAGAAGCAGCTACGGTAGATGGCGCTAGCACATATGGAACATTCTGGCGCGTGATTTTCCCTCTACTTGCGCCGATTAACGCAACGATAGCCATTTTGAGCTGTCTGTCGACATGGAATGATTTCATGCTGCCGCTTATCATTTTGGGTAAGCCGGAATCCTATACGCTTCCGCTCGTTCAGTATGTTTTCCAAGGACAGTTCAGCACTGATTTCAACCTTGCCTTCGCTTCCTACTTGCTTGCGCTGGCACCGATGGTTGTCGTCTATTTGTTCGTTCAGAAATGGATTATTAACGGGATTACCCAAGGCGCCGTGAAGTAAGAGATCAGAGATCGGCGGCAATAAATAGGAGATTTATTAAGAAGAGAACATGGTGGAAAGAAAGCGTCGTCCAATCACGACGGGCAGCCATTAGAATCGACGAGGGTTCCAAAGTCACCGAGCCATAGTCCCATTCCAACCCGCTAGCTATGCGGGTCTTTTTTTATTTTCGTCATCACCCAGATCGTCTATGACAATAAAGGTCAAGGAAGCCGCTCATTGGGCGCGTTCAACTGCCGTCATTTCCCGGGCCAGGTGCAGCTGACGTTATGACCGTTTACATTCATCGCCTATCTATCCTCCGTAAATGGGTAATACCAGCGTAACTGACACCACTTGCAATCGTATGGATTAAATTGCGAATTTATTAATTAACTCGTTATATTCGATTTGAGCATCCGTAATTGCCAGCTTCGAATAAACTTCCAACGATCAGAGCGTCATCGATGCCTTGCTTTTTAAGCCAGGTCAAAATGGCGCAATTTGTGGGAAGATAGGTTTATCTTACGAATGCCTCTATCCGTGTATTTCTTCTTCCAGGATGACTCGAACAAATAGTAAACGATTAATATTATGAGCTTAGAAATCACAGCTTCTACGTACCATGAGTAACCGTTTTTAATCACGTTGGTAACTATTCATTCAGATGCAGACATTATCAATAGAGAAGCGATCATTTCCTTTCGGAAACGATCGCTTTATTTTATCCTCGACTATAGAGATGGTCACAAATGGCATTAGATACGGCTAGACAGTTACTTTCTTTGCCAGACGCGCTGCCGCTTTCTTGGGCCTCATTTTTTGCTTTATCCAGCACGTTTGCTTTGTCAAGCAAGTTTGTACCTTGAGCTCGGATAATTTGGTAATCCTTAACGCCGAGGAAGTTAAACATAGATTTGAGGTACTTGTGTGAGAATTCGTTATCTGCATACCAGTCGTTATTCGTGTAGATACCGCCACTTCCTTGAATCACGAGTAGACTACGTCCGTCAGTTAGCAAACCTACTCCGCCATTTTCCGTATATTTGAACGTTTCGCGGGCGATCATGATGTTATCCATGTAATCCTTAAGCCGGGAGGGGATATTCCAGTTGTGAAGCGGCATGATGATCACGTATTTTTTCGCGCTATTGAATTGCTGCAAAATTCCGTTCATTTTGATGCTAACGCGTTTCTCTTCGTCCTTCAACTCTCCACCAGATGCAAATTTCCCCCAAGCGCTCAGAACGGTGCTGTTAACTTCCGGAATTTCTTCGCCATACAGATCAATTTGCTCGATCGATTCGTTCGGATTCATCTTGCGGTAGTTCTCAATAAAATGTTTGCCGACTTCAAGACTAACTGAATCAGGGGAATCAACAGTGGCATGCGCATTGATAACAAGTAATCTTTCCATTTTCCCACTCCTAAATTTGTTTTTAATTGGCGATGTATTTAGTCGCCGATACCATTCGACTCCAATATACAGCAATGCCGATTTTCCAGTGCTAGAACATTAAGGATAAGGGCTATCCATATCGCAATCGCGACTGTTCAGACTGTACAGTTTCCACGAGCTCCTGCTCAATTAATTTAGTTATGCTCCAAGCCGAAGAGACTATGCAAAATTATTTACGCAGTAAGAAATTGTCCTGGCTGGAGGAGGAGTTGGATTCTGTTTTGCCCGCGGAGACACGTAAGGATGCACGGGCCTTCTTTGCAAAGGACGATTCCATAAACAAAAGCGAATAAAAATATCAATAATGAGCATAACATCCGCAATATACAAAACATAGCAGACCGACGTTCAGGGCAATATCTAGCATCGGCAGGCGACATCTGGGACGCCTTTGTAACTTTAAAAATTCTTAAACTTCGTAAGATAAGCAATTAATTTTAAAAAATTAAAATTTAGTCATTTGCCGGTTATACAGTTAATGGAGGGTGTTTATGAAAAGATGACAGTTGTCTTAATTTACGGTTACTACCCTGAACTGAGTCCGAGTAAGTGTGACTGGAAACACTTAACGAGGCTGGTGTTACACTAGTCGATTCTGGGCACATGCCCGGCGCAAATATGACGAAGCGTTAAAAGCGTTGCCGGAAAAGAAGGGGTAATTGGACATGGCGGCGGGTCAGGGCTGATGTAACGCACAATATTTTCTTTAATGATTATGATCTTGTTAATAAATGCTTATTTGCCCACCAAAGTACTTAACGCCTGAAATATAAAAAAACAAAAATGATTATAGACGGTAATTTAGGAAAAAAAGTACACTTTGCATGAAAGCCAAAGAGACGATTCCTAATTAAAGGAGGAGAACAATGGTTCAAGAAACGTTTGATCAACATGTTGCGGTAGTTTGGGGTTCAACTGATACGGTTGCTTCAAAAAGAGCAGTAAACTGGGCTTTGGGATACTTCGTGAATTCATTAAAAAAGCATGACGTCGTCTTATATGAGGCTAATCAAGTGGAAGATGTTCCGCGTGGTGTACTGTGTGTTATCGTATCAGATATGAATACACAGCCAGCTCAACAAATTGTCCAAAAAGCTGGAGTTACCATTCCCGACAGAGCTGAATCATTTGGCATTGTCAGAGAACTATGGAACGGACATCCCTGCTTAGTTGTGTCCGGAACGGATACTCGGGGCTTTGTCTACGCTTTGCTTGAACTTGCAGATCGAGTAAATCATTGCTTTGATGCAGTTGGTGAATTAAATAAGATCACTCGTCTTGTGGATCAGCCGACCACTCCCATTCGCAGTGTAAAGCGACTTTTTTCCAATGAAGTCGAAGACAAACCTTGGTTTTATGATAAGAACTTCTGGAATGAATACTTGACGGAACTAGCCACTCACCGGTTTAATAAATTTAACTTAGCTTTAGGTATGGGACATGATAACGGTCATGATCCGAATATGCAGGATAATTACTTTTGCTTTGCGTATCCGTTCTTTGTCTCTATTCCTAATTATAACGTTTATGCTCGAAGGCTTCCGACCAAAGAGCGTGAACATAATTTGGAAATGCTTCGGTTTATTAGCCGAGAAGCTAAGCGCAGAGGAATTCAGTTTCAGTTAGCCCTTTGGACTCATGATTACAACATTAGTGATAGCCCCGATCTCAACTATGTTATTGAAGGTATTACTCCAGAGAATCACCCAGCCTATTGCCGTGATGCATTGGCCGCTTTACTAAATGAATGTCCAGATATTGATGGAATTACATTAAGGGTTCATTATGAAAGTGGAATTCCAGAGCCCGCGCATGAGTTTTGGAAGGTTGTTTTAGATGGAGTTCTCCAAACGGGACGACAACTTGAGATCGACCTCCACGCAAAGGGAATATATAATGAGATGCTTCAAGTGGCGCTGGATACGAAAATGCCGATTATAGTTTCCGCCAAATACCATGCAGAACATATGGGATTACCATACCACCAGGCTGCAATTCGGGAACTAGAACGGGTCGTGCCGGAGTCAACAGGGCTTCCTAAAGAATGGTCAACAACCTTTGGGGAAAGACGATATACCCGCTATGGATATGCTGACTTTTTACGAAATGACCGTCCTTATGGTTTAATATATCGAATTTTCCCAGGAACACAGCGACTATTGTTGTGGGGGGATCCTGCTATTGCTGCGGGTTATGGACGCTATGGAAATTTCGACGGTAGTCAGGGAATAGAAATTATGGAACCGCTTAGCTTTAAGGCAAGAAAAGGTTCTGGATACCCGGACGCACGAGACCCATATGCTGATCCCGCTCTTCAACTAGGGAACAACGATGCTTGGAAGAAGTATTCTTATTATTATAGATTATGGGGTAGACTACAGTACAATCCGGAGGCCGATCCTGAAACTTGGCACAGATACCTTAAGAGTGAATTTGGTGAAGCTTCCAAAGCTTGTGAAGAATCACTTGCTTTCGCGAGTCGAATTCTTCCACTTATCACTTCTTCCCATCTTCCTTCTGCAGCACATAATGGCTATTGGACAGAAATGTATACCAATATGACCTTGATCAAAGGGGGAAAACCTTCACCTTATGGAGATACCCCGAAGCCTAAAACATTTGGCTCAGTTAGTCCATTAGATCCTGCCCTCTTTTATGGTATAGACGAATTTGCGGATGACATTTTGCAGGGCAAACCCAAAGGTAAGTATTCTCCAATTCATGTTGCCAACCGTCTTGAGCATTTGGCAAATAAGGCGGAACTTCAATTGAAAGAAGCAATGGCAGTCATCCATGATCCCCAGTTACCTTCTTTCCGTCGATTATACATTGATGTTGCTGCTCAAATCGGAATAGGCCGTTTCTTTGCAAATAAATTCCGTGCGGGAGTAGCATACGCACTGTTTGAGCGTACAGCCAACCAAGAATTACTTCAGCGAGCAATAAGTTCTTACAATGCAGCAAAAAATGCATGGCTCCAAATTATAAATGCAACCAAAGACGTATACCGAGAAGACATTACATTTGGCTTTAAATCTCACATGCGAGGACATTGGAAAGATCGGCTGAGAGATATTGAAGATGATATTACTGCTTTGGAATCAAAATATAACCAAATAAAAGAGCAAAGCACTAACGAAAATAATGAAATTAAAGACGTACTGGAAGGTTTACAAATTGACTCTACGCTGACTCGCCCAGACTACTATCATTCTCAGCCCGGACCTTTCCAAAGGGGAGAACAGGTAGAGATTAAAATTAAGTTTCCAGACGATAGTAAAGGGATACGTGTAACCTTGCACTACCGTCATATTAACCAATCTGAAACGTATGTTGTAGCGGAAATGCAGGGAGCGGAAAACGAATATAAAGCGGAAATCCCAGGTAACTACACAGATTCAAATTACTCGCTCATTTATTTTTTTGAATTGATAAATGGCGCGGGAGAGGCCTGCATTGTCCCGGGATTTGAAGAGGATCTATCCAATCAACCTTATTTTACGCTGAGTCAACAATAAAACATGAGGAGGTCCGACTATGACTTTCAAGCGCGGCATTAGCTTGATGATTGCCTGCATGATGTTTATCACAATATTAGTGGCTTGTAGTAGTGGTACGGAGACAAACACGACAAGCAGCTCGGCTCCTGATTCAAATAATTCCAATAATGGTAAAGACGAAACGAAAAACTCAACAAATGCATCAAAAGAAGAACCGCTTAAACTTAATATATTTAATTTGTTCGATGGGAATGAGCCACCAGTTAATGGAGAAGTTCTGAATCGAATTCAAAAATTTACAAACACCACTTTGCAAATCAACTGGGCTCCCGGAAGTAATTATTCAGAAAAGGTTAACTCCATTCTAGCATCAGGTGACTTACCTTCATTGTTACTGATTACAGATCAAAAAGCACCTACCGTTGTTAATGCTATACAAGCAGGAGCATTTTGGGAAATCGGTCCGTACCTAAAAGACTTTCCTCATCTAAACAAAATTAATCCACTAGTTCTCGATAACATTAAAGTGGATGGAAAGTTATATTCGATTCCGAGGACACGTCCGATTGTGAAGGATGGGTTTATATTTCGCCAAGACTGGTTGAATGATCTAGGCCTACAGCGACCGCAAAACTTAGATGAGCTGTACAATGTCATTAAAGCGTTTACACTAAATAATCCTGATAAAAACGGACAGAATGACACCGTAGGTCTCGCAGAAATGAAAGACCTTAATCGGTTTGATTATCTCGTGACGACCATTGGAGGCGGCAACGGTTGGGATGTGGTTGATGGCGAGGTAACACCGACCATGTTCTCCAAAGAATATTTTAGAGTCCTGGATTTTTACCATAAATTATATGCAGAAAAGTTGATGAACCAGGATTTTGCTTTGATTGACTTAGCAGGAATATGGGATCTTGTTAATAAGAATAAAGCGGGGATGATTTTTTCCGACCCAGAACAGATCACCTATTTCGATCCTTTGAAAAAAATTGAACCCAAGGCTGTTATGGGGACTTTCGCTGGTTTGGAGAAAGAAGAAAAGGGTGTTCGGTCCAAACTGAATACCGGCAATAATGGCAGCTTCTTTATCTCGAAATCAGCAGTTAAAACGGAAGCAGATTTGAAACGGGTCCTGAAATTTTTGGATGATTTGTGTAGCGACGAAATTCAAAATTTATTTGTCTGGGGAATTGAAAATGTTCATTACACCATGCAGGATGGTAAAGCCACTCGCACACCCGAACAGAATGATGCTTACCAGAAGGAGGTTTATCGCTGGGAACGTGGTCTTAGAATTAGAGATATTAATGAGGCAATAGAAGGAAATCTTACCCAGGAACAAACAGAATACAATCAGGTCATTAAAACCATGACAGAAAAGCTGGTCCCGAACCCTGTAATTACCTTCATTTCTCCAACTTACTCACAAAAAAGTGGACAGATGGACATAATATGGAAGGATGCACGGACGAAGTATATACTGGGACAAATCGATAAAAAGGGATGGGACCAGGCTTTAGAGGATTGGGAAAACGCAGGCGGTAATCAAGTCATAAAAGAAATGAACGATTTGTATGCGAAGGCCGCAAAGTAATCGAATTAACTGAATTTTTTCTGAGGTTTCTTCTCTGGACTTAAGGGTTCAGAGAAGAAACTTCGAATATGCTTCAAGGAGGTGCGTTGATGGAAATAAAGCAGCAAATCACACAGAGCAAAAAATATTGGACTTGGGGAAGGAAAGTACAACAGATTTATAAGCGCAAATGGCTGTACATGTTACTATTACCTGGATTTATATATTTTATAATATTTAAATATTTGCCGATGTGGGGGGTATTGATTGCCTTTAAAAATTACTTGCCCTACACAGGTTTCCTCGGAAGCCCGTGGGTAGGATTTCAACATTTTGAACGTTTATTTATGGACCCGACGTTTTGGGCTCTGTTTCGGAACACCTTTATTCTTTCTATTTTAAATATCCTATTATTTTTTCCGCTTCCTATTATTATAGCTTTGTTATTAAATGAGCTGAAAAATGAATTGTTACGACGTTTTGTTCAGACCGCTATTTACGTACCGCATTTTATTTCGTGGGTCGTTGTAGTAGGAATGACATATGTACTCTTAGACATGGATAAAGGCATTGCTAATCAACTAATTACTACATTTGGTGGAGAACAAATTAACTTTTTGCTAAGTAAGGAATGGTTTCGACCTTTATATATTATGGAGATTATCTGGAAGGAAACAGGGTGGGGAACCATCATTTTTATGGCGGCTCTTTCTGGTATAGATCCATCCCTGTATGAAGCATCTAAAATAGATGGCGCCAATCGATGGCAGCAGCTGCTGCATGTTACCTTACCGGCCATTCGCAGTACCATCGTAATCCTGCTTATTTTGCGGTTGGGTACTTTCTTAGATACTGGTTTTGAACAAATCTTTCTAATGATGAACGCCACGAATAGGGAAGTAGCAGAAGTATTTGACACCTATGTATACGCTATTGGTTTGCAGCAGGGACAATTTAGTTATAGTACAGCAGTCGGACTATTTAAATCCGCTTTTGGTCTGATTCTAATTGTATTTGCCAACTCATTTGCGAAAAGGCTTGGTGAAGAGGGGGTGTTATAAACATGCAGCGGCAAGAATCGTGGGGTAGTCGTTTGTTTGACTTGGTGAATATCGTAGTGAGCATATTAATTGCTATGATCACATTTCTACCATTTTTATATATTATCGGCTCTTCTTTTACGGCTACACAAGAATATTTAAGTAAACCAATTGTTTGGTTTCCAACCCAGTTTTCACTTGATGGATACCGATATATATTCTCCACAAGTACATTTACGAACAGTATAGGAATATCCATTTACGTCACGGTATTAGGTACACTATTGAATTTAGCATTTACCTACACCATGGCTTATCCGCTGGCCAAAAAAGACTTAATCGGCCGTCAATATTTGATGGGTTTTATCGTTTTCTCCATGTTATTTAATGGAGGCATGATACCAACGTACTTGATTGTAAAAAGTGTAGGCATTCTGAATACGCTGTGGTCCTTAATGCTTCCAGTTTTAATCAGTGCATTCAATTTAATTATTATCAAAAACTTTTTTCAACAAATACCGGAGGAACTGGAGGAGGCATCTCGGATAGACGGATGCAGTGATCTTGGTGTTTTAATCAGAATTATTCTGCCTTTATCCAAACCTGTCCTTGCGACGTTTGCTTTATTTTATGCGGTCGCTCATTGGAATACGTTTTTTCACGCGATATTGTATATCAACGATAACCAGCTCTGGCCCGTTCAAGTATGGCTAAGACAGGTTGTCATTACTTCATCCGGTGGACTGGGGGATCTTAATGCAGTAGATAGTGATTTCGTTACTCCTCCCTCTAATATCATCAAGATGGGAGTCATCGTAGTAGCTACAATACCGATTTTGATCGTTTATCCGTTTTTACAAAAGCATTTTGCCAAAGGTGTTCTTCTTGGCTCAGTTAAGGGTTAAGAAAGGATGGATTATCATTGAACAATTTCATGAGTAGCTTACGGGGAACGCCTTATTGGTCATTAATTGATGGATTGTAATAGTAAGTGCGACAGCTAAAAACAAAGAAGTACATGAATGGATTCGTGTAAAATGAAGTCATTACAACAACCATTTTCACAGGAGGGTTCTCGAACGATCGATGGAGGAGTGATGACGACCAAGTTGCTGACCATGGCTCTCGTCGACCAACCAAGCCGATGCAACGTCTCTAGTTGCCCACATTCGATTATGCTAAGATGGGAGTAGCTCATGTTGGGTTAACTCGATACGGTCTTGCCCAGTTGTGGGCAGAGCAAGGCTTTGCGCAGCTACCTTCATTGAGCGAAAAACTCTGCTCTCTACTTCGCTGTGAAAATGTCGGATCGCACAGCTCGATATTATGGTTTACTTTGCAGATGCCGTATTCATCTTGACAGCGTGGTTCCAATGAGAATGCCAATGGACTGCTACGCGACTTCTTCCCTGAAGGATACGATTTGCTAGGGTATCGGATGAAGAACTGGCAGAGGCTATTCGCCTCATCAACCATCGCCTCCGTAAATGTCAAGCTGGAAATCTGCTTACGAAGCATTCACGGATGAGCTGTCGCACTTAGCTTGACAATCCGTTAATTCAATAACGAGTGTAAAGGGATATTTCCGGATCAAGATCATATTTTGCTTGGAATGCTCCCGGGATTTTGAAAATTCTCACCCCCAGTTGATCTTTGGAAATTGAAGTTGCACGGATTAGGTTACGTGCGAACAACTCCAATGTAAGGCCTGACGGGAAATAGCTAGCATTCATGGTGAATACGCTTACAGATAGACCAGGGTATGGCCGCGGACTAGGCTTGCTTAGTTTGGATGTCAGAGCAATGGGAATCGCCTATCCCCCAAAAAAGGTAAGAGTTACGGATTTCTGAGGAGGTGAGTGCTGATGGGATCTGATAAATTTGTTGGCATCCAACTTGGGTCACACAGTGTCTTTGATGAAGGAGCAGATCATTGTCTAGATATCCTTCAAGAGACAGCTGGTGTCAATGCTGTTTTTGTCTATCAGAATCATTATTTCAATTTTGTCAGACGAGAACAGGATGCCTTGGCAAACGACCACGGTCTGAAAGCAAAGTCCGATCTGGACCGAAACCTGACAATGTTATGGAATTCTCCTGATGAAAAATATTTCGCTGGCACTTTTTTGCGACATCAACGATCGCCAGATAAAGAGATGTATGCGGACCAAGATGTGTTTGCTGAAGTGATACCTCCTGCTCATAAAAGAGGGATTAAAGTATATGGACGTATTTTGGAACCGTTCAACAGTATAACATCCAGATACTTGGACAATTACATCAAAATATTATCCGTTGATTTCAACGGAATGATTTATGAAAACCCTTGTTGGAATAATGAGAATTACCATAACTGGTGGTTATCCACCATAGAAGATCTGTTTAAGCGGTATCCATTGAATGGATTTAAATATGGTTCAGAACGACCAGGGCCGATATCACAACTGCTTGGAGGGAAGCGGGTAGGCTGCTTCTGTCAAACGTGCCAGGCAAGAGGGTACCAACAGGGAATTAATGTAGAGAGAGCAAAAGTAGGATTTCAAGTCCTCTTTGAATGGATTCGTGATTTGAAAATGGGAAGAGCTGATGCTTCAGAAGGCATCATCCTTACTACCTTGCGCATTTTTATGGAATATCCAGAGATTCTACAGTGGGATAAATTCATGCATGAATCTCGCGAACAATTGACTGCTAAGCTTTCAGGTGCTGTGAAGCTACTAAATAACGAAGCTGAATTCGGAGTTCACATTCATCAATCTATTAATACGTGGGATATATCTTATAAGATACGTCTAAATTATACTGATATGAGTAAATATGTAGATTTTATTAAGCCTTCTGTATATTTTGATATAGCAGGGCTTCGATTAAGGGAATATTTAGAACGAAAGGCGGAAACTATTATGCAAGAGCTAACGCCAAATCAAATCCTTGACCTGTTTTATACTGTGTTGGGTTATAAGGCTGATACTCAGCCGGGTTGGGAACAATTAACTGAGCAAGGCCTCTCGGAACATTATACGTATAGAGAAATAAAGCGCTGTGTTGATGCCGTAAAGGGTAATGCAAAAGTATACGCTGGCGTTGGTTTCGATGTCCCTTGGAAAGAATCGTATTTTGAGAGCAAACCCGATGCGGTTTACACACATATTTGTAAGGCATTAGAAGCGGGAGCAGAAGGAGTACTTCTATCACGGGAATATGACGAAATGCGTCTAGAAAATCTCAAAGCGGTGGGCAAAGCAATTCGAAATTCAATTTAAAAACAAAATGGTAAAGCTGTTGGGCACTTTTGAGAAGGATGATGATAGGTAGGGTGATAGTGAAATGAAAAAATATTTTTCGATGTATTTCACTCAATTATTACTGCTATGTCTTCTAATCGGCTCGATTCCGATTGTTGCCCAAACTTTCTTCTCTTACATAAAGTCATCCAATTTAGTTCGAGAAAAAGTGGAGCAGAGCAATGTATCCTTCCTAAGGCAATCACAGATGCATATCGAACAACGCTTGCAAAACATTGAAACTGGAATCATTCAGTTCTCTAGCTCCCCCGTTGTCAGCCAATCTATGCAAACCGCATTAACCTCAAAGCAATTTTTATTAGCAAACGAATTATTCAGCGGCATCTCAGAGCAGCAAATTTTTCAATATGGGGTTCAAAATATTTTTCTTATCAATACTAATTATAATTGGATTTTGGATACGGGAGTTCATAACTTAATTGAAACGGGGAAGAAGGCAGTGTATCTTCAGTTACTTCAAGATTCCCGTCCCTCATTTTGGATTATGAATGATGAATATTTACCTCCTTACGTAGGTGGGGATAATTCGAGACAGCATTTGTTGCTAGTTCAAAAACTTCCGATATGGTCGAAGTCCCCACAGGGACTAGTTATTGCTGAACTCTATGCTGACGAATTAAACAAGATCCTCATTAATGAAGGAGACAATCGCATCACTCTTGTTTTAGACGAAAATCATCGCATTATTGCCCACTCACCGACGGACCAATTTCGGTTATATACGAATTTAGAGGCATTAGAAAAAAACGAATTAGAATTAACGAAAGAAGGTTATTTTGAGGAAAACCTATTTGGTACTGTGAGGGGGATTAATTATGTAAGATCAACTTACAACGGATGGACGTATTTATCCATTATTCCTTTAGGAGAACTTAAACGAGAAATACGTAGTGTGGGCTTTTTATCATTAATATTTGCAACAATTATCCTGTTGTTTACTTTCATAATTTCCTACTTCGGAACCAGACGCATGTACGCTCCAATCAACTTAATGATGAAACAATTGACGATTTTAGACCCGAAGGTTAAGAAAAAAAGAAACGAATTTGAAATCATTAGAGAAAGAATTGGTTTTATTCTTAAAGACCATAAAGCCATGGACGAGAAGACACAATATTATTTCAATCATCTGAAAAACTATTTTATCCATCGTTTGTTGAAAGGGGACCATCTGAGTGCTTCTGATACATACGAATATATGAATCGGTATAATCTTTCAGGTGATTGTGAAAGGTTTTCCGTAAGTGTTATGCAGATTGAAGATATGGATAAATCCCGTTATTCTCAAAAGGATCGAGATTTACTTATGTATGCTGTTCAAAATATTGCTGAAGAATTGTTTACAAGTGATGTCCGGTTTGGATCGGTGCTGGTAGATCATTATTTCGTAGCTATTTTCAAACATAGAAGTTCTTCTCCTGAACAGATTAAAAAAGAGGTATATGACATAGCTGAGAAAATTCAAGCAACTGTATCTAAATATTTAAAATTAGTCCTAAGTGTTGGGATTAGTCGTCCTTATGAATCTATCGAAGCTTCGCACCAAGCGTATAAAGAAGGTTTGGAGGCTTTAAAATATCAGGTACAATTCGGGAGGAAGGCTGTACTCTATTTGCAGGAATTACAACCTGCTGAACAAAATGTCGTTCGATATCCAATACCTCAGTTACAAATATTGAGCGAATCCATAAAAGTTGGAGATGCTAAGCAAGCAAAGGAGACATTGCATAAAATTGTATGGGAGTTACCTAATGAAAATGTAACTTTACAGGAATACCGATTTGTTTTACTGCGTTTGGTCATCGATATTCTTAAAATACCTGCTGATCTCGACATTTCCACTTATAATATAGTGAAAGAGGATATCATTGAGATTGACCATATCCTAACTAAAACGCGTGAAGAAATGGTGAACTGGCTAGATCTCGAATTAGTCAATCCGATAATTAAAGCCATTCATTCAAACCGAAATGCACAACGTATTCGCATTATCGACGAAGTAATCCGTATTATTCGTTTAGAATATGAACAGGATCTGACATTAGAATCTGTATCGGCGCGGTTGGATGTTCATCAGATGTATATAAGAAGGCTGATGAAACAAGAAATGGGGACTAGTTTCAGTCAGTATCTCTCGAATTTTCGACTTCAAATCGCGAAAGAATGGCTTGCAAACACCGACATGAAGGTTTTAGATATTTCAGATCGTTTATGTTATAACAATCCTCAAAACTTTATTCGATATTTCCGTAGGATGACAGGTATAACACCAGGACAGTATCGGGAGGACATAAGCACCTCTAAAAGATAACCTGTTCCATTTCGTTATAGAAGACATCCATTTCGGCTGGAATGGACCGAACTGACGGAATTCCGACCTTCATAAGCAATAGGCGGGAGATTCGGGAGGAAGAGTTGACGTCAGGATAACCTGTGCATTCCTGTTGGCAGCTGGAGAAGCACTGCAAGGTATGCGAAGTGGTTACTATAGCGTTCCTTTCGATCTTCTTCAGTCTAATATCTGAACTGATTTTGTGAGGTATTTCGCTCAACTAACTGGGCATGATAGCTCGGCACATTCAGACTTCAGACTAGACGATTAATCCCCGATGGCTAGTGACCATCGGGGTTTTTTGTTTATTTTTGAGATGCTGTTCCACAAAAACGCATTCTTCGGGGGGAACATCGGTGAAGGTTTGAATAATCGGTTGTCGAATAGTCCGGCCTTCATGGAGCCGCCATTCTGTAAAGTGAAAATGTAATGTATGACGTAACGCTACGATAAAGGGAGAGAGTTGGTTGTGGTTTTCGATGGAGGCATATGCGAACTGCTCCGAATGGTTACAGGTCCAAGACACATTTGCTAAGTATAGTCGGCCTTCCGGCAGGGTATATACGTAATGTAAGCCACCCACACCGTGCGTGAGCATAATACGAACCAGCAGGATAAGGATATAAAGGAATACTGGGGAATGCACGCATAATCGGGAAATAAAGTGGAAGCCTATTAGAATAAAGAATATACGAAGATCCATTCTGGCATTTGAGGGGGGATGTATTTGTCCGTGTGGGAATCCATGATTAATAAATCCAGACAACGATCCAATCAGATCCAAGACTCCAATCAGCCACAAACACTTTCTGTTCCACCCAACAAGATCATGGAACAGTTAAAGGATGAACCTACTCATCAGTCGATTGACGAAATGGTGCTTTTCATGCAGGAATTGCTGAAGAACAGCGATGACTTCGTTATCCGCTTATTCGATATTCACGGCTATTATCCGGCAGTTCTGTTCTATTACTTTAGTTTGGCGGACAAAACAGAAATCATTGAAGATGTGCTGTGGCCTCTAATGAAAATTGTGGAGACGGAAGAGGAGGATCGTAAAAGTCCGAAGCAGCTCGCTGACATGATAAAACGTCAGATACTAACGTATAGTCCAATCAAGACAACTTCCAGGCTCAGCGAGCTGGTGGATGGGGTTTCCAGAGGTTCATTGGTTCTGGCTATAGATGGCCTGGATGAAGTATTCATTATGCGTTGCACGAACATTGGGAAAAGGGCGATAAATCAACCTCCGACCGAACAGGTGATTCAAGGACCCAGAGAAGGCTTCATCGAACATCTGACCGATAATCTGGCTTTGATCAGATATCGGCTGATGACGCCTGATTTGCGGGTGAAGGTTATGACTCTTGGTCGGGTGACCAAAACTGACGTAGCGATTACCTATTTGGATGGAATTGTGAATCCGGAGCTGGTTGAGGAAGTAGAAAAGCGATTATCCAATATTGATATCGATGGAATCATGGATGCCGGGTACCTGGAGCAGTTCATTGAGGATAACTATCTGTCTCCTTTTCCCCAGGTTCAAAATACGGAGAAACCGGACAAGGTAGTCGCCAATCTACTCGAGGGCAGAGTTTCCATCCTGGTTAACGGAACGCCTTTCGCGCTTATTGTGCCAGCTGTGTTTAATCAGTTCTATCAGGTAACGGAGGACTATACAACGCGCTTTCTGCAAGGAAGCTTTATCAGGCTGGTTCGCGTGATTGCTTTGTTGTTCTCCCTGATTTCTCCTGCTTTGTATGTTGCCATCATCTCCTTTAATCCCGAACTAATCCCGACGGAGTTCGCGGTTGCCGTAGCGGGGGGAAGAGCCGGGGTGCCTTTTCCAGCGTTTATTGAAGTACTCATTATCGAGATATCGATGGAGGTGCTGCGTGAAGCAACTATTCGGCTGCCCCAGCAGGTTGGGGGAGCATTATCGATTGTAGGTGTGCTGATTATTGGCCAAGCCGCGGTTGCTGCCGGATTCGCAAGTCCTATTACCGTTGTCGTTATCGCGCTGACAACGATCGGGTCGTTCGCAACACCCGCCTATAATTCCGCGTTCGCACTGCGTATGCTCCGATTTCCGCTCATCCTCATGGCTGGCATGTTTGGTCTTTACGGTGTGGTGATTGGTTTGATTGTAATCGGGAATCATATGCTATCCTTGAAATCCTTTGGAGTACCGTACATGAGTCCGGCGGTTCCGGTTGAGTTGCAAGGGTTCAAAGACTTGGTTACACGTGCTCCAATCTGGTCGATGAAGAAGAGGCCTACCATGCTGCTTTCTCCTGATCCGACCCGAGTAGGGGGAAAGTCGGAGCCCAATCGTAGAGAGCAATCAAATGTACTTGATCCGATGCAGGAGCAGAATCGGAAGGGAGGGATCAGTACAGGACCTAGTCAGGTAACCCTGATTCAGGAGAAGCCATTATCACAAGAACCATCAATGGGGTAGGTGTGCTGGAACTTCCCCGGATGGCGGAAAGTCCCATATATCGGAGGAAACAGCTATCAGTTTGATGTTAGCTCCTTCGAGAACTTTCTGGACACGGTAACTATTTCTCAACAATTCGCACTATAGGATGATGATTCCGCTGCGCTCAATCAGCCAGCTGATCGGTGCAAAGGTGGGCTATGCTATCAAGAGCGAGACAGCCACGATCAGTATGGATGGTAAGACGGTCAAGCAATGTACATACATAAAACAAAAATGCCACACTTTAGGGGGCATTCAATGTATGTATGTATGTATATATGTATGTATGTATGCGATGCCGATAAAAGTGGTCAACCAGTAAAAACTGGCTGACCTCATAATACGAACGGGTACGATAGCTCAATAAACAGTTAATGAAGCTGCCGGCAAGAACGGCAGCTTCATTACGTTAAACCAGCTAATATCTTGTCAAGATTTTTCAATAGCCTTGAGCGAAATTGATGCTATACTAATTAGTATGCATGCCAAATAACCCTCCAATGATGAGTTGGAAGGTTTTTCACGGGTTTCGTTTGTTTTCCAATTAAATTAACTCGAGGAAAGCTTCTTTCCGTTTAAGCATGGCAAAGATCCAATGCAGCAACTTGTTCACACAGGCGATCATCGCTACTTTGTGGGCTTTCCCCTCAGCCATTTTTTTGTCGTAAAAGGCTTTGAGTTTCTTACTCCCGGTACGCCTCAGCCCGCACAGTACCGCCATGTACAAGGCATGCCTGAGTCTGCTGGAGCCACGTTTTGTGATCCGATTCATTGTGGCAGTAAACTTACCCGAGATATGAACGCTAGGATCAACGCCAACGAAGGCAACGAGCTTCTTTGGGTGATTAAACTGATCGATCTCACCAACTTCAGAGATAATCGTTGCCGCGATTTTTTCTCCGATGCCGGGGATGGATTGGATAATCTCATATACCCAGACCGATTACGTTCATTCCTGCATCACCCTTCATACCTGTATTTGCCGGTAGCCCCCTAGTCCTTCTTGCAATGTCATAGCTTCGCTTGTTATTCGAGATCGTTGTCTCAACCAGCCTCAAACATGTTTCTACAAGTAGGGGGGTGAACAGTTTAGCACACGTGATCACGGCCCCACGGGCAGTTACGTTCGACCCCGGCTACCGTAACTAAGCCTCTTAAAGACAAAAGAGGTCAACCAGTAAAAACTGGCTTACCTCATAATACGAATGGGCAGTTTAGCATTGTAACAGGGATTGTGATTGAGAACCCGAATAACTAAGGGAAATGGAAAGCGCCATCGTTGCTTCAAAATCAATTGGTTAAATGACCTTCGTTGTGAGGCTGGAGCAGCATTATACATTTTCAATTCCATAAAAAGAAATTAGGCTTCCATTAAAAAATGGCAGCCTATTGATGTTTGTTTCAAGATGAGTTATCGCCCTTTTGTTATCAGGTAATAAAAGGCGACGTTTATTGTTATGCTAGTCCTGCAAATAATGTATCCAAAACACGGTTTGCAAATTCAATTCGTTCTTCTTGAGACTCCTCTTTACCTAAAAAGTTCAACTGGAACGCATGTTGAAAGCAACTACCCAGCAATAAATCCGCTGCGGCTCTCGAATGTATTTCCCCCCGGATTCTGCCAAGGTATTTCTCTTTCAACAAATAGGCTTCCACGGCTTCGTTAGCCCTGTGCGGACCTTCGTTTCGCAATGTAAAACCTTCTCGGTGACGATGCAAAATTTCAGGTTCCGAGAAAATAGAACAGATCAAGGACATGGAATTGTTGAAATCCTCCAGCGCCGCAAGAGCTACCTGCTCTAAGTTTTTTCGCACCGTTTCGTTACCAGCAAGGCTCTGTAGTGATGTTAAGGTACTCATAAAATTTTTCAATTGTCCCCGTAAAACATGGAGAAATATATCTTCTTTGCTTTTAAAATGATTATATAACGATCCTTCAGAGCAACCGGCTGCCCGAGCAATTTCCTTAGTCGTAGTTTTGGCAAGTCCGTTTGTTAATAACACTCGCTCGGCTGAAAGCTTCGGCTTCCGTGACAACGGCGAAATCTTCGAAGATGAGCTAATAACCGCATTGCGACTCTTCAATGCACCATTTGGAGTATGCACCCCATGAAAGCTAATTTGTATCCATTTCTGGGTTCTTAAGGCTCAACTAACGGGCACAAGAACTCAATAAACCACCAGAATGAGGCTGCCGGATAAAACAGCAGCCTCATTGCGTTAAGCGGGCAGGATAATGAAATATAACCTTTTGGCAGAAGCACAATAAATCAGTTTCTAAATTATTTGACAACATCGGATTTGGAGTTTGATGCAACGCGACTGATTATAAATAGTAAAGGGATATAGGCAAAGATGAAATAAAATCCTAAGTCATTTATGATTTTTTCTAATGCCCCGATCTGCGTTTGTTCTTTGAACGTAAGCGCGGCGATGAAAAGGGCTGCCAGTATAACGGGTAGAGTCAGCCGGGGTTTAAGCGTAGCAACTCTTTTCATAATTCTAGTACAGCACCATATAGGGATACAAACCGTCGGGATGATAACCAAAAGCCACAAAAAAATAAAAAGGTTTTCGAACCTTGCAATGAAGGATAACTCGACGATTTTCGTCATCGCCAAGGTTGGCCAAATCGTATGTTTCAGCAGTCCCTGACTAAAAAACATCAGGGTTGCAATGATTATAGCCGTATGTTTGAATGTAGTGAAAAGCAAGGCGAAATGAGCCCATTTTACGTTTTTTTCGGGTAATTTTAAGAAAGGGAAGTAAATAAGCAAAGTTTCAAGTCCGAAGAAAATGAAACTGGAGGATTTAGATCCTTCAAGCAAATCAAGAAAAGAATGATTGAGTATAGGCAATAAATTATGGAGATTGCCTTGTCGCATCGGGAAGTAAAGCAAAAAGAGTAAGGGGATCAAAGCCCCGAAAAAGCTAAACCCGGCAACAACCCTGAACCCGCCGGATACGACATAATAAATGATGCAAATTAAGAGCCCGGCCAAAGCCCATGTTCTAACGGTTGGAAATACCCACACTTGAATGATTTCAATGTAAGTTCGGAAGTAAAATAGAGCCATTATGAAATAGTATCCGATTAATAGCAGAGAAACGGCATTGCCCATGAAGCTGCCGAGGATCTTTCGATGCAAGTCAATTACATCTTTAGCCGGATTGCCGAGCATCTTATAAACCATCCAGATGATTAGATGCAGGCTCAAACCCATGAGGATAATCGATATCCAGGCATCTTGACCGGCATCCTCAAGGACAAGACTTTGAAAATTTAGAATGTTAGCGGCCGTTTGGGAAACGCCGATTAAGAAAAATACAAAGTATCCGGAAATCGTGTAATTTTCCTTTACCCGATTCTGCACTAATGACCAACCCCTGAGTGTAAAATAATAATCTTCGTCTTCACTTCAAAATCCAGATTAGGGTAAATTGTTTCATTAAATCCGTTCTCGCTATACGTTCTATGCTGCCTCCTGTATTGCTCTCCGAAGCCGATAGGGTCGACGTTGTTCTTTTGTAGACGGATTAGCATCGTTTTAATTTCCGAAGCGAATTTTTCTTCGATTTGCGTCTTTACTTCATGAAAGTCGTCTTTTTTCTGAATGTTTATTTTTTTCGGAAATTGTCTGGGTACTATGGTTAACTTAAGGGATATCGTTGCCTTTCCGTTTTGCGCGATGGCTATTTTTCTCTTTCCGTGCAGAATGATAAAGGAATACATCTCTTTTGGACCGGTCTTGAAATCATATTCGCCTCTCAGGGCTCTGTCTTTAAGAAGCTTTAAATATAATCCTTCTTCGTTGTTTAACCAAAGCTTCAATTCTTCTCCTTTAAAGACACCTACACCATCCATATGCAATAAGCCCTGATCTATATTGATGACAGGTAAATAAATATCCTGGCCTTCTCCATAATACTGATTAACGAATGAATGATAATTTGTCATCGGCGTATTCCCATGGTACATGTTTTGTTCGATCAGCTCTGACAAGAAAAAGGGTGGTTTCTTTAAGCTCTCGGATATTATCGAGCTTGCCTTTTGTTTGGTGATAACAATGGTAGCATTGCTGCTTTTAATGGATTCCCGATTGATGATGTCGGCAAGCTCAGCGATGGCTCCTCTTGCGAATTTTTCGCTAATGACCAATGTGCGCATTTGACCGATTTCGATAGGCTGTGAAGACTTGGCAGCTATAGCTGTGAAAATCCCGTAAATGATTTTCGACTCCGCGGTTAATGGCGATACGAATTGTTTCCGGGAAGCTTTTATATACGTAGGATAAGAAGCGCTCATCTTATACGTTTCTCCTTCGATGTCTACTCCCATGCTTTGGATGATATTAATCCGGTCGATTATCTTCTCTTGCGCGCAGCCGGATAACAGGCAGCAGCAGAAGAGAGCCAGGATATGCCGTTTCATGATTTCATCCTCCTGTCCGCACAATACTATTCATTATTATAGTCGTCGCCGATATCTTTATTTTTTTGTACGGAATATCTTATTGCCGAGAGCGGACGCGTAAATAAAAATCGTTTAGAAGTAAGAGTGAAGGAAGAGCGGATAAAACTGTCGCTGAAGCCTTTGTGGCGAAAAGGGAACAGGGGCACGATATACGGCGTACCCAACGATTTCAATCGCAATAAATGGCCTAAAATAAACATTAACCCAATTATTATGCCTAAACCGCCCCACAAGGATGCCAAGACAATCAAGGGAAAACGCAAAAAGCGTATCGTGTTGGACATCTTGAAAATAGGCGTGGTAAAGGAAGCCAATGCCGAAAGAGAAACGATGATGAGCAAAATATTACTGGTTAAAGCGGCTTGCACCGCTGCTTGCCCAAGTATGATACCTCCTACAATGCCCAACGTTTGACTGACTTTTGTAGGCAATCTGGACCCGGCTTCGCGCAGCAGCTCGATGGTTATTTCCAAGAACAGGACTTCCAGCAAAGGAGGAAAGGGAACGTTTATCCTGGATTCGATTATCGGGCCTAAAAGATCCCTGGGAATGACGATATAATGAAAGGAAAGAATCGCAACATATAGGGAGCTTGCCAGAATCGAAAACGCAACCCCAAAATAACGTATGAGACGAAAGAACGAACCCAAAATCCATGGCAAGTAATAATCTTCGGGAGAAATAATAAAGCTAAATAAGTTGACGGGTCCCGCAGTTACTATAGGAGAACCGTTGCATAAAAGGGATACTTCCCCGCTTATCAAGGAATACATTATCCTGTCCAGGCGTTCAGTGGACAAAAATAACGGGAAGGGAGAATTCGAGTTGTCTGAAATAAGTTGTTCCAGAACAGAACTGTCAAATACCACGTCAAAATCCAGATCCAAGAGCCTCTGCCTTAATGTATCAACATGTTGAGGATTGGTAATGCCCTCCAAATAAGCGATAACGATTCTCGTTTTTGAAATCGAACCAACGATGTGTTCCTCAAATATGAGTTTTTCGGTTACAAGCCCTCTTCGGAGTAAAGCCATATTGGTATCTATATTTTCGACAAAACCGATTTTCGGACCGATTACGCTGTATTCATTTTCGGTATCATTATAATCACGCTGCCCCAGGTTAAAATCCGCGATGTCCACTATTAGTCCTTCATTCAGATGGGGTTCCATTTGAAGAAAGATTGAACCGCGAGCCAACCTTTGTAAAATTTCTTCGAGGTTTGAAGAAGCCTTGATTCCTTCAATGGGAATCAAGGCTTTTAGATCATGCAAATTATTGATTTCACAGCTCGATATTTGAAAGAAAGAGAGTAAATCATGGTGAAATTGTTCATGGTTTATAAGCGTTTTATAGTACGAAAAATGAAGAAGCTTATCTTTTATGCTTATGGTTATCTGTCGAAAATCATCTGATTTTGAGAGCTCTCTTAAAGCTTTATGTATATTGGGGAGCATAAGACGTACCACCTGTCTAAGAAAAGTAATTCGTCTTATTATGAGGTTCTGAAGCTGAAGTTATACCCGTTATTTTACAATAGAGCAATCAGGTAAGGGATAGTGATGAATTTGAGCTGAAGCGGCGACCGTCTGCTGAGAATGACCCATAGAACCAAGAATATGCTAACTTTTCCCGCTGCTGTCCCGGATAATATCCGGTTCTCCCCTTTTTTTACGAATGACCGCCATAATCCACAATAAAGCCGGATACCCGATCGTAATAAACAGTCCTATTTTTCCGACAAATTCAAGAATCTGGTACATTTGAAGAATGTTTTGCGGCAGCATGGCGATCAGAAAGATAAAAGGGAGTATAAAATAAACGAACATTTTATGATCACGCAGATGAAACATATAGGTCAAGGATCTGATGATAAAATAATAACCGGAGAACAGCGCCGTGAACACATTGGCCACGAATACCGCCAGAAGCGCCGCATCCAGCCGCTCCAATATATTGGCCGGAACCGAGGTTGTTTTTGCCAATTCCAAGGTGGGCCACATCAATAATTTGACTTCCTCAGGTCCAAATACGGCTACAGAAGCAATGACGATGAGTACATATGTGCCGCTCGGAACTACCCAGCCCCAAAGCATGGACACATAGGCTCTCTTGGGGGAGCGCATGAATGGGATGACCAGCGTCATGATGAATGAGCCTTGAAACAAGGCGGCAATCATTAATATCCCGGAAAACAATTGATGATGCTCGTTTCCCCATATCGGGAGCAAGTTCAGAATATGGGAATTTTTCAAAGACAAGCTTATAACTGTAATACCTGGCACCAAAATAAAAGGCATATAAAAAAGATGGGTATTGACGAAGGTCACAATGTCGGTTCTTGCGTAGATTGCGGCAAGCAGCAGCATGACAAGGACAGTCACTTCCAAGGGAGTCTGTCTTAATAGGGATGTGACGACAACTTCTCCGAATTCCCGGGAAATGAGCGCAGTCCATACGGTGAAGAACGAAACGATGCTCAGGCTTGCCACAAATGCGGTACCCCTTCCCAGAATATCCTCGCTGTACTGCATGATCGATTTTTCAGGAAAACGTACGCCAAGTACTGTAATAAGAAGCAGCCCGAACAATCCGACCAATGCCCCGAGTAATGTGATAAGCGGAGCTCCCGTATCAGCAGCAAAAACGGCAAGACGGGGAAGCGCGAATACGCCGGCTCCAACCGTTGTACTAATCAGAACTGCTGTCACCTGGATCGTTGTGAGTTGACGCATTTCCAAGTTGATTTTCTCCTTCCCAGAAACAAGAAATGATACAGGTAGGCTTCCATTTTTTTCATCCAAATATGTATCGCAACCCTGTTAATGGCGATTGAATACAAAAAATTGGGCACAATATGTAAAACATTTCTGTCGAAGAGGGATCAAATTGAAAAGAATTATGAACCGTGAGAATTACAAAAAATCTGTTGATGCTCTATATAAGCTTTCCTCCTGGCTGCACTTTGGGATCTACATCCTTATTCTCATTGCGTTGTGCCTTGGTATAGTTGGATTCATTAGCAAATGGTTTACATTATTAAACCAACCGTCTGATGTTCTGAATGATTTTCACCAAGTAGCAGAGGATATTTTTTCGTTGATCCTGGTCTTCGAAATAATGGAATTGCTGCGGCTGCGGAACCCCATGCGTCTCACAGATATTTTCTTAACGGTATTGGCACGTAAAATGCTTCTATCGCCAGAGGAAAACAACCTCATTCTTTTGCAATCCATTTCGTTTTGCCTTGTTCTTGTGTGCAGGATAGTATGCACCCGGTTTATGAAGGAATAAATACGCTTCAAAAAATGTAAAGGTCAGCCGGAGATTTCTGGCTGGCCTTTCTTAATGATCGGATCGGGAGAGGACCAGTCTGATAGAGTAATTTTGACTCGAACCTTATCAGAGCAACATTAATATTTTTACAGACACTTCAAATAATGGACTCTTTTAGGACGCTCTTGCGTATTAAATATAGATTCTGCCCCAAGCGTATGCTTTCGAAGGAGGATGGTCGATACGGTAAGCATCGCAAACAAACTATTTTACTATTTTAGGAGGTTCTAATGCGAAAAAGAGGATTGTGGATGACGGCTGCGGCACTTGTGGTGTCGCTGCTGATACCGACGGGAGCTATGGCTGCCGGTCAAAGCGATACGCCCGACTATGAGGCCACGCGGAAGGCTGCTGCTGAGAAAGCCGAGCTGCTTACTGGAACTTACAATACGACAAGCGTTCAGTATGCCCTTATTGATCAAGGCAGCATTGTCATCTCCGGCGAGTCCGGCCGCAACGACGAGCAGGGAAAAAAGCCGCTGACGGAGGACACGATGTACGGCATCGGTTCGACAAGCAAAATGTTCATAACGGCGGCCGTGATGAAGCTGGTAGACGAAGGGAAAATCGATTTGGACACGCCTGTCGTTCAGTATATCCCGGACTTTACGATGCAAGATGAGCGTTACAAGCAAATTACGCCGCGCATGCTGCTGAATCATTCATCCGGACTTTACGGTTCGACGCTAACCAACGCTTTTTTATTTGAAGACGACGATACTTACGCGCACGATATGCTGCTGAAGAAATTGGCGGATCAGAAGCTGAAGGCCGATCCCGGCGCGTATTCGGTTTACAGCAACGACGGGTTTACATTAGCTGAGCTCTTGGTAGAGCAGGTCAGCGGCATGGACTTCACCTCGTATATTCATCAATATTTTACGCAGCCGCTGGGAATGTCCAATACCAAGACCCCGCTGGATCAGCCTGACACATCCCGCATGGCGGGACTTTACTTCCCTACATATCAGGGACAGCTGCCGAACGAGACAGTCAACGTTATCGGAACCGGCGGCATCTACTCTACGGCGGAGGATTTGGTCCGTTTCTCGCAAATCTTCACCGGACAAGCCGAAGGCATACTCTCAGAAGATTCGGTAACCGCTATGGAACAGGAAGAGTATATGAGAGGAATGTGGCCCGAGGATGCGGATACGTCTGTCAATTACGGGCTTGGATGGGACAGCGTCAATTTGTTCCCGTTCGGCAATTACGGCATTAAAGCGCTGACGAAGGGCGGAGACACGATTCTCTATCACGCCTCGCTCGTCGTGCTTCCCGAGCATAACATGGCGGCTGCAGTTCTCTCTTCCGGCGGCGCCAGCACAACGGATCAGCTGCTGGCGAATGAAATTCTGCTGGGAGCGCTGCAGGAAAAAGGCGTCATTGCCGAAATCAAGCCTGAGAAGTCGTTCGGCGCTCCAGTGAAGGCGGCCATGCCGGCGGAAATAATAAATGAAGCGGGAATATACGGAGCGACGAATCAAGTGATCAAGGCAGACATCAGCAAGGAAGGCGAACTGTCCGTATCATCGGTGCAAATGCCGGAGGCTCCGGCAGAGAAATATGTGTATACAGCGGATGGATCGTTCATGAGTGCGGATGGAAACACGAAGCTCAGCTTCATGAAGGAGGAGAACGGACATACGTATCTGTGGATTCGGGCATATGTCTCGCTGCCGGGTCTTGGCCAGACGGCTTTGTCGCACTATTCCGCCGAGAAGCTTGAAGCCAACAGCATAACGGAAGAATCCGCTGCAGCATGGAAGGAGCGCAGCGGCAAGAAATATTACCTGGTCGATGAGAAATATACCTCGCTTGCGTATTTGCTGCTGCCGACCCTCAAGTTGGACTTGTTTCAAGAAACGCCAGGTTATGTGCTGGACCAAAAAATAACCGGTCCGAACACATCGGCCGGCGACTTGCAGATTCCGACGATGGCTGGCAGAGACACCCAGGCGTTTACCTTCTATAAAGAGGATGGAATCGAGTACCTCGAATCCGGAGGAAGCCTCTATGCGAGTGAAGCCGCCGTGAAGCCGATCTACCCGGGCAAAAAATCGACAGCGACGATCCCGGCGAGCGGTCTTGCCAAGTGGTATACGGTATCCGGCAAAGCCGCGGGCAAGACCATACAGGTGAAGATGCCTGCGCACGGCTCGTTTGCCATATATGACGAACAGGGTACATGCGTGAACTACAGCGTAATCAGCGGCAATCATAAATTCGTACTGCCTGAGAACGGCTCTATTGTTTTTGCCGGCGAAGCCGGATCGAAAATAGATATTTCCATAAAATAATACCTAAAACCAAAGAGGGGGATTGTCTGCTGTCCAGACATCTCCCTCTTTCGTTATGCCGGAATGTTGTTAATGAAATTTACTGGAAAATATTAGACATAACAAGTCATAAAACCGTTAATCCAATCCTTTTATTGCGTAGTGAATGCGGGGAGTACGTTTTATAGTATAAGTACGAGGTCAGCATTCACGATAGGATGTGGGATAATGAAAACTAAAGTGTTAACAAAATCGCAAATCGAGCAATTCATCGAACTCGGATATGTTCATCTGGAAGAGGCGTTTCCGCGCAAGTCGGCGCTTGCCGCGCAAGATTTTCTCTGGACAGAGATAGAAAAGCAGGGTGTGAAGAAGAATGACCGCTCTACCTGGAACCAGCCGATGGTGCACATTAAGGAACAGTTTGACGCAGAGGAATTTCAAGTATGCAACACCATGAGGCTGGCCAACGCCATTGAGGATGTGGTCGGAGAAGGCCGTTGGAAGGAACGCTCCGTATATGGGCAGGACGGTGACAAGACGCAGTGGGGCTGGTGGCCGATCAACTTCGCATCAGGAGCGGACATCCCTTGGGATGTGCCAACTAAGGGGTGGCACTGGGACGGAATGATGCGTCCGCATTACGTTGACAGTCCGGAGCAGGGCTTATTGCTGCTGTGCGTATTCTCGGAG
The DNA here is from genome assembly GCF_056269285.1 of Paenibacillus sp. JT31N11. Lineage (NCBI taxonomy): Bacteria > Bacillati > Bacillota > Bacilli > Caryophanales > Paenibacillaceae > Paenibacillus > Paenibacillus sp. JT31N11. The sequence continues at coordinate 33,530 of NZ_JBWDNQ010000012.1, forward strand.
ATAGGCACACACAGCGGAAGCACACTGGTTGCCGAAGGTTCTCATAAAGTCGTCGCCAATTTACTGGCAGAACATAACTACGGTCCTATGGCAGGTGAAGCTATTCAAATAGCCAACCGCTCTCACCCCTGGTTAAGGGAGCTGACGGATACAAAAGAAAGTGATGCGGCGGTAGCTGATATTTATGCGAACGACACGGCTGCAGCGGCTGTGCCCGGAAGTAGTGACCGTATTAAAAGGTTCATGGAGCAAACGCATGTGGACAGCAACGGGGTTCATCTGCGGGTGGTTGAGACGCCTGCATCTCCTGGCGATGTGCTGCTCTGCCATCCGTTCCTTTATCATAGCGCGTCGCAGAATCATTCCGGGGTACCCCGATTCATGTGCAACCGTGCCACTCCCCTGGACAAGCGGATGAATTTGAACAGAGCGAATGCTGAAGATTATTCTCCGCTTGAGATCAGCGTCCTGCGTTCAATAGAGCGGACTTGAACCGCCTCATACACTCCAGGCTTTAATCAATAAGCCGCCGTTTCCTTCGGGAGATGAGCGGCTGTTTACTTGTTTATTGCCAATGGATTCCGCAGAAGTCCTCCATACAAAATGCCCCGCGCACAGCATTCGTCGCCAAGGGCCAAAGTTCACTCATTCCTTGAGGACACCGCTGAGGGCGGGGCATTGTTTTAACTATCAGAAAGTATAAAATTTGGCCTCTACTTTTCAGATAATTTTGAGGAAGATACTAACTTTTGCCGCCAAAAGACGGCTTCTGTCGTTTCTTCTTGGTGTTATGAGTATATGCTCCTTTAATTTGTCAGCTGCATGAACAGTTCAAAACAGGCTTGCGTGCTGCTGTCGTCTCGTCCAGTCTGCGGACAACCGTGTTATAGGGCGCGTTGATGACGAGCTCCGGGTTTGTCCTGGCTTCTTCAGCAATCCGGATCATGGTATCAATGAAGCCATCGAGCGTCTCTTTACTCTCGGTTTCGGTAGGCTCAATCATAATACACTCCTCCACGTTAAGCGGGAAGTATATGGTCGGCGGGTGGTATCCGAAGTCAAGCAGCCGCTTGGCAACGTCCAGCGTCCGAACGCCGAAGGCTTTCAGGCTGCTCCCCGACATAACGAACTCGTGCTTGCATAGGCCTGGATAGGGAATCTCGTAATGCGAAGCAAGGCGGTGCATCATATAGTTGGCATTTAGAACCGCGCATTCGGATACACGCCGCAGCCCTTCCGGACCGTATGTCCGGATATAGGTATACGCGCGGACTAGAATGCCGAAGTTGCCGTAAAAGGCTTTGACGCGGCCAATCGATTCGGGACGTTCGTAATCAAAGAAGTATGATCCGTTTTCTCTGCGGCTGACGAGAGGCTTCGGCAAGAAGGGGATAAGAATGCTCTTCACGCCGACCGGACCCGAACCGGGGCCGCCGCCGCCATGCGGCGTGCTCATCGTCTTGTGCAGGTTAAGGTGCACGACGTCGAACCCCATATCGCCCGGACGGGTAATTCCCATAATGGCGTTAGAGTTTGCACCATCGTAATAGAGCAGGCCGCCCGCCTGGTGAACGATCTCAGCGATCTCCACAATCTGCTCCTCAAACAGGCCGAGCGTGTTTGGATTGGTAAGCATCAGGGCTGCAGTATCACTGCCCACCTCCGCGCGAAGGGCATCCAAATCGACCATGCCGCGTTCATTTGACTTGATCGTAACCGTCTCGAAGCCTGCGACGGTCGCACTTGCCGGATTTGTTCCGTGCGACGAGTCGGGAACGATCACCTTTGTCCGTTTATCGCCTCTGCTCTCGTGGTAGGCGCGGATCATCATCAGGCCGGTCCATTCGCCGTGGGCGCCCGCCGCAGGCTGCAGCGTCACCTGGTCCATGCCGGTCAGTACAGCGAGATCATTTTGCAGCGTGTACATAATCTCGAGCGCACCCTGGATGCTTTCCTCCGGCTGATATGGATGTATCTTGGCGAAGCCGGCAAAGCGCGCTGTATCCTCGTTGATTTTGGGATTGTACTTCATCGTACAGGAGCCAAGGGGATAAAAGCCGTTGTCTACGCCGAAGTTGCGGCGGGACAGCTCGGTGTAATGACGGATGACGTCCACCTCATACACTTCAGGAAGCTGCGCGGGGACCGCCCTTAGCATCGAAGACGGAATATATTCAATATGATCCGCTTCCGGCACGTCGCAAGGCGGGAGAGAATAGGCCGCGCGGCCCGGCTTGCTCAGTTCGAAAATAAGTAATTTTTCATGTTTCGCAGACATCTGGTTCACTTCGTTCCTGTTCGTATCGCCGGTGCCCGACGTTGTCGTTGTCATATCGATTCCCCCAGTCGGCTTACAAAGCTGTCGATTTCGGTACGGGTGCGTTTTTCAGTGACTGCGACCAGCATATGCCCTTCAAGCTCCGGATAGGTGAGACCCAGATCGTAGCCGCCGAGAAAGCCGGATTCGAGGAGCTTCAGATTTATATTTTTCACTGACGCCCCGTCCGGAAGCTTTACAACGAACTCGTTGAAGAATGGAGTGGAGAACGGAAGCTTGTATCCGGGTTGCTGCTTAAATTGTTGGGCGGCATAGTGTGCCTTCTGCAGGTTCAGGTTGGCCGCTTCCCGTAAGCCTTCCTTGCCCATTGTCGATAAGTAAATGGAAGCGCACAGGGCGAGCAGCGCCTGGTTCGAGCAGATGTTGGAGGTCGCCTTCTCGCGGCGGATATGCTGCTCCCGTGCCTGAAGCGTCAGCACAAAGCCGCGTTTGCCGTCGATGTCGGTCGTCTGACCGACGATCCTGCCTGGCATACGGCGCATGAGCGGCTCCGCGACAGCGAAAAAGCCGCAGGTAGGACCGCCGAGCGATTGCGGGATACCTAGCGGCTGCGCATCGCCGACGACGATGTCTGCGCCGACCTTGCCAGGCGCCTCGAGCAGACCAAGTGACATCGGATTGGCGCTGACGACGAATAGCCCTTTAACTCCATGAATAATCGGCTTGATGGCGGAGAGGTCTTCGACAGAACCGAAAAAATTTGGCGACTGGATGAGCACCGCCGCCGTCTTTGAGCTGACGGCTGCCTGAAGGGCAACGAGGTCAGTAACGCCGTTTGCATAGCCGATCTCCAGGATCTCCAAATTCAGGCCCTTGGCCATGGTTTGCACCATTTGCCGCGCTTCAGGGTGGACGGTGCGTGAGATGACGAGCTGTTTTCTTTTCGTCGCCCCGGCAGCAAGCGCACCGGCTTCGGACAGGGCAGTAACCCCGTCGTACATGCTCGCGTTGGCGACAGTCATACCGGTCAGTTCACAAATATACGATTGAAATTCGAAGATAGCCTGAAGCTCGCCCTGGCTTATCTCTGGCTGGTAAGGCGTATACGCGGTATAAAATTCGGAGCGTGAGATCATATGGTTGATGACAACCGGAATATGGTGATCATATATGCCGGCTCCGAGGAAGCTCTTATAGCGGTCCGTGTCGGCGTCCCGGCCGGCCAGCTCCTTCATATGCTCAAGCAGCGAAAATTCGTCGAGTGCGGAAGACATAGGCAGCACCCCACGGTATCGGATCGATTCGGGAATATCGCGGAACAATTCCTCTGTCGTTGAGGCGCCGACCGTCTTCAGCATGTCGGCTTGGTCCTGATCGGTCATCGGAATATAACGGTGAATACTGGTCATTATCGATCACTCCTTTGGATGCCTTTTATAAAATGGCGTCTTGACGACCTCAGCCCTCAGCCGCTTGAAGCGAATTTCTACCCACAGCACAGTTCCGGGATAGGCATAGTCACTATCGATCAAGGCAAGACCCAGATTGCGTTTCAACGTCGGGGACTGGGTTCCCGATGTGACTTCGCCAATCAGAGAGTCATTCATGTAGACGGGGTAATGAGAGCGGGGAATTCCCCGGTCGATCATTTCAATGCCGACCAGTTTGCGGCGGAGACCTTCGTTTTTTTGCCTGAGCAACGCATCGCGTCCAATGAACATTTCCTTGTCAAGCTTGACGAAATATCCGGCGCCCGCCTCAAGCGGCGTAATCGTCTTCGAAAGTTCCTGTCCGTACAGCGGCAAGCGGGCTTCAAAGCGAAGGGTATCGCGCGCTCCTAACCCGGCAGGAACCAGTCCGTGCATCTCGCCTGCAGCCATCAAAGCATGCCAGACATCGCCAGCCCGCTCCGCTGCCACATAGATTTCGAAGCCGTCTTCGCCGGTGTAGCCTGTTCGGGATACAAGCGTGCTTGCGCCGGCAATAGATACCTCATTCCTGAAGTGGAAGGGGGCCAGCTCGAACACCGCCGCTCCGATTCCTGCGGATGCAAGGACAGCGGCCGCATTAGGCCCCTGCAGGGAAAGCAAAGCCATCTTGTCGGAAATATTATCCAGAATGACGTCTCCGATCAAATGTTCCCTCAGCCACTCGAAATCCTTGTCGATATTGGATGCATTCACGACAAGCATATATTGATCCGCTGTTAGCCTATAGATAAGCAAATCATCGACCACGCCTCCATCCGGATAGCACATCAGCGTGTATTGCGCCTGTCCGTCTGCCAGCCTCGACACGTCATTCGTCGTCATTTTCTGCAGAAAGCCTTCCGCGAATTGACCGGTTATCATAAATTCACCCATGTGCGAGACGTCAAATAACCCGGCTTGCCGCCGCACGGCGTCATGTTCTGCCTGAATGCCGGAGAACTGTACCGGAAGCTCCCATCCGCTGAAGTCGATGCAGCGGATACCCGGATAGCCGGCATAAACCGGGTATAGCGGGGTTTTTCTTATTAATTCGGTCATCCTCATTCACTCCTCTTTTGGTTCGTGATTGCAGGCCAATGCAAATAAGGACAGAAGCAAAAAGAATGCCGCACAAAGTAGAAGTTACTTTCTTGCGTTTCTTTTTGCTCTGTCCTTTGTACCTGAGAGTTACCCCGAATAATAGATCCGGCTTTCCCCTTGGGTGACGCCGGCCTTTACAGGATGCCGTGCGTTCTCTCCAGAGTCGCGTCCGATAAATGTCCTTTTGCCTGAGAGATTCACCTCATGTGAGGTTTACTCCTTCGGCGCCGCCTCCATCCTGCCGATGGGCGATCTCTCCCTTTATCATCATCCGCTTATTTGGTTGTCATAGTATATTCTTACAGATTTTAAGAGTGTGAGTCAACAAAATATTTTTTTATAAAAAATATTCGTCAGATTTATTGACATGGTGGTGTACCTGCATTAATCTATAAACGATTAGCGGATGACGATGGCAGGGAGAGACCAAGCGGGTGTAACGACCCGCCGGCACCGAAGGGGCAAGTCGACAAGGCCAGCCAGCCGATCGATTAATCTCTCAGGTAAAAGTACCTTCATCCGACGCAACTCTGGAGAGTGCAAACTTGAGGGAGCGCAAGCGGTAATGACGCTTAAACTCTCAGGTACCCGGGACAGAGAACACGGCATAAAGCCTGTTCTCTGTCCTTTTTTGAAATCTTAGAAAGTATAAACTACCTCCACACTTGCTTCCATTACAGAGGGAAGAAACTTGCTGCCGCTGTCAACAGGACGGCGAAGCCGTTTCTTCTTGTGTATGAAAACGACTTACGTCAGATGCCTGGTTCCGGCAGGATCAGTCTCACGGCTTTGGACAAATAATCAAAAAGAGGGTGCAAATATGAGCGAGGTAAAAGCAGGGCTGCGGTATTCGGAGGAGCATGAGTGGGTTGAGGCGCATGGAGCCACGGTACGAATTGGAATAACGGACTTCGCGCAAAATCAGCTCGGAGATATCGTGTTCGTGGAGCTGCCAGAGGTCGATGCCCAGCTGGAAGCCAATCAGCCAATGGGAACGATCGAATCGGTCAAAACCGTTTCCGATCTATTCAGCCCCGTAAGCGGTAAGGTAACGAAAGTGAACGAGAGTCTGCTGGACTCACCGGAAAAAGTGAATGAAGATCCTTACGGCGAAGGCTGGATTATTGAGGTTGAGGTGGATGGTGATGCCACGGAAATGGTAGCCGGACTTCTGAGCGCGGAGAGCTACGAAAAGTTCATTGCTTCCAACTGAGTAGGAATGGAGATATTGTAAGGATTTGAGGAATGCCCATTCGCCTGGGGGCGGATGGCTTCCTCGAAGAACATAAGGAATGATCCGGCTCCACTATTTTGTAAACGATTTCAATCCCGGCCTCTCGTTCCTGATTCCACCGGACAGCTGTCCCAAATAAATGCTTCCTGACTTGAAGGGATTGGTCTATCAATCTCGAATGAGTTTCGAAGGATGAATTTGAGTACTAGAATGCAGGAGGGATTTTTATGTGGAACCCGGATTTGTATCTGAAGCAATTATATGACAGTATCCAACCCGTTGAAAGCTTTCGCGCGGATTCGCAGCAGGAATGGGAGGAGTGGAGGAGTCGTCTGCGGAAACGATTGGTTCAATTGCTGGGCGGATTCCCCGAAGAGGTGCCAAGTCTTTCGCCGGTGCTGCTGGAATCCGAGGATTGCGGAACGTATATTCGTCAACGCGTTCAAATTCAGACCTATCCACAGCTGTATATGCCAATCTATGTCCTTATCCCGAAAGAAAGCAATGGCCGACCAGGGGCGGTTATCACCTGTCACGGGCATGGATATGGCAGCAAGGATATAGTGGGTCTCAATCCCGACGGCACGAAAAAAACGGGCCATCCAGGGTACCAGAAGGATTTTGCCGTCGAGCTCGTCAATCAGGGTTTTCTCACCATAGCGCCTGAGCTGCTGGGATTTGGGGACCGTAAACTAAAGGAGGATGAGGATGCCCAGGCTTCGAACTCCTGCCATAAGCTATCAACCTTTCTTCTGGCAGTCGGCCAAACGATGGCGGGTTACCGGGTATTTGAGACGCTGCGGTGCGTGGATTATCTGTTCACCCGTCAAGATGTTGATCTGGAGCGTATTGGATGCATGGGCATCTCCGGCGGAGGTCTCGTATGCTCGTATGCGGCCGCCATCGATGACAGAATCTCTGCTGCGGTAGTAAGCGGGTTTACCAACACCTTCAAAGACAGCATTTTATCCATCCATCATTGTGTCGACAATTATGTCCCGGGATTGTCTCTAACTGCAGAAATGCCTGATCTGCTCAGTCTCATCGCCCCCAGGCCTTTACTGATTGAAGCTGGAACGCAGGACCCGATTTTTCCTGTTCAAGCCACCAGGGAAGCTTATGGGAAGCTTCAAAGCGTTTATGAATTATTGGGAGCTGCTGACCGTCTTGAATTGGACCTCTTTGAGGGAGAACATGAAATATCGGGCAGATTAGCCTACAACTGGTTTCACCGCCAGGAGCATAATTTGTGAAGGTTTTAATTGCGAATTATTTCTATTGAACCTTCTCGGCAAAAAGGAAACTAATTTAGAAACTTAGCTTGCTTGGGCATATCGGTAGGGGACTAATCGAACGACGAACCCTAATTTAACCAATAAACGGAAAACAGACCGATTTGAAATAGATATCGGTCTGTTTTTCCATGGAAATGGAAGAAATCACGCGGTTATATTTTAGCTTAGCAGCGCTCACGAACGAATTTGGCCAAATTCCGAGCTCGATTTTCTGGTCACTGTTCAGTGAAAATAAACTGTTAGACTGCCGATAAGCGTTAAGCCAACTGGCAGATTAATTGAGTAATCTCCTTTCCAGAAAGGCTGTTTTTTGGAACCTTTAACTGGTTAGCTGCGTCTAAAATGCATGGTGAACGGCTGTTGCAATAATCACAACTTAAAAGGAGAATCACAGTGATGAGGATGGCTCGAAAAAGAATTACTGTTGCGTTCGCCACGCTCTTATTTGCGGGCGTACCGTTCATGACGTGGCTGGGAATGACGACGCAGGCCGAAGCCGCCTCAGCCGGCGTTCAAATTACGGTAATGGGAAAGGCGGTACAATCGGATTTGCCGTTGATTATCGACCGGGGACGGGTGCTTATACCGCTGCGCGTGGTTGCTGAAGCATTCGGAGCTGCGGTGCAGTGGGATGCCAAAACAAGTACGGTGACGGTTCGCAGGTGGTCCGATACGGCCCAGTTCAAATCGAACAGTCAGGTCGCCGTTATCGACCGTGAGATGTCCGGCGGCACAAGTCACAGCACCGTGCAGCTTGATGCTCCAATGAAGATGTACAATAACCGGGCGTATGTGCCGCTGCGGTTTCTCGGTACCCAGTTCGGCTATAAAGTAACCTGGCACGACCATATCGCCGCCCTTGACTCGAAATTGAGTGCGAAGGATCAACGTACATTGTTCGAGGGTGACCTTAAGGATGCGCGAAAGATTGCGAATGGCCTTGGTGGCGATCTGTATTATACGCATGATCCGCTCACGCCGCGCAGCTATGTTGGCGATAGGGACGGCGTTACGACGCTGTTTCCGGAAGGCGAAGCGCTCCGTTTCTATAGGTTCGAGGACGATATTGTATCGCAGGTCGAAATCAAGGACGATTTCGCCTTGGTAACCTGGCAGGGGCGCCTAAACTGCACGGCATGCACCAAAGAAAATGCGTTTCAAAGCTTCATGAATCAGCAATGGACCGACGGTCAAGGTATCGCTCCGAAGCCGAGTGGAGATTACGTATATTCCCATTTTCGAATTTTTGGACCAGAAGGCTGGTCGGAATACGGCTATGTAGATGCGGACGGGAAATTGACGCAGACGGGCTACAATCACGGGGAAACAAAAACCGGAACGCTGGAAATCATGAAGACCGGCGAGCAACGTACCGATTCCGTCATTAAGTGACGGACTAAGTAAATGGTACGATAGATGCTGTGGTAACCAGTCCTTTGAGGGGCTGGTTTTATTTCTTAAAACCGAGGGACGGGTACGGCCGGGCACACCACGGACAGCCGGACAGGACCGGGGTTTTCGCTTTATTCCCCTTTATGAGATCAAGGATGAGATCTATACGGTTTATTTTCCAAGCGGAAAATCTGAGCGGATAGACAAGTAGATAGGAAATAATTCTTGACATGGAGCATACTCCATCAGATAACATTTGTAAATGAAAGCAAGCAAGCTAAACCGGATCGTCAAGGAGCCGGGAGAAGAACGAGGGATGGAGCCTGCATTCCCTTGGGAATAATGTACGGCAAGATCGTAAAAATAAGGAGGAGAAGCCTATGAAGCATAGAATTCTCGGCGGAACCGGCATATCGGTTAGTGAGTTCACGCTTGGAACGATGATGTTCGGAGCAATGGGCAATCCTGATCATGACGAGTCGGTGCGCGTTATCCATACGGCTTTGGACGCAGGAGTCAACTTCATCGACACGGCTGACGTCTACTCCAGAGGTGAGTCGGAGGAGATCGTCGGCAAGGCGCTCAAGGGACGCCGGCATGACGTGGTTCTCGCAACGAAGTTCGGTCTGCCCATGGGCGAGGACCTCAACCAGCGCGGGGGCTCGGCCCGGTGGATCAAACGCGAAGTAGAAGACAGTCTCAGGCGGCTCGGCACGGATTATATCGATCTCTACCAAATCCACCGTCCGGACCCGAATACCGACATCAGCGAGACGCTGTCAGCGCTCACGGATCTGGTCCGGGCCGGAAAAGTGAGAGCGATTGGCTCATCCACCTTCCCTGCCGAGCTGATCGTTGAGGCGCAATGGGCGGCACAGCGCGGCGGCTGCCAACGCTTTCTAACGGAGCAGCCGATGTATTCCATTTTTACACGGAAACTCGAAGCCGCGGTGCTGCCAACCGTGCAGCGCTACGGAATGGGTGTGCTCACGTACAGTCCGCTGAACGGCGGTTGGCTATCCGGGCGTGCTGATCAAATGGCGAGTCACCGGGCGTCAGGAAGACCGACACTTTACGATCCGGCGATACCGGCCAACCAGGTCAAAGCGGAAGCTCTGCGGAAACTTACCGCTCTTGCCAATGAGGCGGGGCTGCCGCTGCCGCATCTTGCGCTGGCGTTCGTCCTCTCGCATCCGGCAATCACCTCGGTGATCATCGGCCCCCGCACGCAGGTGCAGCTTGAGAGTCTTCTGGCTGGCGCGGACCTGGAATTGAATGGGGAGATGCTCGACCGTATCGATGAGATTGTCCCTCCGGGCACGGACCTCAATCCGTCGGACAACTACGCCGCTGAACCGCCTGCTCTTACAGATAAGCGCCTGCGGCGCAGGTGATTTCTTCAAATTGATGGCAATAAGTACAGCCCCCAGCTTGCTGACAAGCAGGGGGCTGTTTTGAATTTTACTTATGAAAAGCATGCTTCTCCCGAAAGGCCGATGATCCGTCAGGACGTCTTTTCCGCTGCCCTGCGCCGAAGCATTCCTTTGAAAATAACCTTCAGCACCGGCGGCACGACCAGAAAAATAAATAAGGTCCGGAATAGCTGGTAACAGGTTACGAATGAGAGATCGGCATCCAGCTCTTTCGCAATAATTCCCATCTGATCCATCGCCCCCGGCGAAAGGCTTAAAAAGCTGGTCGAGAGCGGTATCGTATGCAGCCCGGTCAATATGAGGCTCAGAACAACCGAGCAGACCAGCAGTGCAATTCCGCTCAATAAGGCAAGCACAATGATTTTAAATTTATTCTTCAATTTCTCGGGCTGCAGGATAAGACCGAGATATCCGCCGATCAACAGCTGAGAAATGCTCACCAGCGATGGTGGAAGGGCAGGTCCTGAAAAACCGGATAGATGCAGGACAATCGTTGCAAACATCGGCCCCAGTAAAAATGCGGTTGGAAATTTGATTTTTTTCCAGAGCAGCGCACAGCCTGTACACACCACGGCATAAACCAAAATGTGGGGAAATAATCCTCCCCAGCTCGCTGCTGCTGCAGATTCTGCACCAGGAGGCGAATGCTGGAGCGAAGTTCCGAATAACGGACTAAAAATCAGCAAAGGGACAAAGAATATGATCATAATAATCCTGGAGATTTGCATAAAAGTGATAACCGTCAAATCAACGCCTTTTATCTCCTCAGCCAAGGCGATCATTTGATTCAGTCCCCCCGGGATACTTCCCATCAATATGGTTGGAAAATCCAGACCCGAGAATTTCGCCACCAGCCAGGCAATCAGATAAGAGCAAATCAACAGCAGGACGGTAAGCAGGATCATCGAAGGCAGCTGCTTTCCAATTAGCCTGAACGTATCAAGCGTGAATGACAGCCCAAGCAAATAGGCTACGATGATCATTCCGGTATCGCGCATTGGCCCCGGCCAATAGGGCTTTACGGCTGTAAACAGCCGCGAACCGGCAAAAACAACAATCATGGGGCCGAGAAGCCAGGGAATGGGACAATGAATCCATTGAAACAGGAAACCGCCAATAACGGCAAGCACGACGGACAACAGAATTTGCACCCATTTCATATGAAACCAGTGCTGGTCTTTCATGATTGATCACTTCTTTTCGTTTGTTTCTGGCTCCTTCAGGCCTGAAGTCAGTGTCGATTTCAAAGACTTTCAATTTGTTTTATTGAGCGGATTGCCTCATCCATATCGGGCGATATTCTCAGGTTTCGTTCCTTAGAACTCATGAGTTCATTATATGACTATAGAGTTTTATGTGTCAATTCCTTTATTGACCCTGCCGTCGAGGCATGTCAGAATAATAAGGGGTGAATGTTATGGAAGAGTTTGAAGAATTGAAGAGACAACAAATTTTACATACGGCCAAAGCCGTTTTTATAGAAAAAGGCTATTTCTCCGCTTCGATGAAAGATATAGCGGAAGCGTGCGGCATGGCCAAAGGCAGCATCTATAAAATTTTCGATTCCAAAGAAGATTTATTTACGGCGGTTTTCGAGGCTTGTCATCAAACCATGTTTGAACAAGCCAGGGAATTGGACCGTCTCCAGCATAATGACGTTCCGCCCAAGGAGATATTACGGCGCAAGATCGAATTCCAGCTCCAATATACGTTTGAAAACTTCTTTTTCATGAGCGAGTTCAGAGAACTGCCTATTACTAATAACGAGAAGTTCATTGTGGCCTGGAAGAACAAACGGGCCGCACTGCTTACCTGGCACCGCGATTGTTTTCATGAAGCTTACGGGGATCGTATTGAAGATTATATCTGGGATATCGTGGCTATATTTAGAGGACTGCAGAAGGAGTATATTGCCTTTGCGCATCAGAGGGTGATTGCGCTGCCGATGTCAGAGCTGGCTTTTTTCTTCGTTGAACGAATGGACGCTGTTGTCAGCGATATGTTACGGAGTAAAACCAAGTCTGTACTGAACGGGACCAATATTTACTTTAACCATATCAATCCTGCAGATCCGCACACGCAAAAGGAAACGGTTCACGATTTTCTGAATGCCTTCGCCGCCAGGATCCAGGAGCTGCAAAAGCCGGAAAATGCCCGCCAGGAGCTGCAGGAAGTGATCGGTTTGCTGCAGCAGGAGCTTAAGCAGGAAGCTCCCAATCGGACCTTGGTTCATGTATATACAACCTTTCTTGAAACGGCTGTGGAACTGAGGCCGTATGTCAGGCAGCTTAACCTGCTGATTTAGAGGCGGGTTGTTCCTGCTTATTGATGGATAAGAAGGGCAATGCAGCGTCAATCCTTACATCTTTACCTGTAAATCGTGAATGGTTCTCCGGTAATTTTCGGGAGTGATCCCTTTATTCTTCTTGAACATCTGGCAGAAGTAGGATGAACTCAGGCCGCCCACCTCAAACGCAATTTCCCGGATCGTTTTGGAGGTGTTTGCCAGAAGCGAGCAAGCCTCCCTGATCCGGCGGAACGTAATATGATCCGAGAGGGTAATGCCTGTGGACGCTTTGAACAAATGCGACAGATGATACGGGGACAGGAACAGATCATCGGCCATTTCTTCCAGGCGGAAGGGGCGGTGATAATTTTTTTCCACCCATTCCGTTATGTTCTCCACATGTCTTAAAGCACGCGGACTTGCATGGGCACCGGCACCGGAAAGACTTTCCGCAAATACGTTTTGCTGCAGAAAACGAAGCAATCTCAGCATGACAAGACCAAAGCTTTCTTCATACTCTGCAGACGGGGCATGACGAATCTGCTGCACTTCTTCCAAAATGCCGGTCAGAGGATATCCTTCCTGAAGAGAAAACACCTGTTTAGGCAAATTGCCCTTCCACAGTCTTTCATAAAACCGCAGCAGACCGGGAAAGGGAGCCAGATAAGCGGACAGCGAATGAGGATCAAAGGTCAGATTGGTACGCACATATAGAGAATTGGAGCTGGAAGGCACATCGACAAGATGCAGCTGATAGGGCTGAATCCAGATCACGGTTCCCCTGCCAAGCGGATAATATTTGCCCTCCAGCATAACCTCGCCTTCGCCTTCGTAAATATACAGCATTTCAATTCCCCGGTGGGCATGGTACCAGCGGGATTTTTCCGTTTTTTGCTTATAGCTGTAGGAGAATGACCCTAATTCAAACTCGATCCGCTGCAAGAAGGACATCAGGCAGGTTTCCTTTCAAATTCGCAATTTACCTATATAATAGCACAACAAATCAACGGTAGACTGCTCCTATAATAGGTGCTGAAAGTAAAAAAGCACATAGGAGGCATTCATGAGCTGGAAAACCGCAATCGAACAAACCATCCTTTCAACAACCGCCAATATGAACCGTTTCAAGGACAAATTTCCGCATGTAAGCAATGGGGACGGCAAGTATGAGCTAGTGAACAATACAGGCTGGACGGAAGGCTTCTGGTCGGGGATCTTATGGTTGAGCTATGAATACAACCAGGATCAGGCGATGCGTGAGGCTGCTGTTCAAAGCGTTGCTTCCTTCAAAAGAAGAATGGAGCAGGGGAGTCATCTGGGTCATCACGATATCGGATTTCTGTATTCCCTGTCCGCCAAGGCGCAGTGGATTGTGGAGCAGGATGAATCCGCCAGGGAATTGGCCCTGCAGGCAGCGGATGTTCTTATGAAACGGTGGAGGCCGGAATCGCAGCTTTTCCAGGCATGGGGACCGGAAGGAGATCCGGAGAACGGCGGCCGGATCATAATCGATTGCTTGATGAACCTCCCGCTGCTGTGCTGGGCCACCGAACAGACGGGAGACCGGAAATATGCGGAGGCAGCCTATATCCATGCCGAGAAGAGCAGGCGCTTTCTTGTACGTGGGGATGACTCCTCCTACCATACGTTTTATTTTAATCCGGTGACAGGCGATTCCATCCGCGGTGGAACACATCAGGGCTTCAAAGACGGTTCGACCTGGACCCGTGGCCAAGCCTGGGGGATTTATGGCTTCGCGTTGGCTTACCGCTATTTCAAGGAGCCGCAGTTTCTGGAAGCGTCCAAACGGCTCGCGCGGTATTTCATCGCCCATCTGCCCGAGGACCATGTGGCCTACTGGGATTTCGACGCTCCTCAGACCGCTGGCACTCCAAGGGACAGCTCGGCTTCCGCGATTACCGCATGCGGCCTGCTCGAGCTTATCGAGCACCTGCCGGACGATGATACGGAGCGGGAATTCTTTCTGACGGCGGTGCAGCAGTCCATGACTTCCCTTATTAATCATTACTTTACAGCCGGAGACAGGGACGAGCAAGGCTTCCTGAGACATGGCTCGTATTCCGTGAGAAGCGGCGCATCGCCCGATGATTTCGTGATTTGGGGCGATTATTTCTTCCTTGAAGCGCTGCTGCGGCTCGACAAAGGGATTCCCGGTTACTGGTACGGACGCTAATCCAGGTGAATTGTGGCCCGCAAGAAGGACGCTTTGCAAAAAGCGGCTCTCTTGCGGGCCGTTTTTGCATGACCAGGCCCACGCCGATTTTGAGGACGGATGCGGAAGGGCGGAGCAGGGGAAATAGTCTGGAGATGCGCAAGGAGTAAAAATACATCAAGTTTTGTAAAGAAAAATCATTCCTTTAAAATATGAAAGCGTTACAATAAATACAGGCAATGAAGTGAAGGGAAAGAAACGAAAGCGATTCCATTGCTGAGTGGACAGATTCATGCGGCATGAAATATAAGCGCTTTCTTAAGGTTAACAAACAAGAGAGGCAGGAGATGAGCGTGAGTGCAGTAAATGGGGGAATTGGATTAAATATCCATAATTCTAAAAAAAGAACAGGCATACTTCCAACTTTAATGAAGCAGAGATTTCTATTCTTGCTGCTGCTGCCCGGTCTCATTTATTTCTTACTGTTTAGATACGGTCCGATGTATGGCATTCTTCTTGCTTTTAAGGAGTATGACCCGCAGGTGGGCATATTCGGAAGTCCGTGGGTAGGCTTCAAGTATTTCCACCAGATGTTTGAAATGAAATATTTTTGGACCGTCACGGGAAATACAGTGAAAATTAGTCTGTTGAAGATTCTCGTAGGTTTTCCTACACCGATCATTTTTGCCCTGCTGTTGAATGAACTGGTTTCCAACAAATTCAAGCGCATTGTGCAAACGATTTCATATCTTCCGCATTTTCTTTCCTGGATTATTGTAGCGGGCCTGATATTTCAACTGGTATCGCCAAGCTACGGTTTATATGGATTATTGGCGGATACCTTTAGCTGGAAGCCTCAAGTGCTGCTCGGCGACAGCAAATCTTTTCTGCAAATCTTGCTGGTTTCCAATGTATGGAAGGAAATCGGGTACAGCAGCATCATCTATTTAGCCGCCATTGCCGGGATAAACACGGATATGTATGAATCTGCGACCATCGATGGCGCAGGACGGTTTAAACAATGTCTATATATTACGATCCCCAGTATATTGCCTACCATAGCCATGCTTTTTGTCCTTGGACTCGGCGGGATTCTGGACGGCGGCTTCGATCAGATCTTTAACCTTTACAATTCCATGGTCATGCCAACGGCTGATATCATCGATACATTTGTATACCGGGTCGGCCTTGTGGAAATGCAATACAGCTTCTCCACGGCAGTCGGCATAGCGAAAAGCGTTATTGCGCTCATACTTGTATTGGCTGCCAACTGGATCGTAGGCAAGCTTTCTAATTATACGGTCTTCTAGCTTTTAACGGAATAAAGGAGTGTACACATGAAAAAAAGCATAGGGGCAAGAGCATTTGATATTTTTAATATCTCCCTAATGGTGTTCATATGTCTGACTGTTGTATTTCCATTCGTCCAGCAAATCGTGATTTCGCTTAGTCCGTCCAATGAATCGGGCGAAATCGGCCTTCACCTGTTTACCAGCAACCCTACCTTTGACTCCTATACGCAGATTTTTGCAACGGGCTCCATATTGGAAGCCTATTACTGGACCATCCTGCGCACCGTGCTGGGAACCGTTCTTACGGTTGTGGTTTCGGCCATGCTTGCCTATCCGCTGTCGAAAAGATATCTGCTCGGAAGAAAAATGTGGATGGGCTTGATTATTTTCACGATGTTTTTTGGAGGCGGACTGATTCCGACCTATTTGCTTGTGAAAGAGCTGCATATGCTCAACTCGATATGGTCACTGGTACTTCCCGGGCTTTGCAGTGCGTATACCATCGTAATCATCCGCAATTTCTTCACTTCTTTGCCTGTTGAGGTTGAAGAGAGCGCTTATATGGATGGGGCCAATGATTTTACCATTTTCTTCAAAATTGTTTTGCCGCTGTCAACGCCTATTATCGCAACCATAACCTTGTGGTCCCTGGTAGGCCAATGGAATGCCTGGTTCGACGCGATGATTTATATATCGAATGGCGAAATCAAGGTATTGCAAATCCTCTTGAGAGATGTGCTTAATAATGCCCAGGATGCTGCGATGGCGAGTGTAAGAGGAGGAGAGATCGTAGACAGCTCCGGGCAAAATTACACCGCGGAATCGGTAAAAGCGGCCATACTGCTCGTTACTACCCTCCCGATCATTATGGTTTATCCTTTCCTGCAAAAATATTTTGTCAAAGGGATTATGATCGGCGCCGTAAAAGGTTAATTGGGCTTCAATGTCTTCACATATAAATCATATCCAAGAAGAGGGGAAAATCATCGATGAAAAATGTCAAATGGCTTTCAGCATCACTTTCTATGGTCATTGCCGGCACGATTGTTATTTCGGGTTGCACGTCATCGAGCAATAACAAGAATCAGGCTGCAGATCCGGCAGTGCAGGCGGCGGACACACAATCAAGCCAGACCAAGAACGATTACACCGTCAATGTATTTACCACAAGAATTCAGCCTGATCCAAATTCTGAAGTCATGAAGCAGGTGAATGAAAAGCTTGGTCTCAATCTGAAAATAACCGCCGTTCCCGATGCCGATTACGATACCAAGCTCAACCTCTTCGTGGCATCGGGCGATATGCCTGATGTGTACAGCGGCTATACATCCAGCAGCGACGCTCTCTTTAACACAGCCGCAAATTTGACGGAAGACGAAGTCAAGCAGTATGCCCCCAATATCTATGCGTCATTTGTCAGCAGAGCGGGCGCTCAAAAAGACCATGTCCTGGATTTATGGTCCAAGGACGGGCAGCTTAAAGGCTTCAGCAATGGCGCTCTGGGCAACTCCTTGCCCTATGGCGTTGCGGTCCGTTCGGATATATTGGCGGAGCTTGGGGTCGGTATGCCCAAAACGATTGCGGATTGGGATAATGTGTTGAAAAAGTATAAGGAGAAATATCCCGACAATTACCCGATCACCGTTCAAAACGGCGGAGAAGGCCAGGCAATGTATTACTTCCTGTCCGCATATGGCGTAAGGCGCGACGCATGGGTCTACAAGGATAACACGATTCAGTATGCGCCATTTATGCCTGGAATGAGAGATGCGCTTATTCAGCTTAACAAGTGGTATGAAGCCGGTTACATCAACCCTGAATATTATACGATGTATCAAAACACATCGGCGCCGGTGAATGAATTTGTAAAGGGAAATGCGCTCTTTTACCAATACTACAACACCACTTTCCAGATAAGCCCGCCTTTCGATGAAGGAAGCATCGGCGCCCAGTTAACGGCCAATTTCCCGAATGCCAAGCTCGAATGGGCGCCATTCCCAACCCTGGGAGACGGAAGCAAGGCGCTTGTTGCGAATGCACCGATGTTCACGAATATAACCTTCTTCAGCAAAAAATTAGAGCAGGACAGAGACAAGCTGCATACCATCCTGACAGCATGGGATAAAATATTCAGCGATCCGCAGATGTATACGCTTGTCAAATATGGCTTGAAGGATACTCATTATACGACGGTTAACGGCGCTATGGTTACGAAGCAGGAGTTTTCAACCAATGACGCCAAAGCCAAAGAAGGCTTCGGATGGCCCTTCAACAGCGGGTTCGATGCGACAGATGAAGTGAACAAAGTCGTTCTTCCTCCTTTTGTTCAAGAAAACAGGCAGAAGCTGCTCTTTGACGATAACGGATTATACAGCCAGAAGAATGTCGATTATCTGGTTACAACGGATAAACCGACAGTAGAAGGCCCGATTACGTCCGAAGCCGGCGAAAATCTCGATGTCCGCAACCAAACGTACCTGACCCAATGGAACACCATGTTCACCTCCGTCATCGTGGGCGAGAAGAAAATCGAAGATTTTGACAGCTTTATTGCGGATTGGAAAAAACAAATCGGCGATGAGCTGGTCTCAAGCGCCAACAGATTGTATAACAAGTAAGTCCGGTGATTAACCGGCGGAGCAGCATGGTTTTAAAGGTTTTAGGTCGTTTTTAATCAAAAAAAGGTAGTATGAGATCAGCTTTCTACCGATCTCATACTACCTTTATATTTCTCGCAAACCGGTGAATAACAGGCGGAGCAGGCGGAAACAGTCTGGAGAAGCGCAAGCTGAAAGCTTTCGCAAGAAAGCTGCTTCGGAAGCATCCACTTACGACCTTTGTACCCCGAACAGCTCCTCGACAAGTGACAAGCGGCTAACCCGCTTGTAACACTTGCGAGTATCGGAAGACGTTTCCGCAAGAGCAGCCCGTCCTTTTCACCGTATCAGTAAACGAAATGAGGAGATAGATATGCTGAACGAAAAACAGACCGAACGAATGCTGGGTAAGCTGAAACGATTTGAGCACACGATTGAACCCTACATCTTCACCAAGGTGGATACCTTCGAGGTTGAAATGTACCGGACGCCGGAAAGACTCCATCAAATACCGCAAAGCCATCTGTTCAGCAGGGCCGATTCAGGCGAGAGCTGGGGCGGCGAGGGGAACTATTGCTGGTTTAAGGGCGAGTACCGGGTGAAGGACGGATTGGAGCATCAAGCCCTCTTTCTTAAACCGCATGTCGGAGGACATGAATCGCTTCTGTGGGTCAATGGATCGCCTTTCGGGATATTTACGGCAAGCCATGGCAATCACTACTGCGATCTGCTCAAATCAGATGCAGAGCGCGGAGAAATCATCGACATTGCATTGGAATCCTATGCAGGTCATTTCTCCATTGCGAGCCAGCCCCTGGCCGCAACACCGCGCTCCGATTATATGCACAAATACATATCAATGGAAATCTGCGTGAAAAACGATAAAATGGCGGATTTTTACTTCGATCTGAAAACCTTCAATCAAATGGCCGGCGCATTGGACAAGAACAGCTTTGTCAGGGCCAACATCATCAAAACATTAACGCAGATCCATGAGATTCTTTATTATTCTCCCGACAGTATCGAGCAGGAAATATTCAATGATGCCGTCAGACAGGCCAGCCAATTAATCAAAACCTTATATCAATACAAGAATACCTCACTCGCCCCCGTAGCGGCCGTTATCGGCCATTCCCATATGGATACGGCATGGCGCTGGACCATCGAGGAAACAATCAAAAAATGCACCCGCACCTATTCCAATCAAATCAGCTTGATGGAGCAGTATCCGGAGTACAAATTTGTACAGAGCTCCGCTTATCACGGAAAGTTGATCAAGGACCATTATCCCGAGTTGTTCGAAAAAATAAAAGCTGCGGTAAAAGCGGGCAGATATGAACCGAATGGAGCAGTCTGGATTGAGTGCGACGGCAATCTGGTAGGCGGGGAAATGATGCTGCGGCAGTTTCTGTGGGGGCAGCGGTTTACCCGGGAGCATTTCGGCTACACGTCCAACTGCTTTTGGCTGCCGGATACGTTTGGATACAGTCCTTCCATTCCGCAAATTATGAAGGGCTGCGGGGTCGATTATTTCCTTACGACCAAAATGGCATGGAACGATACGAATAAATTCCCTTACGATACCTTTTACTGGCAGGGACTGGATGGTACGAGAGTGCTGACGCACTTGAACAAAACCCATTTGTGGCCGGATCCGGAAACCTGCATTGACTCCGTATTTGACGGCCATAAATCGAGAGACGCAATAACCGACAAGACGGTATCGAATATGCGGCTGCTGGCGTACGGTTACGGCGACGGCGGAGGAGGGCCGCAATTTGAAATGATTGAGATGGCCCGGAGATCGGCCGATCTGGAAGGTTGTCCGAAGGTGGAGACGATGTTCGTGGGCGAATTTATGCAAAGGCTGGAGCAGTCGCTGACAAACCCTTCCGTATATGCGGGCGAGCTCTATCTGGAGCTTCACCGGGGAACGCTCACGAACCAGCATACGATTAAACGCAATAACAGATTGTCGGAAGTACGGCTGCATGATCTGGAATATCTCACCGTCCGGAACGCCGTCCATCATGATGCCATATGCATCGATACGCATATCAAGCCTCTTGTCGAGACGCTTCTTGTCAATCAATTTCATGATATATTGCCAGGCACGTCCATTCCGGCGGTCCATGACCGGAGCATCGAGGAAACAACGCATATCATTCAAGCCGCCGATGAATTAATCAGACAGGCCGTTCCGGCCAAAGCCGCGGAGAACAGCATTTCGGTCCTCAACACCTTATCCTTCGACCGCAGCGATGTCATCTATCTGGATGATGTGGAGGGGTATATTGTAAAAGGAGGCTACAAACAGCAAATTGTAACGGATATTTCGGGCTATCGCAAGCTGGCTGTTTCGGGCGTAAAGCTGGAAGCTCTATCCTCCGCAGTGCTTGAACGGGTGGAAGGCTATCCCGCTGAAGGCTCCTGCTTTACCTATGACGGCACTGTCCTGGAAACGCCATTATACAAAGTGGTTCTCGATGAGCGAAAATACATGGCGTCCATTATCGACAAGAGTCTGAACAGGGAGCTGAGAGGCCAGGGCTATGCCCTGAATACGCTGCTTATCGCCGAGGATGTGCCCACAGCCTGGGACAGCTGGGACATCGACGCCGATATTGAGCTTAAGTTCAAGGATAGCGCTGTTCTTCTGGGTAGCGAAGTCATATCGGATGGTCACGTCGAGTTCAGAATCCGCAACCGCTATAAGCTGACCGCCAAATCAAGCCTGATTCAGGACATGATTTTTTACAGCGGCAGCAGGCAGGTGAAATTCGAAACCTTGATGGATTGGCAGGACGATCACAGACTGCTGAAGACCGTATTCGATACGAGTGTGTTTGCGGATTTTGCGAGACAGGAGCTGCAATTCGGGTACATCAAGCGTCCGACAACACGGAATACGGATATGGAGAAAGCAAAGTTCGAGGTTTGCAACCACAAATATACCGATCTTTCGGAAAACAGATACGGCGTCAGTATCTTGAATGACTGCAAATACGGCATATCCGTCCATCATTCACAGCTTGCCTTGACCTTGCATAAAGGCGGCTGCCGTCCGGATTACCGCGGAGACAAGGGGGAGCATATGTGCTCCTATGCTTTTCTGCCGCATAACAGCGGATTTGATGCGGATTCCGTAATCAAGCCCGCCCACGAATTTAATTACAAGCCGCTTATTATTCCGGGCGAATGCAGCTTTGAAAAGTTTATCAGCGTCAGCGCGCCCAATATCATCATTGAGGCGATCAAGCCATGCGAAGATAATGATAAAGCCTATGTAATCAGGCTGTATGAAGCGGAAGGCACGTATACGAATTCATCTTTGGTCTTCGGTCAAGCTGTCAGGCGGGCCGCAGTGACCAACATGCTGGAGGAAGAAATTCAGGAGCTGGAGGATAAGAATGATATGCAGCTGAGCTTTAAGCCGTTTGAGATCAAAACGATCAGGATCAGCTATTAAAGCCTGGAAACGGCTTTGGACGAAAGAGGGAGGATGAATATGTTATTTGATCATCATTCGATCGCGCGGATTCGGGACGCTATCCGTAAGGATCCCTATGCGGCCAATAGTTTTGAGCTGCTGAAAAAAGACATCCTGTCCGTTGATTATACATTTGTCCAGGAGAAGCATAAGCTTCTTCTGGAATTAAACCATCGGGCGGCTGACGAGGAGAAAGCGTATTATGAACGTACTGCCTTGACAAGAGAGCTGTCGGAATTAAGCGTCAACGCCTCTTTTCTTTATCTTCTCGAACCTGACAGCAGCCTTCTGTCGATTGTGAAAGGATTGATTTCTGCGGTATGCAGCGCTGACAGCTGGTCCAATCTGGGGCCAAACTTCAAGGTGTGGAAGTCGGATCTGACTACGGCTGATATAGGCGTGCATATTGCGATTGCATTAGAGAATATAAAAGCTCAAATGCCGGAGGAGTATATTCAGGAAGTAACCTCTAGATTGCTCCATAACAGCTTTTATCCCTTGTACGAGGAATGGCTGTCACCGGAAAACCATGTGAATGCTCTGGATACGATGGGGCATAACTGGTGGAATGTCTGTATAAGCGGAATGGGCGTAGTTTTACTTACAGCCGGTAAAAGCAGAGTCCCCCAATTTGACTCCTGCCTGGATCAAATTATGGATTCGTTAAGAGAATGGATGAATTACCCCGGGAATATCCTGCAAAATAAAAAGGCCAATTTCGGAAGTGACGGGGACTACATAGAGTATGTCGGGTATTTTATGTATGCCTTCTCCAATTACTGTACATTCAATGAAATGTTGAAAAAAGATGATCGACTGGATGCTTTGGATTTCAGCGAGTTGGAGGAAAAGACGGCGGATTTCTATTCATCCTTTTTTCATAGACTGTGGGATGGACCGAGGCTTGCCGATTTTGGAGACATCTCTCTTCAAGTTGAGAAGCACAGCCAGTATATTTTTTATTTATGCGGCAAATTCAACAAATCGTGGACGCAGGAGAACTTCAAACAACTGAACGCCCGGCTTGCTTTGCCTTATGAATTTTATTTTTACAATCCCGATATAGCCTCGAGCGGTTGGCTGCCGCCCAGAGAAAAGATCTTTCATGATACGGGATATGCCATCATACGCAGCGGTTTTACGGCGGACGACACTTCTTTTATGATGAAAACGGGAGAAAGCTGGAATCACAATCATGATGATGCCGGAACGTTCGAGCTTGCCTGCAGAGGACAGCTGTTTATAACGGATTCGGGCAACTGCAGCTATGGCGATCCGAATTATGTGCAGTACTATATTAAGCCCCAAGCGCATAATGTGATCCATTTCAACGGCGGTCAGGAGCCGGACGATATCAGATATCATGGCACCAAGTATATGGGCAATTTCCCGGCCTTTCTGTCGACGGAACAGTATAAATATCTTCTCGCGGATTGCGCCGGCCCCTTCATTAACCAGTTCCAGCGATATTACCGCCATGTCATCTTTATCAAAGATATGATTGTCATGATCGACGATCTGTTTACCTATGAAGAGGGAAATCTGCATTATAATCTTCATGTGAACGGGAAAGTGGAACTGGATGCGAACCTCGCTGTTCTGACCAGCCATGGCGTACAGCTTGAAATACACAGCTTGTTCCCGCGAAATAAAGAGTGGCAGCTGCAGTCCGGATATGCCCATGAAATCAAGAACGGAGGTTCCGCTGCACCGGTCCAGCCGGAGGTTGAATATTTGCAAATATCAACGCCTACGGAGGAACGGCGGGAGAAGTTCATTCATTGCTTCAAGCTGCCTTCGGGCAGCACCAGCGAGGTTCGAATCACGGCTGACGAGGGCGAATGGGCCAAGGAAGTCATTATTGAAAGAGAAGACGGCACGGAACGCATCATATACAATATGAGCGCAGACGGAAGAGTCATGCATCAGAATTCCTCCCTTACGTACAAAAATATAGAGACAGATGCGTTTATCATTTACATCAAGAGCAGCCATGACGGTAAAATCCTTCAAGTCGCGCAGCATAATGGCAGCCTGTTGAAAATTGACGGCATTTGTTACATCTCTTCCATGCTTAAAAATGACAGCCTGTTGAATCTGGAGGACGGCAGCATTACGGTACACAACACTTCCGATGCCAGCTGTTATTTTAAGACCTCGCCGGCGCAGCCCGGAAAATTCAAACTCAAGGCTGGCACAAGCACTATAAAAATCTAGCACGCCGGAGATTACAAGCTGCTCGCCTAAACCGCAATACAAAAAATCTGCCGAATTTGACTTCGGCAGATTTTTTTGTTATTCCCGCCCATCCATGAACTGCTTCGGGCTTTTTCCCGTAATTTTTTTGAAGGTTCTGCTGAAATGCTCTGGTGAAGTATAGCCTACTTTTTCACAGATTTCATATATTTTCAGATTCGATGTTTTGATGAATTCGATCGCTTTGGTAATTCGGATATGCGCTAAATAATCGATGAAATTGGTATTCTCTGTTTCCGAGAAAAGGCGGCTGAGATAACTGCTGTTGATATTAAACTTAAGGGCGACAGATTGCAGGCTGATATCGCAGGTATAATTCTCTTCAACAAAGTGCTTTACCTGATTGATGACCGAATTCTCGCCCTTGCGGGCCTGAACCCGCGACATGACGGAAGCAAGCCACTTGTTCAACGAGTTCAGGTCGCCGTAAAATTTCAAATGCTTTTCATACTCATTGCTTAAAGCGCGAATTTCGCCATGCAGTCCATTTTGCAGCGCAAAGTCGATCAGGATAAAATGATATTTCATATAAAGGTCCATAATGGCATGAATATGGCTGGCGTTCACAGATCCGGGAACGACCATAATTTTGCTTATATCCGCTTTGCCGTTATCAAAAAGGATGGAATTGAGCAGCTTCTTCAGTATGGAAATTTGCTTCATAACATCGATTTCCAAAGGAGGCGTTTCATCCAATTGTGCCGTATACCGGATGATCGACCCGTTGCCTGCAACAAAACAGTAATCGGTGGAAATCCGCGCCTCATGAATGAGCTCGGGAAGCCGGGCGAAATCAGAAGCGATACGGCTCAAGCCCAGATTAATATTGAAGCCTGGGGGACGAAAGCTGTCATATACATGTTTTAAATGTTTCATGATCGAAGAGTCTGATTCCTGCCTGGAATAGAGCAGAAGGATTAAATACTCATAGGGTGAAGTCTGAACAATTTCATAACGCACTTCACTCCCGGGGGCCAGCAGCTCTTCGGTATGGGATAGATATTCTGAAATTTCATGCTTGAAGGATGCTTCGGGAAGGGCGGCATGAATATCCATTTTATTCAGTTTCAATATCGCCAGCGCTAATCGTTTTTGTTCATTTTTGCACAGTAATTCCTGGAGAGTACCGATATCGCTAGTCTTTATATTTCCCGCAGCCAGCCTGCTGAGCAGGTTTTCCTTCATTAGTTCTCCGCTGGAATAGGGCTCCGCTTCCCGGCTGGAAGTGTCCGGCTTGAATTCAAGTCCGGCTGCAGAGGTTTTGCTGTCGTGTAATCGCAGATTGGACAAGGTATTATAAATATGATCCTCAGTCATCTCGGACTTCAATAAATAATCTTTGGCGCCAAGCATGAACGCTTCCTTGACTAAATGAAAATCGTCATAGGCGCTGATGACCATAAAGTTTAATTCGCTCCGGATGGCTAAAGCCTCTTTGATCAGAACCAGTCCATCCATGACCGGCATCCTCAAATCAGTAATAACCAGCTCTATGCTGCTGTCCTCAATGATCCGCTTATAGGCGTCTTCGCCATTGAAGAACTCGCCCACCAGCTCCAGCGATAATTCCTTCCAATTAATCATGCTTTTGATCATCTGTCTGACATAGGGCTCATCATCCACAATAATAACGTTAACCGTGATCCTTCACCCGTTTCTATTAGGAATAGTTTTCGATGTGTTCAAACGAAATGGGAAGCTCATCCTCGATATTCTTTAGTACAGGCAAAATGATTTTCACGTTGGAATATTCGCCTGCTGCGCTTTCCAGCTCGATTCCATAGGGCTCTCCGTATTGGAGTCTGATTCGTTTATGAATATTGACTAAACCGATCTGCAGGGAATCCGAAACAATCGTTGAATTATGCTCCAATATATTCTCCATGATAGAGTCCGCAATACCGACCCCGTTATCGTAAACAGAAATGATATGGATATGATTATCTTTTAAATAGGAAGAGATGATGACGCTTGCAAAAGCCCCCGAGTTTAATTTCTGATTTAATCCATGCATGATGGAATTCTCGACGATAGGCTGCAAAATCATATGGGGCACAAACAAATGTTGTGTGTTTTCTCCTATATTATACGCTACATTTAATTGGTTATCATACCGAAGCTGCTGCAAAATAATATAGTCCTTGATGTTTTGGATTTCTTCCCCCCATTGAATAACATGGCTTGTATGGCTCAGGGTATTCCGAAGCAGACGGCTCAAGGTTACCAGCATCGTGGCCGTTATTTCATCCTTGTGATTCATGGCAGAGAAGCGGATGGAATTGATGGTGTTATATAAGAAATGCGGATTGATCTGATATTTGAGCATGTCAATCTCGGACTTTCGCTTCTTGCCTTCGATTTCAATCGTAAGTGTAAACAGATTGTCAATTCTTTTTACCATCTGATTAAATCCGCTGATGATTTCCCCGATTTCATTTTTTGAATGCTGTACGATTTCAATTTTAATATTCTTCTCGCCAACCTTTTTCATGGCATGGGCCAGGCGCTTGATGGGAAGTATAATCTCTTTGGAAATAAAGAAAGAAAACAGGAACATGATGATCAGCAGACCCGCTATCAGAAAAATGGTAAAGAAAATAATGGATGAGGATGCTTTTGTTACATGCTTGGATGGAGACAGCTGAACGATATGCCAATTGGAAGTGGTTGAAAAGCTCTGTAAAACGAGATAGTTATCGATATATTTCGTATGAGTTGAATTTTGATCGGAAGGCATCTGTTGGATAATTTTATTAAAATGCTCTTCGCTTGTCTGGGGAACGCTGTCATTGCCGGCAATTATGTTACCGTTTCCATCAATAACTCGAATGATGCTGTCCGCAAATCGAAGATGATCGTTTAACAGATCGGTAATCTTTTGCTGATTAATCAGGATGACAAATTGACAGATGCTCTCCGTCGGGTTGTTACCAATGATGTCATAGATGTTTTTAGTAATGATCGTATAATTCCCGTCGAACAAACCGAAAGGGCTGGACTGATTGCTGAACCAGTGCATGTTGGGCGTATTTTTTGTATTTACAATAATTGGGTTATCTTCGAAATTATTCATAATGGATACAAAATCCTTATAGCTGTATACGACCCGCCCGTCAATAACGACCATTGCGGCAGAGATCACATCGTCCGTTGCAAACAAGCTTTTGATTTGCGGATCAAGATTAATCGCACCGCTGTACTTGGCCTGCTGGATCTTCCCATTCTTCATATCATTGGATGTGGAGATCACCGCATTGTAAAACGTGGTGGAGTTGGACAGGATATCGGTATATTTTTGAAACCTTGTATACAAATTATCGAGGGAAGACTGGCTTTGCCGCATATCAAATGAAATCGTATTGACCAAATCCTGCTGCGTGTTTGTCTTGATATTATAGTAGGAGTAATAGGAAAGAGCCAAAAGCGGTATTACGGAAAGAAAAAGATAATATAAAAAAAATTGGGTTTGAATTTTGGTTTTGATCGCAATCAGCTCCATCCTTTGTATGAATATGAAACAGATTTCATATGAATATTGTGATATTATTATGTTGCAATAAAAAATCCCTTTAAGAAAAGAGAACCAAACGTGATGATCAAAATAATCAAGCCTCAGGTGGAGGCCGAGCTTCGAACCTTCGTCGGGGCTGACGCCTATATTCACAGCGAGGCGACTTCATTTGTTTTCGTCCGCAATTTCAAGGTCAAGGTTACCCATGCGTACGTGGCTGGGGATGGTCCCTTTCGCGCCGCAATTCGCTTCGATGGACACGGGTGGCTCCGTATGGAAGCCCTCACACATTATGAGGTAGACGGGAACGGCCGTCTTCTGCTGGCTGGCTATGACGACAGAGGGCGGATGAATGTCGCCCTGCACCTGGGAAAGGAGCCATTTCCGGAATGAACAACATCGAAAAAGCACCATTGCGCAAGCTTCTGGCGGTTTTTGCGCATCCTGACGACGAGTCGTTTATTTGCGGCGGCACCCTAGCGAAATATGCCAGCGAAGGAGTCGACATTACGCTGGTGAGCGCCACCCGTGGCGAAATGGGGCGCCGAATGGGCAATCCGCCGTATCTCAACCGGGAAACGATGGCAGCCGCCCGCGAAATAGAGCTGCAGCAAGCGTGTACAAGCCTGGGTATCGGGCGTCTGATCTTCCTCGATATCCGCGACAAGACGGTTGAATTTGCCGATGAGGCCGAGCTGACGGCGCGAATTGCCGGCTTGATCCAAGAAGTCGATCCGGACGTCATTCTTACTTTTCATGAAAAGCTGGGCGGACACCCGGATCATTGCGCGATCGGAAAAGCGACGACAGCCGCTTTTCAACAAACCGGGCAAAGGGGAAATCTGTACTTCATTACGTTCGGCGATGCGATGGAGCGTCCGGAGCGGTACGGTTATACCCGCAAAGACGTCGTCAAAATCGACGTGCATGCTCATCTGGAGGCGAAGCTTGCGGCATTCCGCGCCCACCGCTGCCAGACCGAAATCGACGAATGGGTATGGCAGCCGGATCAAGAGGCGCTTGCCAGATTCGGCGGACATGAATATTTTCTCAAGGGAAACACTGGGGAACGGGCGCAAGCTCTCCATGATTTGTTCAACGCATAACACTTGAATTTCTATAGTTCAGAAAGAAGAAACTTGCATCGTCCAAAGGATGAAGCAAGTTTCTTTTTGCAGCGTTTCCTCCCCGTGTCACAGGGACTTCTCGCCTAAAGCGGCAGCGGCCAAGCTGTTAAGGACCATATTATCCATCGGCGGATTGTGCAGGCCGGCGCGAACGTCCCGGTAGTACCGTTCCAGGGGCTGCTTGCGGGACAAGCTTGAAGCACCGACAATCCGCATCGCGAGGTCCACGATTTTGAGGGCGTTATTGGTGACTGCATACTTGGCCAAGCCGAGCTCCGGTTTCAGGGAGGGCCGCGTCTCCTTCTCCCGGTCCCAGCGGTCCGCCGCTGCATACAGGAGCGAACGGGCGGTTCTCAGTTCGACTTCCATCTCCCCGATCAAGTGCTGGACCGAGGGGATAGAGGCGATTGGTTCGGCCAGGCTATTTGGACGGTAGGAGCGGGCAAATTCAAGGGCGTAATCCCGTGCAGCCAGGGCAATGCCCATATAGCATGCCGGAATATGCAGCAGCCAGCCGCCCCCGTCGTCCATGCCTTTTCCGGAAAGCCGCATATCCGTGCCTGCAAAAACCTCGTCCAACACCACATCATGGCTCCCGGTTGCGCGCATCCCGAGCGTGTCCCAGGTTTCCACAACGGTCACCCGGTCTGTCCGATGAACAAGAAAGTCGCCCGTACAATCTTCATCCGGGATATAAGCCGATACGACAAAACGGTCGAGAATCGGCGAAAGCGTGCTGAACGTTTTGCGCCCCGTAATCCGCCATCCACCCTCTATGGCGACTGCCGTTGTCTCGGGCCGTCCGCCCCGGCTGGGACTGCCGGTTGCCGCTTCACTGGCAAAGGTATTGATCATGGTCCCATCCTTCACGATAGAGCGGCACAAATCGGCAAAAATGTTCTGCGGCCATTTTCGGGTTGTCCGGAGATGAAGAACCTGCCCGATATGCCATCCGACGGCCAATGCGGTCGAACCATCCCCATACGCGAGCCGTTCCTGCAGCATCACGAGGTCGTACAGCGAGAGCCCGTCCCCGCCGAATTCCTGAGGGACTGTCAGCTTTAAATATCCGGCCTCCCGCAGGTCGGCAAAATTCTCAAACGGGAAAGATCCTTCATGGTCATGCCGCGCGGCCCTTTCCGCGAAACGGGCAGCCAGCTCCTCTACTTTGCCGGCCCGCATCCGCTCTTCCTCACTGCGAATATATTGATCAATATATCGAATCATCAGTCACACGCTCCTTCCCTCTTATTATACCAATTGGCACAGGGTCATGTACAAATTGAAAGAGTGCTCCAAGCGCGGTTCAAAAGAAAAAGCAGCATCCCCGGAGTTCCTCCCGGGATGCTGCCTTTGCGGTAATAACCGCCTAGTGTCTGTACGGATCCGGCGGCACAATCTTGATGATGGGAAGGTACGGATCTGGTGGTACCATGATGGGAAGGTACGGATCCGGCAGAACAAGCACGATGACCGGGGGATTGCGATCGGGTGACAGGAGGGCGTCCGATGCAAAGGCCAAGCCTGCGGTTGATGCAAAAAGTCCAACTGCCACCGTAAAAACAACCATTATCTTTTTCATTTGTTCATTCACCTCTTTGCGTTATGTGTTCTCTTCTGTAAAATACTTTACTCGCGTAATAATGGGTTGGCTATACTCAAAGAATTGAGTATATCTATCCTGCTCTTGTGGAAGTAAATTGGACGGATGTTTCGGCAGCATACTGGAACTATGATGCGATTATGGAAGCCTCCATCCCTCATCGGTTCGGAAGTCTGGGGGACGGTATGGAGAACTGGACGGAGTAGAGCTCAAGTTTTAAAAGAATAGCCCAAGTCCGAATCCCCTGCTGAATCCCTTTTGCCGGATCAATCGGTTTTTTCGATAAAAAATCAGAGTTCTCCTCAAAGACTTCCCTTCAAAAAACAATTATATTGTAAGGAGACCAAAAATAAGGGAGCGCTTACAATGGAGAATAAAAAAGTTGTTTTCGTCAAACCGTGGCAGGTTGAAGTGGTGGAGGAGGCATTTGATCCGCCTCCCATTCTGGCTGAAGAGGCAGTCGTGAGGAAGCTGTTTACGCTGATCAGTCCAGGAACGGAACTGGCCTGCTTGTCCGGGGACGAGAGCTGGTTTCAGATGCCGGGAACGCCGGGCTACGCCTCGGTCAGCGAAATTGTCGAGATGGGAGAAGGGGAGTCTGCCCTGCGGAAAGGGGACATCGTTTTTCATTACGGGGATCACTCGAGGTATCAGGCCGTTTCGACCCGCGGAACGTTCCTGAAGGTCCCGGAAGGGCTGGACTTGCGGTGGGTGCCTTTTACGCGCATGGCTACGGTGGCCGCTACCGCCATTCGGGTGTCCAATATCGAGCTTGGCGATTATGTGAGTGTTACGGGGCTCGGACTGGTTGGAAATATGGCAGCCCAGCTGGCCGGACTGCAGGGGGCTAATGTTATTGGAATTGACCTGTCCCGCAAAAGGCTTGAAATTGCCGAACGCTGCGGATTATTCGATACGTACAACAGCGGTGAAGGGGGAGCCAAGCGGAGGGTGGAGGAAAGGACGGACGGAATCGGCGTCTCCACACATATTGAAGCCACGGGCATTGCCCGGGTTGCCGCTCAGAGTCTGGACTGGATCGCCAGATTAGGGGAGATCGTGTTCCTGGGCAGTCCAAGGGGGGAATTTAATACCGATTTGACTGATGTGTTAAACTATTGCCATCTTTATAACCGTGGATGCATTACATTCAAAGGGGCTCACGAGTGGCGTTATCCCGTTGAGCCGAATGAATTTCTCAAGCATTCCCTGGTGCGCAACTCGCAAATTGTATTCGAGCTTATGAAACGCGGCAAGCTGCAGATTGAGCCGCTGATCAGCCATGTGCTGAAACCGGAGGAAGCGGCATCCGCATATGAAGGATTGCGGAATGACAAGGATCAATACCACGGGGTTTTATATGATTGGACCTGATTCCGCCGGCTTGGCAGAATAGGCTCCTTTTCTTTTATAATAGTGATAGGAGACAATCGAATGTGAAGCCTGCCGCGCAGGGGCGGATCAGTATCACAGGTGAAGCGGGTTCGGAGGGATAGACGATGGAAGCATGGATGAATACGATTTCTCCCTTTGTGAGAAAGGTCAAAATTCTGAAATCCTCCTCCCTGTCGGGAGAATGGGTGGATTATGATCATGTGTTTACGTACATCGAGCAGGGCGAAGCGGATTTTATATTGAACGGGGTGAAGTATCTCGTTCAAGAGGGCGATGTTCTCCTGATGAGTCCATTCATGTCACATATCATCCGCACGACATCGGCTGCTCCTGTTATTCAATACATCTTTCATTTCGATCTCTACTATGACGGCGAGCGAAGCGCCTGGACGGAAACCGGAATCACGATGGACAAGCAGAGACAAATCCCGGAACGTGAGATGCGGATGGCTAGCCTTCTGCCCATCTCCCACTTGCGTCCGGCAGACCGTATAGACCTGAAAAGAAGCTTCCTCATGATGCACAAAGCATCCCTTGATGAACGCGGGAATAACGCGCTGCTCATGAAGGCGGTTTGCATCGAGCTGCTGTTCCTGTTCTTAAAAGGCCAGATTAACAGCGGCTCCCATGAGGGCAAGATGACCAAAGGCTGGCTATTCATTGAGAGAACCATCAGCTTCATTAACGGGCATTACTGGGATCCGCAGCTGGACAATGCTTCCATTAGCAAGCATGCCGGCATCTCGACCAATCATTTATCTTTTTTATTTAAGGAGCAGCTGAATATTACGATTCACAAATATTTGACGCATGTCAGAATCGAACAGGCCAAGCAGCGAATTCTTGAGGGCGGGAAAACGCTGACCGTTATTGCCAGGGAAGTAGGATTCTCGGGCATTCACCTGTTCAGCCGCGCCTTCAAGGCAATGGTCGGTGTTACACCCAGTCATTTTCAAGCTTCGAACTCTAAATTATGGAAATGAATAAACATTAACTGGCGGAGCAGGCGGAATATGCGCTGTTGACTTCACGAATGGCGCATACAGTTCAGAACTTTATTTTCAGTTCCGGACTGTCAATTATCGACAAAAAACTATAGTCATGGTAAACTGATTAAGCGACAAGAAATTATGGTCAATCGGATCGTATTCTATTCAACTGCATACTATGATGTTCCTGAAATAAAGTACTGCTGCTTTATTTCTTTTTTTATTTTGAGAGTGATGATAATCAAGCGTAATGAAGTGTCAACGGAAAGGAAAATGATCATGCCTAATGGAAACAACCGTAAACCATGAGAGTGACTCTGCAAATGATCGGATAAAAGAATTTAGCGTAGTCGGCATCGCCGCTTCACCAGGGAAGCTGGAGGGTTTGGTCCAATTTTTGCGGCATGTGGATCTCATCCGCGGTCTTTCCTATATTATTGCGCATCACGATGGGGCACAATCGAAAGACTTTCCGCTGGCACAGCTCTCCAAGCATACAAAGAAGCAAATTTTTTATGCGGAAGACAATATGGAAATCCGGCCGGATTGTATTTATTTACTGCCCCCTCAGCAGGATTTCAAATTCCGCTCGTGGAAAATATTCCTAAACAACTATCCTTCCGTTGAAGCTGAAAATCAGCTCTTGCCTGCCGACCGCTTTATGCTGTCGCTTGCCGAAAGTTTTGGAAGCAATACGATCTGTATCCTCTTGTCCCGGGAAGGTGTCGACGGAGCAGTGGGAATTGATGCGATCACAAGAGCCAACGGGCTGGTGATGGTGGAGGAAAAAAACACGGTCAGCTCCATCCGTTCCGCGGGTAAAGAGCTGGAAGTCGACTGGAATGATTATTTTCTCGCTCCCGGGGATATGCCTCAGCACATTCTGGAGTATATCGGATTTTATACGAATCAGACCAAAGACTCCATTGCCGAAGAGCTCAGAACCTTGTTTGCGATTCTGAAGCAAGCTTCGGGCGTTGATTTCTCCATATACAAGCAGGCCAGCATTATGCGGCGTCTGCAACGGCGGATGGGGATTCAGGAGCTCGATAATCTCAAGGCATACAACTATTTTTTATATCATCATTCGGATGAGGTCCTCGCGCTGCAAAAGGATTTATTGATTGGGGTGACGCAATTTTTTCGGGACCCGGGCGCCTATACGGCTCTATATGAAAAGGTGCTTCCTGCGATCTTCGAGCAGCAGGGGGTTGAGAAACAAATCCGGGTCTGGGTAGCGGGCTGCTCTACCGGTGAAGAGGTATATTCGCTCGCGATCCTCTTCTCCAAATATATGGAGGAAATTGAAGAAACTTTTGAAGTCAAAATATTCGCGACGGATGTGGATCAGGATTCTATCCGCTTCGCAGGCAAAGGCATTTACCCCGAATTCATCTCCAAAAATGTACCGCCGGAGTATTTGCAGGCTTATTTCACCAGCCAGGGAAATGAATATAAAATAAATAAAGAAATCCGGCAGATGGTGATTTTTGCCCAGCATAATTTACTTCATGATCCCCCTTTTACTCAGCTGGATTTGGTCTCTTGCCGCAATCTGTTAATTTATTTGCAGCCCGAAATCCAGCAAAAAGTGATAGCCCAGTTTAATTTTTCCTTGAAGCCGGAGGCCTACTTATTTCTGGGGCCCAGCGAGACATTGGGGAAATTAACGAAATTATTTAAATCCCTGGATAACAAATGGAATCTTTATCAACATAAATCTTCTACATCCACACCTGGCGAATACGGACAGGAGAATACAGAGAATAGGAAGAGGCTTAATCACAAAAATAAAGTAATCTCCAGATTAAGGGAAAATGAACGAATTCATAAATTGGATACAATTTCTGCGAGGTTGATCGAAGAATATGTAGGCGCATGCATTATTATCGATCAGAACAACGACATTATCCATATCAACGGCAATGCCAATCAACTCCTTATCATCCCGAAGGGGAAGCCAACCCATAATCTATTGAAAATGGTGCCGGAATATTTGGCGGTGATCATTGAAACCGTACTGCATAAAGTAAGAAAAGAACTGAAGGAAGTCGTGTACCGGGATATTGCGATCAAAGACAGCTTCAAGGGGCACTCCATACATATAAGGGCGAAGTCGTTTGACGTCGATACGATCAACGATAAATTGATGATCCTTTTTTTCGAAGAAGCGGAAATGCAGCAGGAAGAAGCTCCTGTTCACGTCAAGATGGAGATTCAAGCTCCAATTAATCTTCAATCGGAAACGGAGATCGAGCAGTACATCCATGAATTGGACAGGGAACTGGTCAATGCCAAGCGATCTCTGCAGGCTGCCAACGCCAAATTACAAATTTCCAATGAAGAGCTGGAAACCTCCAATGAAGAGCTCGGTATGACTAACGAGGAATTGATCGTTTCCAATGAGGAATTGCAAAGCACCAATGAAGAGCTGCAATCGGGAAACGAAGAATTGCTGGCGGTGAATCACGAGTACCAATTCAAGATTCAGGAATTGACCGATTTGAACCTGGACATGTCCAACTTTTTCAACAGCACCAATGTAGCGACTGTTTTTGTGGATGCCAAATTGATTGTCCGCAAAATTACACCTGCCATGACCAAAGAGATTCATTTGGGAGAATTGCTTATAGGACAGTCCATCGCCGAGATCTCGCCGCATCTCAAATATGATCAATTGGTGGCTGATGCGAATAAAGTTCTTCTCGCGGGCGTGACGATAGAGAAAGAGATCCAGAGCAGCCTGGACGGTAAGTGGTTTCGTTTGAAAATACTGCCTTTTCTTACGTTTGACTCTGTCAATCAAGGAGTTGTTATCACATTTATTGACATTACGGAGCTCAAGAATGCGAGAATGCCCGATTTGCACACCTCTGAGGTGCTTACGACCGTGAGCCTTCTGGCAGCGAGAATTGCACAGGAGATACGCAATCCGTTAACGACGCTTAAGGGGTTTACGAAAATGCTTGTGCCGGGTTCAGCCAAAATACAGCATATTGAAATCATGTCCACCGAACTGGAACAAATTGAAGCGATTACCGATGAATTGCTCATTCTTGCCCGCCCTCAAAATCTGCATTTTGAGAAAACGGATCTCATCCTCATTTTACAGGATGTGATTTTACGCTATGAACTGGAGGCCGCTGCAAAAGGCGTGGACATCATTACGAAATTTGCGAATCAGATCCCCCTGGTCCGGTGTGTACCCAATCAAATCAAACTCGTGTTCAGCAATATTCTTAAGAACGGCATCGAAGCTATGACGGAAAGCGGAAATTTGTTCATCAAGGTGAAAGTCGATGCGAATGAATCGGTCATTGTCAGCTTCAGCGATACGGGCATCGGTATTCGCGAGGAGGAGATGGCCAAGCTAGGGGATATCTTCTACACGACGAAAGAAGAGGGCTTAGGGTTAGGCTTGTTGATATGTTATAAAATTGTTGAGAATCATCACGGCAGTATATCGATTAAAAGCAAATCGAACAAAGGGACTCTTGTAGAGGTTAGCCTGCGCTAAATTTCTTCAAAACCGTGACTGGCGGAAGGCAGAATTCGTGCTTCGCGACAAATGCATAGCGGGCAATTAAAGAGGGACGCCGGATTATTCGGCGTCCCTTTCTTTGCATGAGGCTATGGGGAAGAGCAAATTGTTTAGTAGCGGTCCAGAATCATTTGGGTTTTCAATTCATCGCCGGCCAGGAACCAGCCCTGCTGCGTCAGCTCGTTTTGGAGCTGCGTTTTCAGCGAAGCGGCATCCGTGCGGCTGTCGGTCTTGAATGAAGCTTCGGCAATATAATCATAGCCGCTTCCGTCAGCTTGAAGGATTTCATACACTTCGATGTCGATGTCGTCACCGCTCCATGTGCCGGTCCAGCGTTTGCCGTCAACCGGTCCGTACAGATGGGCATCCTCGAGCAGATCGGTGCCCCAATTGCTCGAGCTCCAGTCTTCGAATTTGCCGGGAGCTTCATCAATCGCGATGTCGATCGCATCGTCCTTGGAGAGGTTGTCCATGCCGTCATACCCGTCTTGATCGACCGACTTCTTGTTGCTGAAGCTAAGTGTCTGCTTTTGATAGCCCCAATCAACCTGTGCGTCGTAATCGTCCTCGCCGGCATCGAAGCCGTCAAGTGCTGCTGCCGCCAATGCGGCGTCAATATTGCCATTTGTAATCGGATAGCGCTTCTTGTAGGTCAATTCGAATTCCTTGTCGTCGAAATCTTCCATCTTACGCACCCGGACGTTCCAGCCTTCAGCGTTCAGATCCTGATCGTCCGAGTCCAGAAATTCCGTGCTCATCTTGGTCTTTGTGCTTGGCATACCGAAATGGCTTCTCACACTGCTGCTCAGATCGTGGTTCGAGTCGAGCACAGCGCCTGGATTAAGCATCAATTTGACTTCATAATCGGGAACGGCCGGTGAAGGAGCGGCTGACGCCTGATGGCTGTTGAAGGACAGAGTAAGCGTGCTGAGCAGAGCGGCAGCGAGGATTGCAGATTTGGCGGTTTTGAGCAGGCGGAATTGACCTTGTTCGAACATTATAAATGCCTCCTTGGATTGTGGGCGGGCTTCCCGTCCCATTGTTGTTACTGCTGTAAGGCTTGGCCGGATCGGTCGGCAGGAATGCTTACTGTCCGGTCGGCTCTCCATGAATCAGGCGAAGACGCTGTTGACGCCGGTACCAATGCCGGATCGGCCGGTGCCATGCCATAAATTCAAGCGGTTTCATTCATAAATGGACATCTGCCGGTTTGGCGGCGGGCATTCCCTCCTTCAGGACAGGCTGTAATCGGTACTGTCTTAGCATAAGGGAGCAGTGTTAGCCAAAGGTTAACGCTATGAGAAGGTTTTATTAAGTAAAATCTAATAATATATATATTAGTATAGATGTTGTCTATATTAATTTCCTTTTAAATGGTAATCAATAGATATCTAAGGATCCCCGATCTGTTTCTTGTAGTATAATCTGACGTATACAACTGACATCTATAATAGAAGGAGATGATAGCAATGGTTCCAGAAACAAACGGATCGTATTATGCCGTCATATTCTCAAGTGAGCGTACAGAGGGGGATAACGGATACAGCATCATGGCTGATAAAATGGAGCAGTTGGCTGGCCAACAGCCTGGTTTCATCGGGGTGGAAAGTGTACGGGATTCCTCGGGAGCCGGGATCACAATCTCCTATTGGGAAAGTCTGGAGGCAATAAGGAACTGGAAGCAAAATCCGGCTCACCTTGCCGCCCAGGAGAAGGGCAAGCAAGAATGGTATCAAAATTACAAGGTTAAAATTTGTAAAGTTGAAAGGGAGTATTCTTTTTAACGGGGAAGCAGTCCTGGAGGACCTGGATGAAGGGGTCTCGCGATTATTTCTGCATGAATAATAAGTTATCTGACCATACTTGAAATTAATGAGACAGCCGCGTTAATGGAGATGAGGTGCAGAATTTTGCTGTTTATGACAATCGCAACAATCCTGGCCATTCTTGTTGTCTGGTTTATGCCCAAACGGCTGACCCGGCAAGAAATGTACTGCACATGGTTGTTTATGGTGGTTGCAACACGTACCGCTGACCAATTGCTGGACCTCTACTTCAAACTTTATAATCAGCTTGGCCCTGGCGTAGAATGGCAGGCCGTTGTGCTCCAGTCTATTTTTCCAGGGGCGGTAGGAATACTGATCCTGAATTTTATGCCAGAGAGCAGCCGGCATTTTTTCTACTATCTGATCGGATGGACGCTTCTATCCGTTGCGTTTGAATGGTTAACTTTGCGGGTCGGTTATTTGACCTATATCCACTGGCTGCTTTGGTATTCAGCCGGTGTGTATATCATCGGGATTATTCTGCTGCGGCTGCATCTTTCTTTTTTACGAAGAAACAGAAAAGCCGTCATTTATAATGATTGACTTCAGCGGGAAGAATCGCTGATGCCCGCCTGGCCGGATGGATTCCGGTCGGGCTTTTTGGTATGGATGGAAGCGGATCTCCGGGGAATGAAGGGAACAATCCAATCGCAGAATTCCGGGCATGGGAGAAAAGTCCAATGCGATAAAAAGTGCAAGACATGGCTTGCAGGCCGGGAGAAATGTATGATTGCCGGCAAGAACCGCTCTCTCCTATGATTGCGCTATAACGTGATGAGGAGGAGCACCATGACCAGCAGTTGGCTGTATTCGTTGAAGCGTGATAAGTATTTATATATTTTGGCGCTGCCGGGGGTTTTATTTTTTCTGATGTTCAAATACGTGCCCTTATGGGGACTCAGCATTGCCTTTAAGGATTATTCTCCCTATCAAGGCATCCTGCAAAGCCCGTGGGTGGGCCTTGAGCATTTTCAGCGTTTCTTCTCCAATCCCGATTTTCTGAATCTGTTCAGAAATACATTGGCCATCAGCTTCATGAATCTGTTTCTGTTTTTTCCCCTCCCGATCGTGCTGGCGATTCTGCTGAACGAGCTGCGGAATCAACGGTTCAAGAAAACGATCCAGACCATCGTGTATATGCCCCACTTTTTGTCGTGGGTCATTATTGTCGGCATCACCTTTCTGCTGCTCTCCCAATCGGAGGGTGTGATCAACGAATTGCTGGCCGCGGCGGGATTTGCGAAAATCGACTTTTTGACCAATCCGCGTTTGTTCTGGATCATCCTTACGATTCAAAACATCTGGAAGGACGCCGGATGGGGGACCATCCTGTTCCTGGCGGCAATTGCGGGTACCGATCCGCAGTTATATGAAGCGGCGAAGATGGACGGGGCCGGCCGGTTCCGCCAAATGTGGCATATTACGCTTCCATCCATCCGCAACGTCATCGTTATTCTGCTGATCCTCCGGATTGGGCATACAATGGATGTCGGCTTCGAGCAGGTCTTTCTGATGATGAATGGCGCTGTTTCCGATGTGTCGGATGTCTTCGATACGTACGTCTATCGTGCCGGTATCCAGCAGGGTGAATTCAGCTACAGTACGGCGATCGGATTCTTCAAATCGGTCACGGGCCTCATTCTGGTAATTGCCGCTAACCGGTTTGCGAAGAAGATGGGCGAGGAAGGGGTGTATTAGATGAAGCCAACCGTGGGAGACCGCTTGTTCATTACGGCCAATGCCGGCATTTTGTCGATTATCGGGCTGGTTACCCTGTTCCCGCTCTACTATGTATTTGTCGTGTCGTTCACGGACCCGCAGGAGTATATCGACAGAGGTTTTGTGCTGTTTCCACAAGCCTGGAGCACGCTTTCGTATCAATACATTTTCTCCACAAAAGCATTCGTCAATGCGATCGGTGTCAGCGGTATTCTGGCGACTGCCGGCACGGCGGTTTCGCTGCTGCTGACATCCAGCTTCGCTTATACGCTGTCGCGCAAGAGACTGAAGGGCCGCAGGATCCTGATGCTGCTGGTGCTGCTGACCACGCTTTTCCAAGCGGGCATTATCCCTGACTATCTGCTTGTCAAGGAGCTCGGCATGATCAACAGCATCTGGTCCCTGATCATTCCGGTCATGACCAGCGGCTGGTTCGTACTTCTGATGAAGGGCTTTTACGACAGTATCCCGGATGCGCTGCAGGAGGCTGCGACCATCGACGGGTGCAATGAAATCGGCGTATGGATGAGAATCATTCTGCCGCTGTCCATACCGTCCATGGTGGCCTTTGGCCTGTTCTTCGCGGTGGGGTATTGGAACACTTTTTTTAACGCGATGCTGTATATCAACGACTATACGAAGTGGCCCTTGCAAATGCTGCTGCGCAACATGATCGTCGATTCATCGACCTCGATGGGAGGTTCGATGGCGTTGGGCAACGATTTGCAGCTGCCGAGCGAGACGATCAAGATGGCGGCGGTCGTCGTGGCCACTGTCCCCATTCTTATGGTATATCCATTCCTGCAGAAGCATTTTGCAAAAGGAGCCATGATCAGCTCCGTGAAGGAATGAGATCCTATACAATAGAAACAATAGAGGAGGAGTCATCCATGGCAGGAAAGAGCAGGATCACAATGCTCTCATGTGTAATCATCATGGCATTATTACTGGCTGCTTGCGGCCAGAACGGAAATCAGGAGAACCAGGCAGCAAACGGGGAAAGCAGCAGCAAACCGGTCGAAATCAGCATTATGTCGGACTATTTCAGTCCGGAGCCGCCAAGCGACCAGGATCCGATCCGTCAGGAAATCGAGAAGAAAACGAATACGAAGCTGAACATTACATGGGTATCGTCCAACAACTTTACCGACAAGACGAATGTGACGCTGGCATCGGGCGACATGCCGGAATTGATGCTGCTCCGCAGTCCCTATCAGGCACAAGTCAGGAAAATGGCCGAGCAGGGCGCTTTCTGGGATCTTACGCCTTACTTGAAGGACTACAAGAATTTGAGCGCCTTCCCGGAGGAAAGCTGGAAGAACACGAGCCTGAACGGCAACTATTACGGAATCCCGTTCGTCCGTCCGCTCTTCGGCACGGAGGGAATGCCGATTGTCCGCAAGGACTGGCTCGATAAGCTGGGCCTCCAGCCGCCCAAAACCCTGGATGACATGTACAATGTCATGAAAGCGATCACGGAGAAGGATCCTGACGGCAACGGGAAGAACGATACGGTAGGACTGACCGCCAACGTGACGCAGACGGATATGGGCAGCCTGTCATGGGTAGAGAATGTCATGAACGGAAACTACGGCAAGTGGAAGGATCAAGGCGGCAAGCTGATCGATACGACGTTCGAGCAGGGAACGAGAGATGCTCTCCTGTGGCTGAACAAAGTGTACAAGGAGGGCCTGCTGGCTGCTGACTTCCCGACGCTGAAGAATACACAGGTAAGGGAAAGCATCACGACCAATAAAGCGGGAATATTCGCCGATGCGATCAAGCCGACCTGGCTGCTTACCGGTCAAATGCGCGCGGCGAATCCGCAAGCGGATTTATTGTACCTGCCTTATCTGGAAGGTCCCAAGGGGAAATTCGCTCCGAAGGGCAGCGGCGCATATGGCTTCTGGGTCATTCCGAAGACCGTGCCGGAAGC
Organism: Paenibacillus sp. JT31N11; assembly: GCF_056269285.1. Taxonomy (NCBI): domain Bacteria; kingdom Bacillati; phylum Bacillota; class Bacilli; order Caryophanales; family Paenibacillaceae; genus Paenibacillus; species Paenibacillus sp. JT31N11. The sequence goes on from NZ_JBWDNQ010000012.1 coordinate 75,474, forward strand.
GAAGATGAAGCAGATTCTGGCTTTCATGGATTACGGAGCTACAGAGGAAGGCAGCGTCATGGCGAACTTCGGGATTGAAGGCGAGCATTATCATGTCAAGGACGGCATGTACCTGTTTACGGAGAAAGCAAAAGAATACACCGGCGTCATTTTCCCGATTTTCCAAAGCATCGACAAGTACGCCTTCGCATACCAGACCGGTATTCCGGAGGATTTCCTGAAGCGCAACATGTCCATCATCGACGAGCAGGCCAAGGATGGCATGGCGAATCCGTCCGTCGGTCTGAACTCCGATACGTACAACAAGGTCGGAGCCGATTACGACAAGCGCACGCAGGATATGAAAGTAAAAGTCATCCTGGGCCGCGAATCCATTGAAGCTTGGGACAAATATGCAGCCGATCTGAAGGTGGATCCCCAGTATCAGCAAATCATCAGCGAATTTAATGAAGATTATCAGAAGAGACAAGGCAGCTAGGCACTGCTTTTGCGAAACAGCTTCACGGGACGGGGCAGGGCAATTTTCAGCCCTGGAGACACCAAAGGACGTCGCAGTTTCTTCTTGGCGGTCATGGTGGGTTCAGAGATTTGGTGATAGAATGGCGTTAGCTTGAGCCGAAAAAATGGAGAGATCGCACTTGAAAAATTGGAAGGCCGCCTTTCATTCGTTCCGTATATCATCGCTGTTTCGCAAACGGTTTTACCGGAGAAGCCTCGTCCTTGTTCTATTGGCAATCTGCCTTCCCACCATCGCTGTGGGCAGCGGCGTGAAGTGGATCGGCACCCGGCAGATGGAGAAAATGGTGCTCTCCTCCCGTCAGCACCAGGTAGCCCAGACTGCGGTGCGCCTGGACGATTCACTGTCGTTTCTGGAGAAAGCCGCCACGCAGTGGGCATTCAATCCGGAGTTCGGACTGAAGCTGAAGAACCTGGAGACTCAGTACGATTACGAGTTCATCCGCAGTATCTATACGAATCTGCTGCTCCTGAAGGAGTCCAATCCGTTAATCGAGCAGGCGGATATTTATTTGGATCGTCCAGGCGTCGTATATTCGGACAGCAGTGGAACCTTGGCCCTGGGGGATGACGACAAGCTGCGGTTCCATGAATTATTGAATAATCCGCAAACAGCCTTCTGGCTTCCGGGGTTTCTCCCGGCAGCGAATACCGGCTCGGGAAAAGAGACGCTTACGCTTGTCTATCAATTGCCGGCGAGCAGCGACGTCGAACCGTTCGGCGCTCTGCTTGTGCAGGTGAACCGGGGCCAGGTTTCCCGGATGCTAAGCGGCTCGACATTGGATGAGAACAGCGCCGCGTTCCTGTTCGACGATTCGGGGCAGCCGATTGGGAGCTCCACGGAGAAGGCGCAATCGCTGCAGCTGCAAAGCGGGTTGATAGAGCGTATCGGCAGCAGCGGGAAGGCCGGCGGCTCTCTGATTTATGAAGCGGACCGGAGCATGTATTCCGTCACTTACACAGTCTTCAAGCGGTTGGGCAAATATTGGACCTATGCGAGCGTCGATTCGCTTGAAAAAATCAATTCTCCCGTTGTGGCAGCCTCCAATTTCGTTTATTTATTCGGCGGGGCGGGGCTGCTTCTGGCTATTGCGGTTGCTTTCCTGGTGTCCCGCAAGCTGTATCAGCCCATTCATACCTTAAACAAAATGTTCGGGATTCATCTCTCGCCTGGAAGCGAAACGGCGGATGAGGTTGAGTTTATTACGGAGCAGTGGAAGCATTTGAACTTCCAGAGCCGCGCGCTGGAGGATCGTCTTCAGAAGCAGCTTCCGGTGATGAAGGAAGGCTTCCTACTTCAGCTGCTGCAGGGCCATTTTCAATTATCCAGGCCTGATGAGCTGAAGGAGAGGATGCAGCTTTTCGGTTGGAACACAGAGCGGCCAGGGTATGCCGTTCTTGGTATTCAGATGACAGGATCGCCGCAGTCCAAGGAGCGGTTTCATAAAGGGGATCAGGAGCTTATCTCGTTCGCAGCCGTGAACATGGTGGAGGAAGTGCTCAAGGATCGCGAACTGCGGAGCGAGGTTATCAATCTTCACGATCTCTCCATTGGCGTCATTCTGGAATATCCGCCGGATGAATCTCCCGATGGCAGAAGAAACGATTTGCAGCTTCTTGCCGAGAGGCTGGTGGATATCATTTACCAATTTCTGCAGATGCCCACTACGTTATGCATCAGCCGTCGGATAGAGACCGTGACCGAAATCCCGCAGGCATGGGAGGAAGTGAACCGGCTTGTCCGCTATCGGAATTTATACGATTCCAAGCAGGTCATTCAAGCGGAGGATTTTATGCCGCAGCTAAACGATGGGATACGCTACCCTTTTGCAGCAGAATCCGAGCTGATGCAGGCCATCCGCAATTTGGACGAGAAGCTGGCCGCCCAGGTTCTGGAGACGTTCTGCAGTGAGCTGGAGGCCAATACGACGAAGGAATATCTGTTTCAGCAGGGGCTTCTGCAGCTGCTGGGCAACCTTAGATTCGGAATGCTGAAGGCGGGCTACAACCCTTTTGAAACAGAGCCCTTCAGTCTCCAGGAGGAGCTGGATAGAGGCATTGAAACCTCAGAGATCGCAGCTCTGCTCAGAGAGCGGGTCATCAGCCCGTACATCCGGAAAATCAGACAGGAATCCGAGGATCAGGACAGCCGGTTGAAGCTGACGATTGAGCGGATTGTGGAGACGATCCACAGCCGGTATGGCAATGCGGATCTCTCGCTCGACATGCTGGCGGATGAGCATGAGCTGACTCCGCTTACGCTGAGCAAAGCCTTTAAGAAGATAACCGGCATCAACTTTGTAACCTATGTAACCGACGTCCGTCTTAACAAGTCGAAGCAGCTGCTCCTCGAAACAGACAGCAAAATCAATGATATCGCGGAGATGGTCGGCTATCAGCCGACCTACTTCAACCGCATTTTCAAGAAGAGCGAGGGCATCACCCCTAGCCGGTACAGGGAAATGATGCAGGATGAGGGGCAGAGGCACAAGCTGTAAACCGCTTGATCAAAAGGAGGCATTCCTGATATGAAAGCCGTCATGTTGATGTTTGACTCATTGAACCGGCATATGCTGGCCCCGTATGGATGCGATTGGGTTCATACGCCGAATTTCCAAAGACTGGCCGAGCGCTCCGTTACGTTCGACCGGTGCTACTCGGGAAGTCTTCCGTGTATGCCGGCAAGAAGGGATTTACAGACAGGCCGCTGCAGCTTCCTGCACAGAAGCTGGGGGCCGCTTGAGCCCTTCGACGATTCGATGATCGAGTGCCTGAGGAAGAGCGGGGTATATACCCATCTCACAACCGACCATACGCATTATTTCGAGGATGGAGGCGCCACCTACCATACCCGTTATAACACCTGGGAATATGCGCGGGGGCAGGAGGGAGACCCCTGGAAAGGACATGTGGGGAATCCGGAAATACCGGAGAGCCTGAGCGGACGGACCGGCGATTTATGGCGGCAGGACTGGGTCAACCGCCAGTACCTGGATGCCGAAGAGAAGCAGCCGCTCGCGGTTACGGTCGACCGGGGCATCGAGTTCATGGAGCGGAATCACGATCAGGACCGCTGGTTCCTGCAAATCGAAGCGTTCGATCCGCATGAGCCTTATTTTACGCAGCAGAAGTACAAGGATTTGTATCCCCACTCCCCGATCAGCAAGCATTTTGACTGGCCGGATTATGGGAGGGTCAAGGAGCAGCCGGAGGAGGTGCAGCACGCTATCTTCGAGTATGCCGCGCTGGTCAGCATGTGCGATGCGCATCTGGGCAGGGTGCTGGACACGTTCGACCGTCTCAATCTATGGGAAGATACGCTGCTGATCGTCAATACGGATCATGGCTTCCTGCTCGGGGAGCATCAGTGGTGGGGGAAAAATATTCAACCGTTCTATAACGAAATCGTGAATATTCCGCTGTTCTTGTGGGACCCCAGAAGCGGACAACATAACCGGCGTTCCGATGCGCTGGTGCAGACGATCGATCTGCCTGCGACGCTGCTTGACTTCTTCGGCGCCGATCTGCCGGCGGACATGCAGGGGAGGCCGATCAATGAGGCAGTCGTTCAGGGCAGTGCAATCCGGGAAGCAGCACTGTTCGGGATCCATGGCGGCCATGTCAATTGCACGGACGGGCGGTATGTATATATGAGAGGGCCGAAGGATGCCGGCAACCGGCCGCTGTACGAGTATACGCTGATGCCGACCCATATGAACCGGATGTTTGCTCCCGGGGAATTCGAAGGTCTGGAGCTTCAGGCGCCGTTCTCCTTTACCAAGGAGTGTAAAGTGATGAAAATTCCGGGCCATACATTCGTCAATCCTTACCAATATGGAGATCTATTGTTTGATCTGAGTCAAGACCCGAAGCAGGAGACGGTTATGGACGATCCGGAGGTCGAAGCGCGAATGGTTGGATTGCTGGCCGGACTGATGAGGGACAATGACGCACCACTTGAGCAGTTCGAACGGTTAGGGATACCGGTGGACGGAATCGTTACAGCAGAGGAAGTAATCCGGGAGAAGGAACGGAGAAGACGGCAGGACGCAGAAACTGGAGGAACAACGTAAAGGAGCTGGGCGGCATTCGGGGAAAGTGCTCAAAAGCCACCATGGCACAGAATTGCTTGCGGACTAACCGGACAGCCCATTTAAAAAAATCCTGAAAGGCCCGGGGAACAATTCTTGGGGCCTTTCGTCTTGCGTACTGATCCTTACAGCTCCATACTGTTCCTTACGATCAGGGCGGCCCCGGTAACAACCGCATCCTCCTTCAGCTGGCCTTTCGAGAACCTGGGCTCATAGGCTGGATAATTATACGTGTTTTGCCTGGCAATCTCCGTCGCGGTCTGATAATACATGGGGTTGGAATTAATCAGAGCGCCGCCCAGGATGACCTGCTCCGGAAGAAAAATATTAATCAGATTGGCAAGTCCCACGCCAAAATAAACGGCGGATTGGTGGAACATTTCCCGGACGGAAGGGTTGTCGGATGACAAGGCCTGCACCAGGATATCGAAGTTTAGCTGTTCAGGTGTGATCCGGTATTGCAGGAGGAGCGCATCATCGCCCATTTTCGCCCGGGCTCTGGCTTGCTTCTCCAGAGCCTGCACGGAGGCCAATGCTTCAAGAGCCCCATAATTTCCGGAAGGATGAAGCCTGGGCCCGTCCGTTTGAATAATCATTTGCCCGATCGATCCTTCCATATCGACTGTTCCATGGACGATCCGGCCATAAGACATCATAGCCGAACGCAGGCTCACGCCGGCGTGGATATAAAGAGCATGCTGGACATTCTCATGGCGCATCGACCACTGCTCGCCAACCAGGGCCATATTCGCCCCGTTCTCAAGCGTGCTCCTGACCCCGGCTGCCTGCTCGAACATACGGCAAATTGGAACCTGGGTCCAGCCTCTGGCCGGAAAATAAAGCGGGCTTAGAATCATGCCGTTAGTCCGGTCCAGGGGCCCGACAGCCCCGATGCCCATGCCTAGGATTTGATTGGGCCCGATCTGGTGATCCCTCAAGATATCCTGCATGAGACGGGCCACGTATTCGACCGTTCTCTCCGGTGTCATGGCCTCATCCATGCGCCAGCGGACGAGCGACTTCGGGTTCATCTGCATGTCGAATAAGCCGAGTGTCGAGGAGATCCTGGAAATATCCAGCCCGAAAATATAGCCGTAATCCGCTCTGATCTGATAAAGAATGGGCCGCCTTCCGCCATTGGAAGGACCCCGTCCGGTTTCCTGAATCAGCCCTTCCGCCACCATATCATCCAATAAACGTGTTAACGTGCTGCTTGTAAGCTTGCTCGACGTTAATAAATCCGCCTTGGAAACGGTCCCCCGCTCGGCCACCTCGGTGTAAATAAGCTTTTTATGCGAAGGAACAGCTCTCTCGGGTTTGTTCTTCATCGTTAATCCCTACTTACACAAGTATTATAATCGTAAATATATAATTCTGATTATACCCGAATAGAATGCCTTCCGCTATCGCAGTCAAATTCGCCCGCCTAACTTTAAGCCATAATGAATTAAATGAAGGTGATTAATCGGAATTTGGCAAATTGAAGCTAAGGGATACCTATTAAATAAACCTTTAATTAGCTATAAAATGAATTTATAACCCATTTGCCGATTAGATAAATCCAAAATGAAATAAATGTGATAAAATAGAGAAAAGCGATTGAAAGAGGGTAAAACAATGGCGCAGGCTTGGAAAGAACGACTGGGAATCCTCCTACAGCTGTTTTGGGTATTTTTTCGGATTGGACCATCGACTTTCGGTGGCGGTTATGCCATGATGCCGGTCATTGAGCGTGAGATTGTCGGGAGGAAGAAGTGGATCGACAAGGCGGACATGACCGATATGATATCCCTTGCCGGTTCTGCTCCGGGCGGGGTCGGCGTCAACGCGGCGGCTTTCGTGGGCTTTCGGAAGGCCGGCTTCCCGGGAGCGGTTGCGGCGGTTATGGGCGTGACGTTCCCTACTTTTCTGATCGTTATTATACTCAGCCTGTTCTATTTATATTTTAACGATAATCCGAAGGTCGAGGCGGCTTTGAAGGGGATACATGGCGCCGTCGTCGCGCTCATCCTCATGGCCGCCTACAGAATGCTCAAAACGTCCGTTTTTGACGCTGCGACGACATTCGTATCGATTGCTGCACTTATGTTTCTGTTTGCGAATATCAATCCCTTGTATATCATTGTTTGCGGACTGCTGGGAGGGATTGTGCTTATACAGATGAAGAGATTGATGGGACTTAAGACGAATACGGAGAAAACGTCCTCGGAAGCTCAGAAGCCGGAGCCGGTTTACCTTGAATATTACATCTAAGAGCGACATGGTTTAAAAGGGAGGGATGAAGGAATGATTTGGGGGCTGTTTATCACATTTTTGAAAATAGGTCTGGTTTCCTTCGGCGGCGGTTACGCGGTGATCCCCATGATTCAATTCGAGGTATCGGCTCATCAGTGGATGACGGGCGGCGATTTTCAGCAAGCCGTGTCGCTGGCAGGCATGGCGCCCGGTCCGATTGCTACCAACACGGCCACCTTGATCGGCTACAAATCAGCCGGCATCCTGGGAGCCGCCGCCTCCACTTTGGGGATGGTGCTTCCGTCTCTCACCGTGGTTGTGCTGATGGCGGCTTTTTTCTTCCGGCTGCAGCATAATCAGTGGGTAAAATCCTCATTTTACGGATTACGGCCCGTTATTACGGGATTGATAGTATTCGCCGCCATCCATTTCGGGTTTCCGGACGGCGAGACGGGCTTCACCTGGGTGACGGTTTGCACGCTCCTGATCTGCGCCGGATGCTTATATCTCCTGCTGAAATACAAACTCCATCCCATTATGGTCATCATGGCTGCCGGGGCCGCCGGAATTATATTGTTCTAATTCAATTAAAGTATCGCTGCTGCTTGTTAGGGCGGACGATGCTTTTTTTGATTTTATCTGCACGGGAGTTATTAATACGATTTATTATGCTGCTGTACGCCATAATTATGTGTTTTTGTACACGTTATTCTGGATGGCTTGATCGACAAGCGGCACGGTCCACACTCCTGAAGAATCCTCTGACTTTAGGGCATAGAAAATAAGCCCGAAGAGCACAGAAACTCTCCGGGCTTCCCTTCCCTACAATATAAAAAGAGGTTTGAATGCTAGAACAAACTAATATAAGAAGATGCACGGTCAAACAATACGGTTTTTATCGCTGACTGATTATGACCGGGATTGCTTTTCAACTGCTCCAGAGCTGAGGAGACCAGTACACTTTGGATGGTATCTTCATGATAATGCTGCAATAACCAGCCGAGATTATGAGGCTCCCTGGAATCCAGGATGTCCCGGAAACGGTTGGACCATGTAATCCAGTCCGCAGGCTTTTGCCAATTCTCCAGCACCATATCGCTCCATGCTTGTCCGGCGTTTGTAGTCAGAAACAGGATGACCTGATAACGGGTCATTTTGTTTTCATTGAGTGCCACAATAAACAGTTCCATCCTTTTGACTTGAACAATCTGCAGGCGGAGTTCCGGTTCAGGCAGCGGGTCAGCTTTGGGCAGTGGGTCAACGGTTTGAACAGACATCTTTAAATTCTCTCCCTTTTTTCGCTTACGAGGTTAGCTGTCGGATTCGGACGAGAGAGCCGCCCTGCCAGAGCCGTCAGGCATCCGGATTCACCCCTTGAGCGCCAGAAGTCCCAGACGCTCACATGGTTCCCCCGCTGCTTCCTTTGGAAGCACTCAGCGAATAAATGATAGCCGTAATCAGGCTTGCCATTTATCATATTCCGTTCCTTTTCTTCTGTAAAATGACCCGCAGCCTGATAAACACTTCATAACGCCATATTTTTCATTTAAAGTGAAAATAAGCGGCTAAAACCAGTCATTTTGCGCAATTACTCGTTCCCTCTTCATGTTGCTAATACGCTGCTCCATTCTTCATATAAGCTCCCGAAGGGCCTGGTTGCGTTTTAAGCGGAGATAAAGAAAAACGGCGAAATACCGCGATATACAGAGCATAAAGAAGCATTGATCCTCTGAAAGCGCTTGAAAATATGTCCAGCGGCGTTATTTGTGCCCATAGCTGTTCTGGACATGCTTTACACGCCGTACGGCTGGGAGTATGATTCATATCGTGCTTAACAGCATATATCCATTTTTTTGATCGCTGAGTTTCCGCCTTCGGGTGGAAAGCGGGGGAACCATAGAAGCGTTGTTGGTATCCGATGTGAGAGTCGGATCGTACAGCGCAGGGGTGAATCGTTGCAGGAGTGTCATGAAACTCATGCAGCGTAGGGCGACTCTCACCGCCCGAATCCGACAGCTAACCTCGTAAGCGCAGGTGGAGAGAGGAATGGTGAACGAAGTGATCGATTAAATTCGACCGCAGAGCGTCACGTGCCTCTGCGGTTTTTTGTTGTATAGATTTTTGTATAAATCTTGAATTTGTTTCATTCGCTGAATATTGCGCAGCAGCTGCAGTAACGGGGGAACCAACGACCGTCCTCGTCCATCGGGACGAAGGCGACGGTCACGGGGTGAATCATCCGGCATTCCAAAATGCCGGGCGTAGGGCTACTCTCATGCCCGAATCCGACAGCTAACCTCGTAAGCGTACCGGGAGAGGCAACACTTATCGCGAGCGATCAGGACGTTTGTCATGGTCAAAGAAGCCGCAGGTAAAGGTTACTCTTTTCCTAAGGCTTCTTTTTTGTTGCCTTCTTCCCTGAATTTGGAGGAGAAAAGTATGGAACAACGGCCAATATTGGTGGCTGCATCGACTGAGGCAGGGAGAAAATTCGTACGGCTGCTGCTCTACAAACAGCAGCCTGTGGTCGCCCTCACGAATAATAGGAGGGAAGAAAAGCTGCTGCGGGAACTGGGCGTTAATGAAATTATACGAGTGAACACGACCCGCAGCAAAGCGGGAGCGGCTCCCCAATTTTCGATCGGACGCGTTTATATTTTTGAGTCGAGCTTGCCGCTCAGCTGTCAGTATCTGCAGCTCATGGCCAACTGGTCCTGCCAGGAGATTACCGTTATTACGACGGTATGGCATCCCGAGGTTATTTATAAAAAGCTTGGGGCTGCCTATATTGTGCGCACGCAATCCGGAGATGTCGGGTTCTTGCTCAGCCGCCTGAATGATCAACCATAAAGGGAGTGCTGTTATGTTGGATGTATGGATGATTTTGACTTTGATCGCATCTTTCCTTGTTATCGCCGGATTCTTGGTTTGGTGCGACAAATCGATCGACGAGACGGAGGGAGAACGCTTATGACGCTGGTATTGATTTTTACAGGCGCGTTGCTGATCTACCTGGTGTATGCCCTGCTTCATCCGGAGAAATTTTAAATGAGCTTGAGAGTCGATTAAGCCCCAAGGAGGAACGGCTATGGACATATTGCAAATTATTATTGTGATCGGCGTTCTGATGCTGATCGCCAAACCGCTCGGGAATTATTTATATCATGTATTCTCGAATGAACCTAACCGCACCGACAAGGTGTTCGGTCCGGTGGAGAAAGTGATTTATATGATCATGGGGCTGAAGAACAGGGCGGGGATGAGCTGGAAGAAGTACGCCATCAGCTTCGTTACCATCAACTTCATATTCGTAGCCATCAGCTATGTGCTGCTTCGGGTGCAGAGCGGGCTGCCGCTAAATCCGAACGGAATCGGCGATATGGAGCCCACGCTTATCATGAATACGATAATCAGCTTCATGACCAATACGAACCTGCAGCATTACAGCGGTGAAAGCGGGCTGTCGTATTTCACGCAAATGGCGGTCATCATGATGATGATGTTCACGTCGGCGGCGACCGGCTTCTCGGTTGCAGTCGCATTCGTGAGGGGAATCACAAGCAAAGGCAAAACGGTAGGCAACTTCTTCGAGGACTTCGTCAAAGCGCACACGCGGGTCTTTTTCCCGCTGGCGATTATCGTCACCCTGGTGCTGGTCGGCCTGCAGGTGCCGCAGACGCTTGATCCCACCTTGTCCGTAACCACTCTGGAAGGCGCGACCCAGCAGATCGCAATCGGACCTGTAGCTTCATTGGAATCGATCAAGCATCTGGGCACCAACGGAGGCGGGTTCTTCGGCGTCAACTCGGCGCATCCGTTCGAGAACCCGAGACCACTTACGAATGTCATCGAGATTTTGTCGATGTGGATGCTGGCTGCGGCTCTGCCTTTCATGTACGGCAGGTTCGCAAAAAGCCGCAAGCAGGGCTGGGTTATTTTCTCGGCCATGATGATCCTGTTCCTTGTATTCCTCTCTGTCGTCTATTCGGCTGAGAAAAGCGGGAACCCTGTCATGAACGGGCTTGGCATTGATGCATCACAAGGCAGCATGGAAGGTAAAGAAGTACGCTTCGGGATTGCCCAGTCGTCCCTGTTCACAGCGGTTACGACGGCGGCGACAACGGGATCGGTCAATAACATGCACGATACGCTCACACCGATAGGCGGTCTTGTACCGCTTGCAGAGATGATGCTTAACGTCGTATTCGGCGGTAAAGGCGTGGGGCTGGTCAATATGCTGATGTATGCCATTCTTGCCGTATTCATCTGCGGTCTGATGGTTGGGCGAACGCCGGAGTTTCTCGGCAGGAAGATTGAACCGCGGGAGATGAAGCTGATCGCGATCGCTATTCTGGCGCATCCGTTTATCATTCTTGCACCGACGGCCATTGCCTTCCTGACCGATCTTGGAAAAGGGGCCATTACGAATCCTGGCTTCCACGGCATCTCGCAGGTGCTGTATGAATACACCTCATCCGCGGCTAACAACGGCTCCGGATTTGAGGGACTCGCAGATAATACGCCGTTCTGGAATATTACCACGGGCCTTGTCATGTTCTTCGGAAGGTATATTTCGATGATTGCGCTGCTGGCCGTTGCCGGGTCGCTGACCCGCAAGCAATGGGTGCCGGAGACGATCGGAACGTTCCGCACGGACAATGCGCTGTTCACATTCTTATTGATCGGGACTGTCATTCTGATTGGCGCGCTGACCTTCCTGCCAGTTATCGTTATGGGCCCGATCGCCGAGTATTTGACAATTCGTTAAAGGAAATGGGGTGAGCCGAGAATGAATGGAAATCGTAAAAAAAGCATGTTTTCTGGCGATCTTGTCGTCCAGACGCTGAAAGCCAGCGTAATCAAGCTGAATCCCGCAGCCATGATCAAGAATCCTGTCATGTTTGTCGTTGAAGTCGGCACCGTCATCGTGCTGCTGATGACGATATTCCCGGGATATTTCGACTCAAGGGACCGCATCGGCTTCAATTTGACCGTGTTTGTAATCCTGCTGTTCACGGTGCTGTTCGCCAACTTCGCAGAGGCTTTGGCTGAGGGCCGGGGCAAGGCGCAGGCGGATTCGCTCAAGAAAACGAAGCAGGAAATTATGGCCAACAAGGTCGTAGGCGGCGGCATCAAAGTCGTGCCTTCCACCGAGCTTCGCAAAGGGGATATCGTCATTGTCTCGCAGGGGGAGATGATTCCCGGTGACGGCGAAGTCATCGAGGGTCTCGCATCTGTCGATGAATCGGCGATTACAGGCGAATCCGCGCCCGTCATCAAGGAGGCCGGCGGCGACTTCAACTCCGTCACCGGCGGAACAAGGGTCGTCAGCGACCGCATCAAGGCCCGGATCACAAGCGATCCCGGCGAAACGTTCATCGACCGGATGATCGCGCTCGTCGAAGGGGCGAAGCGGCAGAAAACGCCGAATGAAATTGCCTTGAATACGCTTCTGATCAGCTTGACGCTTATTTTTCTGATTGTCGTCGTAACGCTTGGACCGATTGCTTCCTACGTGGATGTCGATCTGGAAATTCCGGTTCTCATCGCTTTGCTCGTCTGTCTCATACCGACGACAATCGGGGGACTGCTGTCGGCGATCGGCATCGCCGGCATGGACCGGGTCACGCAGTTTAATGTACTGGCGATGTCCGGTAAAGCGGTGGAAGCCGCAGGGGACATCAATACGATGATTTTGGATAAAACAGGGACGATCACCTTCGGAAACCGGATGGCCAGCGAAATCGTACCGGTGGGCAAGGCGAATGTGAACGAGACGGCTGCCTGGGCGGCGATCACCTCTGTACAGGATGAAACGCCGGAAGGGCGCTCCGTACTGGAATGGATGAAGAAGAACGGCAAAACGTACGATGCCGCGCTTGGCGAAGGCGGAAGCTTTGTGGAATTCAAAGCGGAAACCCGGATGAGCGGCATTGATCTGAAGGATGGCCGCATCGTGCGCAAAGGCGCAGTCGACGCGATCCGTAAATGGGTGCTGGCCCAGGGAGGCGCTATTCCGGCGGATCTGGGTACTCAGGCGGACCGGATCTCTTCCGAGGGCGGTACGCCGCTGGCCGTAGCGGTAGACAAAGAGATCTTCGGATTGATTTATTTGAAGGATACCGTGAAGCCCGGTATGCGGGAACGCTTCGACCAGCTTCGGGCAATGGGCATCAGGACGATCATGTGTACGGGGGATAACCCCTTGACGGCGGCTACGATTGCCAGAGAAGCGGGCGTCGACGATTTCATCGCCGAGAGCACCCCTGAAGACAAGATTGCCGTTATCCGCCGCGAGCAGGCCGAAGGCAAGCTGGTTGCCATGACAGGCGACGGCACGAATGACGCTCCGGCACTTGCGCAGGCGGATGTCGGACTTGCGATGAACAGCGGCACGACAGCCGCCAAGGAAGCGGCAAATATGGTCGATCTCGACTCCGACCCTTCGAAGATTATCGAAGTGGTGGCAATCGGGAAGCAGCTGCTGATGACACGCGGAGCATTGACTACGTTCAGTATTGCCAATGACGTTGCCAAATATTTCGCAATTATTCCAGCAATGTTCATGCTGGCTATTCCGGAGATGGATGCTTTGAACGTGATGCGGCTGGGTTCGCCGCTGTCGGCGGTATTGTCGGCCTTGATCTTCAATGCGATCATCATCCCGCTGCTCATCCCGCTGGCAATGAAAGGGGTCGCTTACCGTCCGATGAGCGCTTCGCGTCTGCTAAGCCGCAACCTGTTCATCTATGGATTGGGAGGAATAATTGCTCCGTTCATCGGTATTAAATTGATTGATTTGATCGTCCATGTATGGATCTGACGAACGGCGCAAGGCTATAAACTCAAATGGAAAGAAGGAATCGTACCATGAGTACACCACTTACGGATAGCGGGAATGAGAAGCAGTCCGGAGGATCGGTTTTCGGGATTGCCCTGCGGGCCGGCGTGCTGTTCATCGTACTGTGCGGAATCGCTTATCCGCTTGTCAGCACGGGACTTGCGCAGCTGCTGTTTCCCTCCCAGGCGAACGGGAGTCTGCTGAAGGATAAAGGCGGTAATGTAGTCGGCTCCGAATTGATCGGGCAGAACTTTACGGATCTGAGCTATTTTCAGGGACGCGTATCCAGCATCGAATATAAAGCGGAGGCTTCCGGCACCAACAACTATGCGCCATCCAATCCGGATCTGCTGGCGCGGACGAAGGCTTCGATCGAGCAGTGGCAAAAAGATAATCCTAACGTGCCGCTTGCGCAGCTGCCGCTTGCGCTGGTGACCAATTCGGGATCGGGTCTCGACCCGGATATTACCCCGCAATCAGCCCTGGTGCAGATTCCCAGAATCAGCAAGCTGACCGGCATTTCCGCTCCGGAGCTGGAGGCATTGGTCGATGAGCATACGCAAAACCGGGACTTGGGCGTATTCGGCGACAAGCGGATCAACGTGCTGAAGCTCAATCTGGCTTTGTCGGAGCTGAAGAAATAAGAGTAACCGTACCCTGTCCGCACGGCATTCCGCGGACGGGGCGGTTTCTTTTTCGGCAGAATCAACGGCATAATAGGCATATAAGCAATTCGATGATTGGCTGCGGGAGGGGGAGGGAACGTGACTCAGTTCAGACGCAAGACACCGGAAGAAATCCTGCATTCTATCTCCAGGCTGCACCGGGGACGCTTGAAGGTCATTATTGGCGCGGTCAGCGGATCCGGCAAAACCTATCATATGCTTCGGGAAGGCAAGCTTCTGAAGCAGCAGGGGATCGATGTGGTCATTTGTGCGGTATCGACGATGCAGCGGTCGGAAACCGTCCAGCAGGCGCTGGAGCTGGAACGCGTGCCAAGCATCCATTGGCAGCGGGCTGGCAAGGAGCAAAAGGACCTGCCGCTGGAGGTTTTGCTTGCCCGGAATCCCGAGGTGCTGCTCGTCGACGGTCTTGCCCACCGCAACCGTGAAGACGCCCGCTTCAAGACCCGGCTCGAGGATATTCAATTTCTGATGGACCACGGGATCAGCATTATTACCACGATTAATGTCTATGAGCTTGCTGGTGAAGACGAATTTGTCTTCAAGATGACAGGCATCAAGGCCGAAGATACTGTGCCCTCGAATACCCTTGAATTGGCGGACGAAGTCCGGTTGATCGATGTTTCGCCGGAGACGATACTGAAGCGCATTGACGAGGGGGTATTGGGAGACAGTACGCATCCCGCCTTGTCCCGCCGCGGAAATCTCGGCGTGCTCCGCGAGATTTCGCTCCGGCTGATGGCCGAGGGCGTCAACGATTCGCTGGAGAAGCACCGGGAGGAGCAGGGGCTTATTGGCCCCTCCGGGGCGGCGGAACGGATTCTTGTCTCCGCACAGTATCACTGGAACGGGTCGCTCTACGTACGCAGGGGACAGCAGGTCGCCAAGCGGTTGAACGGGGATCTGGTGGTGGTCACGTTTGTTCTGCCCCGGCAGAAGCTAAGCCGCAACCAGCAGGCGTTCAAGCTTTCGATCCAGAAGCTGGTGGAGAAGGTCGGGGCCAAATTCGAGGAGCTGCCTCTGCCGCATCTGCGCAAGCTTCCGACTGAGCTTGTGCGTTACGCCACACAGCACAATGTGACCCGGATCGTCATGGGCCATTCCAAGAAGAACCGCTGGCAGGAGCGCTGGCAGGGCTCGATTGTAAACAGAGTGCTGAGACGGACGAGGAACATCGATGTATTTCTCATGGCGGACCGGGCAGAGCATGAGGGCGAGCGCATTCTGCCCGTCAAGCCCAATCCGGCCGGAGGAGAGGACTCGTTCCGCCGGCTCAGCTCGAGGGAAATCGAGGAGAAAATCGAGACGATCCGGCGCGGTACCTTTAAGGTGTATATCGGAGCTGCCCCGGGAGTCGGCAAGACCTATAAAATGCTGCAGGAGGGCAATATTCTCCGCAGCAAGGGCATCGATGCCGTCATCGGCCTGCTCGAGACCCACGGACGCAAGGATACGGCTGACCAGGTAGGCGGGCTGCCTGTTATTCCCCGAGCGAAGACCAGCTATCAGGCGGCGCAGCTGGAGGAGATGGACACGGAGACGATCATCTCGCTTCGTCCTGAAGTGGTGCTGGTCGACGAGCTGGCGCATACGAATGTGCCCGGCAGTCCATTCAAGAAAAGATACGAGGATGTCATCCGGCTGCTGGAAAGCGGGATTTCCGTTATTTCCACTGTAAATGTTCAGCATCTGGAAAGCTTGAACGATGCCGTTCTGCAGCTGACCGGCGTGCGTGTCAGGGAGACTGTGCCGGATGCCATTCTGAAGATGGCGGACGAGGTCGAGCTCATCGACGTCACGCCGCAGATGCTGCAGAGCCGGATGCGGGACGGGAAAATCTATGCGCTGGAGAAGGTGGATCAGGCGTTGGGATCGTTTTTTAAAATCGGCAATCTGATCGCCCTGCGCGAGCTCGCTCTGCGTGAAATCGCCGACGATGTGGACGAGCGGCTGGAGGCGTGGGACCGCAATACCTCGCTGCGGGGGCATTGGCGCAGACGCGAGGTGATCTTCGTCTGCGTGGACACGGGCAGCCGCTCCGAGCGTCTGATCCGGCGCGGGTTCCGGATTGCCCACCGGCTGAAGGCGGAATGGCATGTGCATTATGTGCATCATGGCGCGGTGAAGACGGAGGAGGAGCAGAAGCGGCTCGATACGCTGCGCCAACTATGCGAGCGGCTGGGAGGGAACATGCAGGTAGCCGAGGCGGACAGCCGCAAGAGCATACGCAGGGCCTTGCTGCAAAGAATGAATGAAGTGCACGCCACTCAGCTGATAATCGGGCAATCCCGCAGGCCGCTCTGGTACACGCTGTTTAAGGAAACGGTAGTTCATTATCTGCTCCGTACCGCCCGCCATATGGATATGCTGATCGTTGCGGATTTTGATCCGTCGATTAAGGAGTGAGCGTATTGAACAGCAGAAATCCCTCCTTAATCCGGATGGGATTTTTGTTTTTTGCTGGCTAAGGGGGAGATGCACTGTGATCAGGATAATGGCTGTTAACAACGAACACGAGATTCTCCATCAACCGTCATTAGATGATCTGAATCATGCCGATATACGATGGTACTGGGTGGATTTCAATGCGCCCTCAGAGGAAGAAGCGCAGCTCCTTCAGCAGCACTTTCATTTTCATCCGCTGGCTATTGAGGATTGCCATCACTGGCTGCAGCGGCCTAAGCTGGATCATTACGATGACATTCATTTTTTTGTGCTGCATGCCATGAATCCGGACACGCTGGCCGCGGAAGAGATCGATATGTTCTGGGGCAGCAATTTCATCGTGACCTTTCATTCCAGGCCGCTGAAGGAAATGGACGAGGTGTGGCAGCGGATGGCTGAACATCAGAGGCTCCGTGAGAAAGGCAACGTGTACCTGGCCTATTTCATCATAGACAAACTGGTGGACGAATATTTCCCGAGTCTTTACCGGATCGAAGATCAATTGAACGAGATTGAAATAAGAGGGAAGAATGTTCCCCTTCATATGCTAATGAACGAAATTTTCGAAATCAGATCCAAGCTTCTGAAAATTCGAAAAACGATCGTTCCGATGACAGAGCTGCTCTACCGGGTCATCAATTCGGAAAGAATCGAAGGCCTGAAGGAGCGGATCGTCTATTTCACTGACATCTACGATCATCTTCTCAAGCTCTCTGAAACGATTGAAGCCAATCGGGAACTGACGGCTGATATACGGGACAGCTATGTTTCGATAAATTCTTACCGTATGAATACCATTATGAAAACTTTAACGGTCATTACGACGATATTCATGCCTTTGACCTTTATTGCGGGGGTTTACGGGATGAATTTTCAGAGAATGCCCGAGCTTGCCTGGCATTGGGGCTATTATATGGTTCTTCTTATTATGCTCGGCATTGGCGTTGGTATGTATCTGTGGTTCCGGTTTAAGAAATGGTTTGATTAGCGCTTTTATTTGACAGAAATCCGACAAGGGCTGCCAGCGATTGGCAGCCCTTGCTGCATGACGGAACGGCCGCAAGAGCTGCTGCAGCTCCTTCGGAGCTCTTGCAGCGAGGCCGTGGCCGTGATACAGGATAGCCGACAGAAGACAAGTAATGTCAAAAAGGGCTGATGGAGGCTTCTGCAATGGCTTGATCCAATGCCCGCACGGGCGTTTAAAAGCGTTTTCATTTTTATCCCTGAATAATCCTCTCCTGTGTTACAATTGGTTTAGTTTTGCTGCTTCGTTCTTCCGCATTCAAAAGGAGGAGCTTACCCATGAACCCAATCCGCACCGGAATACCGCTCCCGCATTCTCTCAAATCCCGATTGATTATTGTTTTGCTGCTCGCTTCTTTTATCCCCGTTTCGCTCATCGGCGGCATTTCCTATTATACAATATACAACCTTCTGGCCAACAAGCTGGAGAAGGGCGTGCAGAGCAATCTGGAGCAGGAGAAGCAAAACCTTGACATTACCCTGAACAATCTCGACTATGCCTCGCAGCAGCTGGCGCTGTTCGGGGATATCCGGAACCATTACAACGCATTTATCAGCCAGTCGGATCCTCTTGAACGGGGAGCGATCGAGAAGGATGTATATAAATTCACCACGATCGTCAATTATACCAATCCCGATCTCGGACTGATGACGTATTTCCTCCCGGACGACGATACCTTTCTTTTTTCCAATATGAATGTAAACCCTGATCTGCATATCCGTCAGTTTCCCCATATCGCAACGCCCTATGCAGGCCTTGAATTTCTAGGGCCGCACCGCACGCTGTATCCGTACAGCGACAACCGGGTGCTCTCCGTGCTGCGGACGGTCGGAGGCGGCACTGCCGGGGAGAAGCGGATTGCCGTCTATATTGAGACCAATTTCAAGGTATTTCAGGACCGGTTGAGCAGCCTGCCATACGGACTGCCGATCAAGCATATCCTGCTCAACCGGGACGGGAAGACTGTTTACAGTGAGGAGGAGAAAGCATTTCCGCTGCAGGCATCGGTCCAGCCCCGCAAGGTCGACGGCCGTTCGTATTACAAGCAGGGCGATTATGTGCTGTTCACCTCGCAGGGCGCACATGGCTGGACGCTCATTACGGCGGTCGCGAAGAACGAGTTCTTCCGTGAGACGAACGAATGGATCATCCGGTTTGTGGCGGTCGGCATACTATCCATCGGCGCCAGTCTATTTCTCGCATGGCTCATCTGGCGGACCATCTACCGTCCGCTTATCCGGCTCAACCGGTATTTGCAGCATACGGCGGCAACCCGTTTCAACGAGCCGGTCCGCTATACGGGAGTTTTGGAATTTGACGAGCTGCTTGGCACTTTCGGCTATATGAAAAGCGAAATTGTCATTCTGTTGACAGAGATCGGGGAGAGAGAGCGCAACAAGCGGAAACTGGAGGTTGAGAAGCTGATGTACCAGATCAATCCGCATTTTATACATAACACGCTTAACACCGTACAGTGGATGGCCAAAATGAACAATCAGCGCGACATTTTCGAGCTGGTCTCCTACTTCATTGAAGTGCTGGATTACAATCTGGGCAAGGAAGGGAAGATCGTCACCATCCGGCAGGAGCTCAAGGCGCTGGGCGATTATGTCCGTCTGCAGCAAATCCGCTATCAGCATTCATTTTGCGTGGAATACGAGGTTGACGACGATGTGCTGGAGCTTCCGTTCCCCCGCTTTCTGCTCCAGCCCCTGGTTGAGAACTCGCTTTATCACGGATTCCGCAACAAGGACGGCTTCGTTGTGGTGCGGATCAGACGCGAAGGCAGCGGCATCTTCTGCGTGCAGATCCGGGACAACGGCGAAGGGATGTCTCCCGAACAGCTGAATCAGCTGTTCGGCAAGCCGGACGATGTGACCCGAAAAGTGGGTCTGGGCATCGGCCTGCAATTCGTCCAGAATACGATTCACACCTATTATGGCGAGCCGTATCGACTGGAGGTCGTCAGCGAAGCGGGCTCCGGGACAACGATGACCATTCGGCTGCCGCTGGAAATCGGAGGGGATAACGAATGATCAGGACGCTTTTTGTCGAAGATGAGTATTTTGTCCGCCAGGGCTTTGTATACTCGCTGCCATGGGAGAAATTCGGCATACAGATTATCGGGGAGGCGGACAATGGGGAAGCGGCGCTTGAGTTCCTGCGCGATCATGAGGTGGATCTGCTCATTACCGATCTGACGATGCCCGTCAAATCGGGTCTGGAGCTGCTGCATGAAGCCAAGCTGCTCTATCCGTCTCTATCCTCCGTCGTATTGACCTGCCACCGCGATTTTGAATTCGTCCAGGAAGCGCTCCGGCTGGGGGCGCTGGATTATATTGTGAAGACGCGTCTGGATACGGCGGAGCTTGAACAGTCGCTCTACCGCATCAATGAACGAATGTCCGAGCGCAAGCAGGAGCCGCGCCATCCTGCCCCCGGCCTGCTCCTGATCCGGATAGCGGAGACGGCCCTGAACTTGCCTGAGCGTCTGCGGCTGGAGAGCGGACCCGGCTTGACCAGACTCGAAGCGGACACCTGGTTCATGCCTGAGACGGGCGATTTATTGCTCGGGAAAATAACCGCGGAAGCGGCGGCGGCGGGCTGGGCTGCCGTGCATGTAACCGACCATTGGAATGAAGACAGCCGGATTGTCGATGAATTGCTGAGCGGCTACAGGCGGCATTCGTTCCCGTACCGGTGGACGCCGGACGCCGGAACCATTACCGTATCGCTTGTGGAATTAAAGCGCCTGCATTCCGGCAGGCAGCCGGCTGCCGCCGTTATGGCCGAGATCCGAAAAAGCTGGCACAGCTGCGGGTGGATTTTCGGGGAGGAGCTCTTCGGGGAATGGCTGGAGCTTGTTGCGCAGTGCGAGCCGCCTGTCGGGGAGCTGACTGCCATGACGGATGCCTCCTTGCTCGGCTGGCGGCTGAGCGACAGCCTGCAGGCTTCGGGCATGCCCGCGCACGGAGCCTTGCAGACGAATGGGTTGCCGGCATACGAGCCCGCAGCCTTTTCCTGGGACCAGTGGACCCGGGAGCTGCGGCTTGCCCGGGAGTGTCTGCAGAGGCGGTATCATGCGCTGCGTTATTCCAAAGAGGTATATACGAGCGCGCTGAAGTCGCTGGAGATGATCCGCCTGCATTTGAAGGAGGGGCTGTCCCAAGGCGAGGTCGCCCGGCTTGTGGGCTTAAGCCGAAGCTATTTCAGCCAGGTATTCAAGGATATCTTCGGCATGTCGTTTAACGAGTATGTGAAGGCGCTCAGTATATGCACGGCGCAGAGAATGCTTGCCACCACGGAGCATCCGATCTATTGGATCGCGGAGCAATCGGGTTTCCAGGATGAGAGGTACTTCAGCCGGGTTTTCAGGGAGCATGCCGGTCTTCTGCCATCGGAATACCGGTTCCGCTGTCTCGCTCTTCGAAATGCGGCCGTAGAATCCTGTTCGGAGCCGGTGTGAAAATCGTCTGGCGCAGTCATCAGCTCGCAACGGTTTTCGCTATACCTGAAAACGGTCTTCCCTGATTGTTGAGAGCGTTTCCATTGTACACTTTCTATGGACGATAAAACCGTGGCCGAAAGAGTCAGGTCTTACTTTCTGAAGCGATCGTCAATATTTGGTGAAAGAAGGGGTAGGCATGAAAAAGCTTCGCATGGGTCTTGCGGTCATGATGTCCGCCGTATTCATCCTGTCCGCATGCTCCAATTCAAACAGCGGAAGCGGCGGAAACAACAGCAGCAGCACGCCGGAGCCGGACAACAGCAGCCCGGCGGCGGCAACCGCCGATCCGGCGTCCGCGCCGGAAGAGAAGGCCGATCCGTTCGGCAAATACCCGGAAACGCTTGAAATCAGCGTCATCTACGACCGCAACCCGGAGACCGAGAAGTCCTTTATCCCCGGCAGCTCTTATGAGACGAACTGGAACAGCGATTTTTGGCTGGAGAAGCTGAACATCAAGCCGGTCGTCAAGTGGAGCGCGCCTGCAGGCGACCAGTATAACCAGAAATACAATCTGATGTTCGCGAGCAATGATCTCCCCGATATCTTCCTGCTGCGGTCCACCGACAACAAGCAATCCGCCCGCAGCATGCTCAAGAAGCTGGTGGATGCGGACATGGTCGAGGATTTGACCGCGCTGTACAGCCAATACGCGTCTGACGAAGTGAAGGACTACTATCAGACCTTTGACAACAAAGCGCTGGATTACGCCACCTTCGATGGCAAAATGTACGGCCTGCCTTCGCAGGGCGACACCTATGCCAACGTCCAGATCCTGTGGGTCCGCCAGGACTGGCTGGATAAGCTGAGCCTGCAGGCGCCCCGGACCATTGATGACCTGGTCACGGTCGCCAGGGCGTTCAAGGAGAAGGATCCCGACGGCAACAGCAAAGCCGATACGATCGGGCTTTCCATGCAGAATCAGTTCATGGACCCGGGCTTCACAGTGGCCATCCCTATATTCAACGCGTACAGCGCCTATCCCAAGAGCTGGGTGAAGGACAGCAGCGGACAGCTCGTATGGGGCGGCATTCAAGAGCAGAACAAGCAGGCGCTGCAGGTATTGGCCGATATGTACAAGGAAGGGATGATCGATCCTGAATTCGCGCTGAGCGACGGCAACAAAGCCGCCGAATTCATTACATCGGGCAGGTCGGGCATGCAGCTGGGATCCTGGTGGAACGGCAGCTTCCCGCTCACCTTCAACATCGACAACGACCCCAAAGCCGACTGGAAAGCCTATACGCTCACGACCGACAATAAAATCCACGCCGTCATGAATTTCCCGACCGACCAGTTTCTGGTCGTCAAGAAAGGCTTCAAGAATCCGGAGGCGGCTGTCAAAATCCTGAATTTCTCTACAGCCCTCAGCCACTCGAAATATCCGGAGACGACCGACCGGCGCAATGAGCTCAACACGCAGTTCGGCACCGATAAAGTCGATGCGCCGACCATCATCCCGAATTTCGGCATCTCCTATCTGGATACCACGCTGCGCAGCGTAAAGCTGTTCGAGGATATTTTTGCCGGAAAAGCGACTGTCGATGACTTGACGGTGGGGGAACGGCAAATTTTTGAAAATTCGCTCAAGCCCAATCACGATAACCCGCGGAAGGACCCCGGCAAATACAAGGACTATATCAACTGGATGTCGGCGCTGTCGGCTATCGCGCACTCGGACCTGGATATCCAATGGAACGGCTTCAGCGGCACGACGCCGACCTACGACGCCAAGATGGGCTCGCTGATCGACAAGCAGCTCACCGCGTATACGAAGATCATCATGAATAAAGAGCCCATCGACTACTTCGATACCTTCGTCAAGGAGTGGAAATCGCAGGGTGGCGACCAGATTACCCAAGAGGTGAATGAATCGGCTGCCCAGGAAAGCGGCAGCTAACGAATATAGGGCGATCCGGATTTTGGGGGTGCCAGGCTGGGAGGCTGGCTTGGCGCCGTCGGAGCCCGATTCGCCGCAGGCGGAGCGTGAAAAGAATGACCAAACTCTTCAAGAATGATCAGTTCCATTATCACATCATGCTGCTTCCGGTATTTGCGGTATTCATCCTGTTCAACGTGCTGCCTATCTATGGCATCGTGCTGGCATTCAAGCACTTCATCCCGACCAAGGGCGTGCTGGGCTCGCCATGGGCGGGACTGGAGCATTACAAGTTTCTGGTGCAAAATCCGGAAATCTGGCGTGTGCTCCGAAACACGCTGCTGATCTCGGTCGGCAAGCTGGTCACGCTGCTGGTGCTGCCCATTATGCTGGCGCTTATGCTGAACGAGCTGCGGGTGAAATGGTTCAAGCGTTCTGTGCAGACGATCACCTACTTGCCTCATTTCCTGTCCTGGGTCATTCTGGCGGGCATTTTCCGCGATATTTTCTCCACGCACGGCATCATCAACTATATGCTGGAGACGGTGTTTCATATCGAGCCCATCATGTATCTGGGCAGCAACTTCTGGTTCCGTCCGATCATTATCCTGTCCAATATGTGGAAGGAGCTGGGCTTCTCCACAATCATTTATTTGGCCGCTTTAACGAGCATCAACCCGGCCTTGTACGAGGCTGCGGAAATGGACGGCGCCGGCCGTTTTCAGAAGATTTGGCATATCTCCATTCCGGGGATCGCCATCATCATCGCCTTGCTGGCGACATTAAGCTTGAACGGCATCCTGTATGCCGGTTTCGATCAAATTTACAACCTGTACAATGTCATCGTATACGATACCGCCGACGTGATTGAAACCTGGGTATTCCGCAACGGTCTGGTTGGTGCGCAGTACGAGATCGGCACGGCGGTTGGCCTGGTCAACAGCCTGATGGGGCTTTCCCTGATCGCCCTGACGTATACGCTCGCCTACCGGTTCGCCAATTACCGGATCTTTTAGCCCGAGGAGGACAGCGCATGATTCATTCCAAAACGCTCGGTTCACGGCTGTTTGACGGGTTCAACATCACGATCCTTGTCCTGATCTCGCTTATCACGCTGTTCCCGATTCTGCATACTGTCGCCGTGTCCTTCAGCAATCCGGCGGTAGCCGGGAGCGGCACGATTACCGTGCTGCCCAAAGGGCTGTCGTTCAATGCGTATGCCAGAGTGCTGGATGACAAGCAGTTCTTCATCTCGCTGTGGGTGTCGCTGGAGCGGATTGCATTGACGCTTATCCTGGGAACGGCAGTGACGTATCTGGCCGCCTTTCCGTTCTCCCGGGAGACGAGAGATTTTCGCATGCGGAATATATATCTGTGGATTTTGCTCATTGTCAGCAGCTTTAACGGAGGCATTATTCCGGGGTATATGAATGCCAAGAACCTTGGTCTGCTCGATAATTTCTGGATTTTGATCCTGCCATACCTGTTTAACTTCGGCAACATTCTCCTGGTGTTCAACTTCTGGCGGAATCTGCCCAGGGAGCTCGACGACTGCTCGAATATCGACGGTGCGGGCCCTTGGGTGAAGCTGACGCATATTTATTTTCCCTTGTCGCTGCCGGTGCTGGCAACGATATCGCTGTTCACGATCGTCAACACCTGGAACGAGTATTTTCAGGCGATCGTCTTCATAAACGATCCCCATCTGATGCCGCTGCAGACCTATCTGCAGCAGATCGTCGTCACGATTGATCCGACAAGACCGCAGGATATTGGAGAAGGCGGAGTGCTCTCGGAGGTCTCGAACCAGACGCTGAATGCAGCGAAGATCTCGCTGACGATGCTGCCGATTCTGTTTATATATCCCTTTCTGCAGCGGTTCTTTATTCATGGGATCACATTGGGCTCGGTGAAGGAATAGCGCGGATTGTATAGTTTTTGACAAGCAATCTTTGAATCCGAACGGCTCATTTGTTATACAAAGCTAAAATTTAGAATTCGAATATATTTCGGGTTTTGTCATTATTTCTTCCATGACGAGTCGGCAGTATGGCCTGCTTTGCAAAAAAAAGATGACAAGGCAACAGCTTTTCACACAAAAATCTCCAATTCTTCATAAAGATGAAACTGAGCCGTTAGTTCTGCGCCGTCATTCAGCGCAGGAGGCTGCAGCAGTGGGAAAGGTACTGGTATTCGACCGGAACGCTCGCTTCCGCATCGAGGAGTATGAGGAGAGGCCTCTTGGGCCGGGAGAGCTCAGACTGCGGACGCTATACTCTGGAATCAGCGCAGGCACACAGCTGACCGCCTATCGGGGGACGAACCCGATGGTCGGCGGCATTTGGAACAGGGAACTGCAGCTGTTCGAGAAGAGGCAGCCGGGCAGCACGTTCTATCCTGTTGTCGGCGGCTGGGCCTACGAGGAAATTGGCGAGGTCGCCGAAGCATCGCCCGATGTTCAGGAGGTAAGGGCCGGCGATCTTATTTACGGTACCTGGGGACACCGCAGCTCGCATATTGTCACGGAGTCGTTTGCCCGCGGGCATCGCCTTGCTCCGGGTCTCAAGCCGATCGTTGGCATATTTTCGCAGATGGGCTGCATTGCATTGAATGCCGTACTGGATGCCCATCTTCATGTCGGTGAGACGGTGGCGGTATTCGGCCAGGGCGTTCCTGGGCAATTGGCCGCCCAGCTGGCCAGAAGAAACGGTGCGGCAGTTATCGCGGTCGATCTGGATGATTATCGTCTGGCCAAATCAAAGGATCTGGGCGCCGACCATACGATCAACAGCGGGACCTGTGATGCCGCAAAGGAAATCAGGGCACTCACAGGGGGCTGCGGCGCCGATGCCGTTATCGAAATATCCGGCTCCCCGCATGCGCTGCATCAGGCTGTCCGTTCTGCGGTATATAATGGACGCGTTGTGGCGGCGGGCTTCTATCAGAGGCAGGCGGAAGGGTTGTACCTCGGTGAGGAGTTCCATCACAACCGCATCCAGAACGTGTGCTCACAAATTAATGCGGTAGATCCCGAGCTTGGCAACCGCTGGAACCGCACTCGGATGGAGCAGACTCGGTCAAGGCGATCTGGAGCTGGAGGCGCTCATTACACGAATCATGCCGTTCAGCGAAGCTTCGGACGCTTATGCCATGTTGGACAGACAGACGGAGACGAATCTTCAAGTCGTGCTGAGTTTCGAGGAATAGACGGCAATTCGAGGCTCACGCAGATTTCAATAGAGGTTATATTTCCCGTTGTTTCGAAATAATAACAACCGCAAAAATGCGAAATGTCGAAAAAAATAATCAAAATATTGCCATATTTGGGATTATGAAAATTGTAATAGTAAAAAGGGATCATAAAAATCTGGTTCCTTTTTTTGTGTTGGTGGTAAGTTTTAATTGCTGATAGCGCTTTCCCAATCCCTTAATTTCCACATAAATAGATATAGGAGATTAATATATAACATCCAAATAACCCCAACATGTAATATCTATGTTATAAATAGACGGTATTAAAAACGAGAACATTTACTGTGCAAATGCTACAAATTCTTTTATAATATCCTTATCGTAAAACGCTTACAATTTTTGGTGAATGGGATAGCTGCGTCTAATAATCAAAAATAATGATAGATATCGTCAAAATGATAGGTTATAATACTGACGTTGGGATGAGGTTCTCCAAAATAAATGGAAATTACCACTGTTAATCCTTAACAAATCATCAATGGGGAGGTTTTATTTATGAAGGTAAAAGGTTTTTTGTCAGGAATGATTACATTAGTTCTACTCGGTACCATTTTGGCGGCATGCGGCAACAATAGTAACAATGGGGGCAATGCAGGCAACGCGGCATCCGATCCCGGCACTACTACGAACACCAATGCCAATAGTCCCAGTGACAGCAGTACAGGTAAAAAAGATCTGGTCATGAACTACCGGGCCGATCCTCCCGCACTGGACGTTTCGATAGCAGAAGCTGCTGCTACGTTCACGATCCTTGGAGCCATCAGCGAAGGTTTGTACCGTCTGGATAAAGACATGCAGCCGCAGCCGGCACTGGCAGAATCGATGCCGGAAATCTCGGCTGACGGATTGACATATACCATTAAGCTGCGTTCCGGCCTTGTCTGGGCAGACGGAAGCCCGCTGACCGCGAATGACTTCGTATATTCTTACCGCAGAACGCTTGACCCGAACACGAAAGCGACTTACGCCTTCATGCTCGCATGGATCAAAGGCGGCAACGATGTCCTGAATTCGAAAACTCCGGAAGATATTGAAGCCAATAAGCAAAAGCTCGGCGTCCAAGCGAAGGATGACACCACGCTCGTTATAACGCTGGATCACCCGATTCCGTTCTTCACGGCCCAGCTTGCATTTCTGAACTTCTACCCGCAGAATGAGAAGTTCGTAGAAGCCCAAGGAGACAAGAGCGGCGCTGATGCCGATAAAGTCCTTGGCGCAGGTCCGTTCAAGCTGACTTCATGGAATCACGAGCAATCGCTGGTTCTCGAAAAGAACGACAAGTATTGGGATGCCGCTAATGTCAAACTCGACAAAGTTACCCTGAACATCGTGAAGGATACGAATACCGGTCTGAATTTGTACGAAACCGGCGAGACTGACTACGCGGATGTTAAAGGCGACCAAATGAAAGCCTATGACGGCAAACCGGATCTGCAAATGAAGAAAGAGCTTGTAACCGGCTACCTCAATTTTCAACAAACCAAAGTTCCTGCTTTTGCCAATCTTAAAGTCCGTCAAGCATTCAGCATGGCTGTCGATCTTAAAGGCGTAACGGATCTCGTACTGATCAATGGTTCCGTACCGGCAACCGGCTTTGTACCTGCAGGAAATCAGGATGGCAACGGTAAAGAATTCCGTGGTGTTGTCGGCGACACGCGCGATGCGTTCGATGCGGCCAAGGCTAAAACCCTGCTTCAAGAAGGTTTGGCGGAGTCCGGCACGACGCTGCCGAAGCTGTCCATTATTGGTGACGATACAGAAACCGGCAAGAAGCTTCTTGAATACATTGTTCAACAATGGAAAACGAATCTTGGCGTTGACGTAGTGGCTGAACCGCTGCCGCATGCGAATCGTCTGGATCGCGAATTGAGCAAGAACTACACGATCGTCTCCACATTATGGGGCGCTGACTATAACGACCCGATGACATGGCTTGATATGTTCCTGACCGGCGGTTCGCTCAATACACAGGACTGGTCGAATGCCGATTACGACAAGCTGATCAAAGACGCTCAGATCCAAACCGATCTGGCCAAGCGTGCTGATGAAATGGTGCAGGCAGAGAAAATTCTGATGAGCGAAGCAGCTGTTATGCCGCTTTACTTCCGTTCGTCGCCGTTTGTCATCAATCCAAAATTGAAAGATCTGATTCTGCCTCCTTACGGTCCGGATTTCGAATTGAAATGGGCCCATTTTGAAGGTTAAACAAGCAGAAGTTATTTAACGCATCCAGGAAACAAACATCATACTTCATAACATGGGGAGCCGTTCACGGTTAACGACTTGAACGGCTTCCTTCATGTTGCTTGCAAACTTTCAAATGCGGGAGGGAGGCCATCATGCTTAAGTATGTGCTGCGCAGATTCTTTTATATGCTTGTGACGCTGTGGGTTATTGTCACCATCACTTTTTTCCTGATGAAGCTGCTGCCGGGTAATCCCTTTGGCGAGGCTACGGCGAAGCTTACTCCGGAAAACTTGCAAATTTTGATTGAACAATACGGTTTGGATAAACCGATATGGCAGCAATATCTGAAATATATAGGACAAGTGGTACAGGGTGATCTTGGGATTTCCTATCAATTCCCGACACGCTCGGTTGTGAGCGTAATCAAGTCAGCTTATCCGGCCTCTTTTGAGCTTGGTCTGGAGTCTCTGATATTTGCTGTTATTGTCGGTCTGCTGCTCGGGATTATTGCCGCGCTCAGACATAACAAGCTAGGCGATTACTCCGCAATGTTCATCGCCATCATCGGGGTGTCCATTCCATCATTTGTTATTGGACCGCTGCTCTCCTACTTCGTAGGGGTTAAATTGCAATGGCTTCCGCCAGGCTTGTGGACGACTCCGGAGCACCGGATTTTACCGGCTCTGGCCCTGTCGCTCGGAACGATTGCGATACTGGCGCGGATGATGCGGGCTTCCATGCTCGAAGTTGCCGGCCAGGATTATATCAAGACAGCGAAGGCAAAAGGAATACCGACGGTTTCCGTTGTGGGGACGCATATGATCCGTAATGCGATATTACCGGTTATCACCATTCTGGGACCGATAACCGTCAATGTATTAACCGGGACACTGGTCGTGGAGAAGATATTTTCCGTTCCGGGGATAGGCTATCAATTTGTGAGCGCCATTCTGACGAACGATTACACGATGATTACAGGATTGACCATATTCTATGCGGCTATTCTTGTTGTGGCTATGTTTATTACTGATATTGCATATGGCTTCGTCGATCCGCGTATTCGGTTAGGGAAAGGGTGATAAGGGATGGAAGTCATCGTTAAAGATCAATTTCAACCGGCTCCGCAGACTAGCAGCAAAGAAGCGATTCTGCGTCCTTCCCTGAATTATTGGCAGGATGCGTGGAGGCGGCTGAAGAAAAATAAATTGGCTATGGCCGGACTGGTAGTCCTTGTGATCATCGCCGCTTTTGCTATTATTGTTCCGCTTGTCAGCGGTTATGATTACGAGACGCAGAATCCGTCAGCCGTCAATCTGCGTCCGTCAGCCGACCATTATTTCGGCACCGACGATTTTGGGCGGGATCTCTGGACCCGCGTATGGTGGGGAGCGCGCATTTCCTTGACGATCGGAATTACAGCGGCGCTGCTCGATCTGGTGATCGGGGTTCTTTACGGCGGAATTTCCGCTTATTTTGGCGGCAAAGTCGATACGATTATGCAGCGTTTTATCGAAGTGGTATACTCTATTCCTTACCTGCTAATGGCCATTCTTCTCTTGATGGTTTTGGGTCCGGGGATGAAATCGATTATTTTTGCCTATGTCATTACCGGTTGGGTGTCGATGGCGCGGCTGGTCCGCGGGCAGCTGCTCGTTCTCAAAGAGCAGGAGTTCGTCCTGGCGGCACGCACATTGGGTGCAAAACCATTTCGTATTATCCTGAAGCATTTGATTCCGAACGCCCTTGGCGTGATTGTCGTTCAAATTACGTTTGTTGTACCGACGGCTATTTTTGCCGAAGCGTTTCTTAGCTTTATCGGACTTGGCATACGGCCGCCTCTGGCTTCACTGGGGAATCTGCTTAGCGATGGCGCCGGAGTAATGAGATATCATCCGCACCGTCTGCTGTTCCCGACTGTGATCTTCAGTTTGATATTGCTCAGCTTCAACCTGTTGGGAGACGGTCTGCGCGACGCTCTCGACCCGAAAATGAGAAAATAAGGAGGAGAGTCGAATGAGCGCACCTTTACTGGAAGTCAACAACCTGCAAGTTTCGTTCAAAATGTTCTCCGGCGAAGTCCAGGCGGTTCGCGGCGTCTCCTTTAAGTTAAATAAAGGCGAAGTGCTCGCAATCGTCGGTGAATCCGGCTGCGGCAAGTCAGTGACGGCCCAGACCCTTATGCGTCTTACGCCGTCTCCGCCGAGCTATATCAAAGCAGGCTCGATTATGTTCAATGGCAAAACGGATATTACCAAGCTGTCCGAGAAACAAATGAAAAAAGTGCGCGGAGAGGAAATGGGGATGATCTTCCAGGACCCGATGACTTCCCTCAATCCGACGATGACGGTCGGCGCGCAAATTGCCGAAGGGATCCGCAAGCATGAAGGCGCCAGCAAATCCGTGGCGCTGCTTCGCGCGGTTGAACTGCTGAAATTAGTCGGCATGTCCAATCCGGAGGAGCGGATTAACCAGTATCCGCATGAGCTGTCAGGCGGGATGCGCCAGCGGGTGATGATTGCAATTTCGCTGGCCTGCAATCCGAAGCTGCTGATTGCGGATGAACCGACAACAGCTCTTGACGTGACGATCCAGGCGCAGATTATGGATCTGCTGCGGGATATTCAGAAAAAGACGGATACGGCTATTATTCTGATTACCCATGATCTAGGCGTGGTTGCCGAAATG
The DNA here is from genome assembly GCF_056269285.1 of Paenibacillus sp. JT31N11. Lineage (NCBI taxonomy): Bacteria > Bacillati > Bacillota > Bacilli > Caryophanales > Paenibacillaceae > Paenibacillus > Paenibacillus sp. JT31N11. The sequence goes on from NZ_JBWDNQ010000012.1 coordinate 106,817, forward strand.
GCGCAGCGGGTCATCGTTATGTATGCGGGCAAAGTGGTGGAACAGGGCGAATTGAACGATATCTTCTATCGTTCGCGGCACCCTTACACATGGGGCTTGCTCAGCTCCGTACCCCGTCTGGACAGCGACGGCCATACCGAGCTGTCTTCCATACCCGGTACACCGCCCGATCTGTACGCTCCGCCGAAGGGCTGCGCTTTCGCTGCCCGCTGCCCGCATGCCATGCGGATATGCAGGGAGACGGATCCCGATCATTTCAAAATATCCGATACGCACAGCGCTGCCTGCTGGCTGAATCATCCCGACGCGCCGAAGGTGGAGCAGTCGAAGGAGACAGGAGGTAAAGTATATGCCTGAAGCGCCTATTCTGGAAGTGAAAAACTTGCGGAAGCATTTTCAACTGAAAGACAACCGGACGCTGAAAGCGGTCGACGGTTTGAACTTTTCGATCAATCGCGGGGAAACCTTCGGTCTGGTAGGGGAATCCGGCTGCGGCAAGTCAACGGCTGGCCGCACGATTATCCGGCTTTACGAGGCTTCGGAGGGGCAGGTTATTTTCAACGGCAAGGATGTCGGGAAACTGAAGGGCGACGATCGCCTGAAATTCAACCGCGAGATGCAGATGGTGTTCCAGGACCCGTACGCTTCGCTTAATCCGCGGATGACTGTAGGCAAAATTATCGCCGAGGGAATCGACATTCATAAACTGTACACGGGTAAAAAGCGGACAGAGCGCGTGCATCAGCTGCTCCACGCCGTCGGTCTGAACGAAGAGCATGCGGGGCGTTTTCCCCATGAATTCTCAGGCGGCCAGCGCCAGCGGATAGGCATCGCGCGGGCACTTGCGATCGAACCGCAGTTCATTATCGCCGATGAGCCGATCTCGGCGCTTGATGTGTCCGTTCAGGCGCAGGTCGTGAATTTGTTCAAGAATCTGCAGCGCGAGCATGGGTTGACCTATCTGTTCATTGCCCATGACCTGGCGATGATCAAGCATATTTCCGACCGGATTGGAGTCATGTATCTGGGTAAGCTTGTTGAAGTGGCGGCGGCCAGTACGCTGAACGCGAAGCCTCTGCATCCTTACACGCAATCGCTGCTCTCGGCGATTCCGATTCCCGATCCGGAAATCCAGAAATCGCGGGAGCGGGTTATTTTGCAGGGAGAAATTCCAAGCCCGGTCAATCCGCCTAGCGGCTGCCCATTCCGCACCCGCTGTCCAAAAGCGATGCCGGAATGCGCGGCTTCGATGCCGGCCTTCAAAGAGATCGAGCCGGGTCATTTTGCGGCTTGTCATCTGTATTAATATGGCGGTGCAGCTATTCATTTATCCGTGCCAGCCGCAGCTGTTCCGTTGATTTATGATCGGCATGATAATAAATTAAATAAGTGAACCACATGCGAGCCAATGCTCCATGTGGTTTTTTGCTTTTGGCCGGCTGGGCTTGCAGCCGTTAAGGAGCACCCGGGAAGCCTGATTCTTGAATAAGCAGCAAGAATATGAATTTAAAACTGTATATATTTTACTCTTATGACATGTGAAACAGATTTTGCAGGATCATTAGCCGTCAGGTTGATGGTCTATTTTATATGAAATTTTCGAAATTTTCAGATCATATATAAATTCTTAATAATTTATTATTATTTTGAGAACACAACGGTAACAGTCCAGACTTATTATTAGCGCTGTGCAAAAATTTACCGGCAAAGTAGAGGGGATTGTTGGAGATCACTAGGAATTATTTGCGTCAAACCTGTCACCATTATAAAAACCGAAAGGAAGCTAAACAATTTCATGTGGAAAAAATGGATTAATATTACTATTATGGGGACGATTGCGTTCAGCATGCTGCCAATCGGGAAGTCTTACGCATCCCTGGATGCGCAAGCGGGTCAATCGACCGAGGATCCGGGCTTCACTTATGATGGAACTGCGAATACCGGCAAAGACGTAGCGGAAGGCGATACATACTATTATCTGCAGAATGACGAGGCTATCGCGATCATTTCGAACAAAGTCGGAGCAAATAACAAGCAGGGCAGCTTCAAAAAGGGCTGGCCTGTTGATTTCGTCTCCAAAGACCCGAAAGCGAATATGAAGGAAACGCTGGATTGGTCGGAGCTTGTTCTGAGCCCTACCATGAACGGCGACTACAACCAGAAGGGTGTTCAGCTGTCCCTTGATAATATTCAAGTCGTGGACAACGATAAGATCGTTGCCTCTGGCCAGTGGGATCAGAATGCCAAGATCAAAGGCTCCGTTACCTACCAAATGCTGCCGGACCAGCCGGTCATGAAGATGACCCTGACGTTGAATAATCAGGATACAAGCGACTTCGCCGGTTATTTCCTGTATTCCATGGATCCCGATGTTCCGGGCGCTCAATCGTCTTATGCGCCTGGTATTGGCTGGCTGCCCGGTCTCAGAACATCAGGCTGGTCGGAGAACTATCTCTATGACGGCACCTCGGGTTCGTCAGGCGAACCGGCTCACTCCATCGCCTGGCTCGATGATCAGCCGACCGGGATATACGGCAGCGATCTCTATTTCGGCGCCTGGTTTGACGCCAGCGTAAAAGCCGGAGAGAGCAAACAAATTTCCTGGTATCATGTCACGGAAATTCCGTCGGAGCGCGGCAATCCATATGATAATTTCTCGACTTATGCGAAGCAGTTGTCCGTGATGGATCCAGAGGTTCCCGATTACAGCAAAGTAACCGGGCAGATGACGGACCCGACTACGGACGCCGGCATTCCGGGTGTCACTCTCGTTGCCAAGAACATCAATTCCGAGGTAGCGGGCACGGCTGTAACGGATGCCGAAGGCAAGTACGAGCTGTATCTGCCGGCAAATACCTATACGCTGACAGCCTCCAGACCCGGCTACGAGATGGATTCAAACTCTGTAGAGATTACAACGGATTCAACGATTGTCTACCCGATCGACTTTGATATGAATCCGATTTCGGTCTCGGCGGGAACTGGCGTCCGGCTCCCCGGTACGCTTGCCGAGGGCACGGTGGATGATGTCGTCATTCAGAACTCCAAGCTCGCCATGACAATTGCCAAGACCTACGTCGATTCCCAACTGACGAATTCGGTAGGACGGCCGATCGATTTCGCGGTTCAGGGGCTGGATGATGATCTGGACTGGATCAATCTTCCATATTTGCGAATTGCTCCTCTTCCCGCGAAAGAACAGTGGAAAGTATTAACGGTTAACAACTCCAGTGTGGACGTCACGGAGAGCACAGCCGGGCAGGCAACCGTCAAAGTAACCGGGACCTACTCAGAGGTGCCCGGCGTAAATGTGGAGACGACTTATTCCCTGCAAGCCAATCAGACGTGGATCGACACGGAAACGGTGTTCAAGAACACGACGGCAAGCGATGTCGTTGCCTATGCCGGTGACGTGATGGACCATGACGGGGAGGGACAAACCTCCTTCGTGCCGGGTGTTGGAACGATTCCCGATGTGGCAACGTATACGCCGAACGCGCCGTGGTTCTCTCAATACGGCAGCTCGCAGCAGGCATACGGCATTATCTACGAAGGTGATTTTGCCAGCGGCTTCACGCTTAACGGCAATAATACAAATGTGCTTAGCGAGAAGCAGATTACGATCCCGGCTGGCGGAGAATACCGGCTTACACGCCATCTTGTGGCAGCCAGCACAGAAGGGCTGACTGACAAAAGCCAGGCCATCAACAACGTTTATGACGAGATCATCAGCCACCAAACCGGTATCAGCATGGAACTGGCCGTAGACAAGGAGACTTTGTCCGTCAATGAGCCGTTCCAGGTATCGCTTACGGTCAAGAATGATTCGGACGATATCGTGTCCGGGCTGCAGGCCAATCTCAACCTGCCGGCCAATGTAACCTCAAGCGATATGGCAGCGAAAGACATTCCGGAACTTGCTGCTCACAGTTCTACAACCGTCACATGGAATGCTGCGGCGGCAGGCGGGGGTCACGGAGATATCCAGCTTGAAATCAAGAAATCCGGCAATCCTTATATCACCAAGAACAAGCAAATTTTCGTGAACGGACCGGGCTGGTATGCCGGCGACAACCATACGCACAGCCGTTACAGCGACGGCAGCGGTTCGATTAACGACAACGCTACGGTTGCACGCAACAAGGGACTGGATTTCCTTACGGCAACCGACCACAACTCAATCAAGCAAAAAGATGACGTGGCCAAAGAGAACCGCGCCGATTTCGTGGAGCTGCTGGGCGAGGAAGTCACAACCGGCACCGGCCACTCGCTGGCCTACGATATTTCAAGCCTGATCAATTGGGCGCAGCCGACCCAGGATTACATCAACGAGACCCGGGCGAACAATGATGGGCAGGGGATGCATTTTATCGCCCATCCGTATTATCCCGGCCTGGAGTGGGAGGACTGGAGCGTCAAGAATTATAACGGGATCGAAGTGTGGAACGGCTTCTACCCGCCCAAGCATACGGTTAACGCCCAGGCGTTCGCCAAGTGGGATGAGTTGAACAAAGCGGGCCGGCATATTATTGGTCTTGCCAACTCCGATGCCCATAACCCGGGCAAAGTGGGCGATCCGCACATTAAAGCCTATATGGACAACCTGTCCAAGGAAGAGATTTACCAAGCCATCCGTGGCGGTATGCTATACGGTACGAACGGCGATATCGACCTGGAGCTCAACATTAACGGAAAAATGATTGGCTCCGATGTTGCAGTGGACCGACAAGGCGGACAGGCAAACATCGTATTGAACGGTTCTGCGCCTGGAGGACTGACGACTGCCCGCGTAATCAAGAACGGAGTCCTTCTGAAAGAGTGGACCGGTCTAACGGGTACAACCTTTAATCAGAACCTGCAGGATAATGCATTGCCTGGTGATTTCTACAGGATGGAGCTGGAGGGAGCCAACGGAAAATTCGCTTTCTCCAACCCGATCTGGATCACAGACGGAATCAGCGTTCCGCAAAGCATGAGCTTTGATGATGAGAATGTGACGCTGCGGGTAAACAAATCGGATGTGCTGTCCGTTACCGGCACTTACCTCGACGCCAGCAAGCTGGAGCTTCCGGAGACCGGGAAGCTTGCCTTCATCAGCAGCGACTCCTCGGTTGTCTCAATCGACAGCTACGGCCATATGACGGGATTGAAGACGGGCAAAGCGGATATTACCGTTTCAATCGGGAATCTTGAAATTATCACAACCGTCACCGTTGTGCCGAACAAAGCGCCTGCCGCCTCGACATCCGAATACAATACGGCTGCCGGCACGCCGATCAACGGCGTAATGGTCGCTTCGGATGAGGACCGCGATCCGCTTGCTTTCCGAATCGTGAAGCAAGGGACGCTTGGTCAGGCAGCCGTAACGGATGCGGTATACGGCGGATTTACTTACACACCGAACCCGGGTGTCACGGGAACGGATACGTTCACCTTTATAGCAAGTGATGGCGAAGCGGATTCCCAGGAGACAGCTGTCACCGTCAATATCAAGGAAGTTCCGGTATCCAACCAGGCACCGGTTGCCGAAGGTGGAACCTGGAGCGTTGCGCAGGGCGGATCTTTGCTGGAGAAGCTGAAGGCAACGGATCCGGATAACGATAAACTGACCTATTCAATCGTGGCTAATGGTACTATGGGCACGGCAACCGTCATAGACGCGGTATACGGCGGTTTCAGCTATACGCCGAACATTGGCGCGGCGACGGGAACCGATACGTTCAGCTTTAAAGTAAATGATGGATCTGTCGATTCGAATACGGCTACCATCACTGTCCATATTACACCAGGCAATCATCTGCCGAAGGCCGAGAATCTCTCCTTCAATACGACAATCGGCATCGCGATCGATGTCAGTCTGAAAGGAACGGATTCAGACGGCGATCCGCTTACGTATACCATTGTGCAGAACGGTACGAGGGGGAATGCCGTCATCAAGGATAGTCATACCGGCAGCGTAACGTATACGCCGAATGATGAGCAGCCCGGCGAGGATACATTTATGTACATGGTGAACGACGGCAAAGGAAGTTCAAATCCGGGTATCGTATCGATATCCATTAAGCTGCCGGGACCGGGTCATCCAGATGACGATGACAACACACCTCCGGCGGACGGATCTGATAATCCTTCGTACCCTCCGGCTGCGCCGCCTGCGCCTCCTGCAGAGAAGCCGCCAGTTGAGGAGCCGGAAGCTCCTGAAGCTCCGGCGTCAGGCGGAGGAGAGAATCAGCAGCCAACGAAGCCTGTCGATCAGCTGTTTACTGACGTGTCGAATAACTGGGCAAAAAGCTATATCCAGGAAGCCGTTGACAGCGGTCTGATTAGCGGATACCCGGACGGCACGTTCAAACCTAATGAGACGATCAACCGGGCCGAATTCCTGGTTATTCTCACCAAAGCGATGGGATACGACGATTCCGACGCAGCATTAAGCTTTGCAGATCAAAGCAGCATTCCTGCCTGGTCCGCCGATGCGATCAAGAAGGCAATCAAAGCTGGCATTATCAAAGGCTATGACGACAACACCTTCCGTCCGGGTCAGATCGTGAGCCGTTCGGAAATGGCCGTTCTGCTGGCCAGAGCGCTGGGCCTTCCTGACAATGCCGGATTGAAATCGACATTCGGCGATGCGCCTGATATCCCGGTATGGGCACAAGGCATGGCGGAGCAGTTGAAGCAGCTCGGTATTATCCAGGGCCGCGGCAATGGGGAATTCGCTCCGAAAGCCGGCACTACACGCGCTGAAGCGATTAAAGTTATTTTGACAGCCATGCATCTGATGAAATAAACAAGGATACATCAGTTCGGGAATATGGGCGCTTGCCTGTATTCCCGGCTATTTGTTTAATGAGTGAAATCCATTCCTGAGAGGAGAGTATTGCTGTGACTGCCAAGAAGATAAGTGCATATGTGAAAATCGCGATTCTCCTGCTTGGCCTGCTGCCGGTTCTGCCCCAGATTTCGTCCGCCCATTTTGAGCCTATCGGCTACTCGGAGATCGTCGTCGGAACAGACTCCATTGAATATTCGCTCTATATGGACCCCTACCAGCTTCAGGAGTTCGTCGAACTGGATCTGAATACGGACGGTTATGTCGACGCGGAGGAAGTGAAGGAACAGGAAGCGGTACTGGATGCGTTCATGGGTTCCAATCTTCAGGTATTGAGCGGAGGCGTGGCCGGCGAGCCATTGATCAGGCAAACAGTAATGACGGAGAAAGGCAAGCTGCCGATGATCATGGCCCAAATCGAATATAAATTTGCGAAGCCGGTTGAAGATTTTGAGATTAATTACCGCTTTTTTCAGGTAGAAGGGTTCGTCCATCATATTAATATGGCCCATATTCAGTTTGCGGACCGGGAGCAGGAAGTTGTCTTTAATCAGACCAGCACCCAGTTCAGCTGGAGCAGGGATGGGGAAAATAACACCTCCGGTCATGTTTCGGCAATCGCCAAACCAACGCTGATCAGGTGGGGGATCATTCTTGGCTGCTTGCTTTTATTCTTCCTCGGCGTACTGATGTGGAAACGGCGGAATTCCGCCAAATCCGTGAATTTGCAAACCGGCAATAAGGCTGTACGCAAACCGGCCAACTGAATAATCCGAAGGCTTTGGAATGAATACAGACCTAAATTGTATAATGATTGCCGCCGCTTATCCGCCGTCATACCCATGCGGCTTACTCGTTAGTGAATGGTCTTGACCAATCCGCCATCGATAATATAATCCACCCCTGTAATCATGGACGCGTGACCGGAAACAAGGAATACGACAAGACTGGCAACTTCATCGGATTCGGCAAAACGCCCCAGGGAGATGCCCAGATCAAGAGCCATTTTCCTGGAATCCTCATCGTTATCCGGTATTCTTCCCGCCCACATCTCCGTACGGGTCGGTCCCGGTGCGACGGTATTGACGCGAATGCCTCTTGATGCGAACTCGCCGGCTAAATTTTTGGACAAATTCGTGACAGCGGCTTTGGCTGAGCTGTAAGCGATGATCCGCGGATTAGGCATGACGGCGTTCATCGAGGAAATATTCACGATTGCCCCTCCTGGCGACGTCAGATGGGGAAGTGCAGCACGGGCTGTCCTCACGACGCTCATCAGATTAACGTCCATCATCTCCGCCCAGTCGGCATCGGACAGCTGAAGGAAGCCTTCCCCGGAACGGGTATCCGTTGCGCCAATATTGTTAACGAGAATGTCCAGCCGTCCATAGCGATTTAGCGTCTCCTTCACGACCTGCTCCGCTCCTTCCGCCTTTGCTGCATTCGCTATAACCGTAAGCACCTTTCCGGTATCCTCAAGCTCCTTTAACTCTGCCGTTATCTGACGCGAAGCCGCTATGACGTCCGCTCCGGATTCAGCCAGCGCTCTGACGGTTGCAAGTCCGATTCCGCGCCCTGCGCCGGTGACAATGGCGACTTTGCCGTTCAAAGAAATGTTCATTGTGTTCATCCTCCCGCAGCTTTGGTTGCCGTATGTTCTTACAGCCTCATTATTGGCGATAATCGCGGATTTGCAAAGTACGCCGTTTATTCATACCAGGTATGGTTAACAGGACTAATGCGGCCATGCCGGTACCTTTGAACGGCATACGGACAGGGAGTTTGCATGGGTCTGTAACGCCGATGGTTACACATTCCTCTTGCGTTTTTCGTGAAGTCTGCTGTAGAATACGCCTAACAGAAAGCGAAAGAAAGGAGCGTGAGAGATGGACTATCAGATAGATGTGAAGTTTGGGCCCATATATGAACTTCTCAATAGTCTGCATACGTACATATGTCGAAAATCATATAAGAAGATTGATTTGGCCCCCCAATGGGCCAAAGATACCCGTCAGCGGTTGACGCCAGAATTTGCTTCCTTCCTCGATCAAACGGAGATCGACGGGGATTGGAAATTAACCTCTCTGCTCGTTCATCTGTGCCCCGGCTGTGGAAGCACCGAGGATTTCCTGGCTTGGCTGGAAGGATTGTCGTCCGGCGACCTTTACGAGCTTATATCGGAGTACAGCAACCAGTTTCCCGATAACAAAGGAAAATTCCGTTCCCGCACCTTGTCGATGCTGTCGCAGTGGGAAGAGCAGTATTTCCGGCATATCGATCCGGCTATCATTGAATCGTTAAGGGAGGAGACTCTTGACCGCAAGAAAGCGTTATTGGGGCTTGAGCAGGATGAGTTTATCGACCAAACGACCAACGGGCTGCATTTTAAACCGGCGAACGGGCTGGAACAGTTGATCCTCATCCCGCAGCATCATTTTCAGCCGTTGAATGTGATCTGCAATTTCGGCAAATTAACGCTCTGCCATTATTCCGCAAGAATCTATTTTGCCGATGACGATTATTTTCCCGCGCCGGAATACCGGATGATCCGAAGTCTCGGAGAGAAGAACCGGCTGAAAATATTACGCTATCTTCACCAGGGTCCCCGCAGCTTTATAGAAATCGTGAGGCATTTGAATTTATCCAAGGGGATTACGCATGATCATATTGCGAAGCTGCGGAGCGCAGGGATGATCCGGGCTTATTTTGAGGGCGAGACACTGGTTGAATACACCCTGAGGCCTGGCGCATTGGAGCATATGCAGCGCAGACTGATCGCATATATTGAGCAGAGATAGTTCGTAAAAATAGCCTCTCCGCCCTTCAACACCGGGCTTCGGGAGACAAATAAGAATGCCAGCAAACCATTTCCGGAAGGAGTGGTTTTTTTGTTTTTAAAATATTTTCTCTTTTTTAGGAAATGTTTTTCAGTTCTCTATTTACAGAACCGCAATTGGTTTCTATAATATAAATAATTGAAGTTAATTCATACTTATATTATCGGAATTATCGAGAAGAACGGTTTCGCCATCTTTATGAGTGCAGCTAGGACTTTTTACCTTGGAAATATAAGCAACGTATAGACCAGATTTATACTGTCTTATATTTTGAGAAAAAGAAAATTTAATTGAAATGGGAGAGGTTGTTATGAAGAAAGGCGCTGTTTTATTATCCACCGTATTGATTATCGGCAGTTTATTGTTATCCGCATGCTCGGATAAGAGCGGCAACACACCGGCTGGCAATGCACCTGCTGACAATGCACCGGCAGCTCCGGCGGCAGCGAACGGCAGCAATGCAAGCACAGAAGAACCTGCCGATGCGGCGCAAGGTACAGCCTCGACGATTCAGGCTAGCGACATGTCCAAACTTCCCGCTGCGGCCCAGCAGCGTACAGATACGATCATTGTAGGCCTGACGGATCCAAGCGGCGCGTTCACGCCTTATTTTCAACAAAGCGGTTATGACGGCAATGTGTCTTCCCTGCTTTATACGCCGCTTGTTACGGTTGACGATCAAGGAGTCCCGCAGCCTGCTCTTGCGGAAGGCTGGGATGTTTCTCCCGATAATCTCACGTACACCTTCCATCTTCGCAAAGACTTGAAGTTCAGCGACGGGACGCCGATTACCTCTGACGATGTAGCGTTCACCTGGACGATTCTGCATGACAAGGCCTATGACGGCGATTCTCAATTGCCAACGCTGCTTGTCAAAGGCGGCCAGGCTTACAAAGAAGGCAAAGCGGAAAGCATTGAGGGCATCAAAGTGATTGACCCCCTGACGATTTCCGTCACGCTGGAAAAACCGAATGCGGCAGCGCTGCTGACGCTTGGCTCCGATGTGCTGTCCAAAGCCTATTACGGCAAGGAATATAAATTCGGCCAGCTGGATTACATCAAGAAGCTGCATGAACAACCGGTCGGAAGCGGCCCGTACAAGCTGGAGAAGTTCATTCCCGGTCAGGAAGTCCGGCTTGTAGCCAATGAGAATTACTACAAAGGCAAACCGGCAACGGAGCATTTTATCTATAAAACGTCGGAAGGCGATGTGTGGCAGTTCATTGAAACCGGTGAAGTCGATTATGCCTCGTTCACAGCAACGCAGGAAAATATTGATAAGCTGAAAAGCCTCGGGTTCGTTAATATTCTCTCTTACACGCCGAGCACTTACGGATATCTGCAGGTTAACCTGGAGCATGAAGCGTTGAAGGATAAAAAAGTGCGGCAGGCGATCACCTATGGACTGGACCGTCAAAGTATTTATGTTGACGCCAACCAGGGAGCCGCTTCCATCGCCAATATTCCATCGTCACCGATTGCTTGGTCCTATACCGAGGACGGAATCAATCCGTACAAATACGATCCGGATCAGGCGAACAAGCTGCTGGACGAAGCGGGCTGGGTTCCGGGCGCGGATGGCATCCGCGAGAAGGACGGCAAGAAGCTGTCCATTCATTACCTGGGCTCCAAAAGCAAAAACACCGATATCTTTATCGCTGTCGCCAAAGAAAACTTTCAGGCGATTGGCGTCGACTTCCAGCCGGAAGTGTTCGCGGACTTTAATGCCTTGTCATCCAAGGTGGAAGGCGGAGACTACGATCTCGTATCCTTCTCGACGCCGCTGTTGACCGACCCGTCCGATGGCTTGCTGATGTTCGTGGACGGAGAGATCAAGGGCTACGACAATCCGAAATTCAAGGAATTGTACGACAAAGGGCTGGCGACGCTCGATATCGAGCAGCGCAAAGCCATTTACAAAGAAATTTATCAGCTTCTGAACGATGAACTTCCGGTAATTTTCACCAACTACAAGAAATCGGTGTATGCCTACAACGGCCGGATTCAGAACCTGTCTGTAAGTCCTTTCAACGGACTTGCCGCCAGCCTGCCGAATTGGACCCTGAAATAAATAAACCGTCCCCTGCCTTATATGCTTAAGGGCGGGGGATGCCATTTAAGGAGCCGGTCATGAGCGCTTATCTAACGAAAAGATTGACATACATGGTCGTCATACTGCTCGCAGCTACATTTCTGATCTTCAGCCTGTATGCGTTGACTCCAGGTGATTTCATCACCGGCAACATCAAGCTGACGCCGGAGCGCAAGGCGGAGCTGCGGGAGATTTACGGCCTCAACAAGCCGCTTCTGGAGCGTTACGGCACATGGATGAAGCATGCTTTTCACGGGGATTTCGGTTATTCGCTTGCGCAGCAGAAGCCCGTTCTTACGCTGTTTAACCAATATGTCTGGAATTCCTTCCTGCTGGCGGTTGTATCAACGTTCCTGACCTGGCTGATCGCCGTGATTGTCGGGGTGGTCGCGGCTTACCGGCAGTACTCCTGGTTCGATACGCTGGTGATGGTCGGGATATTCGCCGCCATGTCGATCCCGTCCTTCTTCATCGGCTTGTTCCTGATCAAAATCATGGCGGTCGACTGGAAATGGCTGCCTCCCGGCGGAATGCTGACGACGGGAAGCAACGCGGTCGGAATGGCTTATGTGAAGGAAGTCATCCATCATATGGCGCTTCCGGTCATCGTCATGACGCTATTGGGACTCGGCTCGCTGACCCGATATTTCCGCAGCAGCATGATCGACGTCCTCAAGCAGGACTATATCCGTACGGCGCGGGCCAAGGGGCTGAAGGAAAGAAAAGTGCTGTTTACGCATGCGCTGCGAAACGCGCTTCTGCCGGCTATTACTTTGGTCGGCTTCGAGCTTCCGGCGCTGTTCGGCGGATCGCTCATCATTGAGAAAATATTCAACTGGCCGGGAATCGGACAGCTGTATATGCAGTCCTTCTCGCTGCGGGATTATCCGCTGCTTATGGGCTTTACTGTATTTATTGCGATTCTGACGGTCATCGGCACGCTGTTATCGGACATTTTATATCGTGTTGCCGATCCGCGCGTCCGGTTGTAGAAGGGGGCTGTCATGGATGTCAACCATTAGCAGCGGTTTGAGCAAGGTCAATCAAACTAAGCCGGTTCCGGTAAAATCATCGCTTTGGAAGCAGTCGCTGCGCCGTCTGCTCAAGAATAAGCTGGCGGTCTCCGGCTTTGTCGTCGTCGTCCTCATGTTTGCGGCGTGCTTCATCGGACCGCTGTTCTCGCCTTATACCGACAACAAAATCAATATGGCCATGATGAACAAGGCTCCTGGCCTCAAGCACTGGCTTGGCACGGATGCGCTTGGCCGGGATGTATTGACCCGGGTGCTTCAGGCCGGCCGGATTTCACTGACTGTCGGACTCGCGTCCATGGTGCTTTCGGTCTTTATCGGAGCGCTTCTGGGCACGATTGCCGGCTATTATCGGGGAATTGCGGATCAAATTATTATGCGGATCGCGGATCTGATGCTTACGATTCCGAGTCTTCCGTTATTGTTCATATTCGGTGCGATGCTTTCGGAGTGGAAGGTGCCGACCGATTACCGGATGTATATTGTCATGGTGATGCTCAGCTTAGTCGGCTGGCCGGGACTTGCGCGGATGGTGCGGGGGCAGATGCTCAGCCTCCGCGAACGCGAATTTATGCAGGCCGCGGTCGTGCTCGGCTTGCGCGACCGGCGCAAATTGTTCAACCATCTGCTGCCGAATCTGGTTCCGCTGCTCATTGTTATCGCGACGCTCAATATCGGCGGCGCCATCCTGAGCGAGTCGGTTCTGAGCTTCTTCGGTCTCGGCGTCATGCCGCCGACGCCGACCTGGGGCAATATGATCGATTCGGCCAACAACATGATTGATTTTCAGGAGCGGCCATGGCTCTGGATACCGCCGGGTTTCTCGATATTCGCGACGGTCATCGCAATAAACATATTTGGCGATGGGCTCCGGGACGTACTGGACCCCAAACAGAAGAGGTAGGTGACAGACTTCCATGAAAGAGCTGCTTGAGATCAATCACCTCAGCACATATTTTGATACTGAAGCGGGCACGGTCAAAGCGGTTGACGATGTGAGCCTGCGGGTCAAACGTGGAGAGACCGTGTGCATTGTCGGGGAGTCCGGCTGCGGAAAAAGCATTACGGCCATGTCGGTGATGGGACTGGTAGAGGGACCAGCCGGCAAAGTCGTGGGCGGAGAGATCGGGTTCGACGGGCGTGACCTGCTCAAATTGGACAGGAATGAGCTGCGTACCATACGCGGTCATGATATTGCGATGATCTTCCAGGAACCGATGTCGTCGCTCAATCCGGTTCTGACGATCGGCGAGCAGCTGATTGAACCGCTGGTCGAGCACTTGAAGATGAGCAAGAAAGCAGCCCGGAAGCGTGCAATTGAACTCATTACGGAGGTCGGCATCTCCAGGGCCGAGCAGATCGCGGGCAGCTATCCGCATGAGCTCAGCGGCGGTATGCTGCAGCGGATCATGATTGCCATTGCGGTATCCTGCAGTCCCAAGCTGCTCATTGCCGACGAGCCGACGACCGCGCTCGATGTGACCATTCAAGCGCAGATTCTGGATCTGCTCCGCAAGTTCAAAGAAGAGTCGAATATGTCCATTCTGCTCATTACGCATGATCTTGGCGTGGTGGCGGAAATGGCCGATTATGTCATCGTTATGTATTCCGGCAAAATCGTTGAAGAGGGCGAGGTTGTCGAGCTGTTCGAGAATCCCAAGCATCCGTATACGCGGGGGCTGCTGAAATCCAAGCCGGTACTGGGCCGTCGGCAGGATGACTTATATTCGATCCCGGGACAGGTTCCCAATCCGCTCGATCTGACGCCGTCCTGTTATTTTCATGACCGATGCGAAAGCTGTATGGCGGTCTGCCAGACGAAGGAGCCGCAGCTCAAAGCTGTAGCGGATAAGCAAAAAGTCGCCTGCTGGCTCTATGAGGAGGCGGTCGTTCATGTCTGAGGCGCTGCTTGAAATCAACCATCTGAAAAAATACTTTCCGATCAAATCTGGCCTGCTCAATCGGACGGTAGGGCAGGTCAAGGCGGTAGACAATATCAGCATTACCCTACAACCCGGCGAGACCTTCGGTCTTGTCGGTGAATCCGGCAGCGGGAAAAGCACAGTCGGGCGGACGGTTCTGCGGCTGACCGAGAAAACGGCCGGAGAAGTGAAGTATAAAGGAATCGATCTGTACAGCCTCTCTGCGCAGGAGCTTCGCAAGCTGCGTCCGAAAATGCAGCTGATTTTCCAGGATCCGTACAGCTCGCTGAATCCGCGTGTTCGCGTAGGCGACGCCATCGGTGAAGCGCTGCTGGACCACGGTCTGGTTCCGGGCGGGGAAGTGCGGGAGCGCGTGGAGGAGGTGCTGGCTTCCTGCGGATTGTCATCCTATCATATCGACCGCTTCCCCCATGAATTCTCAGGCGGGCAGCGTCAACGGATCGGCATCGCCCGGGCGCTCGTGCTGAATCCCGATCTGATTATCGCCGATGAGCCCGTATCCGCTCTGGATGTATCGATACAGGCCCAGATCATCAACCTTTTCCGCAAGCTTCAGGAGACTCGGGGATTGACCTATCTGTTCATCTCCCATGACTTGAGCGTGGTCGAGCATCTGTGCTCCCGGATCGGCGTCATGTATTTGGGTTCCATGATGGAAACAGCATCCCGGGATGAATTATTCCGCAATCCGCTGCATCCTTATACCAAAGCGCTGCTGTCGGCGGTTCCGGTCCCGATTCCGAAGCTGAAGCGGGAGAGAATCGTGCTGAAAGGCGACATTCCAAGTCCGGCCAATCCGCCGTCGGGATGCAAGTTTCATACAAGATGCCCTTATGCCACGGATATCTGCAAAGAACAGGTGCCGGAATTCCGCGACGCAGGCGGCAATCACTATGTTGCCTGCCATCTGGTTTAGCGGGACATCTTGCGGCGGGAGATCACTCCTGTGGAGCCGAATAACAGTCGAAGCCGCTTCGCGAATGGCACAGACGCCAGAGATCGCATTAATAATGCCAGTCAGGTCAAATCCATGACCTGACTGGTTTTTTTGCGCTTCTGGAAGAACGGCGGAGAAACACCAGAACAGGTGAGGCGATACGCTTACGTTGCAGCTTGGCAAGCATGAAGGCCATGACAAAATGGGCAAATATAGATAATGACTTTGGAAGACTTAATCTTTATTATGTAAGTATATATAACATATGTGGTAAATGGGATTCCGTGAAATGGCAGGAAGAAGAGGAGCGGATGAAGCATGCAGCGTTTTGATTTGATTGTCAGGGGCGGAATGGCGGTTCTTGCGAATGAGGTAAAACGGCTCGACATCGGGATTATCGGTGGTCGGATTGCAGAGCTGTCGGAACGGATCGATGGAGAAAGCGACCGCCAGATAGATGCCTCGCAGCTGCATATTATGCCGGGGATGATCGATGTGCATGTACACTTCAACGAGCCGGGGCTGGGGGAATGGGAGGGATTCTATCATGGCTCCTCCTCCATGGCCGCAGGTGGATGCACTACCTACTTTGACATGCCGCTCAATGGCGTTCCTCCGACCATCCGAATCTCCGCGCTTCAGCAAAAGCTGGAAGCGGCCAAAGGCCAATCCTTCGTCGATTATGCCTTATGGGGAGGACTGGTCCCCCGAAACAGGGATGATCTCGCGGCGCTCGCGCAAAGCGGCATCATCGGCTTTAAGGCATTTATGTCATCCCCGTCGTCATCGGAGGAGGATGAATTCAGAGAAGCGGATGATCTTACGCTTTATGAAGGCATGCAGGAGATTGCGAAGCATCACAAAATTTTGGCCCTGCATGCGGAAAGCGAAGCGATAACGGGCAGGCTGGCTGGGCGCTGTAAGAGGTTGGGCTTGTATTCGGCGGCCGATTATATCGCTTCGCGCCCGGTCATTGCCGAGATGGAAGCTGTGCAGCGCGCATTATTCTTTGCAGAGCAAACCGGCTGCGCGCTGCATTTTGTCCATATCAGCAGCGCCCGTTCCGTTGAATTGATCGATGCCGCCAAGCAGCGCGGAATCGATGTAACGCTGGAGACCTGTCCGCATTATCTGGCTCTGACGGCGGATGACCTGGATACGCTTGGCGGCCTTGCCAAATGCTCGCCTCCTTTAAGAACCCGGAAGGAGCAGGAGCAGCTGTGGGAAGCGCTCCGCGAAGGCAAAATAGATATGATTTCTTCGGACCACTCCCCTTGTCCGCGCTCGATGAAGGAAAATGCCGACGGCAATTTCTTCGCCTTGTGGGGCGGAATTTCCGGCGGACAGAGCAGCATGGAAATTATCATCGACGAAGCGCATATCAAAAGAGGAATTCCGCTGCAGCGGGTGGCGCAGTGGCTGTCTGCAAACCCCGCCAAACGATTCGGGCTTCACCCGCAGAAAGGCGGGATCGCCCTTCATGCCGATGCCGATCTTGCGCTGGTCGCGCTGGATCGGACATATGTTTTGCGCGAATCCGATCTGTACTACAGACATCCGCACAGTCCCTATGTCGGGAGGAGGATGGGCTGCCGGGTCGAAGCGACGATCAGCCGGGGGCGCCTTGTATATGAGAACGGCCGGGGGCTGCAGGGAGATCCGGACGGACATTGGGTGAGTGTGCATTGAGTCTAAGCAGGAAGGAGGGGGAGGCGGACGATGGGAGAAGGAGCGGATACCCCGGTTTCAATCGGAGAGAAGCAGCTGGCGCAGTTCGCGGCGGAAGCGGAAACGATCATTAATGAGCTGGCTTCGTTCGGAGCTGAAGCGGACGGGGGAGTTACCCGTCTGCTCTACTCTGAAGTCTGGCGCGGCGGGCAGGAGGCGCTTGCCGGGCGGATGAGGCGCATGGGCCTTGAAGTGCGGCAGGATCAGGCGGGCAATGTCTTAGGCCGATTAACCGGAATGAATGCGGCAGCGCCCTCTATTCTGACCGGATCGCATGTGGATACCGTGCGCTGCGGCGGCAGCTATGACGGTATTTACGGGATTGCCGCCGGGCTGATTGCGCTGCGTTATTTGAAACTAACCTGCGGGCAGCCGCAGCGCAGTCTCGAGGCGGTTTCGTTCTGCGAGGAGGAAGGGAGCCGGTTTCCCATTGCATTCTGGGGGTCCGGAAGCATTACCGGCTTTCGCGGGGAGGAGCATATCCGGGGGATATACGACGATAACGGCATTGCTTTTCGTGAAGCCATGGAGGCGGCAGGATTCGGAAATCCGCAGCAGCCTGCCAGCCGGCGGGACGATATTGCGGCTTTTATCGAGCTGCATGTCGAGCAGGGCGTGATCCTGGAGCGCATGGAGCAGACGATCGGGATCGTCGATGCGATTGTCGGGCAGAAGCGTTATGTCATTGAACTGAATGGCGAGGCCAATCACGCAGGGACGACGCCGATGCGGATGCGCAAGGATGCGCTAAGCGGCGCTGCGGAGATGATCGTTTATTTGGAGCAGGAGGCGCTCCGCCTCGGAGAGCCGCTTGTCGCTACCGTCGGAAAAATCGAAGCGGTGCCCAATACATCGAATGTCATCGCTGGAAAAGTGACCTTCACGCTGGATATCCGGCATCCCGGGGAAGCGGAGCTGGAAAGCTTTTGCGGGGCTTTATTGACCCGTTTTGAGGAGATAGCACAAATCCGGGCATTATCAATGGACTGCCGGAAAAGCCTGGATGTTGCGCCTGCCAGGATGGATCACGATTTATCGCAGAGACTGGAGCAGATTTGCCAGGCCAAGTCGCTCTCCTATCGCAGAATGGTCAGCGGCGCCGGGCATGACGCACAGGTTTTTCAGCGGTATTGTCCGACAGCTCTGCTATTCGTTCCAAGCTCCCGGGGCATCAGCCACTCGCCTGAGGAATATACGCTGCCTCAGGATATGGCGGCGGGGATTGCCGTCCTGATCGAGCTGCTCTATCAGCTTGGGTACGCGCAAGGAGGATAACAACCTGTTGGGATCGGCCATGTGCTTTGCCAAGCAGGCTTTGCAAAGGCGTTCAGTGAGCGCCTCAATCCCAAGCAATGTACAAGACGCCTCAAAACCACTCTGACAGTGGCGATGGAGGCGTCTGTTTGCATGGAAATTGAGTTATTTACCAATAATCTACAGTTAATAAGAACATCAACATCCTTACGAGACTAAACAGCATCCAGAAACCGATGCTGTGAGGTTATTCCTTGTTAGAGATGAAGAAATCCGAAATGAGAGCATGTAAGCAGGAATATGCTTATAAGAGCACCACTACGAGACTGAATGGTACCCTGAAGCGGGAACAGTGAGGTTATTCCTTATTAGAGGTGAAGAAATGCTGCGTGAGCGCATGCAAGCAGGAAAATCCTTATAAGAGCACCTTTAAGTGACTGAACGGTATCCAGCAGCGGGTACAGTGAGGTTATTCCTTGCTAGAGGTCCAAAAGATACCGAATAAGAGCATGAATTTCCTTATTGGAGGATATCCTTGGGATCAGGGGGATCAATGAGATATCCGTCTGACATTGTCTGCTGTGTAGCAATCAGAGATATTGCGAATTCATGGCCTGGAGCTTTTGTTTTGTATACGCAATGGCCTGAGCGGGATACAGAATCCTGGCGTCTCCCCCCAGCTTCCAGATCAGATCCACATAAAACTTCAGATTTTCAACAGGGACCAGAATAGTTGCCGTGCCGCTGCCGTCTTCGCGGCGTTCAAGGGCAGAACCGAACCAGATATCCGCTTCGAGCGCCCACACACCATTAGGAGTGAGCTCGATGGTCAGAGAAGTTTGCTCCGACCGGCTTTTTTCAGGCGTATTCTGCAGATTCCATTGCTCCACATCATCCGACCACGGTATGGCATCGTTCAAGGTGGCAGAGAGAATCCGGTCTGCACGGAACAATCGCTGCTCGCTGCGCAGTATACAGTAAGCGGGACAATACCAGTAGCCATCGCTCGAATAGAGGCCGATCGGCTGAATATTCCGCTCTGTCGTGCCGCTGCGCGAGCTGTATTCGATCGTTACCACTTTACGGATCATGATGGCCTGCAGCAGTGTTCGCAGACAGTCCGGAGACATTCTGCGGTGAGGGCTCCAGATGGCCACTTTGTTTTGCAATCGGTCTATTTGTTCCTTGACGTCAGCAGGCAGGTAATGATAAAACTTGTGAAGCGCGGAGCTTGCTCCCTCGTCAAAAGGCAATGAGCCGAAATACTGCAGGGACTGGCAGGCGAAAAACAGAGCCACCGCTTCGCTTTCCGTGAATGCGATCGGCGGCAGTATCCGGTCCTGCAGCAGCTTATAGCCGCCTCCCCTCCCCTGGACGGAATAGATGGGAACGCCAAGCTCACTGAGCTCCAGCAAATCGCGGGTTATCGTCCGGTAGGACAGTCCGAATTCATCCGCGAGCTCCTGAACGGTAAAGGATTTTTTGGCGTTAATTATCATAATAAGCCGGATAAGCCGCTGCGCCTTTAACAAATACCATCCCCTCCTCCGTTTTTTTTATTTTACCATAATAATAGGACAGAAATTGACCGGTTTATACGATAAGATCTCTATGAAGAGATATCAACTGGAGGGGGAATCGGGATGAACGTTAAACAACAATCCGGAGACAGGATCGGTCTGGTCTTTATTTATGGTGCGGGCCTGAATCGCGGAATTTGGGAGCAGGTCGTTGAAGGATTGGAAAATCCCTGTTTATTGGTTGACTTCCCGCTGCGCGACGGCAATAACGAAACAGCGCAAGGACTTTCACTGGATCATTATACGGCCTATATCCGGGAACAAATAGAGGAATGGGAAGTAAAAAAATTCATTATTGTGGCCCATTCGCTCGGGGGAATTCCCGCTCTGAAGGCTGCCGCGGGGTTGTCCGGGCGTCTGGCCGGATTCGCGGCCGTCGGAGCGGCAATCCCCGGGAATGGCGGGTCCTTTCTTTCCATTTTGCCATTCCCCAAACGTCTTCTCATGTCAATCCTGCTGCGAAAGCTGGGCACACGGCCCCCCGAATCTGCCATCCGTTCGGGTTTATGCCATGATTTGTCGCCGGAACAGGCGGCAGAGGTTGTGCGGGAGTTTGTCCCGGAATCGGTCCGCGTCTACACGGACCGATCAAATGCGGATATTCCTCCGGTGCCGAAGCTGTATATTAAACTGCTGAACGATAGAGAGCTCAGTAAGGCTCAGCAGGACAAAATGATTGCAAACTTTACCCCTGAGCACATTGCCAGCTTGAACACAGGCCACCTGCCAATGCTCAGCGATCCGGACGGATTGCGCCTTGCGTTGCAGACCTTTTTGGCGAAGCTGCCCCTCCAATAAAAGGGGAGCACGCCGCAACCGGATGCCGCCTGGACAAAAAAGAACCCTCACTTAAGTTCATAAAGGAGGGTTTGTTGAGATGCTTTATTGAGTTGTCCCGTTGGTAGTATATGATTCTATTAAAATAGTCGTGCCGGGATAGATAAACACTTTTATGTACTTTACGGATGAATGTACCTTGTACAAACGCCTATTTTCAATAGAAATAGATAGGAGTCTATGAGCTGTAAGACAAATGTCCATGCCTTCGATAGATCGATGGAGTACTATACATCAAATCTAACTGGAGGTGTGTGTGAATTGGGTTGTCCTGTGATAAAACCAAAAAAAGACTGTAAAAAGAAAACAGTCAAGCGAAAAATCCGTCGCCCGAAGAAAAATTGCTGCTGCAAGAAAATCGTCGTCAAAAAGCAAGTGGTGGTTGTCAATCTTCCTCAAGGAGCTGAAATAGGGGCTGCGGGAGCGGTAGGGGCCGCAGGCAGTGTAGGAGCTGCAGGCAATGTAGGAGCTGCAGGCAATGTAGGCACAGCAGGCAGTGTAGGATCTGCCGGTTCAGTAGGCAACGTAGGAGCTGCCGGATCTGTTGGTACGGCAGGCAGTGTAGGCAGCGCAGGTGCGGTAGGCCCCGCAGGCACAGTAGGCTCCGCGGGAAGCGTAGGCGCAGCGGGCACTGTAGGCGCTGCAGGCAGTGTAGGAGCTGCAGGCAGTGTAGGAGCTGCGGGAAGCGTGGGTGCTGTTGGAGCAACAGGAGCTACAGGCCCTGCCGGAGGGATTTCCCAGTTCGGGTATGTTTATAACCTGGCATCCCGAGTGGTTCCTATAGAGGCGGATGTTATCTTCGATACGAATGGTCTTCTGACGCCTGGAATTACGCATGCCCCCGGAACAACTCAGATCGCAGTTACCGATGCGGGTACCTATGAGGTTACTTTTTCCGTGTCGGGTGTGGAGCCTAACCAGTTCGCACTATTCCTGAATGGGGCTCTGGTTGCCGGAACTATATACGGCTCCGGTGCCGGCACGCAGCAAAACAACGGGCAGGCTATAATCGCTTTGGCTTCCGGCGATGTGCTCACGCTTCGCAATCATAGCTCATCTGCCGCAGTTACCCTTCAGTCGCTGGCAGGAGGCACGCAAGCCAACGTGAACGCCTCTGTTGTTATCAAGAGATTGGCTTAGACCCGCGAATAGATCAGGTACAGCCGGAAGCAGCTCTTTTTCCCGGAGCTGCTTCTTTGCTGATTTGTCTTGGAGATGCGGTTTCAGGGTGAAGGTTTGTCCATTCTTTACAAAAGTCCTGTCGGTCTTCTCTTAAGACGGAAGAGGTGACACCCGCATAGCTTTAAAGCATGGGGATCAGCGATTCTGCAGAAAATGGGCATATTCCAATGGCCTCTTATAGACGGTGCTTTTATTGCGGAAAGCTTGATACAGACTCTTTTGCGGTTTGCCGTTTACTTCAATAATCCAGGGATGACAATCGTTGTCCAGCGCCAAATCGACGCTAAGCTCCCCTAAATGCAGGCCGCTGCCTGTCTCGATGGTTTTTGCGGCCTGCAAGCTGATCTCATGAATCCGGTTTAAAATGGCGCCGGCTTGTTCTTGCGGATATAAATAATTGAACGCCTCTATAGACGAGCACATCTTCTCAAATATGCTGGTGTTAAAGCATCCTTTATAGGCCACTCTGCTGATTACACTGGTTACAGACCATATGCCCGTCTTATTTTTTTGCACAAGCACGCGAATGTCGAAGATTCTCCCGGCTAATCGCTGTGTAGGGACTCCCCTTTGTATGATGTACGGTTCGGAGCCGAGAAGAGTTTGAACGCTCTCCAGAAACTGCGGAATATTGCTGGCTATGATACTGGGTTGAATATAATGCTCGCCGATGTGGATTTCACCGGAATCTTTCAGTTCTATTCGATATACCCCTTTGCCCTTATTGCCGTAACAAGGCTTGAGATAGAGAAGTTTATGAGCAGCAAGCATATCGGCCGCGTTCTTCCGGTCAAAAGGAAGGGTCTCGGGCAGATAAGGAACAAGCGACTTGGTTAGATGATTGTGAGTTTCATATTTATTGAGATGATTGATATGGTTGAAGCATTTGTTTCGTCCGATTACGGCTTCCAGTTGTTCAATCATCTCTTGTTTCAGCTCATAACAGCGGTTGTAGATCACCTTCGGAAAAGGAAATATGCTAATCGCCCATTTGCCTCTGGAGCGGTGAAGTCCGGTAATCCTGTTCCGCTGCCAGTCGATATCGGCCGGTGTGAAACAGAAAAGTTTGAAATGGGTTGTGTTGTGCCGAAGATAGTTGATAAGCGAAGATTTTCTTATTTTGCGGGTAGCGACCATAATGCCGAGTAAAGTTCCGGTTCTGTACATTCTTTATCTCTCCTATTCCCGAAAAGCCTGTCAAGAACAGGGTATGTCTCAAATAAGGAAACGCTTGGACAACAATACACTTGAGGAAAAATATGTGTTTGCACCCTTTTCCGCGATTGGGAAAAAATTGATTCGAGCAAAGCCTTTCTACTACTATAAGAAAAGGCTGTTTTGTGCGGATGGTTTATGCATTTGATATTATGCAGGCAGTTGTATTCATTTATGAGGAGCTTGCGTCTTAACGGGTAAATGATCAGGCCCTCCCGGGCTCCGGGACCACATAGAAAAAAGGGCTGCAGCGATAGAAGTCTCCTGCTCAACCCTTTGGTTATAGATATTGCGGCTGGATGGCCTGCAGTCCAAGGACTGTGCTGCAGGCAACGGCCAGCCCCTGCTGTGTGCCGTCATCTTAAGCCGATTAATAAATCCGATGCTTCCAGCCGCTTAATTTGGCGACTGCTTCCACATAGTAATAGTCTCCATATATGAGAGAGACATCAATGAAAGAGGTGCCGCTTCCAGCACCGTGGAGCAGAATAGCTTCATGCTCCGGCAGTTCCCATGTGGCGTAATTCTCGGTTAGAGAACGAAGGATCCGCCCGGCTGCTCCGAGGTACAGCTGTTTCTCCCCTGCAGGCACGACTTCCGCGATTTCCAGCAGGCCGGAAGCTGCAATAGCTGCGGCCGAGCTGTCTCTTGACTGGCCTTCCAGCGACTCCAGCCGGAAATCCCAGTACGGGACATGATCCTCCGGCAAAGCTGCGATAAAATAATGCGCGATCCGTTTGGCCGTGTTGAGGAAACGTACATCGCCAGTGTTCCGGTAGGTATTGATAAAGCCGTACAGTCCCCAGGAAGCGCCGCGGCTCCAGCAGGATTCCACTGAATGGCCCTGCCCCCCGAAGGATTCGATGAATCCGCCGTTCTCCGGATCGAAGGACAAAATATGTTTTGTGGACCCGTCTTCGCGGATGCCATATTCCATGGTCGTCTCAGCATGCGCAATGGCAATATGCTTGTACCGGGGGTCTCCGCTTACTTTGCTTGCCCAGAAGAGAAGCGAGATATTAATCATGCAATCGATAATGGCCCAGCCATGCCTGTCGGCATTCCACGCGCGGATGAAGCGTCCGACGGGGTTATACCGGCCGGCAAGAAAATTGGCGGCTTCGATGCCCCTCCGGAAGCCGTCCGCATCCCCCGTCATTTTATGCTTGATAACCGCGGTCGACAAGAACTGAAAGCCGACATCATGGTGCAGCTCCTCGGTCGGTTTGACGAACCATTCCTCCAATACCTGATCATAATTCCAGGCCGCTTCCCTGTAGCGCTCCTTGTCTGTCATGTCGTACATAATCCAGAGCATTCCCGGATAGAAGCCGGTTGTCCACCAGTCCGAGCCGATGTTATCGAATTTGCCATCTTCTCCGGCAAAATGGGGATAGGTCCCCGCAAGCTTGCCGATCGAATTGCCGATCTTGGCATCAAGACGGCTTATTACTTCCTGCCAGTAGGACGGGGTCATTCTCTCTACCTCCATAGGTTGGTTTATATGATAAGTGTAGCGCTTTCAGAATTAAAAAAGTGGCGGTAGATTGTGAGAAAACGTTCCTATATTGTCATGTTGATTGCTCAGCAAGGGAATCCGGATGAATACCACTACCCCGCCGCCGGGCTCCTTGTTTCTGATTTCAATCCCATAGGCCGCCCCGAAGAAGGCCTCGAATCTTTCTTTCACATTGCGGATTCCGTACCCGCCGGTCTTGCCGTTCTTGTCGGAATTCCAGTTCGCTTTGAGCCCGACTCCGTCATCCGCTATCGTTATCATAATGGCTTCCGCATAGGGCTCTCTGGCCGCATGGATCCTGATGCTCCCGGCTGCTCTTCCGTCGAAGCCATGCATAATGGCATTCTCGATAAAGGGCTGCAAAGTCATTTTCGGAATATAAAAGGCTTCCAGATGCTCCGGCACCTCGACCTGCACGGTTAAACCTTCCTCCCAGCGCAGCTGCTGAATTTGCATATAGCAGCTTGCATGCATAAGCTCTTCGCGGATCGTTATCAGGCTTTCGCCGTTGGACAAGCCGATCCGGAACATTTTGCCCATGAGCTCCAGTATTTCGCTCATCTTATCGTGACCGGCCCCAAGGGCCATCCAATTCAGCTGGTCCAGGGTGTTGTAGAGAAAATGCGGATTGATCATCGCCTGCAGCGCCATGATCTCCGCTTTCTTTTGCCTTTTGTACTGATTTTCCAGGGATTGATACAGCTCCTGAATGCGGTCCATCAGCTTTCTGTAGCCCGAGAACAATACGCCGTATTCATTCGTATAATCCTCCGGGAGCTTCACTTTATTGGCATTCGTCGTGTATCGGCCCATCTCATGCAGCAGCAGCCGGATCGGCTTGATAAACTGGTTGGAGAACAATAAAGTGAAGAATAACGCCAGAAAGATGGTCAGTATCCCGACAAGGGACAAAATAAACGCATTATGAACGCTGCTCGAAGTAATCTGCTTCCAGGGCGTGAATTCCACGATTGTCCAATCCGAATTAAAGTGCTTGGACCACACCATCAGATGGCTGTTGGCGTTGGCCAGCGTATAGCCTTCCGTTTTCACTCTTAAATATCCGGACTCGTCGTTCATGGAAGGAAGAAAATCGCCTAAATTATCCCGGAGCTCCGGGTCTCCTATAGAGGTAATTGCCCTCCCCCCGGAATCCAGCAGAATGCGGTTGGCATCGGCCGTCTCCCCTTGGACCAGAGCCTGAATGGCTGCGGCTTTAATGTTCAACAGCAGTAATCCGCTGTATTCGCCGGAGGGGGAATAGACCTTCCGGGCAAAGCTGATAACGGCAAATTCGCCGTTGAACAGCGTGATCATCCGCTCGCCGATCCAGGTGAAATCCGCCTTCTGGACCCAGTCGTACCAGATCTCTTTCCTGGCTTTCTCTTCTTCGATAAATACGACCGGAGTCTGCGATTGGCTGGGAATGGCATTCTTCGTGTAGAACTGGATGGAGGATATCATCGGCGTAGCATACGTGATATTGGCGAGAAATTCTTCAATCTCCGCGCTCCTGGTATGATCGGAATAATTGTCTTTGGACTGGGAGTAGTCTGATAATAGAGGGTTTCTTGAGGCCGCGAGGGAGGTCTGCTCGAACGAACGCATTTGAATGCCGATTTTGCTGTTCAGCTCGTTCAGCACATTTTGCTGATAATAAGACGTGTTCTTCACCATTTCCTGCGCGGACAGCGAATAAGCAAGTCCGATCACCACAACCAGAAGGATGACCATAAAGCCGGAAAATCCGCCGTACAGCAAATAATAAATCGGATATTTTTTGAATATATGCTTCATTTATTCTCACACCCTCAAAAGTGACTTTATCTGCTCAGTTCCGCCGGGGTGACACCAAAATGCTTTTTGAACGTCGTACTGAAATAAGGAATATTCTTGTACCCGACACTCTCCGCAATCTCGTAAATTTTCAGCGTCCCCATCAACAGCAGGCTTTTGGCCTTCTCCATCCGCACCCGGATAATGTAGTTGTTGATCGTTTCCCCGGTAGCATTTTTAAAAATCAGGCTTAAGTAATTCCGCGAGATAAACACCTTATCGGCGAGCTCGGCCAATGTGATTTCCCGCGTGTAGTTCTCGTGAATATACTGCTTCATAAAATCGACAGCCTGTTTGTGGGAGCGCTTGCCCGAATCGTGATATTCGTACAAGCTGGAGGCGGGAATGACGGAAGCCTCCTGGGTCAGAAAGTGGAATGCTTCCTCCAATGAATCGGACAGCTTGGACCAATGCTTCTTGAGGCCGCCGATACCGATACGGAGCGAAACATATAGATACTTATGCACGCATTCGATAATTCTCCCGGCGATTGCCGTAATGCCGTCCTTAAGCTCCTCGTATGTGGCGTCCTGATCAACATGTATGATCAATGCCGCATGATAGCCATGCAGTTCGACGAAGTCGAACGAAAGATTTTCTTCGCCCAGAATTTCCTGAATGATGTTCTGAATGGCAAAACGGAACAGAAAACGGTCGGAAGTGCCAACCTCGGCAATGCGCGTTGTCCTCATGATTTCAATTCCGAGAACCAGATGGCTTCGGTCAATGCCGCTGCTGAACAGCGGATGCTCTTTGTTCCAGTGATCCATGCTGCCCGTAACCGCGGTTTTCAGCCACTCCTTATGGGCTAACGGCTCGTACAGGCCGACCTTTTCCTTGAGCTCGTTTTGCTCCTTCCGGAGCTGGTTCTCCTGCTCGACCGCCTGGATAACGCGCTGAAGCGCTTCGCGGAGCGTGTGTCTGGACACGGGCTTGGATAAATAGTCTTCCACGTTCAGCCTCAATGCCTTGCGGGCAAATTCGAAATCGGAATAGCCGCTGTGAATGAGAAACTTGCCCCCAAAGCGTTCTTCCCGCAGCTGCTCGATCATTTTCAGCCCGTCCATGACAGGCATATAAACATCCGTAATGACGATATCCGGTTTCGTTTGGCGGATCAGCTCAAGCCCCTTGGCGCCGTTCGTGCTTTCTCCCGCCCATTCGGCGCCGATCTCCTTCCAGGGAATCACCTGCTTCATTCCTTTAAGTACCTGCCGGTCATCATCGATGATTGCGATTTTCCACATGGATATCCCTCCCGCTGAGAATGTAGGACTAATTTGAAAGAAATAGTGATATACCCTCATAGGTTTGCAGCCTGCTGAAAACTATAATTAGAGAAAATCACAGTAAATGAGGTGGACTTCATGAAAGACGGTTCGACATCGACAATACCCCTGCCATCGGCCAAGCGCCACAAACCCAGGATCAAGCGTTGGGAGTCGCCGATTGCCGGCTATTTATTCATTTCGCCGTGGCTGGTCGGCCTGCTCGGCCTGACCTTGTATCCCATTGTGCAGTCTCTCTATTATTCCTTTACCGATTTCTCCCTCCTTGAAAAGCCTAATTGGGTAGGGCTTAGCAATTACAACAAAATATTAACATCAGATGATAGCTTTATACAAGCGGTCAAGGTGACATTCCTTTATGTTGCGGCTTCAACCCCGTTAAGACTGATTGCTGCCTTGTTCGTGGCTATATTGCTTGCAAAAAATGTAAAAGGTATGTCAGCTTACAGGACGGCGATTTATTTTCCTTCCTTAATTGGAGGCAGTATCGCCGTATCGATTCTATGGAAAAACATTTTCGGGAAAGAAGGCTTCATTAACAATATACTGGCCGAATTCGGCATACAAGGGGCCGGATGGGTGACCAATCCCGATACAGCGTTATGGACGCTGGTGCTGCTCGTGGGCTGGCAGTTCGGTTCCGCCATGGTTGTTTTTCTTGCCGGGCTGAAGCAGATACCTGGTGATCTGTACGAAGCATCGTCTGTTGACGGGGCGGGCAAGGTGAGGCAGTTTTTTAGGATTACACTTCCTATGCTTTCGCCCACGATCTATTTCAATACCGTGATGGGAATTATTGGAGCCTTCCAAATGTTCACCCCGGCGATGATCATCACGAACGGCGGACCCGCCAACTCGACTTACGTCTACTCGCTTTATCTATATGAACGCGCTTTCAGCAGGCTTCAAATGGGATATGCCTCGGGCCTTGCCTGGATCATGCTCCTGATTATAGTAGCTTCAACGGCACTTATATTCCTGACCTCGAAGTATTGGGTGTTTTATGAAGATGAAGGGAGGAAAAGACGATGAACGTGAGACGGAATATCCTGTTCAGGCATTTGGGACTCATTTTGCTCAGCTTGATTATGATTTATCCCGTCATCTGGTGGGTCGGCGCTTCCCTGAAATCGAATCAGGAGATGAGCCTGCCCGGTTTGTTTCCGGCAAGTCCGCTGTGGAGCAATTTCAAGGATGGCTGGTACGCCATACCCGGCCACTCCTTTACCGATTTCTATCTCAATAACCTGCAGCTGGAGCTTGGCATTCTGATTACGACGGTTCTATCCTGCAGCCTTGTCGCTTTTGGTTTTGCCAGGCTGGATTTTCCGCTTCGCAATTTCTGGTTTTCCATTTTGATGCTAACGCTCATGCTTCCCGGACAGGTGACGATTATCCCGCAATATACGCTGTTTCACAGCCTTGGCTGGGTAAATACTTATTTGCCCTTCATTGTTCCCCATTCTCTTGCAGGCGGGTCGGGGGGCGCATTCTTCGTATTCCTGCTTGTGCAATTTATTAGAGGGATTCCCAGAGAACTGGATGAATCAGCCAAAATCGACGGCTGCAGCTGGTTTGGAATTTATTGGAGAATTGTCATTCCTTTAACAAAACCCGCGCTTGTTACCGTGTTCATCTACTGCTTCCTGTGGAATTGGGACGACTTCTTCGGCCATCTGCTGTATATTAATTCAGTTGATAAATATACGGTTGGCCTGGCGCTGCGCATGTTCAATGATTCGCAGTCGGTCCAGGAATGGGGACAGCTCTTGGCCATGGGTCTGGTGTCCGTCATCCCTTCGGCGATTATCTTCTTCCTCGCCCAAAAGCATTTTGTTGAAGGGATCGCCACTTCAGGCATCAAGGGTTAGATCTATATTCTGACAATATTGAAACAAATTGTGTTTTAGTATTATATTAATGGGCCTGTCATGTTGCTATGATGGGGCTGTAAGCGTTTAACTTTCCGGAAAAGTCAAACAGGAAGTTGTGCCAGGCAAGTAGAATACTAATCAAAGGGGACATGCCGTTTATGTTGAAAATGCGGAAAAAAGTCATTCTCACGGTACTGACAGCTGTAATGGGAATATCGCTGACCGCCTGCGGGGGCGCATCGCCGGGAGCGGAAACGACGGGAAACAATCAACCGGCGGAGACTGGCAGCAAGCCGGTGAAGCTTCGCATCAATTGGTGGGGATCCCAGCCCCGGCATGACGCCACCCTCAAGATTCTCGATTTGTACACGAAGGAAAATCCGAATGTCACGTTTGAACCGGAATATTCGGGATTCGACGGGTATATTGATAAACTGACCACGCAAGCCGCAGCCAAAAACACGCCGGATATTATCCAGATGGACGCGGCCTGGCTGGCGGACTGGAATGCAAGAAACCAATTGGCCGACCTTAGCAGTATCAATATCGCGGATATCGATCCGAAGCTCGCGGAAACGGGGCAGTTCAATGGCAAGCAAACCGCCATACCGCTCGGCAATAATGCGTGGGGCATCATTTATGATAAGGCATCGCTGGAAAAGCTCGGCTTTGAGCTCAAGGACGGCATCACCTGGGATGAATATTTCCAGCTGGCCCGTGACATCAAGGCGAAGCTTGGCAAAGACCAATACGTCATGCAGGATGGAACATCCAGCAAAGAGGCTTATTATTCCTATCAATTGAGCAAAGGAAAAGGCCTCCCGATTACGATGGATGGCAAATTCAATTTCGACAGGGATACTTGGTTGGAATGGGTTAATATTTTCAGTGACTTTAGAAAAGAAGGCATTGTCCCCCCTCCGGATGTGCAGGTTGGCGATAAAGAGCTGGATCCCAAGCTTGATCTTATGATCAACAGTAGAATTATTTTCAGAAATGCTCATGCAGCCCAAGCCTCCTCGTGGGAGAGCTTGAAGCCCGGCAGTATAGGCGTCTCCGCCATGCCCAAAAGCGAGCAAGCGGGCAGTTGGCTCAAGGCGACATTCTTCTTCAGTGTAAGCCAGGACTCCAAGAATAAAGAGGAGGCGATGAAGTTTATCGACTGGTTTATCAATGACCCCGAAGTCGGGGAAATTTCAGGAACCACACGCGGCGTACCGGCATCCAGTAAAATCGTAGCTGAATTGGAGCCCAAGTTTACTCCAGCAGATAAACTGACAGTCGAAATGATCGAGAAAGCCACTCCGGGAGCGCAGCCGTTCAACCCTGGGGCCAAGGGATGGATCAATTTTGAATCCAAAGAGTACACTTCAATCACCGAGTCCTTGATGTTCGGCAAAACAACGCCGGAGCAGGCCTTTGACGATTTGAAGAGTAAAGCGTCCGAATACGAAAATTAAGGATAGAGGAGATGTCCGCCTTGCTGACGATTACCGGTTTTGCCGATGAAATTTCACCGGACCTGGAAGAACAGATGGATGTAATGGAAGCCGAAGGAATATCCCATATTGAATTCCGGGGCGTGGACGGGAAGAATGTGCTCAAGCTGTCGGATACGGAATTAAGCGAGGTTAAGGAACGGCTGAATGCACGCGGCTTCAAAATTTCCTCCATTGGCTCGCCCGTGGGCAAATACGGGATTCGCGATGATTTTTCCGTCGAGCTGGCGAGCATCAGGCGGGCTTGCGAGATTGCCAATTACCTGGAAGCTCCATATATCCGGATTTTCTCCTACTTCATTCCCGAAGGGGAGGAGCCGTCTTCCTTTAAGGAGGAAGTGATTTCCCGGATGAAACAGCTCATTGAAGTTGCCGCACAGAGTCAGGTGACACTGCTTCTGGAAAATGAAAGCCATGTGTATGGAGATATCGACGAGCGGTGCCTGGATTTGCTGGATGCCTGCGGCAGCCCAAGATTGCGGATGGCTTTTGATCCCGGCAATTTCGTCATGAATGGTGTCAAGCCGGTTTCGGATGCCTGGCCTAAATTGCAGTCTTACCTCGAATATGTTCATATTAAAGATGCCATGGCGGAAAAGCGGATTTTCGTGCCGGCAGGCGATGGAGACGGAGAATTCATTGCTTTCATCCGTAATCTGAAAGAGACAGGGTTCTCCGGTTTTCTCTCGATCGAGCCGCATTTGCACAAATATTTGCCGGAGCAGGACGGACCAGGGCGATTTGTCCATGCCGTAAAAGCGTTGAAGAAGCTGCTTGAAGCAGAATCCATGGCTTGGAATTAATCCTTATATCAGACTGGAGGAGATGGGAAGCATGAGTACGAACAAGAAGGTTAAGGTCGGGTTAATAGGACTCGGCAACATTGGGCGGACCCATATCGGGTATTTGCAAACGATGGATAATGTTGAGCTTGTCGGCGTATGCGACGTTAAGAAGGAAGTGGCGGACAGGTTTGCCTCTGAAGCGAATACGGCCGCCTATTACAGCCATAAGGAGCTGTTTGAACAATCCGGGCTTGAAGCCGTCATTATCGCGGTTCCTCATTATGATCATACCCCGATCGCGATTGAAGCTTTCGAGCGCGGCCTCCATGTGCTGTGCGAGAAGCCGATCGCCGTCCATGTCAATGATGCCAACAAGATGATCGCGGCCTATCAGAAGGCTAAGACAAGTAACCCGGCTCAGTTATTCGGAATTATGTTTCAAGAGCGCACGCTGCCATTCTACAAGAAATTGAAGGATATCGTGGACGGCGGAGAACTCGGGCAGCTGACCCGGGTGACCTGGATTAACACGGCATGGTTCAGATCGCAAATCTACTACGACAGCGGGGATTGGCGGGCAACCTGGGCCGGAGAGGGCGGAGGCATCCTGACGAATCAGTGTCCGCATAATCTGGATATGTACCAGTGGCTGTTCGGCCTTCCGGCCCGGATAAGCGCCCATGCCCATATCGGCAAATATCATAATATTGAAGTCGAGGATGAAGTGACCGCCTATTTCGAGCATGACAACGGCATGATTGGCCACTTTATCGTGACCACGGCGGAATCCCCGGGAACCAACCGCTTCGAAATCGTGGGGGAGAACGGCAAGCTGATCTATGAGAACGAGAAGCTCGTATTATATAAAAATCGTATTTCCATGCTCCAGCATCTGCGGGAGTCCCAGAGCGGCTTCGGCAATGTGGAAAGCTGGTATACGGAAATTCCGGTCAAAACCAATGTGCCAACCGGACACCGCGTTGTCGCCGACAAGTTCTTCAATGCCATTCTAAGCGGAGGCGGAGACCTGATTGCCCACGGCGAGGAGGGGGTCAAGGGGCTGACTCTCGGCAACGGCATCATGCTTTCTTCCTTTAAGAAAGCGATGATTGAGCTTCCGTTCGACGCGGATGAATATGAAAGCAAGCTGCAGGAGCTGATCAAGTCCTCCAAGTTCACCAAGCAGGTGAAGGAAAATGTAGAAGCGGATATATCCAAGTCTTTCTCCGTTTAGACGGGCTGCGCATGCGGAAACGTCTTCCGACACTCGCAAGTGTGACAAGCGGGTTAGCCGCTTGCCACTTGTCGGGGAGCTGTTGTACCCCTGAATTTTTTTATTTTGGATACCTCTGGTGCAGAGCAATCCACAATAAACACCGTGGATCGCTATGTCACCCTGGTTCAAAACCAATCGCGGTATAAATGTGATTGGTTTTGAACCCTATTGTTAAATTCGGGGTACAAAGGCCGTAAGTGGAAGCTTGCGAAGCAGCTTTCTAGCGAAAGCTTTCAGCTTACGCTTCTCCAGACTATTTCCGCCTGCTCCGCCAGTTAATCACCGGACTTGTAGAGACGCACCCGTTCAATAAAACTATGATAAACCGCCAGCGGGATTAAAAAAGCTGGCGGTTTTTTGGATTGCTAGAAGGCGCTTACAATTCTATAATGAGAGTGTTGTGAATAATTCGGCAATTCTGGTGGAGCTGGCCTGATAACATGATTATGCACTGCATTTCATTATGGGAGGTACTTAGTTATGAGCAAAGTTCGCGTGGGAATCATCGGCACGGGAGGCATAGCCGGATGGCATGCCAGACAGCTGCTGCAGCTGCCGGAAGTCCAGATAACGGCTCTTGCGGATACGAGCGAGGTGAACCGGAATGCTTTTGTGGAGAAATACGGCTTGCAGGATGCGGGCCTGTTCTCCGATTATGAGGAAATGCTGGAGCAGGCGGAGCTGGATGCGGTCGTGATCTGCTCTCCGCATACACTGCACTTTCAACAGGCCAATGACGTGCTGAACAAAGGTCTGCATGTGCTGATCGAGAAACCGATGACCTGCTCATCCGCGGAGGCAGAGCTGCTCATCCGCACGGCCGAGCAGGCGGGCAAAATCATGCAGGTC
This sequence comes from Paenibacillus sp. JT31N11, assembly GCF_056269285.1. Classification (NCBI taxonomy): domain Bacteria; kingdom Bacillati; phylum Bacillota; class Bacilli; order Caryophanales; family Paenibacillaceae; genus Paenibacillus; species Paenibacillus sp. JT31N11. The sequence continues at coordinate 141,212 of NZ_JBWDNQ010000012.1, forward strand.
TCCTATCAGCGCCATTTTCAGCCTGAATTTCTATACATCCGGGATGCCATCGCAAGCGGGGAGATCGGCAAGCTGACCTCCGTCACCGCTTCGCTCTATCAGGAATGGCGCCAGGGGACACCTGGCTCGTGGAGGCAGGACCCGGCGTTATCCGGCGGCGGCTTCCTAATGGATTCCGGCAGCCATATTATTGACGTGCTGCTCTGGACCACCGGTCTTACCCCAGTGGATGTCAAGCCGCAGCTGCATATGCATGGCGCGCCGGTGGAGATCGATACATTCACTTCCATCCGGTTTGCGGAGGGTGCTGTAGCGGGTCTGAATCTGGTCGGCTTTGCCCCCTGCTGGCATGAGACCTTCGTCTTCTGCGGGGAGGACGGCGGGATTTTCTACGACAACGGCAAGATCACCCTGCGCCGCTTGAAGCAGGAAGCGATTGTTCCGGATCTGCCGCAGCCAACCACCAATCAGGACAAAAGCTTCATCGATGCGATTCTGGGCCGTCATGAAGTGCTCGTCCCCGGCGAGTTCGCCCTCAAGGTTGTCAAGCTGTCGGAAATGATCTATCAGGCAGCCGGTTATGTGCCGGATGCAGCGCTTATACAAGAGGAGGAAACCGCCTGATGAGCTATCAAATCGGCATGCGTATCCCGCCCAAGATCGGTGCGGAAGGAATCAGCCAGACCGCCAGGTGGGCTGCAGAGGCTGGACTGGATATTCTGGATGTTCCGCAGCTGACTCCGGAGATTAAGCAGGCATGCGAGCAGGCCGGTATTGGCATCGGCTCAGTTGATGCCCAGCAGACGTCGAAGCTGTTAAGCCGGGATGAAGCCGTGCGGGGAGATGCGGTGGAATCGGTCAAGCAGCAGATGAGCGCCATTTCGGAGCTGGGCGGAAGCGTAATGTTCATGTGTCTGGTGCCCGAGGATCTTGCGCTTCCGCGCAAGGAAGGGTTTGCGATATGGAAGGATACCTTCCCGGAGCTGGTCCGCCACGCGGAGCAGACCGGCATCTATATGGCAATCGAAGGGTGGCCCGGACCCGCTCCGCATTATCCGACGCTTGGCTGTACGCCGGAAATGTGGAGGGCGATGTTCGAAGCCATTCCTTCCAGGCATTTCGGACTGAATTATGATCCTTCGCATCTGGTGCGGCTGGGGATTGATTATCTCCGCGCGCTTACGGAATTCGGGGACCGCATTGTTCACTGCCACGGCAAGGATACGGAAATTCTGCATGACGAGCTGTATGAATGCGGAGTTCTTCCTGCAACCTTTGGTCCGAAATACGCTTTCTCGGAAGGCTCATGGCGGTACACTATACCGGGGCATGGCGAGGTGGAATGGAGTAAAGTCGCCGTCCGTCTCGATCGTATCGGGTATAAGGGAGCGGTCAGCATCGAGCTGGAGGACCACCGCTACTGGGGCTCGCTTGAAGCGGAGCGGCTGGGTATCGTGAAAGCCGCCGAGCATCTGTCGAAGTATTTCCGTTAAAATCAAACGACCGCTTCCCGGATCAGTACCGGAAAGTGGTCGTTTTTTATTTTTCTCTGTACCCAGGTGAGAATGGCGGTTCCATGTCCCCGTTTTCCGCAAGCGACTCAAGATAGGATTGAATCTCTTCCAGAGACATTTTTACTCCGGTGAAGAGCGTCCCTTCGCGGGCATCATTCAGCATCTCGCCCAGCCATTTTTTCTCGGTTTCACTAAATTGGATAAAGCCTTGAATCATAAGCTCGGAGCCTCTGGGAAGGAAAGTCTGCTTCAGCTTCAGCACCACCTGCATCCTCTGGATCCTGGCCTCACAGTGGGCTATTTGCTTCTCAATCAAGGCTTCGACCTTCTGCGGATTCCCGTAACGGACGAATGGCAGCGTCAGAAACAGCGGATGCTGCGGATAAGAAATTTGATTGAACTGCGCGTACAGAAGCTCTTCGAACGACGATTTTCCGGATTCTGTAATCCGGTATATCGTCTTGTCCGGTCTGTTGACGCCAGGTACGGAGACAATCTCGGCGGCTTCGATAAGACCATCCCCGCGCAGTTGATCCACTGCGTAATACAGTGAACCATCCCGAAGCTTGAAGCTTTCGTTCCAATTCCGTTGCTTGATCGTCTGGCGGATTTCGTAAGGATGCCGGTCGCGCTCCATCAGCAGTCCCAGGATAAGCAGCTTCATCGACATCGCAATTATCCTCTTTTTAAGGAAGGATTCGGTTTTACAGCCGTTTCACCCTGCTGCCCGGTGGGGCTTGGCTGGGCGCTCTTGGCGGTTTCCAGCCGCGCACGGCCCATCAGGAAAACGAATACCAGGGCAAGTATCGGCAGAATAACGGACCACTGGAAGATAAAGATGATGGAATCCGCAAGCTTGCCCAGAAGCGTGTTGACAAGCTCCGGGGACAACCCCATTTGGGCCTGGACGGTTGGATCCAGAAGCGCCTGCCCTCCCTTGATCTGAGCGGCCATTCCGGGATCAAGATCCGGAATTTCCGTAACCCCGGTTTGAAAGGCATGCTTTTGCAGCGCTCCTAATACCGTTACACCAAGTGCGGAGCCGATCGTCCGGAAGAATGTGATCAAAGATGAAGCGGAGCCCTTGTATTGGGGCGGCACCGCATTAAGCGTCGAGATATTGAGCAGCGAGAAGGATACGCCCATGCCAAGTCCGACAATGATCATGAACAACGTAATGACGAGGCGGCTGGTGGAGGTATCCATCGCGAATCCGAGCAAGGATGTGCCCACCAGCAGGAACAGGGCCGAGACGATCATGACATCGCGGTACCGGAATCGGTTGACGATCCGTCCGCCGATCTGGCTGCTGGCGACAACGCCCAGCATCATCGGGGTAAGCACGGAGCTTGTTTCCGTAGCCGTCTTGTGGAATACCCCTTGAATAAAGATCGGGATATACGTCGCAGCGGCGATCATGACGCCGCCATACAGCAAGCTGATCATCATGCTGCTCGTAAACAACCGTTTCTTGAACAGGCTGAGCTGGATAATAGGATCCTTGGCGATTCTCTCTACCAGCAGGAAGATAACGAGGAGCACGCCTGAGGCCACGAATAACGAGACCGTATTCCACGATCCCCATGCCCAGCCTTCAGATCCGCCAAGCTCTAGTCCGAACATGAGGCACAGAATAGTTCCTGTCAGAAGAATAGCGCCGACCCAGTCCACGCTTTGCTTGCGGTGATTCTTGGACTCGTGATAAGCCTGGAAAATAAACAGAAAAGCAAGAATGCCGATTGGCACATTGATGTAGAATATCCAGCGCCAGCTGATATTATCCGTGATCAGTCCGCCCATGATAGGGCCGAATACGCTGGATACGCCAAACACCGCGCCGAAAAGTCCCATCATTTTGCCACGCTTCTCCTGCGGAAATAAATCATAAATGATGGTAAATACGATCGGCATCAAAGCTCCGCCGCCAATCCCCTGAATGGCACGATAAATAATGAGCTGATCCATGTTGGTAGCCGTACCGCATAGAATCGAGCCCACCATGAATAACAACAAACCGGATAAAAAAAACCGTTTCCGGCCGTACATGTCGGACAGCTTGCCGAAAATCGGTGTTGAAACAACCATCGCGATCATATAGGCGGAGTAGACCCAGACGAATTTATCCAGCCCTCCAAGCTTCTGAATGATTTTTGTCATGGCTGTGGAAACGATCGTCTGATCGAGTGCGGCCATAAACAGACCAAGCAGCAAACCGGCAATAACCAGTTTCGTATTGCTTTTTTTGGCGTCCATTAATAACTTCCTTCCCCTGCTGAGTCCCCTATGTACTCAAATTTGAATTGCCTTCACCTATTCTACTCAAATTTGAGTAAAAATCAATGGCTGGGATCGATTTACAATAAATATATTTTGATTCTCTGGCGGGCGAGCTGCGGAGTATTGCGCGATTCATGTTTACTTTTCTATAATGAAGAAACGGCCAAGGCTGTCCTCTCCGGCACTGAAGCAATTTTCTTTACTTATACCCCGTAGGCATAGGGGCGTAAGGCTATAAGGCGGGCACAAGGACATTAGAGTTTATAAGGACACAGAATGGGGAGTTAGCCATATGAGTAATATCAAACACATCATATTTGACTTTGACGGTACGTTGGCGAATACATGGCCTGTCATGTTTCATGCCTGTGTATCTGTTTTTGAAAAATACGACAACCGGAAATTGATCATTGAGGATCTGTATGAAATGACGGGTCCGACCGAATTGCGCATTATCCATCAGTATCTGGGCAATCGGGATATGGTGGATGCTGCGGTAGAGGATTTTGTCGCTCATTATGAGCAGCAGCATGAAGAGCTGGTTGAGCGCGATGAAGCCATCACGGATCTGCTCGCGGATCTGCAGCAGTCGGGCGTAGGACTGGCCCTGTTTACAGGCAAATCCCGACGGACGCTGGATATTTCCATTAACAAACTGGGCTGGAATGTCCCTTTTAATCATGTAGTTACAGGGGATGATGTGGAGAATTCCAAGCCTTCGCCGGAAGGCATCCACCGTATTATGGATAAGCTGGGCTGGAGCCCCGAGCATACGGTTTTTGTCGGCGACAGCAATGATGATATGCAGGCGGGCCGGGATGCGGGCGTGCGCACCTTCGCGGCCAGGTGGATGTCCATGGTTCAGGATAAGGATTACCGGGTTCCGCCTGAACGGTCATTTGAGAACCTGGAGGATTTCCGCTCTTATCTGGCGCAGCATGGGGTTCATTTCAATTAGTGGACCGTCAGTAGAACAGGCTGACTATACGCCATTTGACGGCGCGCCAATAAACCTTGCTGCAGCGCCGACTCGACCATCATCGGGCGCAAACGGTGTCTCCACCAAGGAAAAACCGGCTTACAGGTGCCGCGTCATTGGGTATTGGCGTTGCAAGCCGGGGAAACCTTGCTGGAGCGCAGATTCGCCGCTCCAGACCGCGATGCATGTTCCGGAAGAATTCCTCCACCTTCAATTCACTCAGGTCTGCTTAATCTTCAGCAGCAGGCCATGCGAGCAGACGGTGCACATCGCCGGGTGAAAGGCCGCTCATGCCGCGAATATGCTTGATCAGATGCGACTGATCGAAGTAGCCTGCATCGTGGGCGAGATTCGTCAGCGTTTCCGCTGTGCCCATTGATTGCAGCACATGCTGGAATTTCACAATCTGCACGAATGATTTGGGCGGGACGCCAACCCGTTCCACGAAGCGCCGTTCAAACTGCCGTCTGCTGACCGTGGATTCCTCGGCTATTTCCTCGATTCGGATCAAGCCATGGGATGCGCGGATCCGCTCCACCGCCCAATTGGCCCATGTATCGATCTCCAGCACCCTGCACCACTCCCAGACCATGGCTTCCACAGAGCAGAGCAGCTCACGCGGCTCCATCGGCGCCTGCATCAGCCGCTCCCAGTCCGACATGCTTCCTCCAAGATCGGTCAATCCAACGCTCTGGTTCGCGATCTCCCGAGAGCTGTAGTTCCGCATGCGGAAGAGCGCCTCGGGCTTGAAATATACGAGTACGGAGGATAGATGCGGCGTAGTCTGAAATATTCGCGTCTCCTTATGGAGACCAGTAAGTCCGGCCGGCGCAAGCGGCCGGGTATGCCCGCCGCTCACAAGCATGACACGGCCGACAGTCTGGAAACCCATCACATGATAAATATCGGGGTATACCGTAAAAGGCTCGCCCGTTCCTCCGCCCTGCCATACGATTTTGTCGACATACGGCTTAAGCCGCTCAGGACGTATCGTAATCACAGCCGCACCGCCTCTCGATGTTTGGCAGCAATAAATGATAAAATAAAGATAGTCTACAAACATTAAATCATACAGCCATCAAGAAGGAAATTGTGAACGAAGGAAGTTGAAGCCTGCATGAAGAAGCTGGAGCAGATTACGCCGTCCATCCGCATCGCGCATCACTATCGGTTCAGCGAGAATCGATTCTCGGAGATGAACAGGGTGGGATACTGCTATGCCCTGCACTTGTTTGATTCCGGCCGGGGCAAGGTGCAGATTGACGGAACGATGCATAACGCTGCGAAGGGCACGCTGATCTTCCTGCGGCCGGATCAGCCGCATTCCTTCTTCCCGGATCCGGTAAATCCGTTCAGCTCCTTCAATATCTATTATGAGCCGTGGCGCAGGCCGGCTTTGAACACTAGCATGCATTTGGTGCGGGACAAGTCGGAGTACGACAAGGCGATGCTAACACCGGTGATGGATTGTCCGGAACTGGAACATATGCCAAATGCATTGCAGCTGGAGAACCAGCCTGCCGTTTTCGAGATGATGGCGCTTATTGTGAAATCTCATCAAAATACCGGGGAGCCGTATGCGGAGGCAATGGAGAACAGTCTGCTCTATGTTCTGCTCCTGCAGCTGTTTATGTGGCGTGCCCATCAAGCTGCCTACGATTCCCGCATCCAACGCATCAAGGAGCGGCTGGATATGGACTCTTCGTTGAACTATCTGGACCTGATGGAGCAGGAGGGGCTGAAGAAGTCACAGTTTCACCGTTTGTTCCTGGAGGTGACGGGACTTCCCCCAAGAGCCTACTGCCTGCGCAATCAGATGAAGCAGGCCGTGACCGAGCTGCTGGAGAGCCGGAAATCCATATCCGAGATTGCCGATTCGCTTGGCTTTCCCTCTATCCATTATTTTTCCAAACGGTTCAAATCCTATTACGGCGTTTCGCCCAAGGCTTACCGTGAGGGCGAGCAAATCCGCTGGGATGGACCATCGGAATCGCAATAATAACCGGAAAATATGACAAATTTGCAAGCTTTGTTTAAATACGCTTTACCTGTCCTTCTTTATAATAGACCTATCAGCTATTACAAAGTATAGAGAGGCAGGCGGATGTAATGAAAACGAATCAGGGAAGTCTGACCAAGGAGCAAGTGGACTTTTATGATACCGAAGGGTATCTCGTTATTTCGGAGCTGTTGAATGCGGAAGATATGGCAGCGCCGAAGCAGGCGATGGAAACGAAGGTTTCACAAATCGCCGACGAGCTTTTTGATGCCGGCCTTATCAGCGACAAGCTGGAGCATCTGCCTTTTCCCAACCGGCTCGCGGAGTTGTTCAAGGGCTTGACGGATGAACATTTCAATAAACACGGCCGCAGCTGGCGCGACCGTATTCCGGGTTATTTCACGTTGATGAGCAACCCCAAAATCCTGGATGCGGTGGAGTCGCTGATCGGCGGGGAGTTGTTCTCCAACCCCGTATATAATGTCAGGCCGAAGGTGCCGCTTGTCGCTTCAGGAGCCGTTCCCTGGCATCAGGACAAATCGTATTGGCCGGATGCGAATGCCAATCCCGTTATTACGGTCTGGATTCCTCTGGTAGACGCCACTCTGGAGAACGGCTGCCTGCATATCAAGCCGCGTACCCATAAGAAGCGCGTGCTCAAATGGCATCAGGAATCCTACACCGGCACCGGTTATACGGCGCTGAAGGAAAATCAGCTCGGCAAAACGGAAACGGTCGTGCTGCCGGTGAAGGCGGGCTCAGCGATCCTCTTCAATGACCGCTGCCTGCATATGTCGACGCCGAATCTGTCGGACAGCGTGCGTTGGAGCGTTGACCTGCGTTACCAGCCGACGGATCAGGATCCCATGCCGCAGCATGGAGCGGGCTTCCTGGCGCGCAGCTACAAGCATCCGGAGCGTGTTGCCACGCTGGAGGATTGGCTGAACAACCAGCCGGAGCATCAATAAATGCAAATTAACCGCCCAAGGCACAGAGTCCCATATCCGACCCGGATATGGGGCTTTTGCCCGTATATAAGTCTGGAAAAGTTCGAATAGATCAGCTATTCTCATAGTAGCGAGATTTGGCGGCTGCGGTTCACCGGACAACCGGACCACGGCGGCCGGCATCGGGCATTTCCTATTCAAACATAGTGATAAGGAGCGAAGCAATGAAGCCGCTATTCGAGCAGGATTCACGGGTACCCCTAAGCAAAAGGATTGTTTTTCTTGGAGACAGCATAACCGACGAAGGCACATATATTGCCTACATGGAAGCTTATTTCCGCCAGCATATGCCAGAGCATGATATGACCCTGATCAATTTGGGCGTTAATAGTGAAACCGCTTCCGGCTTAAGTGAGCCGGATCATCCGTTTCCGCGCCCCTGCATTCATGATCGTCTGGACCGGGCGCTGAAGGAGAGCAGGCCGGACTGGGTCGTCTTATGCTATGGAATGAATGATGGCATTTATTATCCCTTTTCCGAAGAAAGATTTCAGGCATACCGGCAGGGCGTGCAGGAAGTCATTCGACGTGTCCGCCAAGCCGGAGCTCTGGCGATTGTGATGACACCGCCGCCATTCGATCCAAAGTCGCTGCAGGGGGCAAATCTGCTTCCTGCAGGGCATGAGAAATACAGCTATATGACACCGTATGCCGAGTATAACGGCGTATTGAGACGGTATGCGGACTGGATGCTCACACTGACAGCCGAAGCAGATGGAATTATTAACATCCATGATCCTCTGACTACGTATATTGAGAGCAGGCGGAGCGCCGATCCCGCTTATATTTCCGGCGATGGCATTCATCCCAACAAGCAGGGGCATTGGATCATCGCGAAGACACTGCTGGCAGGATTATTCAATATTACCCTGGAGCGGGAGCCTTCCTATGTGGAGCATCCGGAGCAATCGGAGCTGTATCAGCTGGCATGGGAGCGTCATCTGCTGCTAAGCGCGGCGTGGAAGGAGCATGTCGGGCATACCCATGTCAACAAGGTCGAGGCATTGCCGCTGAAGACGGCTCTGGAGCAAAGTGAGCGCCTGGCCGGCCGGATCCTAGAGTCAGCCGAAGCCCGGCCGGAGAACAGGCATTCGACAGCACGGTCATTGTGGAAGGGTTATGAGCGGATCGATTTCTATGTGGGCGGCAGGGAAGGCTTCATCATTGTTCCCAATACGCCAGCAGCAGGAAAACCGTGGATATGGCGGACCGAATTCTTTGATGCTTTTCCATCCGTGGATATGGCGATGCTGGAGCAGGGCTGGTGTATTGCCTATTACCGGCTGAGCAATATGTACGGGTGCCCGTATGCGGTCCAGCTGATGCACAGGTTCCAGAGCTACCTCGTCAGCGTCTGCCAATTGGCGGAGAAGACGGTGCTGTTCGGCTTTAGCCGGGGAGGGTTGTACGCATTAAACTACACTGCGGCATATCCTCAGAGCGTGGCTGCACTGTATCTGGATGCTCCCGTGACGGACATCCGCAGCTGGCCGGGGGGATTGGGATCTGGCATACACTCTCCCCGGGAATGGGAGGAATGCCTGACGATTTACGGAATGACGGAGGAGAGCTCCGCGGCCTATCTGCAGAATTCTCTGGAGGGAGCTGCCACGCTTGCCGCTGCTGGCATCCCGATTATCATTGTGGCGGGAGACGCCGATACGGCAGTTCCCCTGGATGAAAATGCCGCCATACTGGAGAGGCATTACCGGCAGCTGAACGGAACCGTGAAGATGATCGTGAAACCGGGAGTCGGCCATCACCCGCACAGCCTGGAAGATCCGGGGCCTGTTGTCGACTTTATTGTTGGGGCGGTTGGATAGGTCGCCATAGCCCATTGCCAGATTTTATCCAGGCAGGATTTACATGTATAATTTGACGATGTGTTATATATATGCGCTGGTACAGAGCATGACCATTCTCTCACCGGCGCATTTTCTCTTTAGATTGAGAATAGGCAGCTCAATTGGTATTAAGCACCAAAGCTGTGAATCCACGACTATTAATTGAACCTTGAGATATTCCAAACGGAGCTAAAGCAATAATTGTAAATGAATAATTATAAGTTCCGGGTCCAGGGGTATCCACCCAAGTGAGACTGGTCGTAACCGTTACTTGTTCAAAATTCGGCTGACCTGCACTTTGAAATACCGACTCATTATCAACCGTGACAACTTCTCCGGGATTTCTCGAAATAAAACTATTCACCGAATAACTTTGAACATTGATAAAATCAATATTAGAAAAAGCGTCTAATTTCACGACTTGATTCGATTCCAGAATAATAGGTGGTAGTGTAAGTTCAATCATTGCAAATGGTATTTCATCCGGGTTACTCACAAACGGAACAGGGTCATTGCTTCCTGTAAATCTAACGTCAACAATTCCTGCAGGACCACAGCTGGTCCTATAGGGCCGACAGCTCCAACTACCCCTGCGGTGCCAACAGCCCCGGCTGCTCCAACTACCCCTGCGGTGCCAACTGTACCGGCTGCTCCAACGCTGCCTCCTGACCCTACGGCCCCTGCGGTTCCTACTGAGCCTGCTTGACCTATGGCACCGACGCTGCCCGCCGAGCCAACAGAACCTACCGAACCTACCGAACCTACCGAATCTATGGAGCCCAAGGCCCGTTCCGGAATAATTACCTTTAAAAATTGTTTTTTTACGACAATTTGCCTTCGACCCCTCGGACGTTTTTTTCTTTTTGAAGGGCAGGCTTTAGCTTTTTTTTTCTTTACAGATTTTTTGTTGATTAACATGAGGACGACCCAATGCAACCGCCTCCTATAAATTTTCTGTATACTATTCCTTTTGTCTAGTAGGGGGCACGGACGTTTGTCTTGCGATTAATAGACAAATATTTATTTCTTATAAAAACTTGATTGTTGACAGGGGCCGATTCGTTTTATGTAATTTCCGGCTAGTTGTGTGTGAAATCAAAACAAGCACGAGGCGGCCGGGTATTTTTTTAATATTGGGATTACTGATTGTTGACTGCCAGGAGCAAGTAAATGAGTTTTCGTATGCCTTCTTTGGTTCAAAACTTGTCTCATCAAACGGGTCAAAAAAAACAAAATGCAGCCCCTTTTCCAGGGCTGCATTTTCATTGCTTGATGTTTTTTTACGGTTAGGCTTCGTCCTTCTTTTCCTCTATAAAGCCTTCGATACTGTTTTTACGACGTTCGTTTTTAGCTTCAATTTGCTGCTTCTCTTCAGAAGTAATCTCTTCTGCGTGCTCGTCAAGGTAATCCTCGGCTTCTTTCAAAGTAGCCTCAGTGTGATCGATATGTTTCTGCAGGTGAACCTCATTATCCTCACGATTATCCGGTTTGGCCAAAGTAATTCCTCCAATGCTTCATAAATTCCATTTTATGATGTCCTGAGTTGCGGATGTTATGCATACATAAATGCTGCTTATGCGCTTTAGGAAGTACTGTAATTAAAATCCCGCTTCTTTTTATACACACATTTGTGTTATCCTTATATGTCACAACGTAAAGAATGAATGAAGAATATATCGTTGTCGAACTAAGGAGATAAAATGACATTTAATGAATTGAACCTTATACCTGCGATTCTGAAAGCCTTAACCAAAGAGAATTATACGACGCCTACGCCGATACAGGAGCAATCGATTCCGGCGGTGCTCGCCGGCAGAGATTTACTGGGCTGCGCCCAAACCGGAACGGGGAAGACGGCCGCATTTTCTCTGCCGATTATCCAGCTATTGAGCCAGCAGCAAAGTAAAACCCATACGCAGCGCCGCATTCGCTCCTTGATCCTGACACCGACAAGAGAGCTTGCGCTTCAGATTGCGGAGAATATCGGGGCGTACAGCCAATATACCACTTTGCGCTGCTCGGCTATCGTGGGCGGCGTTTCGCAAAAAGCCCAGGAGCGTGCGCTGCATCAAGGTGCGGATATTATAATTGCCACTCCCGGCCGGCTCATCGACCTGATGAATCAGAAGCGTATTGATCTGCAGCATGTCCAGATATTGGTTCTGGATGAAGCGGACAGAATGCTGGACATGGGCTTTATTCATGATGTGAAGAAAATCATCGCCAAAATTCCCGCCAAACGGCAAACGCTGTTCTTCTCGGCTACAATGCCGCCGGAAATCACCAAAATGGTCAAAGCGCTGCTGGTGAATCCAGTGAAGGTGGAGATCATTCCGGAGTCCAATACGGTCGACAGGATCCAGCAATCGATCTATATGGTGGATAAGGCTAACAAGCAGAATCAGCTGATTCACATTTTGCAGGATAAATCCATCGCTTCGGCACTGGTATTTACCCGCACCAAGCACGGCGCTGACCGTGTCGTGCGCGACCTGATGAGAGTGAACATTTCGGCTCAGGCTATCCACGGGAACAAATCCCAGAACTCGCGCCAGCTGGCCTTGAGCAATTTCAAGAGCGGCGCAACCCGGGTGCTGGTCGCGACCGATATCGCCGCAAGGGGAATCGACATCGATGAGCTGTCACATGTGATCAACTTCAATCTCCCGAATATCCCGGAAACCTATGTCCACCGCATCGGCAGAACCGGCAGAGCGGGACACAGCGGGGTCGCGATCTCCTTTTGCGAAATGGATGAAATTCCGTTTCTCAAGGATATTGAGAAATTGATCGGGAAGACCATTCCCGAAGTAAAGGATCATCCTTATCCGATGCAGATGACGGCTCAGCCTGCCAAAATGCAAGGATCAACGGCATCAGCTGTCGCGACGAAACCGGCAAGACCGGCAAGACCCGCCAAACCGAAGGCAAATCCGGCGCTCAAGCCCCGCTCGGAATGGTTTAGAAAAGGAAGCAAGACAAGCAGATAAGATTAGATTTCATAATTACACCTAAGCCACACTTCGCTGAAGTGTGGTTTTTTCTGTATATAGACAGCCATGACCCAATTAGATTACTCCTTTCTCATGATTTTCCCCACTTGCGTCCGTTTCCCGTGTACCGGAATTCATTTAAGATGGAAGTTAACAGACAAGGAAGCAACTTGGAAGCTAAGGCTGAAGGAGGGAATAACGAATGAATGAAGCGGCCATGAATGTGCTTGTTGTGGACGATGAACCCAAGCAGCGCCGGGGGCTGGCGGCTATGATCCGTTCGCTGAGGCCGGACTACCGGATATGGGAAGCCAGGAACGGCCGGGAAGCCTTGGAGTTCTGTGAGGCGCGGACCTTCCAAATCGTCTTCACAGATATCCAGATGCCGCTCTTGGACGGATTCCGGTTCGCAGAGCTAGTGAAGAAGGAGGGCTGCCTGCTGCCAAAGCTTGTGTTTGTTAGTGTTTTTCACGAGTTCGGCTATGCGCAGCAGGCCATCCGTCTGGAAGCTGCGGACTATCTGGTTAAGCCGCTTGATCCCACACAGCTGATCCAGCTGCTCGGGAAGCTGGAGAGCGTGATTGCCGATGAATTCTCCGCGAGGCTGGAGAAGCAGCAGTTGACCACACAGCTGGCGCAAACCCTGCCTGTTTATCTGGAGCGTCTCTTGTATCTATGGATTACGAGGCGGCTGCAGCCCGCAGATTGGCAAGAGCTCCAGCGGCATTTTGCCTTGAGGGGACGAGCAACCGCGCTCATTGCCGAAATATCTGTAAACGCAAGCAGCGATCATACCGAGGAATTGAAATATGTTTTCGGACGAATGCTCGCGAAGAACGTGGAGCACAGTTGTGACCCTATCGTGTTCACTCCTCCTGAAGAGAAGCGCCGGCTGATTATCATTCTAAAATGGAAGCAGGATGCCGACCCGGCTGAAGCTCTGCAGCGCATTCGTACCATGCTGCCGCAGCTGCAGGCTTTATACGGGGAAACGATCCGGATAGGAGAAGGAAACGCATGCGATCAAGTGGAGGCCGAAGGAAGCCGCTCTTATGAGATGGCCAAGTCCATGCTGGAAAACCGCTTTTACCTCCATGAGGAGATTTGGTTCAATGAAGAGCTCCTGCAGACGAAACTTATGAAAGCGGTTGCTAAAAACAATAATACCTCTGCGCGAAAAGAAGCCCAGGCGCTGGCTGAAGCGGTCATGGAGGCTGATCCGTTGAAGGCGGCTGATGCGCTGGATATGCTTCTGGACAAACTGTCTGCGGCATTCCCGGTGCCCTTTCATTTGAAATGCGATGTGATTCAGAGGCTTCTCTCCTGCCTGCAACCGGCAGAGACCGTTATGGAGGAGGCTGCCTACCGAAGCTTAATCTCGCGGTTGGAGGAGGGAATCATGCGTGCGGAATTGTATGCGGATGTAAGAAGAATCGCCCATGAGCTGTTGGATGCCGCGCTCCGGGGAATGAAGACGGACAGAGAATCGCGCAAGGACATCATTATGCAGAAATGCAAGGTCTTCCTGGAGGAAAATCTTCACGAAGATCTGGGTTTGGATATCGTCGCGCAGCGGTTTTTCTACAACCCGTCCTATTTCAGCTTTCTGTTCAAACATCATTTCGGGATGTCCTTCACCGATTATCTGGTCAAATCGCGTATGCAGAAGGCGAGAAGCCTGCTGCTGCAATCCGATGATAAAATTAACGAGATCGCGCGCAAGGTGGGCTATAAGGATATCAAATATTTCAACAAGGTGTTTAAAAAATCATTCCTGTGCGCGCCAGAGGAATTCCGCAGAATGTTTAATCAACCCTAAGAGAAAGAGGCTGACAGCTATGTCCTTGCCGCGCAAGTTGGCCGAATGGATCGTCAATTCCAGGTTTCGCATCAAATTAATGCTGTCCTATTTCTTCCTGGTAAGCTTCATCATTCTGATTCTGGGGTTCGCCTATTATCAGACCAGTGCCCGCAATATGCTGGATAATGTCAAGGAGAGCGTCAGTAATGTCGTGATGAACAATAATCTGCTCCTGGAGGGCAAGCTGCAGGCCATTCGGGATAATACCGACGTGCTGCCGATCGATAATGAACTCTATGAAGTCCTTGCCGGGGTCGATCCGAAGAACACGGAATTATTGCTGAAAACAGACCGCCGCATCACGCAAATCCTGTACAAGTATTTCGGACGGAGCCCGGAAGTGTATTCCTCGTTTGTCATGACCCGTTTCTACAGCTTCGGCAATAATGCCCAAATGTACGTGCCTGCGGACGCATTTTATGGAACGGATTTGGTCCGGCAAGCCCGGAGCGGGCAGGGCAACCTGATCTGGATCCCCACCTACTCCTTCGCCGACATCTATAAACAGAACGATATGAGAACGCTCAGCTTCGATTACAATGAGCTGTTTTCCGCAGTCAAAGAGCTTTACCAGACTTATATCGACAATGATGGAGCTTTTCTCACGCTGCCGGCTGGTGTAGAGAAGCCTATTCTGCTGTTGAATTTCAAGCCGGAATTTATCCGGCAGGTATTCGAGGATTATGCCCGCAAGAATGAATATGCCAATGTTTCCTTCGGCGTGATCAGCAGGGAAGGCTCCGTTGTGACCGATTCCAATGAAGAAGGCACTCCGCGAGCGGGCAATTCCGCCCCTTCCTGGTTGAACGAGGCCCGTTCCATGCGGGAGGGCAGCTTTATCAAATCCGTCGATGGCAGGAAGACGCTGATCTGCTTCGATTTGATGGAAAGCACGGACTGGCTTTCCTATATCCAAATTCCCGTCGATGACGCGCTGCATGATCTGAACGCCCTGAAGCTGTATTCGATTATTTTTCTGGTGCTGATGCTGCTCGTATCTGCCCTATTCGCGTATCTGCTCTCGATCTTCATCACGAGGCCGATTATCCGCATCAAGAAAGGAATCAAGCTGATGGAAAGGGGCAATTTCCAGGTATTTATTCCAGGCGAAGGCCGGGATGAATTCGGCCATCTGATCCAGAAATTCAATCAAATGAATGAGCGGATCCACGAGCTTATCGAACAAAATTACGCCTCCCGGATCAGGGAAAAGGATGCCGAGCTGATGGCGCTTAATTTGCAGCTGAACCCGCATTTTTTGTATAACACCTTAACGACCATTTACTGGATTGCGGTTGAGAACAAGCAGGATGAGATCAGCCGGATCATGCTCAGTCTGGCGGAGATGCTGAAGAGCACGACCCGGAACAAGAACGAGACCTGGCCCCTGCGTACGGATTTGGACTGGTTGAACAGATATATCTACATTATGGGAAGCCGCTTTGAGGACAAGTTTACGGTAACGATTAAGATGGAGGAAGACATGCTTGAGGCTGAGGTTCCCAAGCTGTTTCTCCAGCCTTTTGTAGAGAATGCCATCATCCATGGTTTCGAGGAGATAGAGAGCTGCGGATCTATTCATATCAGCGGATGGCTGGAGGGGAATTCGCTCCTGTTCTCGGTCGAAGACAATGGAAAGGGGTTCGACCAGCCAAGCCTGGAGGGCTTTCGAAATGGGCAAAGCCGCTTAACGGGCATGCAAAATGTGGACAAAAGGATCAGACTGCTTTATGGACCGGAGTTTGGCGTCGAAGTCATTTCACCCCCGGGAGGGGGAGCCACCATTCTTGTCCGTATCAACGGCCATAACCGTAAATCCAATGAAAAGCTCCAAATCCAATGATTTTCGAATTGAGCATGATGAAAACGCTTGCTAACATGGAGAAGCCAATGGCTGCAGCGATGGCAAATGTACGTTGACGATGGAGGGGGAGCGAAAGCGGATGCGAATGCAACGAATATGGAAAATGAACAGGTGGGTTCTCGCGTTAAGCATAGTGCTGTTATTGGCGGCATGTGGAACATCCAATTCAACCGATCCAAGCAGTGAAAGCGCTGCATCCACAAGTGGAGAGGATGCCGATGCGCCGGCAAACACCGGGAAGCAGGAAGAGGTTACCTTGACCTATGCAACCTGGGGATCTCCGAACGAGAAGAAGGTTCAGGAGGAGATGGCCAAGAAATTCACGGAGCTCCACCCCCATATAAAAATTAAATACATGCATATCCCCGGCGATTATGTCACCAAGCTGACGACGATGTTTGCGGGCAATAATGCGCCGGATGTATTTCCTCTGTACAAAACCCAAACCCTGCAGTGGGCGGAGCAGGGAAAGCTGTATAACCTGAATGATTTTCTGGCGAGCGATCCTGACCTGAACAAGGATTCTCTCATTCCCAATGCCATCATGTACTGGGACCAGGATAAGGTAGCAGGCATTAAGGTGGCGGAGGAAGCCTTTGCTCTATTCTACAACGCGGATATGTTCACGGAAGCGGGAGTGGAGCTTCCACCAACCTCGGCCGAGCAGGCCTGGACATGGGATGAATTCCTGGATACAGCCAAGAAGCTGACGATTGACAATAAAGGGAATAATGCGCTTAGCGCGGAATTCGATCCCGCCAATATCAAACAGTATGGCGTCCGCTTCAACACATGGATGTGGCATTTGATGGTTCCCTCCAATAATACCAGCGTTATTGCCCCTGGCGGTGACAAGCTGAATCTGGAGGATCCTGCCGTTATCGAGGCCGTGCAGAAGCTTGCCGATCTGGTGCATGTGCATCATGTAGCGCCTTCGACGACCCAGGAGAAGAATATGCCTTCACCGGCCATTGCGCTGCAAAGCAAGAAAGTGGCCATGGATCTGGACGGCCAGTGGGTGCAGCTTGATCTGGGCGCGGCCAAGGTCAATTACGGGGTAGGCGTGCTGCCAAAGCTGAAGGAAAGCAAAACGATTCTGTTCGGCGAGCCCGAGGTCATGTCGGCGACAACCAAACACCCGGAAGAAGCATGGATGTTCTATAAATTCCTGCTTAATGCCGAGAGCGGTCTCGAGATGCATTCGAGCGGCTTATGGATGCCGGTCATGCGGGACTGGTACACGCAGCCGGATCTGATTGCCAAATGGGCTGAGGTCAAGCCGGGCCATCAGGATGGCTTTAAGGATGCCGTCATGCGGCAGACGCTGGAGAACGGTGAGAATTCATTCGACTATTATCTGAAAAACTCGGATAAAATCAATGCCATTCTTACGCCGGCGCTCGATCAGGTATGGCTCGGCAAGAAAAGCGTCGAGCAGGCCTTCAAGGAAGTTTCGGCCAAGGCCAATGCGGAATTTAAAGGAACTTACCCCAAGGGATAAGGACGCCAGGCATTCGCCCGCAGCGGGCGGGTGCCTGGCTGTTACATGAATTCATTCAATAGAAAGCGGGGGATGAGGGTGCAATCTTTATCGGCGCTAAGGAGAAAAGAAAACCGTCTTGGCTGGCTGTACGCTTCGCCTGCCATTCTGGGCTTTGCCATTTTTGTGCTCGGCCCCATGGCTGCCAGTCTCTGGTTAAGTCTGACCGACTACCAGGTGGCCAGCAGCCCTCATTTTGTCGGCTTCGATAATTACGCCAGCCTTTTCAATGGCACAGACACCTTCTTCTACAAGTCGATCGGCGTTACCTTCTATTATGTCATGCTGAGCGTGCCGCTCCAGATCATCATGGCTTTCTTCCTTGCTGTTCTGCTCAATCAGAAGGTAAAGGGACTTGCCGCGTTCCGGGTAATCTTCTATCTGCCGACCATTGTTCCGCTTGTGGCTTCATCGATGGTATGGCTGTGGCTGCTGGACCCGGACCTGGGATTCCTCAATACGATACTGCGTTCCTTTCATTTGCCGGAGAGCCAGTGGATTTACAGTGAGACAACGGTCATTCCTACACTGGTAATGATGAGCTTATGGACCGTCGGCGGCACGATGATCATATTCCTGGCTGCCCTTCAGGATATCCCGAAGCATTATTATGAAGCGATCGAAATTGACGGAGGCAGCTCTTTTCACAGACTCGTGTATATCACCATTCCGCTTGCGACCCCAAGTATTTTCTTCAATGCGATAATGGGCCTTGTAGGCGGTTTCCAGGTGTTTGTGCAGCCGTATACGATGACCGGAGGCGGCCCGAACGATTCGAGTCTCTTTTATATTTTCTATTTGTTCCGGGAAGCGTTCACCTTCTCGAATATGGGCTATGCCTGCGCCATCGCCTGGGTGTTGTTTATCATTATCATGCTCTTTACCTTCCTGCTCTTCAAATCGTCGAAGAAATGGGTTTATTACGAGAATGGGGGGGCGTAACCGGAGATGGCACTCAGACGCGGTTTATACCGGACATTTCTGTATGGGGTTCTGGTTATCGGTTCCCTGATCTGTTTGTTTCCCTTCTACTGGCTTCTGCGCAGCTCGCTGATGGATTTGAGCCAGATTTTCGTGGTACCGCCCAAATGGATTCCGTCGCCGTTCAACTTTGATAATTTCAGACAGCCTTTCGAGGTGCTGTCGTTTGAGCGTTATTTTCTGAATACCTTTATCGTGGTGGGCGGCGTTCTGGCCGGGGTACTGCTCTCAAGCACCATCTCCGCCTACAGCTTTGCACGGATGAAATGGACGGGGAGGGACAAGATGTTCGCTCTTCTGCTGAGCAGCATGATGCTGCCCTTTGCGGTGACGCTGATTCCGTCCTTCATTGGCTGGCAGGCGCTGGGTCTTGTAAATTCGTATGCACCGCTCATTGTGCCGGCTTTTTTTGGCGGCGGGGCGTTCAATATCTTCCTGCTGCGCCAGTTTTATATGTCGATCCCCAAGGAACTGGATGAAGCCGTATTCGTCGACGGGGGTTCGCATTTCACAATCTTCAGCAGGATCATTCTGCCGCTTTCCCGTTCTGCCGTGCTTGTTATCGGTTTATTTTCCTTCCTGGGGACATGGAACGATTTTCTGGGGCCGCTCGTTTACCTGAATGATGAAGTGAAGTTTACGCTTGCACTTGGGCTTCAGCAGTTCCGGGGCATGTACAATGCGGAATGGGGGGTTCTGATGGCGGCCTCGCTGCTGGTGCTGCTCCCTGCGCTGATTGTATTTGCGATTGGGCAGCGTTATTTTATGGAAGGAATCGCGTTGACCGGGATTAAAGGATAATGGATGCAACACAGCTTGTGATGGCCGCTGTTTGGGGGAAATTAGGACTGGGTATAATCTCTTATAAATAGATGATCAATTTATGAGGGAGCAGAAGCCGCGATGGATAGAAATCATACGATGATGCAATTTTTCGAGTGGCATGTCGAGTCCGACGGCAAGCATTGGAACCGGCTCAAGGAGCTTGCCCCCAAGCTGAAGGAGCGGGGGATCGATTCGGTCTGGATCCCTCCTGTAACCAAAGGAACCTCCGTCAACGATACGGGGTACGCGGTATATGATTTGTACGATCTGGGAGAGTTTGACCAGAAAGGGACGGTCCGCACGAAATATGGTACGAAGCAGGAGCTGCTGGAAGCTATTTCGGTCTGCAGGGACCACGGCATCGCCATCTATCTGGATTTGGTGATGAATCATAAAGCGGGCGCCGATGAGAAGGAAGTGTTCCAGGTGATTGAGGTCGATCCCAACGACAGGTTGAAGGAAATCTCGAAGCCCTTCGACATCGAAGGCTGGACGAAATTCACCTTCCCGGGCCGGGGGGACAAATACTCCTCCTTCAAGTGGAGCTTCGAGCACTTCAACGGGACGGACTATGATGCCAAGGCCAACCGGTCGGGCATATTCCGGATCACCGGCGAGAATAAGGTATGGAATCATAACGTCGACGATGCCTTCGGCAATTATGATTATTTGATGTTTGCCAACATTGATTACAACCATCAGGCAGTCAGGAACGAGATGATTTCCTGGGGCAGGTGGCTGGCGAATGAACTGAAGTGCAGCGGGTACCGGCTGGATGCGATCAAGCATATCGACCGCAATTTTGTAAAGGAATTTGTGGAGCAAATGAAACAGGAGCATGGGGAGTCTTTTTACGTGGTGGGCGAGTTCTGGAACTCCGATCCCGGCGCCTGCCAGGAATTTCTTGAAGAAGTGAACCATGGGCTTGACTTGTTTGATGTCTGTCTGCACTACAAGCTTTTTGAAGCCTCGCGGGCCAAGGGCGAATTTGATTTGACCAAAATCTTCGAGAATTCGCTGGTGGCCACTCATCCGCTTAACGCGGTGACGTTCGTCGATAACCATGATTCCCAGCCCAATGAAGCGCTGGAATCATGGGTCGAGGACTGGTTCAAGCAGATCGCCTATTCCCTGGTGCTGCTGCGGAAGGATGGCTATCCGTGCGTGTTCTATGGCGATTATTTCAAAATCGGCGGGGATGAGACGATCGAAGGGAAGAAGGAGGCGATCGATCCTCTTCTGTATGCCCGTTACCATAAAGCGTACGGGGAACAAAAGGATTATTTTGACGATCCACATGTTGTGGGCTGGGTGCGGATGGGCGTGAGTGAATTTGCCGGCTCAGGCTGCGCCGTCGTCATCTCCAATAAAGCGGAAGCATTCAAACGGATGTTTGTCGGTGAGCGCCGCGCCGGCGAGATATGGGTAGATCTGACCAATACGCGGAAGGATCATATTGCCATTGAGCAGGATGGAAATGCGAATTTTCCGGTGAATGGGGAAAGTGTTTCGGTGTGGGGACTTCCGGAAGTGCCGGTTAAATAAAGCTGAAGATTACACAGGCAGCGGCCTTCTCCATGTGGAGAGGGCCGCTGTTTGCGTGCGATTGGATTATGTCGGGGACCTGCCTGATATTAATCGCTAATCAATGCGGAGACGTTTCGCTGCATGTGCAGTCTGCTTTTGAAGCGGCAGCGCAGGAGTCTTTCAAGTCCTGCTTATCATTCGGGAGTTCGACCCACCGGGAAGCCCAGGTGGATATTACGGTGAAGAGCGGCGCAAGGGCATAACCTTTATCCGTTAATTTATATTCAATCCGAACGGGTGTTTCAGGATAAACATCACGACGTATAATGCCTTCAGCCTCAAGCTCCTTCAGCCGGTCCGAGAGGACCTTCCCACTCAAATTCGTGACCGAGTTCTCAAGATTGACAAAGCGGTGCGGGCCGGAAAGCAGCTGATAGACGATCATGGCATTCCATCGTTTGCTTAACAGCTCAATGGCCTTTGCGAACCGGGGACATTCCTGCTGATCTATCATCTTCATCACCTCATCTGACTTTCATTATACCTCTTTGAACCCTGAAATAAATAAACCTGCGTATTTTAAATCAAAAATTTGACGAACTACACTTATTTAAATATACTTAATTACATAAAGTAAGTAAATAGCAGGTTAGTAAGAAAAAATCTTCTGATAAAAATGGAGGGCTTCCAAGATGATACCGTCCCTGTTTATTAACCATGGTTCGCCCCTTATGGCGCTGCAGGAATCCGATTATACCCGTTTTCTTGAAGAAACGGGAAGAAGATTCACGCCCAAGGCAATCGTTGTATTCAGTGCCCATTGGGAGGAGCGGGTTACGACCATCTCCTTTGCGGAAGGACCGCTTGCGACCATTTATGATTTTGGCGGATTTCCCGATGAGCTGTACCGCCTGACCTATCCGGCCCCCGGGGACCCTGAGCTGGCTGCGAGGATTGAGCAGATGTACAGCGGGCATGGCATTCAGACCAGAAGAGACGATAAGCGCGGGCTGGATCACGGCTCATGGATCATGCTCCGCTATATGTATCCGGAAGCCAATATTCCGGTTGTGACGATCTCGGTGAATCCTTTTCAGACGGCTGCCGAGCAGTTCCGGATCGGCGAAGCGCTGAGAGGTCTTGGCGAAGAGAATATTCTGGTTATTGGCAGCGGCACGACGGTGCATAATTTTAATTATATTAAATTCGGCCAAACGGATGCCGAGCCCTGGGCGGAGCAGTTCGATGACTGGCTGATTGATAAAGTTGAGCGGCGCGACCTTGAATCGCTGTTCCACTATGCGGAGCTTGCGCCTTATGCTTCGCGCGCGGTTCCAAGGGCCGAGCATTTTATTCCCCTTCTTCAGGCGATGGGCAGCGCGGACAGCTCGAACGCGGTCCAGCCTGTTCTGCTGTACCGGGGCTATCAGTTCGGCACATTCAGTTATACCTGTTTTGAGTTTTAAGAAGGAGCAGACGGTTTGAAAATGGGACCAGTCACCCAGGAGGCGTTAGCTGCCGCCTTGGGACGACTGGTCTTTTGCATGCCAGTGATTAATGGCAGACCATAAACTTTAGGATTGCCCCAGTGTAATCCTAAACAAGGTAGGCTAGTATGAATGAAAGGGCATTTCCCAATTAATTCCCTGTGATAAAATAGCCTTGTACAAGTTGGAGGACACTCATAAAGGGAAGGTGAATTATGCTGCGTGTACTGATTGTCGATGACGAGTTTGAGATCCGTGAAGGTTTGCGTAAGCGCTTTCCTTGGAACAGCTTTGGTATTGATGAGGTGTATGCCGCCGATGATGGAGATACGGCTCTGGCCCTTGCTCTGGAGAAGCGGCCGGAGCTGATTGTGACCGATATTAAGATGAACCGGTTATCCGGTCTCGATTTTCTCCGCTCTCTCTCCGAAAAAGGCGAATATGCCTGGAAGGCGATTGTCGTCAGCGGATACGATGATTTCGAACTGGTCAAGCAGGCTATGCAGATCGGGGCCATGGACTATATTCTGAAGCCGATTAATACCGAAGAGCTGGGTCAGCTTACGCGCAAGGCTATCGATCTGATCCACAAGGAACAGCTCGACCGGCATAATCAGCTGCTGCTGCGGAATCAGGTGCAGTACGCCGTACCCAAGATGCGCGAGGAGCTGTTCCGGGAATTGATCGGCCATGATTATGATCCTTACCGCGAAACGCGTATGCAGCACCGTCTTCAGACTCTGCAGCTGGAATGGGCGGCGCAGCATCCGCTGCAGCTGATGCTGCTGGAGGCGGATGATCTGAAGGCCATCGGCAACCGC
Organism: Paenibacillus sp. JT31N11; assembly: GCF_056269285.1. Classification (NCBI taxonomy): domain Bacteria; kingdom Bacillati; phylum Bacillota; class Bacilli; order Caryophanales; family Paenibacillaceae; genus Paenibacillus; species Paenibacillus sp. JT31N11. Next base: position 164,731 of record NZ_JBWDNQ010000012.1, read on the forward strand.
AAAGGATACCGGAGCGAGAAGGAGCTTGTCGTCTTCGGGATCGGCAATGTTGTAAACCAGACGCTGGAGGAGGATTTTCCGTATCCATTCGCGCTGTTCACCGATACGCAAAGCCGCTGGGTTGTGCTGCTCAGCTGCGCCGATGCAGAGCAGACGCCAAGAGGCAGGGAACTGGCCCTGACCTGCATCAAGCGGATTAACGAATTCGTCAAGGTGAAGGCCAGCGTCAGCATATGCGCGTCCCCAAAAACATTGAAGCATGTTCATGAGATGTTTATGGAAGCCTCTGATATGCTGGAACAGAAGGCGGTTTACGGCGGCAACCGCCTGTTCACGGAGCAGGGGTTCTGTATGGAATCCGAACGGGAAGACCTTTCGCTCAGGGAGCTCGATGAAGTGCTAGATTTGGTCAAATACGGCACGGATGCGGAGATTTCGGTGGTCATGGACCGCTTTGTGGAGATGGTACAGGCCTGGGGGCTGATACAGGTAAGGGATATCCAGCAGCGGATCTTCGAATGGCTGTTCGAGGTATTCAAGCGTGCGGCCGCTGCCGGCTGGCAGAATAAAAGCTGGGGCAAAAACCCGATCACCCTGTGGGAGCAGCTGGAACAGTATGATACCCTTCATTCGCTGCGTGTGCAGACGGAGACCTTCCTGCTTGAGATTGCCGGGGATTTCCGCAAGCTCTCGTCCAATCCCTGCCAAATTGTAAGCGAGGCCGAGAAGATTCTCCACAAGCAGTTTGCCGATGGCCCCACGTTGCAGAGCGTGGCTGCAGAGGTGCATGTCACGCCTGTCTGGCTGAGCAAGCTGTTCCGGAAAGAAAAGCAGAAGACGTTCCTTGAATATTTGACGGATATCCGGATGGAGCAGGCCAAGGAGATGCTGAGCGACGTGAGGTTTAAGGTGTATCAGATTTCCTACCAGGTCGGCTACAAGGACCCGGTGCATTTCTCCAAGCTGTTCAAGAAGCAGGTGGGCTGTACGCCCAAGGAATACCGCAGGCAGAAGGGAATAGCCGATGAGTAAGACTTATATGCGTTTGGCCTACTCTTTCCGGAACCGGATGATTATTATCTTTTTCGCTATTATTATCGTTCCGTTCCTGCTGTTTGCCTACTACGCGCATATCAAGTCAATCGAGGGTATCTCCAATGCGAATTCGACGTTCTCCATGAGCTATTTGCAGCAGGCCAAGACGAATTTTGAAGCCTATCTCCATGAACTGAATGATCAGATCAATGCTCTGATCGGCAACAAGGACCTTCAGCAGGCGCTGGAGCAGATGCCGGGTACCACGGTTCATGAAGAGGATTTTACCGTTAGCATGGTCTCCACGTTATATAAGAACACGCCGCTGATCGACGCGCTTCGTGTGCGCGTATATCCGCTGGATCCTTCCCGGTACCCCACTTATATGAGTACGATTGGGGAATCCGATCAATTGGGCAGGGAGGACTGGTTCATCCAGTCCAAAATGGAAACGCTGCCAAGATGGCATCTGTTTATGCCTCAGAAGGGACGTTATGCAAGGCCGCTGCTCTCCTATATCAAGCGGTTCTCCGGCTTGTACGACCAGAAGGCGCGGGGCATCATTGTGGCTGATTTGTCAGAGAACCAGCTGCAGCGCTTCTTCACCCCTTCAGAGAAGATGAAAGGGCAAAAATTTCTCGTTCTGGATGAGATGGGAGAAGTGCTGTATGATTCCTCCAACAATGCCTGGACAGGCAGTCCCATTCCATCCGACAGTTTTCCGGCATGGACGGGGCAGGCAGCGGAAGGCTCGAAGACAATCGACATCGGCGGGGATGCCCATCTGGTCACCTATGTCAGGATGGACAGCGAGCCTTGGCTCATCGTCAGCCTGACGCCGCTGCACACCCTCATCGGTCCGATTAATGAGCTGAACCGGCTGCTTGTCCTGTTTCTGGTTATTTATCTTTTATGCTGCCTGGGGGTTGTCATGTACATTACGCTGTATTTCACACAGCCTATTGCCAAGCTGGTGCGTCATATGCGCAGGCTGGAGACAGGCGATTTCCGTTTTCTCTTCCCCTGGTCGGACAGACGGGACGAAATCGGCTGGCTGTACCGCGGCTTCGGCAGCATGAGCCGCAAAATCGAAGGGCTCATCGAACAGGCATCCCGGTCGGAGCGGAATAAGAAGGAGCTCGAATTTCAGGTGCTCAGCCACCAGATCAATCCCCATTTTCTGTACAACACGCTGGAGTCGATCAGATGGAAGGCCGAGAATCATGGACGAAGCGATATCAGCGAGATGGTCTCGGCCCTTGGCAACCTGCTGCGCCTGAGCTTGAATGGGGGCAAGGACATTACAACGGTCGCCCGCGAGCTTGAGCAGGTGAAGGCTTATGTGCAGATTGAACAGGCCCGGATGGGGAAGCCGGTGCGTATGCTGGTTGCTTTTGACGAGGATATACTTGATCTGCCGTTTCTGCGTCTCCTGCTGCAGCCGCTCGTGGAGAATGCAATCCAGCACAGCATCCGCGAGAATTTCGAGAAAGGCAAAATATTCATCTCCGGCTATCGGGAAGAGGAGAATCTGGTGATTGAGATTTCTGATAACGGCAGGGGAATTCCGCAGGAGGTGCTGGACCGTCTGGACAAGGATTCCGGTTCCGGAGACAGGCGCGAAGGAGGGCATCGGGGTGTGGGACTGCGAAACGTCAATGACCGGCTCAAGCTGTACTTTGGCGACGCCTGCAAGCTGATCATTGAGACAGGGCCAGGCATGGGCACGAAGATTGTGATCCGGCATCCCATCCTGAGCAGCGAGTCCGGGCAGGGAGGTGCAGCATGATGAAGCCGCTGCTTGTCTGCCTGCTGCTGGCAATGATGTTAATCTCATGCCAGATGAGCGATAAGTCGGCGCTGCAAACCCGTTCAAACGGGCAGCTTCCTCTTGCCGAGCAGGAGGTGACCCTCAAGCTTTATTTCAGCGGAGACAAGAAGTCCGCGACCGACGAGGTTTGGTCAGCCATTAGCGACTATGTCAGGGGCAAGGGGCTGAATGTGAAGTTCAACGTTTATTTTATTCCCGTCGGCGATTACCGCGACAAGATGCTCGTGATGTCCGCTGCTGGCGACCGGTGGGATATGAATTTTGACGCGGATTGGCTGTCCTACAAGCAGATGGCGGCGAAGGGGGCCTACATGCCGCTGAACGATCTGCTTCCTAAGTATGCTCCTCATCTGTACAAGAAATATCAGGAGCTGGGCACGCTCTCAGCTGCCACCGTGGATGGCAGCATTGTGGGTCTCCCATGGACAATGAAGATGAACCAGCGGCCTTATGCGCAGTGGCGTTCAGACAAGACGAAGGAAGCCGGGCTTAACCCGGAGCCCCACTCCATTCAAACGATCGAAGAGGTGGATGCGTTCCTGCATGCGCTCAAAGAAGCCTATCCCAATGAAAAGCTGACCCGCACCCTGCCAATGCCGCTTTTTCAGCTGCGCGACGAATGGGTGGATCTGGGCTTTCATGGCATGGGCTTTTATCTGAATGATCCGCTGGTTCAGATCAAGCCGCTTGAGCAGCAGCCTTTCTTCATGGAAGCGGCCATCATGGCCAGAGAGTGGTATACCGCCGGAATTATCAATAAGGATATCATGTTCGACAAGGAAGACGGAGCGGCGGTTTGGCGCAGCGGCCATATGTATTTCACCCTGCAGTCGCATGAATGGGTCCTCGCGAACCAGGGTTTTGCCGACAGCTCGTTCACCCAGGAGAGCTCCCTGCTGTACCCGGACAAGAAATTCGTTAACAGGACGCCGCTTGCTAACGTCATTGCCATCAACAGGAATTCGGCTCATGCCGATCGTGTGCTGAGATTTCTGGATATGCTGGAGACGGATCAGACGCTGTACGATCTGGTGCAATACGGCATAGAAGGAAAAACCTATGTACGGGATGGCCATTCGGCACTTTACCCGGAGGGACTTGATACGACGACAAGCAATTATATGGAGTGGGGAGGACAATGGGCGCTGTGGAAGCCCGGGTTCATGCGCGAGAATCCCACCTACGGCAAGGATTTCTGGACGAATGAGGCTGAATTTGCCAATGCGCCCAACAATGTAGATTCACCTGTTGACGGGCTGTTTATTTCGGAGGACAGAATCAAGAGCGAGCTGGAGCGGCGAGACCGGACTATAGAGGAGCTGGATGGGAATATTGAGTCCGGGATGAACCAGAATCCTGAAGTAGCGGTGAAGGATTATATCCGGATTCAAAAAAATAACGGTTTGGATGTCATTCTCAAGGAAGCGCAGAGGCAAATCGATGCCTATTTAGAAAATAAGAAAGGTTAAAAGCTGACCTGACCTTTTCTGATATCTTTGGGGAGCGATTCTCGGCGGGATAGGAGTTGCTTAGCTGCTCCTAGTTTATTTAAACCGACGTGGGCAGGAGGCTACGGTAAAGATAATCGCCCTGTCTTTTTGGAAAAGGACAGGGCGTTGTATTAAACAGCAAAAATCTTCCCGGTCCGGCTGATGAGGGCGGCATCGGGAAGATTTTTTTGCTTTATTTGCGGATCAGGATGGTTTCGGCACGGCAGTGTGGGGCTTTGGCTCCACTGTTTCCGTATCAGCTGCCGCTGGCTTGGGCGCCGAGCTGCGGAGCGGCAATTCCTTCATGAATATGACCAGCACCAGGGCGATCCCGACCAGAACGGTGCCGGATATGAAGACCGTCGTCAGCGAGCTTCGCAGCGCATGGCGGAGCATATCAATCAGCTGGGTAACCAGCGGCTGCAGGTCCTGAGGGAGACTTGCCTGAAGCTGCTCGAGCTGTGGTTTATCCAGCAGGATTTGCGGATTTTGCAGAGGCGCCAATTTACTGAGCACCGCCGGATCCACATTCGACAAGTCCGGTCCCTGCGGGGCTGCAGCTTTAATATTGCTCGCAAGTCTGGAAGTCATAATCGATCCCATCACGGCAATACCGATGGTGCCGCCCATGTTGCGGAAGAGCTGAGAAGCAGCTGTAACAACACCGATCTCCGTTGGCTTCACGGCATTTTGCGCGGCCAATGTGAAGACTGGCATACCAAACCCGAGACCCATACCGAAGAACACCATAATGGCAACCGCCACAGGCACGCTGTTCATGAAGGCCATCATTAGCATACCCGCAGACATAATAGCCATCCCGATAAGGGCGAACCTTTTGTATTTTCCGGATTTCGTAATCCATCTGCCCGTCAGGGTACTGAGAATAATCATGCTGATGGACATGGGCATGGTCACATAACCCGAATACGTTGGGGATATGCCTTCAACGCCCTGCACGAAGAAAGGAAGATAAATCAAGGCTCCGAGCATGCCGGCATTCATCATGAATCCGGCTACGCTGGCTATCGTTACAACGCTGTTGCGGAACAGGGACAAAGGCAGAACCGGATTTTTCACTTTTCGTTCAATAAGAATGAAAATGATCAGGCTCACCAGGGTAACGGCGAACAATCCAATCGTCTGTTCCGAGCCCCAGGCATATTTGGTGCCGGCCCACGAGAAGCCCAGCAGCAGCGGCACGATGGTCAGGGTCAGGAATAAGGAACCCCAATAGTCAATGGTCTGATTGAATTTGCGAACAGGTTTCGGGAATAAAATCATGATCAGGACCAGGGCAATAATGCCGATAGGAAGGAAAATCCAGAAGATCCATTCCCAATCCATATGGTCGACCATCCAACCGCCAAGCGACGGTCCGATAACACTGGAGAAGCCGAAAATCGCCATCAGCAGTCCCGTCCATTTGGCCCGTTCCCGCGGAGCGAACAAGTCGCCCACAGCGGAGATGGCGCTTGCCATAATAATACCGCTGCCCACCCCTTGAAGCCCGCGATACGTGATCATCTGCGAAATGTTGGCAGAGGTTCCGCACAGAAACGCCCCGATCATAAACAAAATGATACCGACGATTAGGAACGGCTTGCGCCCGTAAATATCGGACAGCTTTCCGACCAGAGCCGTCGATATGGTGGAGGTCAGCATATAGATGGTGACGACCCATGTGTAGCTGTTCATGCCGTTCAATAGAGCGGCGATGCGCGGCATTGCCGTGCTGACAATCGTCTGGTTAATCGCTGCGAAGAACATTGCGGCCATAATGGCGATCATAATCGTAACTTTTTGTTTACCGGTCAAGTGTTCCATTACTTTGCTCACAACCCCTTTTCTGTCGTATTTAAAGTCTCAATCATTTGCGTAAAGATCCGCTTCAAATGGGCGACGTCCTCGGAATCAAGCTGGTCAACCAGTCTGCTGTACAGCAGCACCTGTTTTTCCGATAGTGTTTCCATTAACGCTTTGCCGCTATCCGTAATATTCAGATAGACGACCCGGCGGTCATCCAGATCCCGGTTACGGTCTATATATCCCCGCTCAATCAGCTTGTCGGAGATCCCCGTAATGGCTCCGGATGTCACATGCAGACATTCTGCGAGGTCGGCCATTTTCTGGGGGCCCCTTAAATTCAGCATATATAACATCCGAAAATGGGATAAGGAAACAAGGCTCTCCGTCTGTTTATTCCATTCCTCGGTTACTTTTTTCGCTAATGTTTTGAACAGACCATGGATTTCCATCGCGTGTTCATTCAGCGGCATTTTCGGCACCTCCTGAATCTTCCATTACCCCTTCACTATACTAGTAAAAAATATAATAGAATATAATTTAGATATATATTGTTTATCAGTAAACTAATAGTACTCCCCTTGAAAAGCTCTGTCAATCCTTAGTTTCGCAATAATTGATCAGCCCGGTTATAGAAATTGACGCACTAATTATAGAAGGAACCATACATCAAGAAGTGCGGCATGGTGACAATCAAAATATAGATAGGTTGCCAACCTATTTAATTTATGTTTTAATTCATTCATGGTCAAACTAACAGGGGAATAGGGCTTTGTATCCCGTTCACGCCTTTTTTATGAAAGGAGAGCACGCAAGGATGGAATTATTTTATACGGTTCTGATTCTTCTCGCACTTATCGCAGTTTCCCATGTGCTGAACCGCCGTATCCCGGCTGTTCCCGTCCCGCTGATCCAGATTGCCTTGGGAGCTGCCGTGACCCTGATTCCATCCGGGATACATATGCCCCTTGAGCCCGAGCTTTTTTTCCTGCTGTTCATTGCGCCGCTCCTCTATAATGATGGCAAACATACGCCGCGCAGCGAGCTGTGGCGTCTGCGGGCGCCTATTCTGCTGCTGGCAGTCGGTCTTGTTTTCGCAACGGTTTTCGTTATCGGATATGCCATTCATTGGATGATTCCGACGATCCCGCTTCCGGTCGCATTTGGACTTGCGGCTATTCTGTCGCCCACGGATGCCGTAGCTGTCAGCGCGCTTGCGGGGAGAATCCATTTGCCCAAACAACTGATGCATCTGCTCGAAGGGGAAGCTCTGATGAACGATGCTTCAGGATTAGTGGCCTTTAAATTCGCTATTGCAGCCGCCGTGACCGGCGTCTTTTCACTTCCCAAGGCAAGCGTAAGCTTCCTGATCATCGCCATCGGCGGATTGGTGGCAGGGGCTGTTTTGGCATCCATGATTACCGGGTTCCGGTACCTGCTGCGCCGGTCCGGGCTTGAAGATGAGACGATGCATATGCTCATCCATATTCTGACCCCGTTCGCCCTGTATCTTGCTGCGGAGGAACTGGGCGTGTCGGGCATTCTGGCGGCAGTTGCGGGAGGGGTTATGCATGCGGTTGAACGTGACCGCTCGAACAAAGTAAGGCCGCAGACCAACGAAGTATCCGACAATACATGGTCGGTCATACTGTTTCTGTTGAACGGGCTCGTATTTGTCATTTTGGGCTTGCAGATTCCCGATGTTTTCAGGACTATATTTGAGAGCCCGGTCTATAACAACTATGAGGCAATCGGGTATGCTTTGGTTATTTTCGTTCTGCTGATTGTCCTTCGATTTTTGTGGACCTTCGCGTTCTCTCAAGGCCGAATATTCGGTCCCGACAAAGGGAAGGTAAAGCTTTCATTTAAAATATTGGCCATGACCTCGTTATCCGGCGTGCGCGGCGCTGTCACGCTCGCAGGCGCTTTCTCGATTCCGCTGTTTATTGATAATGGCGCTCCTTTTCCGGAGCGAAGCCTGGTTATCTTTCTGGCGACAGTCGTCATCCTGCTGTCTTTGCTGGCGGCAAGCATTCTGCTTCCCCTATTGGCCAAAAACGACGGAGTCCGCGATGAAGAGGAACTGGCAAACAAGAAATACCGGGGCGAGATGAAGATGATGGGCGCCGCCATCCAGGCGCTCCATCATGCGACGAACGAAGTGAATGAAGCGGAGACCGCAGCTGTCCTGGCTGACTACGGGCGGTGGATGCGGCAAATCCGTCAGCCGGACGTACGAAGATCAGGGAATCTGCGTCTCTCCGGGAGAGAAACAGAGCTGCGTATCGAAGCTCTTGGAATTGAGCGTGAAGAAATACAGCGCTTGCTTGCGGAAGGGGAAATAAGCCGTGAACACGCCGCTCTGTTCCTCAAAAGCCTTGAACAGCTGGAACTCGTATTATCACAGCGGAGTCTGTTCTTGCTCGTTATTCTGAGAAAATTGGCAAGAGGGCTGAAGGGAATCCTGTTGAACAAGATGCGCCTGCCCAAGCTCTCCAAGGCAGATCGCCAAGTGCTCAGGCAGATTAAACAGCGGACCAGCGCCGCGGTCATCGAAGCTTTTGAAAGCCGGCGTTCTGATCCGGGCCGTCAGGAAGGGAGAGACATCATTAATCATTACCATTTCCTGAAAGAACGGTTATCGAAGCCTTATCCGGGAATGGAGCAGACAGATCATGAGGGCAATGAGGATGTCCGGCTGGAGCTGCACTGGATTGCGGTCCAGGCGGAGCGGGACGAGGTACAGGCCTTATACGAGCGCGGAGAAATTACCCGGGACATTGCCAATGGCCTCAGGCGGATCATCCGCGACCGCGAGGCATCCATATTGGAGCAGGAATAAGAAGCTGGTTTTCTGCTTCTGCGAAATCGAGGTGATGGTTATGGAGCAAGAGCATGTATCCCCTCTGGTGAAGGAAATGAGAGAAACCTTCGAGAGATTCGCCAGAGCGGAATGGCGCAAACAAACGTCCTTTGGCATCAAATCGAGCGAAATTCGGGTTCTGCTCTGCATCAAGGTTTTGGCTGCCGAAAATGGCCATGGCGTCAATATTTCCGATATCAGCAGGAAGCTGGACGTAACCTCTCCCACTGTCACTCAAATGGTCAAACATTTGATTCACGAAGGTTATGTGGAGCGGGCTGCGGATCCCAGGGATAAGCGGATCTCGCTGCTGGGGCTGACAGATAAAGGGGATGCGGCCGCACAGAAGGCATACGAGCGGTTTACAATAATATTCTCCGGTCTCATCGAGACATTGGGAGAGGAACAGAGCAAGATGCTGGTCAATTTGCTCAACCAGGTCTATCAGTATCTGCATCATCTTGATATTGACTAAGCTTGGCCAAGAAGGACCGATTCCGATTCAAACATAAATAAGAAGCTTCCAGAACCACGGATAAAGTGGAACTGGAAGCTTCTTTATTCCATTTATCCTGCTGCGGCACCGGCTTTCTCACCCTGCTGCAGCTGATACATCTGATAATATTTGCCCTGGAGCCGCATCAATTCCTCATGGCTGCCGCGTTCCTCGATGACGCCGCGGTCAAGCACGAGAATGAGATCGGCATTCCGGATCGTGGAGAGGCGGTGGGCAATGACGAATGTGGTCCGTCCCTGCTTGACGACCTCAAGCGCTTCCTGGATCACCGCTTCCGTCTCTGTGTCGATATTCGAGGTCGCTTCATCCAATATGAGGATCGCCGGATCAAAGGCCAGCGCTCTTGCAAAAGAGATCAGCTGGCGCTGCCCGGCGGAGAGGGTGCCGCCTTTCTCGATGACCGGCTCGTCGATGCCTTTGCGGAGATGCTTCAGCTGCCGGTCTGCGCCGACTGCCGTCAAGGCCTGCTCGACGCGCTCGCGGGAGATGGACGGATCGTCCATGGACACATTGGAGGCAATCGTTCCCGTGAACAGGAACGGATCCTGCAGCACGATCCCCATATGCTCGCGTATCGTCTGCCGCGGCATGGTATTGATGTTCGTACCGTCGATGGTAATCCGGCCGCTGTCCACGTCGTAGAAACGGAAGAGCAGGTTGATGATCGAGCTTTTGCCTGAGCCGGTATGGCCAATCAGCGCCACGGTCTGACCCTGCTTCGCCTCGAATGTAATGCCCTTGAGCACCTTCTCTTCCGGCTTATAACCGAACCATACATTCTCGAACGCCACATTGCCCTTGTAGCGCGGTATGCGCTCATCGGATAAGGGCTCTCCGGCTTCATCGAGCAGAACGAATACGCGCTCCGCCGATACAAGCGCCGACTCCAGATTCGGCAGCTGGTTCACAATATTGACGATCGGCTGGAACAGCCGGTTCAGGTAGTCGACGAAGGCGTATAATACGCCCAGCGTAACCGCTCCCTGCGCGCCGCCGATGGCTCCGGCGCCAAAGTACCAGATCAGCGCGACATAGGCGATATTCCGTATGACATTGACCAGATTATGTCCGGTCCAGGCGTTGAGCGAGAGCAGCTTGCTCTTGTAGTTATAATTCTCTTCATTATATTTCTCGAACTCGGCTTCCATCTTCCGCTCCTTGCGGAATGCCCGGATGATGGCCATGCCCTGGATTGTTTCATTGATCCGCCCGTTGATTTCGCTCAGCGTGGAGCGGATGATCCGGTTATAGCGCTTGGCAACCCTGCCGTACAGATAAATCCAGACAGCCAGCACAGGGAGGATGAACAGGCAGATGGCGGCGAGCCGTGCGTTCAGCAGGAACAGCGCCGCGTATATGCCGATCATATTGATTCCGCCTGTGAAGAAATTGGCCAGCACCGTCACATAGAGCTCACGGATGGCCTCCGTGTCGTTGGTAATCCGCGAGACGATTTTACCTGCCGGCAAATTGTCAAAATAACGCACAGGCAGGCGGTTGATGTGCTCGAACACATCGTTTCGCATTTTGCGGATGACCCGGTTGGCCGAAGCCTGCAGATAATAACGCTGCCCGTATGCGAACAGGGCGGAGATCAGCACCAGTCCAAAATAATACCAGCAGAGCCGCAGCAGTCCGCCAAGCTCGGGCTGGAAGAACCGGTAAAGCTCAGCGTTGCTCAGCCTCTCCGCCTCGTAATTGGCCGACTGGGCTCCCCGGGTAATGGCGATGCCGCCGCCTGCAAGAGCTTCCCTGCGGCCATCGAAGGCTATAGGCCCTGGAACAAAATAATAGTTCCGGCCGATCTGCAGCACACGGACTTCGCCAATCCGTTCCTCTTCAGGGGCAAAATGGTCGGCCCGCTTGTAGGAGCCGTCCTTATAGTCAGCCGCGAAGCGGTCGCCCGCCGAAGCTGAATACCACGGCTTCTCGATGCCGGTGATATGTACATCGATCAGCCGCTTCGCTACCAGCGGTCCTGCCAGATCGGTCGCCACCGCGACAGTCAGCATCAGCAGTGCAAACAGAAGCGGGCGCTTCACCTGCAGCGCATACCTCAGCAGCCGCTTGACCGTGGCTTTCTTGTCTCCGGCCGCTGCGTCAATATCCAAATCGTAATGCTCGTTGTCCACTTCGTTTCACCGCCTTATTCAATCGCCTGCTCGATTTGCTGGCGTTCATATTGTTCTTTGTACCAGCCCTGCCGGCGCATCAAAGCTTCATGTTTGCCCTGCTCGATGATTGCGCCCTCGTCGAGCACCAGAATCCAGTCCGCATGCTGGATGGCGGACAGCCGGTGTGTGGCGATCAGGGTGGTTTTGCCGGCCCGTTCGCTGCGGATATTCGCGATGATCTCCGCTTCGGTTCTGGCGTCGACCGCCGACATGGCGTCGTCGAGCATCAGGATGTCCGGATCTGCGATCAGCGCCCGGGCGATGGATACCCGCTGCTTTTGTCCGCCGGACAAGGCCACGCCGCGCTCTCCCACGAGCGTCGAGAGCCCTTCGGGGAGGAAGGAAAGATCCTTCTTGAAGGCGGAAGCGGCGATGGCGCCGTCCAGATCCTCATCCGAGGCGTTATCCCGCCCGAACAGGATATTGTTGCGGACGGTCCGCGAGAACAGGAACTGCTCCTGCGGCACATAACCGTACCATGATTTCAGCCGGTCCATATCAATCCGCTCAATCGGAGTTCCTTCGATTCTGATGGAGCCTTGACCCGGCGGATATTCCCGCAGAAGCTGCTTGATCAGCGTCGTTTTGCCGCTGCCGGTTCTGCCGACGATGCCAAGCGTCTGACCCTGCTCCAGTGTAAAAGCGACCTCCTTGAGGTTGTCGACGGAAGAAGAGGGATAGCGGAAGGTAACGTCCCGGAATTCGATCCGTCCTGACCGGGCCGAGGCGACCGGATCGGCCGGATCGGGTACATCCGCCTTGGCGCCAAGCGTTTCGATTACCCGGTCGAGGGAGGCATTGCCCCGCTGCATGATGTTGATCATCTCGCCGATCGCGAACATCGGCCAGATCAGCATCCCGAGATAGACATTGAACGAGACCAGTCCGCCGACAGTCAGCTCGTTGTTATAGACAAGATAAGCGCCGTAGCCCAGACCGATGAGGTAGCTTGCGCCTACGAAGATTTTGACAGTAGGCTCGAAGAGCGCATCGATGCGGACGACCGCAATATTTTTGGCCAAAACATCGCCTGTCACCTCCGCAAAACGTTTCTCCGCTGCCCGCTCCTGCACATAGGCGCGGGTGACCCGGATGCCGGAGATGGTCTCCAGGACCCCGTCATTCATATCGCCGAATGCATTTTGCGCATCGGAGAAGCGGCTGTGTATCCATTTGCCGTAGAGGCTGACCAGTATGGCCATCAGCGGCAGCGGGAGAATCGACACCAAGGTCAGCTTCCAGGAAACGAGCAGGGACATCGTCACCAGCAGCGTCGCCATCCACAAGGTGGAATCGATAAAGGTCAGGAGGCCGAAGCCCACTGTTACCGATAATGCCTGCAGATCATTGGTTGCTCGTGCCATCAGGTCGCCGGTCCGGTTCCGCTCATAGAAGCTTGGGGTCATGCGCAGGAACTGCCGCATCAGGCGGGAGCGTTTCATTTTCTCCACGACGAATGCAGCGCCGAACAGCTTATACTGCCAGATGTAGGACACCAGATAAGTGACTACGGTAAGTACGGCGAGCTGCAGCAGGACAAGAACTATACTGCCATGCGTCATGCTGCCGAGCTGGATATTGTCGATGGACCGGCCCACCATCATGGGGGGCAGCACCTCCAATATGCCGCAGATAATGAGCAGCGAGATGGCGAGAATGTACCGTTTGCGCTCCAGTTTGAAGAACCAGCCTAATTTCTGTAAAACAGCTAGCATAAGAACGACCTTCTCTCTAAACAATTGGGATGAAGAAGAAACGGCTTCGCCGCCCTCTGGCGGGGCATGCTTCTTCTCTCTGAAATATAAGCAAAAAATGGAGAAAACCTATATTTTGCTTATATGATAAAAAACAAAAGCACACCGCGCGGATACGGTGTGCTTTGCTTTGGCAATAAAAAAGCGCACGCCACGAGGATTCGTGACTTGCGCCCGGAATGACGTTACGCCTTGCGAACGTCGAACGGATTTCAGATCCGTTCCTTGAGGGAGCCACGATAATTATGCAATTGGGCAGTGCGCCGATCATACATGGTGATAGTGTGCTGATGCATTGCGATCATGATTAGTGGCTCCCTTCTGATCCGAGATTTGATTTCGATACTACGTAAGTTATCACGCGGGCTTAAGCATTGTCAATCCATTAATGGAAAATTAAAAAAAGCAATTTTCCATACGGAGCGCGCCAGCCGGCAGTAATCCATTTAGCAGGAACAACGATGTTATGATGCACAACGGAATATAAATGGAAATTTCGCTCATAATAAAAAGACCTGTCAGAAGAGAAAAGGGGGAGTAGCCGATGAATGAACAGATTCAGTTGATAGCCAGCTCCCTGGATACCTTCGTTGAGAATAATGCCGATGCGCGCAAAGAGCAAATCACCGGAGAACCGGAATTTATCTTGTATTATATCTCGACCATAACCGACTCGGCGTTTATTGACGATCAGCTTAAAGCTCCCTTTTTTCGTTATTCCGGGGTTCAGTTCGAGCAGCATATCAATTCTATCAGCCAGACCATCGGCAAAACCGATGATCTGCCTGCCGTATTGTGCAAAGGCAGCGCCGTTATTTTGTACAACAATCAGGTCTATACCATCGAGAAAGCGTTAAAATATAAAACGCGCAATGTGGACACTCCCCAGGTTGAAGCTTCAATTGTAGGTCCCTTGGAGGCTTTTGTGGAAAGCATGGCCGTCAATATGAATTTGATCCGCAAGCATTACCAGAGTCCTACGCTCAGAATTGTTAAATTTGAAATAGGAACCATAAGCCGAATTACCGGTTATATGCTGTATGACAGCGAATTCGCCGATCAAGCTTTCGTAGAACGCGAGCTTGCCCAAATCAAAAATCAGAATTCCAGGAATGCCCAGGCTGTATCCAAAGTGCAGCAATATTTGCCCAAGAAAAGGCCCCTGTTATTTCCGAGATCAGTCGTAACGGAGCGTCCGGACCGGGTAAGTGAGGCGCTTTCCAAGGGGAAATCCGCCTATCTGATCGAAACGACCCCGTTTGCCAGTTTGGCTCCTATTAATTTTCATGATTTCATGGCTTCCATGGATGATTCCTATATGCTTCCTGTATACAGCTATTTCCTGATTGCGCTTCGATATTTCGCCTTATTCGCCACAGTCATTTTGCCTGGAGCCTATGTTGCCTTTACAGCGTTCAACCCGGAAGTGTTCCGCGTGCAGCTGGCTTTATCGATAGCAGGCAGCAGGGCGGGACTCCCATATCCGGCTTTTCTTGAGGTCGGCTTTATGATGATTATGACCGAATTATTGGTGGAGGCTTCTCTGCGTGTGCCCAAAACAATTGGTCCCGCAGCTACGACAGTTGGCGGGCTCATTCTGGGGGAAGCCGCCTCGCAGGCCAATCTGGTCAGCGATATTATGATCATCGTCGTGGCGGCGGTGGCCATTGCCAACTTTGTGATCCCCATCAATACGATGTCGCTGACCGTCCGCGTCTTGAAGTATGTCCTGCTCTTCCTGGGAACCATCGCCGGCTTCTTCGGGCTTACGATCGGCATCGTACTGCTGATCAGCTACTTGTTTACCATGCATGATGCCAAATATTCGATGGTCCAGTCCTATACAGCACCGGTAAAGTTCAACACCCAAAGATCGCCAAAACGTTCAGCCGGCGGGAGGCAGACATAAGTGAATATTCTCTTCTACATTGCTCTGTTGACCTATTATATGATTAATCATGCCATATTCAATGCCCCGAATGTCACGGCCAGAAACTATTTGCAAACCGGTTTGACGGCAGTTCCAATAGGGTTATTGCTCGCGGGAATCAATGCATGGCTGCTCCTGTCTGTTTACAACCGGTATCCTAAATTGACGATGGTTGAAATTAACCGCCACTTATGCGGGAAAATTGTCGGGGGGATCATTTCCGCCTCGTATGTGCTCTTGACTGTCGTTATCGGCTTCTTTATGTTCAGGGGATCGATGGAGGTTATTATCGAGTTTCTGATGCCCGAAACTCCTGTCTGGTTTCTCGCGGTATTATTAATCACCGTTCCGTCATGCGCTTTGCTGCATACCGACAGCTCCATCTTGTATCTGGTCGCCTTTTTTACCGCATTCGCTTTCATTCTGATGCTCATCATCTTCTGGCTGGGCTTCAAAGAAATCGATGTCGTTATGCTGAAGGGAGTCATGGTCCATAGCTGGAAGTCTCCCACGTTTCAGGGGATAGCAGCGTCCGCTTTCGTTTATGGAGGATACACCTGCCTTTCCATATGGAATCCTTATTTTGCACGGACCAGCCTCAAGGTAACCTATATCATCTTTGTTGCCGTCGGGCTTGTCGTTACTCTGTGCGGCACGGTTATCCCTTTATCCGTATGGGGGCCGTGGGCGATTCAGAATCTGAATCTGATTTGGGTCATGACCGCTGAGACCTTTTCCCTCGATTTGTTCGTAATGGAACGCGGATTGTTTCTCATTGTTCCCCTTCTCCTGGTCACGGGTTACATGGGAGTGCTTCTCTATACGTATAAGGGATACCGTCTGCTTAATCTGATGCTGAACAAACAGAAGCCAGCCAAAATCATAATGGGCTGCGTCCTGCTCAGTTATGTGGTTCTCTCTTTGTTCGTCAATGAGCTTAAGGTCATTATCAGCTACCGGGAACAATACATGGTCGTTTGGATCATTCTCCAAAATGTAATCGGCATTCTGTGGTATGTGCTTGCCAAAAGAAAGGAGCGTGGCCTGCGTGCGTCTTAGCAGAGCAGTCGCAATCAGTCTGAGCTGTCTGGTTATGCTGCAAGGCTGCCGCTCTGATTACAAGGATATTGACCGCAGGCAGTTCGTTGTGACCATGGGGCTGGATAAAGACGAGGAAGAAGGGGAATTCCATATGACGCTCAGAGGCGCTATTCCGCAATCGCAGAATCCGGGATCCGTCACATCGGCGGATACATTTGAAAGCTACGAAACCTCCGCAGCTTCTATTGGTCAAGCCATTCAGCAGATCACACAGCAGTTTTTCCTGGAGCCCGATTATTCCCATTTGAAAGGCGTGATATTCAGCGAGGAATTAGCCAGATCGGACAATATATTGCAATATATCGATTTTTTCATCCGCCGCCGGGACTTTCAAGACTTGGCCATGGTTGCCATAGCCGAGAACGCAGAGGAAATTATAAACCTCCATCAAAAAGGGGAACGTACAGCAGGAGACAATCTGTTCATGAAATTTGGCGAAGGGGTGAACACCGAATATACGCCTGCCATCGAATTGCAGGAAATCTACAAATATTCATTGACGCCCGGACTCACCTATTATTGTCCGATTCTGCATGTCGAAAAAAACAAGATTACTTCCGGCGCAACCGCGCTGTTTGACCGCAATAACCGGATGATAATCAAGCTGGACGGGGAGGAAACGAAATATTTTAACCTCTTGAGAAGGGGGGTGGAAAGAGGGTTTATCGTACTGGGTCCCGAGCAGCAAAACGGTCTTGGCATCAGGCGCGGGAAAGCGGATTTTCATATAAAAAAACAGAAAAACGCTCTGGTATGTGATGTACATGTGCAGGTCGAAGCCAGTATAGAAGATTCGGATCAGTCGGACTATACCCCTGCGGATCTGAAACAGATGGCGGAGAAGAAATTGAATGCGGATATTTCCGGACTACTTTTAAAAATGCAGGCCAATCAGGTTGATCCGCTTTTTATAGGATTAAAATACTGGTCGATGAGCTCCGGGTTCAAGCTGGATCGGGACTGGCTGGCCGAAATATATCCGGATATGAAAATTCAGGTTCACTCCGATGTAACGATTACCAGAACAGGAACTCTCCGGTGGAGCAGCAGCGGGCAGCAAACGAAGTGATTGGAGCTGATTGATTCTTTCTTGATTCTTTCTTGATTCTTATTGCCAAATGCCGGATGATAGAATTACTTTCTATTGCACATGGCACAATACCGTCCGGCAGCTTCCAAAAGCGGAATAAGCTCTCAAGATTTTACGAAATAAGCGGGGAGGATCCTTGTGCTCCAGCAGATTATGGTTGTGTTCCTGTTTACATTCATTATTCATTTATCCGAAACGCTCACCTACTCACTGCGTCTGGCAGGCGTCCGCCTGGGCAAGCTGGCGGTTGCTTTGTCCCTCTCGGGAATCATTCTTCTGGTTTCGCGGACAGCGAACATGCTGCAGGGGCCCTTGACGGGCAAAATCATCGACTACGCAAGGAATCATCCGGAGTTCAACCTGGTTGAGCATTTTCGGCTAGTCATCGGCGCTTCAACCCTGGGTACGCTTACAGCGATCCTGCTGTTTCCGTCCGCGGTCTTTCTCTCCTCCAGAGTTATTGCCCATCTGGAAGTGGCCGGCTCCATTCCGCTCATGGTCCGCTCATCGGTATCCATCCAGAAATTGAAGCATGCGCGGGCCCATCTGCGGTATCCCAGACTGGAAATGCTGTCGCGTCTTCGAATTGGAGGAATTCCGAAGAGACTGGTTGTGATGAACGTTCTCGTAACGGCCATTTATACGATCGGAGTATTGGCGGCGCTGCTGGCGTCAACCCTGACGGCGGAGAATTCCACAGCTGCGTCACAAGCGTCCGGATTAATCAACGGGTTTGCGACAATCCTGCTTACCATTCTGATTGATCCGCAAATTGGACTTGTGACCGACAAGGTGCTCAGGGGAGAGAAGGAAATCAAGGCCTTGAACAAAATGTTCGGACTGCTGATGCTCTCGCGGTTGACGGGTACACTGTTAGCGCAGCTGCTGCTTGTTCCTGCGGCCTATTGGATCAAATGGATGGTTGCGATAATGTAACTCCTGATGCAGCGGAATTTCTGACGAATCGGATTCAATACCTTCATAATACCGCAAACAAGCCGCCCGGATTGAGGAGGCTTGTTTGTTTATTTCTTTAACTTCTCCGTCAACAGCTATTCCGCGAGCAGATGGACCGTGGACTGGCCTTCCACAAGCGATACCGGAATTTTGATCCGCTCAAGCGTGGAAGCATCTTCAATTGCGCGGATGAGAAGCTCAACGGAACTCCCGCCCATCGTCTCGATATCCTGCCGCATATGCGTGAAATAATGCTTCTGCAGATCACTGATTCCCGGATCATCGAAGGAAATGATGGACAGCTCTCCAGGTACGGAAATGCCCAGCTTCTCGGCAACGGTCGCAACATAGATGGCGTCAATGGAGTTGGTGGTGAATATGGCGGTCATTTCACGATGCTCGGCAAGCCATTCTTCGATGATTTCCACAGCGGAGATCTCATCGTGGAAAGGCGCATCTTCATCAATCCGTGTGAGCCATTGGTGAGGCTGAACCTGCAGCGTCTTCGATCTTACGACATCGAGATAACCCTGGAAGCGGTCCTCGCTGCTCGAGGTTTTGGAAATCGGCGAGGAAACAACGCCAATTTGCTTGTGGCCAAGTCCGATCAGATACTCTGCTGCCATCATACCGCCCTTATAATTGTCGGAGTAGACGGCATTGGTCAGAATCCCCGGAAGATAACGGTCTACCAGCACGAAAGGGAACTGATCCGCCTTCAGCTTCAAGATGGCTTCATTGTAGGCTTCGCCGTAGAACGGATGGATGATTAACCCCTCTACTCCCAAATCTATCAAATCCCTGATCGCCTGAAGCTCATCATTCTGCGAGAAGGAAGAACGGATCATCAGCCCGTAGCCAGCTTCACGGCAGGCTTCCTCAATTCCGAGCAGAAGGCGGTACATGAACAAATCGCGCGCGGGGTGCATAATAAATCCGATGACGGACTTCTTAGCCTGCAGCGAAATGTGATCGACCGCCCGGGAAGAAGGGAGCTCTTCCGACTGGACAAAGGTTCCCTTGCCGGCAACCCGGTACAGCAGGCCGTCCTCCACAAGATGGCGGATCGCGGTAATGATCGTGACGCGGCTAACCCCGAATTGATTCATCAGCTCCACCTCAGTCGGTACCTGATCTCCCGGCTTCAGCTTCCCGCTATCAATTTGACTCTTAATATATTCTCTTATTTTGGCATATAACGGTATTTTGTTTTTCTTCATTAACATACCTCAATTCCGGAACCGGAGGTTTCCTATGATTAATACAATATAACATTAAAATAATTGCAAAGGAAAGCATAGCCGCTTCTCTTCTGCCATAAGTGTTAAGAATATCGAAAAGATCTAAAAATAAAGGAAAACTGAACTAATTGTTATATTGTATTATTATATTGACATAAAATTAATCATCGATTAAGATAATCCTATGTTTCACCAGTCAATATGCTGTTCAATTGAGCCAAGAAAGAGAATCAGATGAAAATGTAAGCGTTTTATTATTTTTATTTACATGTAAATGACATATTGTATGTTCAGAAGTATTTAATTCTCGGAACAAGCCGGAAAGCGAGGTTTCATGATTCTTATGAACATAAGCAAGCTCTCAGCGGGCAGGCCAGTAAAGACGAGGCAAACAAACCAAGCCTTCAAGCGGATTTTGAAAAACTGGCAGTTGTACCTATTCGTTCTCCCCGCCTTGGCCGCAGTCGTGATCTTCTCCTATTTGCCCATTTACGGAGTCCAGATCGCGTTTAAGAACTTCGTCCCCACCAAAGGAATTTGGGGAAGCGACTGGGTCGGGCTCGATCATTTCATCCGTTTCTTCCATTCTTATTTCTTCTGGGATGTGATCACGAACACGCTTGGCATCAGCATCTATTCGCTTCTGGTCGGATTCCCCATTCCGATTCTGCTCGCATTGGGACTTAATGAGCTGCGGAACGGTTTTTTCAAGAAGACTGTGCAAACGGTTACATATGCGCCGTATTTTATTTCTGTTGTCGTTATGGCGGGTATCGTGATTGCGTTCCTCTCTCCGGAGACAGGCATCATCAACCGCTTCATTGCGTTGTTCGGAGGAGAGCCGATTCCTTTCCTTTCGGAAGCAAAATGGTTCAAGACGGTCTATGTGCTCTCGGACGTATGGCAGAACATGGGGTGGGGAACGGTCATCTATATGGCTGCCCTGGCGGGCATTGATCCGCAGCAGCACGAGGCCGCCATTATTGACGGGGCATCGCGGCTTCGGCGTGTCTGGCACATCAATCTGCCAGGAATTGCCCCTACGATGATTATTCTTCTGATTCTCAGTACGGGCAATCTTCTCAATGTCGGCTTTGAGAAGATTCTGCTGCTGCAAAATCAGCTGAATATGGATTCTTCCGATGTCATCTCGACTTATGTTTACCGCAGCGGTCTCAGGCAAGCGCAGTACAGCTTCTCGGCGGCCGTCGGGTTATTCAACTCCATGATCAACTTCATTATTCTGATCGCCGTCAACTGGCTTGCAAGAAAGAAAAGCGAAACGAGTCTTTGGTAAAGGAGGAGTAGGCGTTCATGAAAAGGGAAACCGCCGGCGACAAGCTGTTCCTATCCATTAATGCTATTATCATGTTCCTGGTCATGATCATCGTGCTTTATCCGCTGATCTATATTGTCAGAGCATCCATCAGCGACCCCATGCATGTGAACAACGGCCAAATGTGGCTGCTTCCGAAGGGGATCACGTTCGAGGGCTATGAGCGGGTGTTCCGCAATATGGAAATCTGGATCGGATACCGCAACACCATTTTTTACACGGCGGCCGGAACCGCAATCAATCTCCTGCTCACCATTCCATGCGCCTATGCTTTATCCCGCAGGGATCTGGTCGGACGCAATATCTTCATGGCTCTCTTTGTATTCACGATGTTTTTCAGCGGGGGATTGATTCCGTTCTATCTGCTGGTGAAAAATCTCGGCATGGTGAATTCGCCTTGGGCCCTGCTGCTTCCCGGCGCGGTATCGGTGTGGAACATCATTATTACGCGGACCTTCTTTCAAAGCACGATTCCCCGCGAGCTGGAGGAAGCGGCGGAAATCGACGGCTGCTCGAATGTCACCCTGTTTATCCGCATCATTCTTCCATTGTCAGCGCCCATTATCGCGGTCATGGGATTATTCTACGGTGTTGCCCATTGGAACAGCTACTTTGGTGCGCTGATCTTCCTGTCCGACCGCGATTGGTTTCCGCTTCAGCTCATTCTGAGGGAAATTCTGATTATCAACCAGATGAGCGATTCGGCGATGATGGGAGGCGCCATGGCGGAAGCGCAGGCGGAGCAGGCGAGAGTCGCGGAAATCGTCAAATATGCGGTCATCATTATTTCCACGCTTCCCATTGTAGCCGCCTACCCGCTGCTTCAGCGGTATTTTGTCAAAGGCGTTATGATTGGCTCGATCAAAGGCTAAAGCGGTCTGATGCCTGGTCTGGAGAGGAGGCGATATAAGACATTTTGCCGGGCTTGTATCCCCCAGTTTGCCGGATGGACGTGCAGGTGGAAAGGCACTTATTTAATTAGGGGGGGAAGTACAATGCCAAGCAGAAAAGGGCTGCGTTTTCGTATGTTGACTATTTTTGTGATTATAGCTTTTATCGTATCGGCCTGCTCCAACGGTGGAGGCACTAACAACGGCAAGAGCGCTGATCGTCCATCCAATGCAGGCAGTACCAATAATAAGTCCGGAGAAGAAGCGGCAAGTGGACCGATTACGATGACGATGATGGGCTTTAAGCATCCCATCCAGGGGCCATGGGAGGAAATGACCTTCTTCAAGGAAATGGAGAAGAAAACGAATATCAAATTCACCTTCGATACGCCTCCTGCGGAAGGCTTCGATGAGAAGAAGAATCTGGCTTTCGCAAGCGGCGAAGTGCCTGACGTATTCTTCGGCGCCAATCTGACCTCCGGCGAGGAAGTGAAGTACGGCGCGCAGGGAGTATTGATCCCGCTGGAAGACCTGATTGAGGAGCATGCGCCAAATATTAAGGCCATGTTCGAGGAAATGCCCGAGGTGAAGCAGTCGATCACCGCTCCGGACGGACATATTTATGCGCTGCCTAATATCAACATGGCACCGATCGCCGTAACCTCCACCATTTGGGTGAATGGGGACTGGATGAAGAGTCTGAATATAACCGATCTGCCGCAGACCACCGACGATTTGTATACGCTGCTTAAGAACTTCAAGGACAATGATGCCAACAAGAATGGTGCTGCAGACGAAATTCCACTGGGAAGCCACGATAAAGCGAAGGAATTTCGTTCGGGTATTCTGCCTTCCTTTGGCGTGCTGGCAAGAGAAGCGGTGGTGGACGATGCCGGGAAAGTCAGCTTCGGCGCGCTCTCGGATGGGTACAAGGCGTATCTGGCCTTCATGAACAGGCTGTGGAAGGATAAGTTGCTCGATACGGCCACCTTCACCGAAGGTTTTACGGAAATGAGCGCCAAGGGCAAAGCGGATAAGCTCGGCATGTTCCTGCATGCGGGTCCCTTCCTGGCCTATAATGTCGTCAAACCGGAAGACAATCTGAAGTACCCTGTGCTTCCCGTATTAACCAGTCCCGAGAACAGTACCAAGATGACGCCGATCGGAACGGGAATTACACGGGGGGTATTCGCTATCACCAGTAAGAACGCGGACCCTGTGCGCACGATTAAATGGGCGGATTACCTGTATTCGCTGGAAGGCAGCCTCTTTATTCATTATGGACCCGAGGGCGACCTGTGGGAATTTGCCGACAAGGAGAAGGGACTTCGTCGCTACATCACGCCGGCTAACGGGATGAACAGCGAAGAATACCGTGGGACGTTAACGCCGGATGTCGGTACGGCCACGCCCAAATGGGTCCGCCCCGAGGTCGAACAAGGCTGGGACGATGTCGGACACCAGCACCGGATCAAGGAAACTGCTGAGAAGATGACGCCATATGCGAAGGTTCCGTTCCCGCTCGTGTATTTGACGGCGGAAGAGCAGGATCAGGTCGATGCGATCTTCACCGATATGAAGACCTACATGGACTCCATGGAAGCCAAATTTATTACCGGCCAGGAGCCGCTGAGCAATTGGGGCAAATTCACGGACACCCTGAACAAAATGGATGTGGAATCCTACATCCGGATTCACCAGGCTGCATTTGATCGCTGGAAGGCGGCGAAATAAGCGAGGCGTGTCGGGGCGGAAGCAGGGCTCTTCCCTCTCCCTGCCCCATCACACAAGAAAGAGACAGGAGAGAAAACACATATGGACAAACAGACAAAAGGAATTGAAAAAATACATGTGGTTTCCCAGACGCACTGGGACCGGGAATGGTATCAGGATTTTCAAGGCTTCAGAGCCCGGCTTGTTTATATGATTGACGAGCTGCTGGATCATATGGAGAACGACCCGGATTATAAATACTACACGATGGACGGCCAGACGATTGTCCTGGATGATTATCTGGAAATCCGTCCCGAGAATCGCGGACGGCTTGGAGCGCTGATCCGGAGCGGGAGAATTGCGATCGGTCCCTGGTATGTCATGCCCGATGAATTTCTCGTCAGCGGGGAATCGCTGATTCGCAATCTGCAGAAGGGCATGCAGCAATCCCGCTCGTGGGGCGCGGAACCGATGCTGTCCGGCTTCATCGTGGACATATTCGGCCACAACAGCCAGATGCCGCAAATTTTGCAGGGCTTCGGCATAGATAATGCCGTACTGTTCCGGGGCTTTGAAGGCAATGCGGATCCCTCCGAGATTTGGTGGGAGGGCGCAGACGGCAGCCGCGTGTTGGGCCTGAAGCTGGATGAGGACCGCGCCTACAGCGACTTTTATTTCAGCGTGCGCTGGCCGTTCTTTGACCGGAATAATGCCTACGGCGAGCATAAGGAGGAATTAATCAGGCGCGTTAATGAGTGGATTGCTTTCAAGAACAAGCGTACGACGACTACGATCGGCATCGGCATGGATGGGGTCGATCATGTGGAGATTGAGCCGAAGCTGAGCTGGCTGATCAAGACCCTTAATGCTTCGGATCAAATCGATGTGGAGCTTGTCCACTCTACTCTTGAACGGTATCTGCAGGAGCTGCGCGGGAAGCTGGGCGAGCTGCGTGTGTATAAGGGCGAGCAGAAGGCGCTGGGTTTAAACGGATTAAACAACTGGGTACCGGAGAATACACTGTCCTCCCGCATTCATCTTAAGCAGCATAACCAGCATTGCGAGAACTTGCTTGAGAAATGGACGGAGCCCCTGGGTGTGATGGCTTCCCTGGAAGGCCGCCCCTATTCGAAGGGCTTTATCGATAAGGCTTGGGAGCATATACTGCAGAACCATCCCCATGATTCCATTTGCGGCTGCTCCATCGACCAGGTTCACAGGGATATGATGTACCGTTTTGATCAATCCCGCCTGATCAGCGAACAGATGATCAAGGAGCAAACGAGCTTTATCGTCGATCACCTGAACTGCGCGGATTTGAACGGCAATCAGGCCTTTACAGTGTTTAATCCATCACAGTTCCCGGTGGAGGGGGTGATTGAAGCGGAGCTTCCGCTGCCGGCTGGAACGGATGCTGCCGTAGGAATGAGGGCGCTGGACGGCACTTCCTTCCGCATATTCGATCATGCGCACAAGGAGGTTCCTTACCAGCTGCTCGGCATCCGGACGGACAGCATGAGCAGATACAGACCGTATCGCGAGCTGCCGCGCGGGGAGGTTGTGGACCGGCTTCGGATTGCATTGCCCGCAGATCTGCCGGCAATGGGTTATTCCACCTTCACCCTGGAGAAATATACGATTGAGAATCACGCTCCTCTTGAATACAGCGCACCAAAGCTGGTCGGCCCGGTCCGGTTCCCCGGCACCATGCAGACCGGCGAGAACCGATGGAATAACGGCCGGGTCATAGTTGAGGTTGGAGCGGGCGGAACGATCGATGTGACGGATCTGGGTTCCGGCCATGTCTATAAGGGGCTGCTGCTGTTTGAGGATGAGGCGGATATTGGCGATGGCTGGAGCCATATTCCTCCAGTCGGCAATGCCAAGGTTCGCTCGACCGGTCTTGAGGCGGTTGTCACGACAGAGCATGACGGACCCTATCAGGCAACAATTCGGTTACAAATGAGCCTGAAGCTGCCCAAGAGCATCAATGCACAGGAAACCGCCAGAAGCGGGGAGCTTATCGATGTTCCGGTGACGACCTATATCGATTTGAGGAAGAACGATCCCGTTGTTTATTTCCGCACCGAGATCATCAACAACGCCCGGGATCACCGCCTGAAGCTGCTGTTTCCGTCTGGTCTTGACACGGATCATTACTTTACCAGCACACCGTTTGATCTGGTGAGGAGGGAGATCAGCGTCCCCGATCAATCTCATTATTTGCGCAAGCCGTATGAGGTCGTGCCTCATAACGGTATTGTTGCCCTATACGAGCTGGGGAGGGGGCTGGCCGTTTACAGCAAAGGCATGTATGAGGTGATCGTACGGGACAACGCTCAGCGTACGATTGCCTTGACGTTGTACCGCAGCACCTATAAGGAAGTATTGAGCGACGGCAGCGATGGGGGCCAGCTGCTGGGACCGCTGACGTTTCAATACGCCCTCAGCTTCATCAGCACGGATAAGCCTGTGGAACCGCGCCTGTGGAGGGAGCATCAGCAGTTTATTACCGGCATTAAAACCGCACACCGCAAGCAATCCAAGCTCTATAAGGAGACACCGCACAGCAGGGAAGCGAGCCTGCCCTTGCGCAAATCCTATCTTTCTCTGGAGTCGGCAGGGCTGATCATCAGTGCTTATAAGCTGGCAGCCAGCGGAAACGGTTATATTGTCCGGTTGTACAACAGCCGCAGCGAAGCGGTAGAAGGTGTGCTGACCTTCGCTCAGCCGTTGACTTCCGCAGTGATTGTCAATCTGGACGAGGCGGAGCAGGAAGTACTGCCGTTCGAGAAGAACCGCGTGAAGCTCCTGGCACTGCCAAAGCAAATCATCACCCTGCACGTAACCTTCGCAGGGTGAAACCGCGGCGTGTGGGCGGATGGTCAGATTGGCGGTGAAGCAGAGTGGCCTCCGCCTGTAATCAATAATAAAACCTGAATGGGAGAGTGATGAGATTATGGGTTTACGTGTCAGATGGAAAGGGTTAAGTATCATGCTGCTGGTTGCTGCTTTGACGATGGGGACGGTGTCCGGTTCGGCACTGGCTGCACCGGATGCAGCTAATGCGAAGGCTGGCAGTGAACACAAGGATGACAAAGGCGATAAGGATAAGAAAGGGAAGGCCTTGGTCGTTTTTGATATGAAGGAATTCCTTGATACTCTGCCAAATTCGCAGACCGCCTATGATTATTTCAAGCTGGCGACTGCGCTGCAGGGACTCGTCAACCGGAAAGCCTCTGATTTGTATTATTTGTATGAATCGAATTACGTGGCCAAGGCGGAAGGGATGGACAGCGATCAGTTCTGGCTGGATGAGCTGCGCAAGAAGAAAGGCTTCCTGGCTTCAAGAACGATCAAAACCCCTCAAGCCTTCTCCGAGGTGCTGGATTATTTTACATCCGCCTACAACGGCGTGGTAGTCTGGGATTCCAATGTCCCGGCTACGGCCAATGTGGCCTCTACCGCTGCAGGGGTGAAGAGCTGGCTGCCGGTTCGCTACGATCTGTCGGCTGGGAGCGCCTATACGGAGCTCGTCGTGAAACGGAAGCTTCCGGTGAAATTAAATCTGGTAGGCAAATTCACCGGGCAGGGAACGATTCCGGATACCAGTCTCGCTTCCTCGGGCAGCGCTAAGAACGATGCCTACCTTTGGGCAAAAGCCAAATATCTGGATACCGGACTGACTAATCCGCAGCTTATGACTTATGCGCTCGATGGGGTCTCCTGGGAATTTGATCAGACCAAAGAACTGAGCGCCCGGCTTGTCTCGCTGACGATTCCGAAGAGGATGAAAGCGGGGGAGAAAGCGGAAGTCTCTTTTACGCTCCAAAACAACGGAACCGCTGCCTGGGCTTACAGCAGCAATGACCGATTGGGGACGACAAGCGACAAGGCCAACCAGTTTCAGTGGGAGGATCTGAACGGCGGCTTCTCGCAAAGTCCTGCCGATCAACGGATCTTCATGGATTCGGGGGAGACGGTAGAGCCGGGAGCGGAAAGGACGTTCACCTTTACAATCGTAGCTCCGGCAGCCGCGGGCACTTATACGTTAAGCGCGGGGATGGTGCGTGACGGCGTTTCTTTCTTCGGCGGCAGCATGGTCAGGAAGATAGAGGTGACGACCGAAGAAGTGGAAATCCAGCCTCCCGTTCCGGAAGCAGGCTCCGGATCGGATTATGTGTATCCCGATCTGTTCAACTCGTTCCTGCCTAACGCGGATTACTATATTGCCAATAAAGCGTTCTTCTTCGATTTGAGCCCGGATGAGCTGTCTCTTCCCAATGACGACCGGAATCAGCCGATGGGCACCGACCATCGTACACTGGTCGAGCTGCTTCGCTCGCAGAACCGGCAGGCCGGGAAGAATATCATCACCATCGGCGGGTTTGTCCCCTGGTGGATCAAATATACGAAGCATGCCGACTCGCAGGCAAGACTTGAGCCCGTTCAAGCGGAATGGAAATATGCCGATGAGATTTCCAGATACAATGCGCAGAAGGATGCCGATGCCTTCGGCCTGGTCGGGCTGTCCAACGCCTCGCTGCTCCAGCATGTTCCGCTTGATAAGAAGCTCAAACAGAAGAACGATAAAGGCAAGAGTACGGTGGGCCAGTATGATCCCGATAAGAAATATATCACGTTCTATATGGGCGATTATGATTCCGGCGCCTGGACATCGGGGGCTCTGCCGGCGCTCTGGAACGACCCGAAGCGGGGAGAGCTGCCGCTGGCCTGGGCGCCTGTTCCGGGCTTGTCGGATCGGGTGCCTCAGGTATTCAATTACCTGTACGATACGATGACGGCCAACGATTATTTTGTAGCGGGCGATAATGGCGCAGGCTATTTGAATCCCATGATGCTGCTGAAAGAGAATCGTCCCGACGGGCTTCCGGATTTCCTGGAAGTGTGGGAGAAATACAACAAAGCGTATTATAACCGCTTCGATCTGGATATTACGGGTTTCCTGATCAGCGGCAACAGCGGATATGTGCCGCTGAAGGTACAGGAGGCCTACAGCCGATTCTCGCCGATGGGCGTCGGCAATAACGCCGGCTTCGAGCAGCCTGTCGTGAATGGCACGCCGTTTGCACAGGTACTGGATTTGTCTAATGAGCCGGATGCGGCTGCATATGGAGAAATATTAGCCGACCGATTGGGCAAAAACCAGCAGTTTCAGATGTTCCGCAACATTTTGTTCAAGCCCACGACCATTGTGGACGGGGTGAATTATGTGAAGGAGCATTATCCCGATCTGGACTTCGAGGTCGTTGATCCTTATACGTACTTCCGTTTCTATAAGGAATCCGAGTCCTGGAACCAGGGTATTAAAATCTACTCCTCATTCAAAGCGTCAGCGATTCAGGCCGATGGCGTCGCTCAGCCGGGTGAGTGGGAGGGTGCCGAAGAAATCATGGTAAGCAGGGAGTCCGGGGATGTAAAGCAGTACGGCAATGTTTGGGGCGAGCCCGGCAGCCTTCAGGCCAATTACCGGATCAAATGGGATGACCAGAATCTGTATGTATTGGAGCAGCGGCAGGATGAGCGTTTTCAATTTACGGAAACGGGCAATAAAATGTACCTTTCCGATGCCTCGATGCTGTTTCTGAACCTGAACGGCCGGAAGGTCGGAAGCGCCTATCAGGATGGCGATTATGCGCTGATGTTTACGGCAGGCGGCCCTGACGGGCAGCCGCATATGTTCATGAGGGAAGGCCATGACAGCGGCGTGACGGAAGCTCCGTTCACTGCGGGCACCATCGCATCGGCAGTCGACGGCGGCCAGTTCACTGTGGAGCTCGCGATTCCTTGGAGCGCGCTGCAGACGGTACCTTTTTCTCCTGAGCTGGGGAAAAGCATTGGCATGTCTGTCCTGGCTACGCACGGACCGGATTCGTGGGGACAAATTATGTGGGTGGGTAACGGGGACGACCAGTCAAAGTGGGCCGACTTAAAATTCCAATAATATAGGGAATACCGGGAGATCTTACAGTCTCCCGGTATTGCTATGGAATGAACAAGCGAAAGGGGTGAAAGGAATGGCTTCAAAGAAAACGTATCACTTTATTTCACATACGCACTGGGACCGGGAATGGTATTTGCCATTCGAACGCTTCCGTTACCGGCTGGTCAACCTGATTGACCGCCTGCTGGATTTGCTTGATCGCGATCCGGCGTTTCATTATTTTCATCTGGATGGACAGACGATTGTATTGGAGGATTATTATGCGCTCAGGCCGGGCAACCGGGAACGGCTTGAAGCCCATATCCGGCAAGGCAGGATATTGGTCGGCCCCTGGTATCAGCAGAATGATCTGTTTCTCACAAGCGGAGAATCGACAATCCGGAATCTGATGACGGGCATTGCGCAGTCCCGGCATCTTGGAGGAGAGATGAAGGTTGGGTATCTACCCGATCATTTCGGGCTGATTGGGCAGATGCCGCAGATTTTCCGTGAGGTCGGACTTGATAATTGCGTATTCGGCCGCAGCTATGATATCGCCGGACATCGCCTGCCTTTCTTTCATTGGCAGGCTCCAGACGGGTCGACGGTGGATGGATTGCTGCTGTATTACTGGTACAACAGCGCCCAACGGCTGCCCGCAGAGAAAGAACAGCTGGCGAGCGTGTTTGCTGGCATGCGCGAACGCGAGGAAGCCGTTAATCCGTCCGGGCATTATCCGATGATGAACGGCGTGGATCATTTGGAGGCCCAGTATGATCTGTCCTGCGTGCTTGCAAGCCTTCGTGAGCTAACGCCTGAAGATATCGAGGTGGTCCACAGCACACTTCCAGAATATGTGCAGGGTGTGCAGGGTTATATGCGGGAGCAGAGGGGAGGTATTCTGGAGACGGTGCAGGGTGAGCTGCGGGAAGCCTTCGAATACAGTATTCTGGCGGGCACTCTATCAAGCCGTATCTATCTGAAGCAGGCGAATGCCCATTGTCATGATCTGGTGGAGAAGTGGATCGAGCCTTTGTCGGTCTTCTGCCGGATGCTAGATCTGGATTCCTATGAACATGAAACGATTGATTATTATTGGAAGCTGTATATGGAGAATCATCCCCATGACAGCATATGCGGGTGCAGCCAGGACAGCGTTCATGATCATATGATGGATCGCTTCAAGCGCCTGGAGGAGCTCGCCGGTGAAATCATAGATCGGAAGATGAACGTAATTGCCAGGCAAATTAAGGGAGACGGCTGCAGCTTGGATGACCAGAAGCTGGTTGTGTTCAATACCTCCCAGCTATCCTCCAAAGCTGTACAGCGCACGGCGGTTTATTTTCTGGAGGAGGATCAGGTGACTGAATTCACGATAGAAGACGAGGATGGCAGAGTGGTTCCTTACAGAATTGTCTCCGAACAGCTCAGCCGCAAGCAGGTGATCAGTCCTGTTAATCTGCCGGGCGTTCTAAGGGTAAGGCGTTTTGACATTGAGTGGCAGCCGCTCGTACCTTCACTTGGCTATGCTGCCTATCATGTGCATCCCAACCGGCAGGGAGCCGTCATCCGCGATCTCTCCCATTCCTTGCCGAATCTCACGCAGCCTGCTGCCCCTGCTCGGCCTCCGGTGATGGAGAATGAGTGCTTAAAGGTGGAGCTGCAGCCCGACGGATCGTTCCATCTATACGATAAGCGGACGGGCGGCAGCTATTACAATCAAGGGCGTTTCCAGGATGCGGGCGACGCCGGAGATCTATATGTTTTCAAGAACGTTGACGGAGATGTGCCTGCCATTTGGGAGCATGCCGTCACCTTTTCGGGCTGGACTCAAAATGAGCTTTATCAGGAATGTGTCTACACTTTTACCTGGGAGCTGCCGGAGTGCCTGGATGCATCGCAGATGAAGCGCTCGGCTGACAAGCTTCCCTGCGAGTTCCGCATGACCCTCCGTCTTGATCATGGCGCTGCGTATATTCAGATGAAGATTGGGCTGGATAATCGGGTGAAGGACCATCGTCTGCGCTTGCTGTTCTCTGGGATGGGCGCGGCTGATTATGTGCTGGCTGGCGGTCAGTTCGATGCGGTGAGGCGGAAGTGGAACGCAGGCTGCGAATTTCAGCGCGACGCCAACTCCCAGCCTTTCTGGAAATGGCTGGCTCCAGTCTATGGGGAGGGCGGCTGCGCTATTTTTGCCAAGGGGCTCCATGAATATGAAATGATTGATGGAGGGGAGACCGCCGGAATTACCCTTCTAAGGGGCGTCGAGACGATCAATATGAGAGAGGCTATCGGGATGGAAGAGGATCTGCAGCCTAAGGGACAGTGTCTGGGCAGGACCGAGATTGAGCTTGCTATACGGCCTTTCTCATTGAAATCGGTCACATCGACCCAGCTCTATCAGGAGGCGGAGCTGTTTCACCAAGGGGTTAGGACAAAACTTCTGGCGGGAGACAGTGAGCGCTGGAACCGGGGCAGGGCTTGGGTGCAGGATACGGTGCACAAAGGACTGTTTGAGGAAAACGATCCGAATAGGCACAAGCCTTCCTTGCCGGTAAGCGGCAGCTTTCTGAAGATCCAGGGGGACGTGGTGGTTTCGGCGTTAAAGTGGTCAGTGGATCAGGAGGGTCCGGTGCTTCGCCTATATAACGTTGAGGAGTCGTCCTCGGCGGTTATCATTTCTTCCGGCGCTGTAAAGGATGTAGTGGAAATCACCAATCTGCTCGAGGAAACGCAAAGCACGATAACGGCGGAGTCCGGCCAATTCCAGACAGTGGCGTCAGCGAAAAAAATAATTACCTATCGTTTGCGGCAGCCTAAATGACCTTGCTATTTGCTGGCTCCTGCCTTATCATTGTTCTGCAAAGGAATATATTGGAAGGTGGCTGCCGGTGTGAGAAGAATTGCTGCGATTTTACTGGCTTCAGCACTCGTCATTGGTTTATCTATAGGTTCAACGGGAACGGCAGAAGCAAAAACAACAGCCAAAACGTTCAAAAATTGTACGGAAATGAACAAGACTTACAAAGGCGGCATTGCCCGTACGTCCTCGGTTAAGAATAAAGGCGGCAAAACGAAAAACAAGCCGTTTGTTTCGAAGGAGCTGTACGACGCCAACAAGAAAAGCGACCGGGATAAAGACCTTATTGCTTGCGAGAAATAGCCGGGAAGCCGCGGCCCGACCGTGAATGAATAACAAAAGCCCTGTTCCGGGAGGAACGGGCTTTTGTTATTCATTATGCAGTATATCTTAGGTACGCTGTATGGCGCGATCATGAACGGTGGTTCTGTTTCTTCCAGGTAGCTTGAGCCTAATGATTGCCTGTTGACATTAATCGCCGAATAAACGCCAACAACAGCACAGCAAAAAGAGCAGCCGCTTTCGTGGCTGCTCCCGCTCCGGCATATTATTACAGCAAATCGTTGTTACCCGCCGCTTTGCTGCTTGCGCAGATATTCTGCGTATTCGACCGTAAACTCCTGCGCATGCCTGAAATCTTCGGACAGGAGAGAGAGGGCTGATGTGACGTCCGCCTTCGCTGTCTCTATCAAAGCGATCATCCCGGGCTTGCGGGGAATGTGAAACCGCGTATGGTCGTGATGCACAATGGTGACGAGGGTGCCAAGCGCTTCCCCGTCCTGAGTATGAATGGAGCTCCACATCCAGCGCTGCTGGTCCGTTTCCTCCGCATTGCCCCATTCTCTGGAGATGTCGAATTCACCCGGGAGTCTGGGCTCAGGCCGGATTCCGGCTTCCTTGAACTGTTTGTGGACAGGGAGATAAAGCAGGTTCAAATACGTTCCGTATGCCATATCGCCCGCCTCGTTATAGGCTTTGAGCAATTGCTCCGCATTGTTCCTGAGCACGGCCTGCCAGTTTCCGTCGATATATTCCACAATATGCTGCGCGATCGCATCGATGCGGTTCCCCCTGGATTCCTGAAGAATTTCTTTAAGCGGCTTCGCCTGTGTCATGGTTTATCCCCTTTCAAATCTCTTCATTCTGTGATGGAGCGGCATTCTGCTCAAGACGATCAGCTACCTGAAGCAGCAGTCTGGCTGCCTCCTGGAGATTGTCGAGTGTGTAACTCCCTCCTGCTTCATTGGCCCAGTCCGCATGCCGCTGCTCCACATAAGCGAGTGCCTCACGTCCTCTCTGCGTGATCTCCATCAGCTTGGAGCGGCGGTGATGCGGATTCTCGTGATACATAATGTGACCGTCGCGTTCCAGCGTATCAGCGGTTTGCTGCACACTCTGGCGTGATAATCCCATGATGCGGGCAACGTGAGCGACTGGAGCCGGGCCATGCTCGACAACGCCGAGCACCTGCCAGCGGGCACTTGTGAGACCAACGGGCTGCGTAATGCGGTCCCCTGCCTCGAGCAGAAGACCGTTCACCCGGAATACGGCTAGAACAAGTTCAGTGAATGTTTCTCCATGTGGGCTTAGATTGTTCATGTGACAGTAGTATGACGAATTGACAGGGTATTGTCAAATGGATTGTAGTGATTTAATTATGGAGACCGGAGGGCTTATTCCCCTCCAGGACTCTTTCTTCATATCCTTGAACAAGTAAGCTGCAACTGATTGAACAATGAATGGTTTGGGGTACATATAGAGGTTAGTGGGTTAAGCTGTAAAAGTTTCCAAATTCATGAGGAGGAGTCACATGAAAAAGCATATTGAAGCGGATGTTGTCATTATTGGCGGAGGAACAGGAGGATGCGCCGCCGCGCTGGGAGCAGCGAGATCGGGGCGATCGGTTGTCATGACCGAGGTCTGGGACTGGATTGGCGGGCAGCTGACCAGTCAGGTGGTGCCGCCGGATGAGCCCCGCTGGATTGAGCAGTTTGGCTGCACGGCCAGCTACCGGTCCTATCGGAATGCGGTGCGGGACTATTACCGCAGAAACTTCCCGCTGACGGAGCAGGCCAGGTCCCGGGCGGCCTTCAACCCGGGGAATGCATGGGTCAGCAGGCTGTCCCATGAGCCGCGCACAGCGCTTGCTGTGCTGAGAGATATGCTGGCGCCTTATGTGCACAGCGGACGGCTGCAGATTTGGACCGGCTACGAGCCTGTGAAAGCCGAATCGGATGGGGACGATATCGTCTCGGTGACCGTACGCGGCAGGGAAGGGGACCATCTGGTTTTGACAGGCCGTTATTTTCTCGATGCAACGGAGGAAGGGGACCTGCTGCCGCTCGCCGGCGTGGAATACGTGACAGGAGCGGAATCGGCAGACGAAACAGTAGAGGCCCATGCGCTCTCAGGTCCGGCAAACCCGCAGGATATTCAGGCGTTTACGCATTGTTTGGCACTCGACTATGCAGAGGGGGAAGATTACACGATCGCAAGGCCCAGAGAATATGACTTCTGGAGAAATTATCAGGCAGATTTCTGGCCAGCTCCGCAGCTGGGCTGGACGGTTCCTTCGCCATCCACGCTTGAGCCTGTAACCTATGTGCTTATGCCAGGCGAGGGTGCGAACCCCTTGTTCACCTACCGCAGACTGGCAGACCTTAGCAATTTTCTGCCGGGGACCTATCCGGCGGACATCAGTGTGGTCAACTGGCCGCAAAACGACTACTGGCTGGGCGCCATTACCGACGTTTCTCCTGAAGAAAGACACCGCCATCTGGAAAGTGCCAAGCAGCTCAGCCTTTCTTTTCTGTATTGGATGCAGAAGGAAGCGCCCCGCCCTGACGGAGGGATTGGTTATCCCGGCCTGCGGCCGCGTCCTGATGTCACCGGTGCAGCGCATGGTCTGGCCCAGGCGCCGTATATCCGGGAAGGACGCCGTATTCGCGCCGAATTTACCATTCTGGAGCAGCATGTCAGTCCGGAAAACCACTCCGACGGAAAAGCGGAGAATTTTAGCGATACCGTCGGCATCGGAAGCTACCGGATCGATCTGCATCCCAGCACCGCGCTGCGGACATTTATCGATATCCCCTCGCTGCCGTTCCAGATTCCGCTGGGCGCGCTCATTCCGGTCCGGGTCAATAATTTGATCCCGGCTGCCAAAAATATCGGTACAACCCACATCACCAACGGCTGCTACCGTCTGCATCCGGTGGAGTGGAATATTGGAGAAGCGGCGGGCATGCTGGCAGCCTACTGCGCAGAGAAAAATATAAAGCCCCGCGAAGTGAGAAACACGCCGGACCTGCTGGCAAATTTCCAGACCCGCCTGCGCAATAACGGGTTTGAGCTGGAATGGCCGGTTATTGGAGCGGTCTGATCGGATCAGGCGGAAGCTAATGGATCGAATACAAAAAAAGCAGGCCGCAACGTTGCCGTTGCTGGGCCTGCCTTATTTTTGAAATAGCAGTTATAAGGTTCTCTCATGGATCTAGAAAAGCAGCTCGTCCGGATTTGGACCGAAACGGCTGTTCTTGTTCAAGCCTTCCAAGGCCTGGACGTCCTCTGCCGAGAGGGTAAAGTCAAACACATTGGCATTCTCCCGGATACGTTCCTCGCGGACGGATTTGGGAATGGTGACAACGCCTTGCTGGAGATCCCAGCGCAAAATAATTTGTGCCGGCGTTTTATTATATTTACTGGCCAGATCCGTGATCAGCGGAAGATCCAGATTGCCCTGCATCAGCGGACTCCATGCTTCGAGCTGGATCTGATTCTGTCTGCAGTAGGTCAGCAGCTCCCGTTGGCTAAGCAGGGGATGGAACTCCACCTGATTGACCGCCGGAACGGTATCGCTGTCCTGCCTGAGGCTCTCCAGATGATGAACTTGGAAATTGCTTACCCCGATAGCGCGGATATATCCATCCTTATGCAGCTTCTCAAAAGCCTTCCACGTTTCCTTATACTTGTCTTTCCCGGGCCAGTGAATGAGGTACAGGTCCAGATATTCCAGATCAAGCTTCCGGCGGCTTTCTTCAAATGCGCGCAGCGTGGCTTCGTAGCCCTGATCCGAATTGGCCAGCTTGGTGGTCACGAACAGCTCTTCCCGCGGTACGCCGCTTTGCTTGATTGCAGCGCCGACACCCGCTTCGTTCCTGTAGCCCGCCGCGGTATCAATGGAGCGGTAGCCTGCTTCGATGGCGTATTGTACGGCATGAATGACCTGCTCACCTTCTTCAACCTGCCATACACCAATTCCTAGCCATGGCATATGTACACCATTGTTCAGCACTGTTGTGTCCGTGATTTGTTGAATACTCATGAATCATTCCTCCCATACAATTAAAATACACCTTCCATTATAAACCTTATTCATCATATTTGTCTTCGTCGATTCTGCTGATGTGATCCACGATGAGCTCAGCCTCGGTTTCAAAATTCAGATGCAACGGGGCCGGCAGCAGTTCTAGAATATGCCGAACCGCCGGTAATTCCAGAAGCTCCTCCAAGGTTTGCGGCTGTTGATCCAGACCGTGAAACCACTCGCGGACAGCATCAATGAACAGGTAAAAGGAGGCTTCAAACTGATCGGCAGCTTCTTCTGCACCCTCATTCCCGGATCCGGACATGGCTTTCCAGTATCGTAAAGCGTTTTCCAGAGTCTGCTTCATTTTTGTCGTCATCCTGTAGTCTCCGTGATCGCAGTATCCGAAGGTTCACGGTTGACCTGGACCATCCAGCCGAAGGGATCGGGTAATTGGCCATTTTGAATGCCGGTTAAAGCATCGTACAGCCTGGCTGACAGCTCGCCGGTCCGGCTGCCGTGGATTACGAGCTTATTGTCATTCCAGTTAAGCTCCCCGATTGGCGAAATAACGGCTGCCGTGCCCGTTCCGAACGCTTCCTCCAGATGATCGCCGGCCTCGTACAACTCCTCGATCGATATTTTCCTCTCTTCGACCGGGATCCCCCAATGCTTCAGGAGCTGGATAATGGAGCTGCGCGTAATGCCGTCCAAAATACTTCCGTTTAACGCCGGTGTAAGAATAGTCCCGTTGATTTTGAAAAATACGTTCATACTGCCAACCTCTTCGATATAGGTCCGGTGAACGCCGTCGAGCCATAACACCTGGGAGTAGCCGTTTTCCTTGGCGGATACCTGGGCTTTCAAACCTGATGCATAATTGCCGGCGGTCTTGGCTTCGCCGAGTCCGCCCTTCACGGCGCGGACATACTCCGATTCCACATGAATCCTGACTGGATTAATGCCCTCCGGGTAGTAGGAGCCGACTGGCGACATGATAATGATAAACTGATAATGCGCGGAAGGGTCTACGCCCAGAGCAGCCTGAGTGGCGATGACAAAAGGCCGGATATAAAGCGAGGTTCCGGGCTCTGAAGGAACCCAGTCCTGATCCGCCGCGACCAGC
The DNA here is from genome assembly GCF_056269285.1 of Paenibacillus sp. JT31N11. Classification (NCBI taxonomy): domain Bacteria; kingdom Bacillati; phylum Bacillota; class Bacilli; order Caryophanales; family Paenibacillaceae; genus Paenibacillus; species Paenibacillus sp. JT31N11. The sequence continues at coordinate 202,695 of NZ_JBWDNQ010000012.1, forward strand.
TGCTGCAGGGCGTCAAGCGCAGCCTCCTCGTCAAGCGGCGGAATCCCCAGACGCCCGGCGGAAATGTTCAGGCGTTGCAAATTCTTCTGCGGTCTGAACAGCAGGATCCGCCCGTCTCCGGTCTTGTAGGCTTTTAATCCTTCGAAAATCGTTTGCCCGTAGTGGAAGACCTTTGCCGCAGGGTCTATGGACAGCGGCTGATAAGGCACAATTCGCGGCTGATGCCAGCCTTTCTCCAACGTATAGTCCATGATAAACATATGATCGGTAAAATGGACGCCGAATCCCAGCTGCCGCTGATCCGGTTTATCCTTCTTCATAGTCGTCCGCTGGATCTCCATCGGTTGAATCATATTCATCTCTCCTTAGATGTAAAGCGCATTAATCCTCTAATTGAATGCTATCATCTCATGATATATATTAAAAATATCTATTTTATTGATTTATCATACCTTATCGGTATATATGGGGTGAAATCATGGATATTCGCCAGCTGAGGTATTTTCTAAGCATCGCCAGAGAAGGGCAGGTTACACGCGCGGCCAGGCAGCTGAACATGGAACAGCCTCCGCTGAGCCGGCAGCTCAAGCTGATCGAGGAAGAACTGGGTGTACGATTGTTCGACCGGAGCGGCAAGCGTTTAAAGCTGACTGAGGCCGGCAAGCTGCTTCAGGAGAAGGGCGAGCTGCTGCTGAATCAGTTCGAGGAAGCGGTCAGGGAAGTAAAGGAAACCGGGGAAGGCATAAGAGGACTTCTCTCTATCGGCTCGGTCGTGTCCTGTATTTCACTCCTGCCGCCGCGCATCCAGTCGTTCCGGGACAAGTATCCGCAGATAACCTTCAAGATTCTGGAAGGGGACCATGCTTATTTGGGGGAACAGCTGGAGAAGCGGGCTATTGAGCTGGTTGTGGCCCGGCTGCCTTTCGAGGCGCTGCACGACCCCAGGCGGTACGACGTGCTTCCGCTGCCCTCCGACCCGTTCGTTGTTGTAATTCCAGGCTCATGGACGGCCTATTCGGAAGAGGAATCCATTCATATGGCGGATTTGGCGGACTTTCCATATCTGACCTTGAAGACGGATCAAACGACATGGATGCATGAGCAGGTAATGAATGAATGTCTCCGTCACGGCTTCGCGCCGGACATTATTTGTGAATGCTCCAGTGTGGCCATTATAATGTCGCTCATTGCCGAAGGGATCGGCGCCACCATTTTTCCTAAATCGGTCATGTCTTCCTTCCCGTCGGATGTTGTACGGATGCTGGAGATCAACGACGCGGACTTTCAGTCCGAGGTGGGTGTAGTCTGGATGAAGGACCGCTATTTATCGGCGGGCGCCCGCCATTTTATCGACAGCTTTCGGAATGGGAGCTGACTGGTGATTCCAAAAGTACGTCGTCTGAGGGAGATGGGCTGGGTATCGGGAGTTCGTAAGCTGTCGTCGGAGCCTCTTGTCATTCAGTGAATGAAGCGCAAGCTATGGGAAATTAATCGCATTCTTCCTGCCGGTTTAAGGAAAAGTTAAGAACTGCATAACCATAACCTTAAGATCGCTCCGGTAAAATGTCCTTAAAAGCAAGAGATGGGGGCGATGAAGGAATGGAGTTTATTTTCAGAAGAATTCGTTTCAAATTCTTGTATGTCGGAGCAGCCAGCGCTCTGATGAGCGGGATACTGCTCTATTTGGGATACCGCATAGCCGCTTTTTTTTATCATGCGGGTCTGCAATACGATGCGCCCTATGTGAAACTGTTCAATTGGATCATTAATCATATCGGGGCGTACCCGACTGCTTTGCTTGCCGGAAGCCTGTTGTTTCTGTTGTTCTTTTATTGGCGCTCAGGCAAAATTCGTTCCGATTTGGCGGAGCTTTGCCAGCTCTATGCAGCCGGCGGGGATAAACCTGCAGCCGCAGATGAAGACGGTAAAATGGATGAGTTAACCGAAATCCGCATACTGCCCATGCATCACGCGAAGGAGCTGCATTAAGCCGGTGGATATGCATTTGCGGCGGCTGCATCAATGGCGGGCAATGGTAAACCAGATTTCCCGCAGCTTTGCCAAGCGGCGGCGGCGGTATTTTGTTTTTGATTTATGCATCCTTGGCATCGTCGTCATGCTCCTCGGTTATCTGGGCATGACGATGACAGGCGGATATATTTTGCGGAGCCAATCGGAGCGTTTGCTGGCGGTGACAACGAGCGTGATCACGGACCGCAGCGGCGCTCCTGTCAAGAAACTCATCTCCCCGGGGCACGGCAACCGCCTGGCAGCAGCGGGCGACGAAATTCCTCTCCTCCTGCAGCAGGCCTTTCTCGCAACCGAGGACCGCCGCTTCTATAAGCATGGCAGTTTGGACTGGATCGGTATTGCCAGAGCGGTGCGCGTCAATCTGGCATCGGGAGGAATCGAACAGGGCGGTAGCAGCTTGACGCAGCAGCTGGCCAGAACCGTATTTCTCACTACAGATCAGACGCTCTCGCGCAAATTTCTGGAGACGGCGATTGCCGGAGCGCTGGAGAAGGCATACTCCAAGCAGCAATTGCTGACGCTCTATCTCAATCATGTCTATCTGGGCAGGCAGCAGTACGGGGTGAAGGCTGCGGCAGAGCGGTATTTCGGCACTGCCGATCTGCGCAAGCTGAAGCTGTGGCAGATTGCTTCGCTAGCCGCCATTCCGAAAGGTCCTTCGGTTTACAATCCCGTTGATGACGCCATGCGGAACAAGGAACGGCGGGCTGTAGTGCTCACTCTGATGCATGAGCAGGGGTATATCGGCAAGGCTCAGATGCTGGAGGCAAAGAGCGTCGAATATGTGCCTCCTGAATCAGCTGCGCCGGAGCGTACTTATGCCGCCTATACCGACTATGCGCTTCAGGAAGCGGAAGCTGTAACGGGCTTGACCAGGGAGAAGCTGATGACAGGGGGCTACACCATTGTAACGGGACTGGATCCGGGCTATCAGCAGGCTGCGGAAGAGGCTTTCCGGCAGGATCGTTATTTTCCGAAGGATGGAGCGACGCAGCAGGTGCAGGGGGCGGCTGTTATCCTGGATAACAGCACGGGGGAAATAAGGGCGCTTGCCGGAGGGCGGGATTATAGGCAGGGCGGTCTCAACCGCGCGGTGAATATTTCCCGTCAGCCCGGCTCGGCCATCAAGCCGATACTGGTTTATGGGCCTGCTCTGCAATCCGGCGAATTCCGTCCGCAGACCAGACTGCAGGATAAGCCTGTTGCTTACGGCAGCTATAAGCCAGCGAACCTTAGCGGCCGTTATCTGGGCTCGGTGACGATGGAGCAGGCAATGGAGCAATCGATTAATGCCCCGGCGGTTTGGCTGCTCAATCAGGTAGGGCTACCGGCGGCAGCTGCGTTTGCGGAGAATCTGGGCATCCGCCTGGGGAATCAGGACCGCAATCTGGCTGCCGCTCTGGGCGGCTTTCATGACGGGGTGTCGCCGCTTGCCATGGCCCAGGCTTACAGCGCATTTGCCAATAACGGCAATTTCAACGAAGCGCATGCTGTCAAGCTGATCAAGGATGCTAAGGGTTATACGGTCTATGCCACTCCACTGCTGAACAAGCAGGTCATGACTCGTCAGACGGCGGCCGATATGACCCGGCTGCTGACAGAAGTGGTCGATCATGGCACGGGGCGGAAGGCGAAGCTCGGAAGCTGGACAGCCGGCAAGACCGGAACCACCCAGTTGGATATTGACGGCGTAACGGGACAAGCCAACCGTGATTTGTGGTTTGTCGGCTACACCTCCAAACTGACGGCTTCCATATGGATGGGCTTCGATACCAGCAGCAGGGATAATTATATGACGGCTGGCAGCGGGACGGTTGCCGCCATGTTCGCAGCTATAATGAAGCAATGCCAATAAAGCACCGCGCGCAGTTCCCAGCGCGCGGTGTGGCGCTGCATGACGGCGGTCGACCACATGAGCGTTCGAATCCGTCCTGCCCTGCTCCAGGGACAGGACTTTTTTTTATTTCTGTTCGCCGCGGCCCTCGGCATGAAGCACGCAGTTTTCGTGCCCTGCTCTTTTATGCTAGAGTAAGGAAAGAACGTCTGGCCATGATCCTTATCCTTTCCCGATGCGGAGGTTTATTCGAAAAATGAGCATTCGTGTTCTAATGAACGGCAGGGAACTGCGGGTTGAACATGTTACGACAGACAAGCAGCAGCATCGCACAGGCAGTATTACCACACGGCATCGGCATCCCGTATTTCATTTCATGTATATTACGGAGGGCGAAGGCAGCTTTGCGGTGGATGACCGGCGCAGTAAAGCGGAACCGGGGCTGCTTTATATTATAAATCCCAATGAATGGCATGAATTTCAAGGCGGCGAGGCAAGGCCGCTCTCCAATCTGGAATGCACCTTTCTCGTCCTCGATGGTGAGGGACAGCCATTTGAGGCCAATTTTTTGGACTGGATTTCGGAGAAAAGAGGCTCGGCGCTGCCGGACTCGATGAGAGACGGGCCGGTTCCGGTGCCGCCGCTTTTGCAGCCATTCCTGCTGGAGGGCTTTCACCGGCTGCTTGAGCCTTCGATGAACTATGTTACACCCGAGCATTTGTCGCTGATGGTGATGGATCTGATGCTGCGGACGGAGGAAACGCTCTGGCGCATTGCCAGGCTCGATATGGAAAGCGCGCGATCCGGTGCGGAGACCGTTGCGGTATTGAAGCATTATATGAAAGCCCACATGAAGGAGCATATCACGCTGGAAGAGCTGTCTCATTTGGCGCATTGGACGCCTAATTATCTCTGCCGGATATTTAAGGAGCATACCGGAGAGACTCCCATGACTTATTTGCAGCGGACACGCATGGCCGAAGCCGAGAAGCTGCTGTTATATACCGATTTGCCTGTGTATGCCATTGCCGAGATGCTGGGTTACGAGGATGCTTCCTATTTTGCCCGTGTTTTCCGGCAGCAGCATGGCAGGGCTCCGACGAACTATAGGATAATATAGTCCGCATATGCGGGTAGATTTTACCTTCAACGTCCCTCGCATACTTGTTATGATGCCATTATAACCGCATCTTTCATGAGAAGGGGAGAAGGAAATGAAGGGACTTACCATTGATCAAATCATTCATTATCAGACAGAAGGTTATCTGATTGCCGAGGATGTGCTGACGGACGAAGACCTGCAGCCGGTTATTGACGAGCTGGAGCAGGAGATCGATAAACGGGCAAGGGCCCTGCTTGCCGAGGGGAAAATCACTGAGCTCCATGAGCATGAATCGTTCGAGCGGCGTTTTGCCCTGCTGCATGCCCAGTGCCCTGCTATCGGCAAAGGCTTTGATATCAGCGATTACCTGGGTGATGCCATCTTCCGCTTTCTCGGGAACGAACATCTGCTGAACGTTGTGGAATGCCTGCTCGGCAGCGAGCTGAGCTGCAATCCGATTCAGCATCTGCGGGCCAAGCTGCCCTGGAAGCCGAAAGCGAATGCGGAGCCGGATTACTTCCAGAATGTGCCGTGGCACCAGGATTGCGCCGTTACGAGCGAGGATTCCGATGCTTCGGAAATCATCACGTTCTGGTTGCCGCTTGTGAATGCAACCGCCGAGACGGGCTGTATGGAAGTGATGCCGGAGGTCTCCAAGCTGGGATATCTGAAGCATCGCAAAGAAGGGGGGACGACGATTGTTCCCGAGCAGCTGCCCCATGTTCAGCCGGTGCTGGCCGAATGCCGCAAGGGCAGCATTGTCATTATGAGCAAATATACCCCTCACCGCGGGACGACGAATACCTCGGATATCGTACGCTGGTCGCTTGATTTGCGCTACCACAAGCTCGGCGCGCAGTCCGGGCGCTCCATCCATCCATCCTTTGCGGTAAGAAGCGCGAAGCAGCCTGAGCTGGTGCTGACACAAGCTGATGAATGGCGTACGCTGTGGCAGGAAGCCAAGCTGCACCGGGCAGAGGGCAAGCTGCATCGGGTTTAGGGATCTGCCTTTTGCAGCTAGCGTTGAACATCCGCGACAGTAACGACAAAATCAGGCTGCCGTCAACAACGGCAGCCTGATTTGTGCGCGAAATCCGGGTAATGATTGGATTCATGCAGATGCTCGGTAAGGGAATCCCTTGTTTCGCCCTTGCCTTTTTCGCCCGAGAAGACATCGAGGAAGAAGATATGCTCCGGCGGGGTGATTTTTTGGACAACAGTTTGATCTGGAAACTAATCCTTCTCTTTGCTGTTCTTTTCCTTTTCTTGCAGTTCGCGCAGATACTCATCCAAACGGTCGAACCTTTCCTCCCAAATATGGCGGAAGGACTCCAGCCAATCGTCCAGCTCCATGAGCGATTTGGGACGCAGCTTGTAAATCCGCTTATTGGCGACCGGCTGCACCTCGACGAGTCCGGCATCGCTTAATACGCGAAGATGTTTGGATACTTGCGGCTGGTTGAGCCCAAGCCGATCGGCAATTTCCCCCACGGGGAGAGGAGCGTCGCGCAGAAGCTCGACGATGTCTAAACGGTTGGGCTCAGCAAGAGCACTGAAAGTCAATGCATTCATAGCCTCAACCCACTCTCAAACGATTTAAATGCCCAAGTATTCATTATAGCGAGGCCTAGTGTTCCAGCACAAGCTTACCGGGACTGATCGATGGAATTTATATACTAAATATACCCCTTTTGGAATATTCCTGTCAAGGAATATTAAATGGTCAAGCTTTAACCATGGCGTTTGGAAGATTGTTTATTCCCGCACTGGGTTTAGCTTTGGGTTAAAAGAAATAGTGAACCAATCTCCGCAGATAGCCATATATTAGATAAGAAAGAAGCCGCCGTTATGTCTTCTGCCATCGGAGGGAAAGTGGGACTGTGAACGTATTCATCTTAAATCCGGAAGGCCGTTCCCTTATGGCCGGAATGACAGAGGAAACGGTTATACATGAAGCGCCCTGCTGGTCCATTCATAAGATTGAAGGCCATCCCGGCGAATTCCTGAATGAAGCCATTACGTGGGATGCCGAGCCCTTTTTTCTTACTCTATTGGCAGGAGAGCGAATGGAATCCGGTTTCCGGTCGGAGCTTCAATCCTGTCTGCATGAGCTTGCCTTCCATCATGCAGGACTCTGTCTGAGCGGATACACTTCCTTAGGGCCAGGACATGACCGGCATGCAGCTTCCAGGGGACCGGTAGTTTGGCGCAAGGCTGCGGTGCTGGACGCCGGAGGCTTTGCCGCCATGGACTGGCTTCCTTTTGGCGGCTATGTACTGTATGAAATGATGCATCGCTTGTCGGCGGACTGGAGCTGGAGGGAATTCCCCGCGGCGCTATTGAGGAGCCAGCCCAACTCATATTCTCCATCCTGGAGAAAAGAGAAGGACCAGTGGCCACGCATTGCTCCGCTTCTGACAAGGGATAATTCGCCTGTCAGCCCGGTTGAGCAGGACCCCATTTTCTCTATTGTTATTTGCACATATAACAGCGCTGATTTCCTTCCCTGGTCCATCCGCAGTGTCTTTGAACAATCCTTTTCATCGTGGGAGCTGATCATCGTGGATGACGGGTCCGGCGATGCGACGGCCGAGAAGCTGGAGCCGTTTCTGGAGAATCCCCGTGTGCGGCTTTTGCGCAGCGAACATAACCAGGGCAAATCCTGCTGCCTGAACGAGGCGGCTGCAGCTGCGAGGGGGAGTTGGCTTCTGGAGCTGGATGCCGACGACTGGCTTGCTGTTGACTGTTTGCAGACCCTGGCTGCATCCATTGCGGATGCAGACGGTATAAGCGTTCTTTACGCCAACCATGATGAATGGCTGATGCGTTCCAATCAAGAGCTCCTTTTCAGCCGAACCATGTCATCCATGTCCGAGTTTGACGAGAAGCGGCTCCTGGATGAAGCAGCGCCCATTGCTCCCCGTCTCTATCGCCTGACCGCTCTAAGAGAGATCGGCGGCTGGTGGGAAGAAGGCATATTTGATGGGCGGCTTTATGAGGATTTCCAGATGCTCAGCCGCATGTCCCGTTCTTTTTCCGCCCGGCATGTCCCTGATGTTCTCTACCACCGCAGACTCCGCCATACAAGCATCACCCGCTCCAACCAGGATAATTATGCGCAATGGAGACACTGGTTTCGGTCAGCTATGGAAGAATGCGGACAAAATGGATATTCGGAATCAGCACATGAGCCTGCCCCGACACCGGGGAGTAGATGTTCTGAACCACCTGAATGATCAAGTTTCCTTCGGAAACGCCGACCAGCTTCCCTGTCAGAAATTGTCCCTCCTGAAAGCTCTCAACGTTCCGGCCGATGAAGGTTGTCATAGTTCCGGAAAAATTCATGATTAAGATCCTCTCTCCTTAATTGGAATCAGCTGAAGGAATTGATTTTTGCAATCCTGACAATTGCAGTCGCTCCGGAGGTTTCCAGAATTTCCACATAATCATCGCCAACGGCGATGAGCAGACCAGTCACGGATCCGGCAGATGTTTCGATATTAATCGTCGTGCCTATTCTGGCTATGAGCTGTTCTCTTATATCCTGATTCGTTGCCGAGAAAGCGGTGAACTCATTTTGCAATACATTCACGTCATTCCGGGTCTGGTTCACGAATGTTATTATGGACGAAACGCTTGCAGTCAGTTGCTCCAGGCCGGCCGACGAAGCCAGCACCTGCGCCTGAAGTCTTCTCAGGCTTGAATTGCAGGTTTGTTTACTTCTTTTCCTGCGCAATTTTGATTTATGGCAGCTGGAGACAATCCTTATTTTTCGATAGCCCTTTGGTTTACGGCAAGTGGAATGGAGACGTGACTTACGCAAACCCATGTTTTTCACCACTCCTTTTTGGTGGATAGTCCAGATAATGACAGAATATGCTATGGGTCATGCTCAGGGAACTCGTCTATATGAATTGGTTCATCCACCTATAAGGCATGTCAACAGCGGAATTCCATTATATAAGCATCCAGCTGGTAGCCCGCCTTGGCAAAAGCTTTTTGCGAAATGCTGTTCCCGGCTTTAATACAAGCCCGGATTGTCACGCTGCCGAAATATTTTTTGCAAACTGCCGATGCAGCCTGAATGATTGAAGGTCCATAACCCTTCCCCCGGGATGAAGGCGATAATATGATGCTGATGAGGACAAGCGACGGGGCCAGACGCTCCAGTCTGAAAGTGCCGATCGGCTCTTGTTCCTCCAAAACCATCAGAATTTTCAGATCTTCGTTCAGGAGTGCCTTCTTAAGCCAGCGTAGATGGGTCTCCCAATCCAACGGACCGCTTTCCAAGGACATTTCTCTAACCGCAGGTTCATTGCGCCAATCGAATAGCTGCTGTGCATCCTCCGCCGTCGCCTCCCGGATATCCATATACAGCTTCAGCCTCCTATTATCAGATCCCAGCTCAAAGGGGTCCCTCCATCAATATCCGCCACAGCCCTGGAATCCAGAATGAGCTCATAATATTTGGGAGGAAGGCCGTAACCCGGCCGGATTATTCTTGTATTTTGCCTGGTGAAGGCTTCCCCTTTCTTAATGTCCGCAGCCGCGTACAGGGATCTTCTGAATTGGAGCGATGCCTGCTGGGCTTCATCAGGGCCATATGCAATTTTTCCCATCGCCCGCCAGGCTTTATCCGACTCTTCAACCAGCAGCTTCATCTCGGCCGGTTCCATGGAAAAAGCCGAATCCACTCCGCCCTCCTGCCGCGACAGCGTGAAATGCTTCTCGATAACAGAGGCTCCCATCGTAATACTGGCAATGGCTACGCCCATGCCAAGCGTATGATCGGACAAGCCGACAGGGCAGTCAAACAGCTGCCGCATATGGGGAATCGTCGCAATATTGCAATGGTCGACCGGCGCCGGATAAGCGCTGGTGCATTTTAATAAAATGATTTGCCCCGAGCCCGCCTCCCTGCATGCCGTTACAGCTTCATGCAATTCAGAGACAGTGGCCATTCCGGTTGAAATAATAACGGGCTTCCCGGTCGAAGCTGCTTTGCGTATGAGCGGGAGATCCGTATTCTCGAAAGAAGCAATTTTGTAACAGGGGGCGCCAAGCGTCTCCAGAAAATCAACAGCCGTTTCATCAAACGGGGAGCTGAACACGATCAAGCCCAGCTTGCGCCCGTATTCAAAGATGGCTTGATGCCATTCCCAGGGGGTATAGGCCTGATTGTACAAATCGTATAAGGACTGACCATTCCATAAGCTCGCCTTGTCATTAATATGAAATTGGCCGGAATGAATATTCAAGGTCATCGTGTCTGCCGTGTAGGTTTGGAGCTTCAGCGCGTGCGCGCCGGACAGTGCGGCCTGTTCTACTATTTGGAGGGCGCGGTCCAGTGACTGATTATGATTGCCGGACATTTCCGCGATGATGAAGGGCTCCGCAGCAGAGCCGATTTTTCTGCCTGCGATTATGATTTCATTCATCCGTGTTCACCGCCTTATCGTTGGATAACCATGCGGGAATGAGCATGGCTGCATGCCGGTCGTAGTCTTTCATAAAGCGTCTGGCTTTGACAGACATGTCAGCAGCAATCGAAGGCTGCTCCATGACATGTCTCACCGATCGGGCGATATCGTCCTCTGTGACGTTCTCAAACCAACCAAGATGAATAACGGCTCCTGCCTGGTGCAGGAATGCTGCTGCATCCGATTGATTATGGGCCACAGTCAAACAAAGTGCCGGAAGTCCCAGATAGCACCGCTCCCATGAGGTGGTCCCCACAGCGCCTATACAAAGATCGGCCTTCTGCATCAGGCTGGCCATGTCATCGCTGTGAAGGTGTACCTGCACCTGGGGCAGATCGGCGCATAAAGACTGAATTTCCGCTTGGTACGGGTTGGCCCTGCCAAGGGCAACATCAATGTGGACAGAAGAAAATCCCGGCTGCTTGAAGGCTCTTAATACTTTACTTGTCTGATTCGTATGGTCGCTGCCTCCGAAGCTTACAAGAATACGGCGGATGCTGCCGTCCCTGACGCGGGGTATCTTGGCCGTTTCCCTGAATTCGCGCCGCAGCAGGGCATGGGAGGGGCCGAGTAAGGTCAGGCAGCCGGGAGGCACATTCGCTCTCTGTGTATGAGCTGCAGACTCATCGTAAATATTGGCATTAATAAGCAGGTCGCATGCATGCCGCCTGTGAACCCAATCATCAATGACAACCAGTTTGTTTACGAAGGGCTTGATCTTCAGCTCCCATGCAAGATCCAGATTATAATGGTCCACCAGAATCCAGTCGACGGGAGCATAAGGAGCCAGTATGGCAATGGTTTGATCCGCATCCTCCTCCCATCCTGCCGAAGCATCGAGACCGGCAAGGGAAATGACCGTGAACCCCTGCTGCGTAATAAAATGATTCAAATCAGCTGGCAATGCCCGGGTAATAAACTGGCACTGAATTCCTGAATTCCTCCACATTTCAGCCACTGTCAAGCATCTCATAATATGACCCGTTCCCATTTCAATGGAAGCATCAGCACGGATAAACATGTATCCTCACCTCCATAATGGCCTGTTTACCATTTTTTTTGATCAATATGCGAGTTTAATCGGCTCCAATCCTTGTTCTGGTCCAGAAGCTGCAGAATATCCTCCATGCCAAAAAGGGGATTTGACGGGTAGAGCGCCTCCAGAATCAGCCGAATGAGTTGAAAGTCCTCTGGCGTATCGACGGTCAGGCGATAGCGGCTCCAATCCTGCTTGTTGGTGAGCTGCAGGATTTCAAAGGAATCGGGATGCCTGTAAATGTACGGAGTAACATGCTCGCGATCCGTTTCCTCGATGGCTTCCGCATGGGCCTTGGTCAAGGCTTTCATAGAGAACACCTCTGTGTCAAGACCGCGCGGGAAGGTCCGTTGGAGAGTATTGGATACATAATCGCAGGAAGCAGGGGAGTCCAGGTAAGCTTGAATGACCCGATCGATGATGCCGGGATCGTGCAGCGGGCAATCTCCCGTAAGACGGACGACGATATCAGCGCCGCTTTGCAAAGCCGCTTCGTAATAGCGCTCCAATACATCAGATTCAGAGCCGCGGTAAAGGTTGACTCCAAGCGATTGGCATAACCCGGCAATCGGGTTATCCGCAGCTGAGACAGACGTGGCGACGATCAAATCGCTGATGAATGCCGATTCTTTCACACGCTCCAGCTGATAGCGGAGCAGGGGTTTGCCCAGTACCTCCTGTAGGACTTTTCCGGGCAGCCGGGTGGAATTCATTCTTGCCTGGACAATAGCCGCTATTTTCATAGGACCTGCTCCCCTGCTCACAATTTAGAATAATAATGCAGCACTTTTTTTAGTGCCGTGATCACGTCATTAACATCCTTTCGCGACATCATGGGAAATAAGGGTAGAGTGAGCAGCTCCTCGTACAGCTGTTCCGCTTTAGGGCAAAGGCCCGTCTCATATCCGAGCTGCTCATAGTAGGGATGCAGATAAACGGGTAAGTAATGAACATTAACGCCAATGTTTTCCTTCCATAAAGCGTCATAGATATTCCTTCGGTCCGCATTCAAGTAACGGGTATTCAAGCGTATCGTATAGAGATGCCAGGACGACAGAGTAACTGGAGACTGGGAAGGGAGGCTCAGCTCCCTCATATCCTTGAAAGCCTCCGTATATAGAGCCGCATATTCGCGGCGCAGCCCGAGAAAGCGGTCGACCTTGCGGAATTGGCTGATTCCGAGAGCGGCCTGGAAGTCAGTAAGCCGGTAATTATAGCCGAGAAACTGCATTTCGTGATACCATGCCCCGGACTGGCGCGTAAGGCTGCCGGGGTCCCTGATAATGCCGTGGCTCCTGAACTGAACCAGCTTCTCGTACAAAGCTGCATCATGGGTGGTGACGGCTCCCCCTTCGCCTGTTGTTATATGCTTGACCGGATGAAAGCTGAAGCAGGCCATATTTCCCCCGCTTCCAATTTTTTGGCTGCCGTACTCGGCCCCAAGCGCATGAGCCGCATCCTCAATCACGATCAGGCCATGCCTTGCGGCAATTTCCATAATGGCTGACAAATCAACGGGCTGGCCTGCAAAATGCACGGGCAGGATCGCTTTGGTCTTATTCGTTATTTTGCTCTCAATAGAGGCAGGGTCGATATTATAGGTGTTTTCGTCGATGTCGGCGAATACCGGACTTGCCCCGCAGTACAAGATGCAATTGGCGCTTGCAGCGAAGGTCAGGGAAGTGGTGATGACTTCATCGCCGGGGCCGATTCCCGCCACGCAGCAGGCGGCGTGGAGAGCGGCTGTTCCGCTTGAGAAGGCTACGGCATAGGGGGCGCCGACATACTCCGCCAGCATCTGTTCGAACTCCGCCACGGAGGGGCCGGTGGTGAGAAAGTCGCTTTTCAGGATGTTCATAACCGCGCGGATATCATCATTTTCAATCCACTGGCCGCCATATTTCAACAGCTTTTTTCTTACGGGCTTCCCGCCCATTATGGCTAACTTATCGATCGCAAACACATTCTTTCCACTTTTTATTTCCGGAGGAGTAAGCCCGTTGGTATCCGCTGCAGAATCCGGTCGTCGATGTGATAGACGACCTCCGCCGGAGCGTCCAAGCGAAGCAAATCCGAATCCACAAGCAGGCGCTTCAAACCTGATTCGATCTGATAGACTTCAGGCCCTGAACCTTTGATCAAGCACCCTTCTGTAGAGAACAGCTCACGGTGCGTATCGAATGGTTCTGTCCCGGGGCTGTCCGCATAAATCATTTCACCGGCAGGTATTTGCGACAGGAGCCGATCGTCGATCTGATACACATCATCCCATCTGTATCCGGATTGCTGAAATACATCGGTCGATGAGAAGGGCCGCAAACAGCCGTTCTCAATTTTGCTTGCCTTCTGACTGCCGTTCTTGACCAGCATTCCTTCCTTGACTATAGAATTGGAAGGTGAGCGTGAAGGGGGATGTCCAGATAATTCATGAAGCAGCTTCAGAAGCTCAGGTCCCGCTAATTTCAGGGGATAGGCATAATCGGCAAACTGCTTTATTTTCAATTGGAGCTGCTCCCGCAATGCTGCACTGCCGACCGCTTCCTTGATCTGACCGGCAAGACCCTCCGGTGTCAGCTGGATGAAGGGATGCATATCGTCGTAATAGCTGTACTGTTTTTCCGCATCCGGGTCCCTGAACACGATAACGGCTTTGCCGAATAACATAGCTTCCAGTCCCACCGTAGAATTTTCCATAACCACGATGTCAGTGTGGGGAATCAGGTCGTATAGATCCACTTCTGAAGGGACGATCCGGACTGTGGGGAATTCCGTTTCCAACTGCTGATATTCCGTAATCAGGCCTTTCTTCTTCTCCCAGGGATGCGGCTTGATCAAGACTTCCACATTCAGGGATTGCATGATCAGTTTTACCGACTGGGTGAATAAGGCTTTGTTCGTCTGCGGCTGCGTAATCATTAGTATTTTGGCTGTATCCGGCTTTAACGACAACGAATGGAAAATATTCAAAGCCGGCATGCGGGCCCGCGTATAAATGACATCGTAACGGGGATGCCCCACCATTTTGATTTGCTGGGGACGGGTCCCCTTGCCGGAATACCAATCCATTTCATACTGCCCGTAAACCGTCTGGACAGTCGCAAATACAGGAAGGAAGGCTTCTTCTCCCATAATGACTCCGTGCTGGAGACATACCGAGGGAACTCCCATGGATGCCCCGACCAGGCAGAGAACACGGCTTGTAAGATCCTCTGTCGTACCGACGACTGCGCAGGACACCGGAACGTTCTGGAGCATCTTTTCCACAGACGACATCGCTTTAATCATCCGCGGAATATCATCCAGCGTTCTGGTTTGAAATTGCTGGTCGCGAAAGACCGGATGATCGGCATATTGTGCAAACAGGCCGGCGCAATCCTCCGTTAATTCCCGCACTGTATCGGACACATCCGTTTCATAATGACTCAAGGTAACAACCGGAATTCCCAGATAGGGTTTGCCGCGGGATAACAGCATGGTGGTTTGCGGGTCAAAGCGCTCCAGAAAAACGCTGGGCTGAAAACGGTGATACGTTCCGTTCACGAGAATTTTCCCGCCTTCACAGGGAGTTTTCTGTTTTACGAATGGCGTTATATACCGGTCAAATAGAGGCTGAATTTCCTGGTCGTCGGTAACGGGATTTTTCAAAACGGCCTGAAACTGTGCTTCACTCATTGACCTTTTGATGTCATCGCTCAAATATTGATAGAAATTGGATAACAGTCCCAAAGGGATATGCTTATATCTGATGCTCTCAAAGGCTTCGATGAATTCGTTGAACAATGCCCAATAATGACGCAGATAGATGCTCATCCGATTTTTCCTGACTGCTGCTGCCTGAGCGACTCACGCAGCTCCCTGCAGTCTAACTGCTGGGGGAGAAGCTGAATAAATTGCGATTTTTCCCTGGAGAACAACTGGCTGTGAAAGGATCCCTCCGTCATATAGTTGTCGTCCAGCACTTCATCCAAAGGATGAAAAGGCCAATAATGATTCAATCTCCAAAAAAATCTGGCATCGCCAATCCGGTAATATTCAGGATTCTCATCCCAATAGGAGCCCCAGCGTTCATAAATCCTGGACAGGATGGAGCTGCGGTGCATAATGGAGCAATGATCCACCGCACAGGGAGCGAGCCAGGTCAGACGCCCGGCAGGCCGGAACACCGATTTGGTGATTGTGCCGTCATCTTTAATATGATTGGTAATGGATGAGGAGTAGACGATGTTCGCTTCGGGATTCTCGCTCAGGAAAGCTGTCATTTTCTCAAGTCTCTGCGGACGATAAACATTATCATCCGTAATATACGTGATATAATCTCCGGTTGACAGGTCAATTGCCTGATTGATAAGAGAAGCATACCGGATGGTAGCCGCCCTTTCGGCAATATCTTTTGTTTGACTTTTAACATAGCGGATCCGGTTGTCCTGCAGATAAGCTGCGATGACCTGATCGGTTTCCTCATTTGAATTGTCATCCATTAAAAGGAGTTCGAAATCCGCGTGGGACTGACCAAGAATGCCTTCGATGGCTTTTCCGACAAAGGCCGGTTTGTTATAGCTTGTCATGATAACTGAAACTTTGCTCAAATGAAGTCTCCTTTCTATGATTAGTTCTTTTTCATATGAAACTTCCAATCTGGTGAAGCTGGCTGTAAGATGCTTGCACGATCCTTCAGTTTATTCAGTTTTCCCTTATTTGGTTACAGGGACAAGGGGATATGGGATAGTGTCAAGCCGTAACTTCCAAATTTAAAAACGTGAACCTATCAATTTTTAGTAGAAACAAAGAATCTGCCATGAACGCTCGCGCGGAACAGATATCCGGACAGGGCCAAAATGACGGATCTGGTTGTCAGCCCATTAATGATGTATACTGAATGATGGCACGGGGCATAAGTCTGGAGCTAAAGGACGGGTATTCTTGGAAGAAAAAGAGATATCAAGCCAATTATCAAGTTTTATCAGCAAGCTGCTGCGGGATCGCTTTGGCAAAGGACCGGAATCCATCCATATCTCTTATGATTCACGGTGCATTACCATGCATCTTCGCAATTTTATCGGACCGGTCGAGAAGCTGATGCTTCATCAGCAGAAGGAAGAGGCCTTTCGGGACACGCGCAAGCTGGTAATGGATTCGATAATCCCCGATTTGAATGAATATATTAAGGTCACGCTTCATCGGGAAATTGAGGATTTTTTTTATGACTGGGATTTGGAGCATCACTCGGGAATTATGGTGGGATTGTTTTCCGGTGAAAAAAATAATGAAGATGACAGCTACGAAGGCAAAGATGCAATTCATGAAAGAGTGGGGCATATAACCCAAATTTGCGAGAAAATTCCGGACCGCATCCATTCTTACTGGACGAATTCCCGGACGCTGATCATCATCCGCTATGGATTGCTGATCAAGATCGAGAAGCAGCTGCTGGATTTAGGTTATGAAGCAACGCTTCGGATATCCAAACGCGTACTGGAGAAGCATCACTTTGCCCATGACGTGGATATGAAGCAAATTCTCGGGAAAACCGTTGAAGGCTTGTTCCTCGATTGGAAATTTGAGAGGGACAAAAGCATTCTTGTGTATACATTTAAAAATTAAATACGTGGTCAAATTGACAAGATATATTTTTCATATACGCTAGTCAGGAGCCAAAGAAAAGCGGGATCGCTTTCTTTGGCTTTTTTTTGTGCTTCGGCCAACATTAAAGAAGGCAGGTGACGAATTGGATTATCGTGGACTGGATGAGACAGTAGAACAAGTATGGAGGACCATGAATCAATTACTCCAGGCAAGCACGTTTTACTTGGCGGCAAGCGACAAGGTATCGACGATCATGCTGAAAGTCCACAACCGCAAGGAAGCTCTGCTGGATGAAGGTGTAATTCTGCCTTATGAGCACTCCTATTGCTCGCTTCTTATAGAAGGGAGCATGGAGGCACTGATAATCGGGAATGTATCTGAGCATCACTTGACGTCCGCCAAGCCGTTGACTACTGCGCTGAAGAACTGCTCCTTCATAGGTGTGCCTGTTACACTCGGCGACGGCCGCATATTCGGCACGTTGTGCGCATTGGACGACAGCTCCTCCCGTGTTTTTGATGACAAGGATGCAGTGCTGTTAAGCTCCATGTCCGCGTTGATTGGCTATGCTGTGGAATGGGATCTCTTGCAGGGAGAATTGCAGCTAATGAAGGAACTGGCAGCGAGGGCACGGGAAAGCGTTGAACAGGCAAATGCGGAAAAAAGCCTTTACCTGAAAATGATCAGCCATGGCATCCGCACGCCCCTGAATGGAGTGATCGGAATGACCAGCCTCCTGCAGGATACGGATCTGTCGGAAGAGCAGCAGGATTATGCCAGAATCGTTCAACTCGGCGGCGAAGAGCTGATGGTCTTTCTGAACGATGTGGTGGATCTTGCGGAGATCGAAGCAGGTACCATGCTGCTGGACCATCTTCCTTTCGACCTGTATGGCTGTGTCGATGACATTATGGACAGGTTTGCCGGTCAATTGACGGGCAACGGGATAAGGTTGGAGAGCAGAATTAGCCCGCACATGCCTGCTGCCCTTTTCGGGGATCAGGCGCGGATCTGCCAGATCCTGGTCATGGCGGTGGGAAATGCGCTTAAATATACGACCAAGGGCATAATCTCACTATCGATCGAACCCGGTGAGTCAAACGTTAGCGAGCATGAGATGGAACTGCTTATTAGGGTAGGAGGAACACATACCCGGATTCCAACTGAGAAAATAGAGCTGCTGATGCATAATTTCGCAGCACTGAGCTTTTCACATCGAGGCACCGATCAGGCAGCACTGGGACTAGAATGGGTTATTTCCAGACGATTGGTGGAGATGATGAATGGCCGCATATGGGTCGATATTTCGGAAGAGCAGGGGACGACACTCTATTTTTCCATAAAAGTAGATACCAGCTAATGCTTCTTCATAAGCGGAAAGCTGCTAGGTAAAATTCCATCTATATCCGGCAGCATCTGGCCTGTCTATACCTGTCTATAATAGAAGAGGATTCGTGACAGTGGTGAACGCCTGCTCCTATCTCTTGCCCTGAATCTGATATATAAGCTCATACGATTCGGTCCTGTGCAAATACATGGCGACCTTTTCGTCTACAGCTTCTTGTCATAATAGCCATTCCCATGGAATTTCTTATTCCGCAGGCAACTGTGGAAAGAAGGAATTTTAATGAAAATTTCAATTTATTGAAAAAAGGGGTTGCATATATTTCTGGGCCATGGTATATTCTTATTCCGGCCGCTAAAACGGCAGGCAGCAAGATAGAATTTGTTCTTTGAAAACTGAACAACGAGCGATCTGCCCTTTCACTTTTTTAAGTGAAAGAATAGCAATACTAGTACGTAATGAGTCATTTTATGGAGAGTTTGATCCTGGCTCAGGACGAACGCTGGCGGCGTGCCTAATACATGCAAGTCGAGCGGATTTCGTTGAAAGCTTGCTTTCAACGGGGTTAGCGGCGGAC
>NZ_JBWDNQ010000033.1:0-22747 GCF_056269285.1 Paenibacillus sp. JT31N11
GTCCAGGTCTATGAATTGGTCACCCGAACGACCTTCATACATGTCTAACAAGGGTGAAATCCTGCGAATAAGCGAGCATTCGTGAGAAAACTTAATCGTACCGAGGGAGTTCTAATAAAAGATATTTAGTAAAAGGAGTTGCCATTGGCAGCTCCTTTTTACTTCTTCACAAACTCAGTCTTTAGGGGCTTATGGTTGCTCTTTCATAAAGTCCCACTGCTTGGAAATAATAAGTAAAACAATACGAGATGAGGTGATTTAATGGTTATATGTAAGGCATTTCTTAGCCTGTTTCTAATGATTGGTTTGATGGGAAATACAATGATGACTCAAACCATGAGGTGTGAGACCCAGCTTGACGATCCATGTCAGCGGACGATCCTTACTGTTTTGGCCCCAAAAATTCAAGAAGAAATAAATAAATACTACAGAAACAAGCTTACAGTATCTCCAACATTTGCTCCTTATCTTGGTGGTAATCGTGTTGAATTCGAAACGTTCACTTCACATATTGATGTGAACGTAACACTGATCCCTTATGTTGGTCCACATCTTAGCGTTGGCAAGGACACGATTGAATTTCAAATAGATAATAAAGGAAAGGTTGAAGTTATAAATTATGATCATATTGAGGATTACAAACTACTACCTAACTGGCAACACATAATTAAGTAAGAAGATGTGTTAAAGGGGTACGATCGGAGGAGATTGTCACGCAGATACAGCTCCTCTTCGTTGAAGTAACTGGGCACGTTAGTGATGAGCTTGCCGCGCGGCAGCGCCTCTTTCGTTTATTGAAGTAACGGGCAGGATGCTTCAAGGTTTGTTGGAGAGAATAACCTAAAAATTGAAATGAGGCAAAGAAATGAGATCTAGTAAACATATATGTTTAGTTATTGTGTCCATCATTTTCTTGACCGCATGGAGCTCATCAACAAATCAATTACTACAGGTTGATGATTTTACATCAATGCAGGTTATTCGAAACTTCCCAGGAGCATCGGATTCTCCTTTGTATAATAAGACGAGTAAACTCGGAAAAACAATGATTACAACTGTGGTTAGATTGGTTAACTCTTCAAAAGTAATCAATGGTGAAGCCGAATTTGGTAAGTATCCAACGGTTATTAAAATAATAATGAATGAAGGGAAGTTACTAAGTGTTTCAATTGCTCATAAATGGGTTCATACAACATTTGACGACGGGAGGGGTTTCTCACAAAGCAGCCCTATAACGGATGAGATAGTTATTTATTTTGGTGCGACCAGAATTCAAGCGAAATCACCAGAGTTATTCGATTGGCTACAGCGACTAGAGAAAGATCCAAATGCATCCGTTGATGCTATTACTGATTTATCGCATGTTAGTCTGGACAAGCTGAAAAACAATACGGATTTCAGATTACTTATCCCTCATAAAACGTTTGAGGAGGGAAACCGGTTAGAAATAAAAGAACCGTATCCAATTGCTCCTAATCAGCCAATATCTAAAGTTAGACTCCATTATTTCGATGAATCAGGACAAATATACGTATTTGGACTAGAAGAGCATAAGGCAGTTGGTTACAAAATCAAGCGAGTTGAAATCACCATTAATGTTGCTAATCAGACCAGTAGTGAAAGAACTTTAGTTGAGGATTTTAAATTTGATGTAAGCGGAGAAAAAGTTAGCATAGACGGAATCGAAGCGAGATTTTTACCTTGGGTTAATCATGAACTTGGAGGATATTTACGGTGGATACAGGATGGTACATACATTGAAATGGACAGTGGAGAATTAACTAAGGAAATGATGATCGAAAGAGCGAAGTCAATTAGTGATTGAGCTAACGGGTACGATAGTTCAATACAAATCACATTGAGGTAGTCGAAATAACCAGCTTCCTATTCCGTGCTAATAGGCAGGTTAACTTCATACAATCATCCGATTATTAATGAAATTCAATGAAGCAAACGGAATTTGTTTTTTAAAAAATGCAACAATTTAGGGCATAGGAACGTCAATTTTATTGATCTATATAACCACATAAGCACAAATTGGAGGATGAATTTTGAAATCAAAATTATTTATCAAAATTTTTGTTATCACGGCGGCTGTTGCATGTTTTTCAATTTCTAACGCTAATGCAGCAACACCTCCTGTTAACGGTTCCGTTATATTAGATGGGCAACCCCTTAGCTTTGATGCAAAACCGATTGTGATAAATGGAAATACGATGGTGCCATTCCGTCAACTATTTGAAACTTTAAAGATGAATGTTAATTGGGATCCAAAAACAAAGAATATCACGGCAACAGAAGATGATCTAACAATTAAAATGACTCTGGGGAGCTTTAAAGCAACTTTCAATGAAAAGGAATATACTTTAACTCAAACTCCGTTTGACTCTCCTGAAGGATCTGTTTATGTGAATCTTAGATTCATAAGTGAAGCTGTAGGGGCAACAGTTAGTTGGGATAATGAAAAGAAGATAGCAACGATTAATACGAAATAAAAAACCAATAGACTAAGTGCCAACATTAAAGCGACTTCTTTAAGCTAACGGGTACGATAGTTTAAAGCAACACGACAGCAGCCGGCACATAATCGGCTGCTGTTTTGTTGAAGGCAAGTAGCAAAGTGCCTTATTGTATGTGCAGCGTCAAATATCATAGAATAAGATATGACTAAAAAAACAGCACTTATTTTGACAACTATTCTTTTTCTTCCATTTTTAGGCGCCTATCTATGGTTTTATGGGGGCTTTGGGCGCTATTGCTCAGGCTCATGTTTGGAGTGGCTGCTTTTGATAGTATCTGGCCAGCCACGGCTCTTTTTCTTATGACTAATCTGGTTTTTGTGGCTAATATTTACCAGCTTTGCCGTGGGCGTTTTTACAAATGGTTTGTTTGGTTGGAAGGCATCGTGTATTTTCTAAGTAGCATGATTTTTATTCTTTTCAAGACTTACGGTGATGGCATTGCCGGGGTTAATCTGCAGTGGCGGGCGGTCTTCTGGAATTCTAATGCAGAAACTTTGGCCAATATCCTGATTTTTATTCCTATTGGTTGGATGCTTTATCTGCTGTTGAGAGGTTTCTGGCGGACAATGTTCGCGGGATTGGCTTTGGTCCTGCTGA
This sequence comes from Paenibacillus sp. JT31N11, assembly GCF_056269285.1. Lineage (NCBI taxonomy): Bacteria > Bacillati > Bacillota > Bacilli > Caryophanales > Paenibacillaceae > Paenibacillus > Paenibacillus sp. JT31N11. The sequence continues at coordinate 3,120 of NZ_JBWDNQ010000033.1, forward strand.
TTGAGTTCTCTCAATATGTTTTTCGTCTAGGTATCACGGATGTTGTGGATGTGATGACCAATATGACGGGGATTTTGGTAGGTTTTTTGATCTTTACTCTAATCCGACTCTTTGGCGTCAAACTTTATGACAAAGGGATTTATTGGGCAAGGTTAGCAGACAACGCACATCGTTAGTTAAGCTAATGGGTACGATAGCACAATGCCGAAGGGCTGCCGCGTGGCAGCCCTTCGCTGAGTGATAAAATGTACTTAGCTATCTTAATATTAATACTAATATAGCATGAAACTTCGTTGGTGCAAATATTTCAACCGTGATAACATAGAACAGTTGATAAGAAGAAGGTATATCTCTATTCGTGAGGTGAAGCAGCATGATAACCAGTCCGGCAGCGGAGCTATTGGACAATCCATCCAGTTACAGACTGTTGTCTATTGTCAGGCTAAGCTTTTTTCTGATCCTTAGTCTGATGTATTGGTTTATTCAGGACCCGCTGGCCTGGTGGATAAAAGTCTTCATTATTGGAAGCATGATTATATTTGTCGCCAATCACTTTCTCTATTTCTATTTGGGCACAACCTGGAAAATATTAATTGTGCTGGCCGTAGATATCGCAGTAACAACCTCTTACAGTTATGTTTTTCTGAATCAGGAGTCTCCCGACCTTCTGTTTATGGGATTATCCGGTTTATACTTTTTCATATTTGTGCAATCCCGGGTAGCCACGATCATCTGGTACCTCTTCTTTGCGGCTAACATTGTGACGTTAATCCTGATTCAGCTGCATCAGTACAGTCAAGTCGAAGGCGCTTATTATTTTGTAAACGGATCCTTCGTTGTCTTCGCCTGCCTGGTCGGATCTTTGATCCGTTATTACAAGCAGTCCAGGATGCAGACGGTACGCTTGCACGCAGAATTAGAAGGATCCTATAAACAGCTGAATGAATATGCCCTTCAAGTAGAAGAATTGTCCGTTAACCGCGAAAGGGTCCGGATTGCAAGGGAAATCCACGATACGGTCGGCCATAATTTGACTGCTCTTCTCATACAGCTGGAGGTCGTCCGCAAAGTGCAGGATACCGATTTGGCAAAGGGACGGGAGAGCTTGCTGCAGTGTGAAGAACTGGTCCGCTCCGCCCTACGTGAAGTCAGGCTCTCGGTGCGGAGCATCCGCGAAGAGGACAGCCGGCTGACCATCAAAGAATCCCTTGAGAAGCTGGCCGGACAATTCGCGGAGATGACCGGCATGCAAATTTTCGTTGAAGTGGATCTGGAATCTCCACCTGTATCGGACTCTCTGCATCTCACTATCATTCGAATCGTGCAGGAATCATTAACGAATGCGCAGAAGCATGGCGCCGCTTTGCAAGCATGGGTGACGCTGCGAAGCTCCGACCGGCGAATCGACATGACCATAAGCGATAACGGATCGGGAAATGCACCATTCACGCCAGGATTTGGACTGCTCAACATGAGGGAGCGTGTACAAGAGCATGGAGGGACGATACGTATGGATTCCGGTCAAGAGAACGGCTTTGAAATCAGGGTGTCGTTCCCGCTGGCTCAACAAACCGCTTAAGCAGGAGGAAACAGGAATGATTCGGATATTGATTGCAGATGATCAGAGACTGATGCGTGAAGGACTTTCTACTATTATAGGTTTGGAAAAAGATATAGAGGTCGTCGGTATTGCAGCAGATGGAAAAGAAGCTTACGAGATGGCCGCAGAGCATAAACCGGATGTTGTCCTGATGGATATCCGCATGCCCGTTGTGGATGGGGTGGAGGGAACCCGGCTCATCCGCCGGAATCTGCCGGACGTAAAAGTGCTGATACTGACGACATTTGAGGATATTGAACTCATCATTATGGCTCTGGAGCAGGGCGCAAACGGCTATCTATTGAAAGACATGCCGTCCGAGACGATCATAAGCGCCATCCACACCATTCAAGCCGGTGGAATGGTGCTTCAGCCCAATATAACGACCCGGATTCTCGATGCCTGGAAGAAGCTCGAGGCTCACAATACTCCTGGTATTCCGAGCATAGACCCGCGTATATTGCTGTTGAATCACCTTTCGGACCGTGAAAGAGAGGTATTGCAGCTGCTGGGGCGCGGTTTGAATAATAAAGAAATTGCTGCTGAACTGGTCATTACGGAAGGAACGGTCAAGAATCATGTATCCAATGTCATAACCAAGCTCGATTTGCGCGACCGGACCCAGGTTGCCATTTTTGCGGTTAAGCAGGGAATCGCCATTTTCTAGGCATGACTTTGTGCATACGATATGAAAAAAGGTAGAAAACACATGCGCTCGCATGTGTTTTTTGCTGCCCGAAATCTATCGTACTGCAGATTTGCTTTCTGTCTGATTTTGATACATTTAGAGCAGAAAAAAACGGAGGCGATCAGCATGTACAAACGGATAATCCTTTTGACAGTCATTTTAATGAGTATTTTTGCAGCTAACGCATACGCAGATGGGGATCAGGGGGATTTGCTTGGAATTTCAGGGGATAACGAACAGCATATCGGGCAGATCGTTCATGAGTATATGAATAAGGGAAAGATTCCCGGAGTATCTCTGGTAATTGTGAAGGAGGGCCAGACCATTCTCAAAGAAGGGTTCGGGTATGCAGACAAGCACTCCGGGACGGGGGTAACCGCCGATACAGCCTTTCAGCTCGGCTCGTTATCGAAGTCATTCACGGGTTTGGCGATCACGGATTTATCAGAAAAGGGTTTGATTGAACTAAACAAGCCTGTCCCTTTCTACTTGCCGTGGTTTCATGTCTCATACAACAACGCTCCGGTCGACATTACACTCCAACAATTAATGGAGCACTCCAGCGGATTCGGGACGGAATCGTTCATCGATATTCCGGCTTCTGCTGATCAGAATGCTTTGGAGCAAGGGGTAAAAAGCTTGGTCGGCAGCTCTTTGAAGACTGCTCCAGGCAAGAGCTATGCGTATTCCAATGTGAATTTCAACATTTTAGGCCTCATTATAGAGCAAGTTTCAGGTCAGACTTACGCGGATTACATGAACGAACATGTTTTCAAGCCTTTGCAGTTAACCAACACGAGCGTCCGCGGAGGGCAGCTGCCCAAGCAGATGGCGGCGGGATATAAGCCTTCTTTTTATGGGGCAAGGCCGTATTTTGTTCCGCTTAGCCTTAGTCAATCTCCATCGGGGTTCATCATCTCAAATGGAAATGATATGGAAAAATGGTTGAAGTTCAATCTGGGTATCACACAAGCAAGCGACCTTCATTTCGTTCACCCAAGCAAGACCAGTCCGTTTCACTACGATGGAGGCTGGGAGTTCGATCCCAAGACCAATCAAATTCAGCATGGCGGTAATTTAGAGAACTATTCTTCGTATATCGTGATGGAGCCCGGTAGCAAGACCGGTGTTGTTGTATTGGCGAACTTGAACTCCGGCTATACGACTGCTATTGGCGAAGAAGTGATGTCACTGCTGCAGGGACATGAACCGGCAACGGGTTACTCGGATGTTTATGTCACAACCGATCTGGTCAGCTCCACTCTCATCCTTGCCATGGGAGCACTCAGTCTCCTTATGCTTTGGCCTTTAACTAATGCGATAAAGGCAATTCGTTCAGGGCGCAGACATTACAAAGCCAGACCACTTTCGGTTCTGACGGCTGCCATAACCCTCTTGCTGCTCGCAGTGGTCTGCTATGTGATTGTCATTTTTCCAATCTTTATATTTCCAAATGCGGGGTGGAGCTTCATTTTTGATTGGATGCCCGATACAACCATATACGGCATGACGCTGCTGCTGTGCTTTTTAACACTTCTTGCAGCCACTCTATCGATAAGGATTCTATATCGGAAACGTTTGGGAGCCGCAGATGAGTTGCTTCGTTAAGATGAAGATTTGACAGACCGGCTGCTTTCATCGCAGACAGTGCCTAGCGCTTGGGACATAAATACCGTCTAACCCCATGAGGTTAGATGGTATTTGTCACGGCCCTAAGCTAAAATGGCGATGGTTTTCCAAAATATGATAGTCAGATATTAAAATTTAAGAGAAAAATGAGGCTATGAAATCAAGTTAATAGGAGATAGAACACTCAGGTGAAGATATAATTCCTTATAAATCTTGAACTCTACTTCCATTTTGAAATAAAATCATCTCATGATTTCTATATGTGTCCATGTCAAAATTAATAAATATCCCGTATTGATACTGCAAATTATTGGCTTCAGAAGAATCTGTATAGGCTTCTATATAAAACGTACATGAAAAACTTACCAAGCCGCGAATTGGGTAAATAACGAGTATGATAACCCCAAAGGTGGCGTTTAAAATGAATACAAGTGAAATCGATCAACTCAATAAAGTCATGAAAGAAAGGGCACATGGATCGGCACAAGAGCCGATGGCGTGCTGGAAAGTCAGAATACGGTGCCGGGCGATTCCGACAAGTGGCAGATGGATATGGACGCACGCGCCGTGAAGCTGCCTGCCAATACGAATTATGAAGCCGTCCTTAATCTCGATCCGCAGATTCGCTCCGATTTGCTGAATATGGTCAACGAGTTTGATGCCAAATTCGTCCTTGGCGAAGCTGACGAGTGTAAAGAATATTCGCGAGTTGCTTCTAAATTACAAGCAAGACGGGAAGACCATCATCCTAACAAGCCATAATCAGGAGGATATCGATCTGCTATGTGATCAGGTGTTTCAAATTCGAAATCAAAAGCTGGAAATTGTAGAGCCCAAAGTTACATAGAAATGAATTACCAATATAATGAAATCAATATTGAACGACGCGGGCACGGGTATAAACAATTAAAACAACCTTTGAAAAATCGGAGTAGCATAATTTTAATACGGATTGAGTAGTAGAGTTTATTAAGCTAACGGATTACGATAGCTTAATGTGGCTGCCGCGGGATCGAGCGGCGGTTCTGTGGTATTATGAGAGGCGGGATGGTCCCATAAGGAGGATATCACATGGACGAGTTCTACAAAAGTCTGCCTTACCAACTGAGTGAAAATGAATTACGGCAGTTATTTTATAATTTTTTAGCTACAGTAGATCGTTATCATCAAGACGGTGGAATTGAAGAAAAAAAGTTAGCAGAGGGAGTTATTAACCTGCTTCAAGGACAAATAGATGCGAAGCGTAACCAAAAATTGCAGATAGATGCGCTCCAACGTTACGTCCATATTGTGTTTAGCCTCTCTGATGAAGGATCGCTATTACTATCTCTCCATAAAGTCGGGAAACGGGAAGTGTGCCAGGTTTTGGCATTTAATGATGTGTTTTCAGTCGGGCCAATATCTGACTTGGATACAACAACTGGACAGGAGAAAAGGTTTCTTTGGATGATGGAACACGATAGTGATTACTCTTATAATCAACAGTCGAACCAAGAACATAAGCTTGAGAATATGATAACAGCAATAAGAAGCATTCCAGAAAATAAGCATATCGTCATTTGGTACGCGGACAATCCCCATGATCAAACAGGCTTACGTTTCGCAGTGCATTTGTTAAGAGAAAGAGAACAGCCGATTAATGTTGTAAATGTGACGGAGCAATTTAACGCTACAAGAATGCAAAACGTAGATGAGATTACTCCATACGCGAGTGGTTTAATCGACCGAGAACATTACCAGGCAATCGTTAGAAATTATTATGAAGGCATTCCTCTTAAACAAGACCAAAGAAGAAGGTACGAATCAGAATGGCTTATGCTCACAGGGCAAGATCATGTGCTTCGTTTGTGGGAAGAAGGTACAGTTAGAGGCAGTGATGAGAGTGCCCTAGATGCAGTGATTGTAAGGTCGGTGATAGAACTGGAACACAAACAAGATGAGAATGGATTTATTAAAGCAGGAAGTGTCCTAATAGGGTTTTATAAAATATCGCAACAAATCGTAGGATATTCGTTTCTAACCTATAGAATCTGGATCTTAATCAACCAAGGAATTCTGGCATTTAGAGGGCTACCGGGAGCTCCGCATCAGTTTTCCGTTAAATTGGGTACCCATAGGTTAAGCTAACGGGTACGATAGTGGAGGAGCATGCCTTTTGGCAGTTCCTCTTTTTCTTCATTTAAGAACGGGTACGATTGCTCAATGCTGAAGGGCTGCCGCGCGGCAGCCCTTCACTGCGCTAACGGGCAGCATTCTTTTGAGCTTGGGAAAGTTACCAAGACAGTGAGTTGGCTTTGGCCAAAGAGTTGGAAGGACGGCATAGGGGCGAGTAAAGTGAACTCATATTCAGAAGTGTTCGCTTCCGAAGGATACAAGTCGAGGGAAGAAACCTGAGAGATTGTACAAAGGCAGCCAAGATGAGGTCTAGATGGCTAAACTGCTAAAGTCCTCACACTTGAGGGCTTTTTTTTAAAAAAAAGAAGACACTATGACGTATTGCGAAGGGCAGATTAGTTTAATAAGCAACTGTAGTAAAGTGGAGTTTGCCGCCTTAAGCATATGACACCTAACTTCTCAGATTATTTGTGGTAAATCGTACCGTAAATAATGGCTGGATTTATCGCAAGGAAGAGAACGGATCTCAAGGTATTGACCAGAGTGGTCAATTGTGCTACCATAGCATTGACCACTCTGGTCAATAATTTGTGATAGAAAGAAGGTGGAGTATGCTTCAAAAATTTCTAACTCTTGAGCCTGAAAAGCAATCACGCATTGTCAATGCCGCGATCAAGGAGTTTGCTCACAAGGGATATAACAAAGCTTCTACAAATGAGATGGTTAAAGAAGCGGAAATTTCCAAAGGTCTGTTATTTCATTATTTCGGCAATAAGAAAGATCTGTTTTTATTTATGTATGATCACTCTCTTGAAATTATCGGAAATGAATTTTTCGGGAAGATTAATGTAAGTGAACGGGACATCGTGCAAAGATTACGTCAGATTATGCAAGTCGAATTTTCGCTTGTTGCCAAGCACCCAGACTTGTTCGACTTCATACATGCCATATTTCAGGAAGACTCAGATGAAGTGAAGCATGAATTACAGAATAGAAATAACGAATTTATGGCAAAAGGTTATAGTAAATTATATGAAAATATAGACACCTCCTTGTTTAGGGAGGATGTCGATGTCAGTAAAGCCCTTAATATTATGAATTGGACTTTGGAAGGTATTTCTGCCAAAGAGCGGGAAAAAGCAAAGGTACTTTCTTTAAACGATTTTCACTATGACAAGATCTTGGCGAAAATGGATGCCTATCTAGCGATATTGAAAAAAAGTTTCTATAAATAAAAAACCAATCCAAATGAAGGGAATGAATGGCATGGCAATCGCGACTTTCGTAGAGTTATTTTGGAGTTGGATGACCGTAATTATTTCTGCTATTTTGTTTGTCCGCCCTTCGGTTCTACGTGAATTGAAACGGCTGGTGGTCGAGGACCGAGGTTTTGGAATTATGTATGGCTTTTTGTCCATTTTCTTAGGTCTAGGAACGGTTATTCTTCATAATATCTGGGCTTTGAATTGGCAGGGATTTATTACCTTAATAGCGTGGCTTGCCTTGCTGAAAGGGATTTACGTTATAGCGTATCCAGAACCCTCCAAGAAGACCAACTTTGAAGTACGTATTTTGACTACGCGAATTGCTCTCGCAGTCGTGGGTGGCTTATCTTTGTGGATGATTTTGGTAATTTAAAGTAGGCGAGCCGATTTTGATTATATCTGTACCCTGAATAAAGACAAAAAAAGTGATTTCTACATCTCAATACATATTCACGCTCCTGTATTCTGCCCCCATCTTCGGTTGGGGTATTTCTTTTAAACAAATACGTAAATGAAAGAAAATTACTCACAAATTGTTTTAAGCCGCCCTTAATATGAAATACGCATTAGCAAGTGTTATTTTGGTTCTTGCGGTTGGCATGGTGTTACTGTACAAGTTTATACTTCCAGGGGGTTCGCTTAGGTTTGATGATATTGCACCAGGTGATGTCTTAAAGATTGAATATTGACACGGGGGAAACGGCTTGCTCTATGAGACAGAGAACAAGACAGGAATTAATCATTTTATCCAGTCACTGAGAACAACCCAATACAATAAGACCGTGCCAAATCCATGGGCTGGTAGCGGAAGTTTTCAATTATACGATAACAAAGAGATCATTGGTTTGACGTTTGGCCCAAATCAAGATATGTAAATTAATGGCGTTTATTATAATATGACGGATGATATCATTGACTTATTAAAGCCCTTTTTTAATGGATTCTTAATTGATGAAAATGTCGTCAAAAGTAAATGAGATTAAACTAACGTGTACGATAGTTGAACACTGAAGGGGTTACCACGTGACAGTCCTTCACTCAACTAACGGGCAGATTACCGTAATAGTAATATCGTTTGACAGGTTCTAAAAAAGATGTTATTTTTGGATGAGTAAATAACTCACTCATAAAATAAGGGGTGTCCATCATGGCCAAGACTAATATTCTGCCTGATTTGCTGATGAGAAAAAGAAACCAACGCAAGAATGCCCGCATCCTCCGTATGCAATCGCCGAACGGCATCGCCGAAGGTTATTATATGAAAATCGGGGGCATCGATCAATGGGTGACGATTCGCGGTGAAACGCGTGACAATCCCGTTCTACTGTTCGTTCACGGAGGGCCCGGATCGACGTACTCAATTTTTCACCCCATTCTGCGCCCTTGGGAGAAATACTATACAATTGTTCATTGGGATCAGCGAGGCGCAGGCAAGACGCTCCGCCGCAACGGAAAAAACGGCTGCGGAACGATTTCTTTCGAACGGATCGCTGAAGACGGGATCGAAGTTGCAGAGCATGTGTGTCGAGAGCTCGGTCAGGACAAAGTGGTTCTCATCGGAAGTTCCGCCGGGAGCCTGCCGGCTATCCTAATGGCGGCACGCTGCCCCGACTTGTTTCATGCTTATGTTGGAACGGATCAGAATGCACCAGACCCTAAACACCTTGCACAAAACCTTGCCTTGGAGGCCATGCGTGCCGCGGGAATGGAAAAAGGCGTCCACTTGTTGGAACGGATGGGGTCAGATCCTTCCCGTTGGGCACTTCCAGATTTTGATAAACGAAATCGTTTTATTGTAAAGGTCCCGCAGAATGTTCCAAACTTTGTTATGGACCTTGTCCTGCCAGCTCTACTCGCCTCTCCGGATCACAATTTCCGGGATATTATTGATGTTTTCAAAGGGATGAGTTTCTCGCTTGAGCACTTGTTCCGGGAGATGGTTACCTTCGATCACGGCAAGCTCGGGAAAAGGTTTGAATTGCCTTTCTTTATTTTTCAAGGGGACTCCGATATCATCACCCCGGTTGCTGCGGCAAAAGCGTTTTTCGAAGAAATCGAAGCTCCTCATAAAGAATTTGCGCTCATTCGAAATGCTGGCCACCTCGCATGCTTCTCTCGTCCGGAACAATTTCTCAATGAATTGAACAAGCGGGTGCGTCCGATGGCAGTCACATCATAGGATCTGCCGTCAGGTGCAATCTTGAACTTTGAGCTATAATTAAAAAGCAAAATTCTCTAAAAGAACGGAGTATGAGACCTTTGTCACCTTTAAACAAGCGACAGCTGGAAAAAATTCGCGATGACCGCCGGGAGCAGATCAAGCAATCGGCGCTTAAGCTATTCGCCCGTCACAGCTTCAGTGGCACCAAAACGAGCTTGATCGCTGCAGAAGCCGGGATTAGCGAAGGATTGATCTATCGCTATTTCTCTTCCAAGGACGAATTGTTCACCGAACTCGTGATGGAATTGATGGATGAAGCGAGCGAAGCGATTCAATCCATTCATCTGTTGCCAGGCACACCTTACGAACAGGTTAGCGTATTGACCCGAGACATGCTGGACGAGAACAACAAATACGCCTTTATGTTCATTCAGCAGGCGCGTCAGACAGAGAATATTCCGGAGAAGGCTTCGCAGATTTTGAAGCTACATTCCGGAAATGCTTTAATCGAGCAGCTTCTGCCGATTTTCGTGAAAGGGCAGGAAGCTGGTGAGTTTTCGGCAGGGAATCCCCGGGAACTGCTTTCCTGGTATCTAATGATCATCAATAGTTTGGTTCTTCTGGCTCGAGGGGATGAAGAGTTTGGACTACCCCCGGCGAAAGCTTTGATGCGCGTGTTGACCGAATAACAATGGGATGTCAGAGACCTACAGCCCCTCTATGATTACGCTAACGGGTACGATAGCATAATTCAGACCAGAATGAGGCAGCCGACCAAAACGATCGGCTGCCTTTGCTCAACTAACGGGGCAGAATAGTTGGATAAATGTTACAATACCACGATAAGAAGAATTGGATTTTAGGAGGGCGAGAATGGAATTTCTTATTATCATTATATTAGTTATTGGTTTAGCGGGTATGATTGGAAACCAATATTTGATGCTAAGGAAAATGGAGGGAATTGAAGAAATTCTTCGTGAGATAAGGGATAAAAAATAAGCAAACAAACTTCAACCAACGGGTACGATAGCGTCATGACGAAAGGCTGCCGACGAACTGGCAGCCTTCGCTCACCTAACGGGCAGATTTAATTTTTCTAATACGATACTAAAAGCAAGTTTAGTTTCTAAAAATCATCATTTTGTTAGGAGAATATCTTAATGAAAAGACTTTAGGTGTTTCTTTAATTAGTTATTTTTATATTTTCAGTTCTATAGTTTTACTTTTTACTTCAATTTTCTATGATGCTAATGCCAATCAGATAGGTATAGCTGCACGATTTGGATTATCAAATGCCCCTGAGCAATTATTGAGAGTGTTAGTGGCTCTTACATCTTTAATCATGGTCTTTGGATATATGAGGCTTAGAAAATGGGGATTTTGGATTATGATTGCATATTCAGTGCTTTTTGGAGTAATAAGTTTGTCGTTATCATTATCACATAATCAACAGCCTTTTACTGGGAATATGGTTTGGTCAGTTATCGTATTACTGTATACAATTTATGTGAATAAAGCCTTCTTTCAAAATGAAACATCAGTAAAGCCTATTTAATTTATTACCACTCTTTTTAATGCCATCATCAACAATATTCACTGACAGAGTCAATATTAGAACAAAAAATGGCTACAATTTAATTAAGCTAACGGGTACGATAGCTTAATAAAGACATTTGATGAAGGAGCTGCCGGGAAAGCTCCTTTTTGCTTTTTCTTTGATACAGCTATCACGAACTTTTCTAGCTATGCAAAAAGGGGTCGCGAAATCTCGCGGACCCTTTTTTGTAAAGGATAAGGTGACTGCACCCTTTCCCTAAATTTAATTCTTGAGATACCTGATCCGTGTTCGAAGGGCATAGACATGTACATAAAATTTAGGCATTTTGTGCATATATACTGCTGGGCATGGAGCTAACTGGCATTATAGTTGAAAATGTAAAATCCGTGTCAGAGCAAACGCTATTGACAAACAAACTACTACGTGTTACTTTATAGCAGTAGTGAGTATCACATCATACCAGTGGTACAGAATAGCAAGGGGTGATTGTGCTGGAAAATCTAACGGAAATGCTCAAAGGGGCGCTTGAGGGCTGTGTCCTTGAAATTATAAGCCGCAAAGAAACCTACGGCTACGAAATCACGCGGCGGCTGAACGCCCTCGGCTTTACAGATGTTGTGGAGGGAACGGTGTACACCATCCTGATCCGGCTTGAAAAAAACAAGCTGGTGGAGATCACCAAGAAGCCCTCCGACATGGGACCGCCGCGTAAGTTCTTCGCGATCAACGACGCGGGACGCGAGGAGCTGCGGAGGTTCTGGGAAAAATGGGAGTTCGTATCATCAAAAATTGACGAGTTAAAGGAGAAAAAATCATGAATTTTTGGGAAAAGATCACTGGCAGCGACATGACTAAAGAATTGAAATCTTTTGAATCGCGAGTCAAAAAGCTGCCGGCTGATTATCAAGCGGCATGGGGAGAAGTTTGGGCCAACATTTGGCACTACTCCGATTTCTCCGGTCGCAACCTCATGCCAATTCTTGACGGTGTGCTTGGTCTGTTCGAAGAAACAGCGGCGGACGGTCAGAGTGTCCAAGAGGTTTTGGGTGACGATATCAAAGGCTTCTGTTCAGCGTTGGCCGGCGAAGAAGGGGCAAAGTCTTTTCGCGACAAGTGGCGTGAGCAACTCAACAATAATATCGCTAAAAAATTAGGTAAATAGGAGGGTAAAATGATGAGTATACGAGATATCATCGAAGGCAAAAAAGTGTGGCGAGCGCACGTGGCGCGTGTCAAGGCGCTCCCGCAAGATTATCAAATTGTTTATAAAGAGATTCAAAAATATCTTTTTAAGGTCGGCCCTGTTGAGCTGACCGACGGTACTGGTTTGCTCTCGGGGATTATCGATCTTTTTGAAGAGGGCGCGGCCTTGGGGAAAGGCGTGCTCGAAGTGACGAGCAGTGACGTAGCGGCTTTCTGCGACGATCTAATCAAAGATTCTAAAACTTACGCTGACATCTATCAAGCATCTGTTGACCAAGAAGGTAACAAGGCCATGAAAAAGGTGATGGATAAAAAAAAGTAAAAAGGGGGAAACGGGATGGAAAAAGCAATTGAAGTGAAGGGTCTCCGAAAGTCTTTCAAGGACACAGAAGTCCTAAAGGGCGTGGATTTTGAAGTGAAGCGAGGTGAGATTTTCGCCTTGCTTGGCTCCAACGGCGCGGGCAAGACGACGATTGTCAGAATCCTCACCACGCTGCTCAAACAGGAACGAGGCACCGCCACCGTAAACGGATTTGACGTCGCTTCAAAGCCCGACCATGTGCGGCAATCGATCAGCCTGACCGGGCAATTTGCCGCCGTGGACGAGATATTGACCGGGCGGGAGAATCTTATTTTGATTACCAAGCTGCGGCACCTTAAAAATCCTCGTCAGGTTGCGGACGATATGCTTAAACGCTTCGGTTTGACAGATGCCGCCGACCGCAAGGCGTCTACGTATTCAGGCGGTATGCGCCGCAGGCTCGACATTGCCATGAGCCTGATCGGAAAACCACAGCTCATTTTCCTCGACGAGCCGACCACAGGCCTTGACCCCGAGGCACGCATTGAGGCTTGGAGGATTGTCAAGGAGCTTGCCAACGGTGGCACAACGGTATTCCTGACCACTCAGTATTTGGATGAGGCTGAACAACTGGCCGATAAAATTGCCATTTTGCATGAGGGTAGGATTATTGCCAATGGAACGCTTGAGGAACTGAAAAAGCTGTTCCCGCCCGCAAAAGTGGAGTATGTGGAAAAACAACCTTCATTGGAGGAGATCTTCCTCGCAATCATCGGTAAAAAGGAGGGTAAGTAACTATGAATAAATACTTTTTCAGCGACATGAGCGTGATGCTTGGACGTTCCATGCGTCATATTTTCCGCAGCATGGACACCATCATCACGGTCTGCATCACGCCGATTGCGATGATGCTGCTGTTCGTCTATGTGTTTGGCGGCGCCATTCAAACCGGAACGGATAACTATGTGAACTACCTGTTGCCTGGTATCCTGCTGATTGCGGTTGCAAGCGGGATATCCTATACGGCTTACCGCCTTTTTATGGATAAGCAACGGGGCATCATTGAGCGGTTCCACTCCATGCCGATTGCGCGTTCCGCCGTGCTGTGGGGGCACGTACTGACCTCACTGGTATCCAACGTTATTTCTCTTGTCGTCATCATCCTCGTAGCGCTCATTATGGGCTTTCGCTCGTCGGCAGGAGTCCTGCCATGGCTCGCCGTAACCGGTATACTCGTGCTGTTTACACTGGCTCTGACTTGGGTCGCGGCGATTGCCGGATTGTCCGGAGAATCGGTGGAGGGTGCAAGTGCCTTTTCCTATCCGCTTATCTTCCTGCCGTTTATCAGCTCGGCGTTTGTGCCGACCGAGTCGATGCCAAAGGTCGTTCGCGCTTTTGCCGATAACCAGCCGGTGACTTCAATCGTGGAAGCCATCCGTGCACTGCTGTCAGGTCAGCCTGTGGGCAATGAGATATGGATCGCGCTTGCATGGTGCGTTGGAATTATGCTCGTAGCCTATTTCTTTGCAATGAGGGTGTATAAAAAGCGGGTCTGATAATGGTGACTTTGAATTTGATGAAATCGAGAATAAGCGTCCGATGAACATATGGCTCTATGCTAAGTGCAGGACATATCTCGATCTTGATTACCCAGAAGAGGAGGTGAGTTATCATGTGATTGCCAATATTCAGTCTCTTTAATGCATCGAATACACCTTTTTGACAAAGGGCTTTAAAGCATGAATAACAAAAGAGAATTTATAGTTTAAAACAATAGGCTGTTAAAAAAGGAAAGAGAGGGGAACCAAATGCAAAAGATTACAACAGAAGATTTTAGTTCGTCGGAAAATATGAAGGATGTTGTTGGCTTCTCCGAAACAGGGCTGCGCAGAATGCGCGAGGTGCTGGCACGGCATGTCGAGTCCGGGAAGATTCCCGGGCTGGTCGCCCTGGTCAGCCGCGGCGGCCAGACGCATGTCGAAGCGATCGGGACGATGCGCCATGATGGTGGAGCGCCGATGCGCCGGGACACGATCTTCCGGATGGCATCGACGTCCAAGCCGGTCACGATGGCGGCAGCGATGGTCCTGCTCGATGAGTGCCGGCTGCGGCTGGATGACCCGGTAGATCCATGGCTGCCCGAACTCGCCGACCGTCGGGTGCTGAAACGGGCCGACGGCCCGCTGGAGGACACCGTGCCGGCGCGGCGGCCGATCACCGTACGGGACCTGCTGACCTCCACGTTCGGGCTCGGAGTGGATTTCGCGTTGATGGACTCTCCGATAAGGGCCGCGACCTTCGAGCGGACCGACTACAGCGTGGTATCCGGGCCGGCGCCCGGGCCGGACGAGTGGATGCGCCGCCTTGGCGAGCTGCCGCTGTCATACCAGCCCGGAGAGCGGTGGCAGTACGACCTCAGTAACGAGGTAGTCGGCGTGCTCGTCGCCAGGGTAACGGGCCAGTCGTTGGAGACGTTCCTACGCGAACGCATCCTCGATCCGCTGGGAATGAAGGACACCGGTTTCCACGTGCCCGTCGGCAAGATCGACCGGCTGCCGACCCTGTACGGGCCCGACCCGCAGACCGGAGAGTTCATCGTGTGGGACGAGGCGGCAGGCGGAAGGCTCAGCCAGCCTCCGGCGTTCCAGGGCGGCGGTGGCGGGTTGGTCTCCACCGTCGACGACTACCACGCCTACTTCCAGATGCTGCTGAATCACGGGATGCACGGGAGCGAACGGATCTTATCCCGGACCGCCGTCGAGCTGATGACCACCAATCGCCTCACGCCCGAGCAACAAGCTTCCCGGGACGCCATGTACAGGAACGCGTTCGGCCAATCGCAGCATGGCGGCTGGGGCTTTGGGATGGCGGTGCGTACCTATCGTGGCGACTACGCGTCCATCGGCCAGTTCGGCTGGGACGGCGGTACCGGCACCTCGACCTACGCCGACCCGGACAACCAGCTCACCGGAATTCTGCTCACCCAGGTCGGGATGTCTAACCTGGATTCAGCGCGGCTTATCCACGACTTCTGGACCACGGCCTATCAGGCAATCGAAGACTAACACCGAGCCCGCGCCTGGTACGCCCGCCCTCAACCCACGACATCCAACTGTCAGCCCCCTGGCGGCCGATTGGAAGCAAAAGTTGCCTCTGGTACTTTGCTTAAAACCCTTCCTCGAAGAGGTCGAGAATGCCGACAAAGATAGTCCTTCCAGTCGGAGGGAACACCAAAAGAAAACATGTATTCTTGGATAGCTTTGTAAGCGTTGCGGCACTCACTTGAAAGTGCCTTCGCACGCGACTCCAGGCGAGGACGTGGCCGCTTTCTGCAACGATCTAGTGAAGGATGAGAAAACTTGGCGGGACAAGTATCGTACGAAGTTGAACAATATCATTGGTCGTGGTTAACGGCGAAATCCTAGTGGATTTTCGCCCAACCCCGACACTAACGACGCAAAGACCAAAAATAACATTCAAGTTTACTCCGTTTGTCGGAGGATTTTGTCAAAGGTTCCTATTATATAAGGAGTGAAGAATATGAAAAACAAAGCAATGCAAGTGAAAGGTGGTGCAGCATAGTGGGCACGACAAGCGAAACACTAGTGCAGGGACACGTCGAGGATGGCTGGGGGAAAGTCGCCGATGCCTTCCGTGCGAACTTTGAAGGGAACCCCGGCGAGGTCGGCGCGGCTTGCTGCGTCTACGTAGATGGTCGCCCCGTCGTCGATCTGTGGGGCGGCCACGCCGATCGCGAGGTGAACCGTCCGTGGAACAAGGACACCATCGTCGCCGTCGCATCCACGACCAAAGGCGCTGCCGCGATCTGTGCCCATCTGCTGGTGCAGCGCGGCGAGCTCGATCTGGACGCTCCGGTGGTCAAGTACTGGCCAGAGTTCGGCGCTGCCGGCAAGGAGCAGATCCCGGTGCGCTGGCTGCTTTCACACCAGGCCGGCCTGCCGATCGTCGACGGGCCGCTGACCTTCGAGGAAGCCTGCGCCTGGCATCCGGTCATCCGGGCACTCGAGGCACAGAAGCCGGAGTGGGAGCCGGGCACCGAGCACGTCTATCACAGCGCTACCTTCGGGTTCCTGGTCGGGGAGCTTGTGCGCCGGATCACTGGCAAGACGCTTGGCCGCTTCTTCGCCGACGAGGTCGCTAACCCGCTCGGGCTGAGAGCCTGGATCGGGCTGCCCGAGGAGCAAGAGGGACGGGTCGCACGGATCGAGTACTCCGCTCCGTTCACGATGGAAGAGTTGACCGCCGGGATGATCGAGTTCACCGGCCTCGAAGAGGCCACGGTCATCGCCTGGATGAACGCAGTCTGGGGTCCGGACTCCGTGCAAGCCCGCGCCGGCGTGCTCGGCGGCGCCATGGATCCCACCAGCGGCTATATGAACACGCGTGCCTGGCGCGCTGCTGAGTTCCCCTGCTGTAACATGTACGCAGACGCTCGATCGCTGGCACGGATGTATGCGGCCACGGTGAGCGAGGTCGACGGCAGACGGCTGCTAGATCCGGAGACGGTCGAGAGGATGAAGGTCGTCCAAACCGATAGGACGCGGATGCACGGCCTTCCGCCGGGACTGGATATTCCGGCCGACCGCTCCTTTTACATGTCACTCGGGTTCTGGCGGGCTTGCCCGCCGATGCCCTGGGTCGGGCCCGGGTCGTTCGGTCACCCCGGCTCCGGCGGATCGGTCGGTTTCGCCGACCCCGACGCTGGTGTCGGCTTCGGCTACGTCACGAATCTGTGGTCGTTCCGGACTGGCGAACCACGGGCGTCGAACCTGGCCGCGGCGGTCGTAGCCTGTCTCGGGTGACAAATAGCGCACGTGATAGAACCCCATGAGGTTCTCCAGAAGGTGGTAGCGTATCACGGCATACCGGGGTCGCCGTGTTTCGTTGAACCTGCGGACCACGCGAGGTCCAGTCTGGAGACTGGACCGGTGTACGATGATTGAACTAACGGATACTTTAGAACAATGAAATTTAGAGGTGATGTGTCGTATAGCCGTCTAAAATGAAGAAGAAGGTGAGTGACTAATGAAGCTTATCAGTATCCTGGGAATAGTAGTGGGAATGGCAGGTTCGATTATACTTGCAATAATCGGATTCACTGATGTTCACAATTTCGGCTCTGATACAAGTGAATACCATAATGCGATGATATTAATTAAGTATGGTTTAGCACTCACACTAATATTTCTCGTTACATGGTGGCTGATGTACAAACAATTTTGGAAGATATGCCTTACAATTGGTTTTCTTTGTACAGCTTTATCAGCGCTCGGACTTTTTAGTATTGGGCCTTATATTATTTGGGGGTCTTTATTTATCTTCATATACAGCTTCATAAATCTAATTAGATTAAGTCAAGTTAACAAAGGTAATTGAGCTAACGGGTACGAGAGCTCAATAGCTGCATTTGCCAGTGGGCAGTAAAATGACTTCATACTATTACGGATTCTTCACAGTGAGGTGATAACATGAGTGAGGAAAAGGGCCGAAAATGGAGACTAGAACAGCTACTTAATAAACAAAGGATGAAACAAATCGTTGATTATGGAACATTATTTGACGAATGTATCGATGCGTTAGGGGCAGGAACGGTATTATTATCGGATGGAAAAAGCGAAGAAAAATATGACTGTCTCCAACAGTCGTACCCATTCACACCGTGGTCTAGGCTAGATTGGGGGAGCGTCAGCTCCAAGATTGTGTTAGAGAATGTAAATGAAATTGTTCCTCATCTTACCAAAATGTACGGGGAAGTTGAGGATGATGTATTTATTCTTTGGAGTTATGGTAATTACCCTGTATTGCTAACTCAACTTCATAAAGCAATAAATGTAATTGAAGATGTATTGGCTGTTAGTTCAGACATTTTTATTTTTTCTCCTGATAAATTTGTTATTGAGTTTCATCACGAAGGGGAAGTAACGATCGGATTCGAAAATCAGACAGTTTCATTCAACTACTATGAAAGAACGAATTAACTTTCATGCTCTGTGGTGCAGCAAAGAGATGCATGGATGGCTAACGGGTACGATAGCGCAACAACCAGGTCATTAAAGTAACTGGACACGTTAGCACAATGATGAAGAACCGCTGCGCGGAAGCCCATGAAGAATTAGAAAGCTGAACGATATAAATTATAAAGCAGCTTCTGTGGAGAAGCTGCTTTATAATTTACCCTGACATACAGTTGTCAGGGTTGCCATTGTAAGATGAATACATAAGTAAACTACAAAAAAAGGAGGTAATTGAAATGACAAATCATAGTTTGAGATTTTACGACTATCATGTATGGGCAAATAAAATAATCTTTAATCGATTAAAGGAGCTTCCGCATCACCTGTACAATCAGGAAATTCAAAGCGTGTTTTCTTCGGTGTCGAAGGTCATGGCACATATATACAAGGTTGATTGCGGGTGGCTGGACATCCTGATGGGTAAAAGTATGAATGAAGCTATGGAAGCTTCTTTTCAAATCGAGGCGGATGCAGAAGCTAGAAGCCTTGAGGAACTGGAAGCTATGTATGACGATTTGTCCGTGAGATTCAAATCATGTATTAACGAGCATGCGGATCTTGAGAAAGAGGTTGTCTTGGATAATCCTTACGCAGGAATTTTGAACACCAGATATTCAGAATTTATTATTCAAGTTGTGAATCATGGTACGTACCACCGAGGTAATCTGTCTGCTATGCTTCGTCAACTGGGCCACTCCTCTGTTATGACGGAATATGGACTTTTTATGTACCAGGATGAATCAAACACTAGTCTATCAACAGTTCCTGCCAATTAGGATAATGACAATCTTCCGCGGCTGCTTCAGCGACCGTTTTTATTCACAAGAACATATAACGTTTGCCGAAATGGGATAAGAAATTATATAGGTTGCCATAACTTGAATTTATGCATCGTGGAGATGGGTTAGAGGGCGCGCTACTATACACTTAAAATATTGTAATCAAACAATGATATAATGGTATTATTCCATTATAAAAGGGAGTTGTTGGATAATGTATAAACACATCGAGGATTTTGCTGCAACTTGGCGGCATGAAACGGCAGCAACGATGCGGACGCTGGAGACGCTCAC
>NZ_JBWDNQ010000011.1:0-245909 GCF_056269285.1 Paenibacillus sp. JT31N11
GTTCGAGGTGGAAGCATCGCAAGATGTGCAGCTGACGAATACTAATCGGTCGAGGGCTTATCCTACACCGGAACAAGAGAAGTCTTGTTCCACCCGTCAGCCGAAGGGCTGGAGGAAATCGACCGCTAAACGTTTCGCAAACGTTCGTATCCAGTTTTCAGGGTGTAATGATGGATAATCAGCCGACAAGTGCGGCTCATTCCCATTTTTTACGCACACGACGATTATTCATTTGTCGAGTTCCTGACTTTGCAGGCTGGCCCCAGTCGTTGTAAAGGACAAGCAGTTTTGGGGCATTTTGTGTGGCGGTGTAGCTCAGCTGGCTAGAGCGTACGGTTCATACCCGTGAGGTCGTGGGTTCGACTCCCTCCGCCGCTACCACACCTATTATGGAGGCTTAGCTCAGCTGGGAGAGCATCTGCCTTACAAGCAGAGGGTCGGCGGTTCGATCCCGTCAGCCTCCACCATGAATGTTACATACGGAGCTGTGGTGTAGTGGCCCAACATGCCTGCCTGTCACGCAGGAGACCGCGGGTTCGAATCCCGTCAGCTCCGCCATTCATCCCAATAATGTAAAGAGCTTGTTTTTACTTTTAGGGAACCCAAAATAAACGTGGCTCGGTAGCTCAGTCGGTAGAGCAGAGGACTGAAAATCCTCGTGTCGGCGGTTCGATTCCGTCCCGAGCCACCATTTTTCAGTTCGGCTTGCTTTTGTTTTATGACCTGGAGGGCTAGCGAAGTGGCTAAACGCGGCAGACTGTAAATCTGCTCTCTTACGAGTTCGGTGGTTCGAACCCATCGCCCTCCACCATTCCTTATTCTGCAAGAGCCATTAGCTCAGTTGGTAGAGCACCTGACTTTTAATCAGGGTGTCGAAGGTTCGAGTCCTTCATGGCTCACCATTTCTACACTTTTGATGATGACCAGTATATATCAGAATCCATGGACTAGATGTCCATGGATTTTTTTGTTAGGCGCCACCAGCTATGCATGAAGCTGAAATCCTTTGGGATGTATGATACAATGACGCAGAAGCAAGCTGTCTTATGTTTTGTCGTCCGTAGTTGTTTGTAGCTTTGATGCAACTATATTCTGGATTTTCAAGAAGAAACGGCTGTCGCCGTCTTTTGGCTGCACAGCAGGTTTCTTCCTGCAAAAATATAAGCAACGTATAGGCTGAAATCTATACTTTCTTATATTCTAAAAAAAGGACGCAGTGAGCGTTCTACGGATAGGGGCCAGCCGATGAGTGAAGCAAAATGGATCGAGCAGTTGCAAACGATACTCGATTGCCCGGTGCGCCAACTCCAGCTGCCTGTGCAGCAATGGAAAGCGCATGTCGATGAAAGTGAAAGCGCTCTGAGTTTTTTTTGTTCGGCCGGTGCGGTTACTCCTGGAGATTATATGGTTGTTTCCAAAGGGTCTTTATGGTTTGCCCTTGGCAGTGATTCCGAGTATGTCGATTATATTGAAGTAGAACGCGCAAAGCTCTCGGATAAGGAAATGAAGCTGATTGGATGGACATTAACGCAGATTCGTTCCTCAAACGTGAAAAATTTCGAAGGCGTGACGGAGTCGGAGCGTTATGCGCGTGAGTTGGGTGCCTGGATTGTGGAGCAGCTGGAAACCAGCGAATCCCAGGTATCGATACCCGACAGACTAATGGCAAGAGGCCGGTTGTTCTCTAATATGATACCTTTCCTTCTCGTGTCGGAACAGGTAGATGTCGGCAGAACAAGCTATATTGATCTGGAGAAGCTGCTGCGTACGTTTTTGGCCGAGGATATGATGTTGATACCTTTAAAGGAACAGGAATGGCTGGTACTGGGACCTATCTCGCTGATTCGCGATGCGCAGTCAGAGGAGCGTGACGAGGAGGCGGAGGAATCGGTCGAAGAAAGCCTGGAACCGATTGCATCCGGGCTGCATGAGATGCTGGCCAGCGAATGGCTGGGGGAATGTCACCTGGCGGTTGCACCGCCAATATCTCCGGCTAATTCGATAGTGGCCACGACCGCACTGCTGCGTGAGACTGTTCATTTGGGACGAGCTTTCCATGTGGGCTCGAATATTCATCTGCCATGGCTTCTGCATTTGGAAAGACTGCTGAATACAATTCCTGAGGCTCAACGGGCCAAGTTTGTGGAACAGGCGCTGAAGCGGACCGATTTTTTTCTGGAGACGGAGATTTTGACAACGTTGGAAACGTTCTTCTCCCTGGACTGCAATGTCAGCGAAACGGCAAAAAAACTATATATCCATCGAAACACACTGCTTTACCGGTTGGACAAGCTGAAACAGGAAACAGAACTGGATGTGCGTTTGTTCCGGGATGCGGTATTGGTGAAAATCATATTACTATTGTACAAAGTGACGAAAAGAAAGTGAGTTTTTTGTAAAGTATGTGCATAGTCATATAGCCTGTGCTGATATAAGATGTATATAGTAGTGATGAACAATATCCGTTTAGGGGGAAATACAAATGGCAGGTGTACGCTTAGAACATATTTACAAAAAATACGCTGGTACTGATCTTGCTTCGGTTAAGGACTTTAACCTTGACATTAAAGACAAGGAGTTTCTTGTTCTTGTAGGTCCGTCCGGTTGCGGTAAATCGACCACGCTTCGTATGATCGCTGGCCTGGAAGAGATTTCCGAAGGTAAATTGTTTATTGGCGAACGTCTTGTAAACGATGTCGCTCCTAAAGACCGCGATATCGCGATGGTATTCCAATCTTACGCTTTGTACCCACATATGAACGTATATCAAAACATGGCCTTCGGCCTTAAACTTCGTAAATTTAAAAAAGCGGATATTGAGAAACGTGTTCGTGAAGCCGCTAAAATTCTTGATATCGAGCATCTGCTTGAGCGTAAACCAAAAGCATTGTCCGGTGGACAACGTCAACGTGTCGCGCTCGGCCGTGCAATCGTTCGTGAACCGCAGGTCTTCTTGATGGATGAGCCGCTTTCCAACTTGGATGCTAAACTTCGTGGGCAAATGCGCGCGGAAATCAGCAAACTGGTTAAACGTCTTGAAACCACTTGCATCTATGTAACACATGACCAAATCGAAGCCATGACGATGGGTGACCGTATCGTTGTTATGAAAGACGGTATCATTCAGCAAGCGGATTCGCCAGAAGGCTTGTACAACAACCCTGTAAACCTGTTTGTGGCCGGTTTCATGGGAGCTCCTTCGATGAACTTCATCACAGGCGCGCTGACAGAGCAAAACGGAGCCGTTCTCTTCAAAACAACGGGTGTTGATGTTATCATTCCGGAAGGCAAAGCCAAATTGCTGCGCGACAAAAACTTCATTGGCAAAGATATCATTCTTGGTATTCGTCCGGAAGATATCCATGAAGAGCCGGTATTCCTGGAAGCATCGCCAAATTCAATCGTAAACGCTCATATCGAGGTTTCCGAGAACTTGGGTCATGAAATGTACCTGTACCTGAACGGTATTGGTAAAGACACCATTATCGCTCGTGTTGATGGCCGCTCAGGCTTGAAAGAAGGCATGAACGTGAAGCTTGCGCTTGATATGAACAAAGTTCATGTATTTGATAAAGAAACTGAATTGAACCTGTTTGAAGTATAAGACAAGGCGTTTAGCCTTTCGAACAACCGTCCTGTGAGGGGCGGTTGTTTTTTGTTTGTCTTCGGCTGGGCAGCAGCGCATGATGGGAGCTGTGATTGAACCATGCCAGATGCGGAAATAGCCTGTTTGATCAAGGCCGATAATGACCGAAGCGCTGGTTTGAAATTGACGAAACAGACTAAAATGTCTTGAAGATCATGGGAGACGTTGATTTCAGCGCTTATTTCCTATACGATGATTACATTGGAAATGTACATAGCAATTGCAGATGCAAGGGAAGCGATTAGGGAGGCCGGACAATGGCTAAAAAAGTTAAGGTGTCGGAGCTTGTCCAACAATTTCAACTTGAAATTGTAAGTGGGGAAGATGGTCTGCGCCGCAGCATAACGGTCGATGATTTGTCGAGACCAGGCTTGGAGATGGCTGGTTATTTTCATTATTACCCTAAGGAACGGGTGCAAATTCTGGGTAAAACGGAGCTTGCGTTCATGGACACGCTTAGCAATGAAGAGCGGTTGGACCGGATAGAGCGGCTTTGTGATGATGAGACGCCTTGTTTTATCATAACTCGTGGTCTTGAAGCGCCGCTTGAACTCATTCAACAGTCAAATGCAAAACAAATTCCTGTACTGAGAAGTCATGTCGCGACCACCATTCTGATCGGCCGAATTACAAACTTCCTGGAACGCAAGCTTGCGCCATCAGCTACGATTCATGGTGTTCTGGTTGACGTATATGGAGTTGGCATACTGATCACCGGGGGCAGCGGCATTGGCAAAAGCGAAACAGCGCTGGAACTGGTCAAACGCAGCCATCGCCTTGTTGCGGATGATGCTGTGGAGATCAGACAGACATCAGATGGACAGCTCCACGGAAGTGCTCCAGAGCTGATCCGGTATTTGCTGGAGATTAGAGGACTGGGGATTATTAATGTAATGACCCTGTTCGGTGCCGGGGCGATTCGTACAATGAAGCGGATCAGTGTGGTCATTAAGCTGGAGAACTGGCAGCCGGACAAACAGTATGACCGTCTGGGCCTGGATGAAGAGACGACGCGCATTATCGATACCGATGTTCCGCTTGTGACCGTTCCGGTGAGGCCGGGGCGCAACTTGGCGGTTATTATCGAAGTGGCCGCGATGAACTTCAGGCTCAAGCGTATGGGCTATAACGCGGCGCTTCAGTTTACGAACAAGCTGACCGAAACCATTGCTGACGATTCGGATGATTTTGATTGATAAAAGGAGCCGTTGTGGATGTATGAATTGCTTTTAAATCCAATCGCTTTTTCATTGGGGCCGATTAGTGTTCATTGGTACGGTATTATTCTGGGCACGGCGGCGCTTGTTGGACTGCTGCTGGCTGTTCAGGAAGGAAAGAGATACGGGTTGTCGCCGGATTTCTTTATGGATCTGCTTTTACTCGGTGTTCCCTCTGCGATTATTGGGGCGCGGATTTATTTTGTCGCCTTCAAGTGGGATGAGTACAAGGACAATTTCCTGGACGTGTTTAAAATATGGAATGGCGGTATTGCCATCTATGGTGCCTTAATTGGCGCCATGATATGCGGTATCCTCTACTTCCGCTACAAGGGCTACAACCCTTGGCGGATTATGGATATTTGCGCCCCCTCTCTGATTGCCGGACAAATTATTGGCCGCTGGGGCAATTTTGTCAATCAGGAAGCCTACGGCGGACCTGTTGACGAGAGTACACTCCGCAACACCCTTCATCTTCCCGATTGGATCGTCAATCAAATGAATGTAGGCGGTGTTTTCCATCATCCGACCTTCCTGTACGAATCCTTATGGAACCTGATTGGGATTATTTTGCTGTTCGTGCTGCGCCGCCGCGCATTCATGCGGGCAGGGGAGATGCTCATGACGTATTTCATCTGGTATTCCATCGGTCGCTTCTTTATTGAAGGACTGAGAACGGATAGCTTGGCTTTTGACGGGCCGGCTTGGCTGGTCTCAATTATGAATGGTTTGTGGTCACCGATGACCGTTGCGTTTGAGCCTGGCAATCTTGACGCCGCCTATGGTGATGTCCGTATCTCCCAGCTGCTGGCTGTTTTGTTGATTATCGCTGCGATCGCGATCATTATCATCCGTCGTGTTACGGGAGCCGCATCCGAGCGGTATGCCGATCCTATTATCAACCGTCGTACGGGTCTGCCAGCGGGGGTAAAACCCGGCGTTGATCCCGATGCAGAATCAGCTGCTCCGGATATTGCTGAGCAAACGATAATCGAACCGCGTGAAGCCGACTGCAAAGATACACCGGAGCACAAGGATGAAGGCATAAAGGGGTAACCGCTGATCATGACTTTAAAAATACGAACCATTTTGTTTGACCTTGACGGAACCATTTTGGATACGAATGAATTGATTATTCATTCTTTTCTGCACGCGCTGCGTGATATCGTACCGCCGCAATTCGGAAGAGAGCATATCATTCCGAGTATGGGGCAGCCACTGCAGGACCAGATGCAGTTATTCTCAGGGCTGGAAGAGGTATCTCATCTTATTGCAGCTTACCGTGAGATCAATTTGAGGATGCATGACGAATATGTGAAATCATTTCCAGGGGTAAACGAGGTATTGGCCAGGCTGCATGGAGCAGGTGTTCAGATCGGAATCGTCACAACCAAAATGAGGCTGACGACAGAGCGGGGCCTTCGTTACACAGGCCTGTATGATTACATTCAGCCCTATGCGATTGTTACGATTGATGACGTGACGTATCCCAAGCCTCATCCAGAGCCTGTTCTCATGGCAATGGAAGCTTTGGGCGCGCAGCCGGAAACAACGATGATGGTCGGTGACAGTATTGTGGATATTCAATCTGCCGAAGCTGCCGGAGTCATCTCTGTTGGGGTTGCCTGGTCGCTCAAAGGCGAGGCCATGCTGACGGAAAGCGGGGCGCGTCACATCATTCATGATATGCGCGATCTCTACGCGCTCGTCGGATTGGAGCTGTAGTCGAATTGAGGAACGTGGAGCGCTATCCGGTTGAAGGGCCGAATGCCTTATGGCAAATGTATCATACAGTCAGCCGGTTCAAGGCTGTGCGTAATTTCATATGTATACAGATAACGCGATATTGTCCGTCTCTGCCCATGAAGAATTGGATCTACAGGCACATACTGGGTATGAAGGTCGGGCGCGATACGGCCTTTGCGCTTATGGTGATGGTTGATGTTTTTTTTCCGGAACGGATTAAAGTCGGAGATAATACGATTATCGGGTACAACACTACGATTTTGACACATGAGTATTTGATCCGGGAATATCGACTGGGTGATGTGGTTATCGGCTCAGATGTCCTGATTGGCGCAAACACCACGATACTGCCAGGGGTGACCATCGGAGATGGCGCTGTGGTGGCTGCAGGCTCGGTGGTGCATAAGAATGTAGCTGCCGGGGCTTTTGTAGGCGGCAATCCTTTAAGGGAAATTAAACCGTCGGAGTAAGGGTTATGGCATTCGAAAAGAACGGCCTTTCCAGTCTGAAGGTCGTTTTTTTGTTGGAGGAGGCGCCCATTCGAGTTCTTGACGAATGGAAATGAGCGTGATATCATTACGTCTAATCACTTTATTTTGGCAGTATGGTAACTTGGTAGCACGTTAATAAACTAAAGCGTATGTGGGTGAATATACATGTCCAAACCAAAAGGTTTTGAGAAGCCGATCGGGGTTAAAGATTACCTGCCGCATGCTGTATCCAGACTGCGGCAAATTGAAAACCAGGTGCTCGCCTGTATGAGCGCATGGGGCTATGAGCAGATCATGACGCCAACCATGGAATACTACGATACGGTGGGCGTGGCAAGCTCCACCTCGGATCAGAAGCTGTTCAAGCTGCTGAATAACCGGGGAACGACGCTTGTCCTGCGTTCGGATATGACGGCGCCGATTGCCAGGGTCGTTGCTTCCCTGCTTAAGGAATCCGAGTTTCCTCTTCGTTTATCCTATCACTCGAATGTGTTCCGGGCAATCGAGGAAGAAGCGGGGCGCGAAGCGGAATTTTTCCAAACTGGAGTGGAACTCGTAGGTGACGCATCGGCGGATGCCGATGCGGAAGTTGTGGCGCTTGCCATCGCTTCTCTAAAAGCGGCGGGAGTTGACCGGTTCAAGATCGCGATTGGTCATGTAGGCTTCCTGAATGGCTTGTTCGAGGAAACGCTCCAAGGACGGGAAGAAGCCCAGGAAGAGCTGAAGGCCTGCCTGCTGGGGCGCGATTATGTCGGTTACCGTGAACGGCTGCACGCACTGTCGATGGCTGAGCCGGTGCAGAAGGAGCTTGAAGGCATTCTGAGGCTGCGCGGCGGTCAGGAGATATGCGAACAGGCACTGCAGCTTGGCGCCAACGAGACAGCCCGGGCAGCGATTCATCATCTGCGTGAGATATGGGATGTGCTCGAGGCTTACGGTGTTTGCGAGCATGTGCTCATTGATTTAACGATGATCGGGGATTTTAAATATTATACCGGAATGACCTTCGAGGGCTATGCTGCTGATCTGGGTTCACCGGTAGCAAGCGGAGGTCGTTATGACAATCTGCTGCAGCAGTTCGGCAGACCTGCTCCGGCAACGGGATTTGCGCTAAAGACGACGCGCATTCTGGAGTTAATCGGTGACGGTACAGCGACAGGACCTGCAGAGCGGATATTAATCGGTTATGATGCGGCAGGAAGGAAGCAGGCACTTCTGGAAGCCCAGCGTCTGCGTGAGGAAGGCTCGGCAGTGATTGTCACAGAGAAGATGGATCAGGACGCTCAGAAGGCTGCTGCTGCGGCCGCTGATGCTGGGAGCAAACAGGAGATCGTGTATAAGGGTATAACGTTCTCAAGGCTGCTGACATTTTTCGGAAGAGGGGGTCGCGCGTGATGAGCTTGCAGGATGGATTGTGGAATGGAGCATCGAGCCTGACCGAAGGGACCTCCTCTGGTGGTGAGCTGTTGAAGGTAGCCATGCCAAAGGGACGTATATACAAGCAGGCGTCAAAGCTTTTCCGTGAGGCCGGTCTTCCCATTCCCAGCGATTTTGACGATACGAGGCGGCTGATTATCGAGATGCCGGAGGTGGGCATGTCGTTTATTATGGCCAAACCGGTTGATGTGCCGACTTATGTGGAATACGGTGTGGCGGACATCGGCATTGTCGGCAAGGATGTGCTGATGGAGGAAAACAAGGATGTTTATGAGCTGCTCGATCTGGGCATTGCCAAATGCCGCATGTCGGTTATCGGATTGCCGGATTGGAAGCCGGTTATTCATCCGCGTGTAGCCACGAAATATCCAAGTGTAGCCTCGCAGTATTTCCGCGAGCGTGGGCAGCAGGTCGAAGTGATCAAGCTGAACGGCTCCATCGAGCTGGCGCCGCTGATTGGTCTTGCCGACCGGATTGTCGATATGGTTGAGACCGGTCAGACACTGGTTGAGAACGGTCTTATCGAGATGGAAACGATCTTCGGCATTACAAGCCGGCTGATTGCCAATCGCGTCAGCTACCGCATGAAGAATGATGCGATTCAGAGCTTGTGCGACAAACTGCAGCAGACGATTGCGGCCAAAGCGGAAACTTGATTTAATCCTAACGATTGCCGGCTCCACAGAGCCGTTGGCTGGAGAATCGAGGTATCCCCAATGAGTTTGGAATTGGAGTCAGCCTGCGGCAATCGGGACTGAAGAGACGCTGCACAGTTTAGGTGACAGTATGATGAAGGGAGCGATGCGTCATGCGTATGCTGCGTGCGGAGCAATATGGTTTAACCCGCGAGGTGGAATACGGGACACCGGAGCAGAACGAGACTGTCCGGCAAATCGTGGAGGATGTCCGGACTGAGGGAGATGCGGCATTGCTGCGCTATACGGAGGAGCATGACCGTGTCAGGCTGGACGCGCAGTCGCTTCGTGTGACAGAAGCAGAAATTCATGCGGCGTACGACCTTGTGGACGAGGCATTCTTGACGGCCATTCGGCAAGCGGCCGTGAATATCCGTTCCTTCCATGAGAAGCAGGTGCGCCAATCGTGGATGGATGTGCAGCCCGATGGGACGATGCTGGGACAGCTCCTGCGTCCGCTGCGGCGGGTAGGGGTTTATGTCCCTGGCGGGAAGGCTGCATATCCTTCCTCCGTGCTTATGAATGTCATACCCGCTCAGGTGGCTGGCGTACCGGAGATTGTGATGGTAACGCCCCCGGCAACCGGCGGCAAATCGGGCATCGATCCTTATATTCTGGTTGCGGCTGCAGAGGCTGGCGTAAAGGAAATGTACCGCGTCGGAGGGGCGCAGGCCATAGCCGCGCTTGCTTACGGAACGGCAAGTATTCAGCCGGTAGACAAAATATGCGGGCCAGGCAACATCTATGTGGCACTGGCGAAGCGGGCCGTCTTCGGCGCTGTAGATATCGACAGCATCGCCGGACCCAGCGAGATCGTCGTATTGGCCGATGATACCGCCAATCCGGCTTATGTGGCAGCCGACCTGCTCTCGCAGGCCGAGCATGATGAGATGGCATCCGCCATTCTGGTCACGACCTCCCGGACGCTGGCAGAGGCTGTTTCCGCAGAGGTTGAACGCCAACTGGCAAGCCTGCCTCGGCAAAGCATTGCCCGCCAATCAATCGACAGCCACGGAGCGGTGCTGCTGGCGGACTCTATCGCAGAAGCGATTGCGGTAATCAACCGGATGGCGCCGGAGCATTTGGAGATTATGGTGGCGGAGCCGATGGCGCTGCTTGGCCGCATCGAGAATGCCGGGGCGATTTTCCTTGGCCCCTACAGCTCGGAGCCGGTCGGGGATTATTTTGCGGGACCGAATCATATTCTGCCCACCAACGGGACGGCAAGATTCTCATCGCCTGTGAACGTCGACGATTTTGTCAAGAAGTCGAGCCTGATTTATTACAGTAAGGACGCGCTGCTGGCCAATGCGGATAACATTATGACGCTTGCGCGGCATGAAGGTCTGGAAGCGCATGCCAGAGCCATTGAGATCCGTCTGGAGCAGGAACGGGAATAAGTAGCTGTGGTATTAGGTATACAGGCAAGTAAAGCATCTATGTAATTATTATCCTCGAGAGCGAAAGAAGGGCATCTCTTATGGCGGATCATGTCATTCGCGCAGCCGATGTGGCGCGGAAAACGAACGAAACGGATATTAAGCTGGCGTTTGCTGTTGATGGCAGCGGACAGGCAAAGATCGAAACGGATGTGCCGTTTCTGAATCATATGCTGGATTTGTTTACGAAGCATGGCCACTTTGATTTGAATGTCGAGGCGCGCGGCGATGTCGATATTGATGATCATCATACGGTGGAGGACATCGGCATATGTCTTGGCCAAACCATTCAGGAAGCATTGGGCGATAAACGCGGCATCAAGCGTTACGCCTCTGTTTTCGTTCCTATGGACGAAGCGTTGGCGCAGGTGGTCATTGATCTGAGCAACCGTCCGCATTTTGAATATCGGGCTCAGTATCCTTCCGCCCAGGTCGGGAGTTTTCAGGTGGAGCTGGTCCATGAGTTTCTGTGGAAGCTGGCCCTTGAAGCGAGGATGACCCTGCATGTTATTGTTCATTACGGCGTGAATACCCACCATATGATTGAAGCTGTTTTCAAGGCGCTCGGCCGTGCGCTTGATGAAGCAACAAGCATTGATCCACGGGTGCAAGGAGTCCCTTCAACGAAAGGAGTGCTGTAGATGATTGCTGTCATCGATTACGGCATGGGCAATTTGCACAGTGTCAGCAAAGCGGTGGAGCGTCTTGGCTATGAGGCGCTGGTCACGGCGGACGTGAAAGAGATAATGGAAGCGGATGGTGCGATTTTGCCGGGCGTCGGGGCTTTTGGCGATGCCATGCAGAATTTGCAGAATACGAAGCTTGAGGATGTCGTCAAGTTCTATGCCGCTTCAGGCAAGCCACTGCTAGGTATTTGCCTGGGCATGCAGCTCTTGTTCACCGAAAGCGAAGAGTACGGCCAGCACCAAGGGCTCGGCTTGCTGCCGGGGAAGGTCGTTCGTTTTCAGGGAGACTATAAGGTTCCGCATATGGGCTGGAACAAGCTGACGTTTCATCGGGAGAGTCCGCTGCTCGGCGGGTTGGAGGAGGGACATGTTTACTTCGTGCATTCCTTTCATGTCAGACCAGTGCAGGCGGAGGATCTGCTTGCCACGACTGATTATCATCAGCCGGTGACCGCCATTGTGGGACGCGACAATGTGTACGGAATGCAGTTCCACCCGGAGAAGAGCGGCGATCTGGGCATGCAGCTGCTGGGTAATTTTCTTGCGTTGACTGCGTCCCGTCAGGTGGTCCGCCAATAACGATTATAGCGGATGGATTCATGGAGCCGGCAGGCTTTATAGGAGCGGAAGTGCGGGTTCTGAACTTTCTTGCCGGAGTGAAAAAATACAAAAGCTTGCTGTCAAGAAGTGTAATTATAATGAATGCGAGCTTAATGATGGCTTAATCGGCGATAGTTCAAATCGGTACACATAAAGGGGGATGGCGTATGTTGGCTAAACGGATTATCCCCTGCTTGGACGTGAAGGATGGCAGGGTAGTTAAGGGGGTCAATTTCGTCAATTTGCGCGATGCTGGGGATCCTGTAGAGCTTGCGGCGACCTACGATAAAGAGGGGGCCGACGAGCTGATATTTCTCGATATTTCGGCCTCTTATGAAGGAAGGGCCACGATGGTGGAAGTGGTCAAGCGAACAGCCGGTGAAATTACCATTCCATTCACGGTTGGCGGCGGAATTGCCCATGTCGACGATATGAAACGTCTGCTTCGCGCAGGAGCTGATAAAATTGGCATTAATACTGCGGCTGTCAAAAACCCCGCCCTCGTCAAGGATGGTGCGCGTAAATTCGGTTCTCAATGCATTGTTGTAGCAATAGATGCCAAATTCAATCCGGAATGGGGAGAATGGGAAGTCTATACGCATGGCGGACGAAATGCAACCGGGATGAAGGCTTTGGCCTGGGCGAAGGAGGTTGAGCTGCTCGGCGCGGGAGAAATTCTTCTGACGAGTA
This sequence comes from Paenibacillus sp. JT31N11, assembly GCF_056269285.1. Taxonomy (NCBI): domain Bacteria; kingdom Bacillati; phylum Bacillota; class Bacilli; order Caryophanales; family Paenibacillaceae; genus Paenibacillus; species Paenibacillus sp. JT31N11. Next base: position 12,648 of record NZ_JBWDNQ010000011.1, read on the forward strand.
TGGATGCGGACGGCACGAAGGATGGATTTGACCTTAAGCTGACGCAGGCCGTGTCAGATACGCTGGGCATTCCGATCATCGCCTCCGGGGGCGCAGGCCGGGTGGAGCATTTCTATGATGTGTTTGAGCAGGGACACGCCGATGCTGGGCTAGCGGCAACGATTTTTCATTACAAAGAGATGACGATCCGCGATGTGAAGGATGATTTGCGGCAAAAAGGAGTCGAAGTTCGATGAGCAGCAGCAATAAGGGAATAGAGGCGGCAGCGGAACAAATCAAGTGGAATGATGACGGCCTGGTGCCGGCAATCATACAGGATGCCAACAGCAAGGAAGTGCTGATGATGGCCTACATGAACCGGGAATCGCTGGAAAAATCAGCGGAGTCGGGAGAAACCTGGTTCTGGAGCCGCTCACGCGGTGAGCTCTGGCACAAAGGGGCAACGAGCGGGCATACCCAGCGCATTGTCTCGATGCATTACGATTGTGACGGCGATACGCTTCTTGTCCGAGTGGAACAAAAAGGCGTGGCTTGCCATACCGGCCGTTACAGCTGCTTCTATAATGAAGTGGAGGGAATTTCTGGGGCTGCCGCAAGTGAAGTCGAACCGACCAGTGACCGTTTTGCCATGCTGAACCAGCTGGAGGCCGTTATTGCTCAGCGTTACGCGGAGCGTCCGGAAGGAGCCTATACGACTTATCTCTTCGAGAAGGGCGTGGACAAGATTCTGAAGAAGGTCGGCGAGGAAACGGCGGAAGTGATCATCGCGGCCAAAAATAAAGATAATGACGAGCTGCGCTGTGAGACCAGCGATCTTATATTTCACTTGATGGTGCTGCTGCGCGAACGCGGCATGCCGCTGGATGATGTTATGAGAGAGCTGGGGCACCGTCACCATAAATCGAAGCAATCCTCGTAATATTTTTTTAGGCGGGCGGCTGCAGCATTCAAGACTGAGAAGGCGGTGAACCTCTTTATACGGATTGACTACCATACCCACCATGAAAGATGCGGACATGCCGTCGGTACGCTGGAGGAATACGTGCGCAAGGGGATCGAGATCGGGCTGGACCAGCTTGGGCTTTCCGACCACATGCCGTTAATTCACGTCGACCCGGCGACCTATTTGCCGGAGATGGCGATGCCGATGGATGAGCTGCCGCGTTATGTGGAGGAATGCTTCGAGCTGAAATCCAAATATAAAGGTCAAATTGATCTTCGCATTGGCCTCGAAGGCGACTATATCGAAGGCTGGGAAGAACAGATTGAAGCCATAACGACTGCCTATCCATGGGATTATGTGATTGGCTCGGTCCACTTTCTGGGCACTTGGGATATTACCGATTTCCGCCAGACACAAGGCTGGGAAGGCCGTGACCGCCTTGCCGTATACGAGCAGTATTATGACGCAATCGGCAAAGCCGCGGCCTCCAAGTTGTATGACTATATCGGGCATATCGATGTTATCAAGCGCTTCGGCTATCAGCCGGATAGCAGTGTCACTCATCTTGAGGATGCTGCGTTGGAGGCCGTTAAGCGCTATGATGGCGCGCTTGAGCTGAATGCTTCTGGTCTTCGGACACCTGCTCAAGAGATGTTTCCGAGCCGCCGGATGCTTGAGCGGGCTCGCGATTTGGGGATCCCCATTACGCTTGGCTCCGATGCCCATCAACCGGAGCGGCTTGGCCAATATTTGGACGATGCGCGGGCGTTGTTGAAAGAGTGCGGGATTACGCAATTAGCGACCTTTGATGGCCGAACACGGCATATGATCCAAATATAAGAAATTAATATCTATAAGATCTGAGGGAAGAAACTAATCCGCCGCAACAAAACGGCGGGAAGTTTCTTCTTGTTTTTGAATTATTGCCGTTTCCATGTATAATGAAACTTGTCGAACTACAGAAACGTATGAATGAATGATGCATCAGGCAGATGCAAATTCAGTAGTTTAATCGCTCAGGAGGGTATCATGTTTAGCGACAAGCTGCGTATTTTCTCGGGTTCCTCGAACCCGAAGCTTACCGAACGGATCAGCGAGGAGCTCGGTCTGCACCTCGGTAAAGTCAAATTGTCCCGTTTCAAAAGCGGCGAGATCTATGTCCATTATGAAGAAACGATCCGCAATTGCGACGTCTTCATCGTGCAGTCTTTTTCTCATCCTATCAATGATCATTTTGTCGAATTGCTTGTCATGATCGATGCTGCCAAACGCGCTTCCGCGCGAACCGTCAATATCATCGTGCCTTATTACGGTTATGCGCGCCAGGAGCGGAAAGCCGCACCGCGTGAACCGATTTCGGCCAAAATGCTTGCGGATGTTTTGACGACCGTCGGGGCCAATCGCGTTATCACCATCGATCTGCATGCGCCGGCGATCCAGGGCTTCTTCAATATCCCGGTTGACCATCTGACTGCGCTTGACCTGATCAGTGACTATCTGAAGGGCAAGGATATCAAGAATCCGGTTGTCGTATCGCCTGATGCCGGACGGGCCTCCACCGCTGAGAAGCTGGCCAATTATCTGGATTCGCCTTTTGCGATTATGATCAAGAAACGTCCCACGCATAATGAATCCATCATTACCCATGTTATCGGGGATGTTGAAGGTCAGACGCCGATTATTATTGAGGATTTGATTGATACCGGAACGACGATCGTCAATGTTGTGGAAAGCCTCAAGGAACGCGGTGCAGAAGATGTGTACGTATGCGCTACGCATCCGTTGTTCTCGGGGCCAGCCCTCCAGAGATTGGATCATCCCAATATTAAAGAAGTCATCGTGACGGATTCCATCGCTCTGCCTGACAATCGCTCCGACCGGTTCACATTGCTGTCGGTTGCGCCAATGCTTGCAGAAGCAACCCGTATCATTACGCAGGGCGGCTCGATCAGCACCTTGTTCAAAAACGCGGGCGTGTAGCTTTTGGCAAACAGCGCTTTTTGCGGGATATATAGAAGAGCTCTTTCTTCTGGCTGATCGCGAATTGCTCTATATATGACTGCCTTATTCCGGCAGCACCTACCCCTGAATCGCGTGTGCTCCCCACTCCTATTAATCGCCTTTTTATTGGAAGCGGTTAGTCGTCAGTGCGGGCAGTCCGCGATTTTGCCACATTTCTTTCGTGTATGGATAGGCCGCGCTATGGTATAATCGTAGAAACTTTGAAGTACCGGGGAGGTGCCTTGCGGATGAAAGAAAAGAAACGTGCGGCCGTGAATAACAAAACGAAAGTTATACCGATTCAATGGGATGCTACGTTCTTCTTCGAGCGAGCTGTACGCTCGCTGGATCGATATCATTATGACAAGGCACTGAAGTATTTCCGGCGTGCGGTCGAATACGAACCGGATAATCCGGTTAACCATTGCAATATGGCTGGCATTTTGTCTGAAATGGGCAATTATGAAGGGTCTAACGATATCCTCCGTATGATCGTGGAGGAGATGGATCCCGAAATGACGGAATGCCATTTTTATATGGCGAATAATTTTGCCAATATGGAGATGTATGAAGCGGCAGAGGAAGCGCTGGTCCGTTATCTGGAAGAGGACGAGGAAGGACAGTTCCTCGAAGAATCCGAAGAGATGATGGAGCTGCTCCATTATGAGCTGGAGCGGCCCACCAAGCTTGCCTTTATCAAGGCGCGAGAGGGTGTCTATGAGCATGATCAGGCGCGCTCGCTGCTGGAGGAAGGCAAGTTTGTAGAAGCGGTAAGGCTGCTAGAGAGCATCGTGGAGAAGAACGCGAACTTTTTGGCCGCACGCAACAATCTGGCGTTGGCTTACTATTATATGGGGTTGTTCGACAAGGCGCTTGCGACGATCGGAGACGTTCTGGAAATTGAGCCGGGCAATCTGCATGCGCTGTGCAATCTGGCGATTTTTTATCAGCATTCCAACGATCAGGTTCAATTGAAGCCTCTCGTCGAGCTGCTGGGCAAGACGGTACCTTTTCATGAAGAGCATGTGTTTAAACTGGCGACAACGATGGGCATACTTGGCGAGCATGGGGAAGCCTATCGGCATTTCACGAGGCTGCTCAAGGACAGCTCGCTGCAATCGGATGCCTGCTTGTATCATTACACGGCTGTTGCCTCAAGCAATATAGGCAGATTCTCTGAGGCAGAGCGTTTGTGGCTGCAGGCTGGCAAGATGGATCCGACATCCAATGTTCCCGGCTATTATCTGGAGCAGCTTGCCAGTGTGCGTGCAGGGAAGCATCCTGCCCCCATCAGCTACCATTATCACCTGCCTTTCGAGGAGCAGTTCAAGCTCTGGGAGAAGTCAACCGACGCAATTCCTGATCATCTGAAGCGGGATCCGCTCGTACGGTCCTCATTCTTCTGGGCGCTGCGCCACGGTGATCGGCATACGAAGCTTCAAGTCATTCAGGCGCTTGGTTTAATTGCAGACAATGAGGTTAAAGATGCGCTGCGTGAATTTATAATAGAGCCGCAGGAAGAGGATTATCTGAAAAGAATCGCGATCTTTGTACTTCGGTCCATTGGCGTTCATGATTCCCTCCATGCGATACTGGAAGGGGAAGATACGGTTATTGAACACAGCCGCATGCCTTCCCGTCTTCCGGTCTGGGAGGATAAGTGGCAGGCTGTGCTTGAAGCTGCGCTTGTCCGTATGAAAAAGCACTATGATCTGGTGCAGCAGCATGATCTGCTGACACTCTGGATTGAATTTCTGTCACGCGTTTATCCGGACGTGCCCAAGCTCGGCAAGGTCGAGGGCTGGGCAGCCGCATTGGAATATTTAACTGCCAAAATGCACCGGCGGGCGATTTCGTACCATGAGGTTTCCCAGCGTTATGGAACGTCCATTGCGACCGTAAGCAAATGCGCCAAACGCATTGATGAAATATGCGGTATCAAGGAAAAAATGAAAATGATTTTTCCCGCTTTAACTGCAGATCACCAAGAATAAGAACATGCGAATGTGAAGGAGGAATTTTGTATGTATAAATCAATCATTATCGGAACAGGACCTGCCGGACTGACGGCAGCCATCTATCTGGCCCGCGCCAACATGAACCCTCTTGTCATTGAAGGGCCGGAGCCTGGCGGACAGCTGACAACCACCACAGATGTGGAGAACTTCCCCGGTTTCCCTGACGGAATCATGGGTCCGGACTTAATGGCCAATATGCGCAAGCAGGCAGAGCGATTCGGAGCGGAGTTCCGCACAGGCTGGGTAAACTCGGTTGATATGTCCAAACGTCCGTTCACGATCCAGGTTGAAGGTCAAGGCGAGCTGCAGGCTGAATCGCTTATTATCTCGACTGGAGCATCGGCCAAATATCTGGGTATTCCCAATGAACGGGAAAATGTCGGACGCGGTGTCAGCACCTGTGCCACCTGCGACGGATTTTTCTTCCGCGGCAAAAAAATAATCGTGGTCGGCGGCGGCGACTCCGCAATGGAGGAAGCGAGCTTCCTGACCAAATTCGCTTCCGAGGTCGTACTCGTTCACCGCCGTGAGGAAATGCGCGCATCCAAAATCATGCAGGACCGCGCTCGCGAGAACAGCAAAATCAAGTGGTCTCTGAACCGTACTCCTCTTGAGGTAGTGGCTGGCGAGCACAGCGTAACCGGCTTGAAAGTGCGCAACAACGAAACGGGCGCCGAAGAAATTATTGAAACGGATGGTATTTTTGTCGCTATCGGCCATACGCCGAACACCAAGTTTCTTGGGGGGCAATTGGAAACCGACGAAACCGGCTATCTGATTGTGAAGCCGGGAACCTCAGAGACCAATATACCGGGTATATTCGCTTGCGGTGATGTGCAGGATCATAAGTACCGCCAGGCGATTACAGCAGCAGGGAGCGGTTGTATGGCTGCTCTGGATTGCGAGAAATTCGTTGAGGGTCACGCTGTTCATGACTGGAGCGAAATCCTTAATCAGGATTAATCGACTCTGCAAAAAAAGTTCATCAGACAGATCCTGATGCAATATGATGATAAAAAGACGCTGTCCACCCAGCATGGACGGCGTCGCTTCATGTAAGGCTTCCGAGGTGCGTACCTCCGGCAAGCAGGGGGCTATCTTTAGGCTTTTCAACGTTTTCCAGATGCTTGACCAGTTGGTAACGTTCGCTTATAGTTGAACACAGAAGCCCCCCATCCCTATATTATTGAGGTGTCCTATTCATGTCTGAGAAGATTGTTATTGGCGTTGATATCGGCGGAACTACGATTAAATTAGGAATATGCAGTAGTGAAGGCGAGCTTCTCCATACGTATGAAGGGCCGACAGGTGTTGAGAACGGCTCGGATGTTGTATGTCAAAATATTGCGGATTACGCCCGTTTAATCGTAGAGCAATCCCCATTCAGCTGGGATCAGGTTGAAGGCGTTGGCGTTGGTATCGCCGGCTTCCTGGATATACCCAAAGGAATCGTGAAATTATCGGTAAATCTTTATTTTAATAATGTTCCACTGAAGGAAATCCTGGAAGAAAAGCTGCAAACCAAGGTTCTCGTTAATAATGATGCGAATGTTGCAGCGCTTGGCGAAGCTTGGGCCGGCGCAGGACGCGGGATATCCGATTGCGTATGTTACACGCTGGGAACCGGTGTTGGCGGCGGGGTCATCATTAACGGTAAAATCGTCGAAGGCTTCCGCGGAATGGCCGGGGAGCTTGGTCATATGTCCGTGGTGCCCGATCTGGAAGCCATTCAATGCAACTGCGGCAAAATGGGATGTCTGGAGACCGTATCCTCAGCAACTGGCATTATTCGAATGGCCAAGGATGCTGTAGAACGCGGAGATCGTACATCGTTATCCTTTGTACCGGACATTATGGCGAAGGATGTGCTGGATGCTGCGAAAGCAGGCGATGAAGTGGCGATCCGGATCGTTAATCGTGCCGCATTCTATTTAGGTAAATCCATGGCTGCCGTTGCAGTCATTCTGAATCCTCAGCGTTTCATTATAGGCGGCGGAGTGTCTAAAGCGGGCGAATTCCTGTTCGAACAGATTCGGGAAGTGTTCAGCAAATTGACACCGGAGATGGCCCAGGAGGGTGTCGAAATCCTGCCGGCTATCCTTGGCAACAATGCCGGAGTCGTAGGGGCTGCCGGTTTGATCATTCGTTCTTAAAAGCTTCCAAACTGACCGAATAAATATCGTGCCTGTTGTGTAATATGGGATTGAGTAGACGCACGTTAATATACCTGAACTTGGAGTTAAAGGTTGGCAGGGTTACTGACAACCGAATCGCAAAAAACTGCGATTAACGGTTGCAGTGGTACTGACAACCGAATCGCAAAAAACTGCGATTAGCGGTTGCAGTGATACTGACAACCGAATCGCAAAAAACTGCGATTAGCGGTTGCAGTGATTGGGAGGAATAAGCGATGGATGCGGGAACAGCGATGGCAAAGCTGGTCATCATCACGGGCATGTCCGGGGCCGGAAAGACGATTGCAGTGCAGAGCCTGGAGGATCTCGGCTATTTCTGTGTCGATAATTTGCCGCCGGTTCTGATTCCGAAGTTTGCTGAGTTAATTGAGCAATCTAATGGCAAAATAGGTAAAGTGGCGCTTGTTATCGACCTGCGGGGACGCGAGTTCTTTACGGCATTATCGGAATCACTCAGCTATGTGAAGGACCATTTTACAATCGGTTATGAAATTTTGTTCCTGGATGCTACCGATAGTGTGCTTGTACAGCGATATAAGGAAAGCCGGCGGCGCCATCCTCTCGCTCCGGAAGGCCTCCCGCTGGAAGGCATCAAGCTGGAGCGCAGAATGCTGGAGGATTTAAAGGGCTGGGCGACACAGGTCATTGATACGAGTAATCTGAAGCCGGCCCAGCTCAAGGAAAGAATCATGTCCCGGTTTGCTAATGCCGATCTGAGCATAATATCCATTAATATTACTTCATTCGGCTTCAAATACGGCATTCCGATTGATGCGGATTTGATCTTCGATGTCCGTTTCCTGCCGAATCCGCATTACGTGGAGCATCTGCGGCCCAACACGGGGCAGGATCCCGAGGTTTATGAATATGTCATGAAATGGCCGGAGACGCAGACCTTTCTTGCCAAGCTGCTGGATATGCTGCAGTTTCTGATTCCGCTTTACCGCAAAGAGGGCAAAAGTCAGGTTGTCATTGGGATCGGCTGTACAGGCGGCAAGCATCGTTCCGTGGCTCTTGCTGAATATTTGGGCCGTACGCTGGGCAGCAGCGATACAGAGCTCATTCGGGTCAGCCATCGGGATGCTGATCGTGATCGGCACTGAGGTGGGCCATGACTGAACAAGCCAACAAAAAACGACTGCCCCGTATCGTTGTTATCGGCGGCGGCACGGGACTATCTGTAATGCTGCGGGGACTCAAAGAGAAGCCGCTCGATATTACAGCTATCGTAACGGTTGCCGACGATGGCGGGAGTTCGGGCATTCTGCGCAGCGAGCTGCAAATGCCCCCGCCCGGCGATATCCGGAGTGTGCTTATTGCCTTGGCTGATGTGGAGCCGCTGCTGTCTGATTTGCTCAAATACCGCTTCAGCAATGGTACTGGCCTTGCCGGCCATAGTCTTGGCAATCTGATGCTGGCCGCGATGACCGACATCGCAGGTGACTTTGTATCCGCTGTTCGAGAACTGAGCCGGGTACTTGCGGTTCGCGGACGCGTTCTGCCGGCGGCCGGGCAGGCGATCGTGCTGCACGCGGAATTGGCGGACGGCACGATCGTGACCGGGGAGTCGAATATCCCTAAGGCGGGACAGCCAATCAAACGGGTGTTCATCGAGCCTGCTGATGTGGAGCCCCTGAAGGAAGCGGTTGAAGCGATTCAGGACGCCGATGCCATCCTGATCGGTCCGGGAAGCTTGTACACCAGCATTATCCCGAATCTGCTGGTTCCCAAGCTGGCACAGAGCATTATGGACTCGGACGCGATCAAAATGTTTGTATGCAATGTCATGACTCAGCCTGGAGAGACGGACGGTTACTCGGTCAGCGATCATTTGGCGGCCGTTCATGCCCATGTCGGGCATCATCTGTTTGACTATGTTATCGTGAATAATGGTGAAATCCCACCTCAGGTGCAGCTGAAATATGCGGAGCTTGGGGCCAAGGCCGTTCATTTGGATCTGGATGAAGTGAAACGCCGCGGGTATAAAGTCATCGCCGACCGGCTTGTGCTGTTTCGCACCTATTTGCGTCACGATGCAGTACAGTTAAGCCATCATATTTATCAGCTGGTGGAAAACTGGATGGAACGAAAGAGGTGAGAGAACGATGTCATTTGCGGCCCAAACGAAAAAAGAACTAACCCTTATAGAGTCGGAGCCCTGCTGTGAGCGAGCGGAATTGTCTGCCCTCATTCGGATGAACGGATCTGTGTCGGTATCCAGCCGCAAAGTCATTCTCGATATCTCTACCGAAAATGCAGCCATTGCCAGACGGATATATACCCTTATCAAAAAGCAGTTCGATGTCCATACAGAGCTGCTTGTCCGCAAGAAAATGAGGCTCAAGAAGAACAATGTGTATATTGTCCGCATACCGGCCAAGGTTCAGGAGATCCTGAGCGATTTGCGTATTGTTTCCGAAGGGTTTATGTTTAATCAGGGGATTGACAAGGAAATGCTCCGCAAGTCCTGCTGCAAGCGTTCCTACCTGCGAGGGGCTTTTCTGGCCGGAGGTTCTGTCAATAACCCGGAAGGTTCTTCATATCACCTGGAAATTGCCGTCATGTACGAGGAACACTGCAAGGCGCTGGTGGATCTGGCGAACAAGTTCGACTTGAACGCCCGCTGCATCGAGCGTAAAAAAGGGTTCATTTTCTACATGAAGGAAGGCGAGAAGATCATCGAGCTTCTGAACATCATTGGTGCCCATCAGGCGCTGTTCAAGTTCGAGGATGTCCGGATTATGCGCGATATGCGCAATTCGGTGAACCGTATTGTTAATTGCGAAACAGCGAATCTTAATAAAACGATCGGTGCTGCTGTCAGGCAAATTGACAATATTAAACTGCTCCAAAGGGAAATGGGCCTCGAGAATCTGCCCGAGAAGCTGCGGGAAGTGGCAGAGGTGCGCCTCATGCATCCGGATATCAATTTAAAGGAAGTCGGCGAGATCCTCAAAGGGAAGGTCAGCAAGTCAGGCGTGAACCATAGATTGAGAAAACTCGACGAACTTGCGGAAAAATTAAGGAACGGGTAGCATAAGGCTAGTTAAGTTGCAGCAAAAGTGGTATAATGGAGAATAAAATGACGTTTGCAATCTCAATCGCACGATTGAATTAAGTTTAGGGGGTAAGGTTTCCATGACAAGGCATCCGGTTGTCGTTCGACTGAAGACAGGTCTTCATGCAAGACCGGCCGCACTTTTTGTTCAGGAAGCGAACAAGTTTTCTTCCGAGGTGTTCGTCGAGAAAGACGAAAAAAAAGTGAACGCGAAATCGATTATGGGGATTATGAGTCTTGCGATCAGCTCGGGGACGGAAGTAACCATTAGCGCGGAAGGTTCGGATGCCGACCAAGCTGTAACCGCTTTAGTCAATTTGGTCAGCAAAGAAGAGCTGGAGAACCAATAAACAATAAGAAATGAACTGGTGCCTCCAGTTGAGGCAATAGAAGTTCTTTCGAAGCAGAGAAGTCCCAGGATGGGGCTTTTTTCTGTGTCAAAAAAGCTGTGGATACAGATAACTGCAACATCCCGGCCGACTATGACGTTATAGAAAATGTAACCAATTTTTATGCAAAGGGGATGATTGTAATGGTTGAGAAGAAGACCGAACAAACTCAGACCGGGACAGAAACGAATCAGATGGCAAAACCAAGAGGCCGCTCGAAGTGGGTATTAACGGCTGCGCTCGCTGTCGCTGTAGGAATTGGAGCTATCATCGGGGCAAACGGAGGCAAAGGCGACGTATATGCTGCCGGGGAGGCTGGAGAGGTGCAGAAGGGGATTATCACCGTTAGCGGGCAAGGCGAGCTGCAAGCGGCGCCAGATGTGGCTTACGTCAATGTAGGCGTGGAAACACGGGCAGCTACTGCCAAGGAAGCGCAGGCAAGCAATGCGACGAAGTTTGCCGCTCTTCAGAACGTTCTATTCGAAAAAAGCAAGTTGGCCGAGAAGGATGTAAAGACGACGAACTTTAATGTCCAGCCGCAGTATACGTATAACGAAAAAGACGGCACGAACAAAGTTACCGGTTATGTGGCTACCCACAGCATCCAAATCACTACAAGAGACTTGATTAATATCGGTCAACTGCTGGACAACCTTTCGGCTGCAGGCGCGAACCGGATGGATGGCGTGCAATTTGATACGGAGAAGCAGGATCAATACGAGCTTCAGGCATTGGAGAAGGCGATGGCCAACGCAAAGGCCAAAGCCGAGACATTAGCCAAAGCAGCAGGCAAACAATTGAAGGCGGCCGTTAATATATCACAATCCAGCTCAGGCAGCATTCCCGTGTACAACAAAGGCTTGATGTCCGCTGTTCCTCAGGCCGCGGCGGATAGTGCTTCCACATCGATACAGACCGGCGAAATTACGCTGTCTGCTAATGTACAGGTCTCTTACGAAATGGAATAACAATCGCACCATGGGCAGGGAGAAAAAGAAGCGGAGTGCTTGGATTTTCCAAGCGGCTCCGCTTTTTCTTTGTGGAACGGATAGAAAGCGTCGTGCCGCCATCCTAAAGGATAGCGGCACGACGCTGGGTTGAGAGCGTTATTCAGGCAGGACGAGCGAGCCTAATCAGACTCGGATAAACCACGCTGCTCGATGGCTTGCTCGATTAAAGAAATAAACTCTTCCGAGAGCCGCATCGCTTTGGCTTCTTGATAGACTTCGATCAAATGTACGTCGCTGAGCGGCCGTAAAAGAAGGGATTTATCCTGCATCGGCAAATAAGATTTGCGATTTTCATGTAGGGTAACAGATTGATCAAAGGAACGATCAAATGCTGGCGTGAAATGGTTGTAAATGTAACCAGGTTCACTGGGACGGATGAAATTTCGCACGCTTGCGAAAGGATTTGATAGTTTCATGCGTGTGCAACTCCGTTTGTTAGATTTCAATAACAGCCTAAGTGTCGGTGAATCTGGAATCATTTAGTACATATTAACATGAAAAATTAATGGAGTCGTTACCAATTCAACGCGCCGAATTTTTCTTGACATTGGTCAAATACTGTGATAATAACGCTATGCCTAAGGATAAAGAAAGAGTGCAGGTCCATTTTCTGGATCGGCACTCTTCTCTTTCGTTATATAAGGGAATAACCGGAATGGCGGTATCGGATTTAGGAAACCTTACAGCTTCTCAATAACTTTATCGACCAGACCGTAAGCCTGTGCATCTGCAGCAGACATGAAATAATCGCGATCGGTGTCGCGCTCGATTTTCTCAAGCGGCTGACCTGTACGCTCGGCCAGGATTTTGTTCAAGGTATCGCGCGTTTTCAAGATATGCTTGGCGCGGATCTCAATATCGCTCGCTTGTCCTTGCGCTCCGCCCAGCGGCTGGTGAATCATGACTTCACTGTTTGGCAGTGCATGTCTTTTGCCTTTTTCGCCGGCAGCAAGCAGGAAAGCGCCCATGGAAGCAGCCATACCAACACATATGGTGGATACGCTTGGTTTGATGAACTGCATGGTATCAAAGATAGCCAGACCTGCAGAGACCGAGCCGCCAGGACTATTGATGTAAAGCGAGATATCCTTCTCAGGATCATCCGCAGCCAGGAACAGCAGCTGTGCGATGATGGAATTAGCGACAATGTCATTCACAGGAGTGCCAAGGAAAATAATGCGGTCTTTCAGCAAGCGGGAGTATATATCGTAAGCGCGCTCGCCGCGGTTGCTCTGCTCAATAACCATAGGTACAAAGTTCATTTCCAAAGTAATTCCCTCCTAATAAGTGTTATGCGCTGCTCTTCTGCTGTATTAGCTTTTTCGCGGACACACGGCCCGTATCCAAAACATCGGCTTGTTAGATCAGCTTTATATCCACATCATAAACCATTGTTTTTTAAAAGTCAAAGATGGTCAAATTAGTGGTATTAAAAAACCGGCAGATGCCGGCAGATGTGTTTTTTATGGCGCGCCCGCGAGGAATCGAACCTCGATCTCAGGCTCCGGAGGCCTACGTCATATCCATTGGACCACGGGCGCAAATGTGATAGCGAAAATAAGTATATGTGATTGCTGGAAGAAAAGCAAGGGCTTATGCAAAGATAAATTTGTGTAAATCGTGACGGAAAGCGGTTTCTTCCGTTAAACCTGACTTGCCCCTCATAAATTTTTGGAGTACAATAACGGTGGGACTTAAAATGATCATGCGGGACGAAAAATGTCCACGAGAACCGGATAACGAATTCGGCGCAACTGGAGTTGATGTTGAAAGATGCAATCTCTCATCGAAATTCAGCAGCAGCTGCTGCCGGATCTGCTTGCCGTCATGAAAAAAAGATATCTGATTCTCAGGCAGGTGATGTTATCCGACATGATTGGGCGGCGGACGCTTGCCGCATCGCTGGATTTGTCGGAACGTGTGCTGAGGGCCGAGACGGACTTTCTGAAGGAGCAGGGACTGCTTCACGTCGAAACGGCAGGCATGCGCATCAGCGACTCCGGAAGACGGCTTCTGGAGGATATGGAGCCCTTCTATAAGGAGATGTTCGGCCTCACGGAGCTGGAGCAGCGGCTTCGCAAGTATTTTGGACTCAAGCATGTGTGGATTGTCCCGGGTGACTCGGATTCCTCTGTGCATACCAAGCGCGAGCTTGGGAAGGCCGGATGTGCCGCACTCCGCAAGATGATGAACAAGGACGATGTCGTCGCTGTAACCGGCGGTTCGACGCTCGCTTCGGTGGCCAATCAATTAACCACTCAGACACCTTTGAAGGGAAACTGGTTCGTACCAGCGCGCGGAGGATTGGGCGAGAGTCTGGATTATCAGGCGAACACGATTGCTTCCACAATGGCCAAGCGTACAGGAGCCCAGTACAGGCTGCTGCATGTACCCGATCATTTGGGCGAGGAAGCCTATCTGACACTCATGCAGGAACCGAATATTCGCGAGATTGTCGATGTGATCCGCAGCGCCCGCATTGTCATCCACGGCATCGGAGACGCTATGGTCATGGCACGGCGAAGACGGGTTAATGAGGAAGTTATTGCAGCCATGACTGCTGAAGGCGCGCTTGCCGAATCCTTTGGGTATTATTTTGACCGTGATGGCGCGGTTGTTCATAAGATGCCGACGGCGGGACTGCGCCTGGAGGATATTATGGAGACGGAAGTGGTAATAGCCATTGCAGGCGGAAGCAGCAAGGGCGAGGCTATCGCCGCTGTGATGCGATTCGGGCATGATGATATTCTCGTGACGGATGAAGCTGCAGCCCTGGTTATTGTAGCAATGCTTGATGAAGAACAGCAGTAAGCAAACACATATAAGCGAGATCTTGACGGTTGCAGGCGGCTGACCGGCTGCTGAAGCAGACGTCTTAAGATATAAATTAAAATCAAACCTAGGAGGAAACAACAATGGTAAATGTAGGTATTAACGGATTTGGTCGTATTGGTCGTAACGTTTTCCGCGCTGCTCTGAACAACCCGGAAATTCAAGTGGTGGCTGTGAACGATTTGACAGACACGAATACACTGGCTCATCTGCTTAAATATGACACGACTCATGGTACGCTTGACGCAAAAGTTGAAGCAAAAGAAGGCGCCCTGATCGTTAACGGACGCGAAATCAAAGTATTTGCAGAGCGCAACCCCGAGAACCTGCCGTGGGCTTCTGTAGGCGCTGAAATCGTTGTAGAATCCACAGGTATCTTCACAGCTAAGGAAAAAGCCGAGCTTCACCTTAAAGGCGGAGCGAAAAAGGTTATCATCTCGGCACCTGCTACGAACGAAGATATCACGATCGTTATGGGTGTTAACGAAGATAAATATGATCCTTCCGCACACACTGTTATCTCCAACGCTTCTTGTACAACGAACTGCCTGGCACCTTTTGCCAAGGTTATCAACGAAAAATTCGGAATCGTCAAAGGTATGATGACGACCGTTCACTCCTACACCAACGACCAATCCGTTCTGGATGTGCCGCATAAAGACCTGCGTCGCGCCCGCGCAGCCGCTGAGAACATCATTCCTTCATCCACCGGCGCTGCAAAAGCAATCTCCCTGGTTCTGCCTGAACTGAAAGGCAAACTGAACGGTATGTCTATGCGCGTTCCAACGCCAAACGTTTCCCTTACCGATCTGGTTGTTGAAGTAAAAAGCAATGTCACTGTTGAAGAAGTAAACAGTGCTCTTAAAGAAGCTTCCGAAGGACAACTGAAAGGCATCCTTAACTATTCCGAAGAGCCGCTTGTATCGAGCGACTACAACGGCGACCCTGCTTCTTCTACAATTGATGCATTGTCAACGATGGTTGTTGAAGGCAACATGGTCAAAATCATTTCCTGGTACGATAACGAGTGGGGCTACTCGAACCGTGTAGTTGACCTCGCTGCTTATATTGCGTCCAAAGGACTGTAATACAGGGCATCCCCCTAAATCCCCCTTGGAAAGGGGGACCCCAAGGGTTCCCCTCTGGACACCCCATATTCGCGAAGGAGTTGCCTGTGGCAGCTCCTTCGCGGCGGTTTACGGCTGGCCCGCTTTACGTCCATGGAACAACCCTGAACGGGTTGTTCCGGGACCCAGCTCTGCTGCGGCGCTCCTATGCGACTAGACTAAACCGAAAGATAGAGCTGCTTAACGCGAGTGCGCAGCAGCGTGAAAGATGTAAAATAAGTACGAAACATATTTGAGATAGATGTTCTTGCTCCCCCATTTTGGGGGAATAATAGAGATAGATAACCTGCGCTACTGTGTAAGTGAGGCATTTTTTGCGGGATGGATAGGGATTTGGAGAGCTTTGCATAGATTTAAGAACCTTTATCATGTTCTCTGAGCCTTGAAGACGGGGAAGATTTAAAGGTTACTTAGGAGGGTTACAGGATGAACAAAAAAAGTGTACGTGATGTTGAGGTAGCCGGCAAGCGCGTGTTTGTGCGCGTGGATTTCAATGTGCCCCTGGAAAACGGTGTAATCACGGACGACAAGCGCATTCGCGAAACGCTGCCGACAATCAACTATCTGATTGAAAATGGCGCAAAAATCATTCTGGCCAGTCATTTGGGCCGTCCGCAAGGACAAGTTGTGGAAGATCTGCGTTTGACGCCTGCGGCTGCTCGTCTCTCCGAGCTGCTTGGCAAGAAGGTACTTAAAGCCGATGAGGTTGTCGGCGATGCCGTGAAGGCTCAAATCAGCGGGCTGCAGGCCGGCGATGTGCTGCTGCTTGAGAATGTCCGCTTTGAAGCGGGCGAAGAGAAGAATGATCCGGCTCTTGCGAAAGCTCTTGCCGAATTGGCTGACCTGTTCGTCAACGACGCATTCGGCGCCGCTCACCGCGCCCATGCATCGACCGAAGGCATTGCTCATTTCCTGCCGGCCGTATCCGGTCTGCTGATGGAGAGAGAGCTTGATGTGCTCGGCAAGGCATTGCTGAACCCTGAGCGTCCGTTCACGGCAATTGTCGGCGGCTCGAAGGTTAAGGACAAAATCGACGTTATCAACAAAATGATCGAAATCGCAGATAATATCATTATCGGCGGCGGCTTGTCCTATACATTCTTCAAGGCGCAGGGCCATGAGATTGGTCAATCGCTGTGCGATGACTCCAAGCTTGAGCTTACGAAGGAATTTGTCGAGAAAGCGAAGAAGCTCGGCAAGCAGTTCCTGCTGCCGGTGGACATCGTGATCTCTGATGACTTCAGCGCAAGCGCAAATACCAATATCGTGGATATTGATGGCATTCCGGCAGATTGGGAAGGCATTGATATCGGACCGAAAACCCGCGAAATCTACGCGGATGTCATAAAAAACTCAAAGCTGGTCGTATGGAACGGACCGATGGGCGTATTTGAAATCGAGCCTTTCTCCCACGGTACCCAAGCCGTTGCCCTCGCTTGTGCGGAAACGTCTGCTTATACGGTCATTGGCGGCGGCGATTCCGCAGCTGCAGCAGAGAAATTCGGCCTCGCCGACAAAATGAACTTCATCTCCACCGGCGGCGGAGCATCGCTTGAATTCATGGAAGGCAAAGCGCTCCCGGGCGTTGTTGCATTGAACGATAAGTAGGTCTGGAAGGTTCTTTGGTTAAGATGCTTTGCGGATCAAGCATGGCTTGGCGCAGAGCCCGAATGTAACGCTTTGCGGAGCAAGCTTTGCTTCGCAAAGCCCAAGTAACGCTTTCGAAGCAGCTTTGCTTCGCAAAGCCTGAGGAGCTGACGTATGCGTAAACCGATTATTGCGGGCAACTGGAAAATGTTCAAAACGATTTCCGAAGCGGAATCCTTCTTCGCCGATGTGAAGGGCAAAGCCGAGATTGACGGCGTCGAAGCTGTTATCTGCGCGCCTTACCTGGCGCTTCCTGCACTTGTGGAAGCAGCGAAAGGGACAACGATTGCAATTGGCGCCCAAAATCTTCATTTTGAAGACAGCGGCGCGTTCACGGGTGAAATCAGCGGTGTGATGCTTAAGGATCTTGGCGTGCAATACGTCATTATCGGCCACTCCGAGCGCCGTGCTTATTTCCTGGAGACGGACGAGATCGTGAACAAGAAGGTACATGCCGCATTCAAGCACAGCCTCACTCCGATTGTATGTGTAGGCGAGAAGCTGGAAGAGCGCGAAGCGGGTCAAACCAAGGATGTTTGCAACCTGCAGACCGTTGCAGCTTTCCAGGGCCTTTCCGCAGAGCAGGCGGCTGAAGTCGTCATTGCCTACGAGCCGATCTGGGCTATCGGAACAGGCAAATCCTCCACTTCCGCAGACGCCGAAGACGTCATTGCCTTCATCCGCGGCGTGGTTGCCGGATTGTATGATGCTTCCGTCGCGGATGCTGTCCGCATCCAGTATGGCGGCAGTGTAAAACCAAACAATATCAGCGAGTATATGGCTGAACCGAACATAGACGGCGCGCTGGTAGGCGGTGCAAGCTTGGAGGCCGCTTCTTACATTCAACTCGTGGAAGGGGCGAAGTAAGATGGCTGCTCCAAAACCGGTCGCTCTTATTATTCTGGACGGCTTCGGCCTTCGCAATGATGTGACGGGCAACGCCGTCGCACAGGCGAATAAGCCGAATTACGACCGTTACTGGTCAAGCTTTCCGCATACAACGCTGACGGCCTGCGGTGAAGCAGTCGGTCTGCCCGAAGGTCAAATGGGCAATTCCGAGGTCGGCCACCTGAACATCGGCTCTGGCCGGATTGTGTATCAGGAGCTGACCCGTATTAGCAAATCGATCCGCGACGGCGACTTTTTCGACAATGAAACGCTGGTCGGAGCGGTTCGTTACGCCAAAGCGCATGGCAAGAAGCTTCATCTGTTCGGTCTTCTCTCCGACGGTGGCGTACACAGCCATATCCAGCACTTATTCGCGCTGCTTGATCTGGCTAAGAAGGAAGAATTCTTCGAGGTGTATATCCATGCGTTCCTGGACGGCCGGGATGTTGCGCCTGACAGCGCGTTTGGCTTCATGGAGCAGTTGATTGCCAAGATCGAACAGGTTGGCGTCGGCAAGATTGCAACGGTGCAAGGCCGCTACTATGCCATGGACCGCGACAAACGCTGGGAGCGTACAGAGAAGTCCTATCGTGCGATGGTATATGGCGAAGGGCCGCAGAGTACGGATCCCCTTCAGGCGATCAAGGGATCCTACGAGCAATCCGTAATGGACGAGTTCGTGCTTCCAACCGTAATTACAGAGGAGAATGGCGCTCCTGTCGGTCTTGTAGAAGATGAGGATGCAGTTGTGTTCTTCAACTTCCGTTCCGATCGTGCAATTCAATTATCGCAGGTTTTCACCAATAAAGAGTTCCATGGCTTCAAACGAGGCTCCAGGGAGCCACAAAAACTGCATTTCGTCTGTCTGACCAAGTTCAGCGACACGGTCGAAGGCTATATTGCCTTCACGACGAAGAATCTGGACAACACGCTTGGCGAGGTTTTGGTGCAGAACGGCAAGAAGCAGCTTCGTATTGCCGAGACAGAGAAGTACCCGCATGTGACTTTCTTCTTCAGCGGCGGACGCGATGTGGAGCTTCCCGGCGAAACGCGGATCCTGATCGGTTCGCCGAAGGTGGCGACCTACGATCTGAAGCCGGAAATGAGCGCATACGAGGTTGCGGAAGCGGCAGTTAAGGAAATTGAGGCAGGCAATCAGGATGCCATTATTCTTAATTTTGCAAATCCGGATATGGTCGGTCATTCCGGCATGCTGGAGCCGACGATCAAAGCCATTGAAGCGACCGACGAATGTCTGGGCAAGGTTGTAGAAGCGGTTCTGGCCCAGGGCGGCGTCTGCCTGATTACGGCGGATCACGGCAATGCTGATATGGTTATCGACGAGGATGGGCTTCCCTTTACCGCACACACGACCAATCCGGTTCCTTTTATCGTGACCAAACCGGGTGTTACGCTTCGCGGAGACGGTATTCTGGCGGATATCGCTCCAACCATTTTAAGCTTGATGGAGCTTTCCCAGCCTATCGAAATGACCGGGAAATCCATGATTCAGGAATAACGGATATGGTATAGTAAGAGAAGCTTTTTTTAAAATATAAGGAAAGTATAAAATTTCTCGATACTTTGCTTATATTTCTAAGGGAAGAAACTTGGCTAAGCCGCCAAAAGGACGGCGAAGCCGTTTCTTCTTGGCAGCAGCATGTGTTATAAATGAATGCGTTCGACCTATCCTAACTATTAAAGGAGTGTTTGGTACATGTCTATTATCACTGACGTATATGCTCGCGAAGTGCTTGATTCAAGGGGTAACCCGACTGTAGAAGTAGAAGTATCCCTGGAATCCGGCGGCAAAGGCAGCGCAATCGTTCCTTCCGGCGCTTCCACTGGCGCATACGAAGCGGTTGAGCTTCGTGACGGCGACAAAGGCCGTTACCTCGGTAAAGGCGTTCTGAAAGCCGTTGAGAACGTCAACACCATCATTGCACCGGAAATTATCGGACTGGACGCACTGGATCAAGTGCTGATCGACCGTAAAATGATCTCCCTGGACGGTACGCACAACAAGGGCAAACTCGGCGCTAACGCAATTCTCGCGGTTTCCATGGCCGTTGCCCGCGCAGCTGCTGACGCTCTGAACGTATCTCTGTACACGTACCTGGGCGGCTTCAACGCCAAGACGCTTCCGGTTCCGATGATGAACATCGTCAATGGCGGCGAGCATGCCGACAACAACATTGATGTTCAGGAATTTATGGTTCTGCCGGTTGGCGCAGAAAGCTTCAAAGAAGCGCTTCGCATTGGCGCTGAAATCTTCCACAACCTGAAATCGGTTCTGAAGGACAAAGGCCTGAACACCGCTGTCGGCGACGAAGGCGGCTTCGCTCCCAACCTCGGCTCCAATGAAGAAGCGATCACAACCATCATCTCGGCGATCGAGCGTGCCGGCTACAAGCCAGGCGTCGATGTATTCCTGGGTATGGACGTGGCTTCCACGGAATTCTTCAAAGACGGCAAATACCACCTCGAGGGCGAAGGAAGATCGTTTACGCCTGCTGAGTTTGTAGACCTGCTTGCTTCCTGGGCGGACAAGTATCCGATCCTTACGATCGAAGACGGCTGCTCCGAGGACGATTGGGAAGGCTGGCAGCTGCTTACCGAGAAATTGGGCGGCAAAGTACAGCTGGTCGGCGACGATCTGTTCGTAACGAACACCGAGCGTCTGTCCACGGGTATTGAGAAAGGCATCGGCAACTCGATCCTTGTGAAAGTGAACCAGATTGGTTCGCTTACCGAAACCTTCGACGCGATTGAAATGGCGAAACGCGCGGGTTACACGGCTGTTATCTCCCACCGTTCCGGCGAGTCCGAGGACAGCACGATCGCTGATATCGCGGTTGCCACAAATGCCGGTCAAATCAAAACAGGCGCTCCGTCCCGTACGGACCGCGTAGCGAAATACAACCAATTGCTTCGCATCGAGGACCAATTGGGTTCAACTGCGATCTATGCAGGCAAAAGCGCATTCTACAACTTGAAAAACTTCAAGAAGTAATCATCAATAAAGCCAAAATGGCAAAAGAATGTCCCAAAAGGCGCAGTAGTAACCTTCGGGAGGTTCGTTATAATAAGAGGAGAGATGGCGGGGCTTTGGACCGCCTGATCTCCTCTTTTTTGCTGGCAGGTGAAATTGGAGCAAAGCAAAAACGCATAACCTTCGATGGTATGTTGTTTGCGCTGCCAAAAGAAGCGTATGCTTTCCAGTGTTATATGTTATTTTGCTTCACAAAAAAATTGAACGAGGTGGATGATATGGCAAATCCGGTTGTTGGCTTACAGTTATATACGCTGCGTGATTTGACGGAAAAGGATTTTTTGGGAACGATCCGTAAGGTGGCCGATATGGGCTATAAGGCGGTTGAGTTTGCAGGTTATTTCAATACGCCGGCGAAAGAGCTGAAATCAGTCCTTGACGGCACAGGATTGGAAGCGCCTTCTGCACATGTGGGGCTGAACTTCTCCTCCCCGGACAAGATTCAGGAAGATCTGGCGAAGCAAATTGAATATGCTCAGGAAATCGGCCTCAAGTACATTGTAACGCCTTGGGCGCCGCTGCCGGAGAATCCGGCGGAGGAAGACGTGAACAGCCTCGCGGCGATTCTGGAGGCCGCAGGCAGACAGGTGAATGAGGCAGGTCTGAGATACGGTTATCACAACCATGCTTTTGAATTCAAGCTGGTGAATGGCCGGCCCCTGATTGACCTGCTGCTGGAGCGTGTGCCGGCTGAGTATTTGTTTGCCGAATTTGACCTGGGCTGGGTGCATATGGGCGGACAGAAGCCTATCGACTATGTGAACCGGTACGCCGGACGTGTTCCGCTCGCCCACTTCAAGGATTTCGGCGAGGGAACCCGCGATACGGAGGTCGGCAAAGGTGTGGTCGATCTGAAAAGCGTTCTTGGTGTAGCTGAGCAGGCCGGAATTGAATACTTTATTGTGGAGCAGGAAGAGTTCAATTCCTCGTCGCTTGAAAGCGCGAAGATCTGTCTGGAATTTTTCCGCGAGAACGGGTTTTAAATAAGGGCCATGCCCGTTGTCCGTCTTGTATTAAAATTTTTGCCGTGATATAATAAAAATGCTGTTTTACTGGTCTTGTCCTCGTGTAACGACAAGGCAGCGGCAAAATGATGCTCCTTGTCTGGGAGGTGGAACCATGGAAATTACATTTAGAATTTTGCTTGTTATTTTCGCAGTGGGCTTGATCTCTGTAGTTCTTCTGCAAAAAGGTAAAAGCGCAGGATTATCGGGTGCGATCTCTGGCGGTGCCGAGCATTTGTTCGGCAAGCAAAAGGCTCGCGGTCTGGATTTATTTTTGCAGCGCTTGACAATCGGCATTGCTGTCGGATTCTTTGTGCTTGCATTGGTTGTTGCTTACTTAGTCAAATAAGTTAAAGCTATGCAGCGAAAAGCGGGATGACCCCCGCTTTTTTTATTTGCCCTAAACGACTGCGGATGGTAGCGGCCACTTTCGTGTATACTATATAGTATATGGAAATCTATCAACCGACTGCTGCATACTCATATAGACGGCAAAGCGGTACACGAGGTGAGAGGAATATGGCGACGGAGCAGCAGCTTTTGGATTTTATGCACGAGCCCGCGTATAAGCCGATGACATATAAAGAACTCGAAGAGCATATGGGCGGCGGCGATGCCGAATCCTTCAAAGCTTTTTTGATTCTGCTCAATCGGCTGGAGGATGAAGGAAAAATCATCCGCACCCCCAAGGACCGCTATGGCGTTCCCGAGCGGATGAACCTGCTCCGCGGCCGAATCCAGGCGCATGCGAAGGGGTTTGCTTTTCTGATCCCGGAGGACAAGGAACACCCGGATGTCTACATCGGGGCCAATGATTTGAAAAGCGCCATGAATGGCGATACGGTGCTGGTCAAAATCACCTCCAGGAGCGAGAACGGCGGGCGTATGGAGGGTGAAGTCAACCGGGTTGTGGAGCGCGCTGTAACCCAGGTGGTGGGTACATTCGACAGTCACGAGGCTTACGGCTTCGTGGTGCCGGACGACAAGCGGATCAACCGCGATATTTTTATCGCCAAAGGGGAGTTCAAGGGGGCGGTCTCGGGCCAAAAGGTTGTCGTCCGCATCATCTCTTATCCGGAGGGCCGCTCGGCTGCAGAAGGCGAGATTGTCGAGGTGCTCGGTCATAAAGACGACCCCGGCGTGGATATTCTATCCATCATCCGCAAGCATCAGCTGCCCGAAGGCTTTCCCGAGGATGTGCTCGCTGAAGCGGAGGCCGCGCCTGAATCCATCAGCGATGAAGAAATCGCGCAGCAGGGACGCCGGGATTTAAGGAATAAAGTGATTGTCACGATCGACGGCGAGGATGCCAAAGATCTGGATGACGCGGTTAATATCGAGCGTCTGGAGAACGGCAATTATTTGCTGGGCGTGCATATCGCTGATGTCAGCTATTATGTGCGCGAGAAGTCGGCGCTGGATCAGGAAGCGTACCGCCGCGGATGCAGCGTCTATCTCGTGGACAGGGTGATTCCGATGCTTCCGCACCGGCTTTCCAACGGCATCTGCTCGCTGAATCCGCAGGTGGACCGTCTAACGATGTCCTGCGAGATGGAGTTCGATGCCACTACGCTGAAGCGGGTCAGGCATGATGTGTTCACCAGCGTCATCCGGACCAAAGAGCGTATGACGTACACCAATGTGCGCAAAATCGTGGCGGATAAGGATCCGGAAATGATGGAGCGCTACGCCGAGCTGGTGGATACGTTCACATTGATGGAGGAGCTTGCCATGCGCCTGCGTTCCACGCGGATGAAGCGGGGAGCGATCGACTTTGATTTTGTGGAAGCCAAGGTCATTGTGGATCCGGAAGGCAAGCCTGTCGACATTGTGAAGCGCGAACGCTCGGTCGCCGAGCAGATCATTGAAGAATTCATGCTCGCCGCCAATGAGACCGTTGCGGAGCATTTCTACTGGCTCAAGGTTCCTTTCCTTTACCGGATTCATGAAAATCCGGACTCCGAGAAGCTGCTGCATTTTGTGCAGTTCGCGGCGAATTTCGGTTACACGGTGAAAGGCAAAGGCGGAAGTGAAATTCATCCGCGCGCGCTGCAGACGCTGCTGGAGGATATCCGCGGCACGAAAGAGCAGACGGTTATTTCCACCGTTATGCTGCGCTCCATGAAGCAGGCCAAATATGATGCCCAGAGTCTAGGCCATTTTGGGCTTGCCGCCGAATTCTATTCCCATTTCACATCGCCTATCCGGCGTTATCCCGATCTGGTCATCCACCGTGTCATGCGCGAGGTGCTGGAGAATGGCGGTACGCTGCCGGAATCACGGATTGAGGCGCTTGCGGCCCGTATGCCGGATATTGCCCAGCAGTCCTCCGAGCGGGAGCGTGTCGCGGTCGATGCGGAGCGCGATACGGAGAAGCTGAAGAAATGTGAATATATGCTCGACAAAATCGGCGAGGAATTCGAGGGCATCATCAGCGGCGTGACAAGCTTCGGGATATTCGTGGAGCTCGACAATACCGTTGAAGGACTTATTCGTCTCAGCAACCTGAACGATGATTATTACCATTTTCATGAGCAGCATATGCTGCTTATCGGCGAGCGGACATCGAAGATGTACCGGATCGGCGACGAGCTTCGCGTCCGTGTTGATGCCGTAAGCATGATCGAGCACACGATCGATTTCGCTATTGTGGAGAGCAAAGCGGAAAGCGTGGAGCGCGGCGGCCGCGGACGCGAGTTCACAGACGCGCTGCCGGGCGGCGGCCGCGGCAAACGCAGTCAAGGCACGGCTGCCGGTGGTCTGCGCAGCGGGCGGGGCGGCAAGAGCGGCGGAGCGGATGCCCGCGGCGGCGAGCGTGGGCGCAAGCCGGGCGCGGCGGCACTAGGCGCCGGGCGCAAAGGCGGCGTGAAAGCGAAACGCGGGCGCAAGCCCGGTGAAGCGGGCGCTGACCGCGGACCGCGCGGCGCGGAAGCGGCAGGCCGTGATTCGGCCGCATCCGGGGGCGGGCGTGGACGCGGAGCAGCAGGCGGAACGGCCAGTGTAGGTCCGCGTGGGAGAGGTCAAGCGGAGCCAGCCGCTCAGCCGCGTAAGGCAAGACGTGCCGGCGGAGCTGGAGAAGGCAGTGAGATAAAGAGAAGCAAAGGCGACAAACGCGCCTGGAAACCGGAGGATGATTATAACTTGGACCGAATATTGGGGAATGAAGATAACAGCAAGGGAACAATAGCCGCAGCGGCGGAGCAGATTGATTCGAATGCCGCGCCTGCGCGCCCGGTGCGCAATGATATGTGGGGCCTACCGATTCGCGGGACGGGCGGCATTATTGATGATGGTGAAGATCCGGATGACCGTAGCGGCAAGAGAGGCCGCGGAGGCGCTTCAGGCCGGAATGGCCGTTCGGGCGGCGGGCGGGGCATGGGCCCTACCACGACTCGCGTTGGACGGAACCAGTCTTCAGCAGGCAGATCCGGAGGACCCCGGGCTAAGAAACCGGCTGGGAGTGCAGGCGGCGCGAGCGCAGCAAGCCCAAGCGGCAGCCCGCAAGGCAATGCCGGCAGACCGGCCAAGAAGAAGAACGAAGGCGGCGGCCCGGCAGCCGTTGCCAAGAATAACGAAAATTAAAGCCGAAACCGGTTAAAGCAGCTGCTAGCAGTTCTTGATTTCAGCCGGTAAAGTTGCTACAATGGACTCCTGACTAAAGGCTGTCGGGAGTTCATTTTGCAGCTGAAGGACATGATTGTATCTTGAGTAAAGAGGTGATTGGCATGGGCAAGAAGAGTGACGGGAAACAACTGGCCCAGAACAAGAAGGCTTCCCATGACTATTTCATCGAGGATACGTTTGAAGCGGGCATTGTGCTCATGGGAACCGAGATCAAGGCGCTGCGCCTGGGAAAAGCAAACATAAGCGATGCGTTTGCGACCATCCGCAACGGCGAAATTTTCATTCATAACATGCATATCAGCGCTTTCGAGCAGGGCAACCGGTATAATCCGACCGATCCGACGCGTGCGCGCAAGCTGCTGCTGCATAAAGCGCAGATTCACAAGCTGCTGGGCCTGTCGAAGCAGGATGGATATTCGATTGTGCCGCTCAAGATTTATGTGCGCAATGGTTATGCCAAGCTGCTGATTGGACTGGGTAAAGGTAAGAAGCAGTATGACAAACGCGAGACGTCAGCCAAACGGGATGCTCAGCGGGATATTCAACGGGCGTTGCGCGAGAAGCAGAAGGTGGCAAGGTAGCGGCTGCTGGTTAATATGGCGGCGGAAGCCAAGCTTTCCAGAAAGACATCTGATCTTTCCTGATCAAATGTGTTATACTATAGAAGTATTAACGAATGATTAACTTTTGCTCGAAGCGTTGAAGCTGATGTAATGATTGATCGGCGACATGTCATTGAGCGTCTCACCTGCTAGACGGTGGCAACGATGCCGTTTATGCAACATTGGGGGCGTTTATGGATTCGACGGGGATAGTTCGAGCACGGGTTGCGGGTAGTGGGGACGCGTCCGCTTTATCAACGCTAAAGCCTATTAAATGGCAAAACTCAAAACAACTACGCTTTAGCAGCCTAAGAAACTGTTGGCGTGCTTCTACCCAGCATCGTCCATGTGACTGGGATAGGGGCTAACATATAGTGGAATACGCTGTCTCATCTCCGCCTGCGGTGAGCTGAAGAAGACAATCAGGCTGACCTTGGCGATAGCCTGTTGCGGGGCGCTTGCTAAGGTGACATCAAAACCGTGACTATACCCGTAGATGCCTGTGTGGCGTTATTTTCGGACAGGGGTTCAAATCCCCTCGCCTCCACCATCATGAACACCATCCGCAAGAGGATGGTGTTTTTGCTTTATATTTGAGCAGAAATTTGTTAGTATGTACATACCGTTATAAAGGTTATTACAGTTATAACCGATTGAGTGCAGGGTATACTTATAGAGAGGGGAAAATCAATGAATGGTGTGGTCAAAGTGACAAATGATAAACCGAATGTGATGCGTTATTCCCGCAAAATAGGGCGAATGGGCAACAGCCTGGGAGTAAGCTTGCCGAAAAGGCTTGCTGAAAAGTTAAATGTCTCACAAGGCGATGAGATCGAATTTATTGAGAATGATCGTGGTGAAGTGGTATTGAAAAAGGCGAGGCAAGGTCAACTTCCCGATAATGTAAGACCAGAGGTTCTTGAAGCTTTCTTTGACGTATTTGAAGAGGACGAAGGTATCCTAGAGGATTTAAGAGACCGATGAAATGACAACATTCCTGACCAAAGAAGAGATTATTTCAGCCCACTACTTCATGATGAAAAAAATGAACGACGCAGACCAAGCGGGTGTGAAGGATCACGGCTTGCTGGAATCTGCGGTACATAGACCTCAGCAAAGTGTTTTTGGGGAAGATGCTTATCGAAATTTATATGACAAAGCTGCGGCCTTACTAGAGTCTCTGGTGAAGAATCATTGCTTCCACAATGGCAATAAACGGACAGCCTATCTGGTTACAAAATCATTCCTTATGTTAAATGGAAAACATCTAAGAATGGAACGTGAATATGCAGTGGAGTTTATTGTAGATATTGCAAAAGGAATGTGTTCGTTGGAGAATGCTGCATATATTTTGAAAGAACATTCTGTAGACAGATGATTCATAGGGCGCTTGCTAAGGTGACATCAAAACCGTGACTATACCCGTAGATGCCTGTGTGGCGTTATTTTCGGACAGGGGTTCAAATCCCCTCGCCTCCACCAAATGTAGAACCCGACCGCAAGAGGTCGGGTTTTTCTATTGCTTTAAATGGTGTCGCCCACTTAATACAAGATAATTTTTTAAAAAGATTGCTGGGTTCTCTTGTTTTCTCATCCTATTTTAGGTTATCAGGCAGCTTGATTATTTTGATTTTTCTGAATTTAGTTGAGCAAATAGTTCCATTTTATGGTATCGTTTAGGGTGGATGTCTTAATTAGGGGCTGTAAAAGATGACTGGGAATACGAAAGAGAACGAACGGACGATATTTGATCATACTGGAAATACGATCAAGACAGAAGATCGAGAGATTCGAATCCTTGCCAAGTATGAGGAACCTCTGGTTGTCGTACTAGGAAATGTGCTTAGCAATGAGGAATGCGATGAGCTGATTAAACATTCCAGAGGACAATTGCAACGTTCAAAAATAGGCGGGGATCATGTAGTCAATCAAATTAGAACGAGCAGCGGGGTGTTCTGTGAGGAGAATGAGACGATTACAAGAATCGAGAAGCGTTTCTCTCAAATTATGAATATTCCTATCGAGCATGGTGATGGCTTGCAAGTTCTGCTGTATACCCCAGGCGAAGAGTATCGTCCTCATTATGATTTTTTCGCAGAAACAAGTCGGGCAAGTGCCAATAATCGGATTAGTACGCTCGTGATATATTTGAATGATGTGGAGGAAGGCGGAGAAACGGCATTCCCTTTGCTTAATATTTCTGTTATTCCTAACAAAGGCATGGCGGTCTACTTCGAATATTTCTACAGTAGTCATGAATTAAACGATTTCACCTTGCATGCAGGTACACCAGTGATCAAAGGGGAAAAGTGGGTTGCAACGATGTGGATGAGAAGACAAGCCTTGCGCTTCTCCTAGATGAATAATCATGTATTGAGAGATTTGGAAGCAATGGAAAGTCAGGTCGTTATTAATTCCAGTTACTCTGCTCGAAGCTGCCTGGGCGTCGACAAGCTTATCAGGAAGCCATTGTAACGATTGAGGAGTCATTATATAGAGGAGGGCTGGATTATTACGATCTATATTTGATCCATTGGCCTAATCCCAAAATTGATTTATATGTGGAAGCTTGGCAGGCGATGATTGAAGCTAAGAAGCGGGGCTATATCCGTTCCATCGGGGTCTGCAATTTCCTGCCGGAGTACAACGAACGTTTGATTCGGGAGACCGGGGTTGCACCAAGTATAAATCAAGTTGAACTCCATCCCTATTTCAATCAAGAGCATCAGCGTGCGAAAGATGCTGAATTAGGTATCGTAACGGAATCGTGGAGCCCTCTGGGCCGCGGTCATAGCATGCTGAAGGATGAAAAGATTGGAGCAATTTCTGCGGCTCATGGGAAGACAAACGCACAAACGATTTTGCGTTGGCATATCCAACTTGGAGCGCTTCCGATCCCGAAGGCTAGTTCTTTAAAGCACCAGACTGAGAATTTGGATATTTTTGATTTCGAATTGTCGGAAGAGGAAATGAAAGCAATCTCAGCGTTCAGCAGTGAGGACGGACGCTTATGGGGGCAGGATCCAAAAACGCATGAAGAGTTATAATACGCAAGCGTGACTACACCCGTAGAAACCCATGTGGCGTTCCATCGGACAGGGATTCGACTCCCCTCCACCAATACCATGAGAAAGAGCAGCGTTCCAGGTGCTCTTTTTGCGTTCTAATTAATCAACGAAGCATACACTTTCTCAAGGTAAGCAATAGATGCATGTTCCGCCTCTTCTTTTAATACGAGTCCATCAGGATGCTGACGCAAGCGTTTATAGATGTGGATAGTACTCTTTAACGCATGGTAGCAACTCTCGGAACTGTGTAAAGGGATCGTCTTTTTTAGTTCTGCTATTTCACTGACGCCATACTGTTCCAGCTTTCTAACTCCTCTGGGAAGTTGGCCATTACGCATCAACACCAAAGGACCTAATACAGTACCGCGAATAAATGTAATATGATCGATTAATTCAAACCATTCTCCTCTTCCTAACTTTGTTGCGCCATAATGGATCCAGACCCAGAAACGGTCCTCTATCCATTGTGCACTTGGATATGGATGTGAGGGGGAGGTTTCTTCAAAAATTCTACTGATTTCCTGATCCCTCTCCCATAAAATAAGAGGGTTTTCAATCCGTATATTAAGCTCTTCCAATGTAACGAATTTAAGATCGACATGCAGAGGTTCTGGTCCATATAAGCAAATAACCACACGAGGTTCACCAACGTGTTCACCTGTGAAACCAGAAAGCAGCTTGCCCATTCCTTCTGCAATATCAAGCCGTTGATTCATGACTTGCTCCTGATAGGCAGAGTCGTATACGATGATAAGGTCTAAATCGCTATACTCATCCATGGTCTTCGTCATCATGGAACCGCCTGCAAGGAGGCCCCGAACTCGTTGATCTTGACTGAGCTTTTCCTTTGTTTGAGTTATGAATCGTTCGTGCACAGGTAAAAACATATAAAACACCCCTTATAATATGACCCATAAAAATGGGTATTACGCCAATGTATCATCTCAAATAAACTTTGTCAATAATAAATGGGGCGATACTCGGGTGACATCAAAATTGTGGCTACACCCGTAGAAGTACATGTTGCGTTATTTTCGGACAGGGGTTCAAATCCCCTCGCCTCCACCAAATGTAGAACCCGACTGCAAGAGGTCGGGTTTTTGCTTAATCATAACTTTGCCCATGGCGAACAACAACTTGCAACGAAGGTTCAAGAGTGAATGTCAGAGCTAAGGTATTAACTGGTCCTCATACATATATAAAATTGCAATATAACAGCAATGAATTTCAGAATTTCTTAGGAGATACAGAATGCCTTGTTATATGCCCATAAGGTTTCTCGACTTTAACAAGAATGCCCTAGAGTGTTTAATTCTAAAGCAAATTTTATTTTATATGATTTCACTCGCTCGTAGCCCGTATCTTATAGTTGGTTTTAGGAAAGGAAGGTGGAATGGATGCCTGTACGTTGCGCTTGGGTCAATGAAGATCCGTTGTATATGGATTATCATGATCATGAATGGGGAGTACCGGTCCATGATGATCAAAAACTCTTTGAGTTACTTCTGTTAGAAGGAGCGCAGGCTGGTTTAAGCTGGTATACAGTACTGAAGAAACGCGAGGGCTATCGGCGAGCCTTCGACGGATTTGATCCGGACAAAGTGGCAGAATATGATCAGGACAAGGTGGAGGAGTTGATGGAAGATGGGGGGATCATCCGCAATCGCTTGAAGATTCAGTCGGCAATCACAAATGCTCAAAACTTTTTGAAGGTGCGCGAGGAATTCGGCAGCTTTGATGCGTACATTTGGCAGTTCGTCGGTGGCATACCGATTCGTAATCATTGGCGCAACAAAAGCGAGGTTCCGGCGACTACAACGCAATCGGATGCGATGAGTAAGGATTTGAGAAGGCGAGGTTTCAAATTTGTCGGGTCGACGATTTGTTACGCTTTTATGCAAGCCTCTGGAATGGTAAATGATCATACACTGGACTGTGAATTTATGATTAGAGAAAATTTCCGTAAATAGAGATTCATCCATCGGGGTAACTGGCTTCACTGAAGCACTGATTCACAAACCCGATATCAGATGCTTCAGGAGATTTGGAGCGTCACAATGGTATCGAAGCAGTTCGCAGATATGTATCTTACACCGATGATATAAGCGCCGCTAGCATTGAGCCGCAGCAAAGGTGGGAGGTCAAGTTTCGCAATATTTTGCGGTTTGCCATTTGAACCCTGGACTAGAACATGTAGCATTAGCTCTGCAGCGCCCGGTTTCCTGATGCATACATGTTCTCGTTCTCCTGCATTAACAAGATATAGACGGGTTAGCAAAGAACTTATTACGCGTCACTATATAATATTTATTTTTATCAGCGTAGAAATGTCCGTCCGCGTACAAATCAAAAGCGGTGACGAAGTCAGCCTTTGTTTTTATAAATTCCTCTATGCCTACTCAACTTCAGGCCCTTCAGCTTTATTTGGATTGAAATTTTTCAGAACAGCTTCTAATGCCTTCGAATCTACCCCTTCGAGACTTTTCAAGAGATTAGGAAAACTGACCGGATCGAAGGCTTCCCCACTAAGACGGCCTTTTGTTAATCCTGAGAGTACATCGGACAATTTTATGCCAGTCATATCCTCAACAACTTCAGGTAGGAATTTCATGAGGTTTGTTACTTGACCTGTGATTTTCCCCATACCACCTCCACCTTCACTATTGGTGTCGATAATCGTGATTTTATCGATGTTGCCCATTGGTTCGGCAATCTTACCAGCGATTTCTGGGAGAACGGCAGTAATAAGTTCGACGAAGCGAAGTTGGCCAAGTTTCAAAGCTGCTTCAGCAAGACCCATTTCTTTCTCTACCTCGGCTTTAGCCTTAGCCTCGAAAACCCTCGCTTCTGCAATACCTTTAGCTTCGATAGCGAATGCTGTTGCTTGACCCTCAGCACTCAAGTTATCAATACGGGCTTTTTCAGCTGCGGCTTCCATCTCGCCCTGTGCTTTGAGGATTTCCGTTTTGGAGATCTCAGCATCAGCGGTAGCTTTACCTTTCGCGCGTTCTACATCAGCGGCTGCGGTTCCTTTAGCCCGTTCTGCTTCTGCTTCAGCAGTCGCCCGGGCTTTTTTGGCATTGGCGTCTGCTTCAGCCTGCAAACGCAGTGATTCGGCATCAGCAGCGGCTTTTGTTTCTTGCTCAATACGAGCGGCTTCGGCATCCTTAGTACGCCGGTAAAGGTCAGCATCGGCTTGTTTCATTACCGTTCCTTCCAGCTCTTTCTGCCTGCGGAGGGACTCCTTTTCCGCTAATTCGATATCTTTCTCTTTCTGGATTTGCTGCGCCTTCATCTTCGCTTCAATGACGGACTGTTCCGAAGTAGCTTGCTGAATACCATAAGCTGCATCTGCTACAGCTTTTGCCGTATCCTGCTCTTTTTTAAACGCTGCCTTTTTCAGTTCCATATCCTTTTCAGCTTCAGCAATGGCCGTTTCTTTTGTGATCTCTGCACGACGCGCATGTT
The DNA here is from genome assembly GCF_056269285.1 of Paenibacillus sp. JT31N11. NCBI lineage: Bacteria > Bacillati > Bacillota > Bacilli > Caryophanales > Paenibacillaceae > Paenibacillus > Paenibacillus sp. JT31N11. The sequence continues at coordinate 45,574 of NZ_JBWDNQ010000011.1, forward strand.
CATCATTTTGCGCTCTTTTTACAGCAGCTTCTTTATTGGCCTCCGCTTCGGCGATCTGTGCATCACGTTTGACAGCTGCAATACGGGGTTTACCAAGGGCATCAAGATAGCCGTTTTTATCCCGTACATCCTTGATTGTGAAAGAGACAATGGTAAGACCCATTTTTTTCAAGTCGATGTGGGCTACCTCTTGCACCTCAGAAGCAAACTTCTTGCGGTCTTTGTAGATCTCCTCGACAGTCATTGATCCAAGAATCGAGCGAAGATGGCCCTCTAGAACTTCCTGCGCTTCAAGTCTGAGTGACTCAACGGGTTTACCAAGATACTGCTCGGCCGCCGAGAAGATATCTTCCATTGTCCCGCCGACTTTAATGATAGCGGTTGCATCCGCCATGATCGGTACCCCTTCCTCCGTGTAGACTTCAGGAGTCGAAACATCGATTTTATGCGAAAGCAGACTTATCGCCTGTGCCCGCTGGAAAATCGGTAAGACGAAGGTTCCGCCGCCACTTATGATCTTCACCCTACGAGGATTTATAGAATCGGGATCAGATGAAATAACATTTCTATTGCCGAGATAGCTGCCTGTTACGATCAGAGCCTGGTCTGGAGAGACTGTTTTGTATTTTGAAATAAAAGTCAAAAACCCCACAACAAGAATTAGAACCACTAACCCGCCACCAATAAGAATGGGCATCGACATTAAAAAACCTCCTCATAATCAATTTAATTTACTTACTTGATAAACACCTTCACTAGTGATAGTTACAACCACTACTCTCGTATTTACGGGTAAGTCTTCACCGTCGAAACTCGATGCTATCTGGTTGGATCGGGCAAGCTTCGCATTCATAAGAATCTCACCAAAACCTTTGGCAGGTACAAGCGAAACTACTGTAGCAATACTACCCACATGACTTGTACGAGAGATTGATGTGGAACTTTGTACCTTTCTCAATGGGACTATAACCAGAAAATGGATTATAATAGTGAAGCCTAACGATATTGTAGAAGTTAATATCCAATTTTCTATTATCAATCCCAGCCCTCCGAAGGTGACAAAGAGACAAGCGAGAGAGAATGTTTCCACCCCGATGTGATTGCCTAATTCAAATCCGAATAAGCCTAATGCCACCAGAAGCACACCTATGACGAGGCAAATAACATATAAGTCAATGATGACCACCCACCCCTCAACCAAATTTTTAATTAATCTATAATGTAAAATTAGAACATTCTTTTAACTTTCTTATAAAGTTGAGGTAAATGTAAGTTAGATTTTGAAAAGAGGGAGTTTTCCAGAATGCCCCTCAGTTCCTTTACAGAAAACCTTATCATTAAAGATCTATTCTGGCATTAGGGGAGGTATGTATTTGTCCGTGTGGGAATCCATGATTAATAAATCCAGGCAACGATCAAATTCCATCGCTGTTTCGCCTAACAAGATCATCGAGCAGTTGAAGGATGAACGTACTCATCAGTCGATTAATCGCAAAAGCGTAAGTAAGATCACGGTGAAGCTTATTTGGCATTAAAGCGAAAAACCAAAATGAGCCCAGCCATTTGTAAGACGGCTGGGCTCATTTGTTATTTACACTTGCGGGCTAAAACTTTATTTACACGCGTGTTTTCATGGGTGAGAGGAAGGGGCTGCGCCCCCTCCTGCTTGATCGGCTTTCTTGGCTGCGATTACAGATTCCAGATGCGGTACAGGATAACCGCCGCTTCAGCGCGGGTGAGCGATTCGTTTGGCGCAATCATGCCGTTCCTGCCGTTCACAACTCCGGATTTTACCAGACCTGCAGCGCTGTCTTTGGCGTAATCGGAAATGCTTGCCGCGTCAGGATAAGCGTCTGAAGCTCCGTTGGCATCGAGCTGTTTGCCGGCTGCCGCCAGCGCGCGTGTTATCAGCACCATCATATCTTGACGGGAGATATTGCGGTTTGGTTTAAACGAATTGTCTTCAAAGCCAGTGGCGATTTCCAGCTCCTTCGCAATGACCAGCTCTTTATAATAATAGGCGGTTTTCTGGACATCGCTGAACATCGCTTCGTTCTTGCCTGTACCTTGCAATTCAAGCGCTCTTACAAGGAGGGCGATGAAGTCCGCTCTCTTGATGGAAGCTGCAGGAGAGAAGCTGTCCGCGGATGTTCCTTTGATGACCTCGCGGGCTGCCATGGCGTCAATCGCTTGCTTCGCCCACGGGATATTCTTCAGGTCTCCGAAGGTTTTGATGACGGAGGTCACAGCATAGGTGCTGAAGTGGGTCGTTTGGAATACAACTGTTCCGGTTGCTGCCTCATATCGGCCGTTCGGGACCGATGTCACTTCGCCATTGTCAGCGATGTACCAAACGACAATCGAATCTGGATTGATGAGCTCTTCTGCTGTCGGCGTGTAAGGAACAGAGATCGTTACAGGCGCATTCGGGTTGTTCCAAGCGATGACTTTGTCACCGGCTACCACGCTCAGATCCAGTACCGGACGGTCACCGATCCGTTCTCGGACAGCTGCATCCAGATTGACTGTCGAAGCCTTGGCTACGCGGATGGATACTTGCTCCGGATTCTCTGTCACATTGGACAGCATGTCGCCTGGAATTTCAATCGTTGCATGTTCTGTCTTCATCAACAGCACGAAGTTTTCTTGACCCTTCAAGCTTTGAGATGGCAATTGCACTTCATATGAATTTGCGTCCGCTTGCTTCGGCACTTCGATTACGATATGTTTCCTGCCGTTTGCTGCTGGAGCAGCCTGTTCAAGCGCGCTTTTCAGATTTTCGGCGGAAACGACGCCTGTTACTCGGCCGCCCACGTTCTTCACTTCAGGGTGGATCGTAACATTGCCGTTTTTGACCTCAACGTTTCCTGTCGACGGGATAGATCCGTAGCCAATGGTGTCGCCCGGATCAACGGGATCAACGGGATCAACGGGATTAACCGGATCAACGGGATCAACGGGATCAACCGGGTCAGCCGGATCAACGGGATCAACCGGGTCAGCCGGATCAACGGGATCAACGGGATTACCGGTGAGGGTCAGTATGCCGTACACGGAAGTGTCCATGTAACCATTGCCTGTCGTATCGTTCCATGCGGCAACGCTTTGACGGGTGCCATCCTTAGCGTCATTGATCTGTAAGTCAAAACCCAGTTTCTTGTCGGTTCCTGGCGTTACCTTTTTGAACGGGATCTTCACTTCAACCGTGTAATTTGTGCCGGAAACCTTGGTTGCCGATACGAAACCGTCTGCGATGCCCGTCGGATTGAATGAAGTCTCGTTGTCGAAGTTAACTCTGTACTGTCCATCGTCATCTTGATAGAACGATGTCTTTGCATTGTTTTCGTCCAGGAAGATTTCGATGGAATCCTGTTCGTAGGCAGCTGCGTTAGTTTTGTCAAGCTGCGCGTCGCTGACCTGGATCAAAACATACAGGTTTTGATTATCCCAGAGAGCTTTTGCTGCTCCGCTCGCACCTTGCCACGCCATCTGATAGTTATTAACCGGTATTTCAGCCGCTTCGCTCCAAACAGCGTCAACAACACCGTCGATTGAAGGCGTAGCAAAATTAGCGGTGGATTGCTTGGCTTCTGCCAATACAGGCGGATGCTCCTCCATAAATTTAACCGGATCGATTACACCGTAATAAGCCGGTTTGGCCTGCAGGTCCTTATTAAACAGCAACGGATTGTTAGCGGCTCTCCAGCTTGAACTGTCATCCAATCCCCAGAAGGTTACCCGCTTGATACTTGCCGCGTGGGCCTTGAAGATGTCAAACAGCTGAGCGTACAAGTAGCCCTGGGCATTCGCAAGCTGCTCTGGGAGCTGGCTGCTGCCTGCCTGAATGTCAAGCTCGGTTATGCTTACTTCTACACCCAAGGAAATAAACTTCTCCAGGGACAATTTAACATTGTCCGGATTCGTGTTTACATTGTAGTGCCCCTGCATGCCGACGCCGTCGATGAGGAGTTTGCCAGGGTGAGACAGCGCATACTTATCATTGATTTCTTTGACCATGCTGTAAATGGCCTGAGATTTACTTTGATTATCTTCGTTATAATCATTGTAATAAAGCTTGATATCCCATTCCGGATGCGCGTCCAGCACCTCTCTTGCCGCCAGGAACGCCTGCTCCACATAATCCGGTCCGATGGCAGTATACCAAGGGGATTGACGCAGCGAGGCTTTCCAATCCGATGGGTTGGGAGGGTTATCGTTCATCGCTTCGTTGACGACGTCCCAAGAGATCATCTTATTGCCGAAATGCTCCATGACCGTTTTGATATGGGTCCTCAAATTGACGAGAGCTTCATCCCTTCCCAAGGGGGAACCGTTGGACGTATTCATCCAAGCAGGCGTCTGCTGATGCCATACCAGCACATGCCCATGCATCTGCAATCCCTCGGCCAGAGCTGTGCTCACAAGCGCATCCGCTGAGGTAAAGGTAAAATTGTCCTTCACAGACTGCAGCTGATCCGGTTTCATCGCATTTTCTGCTGTGGCGGCATTGTGATGCATCTTGAGAAGCTCAAGTCTGACGCCTTCCAGATCATCCGACGATATCGCGTTTCCGATCAGGAACTCGTTTTGATAAGCATTCTTGATCGGAGTTATATCTTTCTGTATGGCAATCGGGTCCGAGCCTGTACGTTCAAAGCTGATATCGTCGATATAGAAGGATGCTGTTCTATTATTGGAGCTTTCCACATAGATGGTCAAAAATTCGTTGCCTGCATCTGTATAACGGTATGTTCCTTCGAACTGAACCCAGCCGTCGCTGGTGCTGATTGTTTTTGGTGTAAGGTTAATATAACTGGGGCTGCTCTGACCAACCTGCGTGGATAGCTGGAGCTGCGAGCTGGCGGGGGAGATCAGCTTGACCCAGAATGAAATTTTATATTCGGAACCCTCATCAACATATTTCTCCACATGCAGTGTCGGCCCATGCCAGGCATCGGATCTGTTCTCTACTTTCAAAGCGTATGAACCGCCGTCGGTATGGTTGGCTTCATTGGTAACGGTAAGCGTTTCGGTGCCTGCACGGCCTTCAAAGCCGCTTGCTGTTTGATCCTCGAAATTTATTGTGGTGAAGTCTAAAGCCGGCGGTCTGGGAGGTTCTTCTTCACCACCGCCTGAAGATGCCTTCTCGGTGATTAATACATCTCCAATGTAGAATGGAACAGCGGCCCCGGCAGAGTTGGATTGAACGCGCAGGCTCGTATCTTTGCCAGTATCAACCGTAAACTCTTTAGTTAAGGTAAAAGCTTCTCCGGCTGCAAAATCTGCGCCCGCCAACCAGCCGTAGCTGCTTACCGTTTGAAGATAAGCTTGCGCGCCGTCAGGCACAACCGCATCAGCGTCAACATAGCCGGTAACGGTTACCGTGTAGGTTTTGCCGTTGTCCAGACCGATGTCGGTGAATTTGAAATCAGCCGCATCGTAGTCATTGAGTCTATTGCTTACAGATAAAGCAGCTCCGTCCGCATTGCCGGCAAATACTTTACCGGTGGCCTGCGTCAGGCTGGCGCTGCCTGATTGTGCAGCAGCTCCCGTACCGCTTGCAAAGGTTTCGTGATAAACCGTATCTGATTGTTCTGCCGGTGCAGGTCCGCCAACCATTGCAGCGAATTGGCCCAGGGTCGTACTTCTCATCATATAGTGGCGGCCCATAGCGTAGTTCCCTTGATTCGGATAACCTACTTTAAAGGCGTATTTGATGCTGTTCTCCTGTGCTGCTGCCTCTGCGTTCGCATTGAAGGCACCGTAGGGGTAAGCCAAGAGAACAGGGTCCTTGCCCGTGATATTTTTCAGATATGCATTCGCTGCGGCAATCTCGTCTGCAGCCTGCTCCTTGGTGAGATTGCCCGTCCATATCTCTCCGGCTGCGCTATCCTCGCTGCCGTTATGCGTCTGGGAATGGTTCTGGAGGCTCACGCCGGGCTCTGCCGCAAGCTCATGCAATTGCGCCGTCGTCATGCTGTAATTGCCGTTGATCCAATCACTGACAATGAACTGAACGGATTTCATTCCATATTCCCTCAACACCGGGAGTGCATGGGTAATGAAGTCAGGAGTCGCGTCGTCGAATGTCAGCAGGATCGGCTTATCCGGGGTCGTTTCGGTTCCTTCGAGGATATTGACATACTGTTCTGCAGACAAAGTGTCATAACCATTGTCGCTCAGGTATTTCATCTGTTTCGTAAAATGTTCCACACTTGTATGAGTCCAGTCGTCCGTCGCATTATCGACAATCCGATGATACAATATTACGGGTATTTCCGGCGCTGCGGCTTCCGCGACCGGCGCGAGCCAGCCTGAAGGGACGAGCAAGGTTGCAGCGAGTAAGATCGAGAAGAACTGTTTGAGCTTTCTACTCATTGGATTACATTCCCCCTACAATAATTATTTAAGTATGTTAAGCGCTTACATTTCTTGGTCTGGTTCTCCTTTCCAGAGCTTTATTATATCGTGTATGCTTAAAACGTTTTACCAGAAGAACTATAGAATATACTGTACTTTTTAAATATTGAGTTGAAATGCGTTATAAAATAAGGTGAATTTGCTGATCCACGGCTCGTTGCCGCAGAGTATCTTCTGTGATGGCTGCTTTTTCTTTTTGGGGAGACCTTGAGCAGCTTACACCGATACCTTCCTGTCAGACGATTATCAAGAGCTCAGTTATCAATCCAAATTAAATCGAGGAACCCCTCTGCAAACTGAAAGATAGAAAAAAGCAGCCTCTGTCCAAAAGGACATGAGGCTGCTGGGCTACAAGGCTTACGCCTGTATGTTTAAGGAAGCACATTGCCTGCCGCACGATAGATTTCGTACCATTCTTCGCGCGTCAGATAAATCTCGCTTGCTCTGCAGCAATCAATCAGCCGCTCTATGTTCATCGTACCGGTGACCGGCTGCATGTGTGCCGGATGGCGCAGAAGCCATGCGATGGCGATGGTTGTATTGCTGACATCATATTTCCCTGCGATTTCATCGATCTTCTTATTCAATTCCGGGAACTTCTCGCTTCCGAGGAAAACGCCCTCAAAGAATCCGTATTGGAAAGGCGACCAAGGCTGGATGGTGATATCGTTCAGCCGGCAGAAATCAAGTATGCTGCCATCGCGGTTTATAGCTGAATCATTTTCCATGTTCACATTCACGCCATTTGAGATCATGTTGGCGTTGGTGATGCTAAGCTGCAGCTGGTTGGCCACAAGCGGCTGCTTCACAAACTTCTTCAGCAGCTGGATCTGTGTCGGGTTTTGATTGGAAACGCCGAAATGACGGACTTTACCCGAGCTTTCCAGAATATCGAAGGCCTTTGCCACCTCTTCCGGTTCTACCAGCGCATCGGGACGGTGAAGAAGCAGAATGTCCAGGTAGTCGGTTTTGAGCCGCTTCAAGGCACCGTCCACCGATTCCAAAATATGCTCAAGGGAGAAGTCGAACGACCCCTTGCGAATGCCGCACTTGGACTGCAGGATGATTTTCTCGCGAATATCATCGTTCATATGGATGGCATCCGCGAATATTTCCTCGCATGCTCCACCGCCGTAAATATCCGCATGGTCGAAGAAATTCGCACCCTCTTCCAATGCTTTTTGGACAAAGCGTTCCGCCTCGGGCTTGTCCAGTGAATTAATACGCATGCAGCCGACTGCTACGACCGGCACCTCCAGAGTGCTGGTTCCCAGTTTCATTGTTTTCATGAATGAATTTCCTCCTCATTTTGCATGGTGACTCGCGTCCGGGATCTATGTAAGCTTCACGCGGATATTCTGCGTATCCTATATTGATTGTGACACATTAGAACGCTAGTTATCAAGGGTGTGGGTATATTTTTAATGTAATCCGCTATACACCTGAACCAGACCTGCTCTTCTGATTGCCACATATTAGTTGGAGGCCTTTGCAGCCCAAGTAACATTAAGGTTACTATTGTGTCAGATTAAATGTCAAAAAGGATAAACCTCACATGAAACGTGAAATAATATTTTATAAATCGATTGATATTTATGAAATAATCATTTATCATGTGATCAAGAGTTGTTACCGGTAAACAACGATTGTCATTTTTATCAATATTTAACACGCAGTTACTGAAAGTGGGGGTTTATATGCATGGTGGACTTGTAAGCATTAAGGAGGCTCTTCATTTGTTAAAGCCTCAGGAGCAGATAGTGGCCGATTTCATACTGGAGCATCCGGAACAAATCGTGAATCTCTCTGTTCAGAAGCTTGCAGAGCTTACGGGTGTCAGCGAGGCTACCATTGTCAGATTGTCACGTTCATTGCAATTCAAGGGGTTTCAGGATTTGAAAATGCGGATTGTGGCGGACCTGGCTCAAACCGCGCAGGCTTCAAAGGAAACAGATACTTATCAGGAAATTCAACCTAATAGCTCTGTATCCGCTTTAATTGACTCTATTTCACACAACAATGCCCAGTCCATTCAGGACACGCTGTCGGTACTGTCAGTCCAGGAAGTGGAGAAAGCTATAGAGTCCATCGGCAAGACGAGAAAAATTTGCATCTTCGGCGTTGGCGCGTCAGCTGTAATTGCGCAGGATTTTATGCAAAAACTGACTCGTATCGACCGATGGTGCGAGGCTGCGTATGATTTTAACTCGCAGGCGACTTTGGCGGCGAATTTGAAGGCGGGGGACGTGGCGTTCGGTATCTCGTATTCGGGGCAGACGGAAGATATTATCGGCTCGCTCTCGATTGCACGGCAGAACGAAGCTACGATTATTACGCTAACCAAGTTCGGCAGCAATCCCGTATCTGATCTGGCGGATGTCCGGCTGTTTACCAGTTCATTAGAGAAGAGCATACGAAGCGGAGCGATGGCGTCTCGAATTACGCAATTAAATGTCATCGATATCCTGTTTGTGGGGATCGCTCAGCTGCAGTATGACGAAACGGTAGAATTGCTGGAGAGAACGAGAAAAGCGGTGAGCCGCTCTAAGCGCAATGGAAACAATAAATAAATTAATCAACCGGTGGGTTCAGGACAACCGGATTCCAGGCGCTGTACTGGATATCCGGTTCAAGGGCAGGCAGCGGGTTCAGGCTTCTTATGGAAGCGCTGAATTAACGACACTGTATGATGTGGCTTCGCTAACGAAAGTAGTCGTTACCCTGCCGGCTGTTATGAACCTGCTCCAAGCATCAAAGCTGTCGCTGAGTGATCCGGTACAGCAGTATATTCCGGAGTTCCGGCATGACAAGGTTACAATCGGCCACTGTCTGCAGCATACTTCAGGGCTGCCTTCATCGCTGCCGGGTTACCGGGAGCGGTATGCCGCAAGAGATGTCAGGCAGGAAATTTTGTCTCAAGCACTTGATTTTGAACCAGGCGAACGTGTGCAATACAGCGATCTCGGTATGATACTCGCCGGATGGATGATCTCTCGCATATCCGGAAAAAGCCTGGATGTATTTGCAAAAGACGAAATATTCAAAAAATTAGGCATGGTTGATAGCTGCTTTAATCCGCCAGCGGCCTGGAAGGATCGGATTGCTCCAACGGAATGGGACGGCAGCAAGTACATCGCAGGTGAAGTGCATGATGAAACTTGTTATCGTCTCGGGGGAGTATCCGGAAGCGCAGGGTTATTCTCGTCAGCCGGGGATTTATCGCTTTATGCCCAGTGCTGGCTTTACCCTGAACGCTATTCGTTATTGACCAAGGGTTGGGTAGAATCTTGTACGAAATCTCCATTTGAGGGGCGGGGCATTGGCTGGCAGGTCCAGGACGGCCGGGATTCGACGCTCGCTTGCGGACCGGGCTGGCCGATCGGGAGCTTCGGGCACACGGGTTTTACCGGAACCAGCCTTTGGATTGATCCTGTTCGGGAGATTACCGTCATATTTCTTACAAATGCGGTTCATTACGGCAGGGATAATCCAATTAAGCAGCTGAGACCCATCCTTCATGAAGCAGTAATGGCCTCATTAATAGACTAGGTATCGGGAGAGGAAGCATGAAGATGAAACGTTTATTTAGCCTGGTAACCCTATTATTCATTACCACGTCTGTTATTCTATCCGGTTGCGGCAGCAGCAATAACGCAAATAGCCCATCGTCCGAGAACGCTGCGGCATCTTCGGGATCATCCAATGGCGAAAAAGTGAAGCTGACCATGGGAAGCTGGCGAACAGAAGACAAGGCTGTTTATGAGAAAGTATTTGCGGAATTCAACAAACAGAATCCGAATATTGAAATTGAATTCGCTCCAACGAAAAGCACGGAATACAATACGGTGCTGAGTACTGCCTTGCAAACCGGCGAAGGTCCGGACATCATTCATCTGCGTCCATATGCGGCCGGGACATCGCTCGGCGATTCCGGATTCATTGAGCCGATAAACGGCCTTCCTGGCCTGGATGCGTTCCCGGCTGACGTACTGGCGGCATCTACGGGGAAAGACGGCAATATCTATGGTGTGCCTATGGCGCTAAACACAGTCGCAATTATGTACAACAAAAAGATCTTTACAGACAATAGCATTGAAGTGCCGACAACTTGGGATGATCTGATTAAGGTTTCCCAAACCCTGAAGGACAAGAAAGTGATTCCATTCGGCTTCGGCGGGAAGGATGGCTGGATTCTCTCGATTACACAAGGTGTAATGGGTCCTGCAGGATATGGCGGTAACGACTTTACAAGCAAGCTGCTCAAAGGCGAGAAGAAATTTACGGATCCGGAATATGTGCAATCCCTGCAGCTAATGAAGGACTTGACCCCGTTTTTCCCTGATAAATTCATGGGTATAAGCTACGAGGATATGAGAACCCTGTTCGTAACGGAGCAGGCGGCGATGTATATTATGGGTGATTTTGACGTAGCGGTAATCCAATCGATGAATCCTGATCTGGAATTAGGAGTGTTTCCGGTTCCTCCCAAAGGGGCAGGCGGTAAACCAACCGTATCGACTTATGTAGATGGCTCCTATGCGGTCAATGCGAAATCAGAGCATAAAGAGGAAGCGAAAAAATTCCTCGAATTTGCAACAAGCAGCGAATTTGGCAATTTGTTCGCTAATGAAATGAAACGCGTCAGTCCGATTCCCGGGGTAACTGCCGATGATCCGATCATCGCCCAGTTCGCTGAATATGCCGGTACGATTTCGACTCCGTATATGATGGTTACAAATTTCAACAGCGGCAACCCGACAACCAAGGTTACGCTTGAGAATTCTATGCAGGCCTTATATCTGGATAAGTTGAATGCAGAGCAAGTAGCGGAAGAGCTTCAGAAGAACGCGGATACCTGGTTTAAACCGTAAACCGGGCCATCTGATTCGACATTGACGGCAAGCCCCGGAAGTTAAAGTCCCGACATGTGGGGATATAAGTCCGCTGGCGGTGCTTGCTTTCGGGGCTGCCGCTTGTTCTATTCATGTTAGCGAGGTGTAAGCTTTTCTATGGCCGACAAACCGAAACGACTTCAACGAAACAGATGGTCCATTCATCTGTTCCCGATTCCAGCCCTCGCCATTTATTTACTGTTCATTATCTATCCTATATGCGCAGCGTTCTCGTACAGCTTGTATGACTGGAAAGGCATTCAGCGGCTTGGTTTTATTGGACTTCAGAACTTTAAAAACTTATTTACGCTTGAGCCTTTCAATACGATGTTTTGGAATGCGATTGAACATAATGTCATCTATTTTGCCGTACAGATGGTTGTCCAGAACGGTATTGCCTTCCTTCTTGCCTATCTTGTGTTTCAGAAGATTAAAGGCTCGGGCTTTCTCAAAGTGGCTTATTTCCTGCCAAGGCTGTTATCCGTCATTGTGGTGGGGTTTTTATGGAAATTGATTTTAAATCCGACATATGGAACGGTTAACGTTCTTCTTGATAAATTGGGTTTGGATTCATGGACGATGGCCTGGCTGGGCGATCCGGGCACCGCTCTGCTCTCGATTATTTTCGTAAACTCCTGGTTCGGAGTCGGGTTGTCTCTGCTTATTTTTCTGGCTGGCCTGCAATCGATTCCTGTCGAGGTGATGGAAGCGTCCCGTCTGGACGGCGTCAGAGGACTCAAAATGATTCGCACCATTGTTCTTCCTTTGATGACTCAACCCATTATTATGATTACGGTACTTACCTTTATTCAATCCTTCGAGGCCTTTGAGCTTATATATGCGATGCAGGGCTCGATGGGAGAACCGTACTATTCAACCGATACAATGGCTGTATTCTTCTACCGTACGGCATTCGGGGGCTCATCCAGCGACTCGGTCGCTATCGGACTTGGTTCAGCGCTTGCTGTTGTTATGTTCGCGATTATTTCTATTATTTCAGCCGCTTTCCTGGCTCTGACAAGGAAGGTGAACCAGGTATGAGACCAAGCGTATCGCTTCGAATTGTACAGTACGGAATCGGCTATCTGTTTGCTTTCCTGAGCCTGTATCCGGTGTTTCTTATGGTTTCCTCCTCATTAAAGACTACCATTGAGATATTCAAGAAACCTCTGGCATTTCCCGGGAAGCTGTCCTTTGCCGCTTATGCGAATCTGCTTGACCAGCTTCCATTCGGCAGGTTTTTATGGAACAGTATTTTCGTTTCGGGAATCAGTGTCCTTATTATTCTGATTGCATGCTCGTTGGCCTCCTATTATATTGCGCGAACGTCGTTTAAATGGAACGGGGCGCTAATGTTTATTTTTCTGCTGGGCATGATGATTCCCATCAAATTAGGGATTGTACCTTTATTTTTATTGATGCGGGATATCGGCTTCATCGATTCATCCTGGTCGCTCATCTCGATTTACAGCGCTATGGGAATTCCGCTTGGCGTTATGATTCTAACGGGATTCTTTCGAACGCTGCCCAGGGAGCTGGAGGAAGCGGCCAAGATCGATGGTTGTACCGATATGCAAATTCTGGGGCGTATTATCCTGCCGTTAATGCGTCCGGCACTGGGCACCGTCATGATTATTAATTTTGTAACCGCCTGGAATGATTTCTTCTTCCCGCTCATCTTTATCCAAAGTGAGATCAAGAAGACGATTCCTGTGGGAATGATGTCCCTGTTCGGTGAATATGCTTCCGATTGGAGCACTTTATTCGCAGGGCTTACGCTTGCTTCGCTGCCGATGATTGTCATATTCATCATTGCATCTAAGCAATTCATGGACGGGATGACGGCTGGTGCGGTCAAGTAAACACAACGACAGGGAAAGACTACAGGAGGAATGTTTTATGGACACATTGCAGCATCTTGTGACCGAGCAGCGCAATGAACGAACGCTTGACTTAAGCGAACTAAGTATCAAAGAGATTATTCATATCATGAATGATGAAGACGGCAAGGTTGCTGAAGCGGTTCGGCAAGCACTGCCTGAGATAGAGGCTGTTATAGCCAAGATTGTGCAGGCTTTGGAGCAGGGCGGCAGACTGGTCTATATTGGAGCCGGAACAAGCGGGAGATTGGGCGTACTTGACGCTTCCGAGATTCCGCCTACCTTTGGCGTCGATCCTCAAACCGTTGAGGCGTTGATTGCCGGCGGAGAAGGGGCATTCGTGACTGCCGTCGAAGGGGCCGAGGACGATGAGCATCAAGGCGCGCTAGATTTAGAGAGCAGACAATTGAATGCAAAAGATATTCTGGTCGGATTGGCCGCGAGCGGGAGAACGCCCTATGTCAAAGGCGCCTTGCAATATGCCAGGCAAATTGGTGCGTTTACCACAGCGGTGGCCTGCAACCGGAACTCAATCCTGGGCAAGTATGCGGATATAGCCATTGAAGTGGAGGTCGGGCCTGAGGTTCTGACCGGCTCTACGCGTCTCAAGGCGGCAACCGCTCAGAAAATGATTCTTAATATGTTGACGACGACAGCGATGATCAAAAGAGGCAAGGTTTATCAGAATTTAATGATTGATCTTCATGTGAGCAACCAGAAGCTGCAGGAGAGGGCGCGCAATATCTTGATGCAGGCAACAGGCGCAACGGCCGAAGAGGCGGAGCGCAAGCTGCTTGATGCCGGCAATCATGTGAAGACCGCAATCGTAATGATAGAAACGGGTCTAAGCAAGTCGGAGGCGTCTCGGTATCTTGAGGAGGCGAATGGCTTTGTCACCAAAGCAATTGCAGGAGCCCGGTCGGCGCAGAGCAGGTAGGTGGATGGACAAATGAAATACGTCATTGGAATTGATGGCGGAGGGACCAAGAGCATTTTGCATATGATGGATTTGGACGGCAATCAGCTGTTTGAGCTGCAGGGCGGGCCGACTAATATATATGCGACCAGCGTGGAAGAGGTTGAGCGGGAGCTGAGCGAGCTGCTTGACCATACGGCGGAGATCTCGGGACGGAGTATAGCTGATTGTGCCGCGCTTTGTCTTGGCAGTGCAGGTGTCGACCGCCCCTATGAGAAGCAGGTATTAAGCGGCGTGTTTGAAAAATGCGGGGTGACGGGCAGTCTTACCATTACTCATGACGCAGAGGCTGTGCTTGTTGCCGGAAGCGGGAAGCAAGAGGGAATCACGCTCGTATCAGGAACGGGATCGTTTGGATTCGCCCGGGATTTGAGCGGCAACCGCGCGCGAGCCGGCGGCTGGGGGCATCTGATCGGAGATGAAGGCGGCGGCTATGACATTGGCATTACTGCCATTAAAGCAGCCATCCGCAGCTATGATGGCCGTGAGGCTCCGACCCTGCTGCTCCCGATGATCATGAAGGAGATTGACATCGAGCGGCCAGAGCTATTCCTTCAATATGTGTATAAGACCGCGGGCAAGCCGCAGATTGCCTCGTTGGCCAAAGTTGTGTACGAGGCTCATCTGGCGGGGGACGGTAGGGCGAAGCGGATTTTGGATGATGCGGTGAACGAGCTTTATTTGCTGTCGGCAACACTCATTCATACGCTCCATTTTAAGGATCGGGACATAACGCTTGTGGCAAACGGGAGTGTTTTCACTCATATTCATTATGTGTATGAGAGGCTTGCGGAGCTCGTCCAGGCGGAGTTTCCCCGGATCACGGTCCTTAAGCCTGCCCGCAATGCGGCCTATGGGGCGGCGCTGATTGCCCTGCAATCGCTGCAGAAGTGCTAGGATAGACATGGTATCGAATATAAACGGTGAAAAAACGGAGTCCTGTGATAGTGCAGCTCCGTTTTTTGCTATGTATATATGAGCTGGCAGGCTGGGGTCAGGATGCTGTCCTGCAGCTATTCAAGAAACGGGCCGTATTTCATTTCCAAAAGAGGAGCATATTTTACGTTGACAGACTTCTCACCCAGTGATAGCATCTATCAGAGGAAAAAGCGTGCGCGGGTCACGCATCGGTATTAATATCATTCCTGCATATTGCCTAAAAGCGCAGCTCTTCTACGTGAAGGGTTTTTTTAAATATAAGCACGTATCACGAGGGAAGAAAATGCAAAGCTGCCCAGAACGGGCACGGGCGCCAGCAAGCTTCTTCTTAATCCAACAAAAAGAATGTGATGAGTTGAATCAAGCCCAATTGAAAATCCGGACGCAGGGATTCCTGGAGAAGCATTTGTCCGGAGAATCAATCGATTATCGTCAAATTATTGCCCTTTTCATTCCGATTCTGATTGATCAGGCCTTCATCGTATCTCTGAGTCTGGTGAATACCGCTATGATCAGCTCGTCAGGCGTGGCGGCGATCAGCGCGGTCAATATGATTGATTCGCTCAATATGTTTCTGATCGGGGTCTTCGTCGCCGTATCGACCGGAGGAACGGTTGTGGTTGCGCAGTATAAAGGAAACGGCAATGATTTGATGGTTTCCAAAGCTGCAGCCAGCTCCGTATCCTCGGTTTCGTTGTTGGCCTTGACCATCAGTCTGTTTATCATCGTGTTTCACCATCCGGTTCTGAATCTGCTGTTCGGAGCGGCTTCAGAGGATGTATTCGCCAATGCCAAGGTTTATCTGGTCGGAAGCAGTATGTCCTATGTTGGAATTGCCATCGTGGAGGCGGTCTGCGGCGCGCTCAGGGGGATCGGGAAGAGCAGGGCTTCGCTGGGCCTTTCCTTGTTCATGAACTTAACTTACGTGCTGCTCAACATTGTTTTTATCAACTTCCTGCATATGGGTGTGCATGGAATGGTCATTGCGGTGAACATTGCCCGTTATCTGGCCGCAGTCTGCGCGATCCTCTTCTTGTTGAAGATGAGCACCACCCTGCACATTCAAATTCGGGATATGCTTCATGTGAATGCGGTCATGCTCAAGAGGATCCTGTTCGTCGGTCTTCCCTTTGCGGCGGAGCAGATGTTTTTCAATGGCGGAAAAATTTTAACCCAGGTATTCATTGTCGGTCTCGGCACTTTCGCCATCGCGACCAATGCCATCAGCGCTTCATTCGCCGGCTTGTCCCAAATTCCCTCCAATGCCTTGACCATTACGCTGATCACAGTGGTCGGTCAATGCATGGGGAGACGCAATATCGAGGACGCCCGCAAATTTACAAAATCGTTCCTCTGGCTGTCGTCTTTTGCCTTTATCCTGATGGGTTTAATCATTCTCCCCTTGTTTGGGCCGCTTGTCAGTTTGTTTCATCCGCCTGCCGAGATCGTGGACGATATCTTTACGATCGTGCTGATCAATATCATTGCCCAAATCCCGCTCTGGTCGATCAGCTTCATCATGCCGTCAGCGCTTCGGGCAGCAGGCGACTCAAGATTCACATCTATCGTCGCCATGCTGTCCATGTGGCTGTTCCGGATTGTGCTCGGTTATATTCTGGGCATTGTGCTGGACTTTGGAATTATCGGCATCTGGCTTGCTATGAACTGTGAATGGGGAGTGCGCGGCTCCATCTTCCTGTGGCGGTTTGCCGGGAAGAAGTGGTATCAGCACCGGTTGATAGACTGAGCCTCTCTCTTCATTATAAGAAGATAAAGTCCAGCTGAGCGCTGGCGTCCTTAACAAGCAGATGCCTGCTGTCCTGGCATAGTGCTTGGGGAATGTATCACATATACGCTGCCACCGATTGGTCGAAAGGGATGCCGAACAGGCGTCCCTTTTTTTGCAGCTTATAGAGTTTATAAGCTTCACTCCTATACTTGTTCTATAAAGTCTAAGGGAAGAAACCAACGGGGCCTTCAGAGGACGGCGGAGCCGGTTCTTCTTGCTTATTATTCTGTCTCAAGTCTTTATTTTACACATATAGTAAGACGGAAGAGGTAAGCAATCAGGGCGTGCACATAAATTCAATAGGGTAAGGAAGAGGGGACGACAATGAAACAGGCCAGGGACATAATCTCCATTACGGAGCGTCTTGGAGCTCATAATTATCATCCGCTGCCAATCGTCATTGCCGAAGCGGAGGGCGTATGGGTCGAGGATCAGCAAGGGCGGCGGTATATGGATATGCTGAGCGGCTACTCCGCGCTGAATCAGGGACACAGGCATCCGCGGATTATCGAAGCTTTGAAGCGTCAGGCCGATCTCGTTACGTTAACGTCGCGTGCCTTCTATAATGAGCCGCTGGCAGAGCTGATGGAGCTGGTGACAGAGCTGACCGGCAAAAATACGATGCTGCCGATGAACACGGGAGTGGAGGCGGTTGAGACTGCCGTCAAGGCAGCCCGCCGCTGGGGATACCGGGTGAAGGGGATTCCTGATAACCAGGCGGAAATTATCGTGTGCGAGGGCAACTTCCACGGACGGACGCTCGCCGCCACTTCGTTCTCCTCGGAGCCTGCATATCGCGAGTACTTCGGTCCGTTCCTTCCCGGCTTCAAGATCATTCCTTATGGGGATCTGGAGGCGCTTGAGAAGGCGATCACGCCGAATACGGCTGCGTTTCTGGTCGAGCCCATCCAAGGGGAAGCGGGGATCGTTATTCCGCCGGACGGCTATTTGCGTGGTGCGGCGGCGCTGTGCCGGGAGCGGGGCGTACTGTTGATGGCGGACGAGATCCAGACAGGCTTCGGCCGCACCGGCAAGCGGTTCGCATGCGATTGGGAAGAGGTCGTTCCCGACGTTTACATCTTGGGCAAAGCTCTCGGAGGAGGCGTCTTCCCGGTATCGGCCGTTGCTGCGGACAGCAGCATCCTCGGCGTATTCGAGCCGGGCTCGCACGGTTCGACCTTCGGCGGCAATCCGCTTGCCAGCGCGGTTGCGGTTGCGGCGCTGCGGGTAACGGAGGAAGAGCAGCTGGCGGATAGATCCTTGTCGCTCGGTGCAGATCTGCTTGCAAAGCTGAGACAGCTTCACCACCCCGACATCATCGATATCCGAGGCAGGGGCTTGTTCGTCGCGATTGAGACAGCCGGCCCTGCGCGTCCCTATTGCGAGAGGCTGAAGCAGGCCGGGCTGCTGTGCAAGGAGACGCATGAGAAGGTTATCCGTCTCGCGCCCCCGCTTGTGATTTCGGAGGCTGATTTGCAATGGGCGGTGGAACGCATACGGCATGTTTTCGCTTCTTAAGGATTAGAGTTGCGGGATGGTTTCTTCAAGCATATCGGGTTGGAATTGATTTCCCTTCTGTGATAAGTTAATAAAGAGAGTCGCGAAGGAAAGGATACTATCGAACATGTTCAATTTTGAACAGTTGTATATTGATTCGTCTTTTGTCCTGATCGAGAAGGATGTCTCCTTGGCGGAAGTACGGGTGCTGCTGGAACAAAACCGTTTTGTCGTCTTTATAGATAAGCTCGCGTATGTTGTAGCCGACAATGAATCCGTACTGCTGGAACTATCGGATCCAAAGATGCAGCTGCGGGAATGGATCAAATTCACGAAATCTCCCGGATCGCCCATTTGTCCGTTGAATCGCCTTATGGAGCTGGAACTGACTTCGGACAGGCCTGTCCTGATAGGAGAAAATCCGTCGAAGATTCGGGGCGTGACAACTGCCCGCAGGATCGCAGAATGCCTGATTGATGAGAAGCGGCGGTTAACCTCTTATTTTATCGCATTGGTCGAGACGGTTAATGAAGCTGTAACGGCAGTTGACCAAAAAGGAAAAGTGATCTATTGGAATCAGGCGGCAGAACAGGTTTACGGGATTCGCAAGGAAACGATCATCGGCAGGAAGATCGGCGAGCATTTTGACCAGGAGTCGATTATGCTCCAACTGGTATTGGATGAGGGGCGCCCCGTCCGGCAGGTCTATCATCAGCCGACCCCCGATACCCATGTGCTGATCAGCGCTTCCCCTATCATGGAAAACGGCAGGATCATTGGCGGTGTCGCCACGGAACAGGACATTACCCGGATTGTCCGTTTGAACGAAGAGCTTTATTCCGCTGTTCCCGCAATGGTTGAGCAGGACCGGTCTTTTGCCGCCATTATCGGCTCGGGGATTATGTTTAAACGCGTTTTGGAGCTTGCGAAGAAATTCACCCGCGTTCATACGCCCGTTCTTTTGACAGGCGAAGCGGGATCTGGCAAAGAAATGCTGGCGCAGGCGATCCATGACGGAGCAGGGGGGAAGGACGCTTCCTTCCTTACCATTCATTGCGGAGCGCTTCCGGGAGGACTTCTGGAAACCGAATTGTTCGGTTATCAGGGAGGAGCGTTTACCAGTCAAGGCGACCAAGGGAAAGCGGGCAAGCTCGAACTGGCGGCGGGAGGCACCCTCCTGCTGAAGGATATCGACAAGATGCCGCCTCACATGCAGCTGAAGCTGCTGCAATTTATAAAAAGCGGCTCCTTCCTCCGGATCGGCGGGGAGGAAGCCGTCCGAGCGGATACTCGAATCATTGCGACGGCATCCGCCTCCTTGCAATCCCGGATGGAGGAGGGTTACTTTCTGGAGGAGCTGTATTATAAATTAAATGTCATGGGGATTGAAATGCCGCCCCTCCGTGAACGGATGGAGGATATTCCCGAGCTTGTACAGGCGTTCTTGCGGGAATTTTCATTGCAGTACAATAAGCTTATTCCCAAACCCGACAAGGATGTCATGACTGCGCTGATGAATTACGATTGGCCCGGTAACATAAGGGAACTGCGCAATGTCGTAGAACGAATTGTTGTACTCGGGGATGGCGGCGCCATATCGATAGAACATCTACCTCAAGGTTTGGTCTCGGAGCTCCAGCACGATAACGGCAGGATTGAAGAGGGAGATATCTTCCTGAAAGCGAGACTGACCGATCAGGAAGAGAATGCGATCATTTACGAAGCGCTGCACAAGGCTTACGGGAATAAAAGCGCAGCCGCCAAGCTGCTTGGTATTTCCAGAGGAACGCTTTATAACAAAATGAAGGAATACGGTATCAAGTTTTGAATGTAAGCTTGTGCTTGTTCCGGCAAAAAAGCCTGCCCCGAAAAGGCCGAAAAGGGGGCAGGCTTTTTTGCGCTTGGCAGGGCATAGACTAAAGGATGGAAGTCTCCTCACATCGCGGGAAGACAACCTAGCGGCCGCGGTTTTATAGAAAACGGTCAAACAAATTCATATACAAATATTGTACGTCAATGTACAATAAAGATACAAAAGTGTTCAATATAGGACATATACTGAACAGTCTATAGTCGGACGGCATAATCTGATTTATCCTAATCATTTTGTTTATACAATCCTCAAAAATAGGAGCGTGGGAAGATGAAAAACAGCATGAGTACTTCTTTTGTCAACGAACCGTTTACCGATTTCTCATTAGAGGAGAATCAGCGTGCGATGAAAGCCGCCCTGGACAAAGTCAGGGGACAGCTGGGCGGCGAATATCCGCTTTTCATCGGTGCCGAAAAGGTGATGACAGCAGAAAAAAACGTGTCGATAAATCCGGGCAATCTGGATGAGGTCATCGGGCATGTCAGCAAAGCTTCGGTGGACTTGGTCGAGCGTGCTATGAACGCTGCGGTTGCGGCGTTCGAAAGCTGGAAAAAGACGCCTGCCGTCGAGCGTGCGCAATACCTATTTGACGCAGCGGATTTAATGCGCCTGAGAAAACATGAATTTTCGGCTTTAATGGTATTGGAGGCGGGGAAGAACTGGCCGGAAGCCGATGCCGATACGGCGGAAGCCATCGATTTTCTGGATTTTTACGCAAGAGAAATGATTCGCTTGAGCGAAATCAATACGCTTCGGCCCTTGACGAAGCTCAGTGGGGAAACAAACAAGTTAACGTATATTCCGCTGGGGGTCGGCGCCATTATCCCTCCATGGAACTTTCCTTTGGCCATCCTGGCAGGGATGACATCCGCGGCGGTCGTATGCGGCAACACCGTCCTGCTGAAACCGGCAAGTCCTACCGCGGTTATTGCGCACAAGTTCGTGGCTTTAATGGAAGAGGTCGGATTGCCTGCGGGCGTCATCAATTTCGTTCCGGGCAGCGGGGCGGAAGTGGGCGATTATATCACCTCTCATCCGCAAACGCGATTCATTAATTTTACGGGCTCCAAGGAAGTTGGCTTGCGAATCAATCATATTGCTTCCGGGACGGCAGAAGGTCAAATTTGGATAAAACGCGTCGTGGCCGAGCTGGGCGGAAAGGATGGTATCGTTGTGGATGAGACGGCGGACTTGGATCAAGCCGCCTCCGCTATCGTCGCTTCGGCATTCGGCTTCCAGGGACAGAAATGTTCGGCAGGCTCGCGCGCCATCGTCGTCAAATCCGTTTATGATCAAGTTTTGGAGAAAGTAGCCGATCTGACGAGAAAATTGCAAATCGGGCTTCCGGAAGACAATTACCCCGCAGGTCCGGTGATCGACCGCAAATCCTATGACAAGATTTTGGAATATATTGAAATCGGCAAGGAGGAAGGGCGGTTGGTCGTCGGCGGAGAAAAGGCGGAAGGGAACGGATTCTATATTCAACCGACCGTGTTTGCGGACGTCAAATCCAAAGCGCGTATCATGCAGGAGGAGATTTTCGGCCCCGTTCTGGCGATTGCGGCAGCGGAGGATTGGAAAGAAGCGATCGCCATGTATAACGATACGGAATACGGTTTGACAGGCTCTTTCTTTTCACGCGAAGAGCAGAGGATTTCCTGTGCGCTTGAAGAAATGCATTGCGGAAATTTGTATATCAACCGCAAATGCACGGGCGCTTTGGTAGGTGTTCACCCGTTCGGCGGCTTTAACATGTCGGGAACCGATTCCAAGGCGGGCGGCTACGATTATTTGCTTCAATTTACTCAGTCCAAACTGACATCCATAAAAAACGAAGCTTAAATTCATCGGCTCGCCGGAGCGCCGAAACGGGTATGTGCGAAATGGCCATTATATTATTTTTATCTTCCCGGAACCATTAGCAAAGAAAGGCTGTCCTTCCGTGTTCGCAAGAACGCCGTGAGGGCAGCCTTCTTCATGGGGATATGGTTGTATCCCGGCGGGCCGCAAAAATAAATTCATTAAATGGGTATTGGATTAGATCGACTTCTATTAAACGGGAATATCTTGGTTTAAAAGGAGTTGATAGATTTGGAGAAATTAACTCTCAGCTTGCTTGGCAGCGCCGGAGGTGTGGCCAAATCCATTCTTGCTATATTGGACAAATCGTTTCAGGACGCCGATGATCCCATCCACTCGTTTATCGGCAGCGTTCATATTCATTTGATCGATCTGAAGCAAAAGGAAATGGAGTACTACGAGCAATTCATTCCTCATCTGAAACACGCGGTTACCCTGCATCAGTTCGATTTGAAGGATTTGAATCTGTTCCGTCAGCATTTGATCCAGACGAAGACGACGCTCGTCGTTGATATTTCCTGGGCAGACACAGTCGAAATGCTGGATTGCTGCAATGAAATGGGCATTCGATATATCAACACCGCGCTTGAAAATACAATGGTGGACGATAGCGAAGAGTTTGAAGGATTTACACTATTGGAGCGGTATCGTATTTTTCAGGACAATAGAGAGCGTTTCACCAATACGAAGGCGATCATCGGCTCCGGAATGAATCCCGGCGTAGTGCAGTGGATGGCCCTCGAGATGATGAAACAGAATCCTGGCGAAGTGCCTCTCGGCTGCTATATCGTTGAGCATGACAACTCGTTCTACAGCGATTTGACGCAGGTGAAGAAGAAGACGGTTTATACCACATGGTCCCCCGAATGTTTTTTGGACGAGGCGATATTAAACTACCCGATGTTTATGAAGCAGCATGTGCCCCTTATTCTCTATAACGCTGTTTACGAGCTGGAATTTAAAGTGGCGCTTGGAAGCAAGCAGTTTTACGGCTGTTTGATGCCGCATGAAGAGGTGATCACGCTTGGGAAAGCCTATGACATGGAGGTTGGCTTCATTTACCGGGTGAATGACCATACGACGGACCTGATCCGTGCCAATCTCGACAATGCGAACGATTTATGGAATTGGAACCATAAGGTGCTGGACCCTTTGGATGCCGAGCTGGAGGGTGAAGATCTGGTAGGCGTGCTGCTTGTTTATAAGGATAAGGAACAATACATGTACAATGTCATGAGCAATGCCGGCATTTTTTCCGAATACAAGACTAATGCCACTTATTTTCAGGTAGCATGCGGGATTTATGGGGCCATATCCGCGATGCTGCTTGATGATATTCCCGATGGTGTTTATTTTGTGGACGAACTGCTGCATCAAACAGATACCGGATATGGCACATACCTTTCGTATTATATGAAGGACTTTGTTACGGGTGAAAACAACGGATCGGACGGGCTTTTGCTGGATCGTATGAAAAAATGAGAGGGGTGAGATGAAAGAATGACGAATCATAAGTATTCGCTGACCGGCTATCACAAAGAAGAGAATGAGGACCTGTGGTTATGGGACGATCTTCCCGAGCTCGATATGGAAATCGGATATAAAGTCGGATCGCTGCTCCACTATGAGCATTCCCCGTTTCAAGAAATCAGTATCGTCGAGACGAAAGCCTTCGGACGTATGCTCGTTCTGGACGGGACCCCGCAGGTTACCGCAAAGGACGGTTTTATCTATAATGAAATGATTACGCATATCGCGATGGCCACGCATCCTAAACCCCAAAAAGTGGCCATGATTGGAGGCGGAGATTGCGGGCCGGCCCGTGAAGCGCTGAAGTATGAAAGTGTGCAGCAGATCGATGTGGTCGAAATTGACCCGAGAGTGATTGAAGTCTGCCGGACATGGATGACAAAAGAGACTGACCAGGAGCGGGAAGGGCTTATTCGAACGGTATTAAAGGACGGATATAAGTGGATTCAGGAGCAAAAAAATATGTATGACGTGCTTCTGGTGGACAGATCGGACCCCTATGGCCCGGCAGTCAGTCTATACAAGCCGCAATTTTATCAATATGTTTATGACAGCTTGACTGATGACGGGATTGCCGTATTTCAGTCCGGTTCTCCCTACTATTCGGGTATTCTAAAGAAGACAAGCAGCAGCCTGAGAAAGCTGTTCCCCATCGTGCACACGTATATCTGCTCGATCCCCTCGTTTCCCGGCGGAATATGGAGCTTCACGATCGCTTCGAAAAAATGGGATCCCCTGGAGGCGGATTTGAACCGGCTGCAGTGGCAGGATGCGAAATATATAAACCCTGAGATTTTCCAGGCGTCCTTTGCATTGCCCCAATATATAAAAAGTGCACTGGAAGAGAAATGAAAAGCTGGCTTCTCCATGAAGGAATAAACAAAGCCAGCCTGATTCCAGGCATGGCTTTGCTTTCTCTTAACCGGCTTCTTCCGCCTTATCCGCCCATCCAGTCCCGCCGCAGCGTGAACAAATCCTTCAGCGCATCGGTCGAAAGCTCAGTGATCCAGCCTTCGGAGGTAGTGATCACATTATCGCTAAGCTGCTGCTTGTTCTCCAGCATTTCGTCGATGCGCTCCTCCAGCGTTCCCAAAGAGATGAACTTGTGCACCTGGACATCCCTGGTCTGGCCCATCCGGTAGGCGCGGTCCGTAGCCTGATTCTCAACGGCGGGGTTCCACCAGCGGTCAAAATGAAAGACATGATTCGCCGCCGTCAGATTAAGGCCGACCCCGCCCGCCTTGATCGATAGAATAAACACATTGGGCTGTTCTTCAACCGGCAGTGTCCGGGACTGCAACTGGTCAATCATGCGGTCGCGGGCGGTTTTGGACGTGATTCCGTTCAAATAGAGCACCGGCTCCTGAAGCTCCTGCATCAGCACCATCTGCATCAGCTGCCCCATGCCGACATATTGGGAGAAAATCAGGCAGCGCTCGCCCTCCTCCCGAACCTCCCTCACCATGGCGAGCAGACGCTCCAGCTTGGAAGAACGGCTGATCAAGGTCTCCGTGTCCAATTGTCCGGCTTTGGCGGCAGACAGCTCCGGTAGCGTCTCCTTCGTCAGCAGCATCGGATGATCGCAGAGCTGCTTGAGCTGCGTCAGTGCGGCGAGAATGGCGCCTTTGCGTTCAATTCCCTCCAGCTCCTGCATGCGTTCCATCAGCTGGTTCACGGTTTGGTCATACAGCGCCCCCTGTTCGGTGGTCAGGTGGATGTAAGTCTTCATCTCGTTCTTATCCGGCAGATCCAGCTGGATGGCCGGGTCCTTCTTCTTCCGGCGGAGCATGAAGGGCTTGACCAGCTTCTGCAGCTCCACGGT
Source organism: Paenibacillus sp. JT31N11 (assembly GCF_056269285.1). Classification (NCBI taxonomy): domain Bacteria; kingdom Bacillati; phylum Bacillota; class Bacilli; order Caryophanales; family Paenibacillaceae; genus Paenibacillus; species Paenibacillus sp. JT31N11. The sequence goes on from NZ_JBWDNQ010000011.1 coordinate 71,052, forward strand.
GCGCTGCTCATCCCGCTCCTTCTCGATGGGATTGCCGAACCGGTCGTTAAAGCTCCGCGGACTGCCCAGATAGCCCGGGTTGATAAAGTCATAAATAGACCAGAGCTCCGACAGCCGGTTCTCGATCGGCGTCCCGGTGAGCGCAATGCGGTGACGGGCCGGGAAGCTCCGGACGGCCGAGGACTGCTTGGTCTGGGCGTTCTTGATATTCTGGGCCTCATCCAGACAGATCGTCGACCAGGTGAAGGATTGCAGCAGCTCCTGATCCAGCGTTGACGTGGCGTAGGAGGTCAATACGATATCCGCCGCTCTGACTTCTTCATGAAACTCATCGCCGCCAAGCCGCCTGCCCCCATAATGGAGCACGACCTGCAGAGACGGAGCAAAGCGGCTTAATTCTTTCTGCCAGTTGCCGATTACCGAGGTGGGGCAAATGAGCAGAGACGGCCTGTGGTCGGCAGGATCGGCCGTCGTTTCCTTGAGATGCAGCAGATAAGCGATGAACTGCACGGTTTTACCCAGGCCCATGTCGTCCGCCAGACAGGCGCCAAGCCCGAAGCGCCGCAGAAAAGCAAGCCAGGCGTAGCCCTCATGCTGGTAAGGCCGCAGCTCCGCACGTAAGCCCGCAGGCACGGCGAGCGTCGGCCACTGCGACTGCCGGCTGATCTGACTGATCAGCTTAATGAGATGCTCATTAAGCTCAACCTCAAGCTGAACCCGCTCCGCATGCCCCGGCTGATCCTCCGCTTCGCCGTCCTGCTCCCCGCCGCCGCTTCCCAATAAATGCAGCTGCATGACATCCTGGAAGGATAAGCCCTGCTTGCCGTCCACACCCGCCATGAGCTTGCGGATTTGGGCCAGCAGAGCCGGATCCAGCGGGACCCATTGTCCGCGGAAGCGGACCAGCCGTTCATTGCGGGCGACGAGCTCGGCGAACTCCGCCTCGGTGAGGTCGGCGTCGCCGATCGCGATGCGCCAGTCAAAATCGACAAGCGAGTCAAGACCGAACAAGGAGCCGCCTGCACTGCCTGCGCCGGAGCGGACCTTGGCGCGGAGCCGGGGCTTATTCCGCCTGGCCGCTTCCCACCAGGCGGGAAGCAGCACCTGCCATCCGGCGTCGAGCAGCTGCTGGCTCTCCGCCGTCAGGAACTGCCAGGCCGCTTCATCGGCAAGCGGGCTGTTCAACAGGTCATCGCTGCTGCCGGATAGCCGATCCGCAGGCAGGATAACGCTTAGACGCGCCAGCCAGCCGGCCGAGCGGTCAGAGACATGAGCCGACCAGGCAGCCGGCCAGGATCCGAGCGCTTCGCCATCCCGGGTCAGCCGCACTTGCGCGAGTATCGACGGATCCTCCTTGTCCTGCAGGACAAGCTTGAGACTCCATGAGGCGTCGTCCATGTCATCCTCCGGCTCAAGCAGCTGCAATAAAGGCCGGAATGGCGCGGTATCCGCCTTCCATCCGATGGCAATCAGCCACGCCCGTTCGTCCAGACCGGAGCCGGCCGCGCGGTCTTTGGCGAACAGAAGCGGGAATTCCCTGCGCAAATCGGCCGCAGTCGTTTCGGTTCCATAATAACGGTTAAATACCGCGGATGAGAACGATGCGCGCAGTCCGTCCCTGAAGCCGTTATCGGCGCTGATCTGCCCAAGTGCCGACTGCGTCTCCTCATCCAATGCTTCCCGATCCCAGGTCCAATTGAGCTTGCCAGCCTGGAAGGCGGATAAGCCCGGTATATATTTCTTCTCCTCGATGCAGGCGGCAAGCATCGGGGCAAGCTCAATCAGCTGCGCCGCATCGCCCTCCCATACCCACTCGATATGCGCGAGCAGCTCGCGTTCGGCAAAGAAGGGAATGACAAACTCGGAGGGAAGGAGCACAAGCTCGATCCCCTGAACGGTCTGGACGGACAGCTCCGTTCCATAGAAGGAAGCCTCATGCCAGGCGAACAAGCGCTGTTTCAGGGATAAACCGGATATAAAATCATGATTGCCGCTTGATCCGTAAATAACCGCATCTCCATACGCGCTCAAGCTGATCTGGATGGTGATGGTGTCCATATAGATGCTCATGGAATCAGTTTTCCTTTCCGAAGCTCCTCCTGCAGCGCCCGAAGACGGCTGTGGCGGTCGGTGAGTGCGGTGAGAAACAGTTCCCAGCGCGATTCCTGCTTCGTTTTTTTGTACAGCTTGAACAGTCTCTTGAGCAGCTTCACCGCTGCCTTGTAGCTGTCTCTGTTCTTCTGGATAATATATCGCTCCACAGCCTGATGGTAGAAGGGCAGGAGCATCTCCGGGGCATGCTTCTCAATGGGCTGAAACACGCTGACGCGAAAATCCAGCGGCTCCCTGCCGGCGCTGAGGTGATAATCCATCCACTCCCGCCATTTGGCATGCGCAAGCAGAGCTTCTTCATAGATATCCCGCGAATACGGAAGCATGCCGGCAAGCGTCTGCCACATCAGCGACTCCGAATCGGGCAGCTGCTCAAGAGCCGTCTCCCAGTAGACCGCATACTGCGTCAGGCCATCCCTGCGATAGCCGGTCAGCAGCGGGCTGATTTCGGCAAGCCAATCCACCAGGCGCTGCCACTGCTCCGCTTCGGCCAGATCGCTCAGGAAAGGATACAAATCATCGGGACGGACATCGAAGCCGGTGGCTGCCTCACGCAGCAGATCCCAAGCCTCCTGATCCTGGGTCATCAGGAAATGCATCCGGCATCGAGCCAGCATCCAGGGAAGCTTGGAGAGGGCAGCACCCAGCTCGGGAGCGGCAGCCTGGAGGGCATCTAATTCCTCTGCATACATTTTCGTATCGCCCCCGGCCGGGTGGAGCCAGTTCCTCCACAGCAGATCGTAGAGTCTGGAATAGTAATGGAGCTTCGGGGATTCCGTCAGCATCTGCCTGCGCAGATAGGCCAGCGTCCCTGCCATTCCACTCTGCGGCTCCTGCCCGGCCGTGCCGGCAAGCTCGCCTGACAGGATGCGCACAATCACTTCCTGCACATCATCAGCGGCAACATGAGTGTGAAATCCCATATAGTAGGCGGACCACTGGCTCTGCGACTGCTTGATCAGCTTGCCAAGCACGAACAAGTGGGCATGCAATCCGAACAGCTGCTCTACAAACGGGGGAAGCGGGGGCTTTATTTTACGGATAGAAGCCAATGCGTCCTTCACATATTGACTGGTATAGGTATTGTCTGACAGCTCCGCGGTACACAGCTCAAACAGCTCATGCCACTCCGGAACGGACATGCTGTCAATACGGCTTGCCTGCTCCATTAACTTGGCTTTGGCCTGGGCTTTTCTGTCATCGGGCGGATTCGGTTTGCGGCCGGCTGTAGCGGCAGAAGCTTTCCCTGTTTGCGCCGACGCTGTCAACGATCTCGCATTCGCGAGTGCAGGGATCGGTCTATCCTGCAGGTCGGCATATTGAAGAAGCACGGCTACCATATGCTTGCAGCTGCCGTTGACCGGACAATCGCAGCGGCTTTCCGACAAGCTGTCCAGGTTGATTTTGACGTAATAATCCTCGGTTCCCTCAACTACGGCTTGAATATGGACGGCGTCGGGCATTTTAAAATCAAGGACGCGCTGCTGTTTGAAATATTGGAAACCGCGTTTGATCGTGATATCATCAAAATATTTGGCGGTGTTCTGAATGAGCTGCTCCCATTGCAGGTCATCTATGGTACCAGTTGGTTTCATGTTCGATTAATCTCCTGATAAAGAGTATAGTCTGGTAGGCAACTATTTTCTCTATTATATCAGGTACCCTTGGAAAATAAGAGCGATGCCGCATATTGGACAGCTGCGAAGCCAATACTTTGGAAACGCGACAAGGTGGGCAGTTAAAATCCGTAGGGTAAGGGAGGCAGCGGAATGGATCAAATGGGTCATCGGGATGTGCAGGGGAGGAAATTGGCTGCAGCTGCTTCGAATGAGGATATCCGGACTGCAACGCTTGCAATGGGATGCTTCTGGGGTCCGGAAGCCTTATTCGGCCATCTGCCCGGCGTCGTCAGGACGCGCGTTGGCTATGCCGGGGGCACTTCGGAGTATCCTACGTACCGCCAGATGGGAGATCATACCGAAACGCTGCAAATTGATTATGATCCTGCGATTCTCCCGTTCGAAGAAATCCTGGATACGTTCTGGAACAACCATAATCCGTTGAATATTAACGATTATAAAGGCCGCCAGTACATGTCGCTCTTATTCTTTAATGATGATCATGAGAGACAAACGATCCGGCAGGTCCTCGAGAAGCGCGAGGGGCAGGGAAAAGGCGAACCGGATACCAGGATTGCCCCATATTCCGGATTTCACCTTGCTGAGGACAGACATCAGAAATATTATTTGAAAAGGTACCCGGATGCCATGGAAAAGCTGGGCACGCTCTATCCTTCAGGGACGGATCTGGCCAACTCGACGCTTGCGTCCCGCTTGAACGGATTGGCCAAAGGATATACGAATCTGGAACGGATCATCAGTGAGATCCGGCAGTGGCCTGCGTATCCTGACGATAGGGAAATCATGATTAAGCTGATTAAACATATACGATGGTAAATAAGGAAGAGCGCCATGAACGACGGTGCTTTTTTTTAAAATGGCTATGTTAAATCCTGATGTTGATCTTTACGATAAGAAAACCGCCTCGTTGAAGAGGCGGCTTATTGAGCTATCGTACCCGTTAGTTGAGTCCCTTTAATTTGGTTTTGCATTGATTTCCGTTAAAGCTCAGGCATCACGAAGTCCCACCGAGTTAAGCAGCTTGCTGCAGGCCGCGATGCGGTTAGTCGGTGCGGATGTATCCCGGCAATTACTTCCTCGTTCCTTGTTTCCGGGACCGAGGGTCGCCCAGACCCGGAGCGTGAATGCGGTGTTTATATGATGCACCCGACTTCTTCGAGATACTTTCACACTGCTTTTCTGTTTCTATTTTACTCTAGTAATGTATATTTCAGTTAAGTCTTCTTTTAAACGTCACTTATTTATTACCTAGTTGTTCCGCCAAACCGATTAGAAGTCCTTCATTTCCACGAATGTAGCAGAGCCGATACGAGTCCTCGTACTGAACCACTTCGCCAACGAGCTGAGCACCATACTTAGTGAGTCTGGATACCATTTCGTCAATGTTTTCAACGGTGAACATGACGCGTAGATAACCGAGGGCATTTACAGGAGCAGTTCGGTGATCTGATATAGTAGGTGGGGTGAGAAATCGCGATAGTTCAAGTCGGCTGTGGCCATCTGGGGTAACCATCATAGCAATCTCTACACACTGTGAACCCAGCCCGGTTACGCGACCAGCCCATTCACCTTCGACAGTAGCTCGCCCTTCGAGCTTCAAGCCAATCTCCTCGAAGAAAGAGATTGAGTCATCAAGGGATTCTACAACGATGCCAACATTGTCCATTCTTAGTAATTTGTTTTTTTCCATAGTTTTATCTCCTTATGTGTACCAATTTATTATCTGATCATCTTCATATTTATTCTATCAAGAATTACTAATTCCTTCCAAACGATTAACATCTTGTCACAGTTCATGAACAGAAAACAGGCATGATTTCAACAACATATTTTTCTTATTCGATGCTGTATTCTCATATTCCTTGCTGTCTAAGTAACGAAATCAAGCCAAATAATGTTGCAAATATTTAGTTGCAACAGCGATCCATCCACTTTTTTAAGCGGCTGTGGTGACTGTTTACGTTTTGGACATGGTACACGCCCTTTACACGTTGCTTTCCGTCGGACTTAAATCGGTAATGAGCCAAGCCCTTTGAATTCGCATAGGAACTGAATGCTCTTCACGAATCAGTGCAAAGCACGTTTGAGTCAGATATATGACCACCAATCGCTTCATCCAATTTTCTGACGGTCACGGGCAACGAGTACGCATACTTGGTCAGTACTAATACCACGATATTTGGCTTTTCCGCCGCGTTTACGTGGCTTACGATCGGCAATATTCCGTTTGCCCTTTTCGGAGGCAAACGAGTCCCTCTTTATGCTTCTGCTCTTGAATTTCATCAATCGCTCGAACTGGAACCGCCAAACCCTTGGTTCGGGACTGCAAAAAGTAGATAAGCTCTCGCTTACCATTATCGTCCAATGTATCAGCAAGTCTTTTCAGTTCCTTTAAATCCATGGGTAATTCATCTCCGAACAGTGATATTACCCTAATTATAGAACATTAGTTCGTATATATCAAATATCAACAACAAAGTTTAACATAGCCTTAAATAAATGAGGGATGGTCAAATTTGTCCATGATATGTTCGTTTCGTTCTATCGACAGTGCGGGGCCGACTTTGGCATCATTAGATTCATCAATGATATCCGTATCACGGAAGGGGAACTGGGATGTGATCAAGTTTGCCGGAATTGCCAATCCATATCATGTGGGCGCTTACAGTGTGGAACGAAATGCAGCTGTGCTTCAGCGATACCGCTATCTGCATGAAGGGCTGCTGCGGGCCGCCGCGGGACAGCTGCCGGGCCGCGAGGACTGGAACTTGCGCATGGGCATGTGCAAGCATTTATACGAGGATGCCGAGGCGGCGGATCTGCTCCGCCGGCGCATTCCCGAGCTGCGGACATCCTCCGCCGTGCTGAGCAAGGAGCCTGATCCGCGGCTGACGCTGCTGATAGAGGAGCTCGTCCAGGCCAGGACCGATCTGGAGTGGGCAAGCACGGTTTATGAGGTGATCAAGCCGGCGATGCTTGAGGCATTCCGCTTCCATCTGGACAATACGCAGCAGATCGTAGATCAGCCTACGATCCGGCTTTTGCGTCAGGCGGCTGCCGATCTGGAAGCCCAGCTGGAATGGGCCGCTGCTCTTCTGGCAGATCTGCGCGCCCAAGCGGAGCAGGAAGGGGAGGAGCGCGAATTTTGCGGCGTCCTGCGCACCATGCTCCTGGCAGCAGGCGGAGTAGCAGGCGATCTGCCCCGCTCTGCAGATGTGCCCAGACGCTGGCGCTCGGGTACCCCGTATGCGATCCCGGGCAAGTCCAGACGGGACCCGCGCCGGATGGGACCGACTACCCTGGTCCGCACTGGCGTCGAGAATCCTCCTGCCGATCCCGTTCTGAACGAGCTGGTCATCAAAATGCGCGTCAGGCAGGAGGAGATGACGGCTTGCGATCTGATTGCCGGCGTGCTCTACACCCAAAGCAGTATGCCGTGGAGCTTCTATTATGATCTTGCCCGTCATATTTGGGACGAGGCCCGACATGCGATGTTCGGCCAGGCTGCGCTGGAGGAGGACGGCTACGAATGGATGACCCGCCCGCAGTATACCTCCGACTATGACATCAATGCCGAGAAAATCCCTGCCGCCAAGTACGCCTGGCTCAGCATCGGGATTGAGGAGGGGGCCATGATCAGCCTTGGGAAGAAAAAGGAATATGAATGGTGCCGCGATGAGGCCAAGCATCCGCTGATGACGCAGTTTCAGGATTACGACTGGGCAGACGAAGTCGTGCATGCCAATCTGGGCCGCAAATGGGCGCCTGATCTGATGGGCGAGCCCCTTGGCTTTGTGCGCGAAATCGCCCAGAAGGAGCTGGACCACTTCTGGGCGGAGGTCAGAAAGGCGGAGAAGCAGGCATGAACATCTATAGGATGCAAACATCCAGGATCGGATCTTTTGTAGCGGATCGGTTTCAGGAGCTTCTCGCAGCCAAGCCGGCTGCCGTCATTGGCTTAACCACGGGAAACACCCCGCTTACAACGGGGATATATCAGGAGCTGGTCCGCAGAGAAAATGCGGGCAGCCTGGATTTTCGGCCATGCGTATTTGTGAATCCTGACGAGCAGATCGGCATTGCCCGGAATCATCCCGAGAGCTACAGCACATATATGAACCGGCATTTTTTTGACTCGATCACGCATGCTGCCAAGAAGCGCTTCATTCCGGACGGAACGGCAGAGGACCCCGATGAGGAGTGTGAGAGGATGGAACGGTTTATCCAATCCTCCGGCGGCATTGACTACCAATTGATCGGACTTGGCATCAATGGTCATATCTGCTTTATTGAGCCGGCTCCTTCCCTTCCTTCGCATAGCTTCGTGACACCGATCGCTCCAGTGAACCGGGAGCTGTACGCGCCGCTGTTTGGTTCACTCGAAGCCGTACCAACGCATGCCGTAACATTCGGCTGGGGCACGGTCATGCGCTCGCGCAAGCTTTGTCTTGTCGCTGTCGGCGAGGGCAAAGCGGATATTGTCGCGAGGTCGCTCCTTGGGCCCATCACAACGGAGCTTCCGGCCACATTGGTGCAGCTGCATCCGGATGTTGATATTGTGCTGGACCATGCGGCTGCGAAGGTTTTTGAGGAGCAATATCAATCGCGCGATATTTCAAATATACAAATTCGGCATCTGGGCTGAAACGGTTAAAATTTATGATGCAAAGAGTTGAAACTTTTACGATGCCAAGAGTCATCCGTTAGTTTCATGTTAAGGTCAGTCCTGTCGCGGACTGGCCTTCTTTTATAGCTGCGCGCTCTACCTGTTATTTCAAGCAGAGGGGCTTTGAAACAATGCCCGAAATCCGGTGCAGCCGGTTATTCAAATTCAGATCGGATAAGGTTTCGTCTAATCCATAATTTATTGGTTCAGAGGGTATTAATTTGCGCTGAATTTAGTTAAAATGATTCAGACCAAAGTGATAACTGTACGAGCTTGAATAAAATGAAACCAGGTTGATTTTGCTTGAATATAAGACAGGATCGAGATTAAGCCGCACTTTGTTTAATGAATAAAGTAACTCGCCACTGCTCCAGTAAGGTTATTCCTTGCTGGAGCGTCTGAAAATTGGCGGTGACGCGGTCCAAGCGGGTAAAACCCGCTTGGAACTTACTTACGAGCGGGTGGGTGTGTACGGCCACAGAGGTAGTCAGGTCTATCCGTGCTGGAGCGTCCGCAAAGTGGCGAAGACTCGCTGCAAGCGGGTGAATGTATACAGCCGGCGCTGTAGTCAAGGAAAGGCTGCTTTATGTTTTCAGGGAAGCAAATCGTCATGAAGGATGGCTTACACATCACGCTATTTTTAAGGCAGGGAGAATGATCGTGGACAAACAGCTCGGGACACTTCGGGGACTGCAATTTTGGCTGTATGCGGCAAGCGGCGTGGCAACGCCGTTCCTGCCACTTTATTTTGCGGAGAAGGGCTACTCCTCTTCCCAGATCGGGGCGATGCTGATGGCGGGGCCGCTGATCGCTATTTTCTTTCAACCGATTTGGGGTTATGTCAGCGACCGGATGCAGACCGTTAAGAAGGTAGTCTTCCTGCTCTGGATTCTGACAATTCTCTTCAGCATCGGCCTGTTCGTCTCCGAGGCCTATGCCATGACGTTCCTGTTCATTATACTGATGTATGTGTTCTTCCAGCCCTCCTTCCCGCTGCTGGACAGCATCACGATACAGGCGGTCGAACGGCGGGGAGCGACATACGGCTCGATTCGTCTGTTCGGTTCGCTGGGCTTCACGGCGATCGCGGTGGCAGGGGGCTATATATTGGAGGCTATGGGTGGAATTCAGCAGCTGGGCTACCTTTTCTGGGGAGTCTGGATTATCCCCATTCTGCTGCTGTTTCGTCTGAAGGACGAGCCCGCCGAGGGAGAACGTATGACGCTGCGTTCGATCCAGGGAATCTTCGGAAACAAGTCGTTTCTCTTATTCCTGCTTCTGGTCTTTGTCATTACAATTCCCCATCGCATGAACGATGCCATGTTTGGGTTGTACATGAAAGAAAATGGCGCATCGGATACGCAGGTTGGCTGGGGATTCGCGCTCTCCGCCATCGTGGAGCTCCCTGCCTTCCTGCTGCTCAGCCGGTATCTGAAGCGTATTCATGAATTTGTGCTTATTGGAATTGTCGGCATTCTCTATTCCATCCGCTGGCTGTTCTACGCCTGGGCTTCAGAGCCGTGGCAGATCCTGCTGCTGCAGGCGGGTGCTTCCGTAACCTTTGCGATTTTCTGGATATCCGCAGTACATTATACGGTCCGCGTGCTGCCCAGACAGCTGGGCGCCACCGGCCAATCGCTGCTCGCGATGGTCTTTCTCGGTCTGGCCGGAATGACGGGCGCTACCGTAGGTGGTTGGCTGAACGACAACTACGGCGGCTCCAGCATGTATTATTTTGCCGCTGTGGTGTCATTAATCGGGGGACTCGGCTTCCTCGCGGCCGAATATGCGGCAAGAATGAAGAAGCCCGCCCGAGCATAAAAGCTGTGCAGCTGCGATGTGAGAGCTGCCGTTTTAGAAGAGCGTTCGTTGAACGGGCTTTCTGAATGGAATCGCAGCAGGTAAAGACGCCTCCAAAACCACTAATGTCAGTGGGTGCGGGGGTGTCTTTTTTTGCATATAAATTCAGCTCGGAGTGGCAATTCAAAATTGCAATTGTTCCTCAAACCTCATACAGCGCATGATGTTTCGCTCCAATAAATCTATATTGGGTTCGAAGGAAGAAATTCAACTGGTCGCCAGGGGAAAGCAGGAGCCGTTTTATCTTTTGCATGGTTCTGATTCAGTGGAATCGGTATCCGGTCTCTTATTTTTTATAGACCATCAAGGAGAACCGTCTCTGGCGAAAAAGCCTGTCATTATGCGGGATTTCCTTGGATGTGGGCTAGCGCGGCGGGAGAGGAATCAGTCTGCTGACCGCAGGTTTATCGATTTGCCAATCGCCTTAAGGCATATAACTTGTATATAATGATCTAAAGAAACGAATGCAGGGGCTGACCGCCCAGAGAAAGCTGACAACGAGGCAATGGTGGAATAACGCGGGAAATACAACTGGACAAGTGAAGAGTTCATAATTTGGCGGAGGAACACGGCATGACCAACATTTTGCGTTTTTTGGGGAAATACAGGCTTGCAGCCGGCATGGCTGTCGTTATGGTGCTGGTTGAGCTGGCGGTGGAGCTGATTCAGCCTTATCTGATTTCGGTCATTATTGATGTAGGTATTTCGCAAAAGGATACGTCGGTGGTGCTGCTGTGGGGCGGAATATTGGTTGGAGGCTCGGTTGCCGCATTCATCGCAGGTATTCTGAGCTCTTTTTTTGCCTCGCATGCCAGTCAGGGGTTTGCGTTCGATGTCCGGGAGGCTCTCTACACCAAGGTGCAGGGATTCGCTTACCCGGTTTTTAACCGCTTTGCCACCTCTTCCCTCATTACCCGGCTAACGAATGATGTCACGCAGCTTCAGGATACGGTATTCATGGGATTAAGGTTCATGCTGCGCATGCCGCTTGTGGTCATCGGGAGCATCATTATGGCGCTTGTCGTGCATGTACAGCTGGGATTCCTGCTCACCTTGACCGTTCCCGCGCTGCTCGTATTCGTCATCTGGATCATGAAGAGAGCTTCCGTTTTATTCAAAAGAGTCCAGATGAGACTGGATACGCTGAACCGCGTGATGCAGGAGAATTTGACCGGCATGCGGCTGATCCGCGTGTTTGTCCGGCGCAAGGAAGAAGCAGGCCGTTTTGCGCGGCTGAGCCAGGAATTAATGGGGAGCACGGTCTCCGCTTTGCGTCTGACGGAGATTACCATGCCTTTTATTCTGCTGATCATGAATGCAGGGATTATTGCCGTGCTGTGGTTCGGGCATAAGCAAATAAGCATGGGGACTGCGACTGCGGGCGAGGTGGTGGCGGTTGTGAATTATTCGCTCCGAACGGCAGGTGCCCTGTCAGCCTTCTCCATGATTGTGGCGGCCTTCTCCAGAGCGCGTGCGTCTGCCCAGCGGGTTGATGAAGCGCTCAACACGGACAGCGAAGCGCTGGCCAGGTCGGGCCGAAAGCCCGAAGGGCTGTGTGAAGGGGGCGTGGAATTCGAAAATGTCTCCTTCCAATACCCGCAATCGGAGGCTCGCGTGCTGGTGGACATTTCCTTCAAGGTCCGTCCGGGCGATACCGTAGCGATCCTGGGGGCTACAGGCTCGGGCAAATCCTCGCTGATGCAGCTTGTTCTGCGCCTTTATGAGGAAACCTCCGGAGTCGTCCGCATCGACGGACGGGATGCCCGCGAGCTGGACATGGAATATTTGCACGGCTCCATCGGCTATGTGTCCCAGGAGGTGCTGCTGTTCTCGGGCACGATACGCGATAATATCGCTTGGGGCCTGGAGGACGCCAGTATGGAGCAGGTGGTGGAGGCAGCCAGGCTGGCGCAAATTCACGAGACGATCGAGAAGCTGCCGGATCAGTACGATACCCTGCTTGGACAGAGGGGCATCAATCTCTCCGGAGGGCAAAAGCAAAGGCTGTCCATCGCCCGCGCCCTGATCCGCAAGCCGGCTATTCTGCTGCTGGATGACAGCACCAGCGCTCTTGATGTACGAACGGAAGCGGGCTTGCTGCAGGCGCTCAAAGGGATGTCCTGCACGACGCTCCTGATTACGCAGAAGATCAGCTCCACGATCGGGGCGGATCTGATTCTGCTGCTGGATGAGGGCAGTCTCATTGCACAGGGAACCCACGGGCAGCTGATGGCCAGCGACTACTTGTACCGGCGTATTTATGAATCCCAATTCGGGAAGGAGGGGGCAGCGCATGTGGGAAGCTTTAAGTGAACCCTTCCGGTATCCCAAGCCGCGCGTGAAAGATGCCGTTCCTGACGCTTCTCCAGCGGGCAAGCGGGCCAAAGCCCAGGCAAAGGATTGGCAGGGAACGCTCAGACGGATATGGCATTATCTGTCCCACCGCAGGGGACGGCTGTCACTGGTCATGCTGCTGGTTATTGTAAGCTGCGGGCTCACGCTGCTTGGTCCGTATCTGATCGGAATGGCGATTGACGATTATCTGGAGGGACCGGGAGGCAGGCCATGGCTGCTGTTTCTGCTTGGATTGACCTGTGTCTACGTGCTTCAGTCCATTGTGGGCTGGCTGCAAAATATCTGGATGATCCAGATCGCCCAGGAAACCGTGCTGCGGATGCGCACCGATCTCTTCGCGCAGCTGCACCGATTGCCGATCCCGTTCTTCGGGAGAAACCGGCAGGGCGATCTCATGAGCCGCATGACCAACGATATCGACAGCGTGAGCTCCACGCTCAACAGCTCGGCGATCCAGCTGTTATCCAGCGTGCTGATGCTGGCGGGCACGGTCATTGTCATGCTGCTGCTCAGTCCGCTGCTTACGCTGCTCACCTTTTTGGTGGTTCCGCTGATGGCGCTCGGCATGCGGTGGATTACGCGGCGGACAGGCGCGCTTTTCAGGGAGCGGCAGCGGAATCTGGGAGAATTGAACGGGTTTGTGGAAGAAACGCTGTCCGGCCAGCGGATTATTAAAGCGTTCTCCCAGGAAGAGCGGGTTATTCAAGAGTTCCATGAACGCAATGTGCACATCAAGCATTCGGGTTTCTGGGCGCAGACCATATCGGGCTTCATTCCCAAGCTGATGAACGGACTCAACAATCTAAGCTTTGCAATTATTGCCTGTGTCGGCGGAATATTGGCTATTCGCGGGGCCATAACCGTTGGGGTTATTATCGTTTTTGTCGAGTATGCCAGGCAGTTTACCAGGCCTCTTAACGATCTGGCGAACCAGTGGAATACTCTTTTGTCCGCCATTGCTGGAGCAGAGCGGGTATTCGAAATCGTGGACGAACAGGAAGAAGATATAGACGAGAGTACGGCGGTTGCTCTTGATGCAGTGGCAGGCGCGGTTGTCTTCCATAAGGTGTCCTTCGCTTATGAGGAGGGGAGAAATACGCTTAAGGAGATCAGTTTTGAAGCGAAGCCTGGCGAAACGATAGCGATCATCGGTCCTACGGGAGCCGGCAAGACATCGCTCATTCAGCTGCTTTCCCGTTTCTATGATACGAATGCGGGGATGATCACGCTTGACGGGCGGGATATCCGGACGGTCCGGAGGGAAAGCCTCCGCTCCCATATGGCCTTTGTGCTGCAGGATTCCTTTCTGTTCGAAGGCACGATCCGCGACAATATACGGTATGGCAAGCTGGATGCCACCGACAGCCAGGTGGAGGAAGCCGCCAGACTCGCCAATGCCCATTCATTCATTATGCGGCTGTCCGGCGGATATGACCGGGTGCTGATTGCCGATGGCAGCGGCATTAGTCAGGGACAGCGCCAATTGCTTGCCATCGCGCGAGCCATTCTGGCGGATCCGGCTATTCTCATACTGGATGAGGCGACCAGCAGCATAGATACCGTTTCCGAGATCAAAATCCAGGAAGGCTTGAAGCGGTTGATGGAGGGGCGAACGAGCTTCGTCATTGCCCACAGGCTGAACACGATCCGCGAGGCCGACCGCATTCTGGTGCTCAAGGATGGACGTCTGGTGGAGCAGGGACCTCATGAAGAGCTGCTGGGCCAGGAGGGGCTGTACAGCGAGCTGTTTCATGGACAGCTGGAGCAGTGATTTGCCGGCATTCCTGCAATGACGTATTACCTTCCAAGCGCATGAAGGCCGACCTTGCGAGGTCGGCTTTTTGACCTTATAGCATTTTTAACGATGACGCTCCTATTCGAAAGGTGCATCAAAGCCTGCCGCTTGGGGTAATGAAGAAAGTGCAGGCTTTCACTCGCTGCAGGATGAGTCCAATAAGATGCATGTTCTTACGAAATAAATAGGAGGTGCACGAGTCATGGAAGAGAGAAATCAGACAGGAAATGACGAGGCGGCGTTTCGTGGACAAGAGCATACAGAAGAGGAATTAGTGATCGAAAAGCAGGGAAACGGTTATATTGTCCGCGGGATCGGCGGTCAGGTGGGAGAAATCAGCTACAAGCTGACTGATGTGGACACATGGGTTATTGATCATGTTCACGTTGACGTCCAGGGCGCTGAAAAAGAGGGGCTGGAACGCCAACTGCTTGATCTGGTTGTGGAAGATGCCCGGGACAAGGGAAGGAAGATCATACCCTCCGCGCCATATGCACTGGAACAGTTCAAGGCGAATGCCGAATACGGGGATGTCTGGGAGAAAACTGAAAAGGAATTTTCGGATCCATACAGCGCGAACAGCATCCGTTCATCTTGACTCTGATATCAATATACCTGACATACGTGCAAGCTAGAAAGACTGCTGCGGCTAATGCAATAGCTTTTCATAATAGAAAAAGCGGCAACCAGGAGATCTATACGCTCCGGGCTGCCGTTTTTTTAATTTATTGCCGCAGATGCTGCAGGTATTCCAGAAATGAAATTCATTTATGCCTGCAAACTGCACCGCACAGTCTTAACCTCAAATGGAGTGAAAGACAAAGCAATCCCACGGTTATCTATCGAATCTTGCAGATCCGCGATTACACGTTCCTCCAGCATATCGGTCTCGCTTGCGCTTATGATGTCGAAGCCCAGACGGAGCCGGCTGCGGATGGACGCCCCCTTGGCCTCATACATACGGAGGACGAGATCGCCCGAGCCGTCCTCAGCCAGCTTGACCGTGTCGATGATGATATTGTCCCGGTCGCATGAGGCTAGTCCGGCAGACGGTTTTGCTATTCCGGGAGCCGACAGTACCGGAGCATTCAACTCGTATGCTTCGCGAATGACGGGACTGCTCATGAACCCTTCGTTCCAGATATGCAGCGCGTATGAAAATTCATGCAAGCCCTCGTCCGCACGCTCATCCGGCCAGGTCGGCGCGCGAAGCAGCGTCAGATTCATCCGGCTGCCCTCCGCATTCAGCCCGTATTTGCCGTCGTTGAGCAGGGCAAAGCTGCGGTTGCCTTCGACCAGCGCTGACCATTTGTGCTGGCTGACCTCATAACGGTCCGCATCATGCGGGCGGGACAGGTGATTGGGCCGCCGTGCGTAGCCGAACTGGATTTCGTTCAAAACTTCATGGGAATGAAGATTGACATCGAAGCCCACCTTCAGCAGCTTATGCTTCTCCCGCCAGTCTACCCGCGTCCGGAATTCGACCCGTCTGCTCCCCGTCTCCAGCCGGATTTCCTGAATGACAGTGGACTGATTCAATATTCTCTCGACCCGAACGGCTGCATACAAGGGGCCTTCGGCGAGGACGGTGATACTCGCACTCTCAGGGAGTGCCAACTCCGCAGCGGCATAACGGCGGTCAATCTCCCAGGCATCGAAGTTCGACGGCTGATCGCGGAACATCAGGAACTGATTGCACAGCCCTTTGGCCCATTCTGACTCCGTGTCTTTATCCCAGATGCTTGTGAGCTCACCGCGCTCGTTGAGCATTATTCTCAGGTGCTCATTTTCCAGAGACCCGGCAGTCGCCTTCACTCCAATACTCGCATCATCCGCCTCAACTGCCGTCTCCGGTTCACTGCCTGCCGGTTCCAACGCTATGTATCCCATCGCCGGAAGGGTTATGCGGGCATAACGTTTCTCCTGCTGTGGCTGCACATAGAGCGGACCGTTCTGCGCGGACTGTTCAGCCGCGGCATAACGTGCGTGCTCCCAATTATCAGGCAGCTCAACAACCGCTGCGCGCTCCCATGGCAGGGAGTTGAAGAAGGTAATGCCTTCGCCGGTTCCGGAGCTGTCCGTCAACGCGGAAGCCGCCTGCCGTACGAGCCCGCTTGCCGAATGCAGCAGCTCGTTGAACTCCCGCTCGGCTTCCTCATGCACCCGCGTAATCGACGTGCCCGGCAAAATATCGTGAAACTGCAGCAGCAGCAGCTTAAGCCAAGCGGCATCGAGCTCTGTCTTGGGATAGGAAGCTCTGCCGCCAAGCGCAGCCAGCGCACTCCATATTTCCGCTTCCCGCAGGGTGAATTCGCCCGTCCTGTTGCCCTGCTTCATCTTGGCCTGCGAGGTCAGGGTGCCGCGGTGAGCCGGATAATACAGCTCGCCGACGTAATGCGAGTCTGGCATTCCGCGCTGCTCCAGATCCTCGAAGTATTCGCGCGGCGCGCTGATGGCTGTCCGCGGAACGCCCTCCAGGTCGCCCATCCGGCGCAGGAATTCCAGATCGTCGCGGTTCGCGCCGCCGCCGCCGTCCCCGTAGCCGAACTGCACAAGACGGGTCGATATGCCAGTCTTCTGAATCCGCTCGTTCCATTGGAAGAGCGCATACGAGACATCGGCCGGATTGGGGAATGGGCCGTAGTCTAGCAGATGAACGGGCACGCTTGAGCCGTCGATGCCTTCCCAGGTGAACGTATTATACGGAAAAGGATCGACGATATTGTCATATGTCTGGTACATCTTCACGGAAGCAAAATAGCGGATGCCGCATTTGCGCATAATCTGCGGCAGGTTGCCTGAATAGCCGAATACATCCGGCAGCCACAGCATCTCGCTCTCCGCGCCGAATTCCTCGCGGAAAAACCGTTTGCCGTACAGAAACTGCCGGACCAGGCTTTCGCCGCTTGGTATATTCGTATCCGGCTCCACCCAGGCGCCGCCTTCGGGGATGATTCTTCCCTCCGCGACATACTGCTTAATCCTTCCATACAGCTTGGGATGCAGCTCCTTCGCCAGCTGGAACAGATACGGCTGGCTCTGCATGTAGCGGTATTCGGGGTATTCGTCCAAGAGAGCCAGCTGATTAGAGAATGTGCGGGCGATTTTGCGTTTGGTCTCCTCGATCGGCCACAGCCAGGCGATATCCAGATGGGACTGTCCCATCATGAACAGCTTGGGCGCCGTCGAGCCGTTCACACAGTCCAGCAGGGGCTTCAGGATGGAGCGGCCTGCGAGGGCGAATTCCTCCGGAGCAGACGCCGCCTCGTTCCAGTCCAGAGCCGAGATCAGCTTCAGAAATCCGGCGTCGATCTCCGACACGCGAAGCGAGCCTGGCGCAAGGCCATTGCGCAGCTGGAGCAGGACCTTCAGGTCAATGAAGAATTGATACAGCTCTTCATTGACGGCAACCAGCTGCGCATGCCGGTAGACCGGCAGCTCACGGTCATGCCCTGCGTAGGCCTCGGCAACAATGTCGAAGGAATCTCCCGCGGCAGCGCTGCGGGTCAAGGTCAGCGAAGGGTGGCGGTCATCCTTCGCGCCGGCCAGCCGGCCGTTGACGTAAACCGTGCTTTCCGCGCCTAGATCCAGCTGCAGTTCTATCCGCCTGCCCGAAACATCGGCAGGGAGCTCGAAGCTGCCCCGGAACCAGCCGTAAAGCCATTTGTCACCCCACTGTTCGCCCGGCGCAATCGTCGTGAACGGGCCCTGAGCCGCTTCCTCGTAAGGCAGCAGGGAATCGGCTATATAATAGTCGAATGCCATCTCGCCAATTGGACGATACAGACAGGCGTCTTTCTCCTTCAGCCATTTCTCAATATGGTACAGCCATTCCTTTGATTGCATGTCAGGCTCCTCCGTGTTGGTTGATAAGCTTCTTTTTGTATTGCGCGCAGCTCCCGGCTCCCAGCGTGGTGTTGCATGACCTCGGTCGACCATCGCTCCGGGTCCAGGCATCCCGGATAGCAGCAGAACAGAACAAGGGGCCACTTCTTACCCCTTGGTCGCTCCTGCCGTAAGCCCTTTGACAAGGGCCTTCTGGAATAAAATAAAGATAAGCAGAACGGGCAGCGTTGTGACGATTCCTGCGGCGTTCAGCGGTCCCCACTGAATACCGGATTTGGTGATGAACGTGTTGATTCCCGCCGGCAGCGTTCTCATGGAATCCGTGCTGACGAACGTCATTGCAATCAGGATTTCCTGCCATACCGTGATGCAGACTGTCAACCCGACAGCTACCAGTCCCGAACGGGCCAGGGGCAGCACCATGCGCAGCAGAATGCCGAACGAGGAGCAGCCGTCGATCGTGGCGGCTTCGTCAATATCCTTCGGTATGCCTTTGAAGTAGCCGGTCAGCAGCCAAATCGCCATCGGCAGCAAAATGGCGCAGTACGTGAGAATAATGCTCGTATAGGTGTTCAGCAGATGGAGCTTGCCCCACATAATATAGAGAGGAACAATCAGAGTCGTCAAGGGCATAATCTGCGCGAACAGAATAATGGTGAAATACGCCAGCTTGCCCTTGAACCGGTAGCGCGTCATGCTGTAGGCGGCGAGGCTGGCGATAGCCAATACGACGAAGACGGTTACCGTTGTAATCAGAATGGAATTGAAAAAATACGTCGGAATTTCCGAACCGCGGAACACGCTGGTATAATGCTCCCAGCTGATTTGCCTGGGGAACAGGGTAGGCGGATCGGCGAAAATTTCCGCGGACGGCTTGACCGAGGTCACAAGCAGCCAGTACAAGGGAAACAGAATAACAATAGCAATGACGATCAGGATCAGAACATGGCTCCCAAGACGTATGCCTCTCACTTGATGCTCACTCCCTAATAGACTTCAGCATGGCCCGCATATACGGCGAGCAGATGATTCCGATGATAACAAGACTGATAAGCGCCATAGCGGACGATTTGCCAAAGTCAAAGAAATCAAAGGCCAGGCGGTAGGTATAGATAGGCAGCGTGGAGGTTGCGTCCATCGGACCGCCTTTGGTTGTGACCCAGATCAAATCGAAATAATTAAGCGTCCAAATGGTGGTGATAACTCCAGTTGCCCCAATAATGGATTTCAGGTGGGGGATTTTCACATATCTCACAATGCCGAACCAGCGGGCGCCGTCGATTCGGGCCGCCTCCACCTGATCGTTCGGAATATCCTGCAGCCCCGCAAGCATCATGAGAAACCAGAACGGGAACGCTTTCCACGTATTGACGAAAATCAGTGTTTCAAGCGCCATATGCTCGGAGCTCAGCCACGAGACGTCATGGTCGATAATATGAAGGGACTTTAACATTTCATTCACAATCCCAAGATCAGACTGCAGCATCCAGCTCCACATCAGCGCGGTGACAACGCCCGGCAGTACCCAGGGAAGGAGCAGCAATGATCTGAGCAGCCCCTGGCTTCGGCGCCGTTCATCCACATAAAGTGCGGAGAGCAGACCAACCGCCATTTGGAGGGCGACGCCGGCTGCCGTCCAGATGACGGTGGTAAGCAGTACGGTTTTGAACAGATCGTCGGTCAGAACCGCCCTGAAATTGTCCAGTCCGATGAAGGGCTTGTCGGGCCGGCTTAACTGCCAGCGGTGAACGCTCACATATAAATTGTAGACAAGCGGATAGGCAAGCAGGCTTGCGATGACCGCTATGGAAGGCAGCAAATACAGGTAGGGAACCGCATTTCGAAAAAATCGTTTACGAGTCATCCTCATATCTCCCAGGCTGTTCATTATGCGAAGCGGGGCAGATGGCATAAGAACCTTCCGCCCCCGCTTGGCTTATTTCTGTGTCGTAATTTTGTTGATTGCACTTTCCAGCTCGGTCACGGCGTCATCGACCGCTTGATCCTTCAGCAGCACCTTCGATACCGTATCATAAACGGAGGAATCGATATCCTTGTAGAACAGCGTCTTCGGCTGCGATTGACGGGCGGATTTAATTTGATCCATGAAAATTTTGTAGGCCGGGTCTGTCGCAAATTTGGATACAGCCAGCGAAGCATTGTTGGCAGGCACGTCGCTCATTGTACGGGAGTTGAACTCGACCGACGTCAGCATTTGCGCCAGCTTAAGCGCTTCCTGCGGATGCTTGCTGCTTGCGGATACCGCGATTCCGAAGCCGCCTCCGAAGGAGCCGTCCGGCGCGCTCTCATTATATTTCGGCACAAGTGCCTGGCCGTAGAATGGTTGGATATCCGGATTCTGATCGGTAACCCATGTTCCGGCGATTACCATCGCAACCTTCTGCTGTGCGAACAGCGTACCCAGCTTCAAATGATCCAATGTGGCATAATCGGGCTCCAGCGATGGTTTCAGATCCTTCATCAGCTGAAGATAATCCTTGAATACCGGCGCATTGACGGTTGGAGTAATTTTACCGCTGTCATCAACTTGAATGATCGAGCTGTCTGAAGCCGTGTATAAGCTTTGGGCCGGGAATTCCTTCAGACCCAGATCCAGGCCGAAGCCCGCTACCTTGCCGTCCGTCGCTTTCGTGATCGTTTCGGCGTCAGCCTTCAATTCGCTCCATGTCACAGGCGGTTTCTCCGGGTCCAGTCCGGCCTGCTTGAAGATGTCCTTATTGTACCAGAGCACCCGTGCATCAGTGGTATACGGCAGCGCCATGTTTTTGCCGTTCCACTTGTACATGGACAGGATGCCCGGGAAGAAGTCCTTGAAGTAATCCTCGCCAAGCGTCGCGCCCATATCGAGCAAATAGCCGGAATTGGCAAAGGTCGGGAAGTCGGGATTGTTTACGATGAAAACGTCCGGCGCGTTGCCGCTGGCAAACATGACTTTATATTTCGTCTCCCATGTGCCGTACGGATCGCTTTGGAATTCGACCTCGAAGCCGGGATTCTCGGTTTCAAATTTTGTCTTCAGCTCTGCGAAGACGGGCGCATAAGCCGGATCGGTAACCCATTCCGAGAATCCGTAATACGTCAGATTCTCCTTCTTGCCTGATGGAGCCGCACCGCCGTCCGCCGAAGCCTGACCGGAATTTCCATTGTTTGTGCCTGCTGAATTATTTCCGCATCCGGCGGCTACAACCGTCGTTAATACGGCAGTCAATAATACAAGCGACAGCTTGCCAAACCATTTTCTCACGTATGTTATCCCCCTTATAAAATATATATTGCAGAGCCGCGCCGCATAAATCGCGGACGTTAGCGCTTACAATCATGCCGGTTAAGAAATCGCTTGATGCAGATTTAACCATAATCCATCTGACTGTATCAACTATTTGATACATAATCAATAATCTGTATTACTTTTACAACATAATAATAGCTCCATTTATAATCTGTGTCAATACATCAATTGATATTTCATATTTAATTAATACAGATAACACAAATAAAGAACCGGGGGATAGAGTCCGGTTCTTTATTTAAGAAACTTGGCTGTTCGCAGCCATTATTTTTGAGGGAAGAAACTTACTGCGCCGCATTAAGGACGGCGAAAGCCATTTCTTCTTATCATCAAGCAGGCTTAGCCTGCGTTTGTTGCGCTTGCAGCAGGGTGGCCGACAGAAGTGCCGTAATTGATCTCCGCGCTGCATATTTGTCCCAATACAGAGAGATGATCCTTGCCATTCAGCAGATTCATCAACTGATTGGCGGCGGTTCTCCCCATATCATAGAAGGGCTGATTGACACCCGTGACGTCAAGCTTCAGCTTGCGGTTCAGGTTCAGGGCATCGTATGTCACCAGGGACATATCCTCGGGAAAACGGATGCTGAGCCGGTCAAGCGCATCAATAGCCGCTTCTGCGATCTGGTCGTTCGCCGTGAAAATGGCCGTGCAGGGTATTTCCTTGATTTTCTCGGCTATTCTGGAGCTGTAGGACTCGAATTCCTCCTGGAAGTTCTCGAATTCCGTCACAAGCAGCACATCCAGGTCCGGGTCAAATTCAATTCCGGAGTCGAGAAAAGCCTGTCTGACCCCGAGCAGCCTTTCGTTGAATGTGCTGACATCGGAATTGCGGATGAACAAAATCCGCCGGTGCCCCTTATCGATCAGCATTTTCGTCAGCTTGTAGGCGCTGGCCGTGTTGTCGCTGGTCACGAAAGGAATGTCGCTGTTATACAGATGGCGGTCCAGAAAAACGACCTTGATGCCGCTGCTGGTCAGCAGATGGTAGAGGCTCTGATTGCGTTCCTCATGATGTTTGCCATAGATCGGACTGAGTATCACGCCATCCACCCGCTTGGCTACCGCTCCCTTGACCAGGGCTTCCAGCTTGTCGAGACTCCGGTCGTCGCTGTAGCTGAGCAGATGGAAGCCGTGCAGGTGCAGGACGTCCTCAATCCCTCTGAGCGCCGTCGCCCACAGCGGATTCTCGATGCCAATGACGGATGCAGCCACAAGACCGGACCGGTTATGACCGAGCTGGGAGACGACTCCGTTCTCGATGAAGGTGCCTCTCCGGTTGTCCCGCTTGAGCAGTCCCTCCGCGGATAATTCCTTGATTGCTTTCTCTACCGTGTTGACGCTTGATTTGTATGCCTGGGCAAAATCGCGGCTGGAGGGCAAGCGTGAATCTCCGAGCCATTCCCCCTCCATAATTCTTCGCTTGATATCATCCTTGATTCGGGAGTACGGATAATTCGACATATAATTCCTTTCTTCCTCGCAAGATCATATACTGACTATATTGTATTTGTATCAACTGTGTCAAACATTGTTCATTAGCAATTGTTTTAATTTATTGCCGATAATCCCCATTCGTATAATTTCCACCCATGCAGAAGAACCTAATCCATAAATAATGGAAAAGGTGGTATCTCTCGCATGCTTCGCAAACAAACGTCATTCCGGGCCGCCCTGGCTGTCAGCATGACAATCCTGATCGCGTGGGGGACAGGCTGCGCCAAAGAGCATCTGGGGATGGATACCGCCAGTGCGCCGGGGCTGACCGTCCGGGCAGCCAATCTGCGGGTGGCGAATCATTCCACCTTCACGCATGTTCCTGTATACAGAGAAACCGGCGGGCTGGTCTGGATCCCCTTGAAGGAAAGCGCAGCGTCCATGAGTCTTGACGTGCATAAACTGGGCGGCCGTCTGGCACTGGGGAATACGGATGCTGCCTATTGGCTGAAGGTGAATGACAAACAAGCTTTCTCCGGAGACAACATCATCACGCTGCCGCAGGCTCCCAAATTATTCAATGGCAAGCCGTATGTCACGACAGAGGCGTTATCATCATTGCTGGAAACTCCGGTGAATTGGAATGAAAAGGGATCGCAGATCATCATCACACCTATCGACGACCGCACCCGAATTCCACTCAAGCAGGTTGCTCCGCGGCGGGAGCAGATCAAGAGCTTCTCCGTATCGGTCAATAAAAGCGATTTAATTGAATATGCCAAAAAATATATGGGCACGCCTTACGATTTTGGCTCCAGCAGCTACAGCGAAACCCATAAATTCGATTGCTCTTCCTTCGTCCAGTATATATACGGCCATTTTGGCATTGATTTGCCAAGAACGGCAAAGGAGCAGTCGGAGATTGGGCAGACCGTGCCGGCCAGTCAGCTGCAGCAGGGGGATTTGATGTTCTTCTATACGCCCGGGCGGTTCGACACGAACCGTATCGTAGGACATGTGGGCATTTATATGGGCGGCAACCGGATTATCCAGAGCTATGGCGATCCTGGGGTGACGATATCGGAGTTCGATAACTCGTGGAAGGAACGTTTTTTATTTGCCAAACGTGTCAGCGGCTAGCGCGGCGAACGGGAAATGAAGTCAGCGTTGAAATGAGAAGAGGGCTTAAGAGTAATTGCCGGGCTTCTAATGTGGATTTGCTTACAAAAAAGACGCCTTCATCTCCACCTGTACAGTGGTTATGGAGGCGTCTTTGCATGTTGTGGATATTCCCAGCCGGTTGGCTCCTTATTGTTTGCGGACAGCCTTATTCATGGAAGGTCTGTCGGTGTTCTGATCTTGACGCAATCGAGCCGCAGGCTTTCCGGTTGACCGTACACACGCAGAGAAAAAACGCCGTTCGGACGTTATTGTTACGCAATTTCATTCGGTTTGTTCACCAGTCCGTTGTATCTTGCGATCGCTTCCTGCCATTTATCGGCCTCGGCCGGCTCGTAAGATTGCAGCGGAAAGGATCGTTTGACCAGTTCCTTGCCTTCTTCAATGCTCCCGATTTCACCGCCAGCCTGGAACTGAACGAGCAGATTGCCGATGGCGCTGGCTTCGACCGGACCTGCCCATACCGGGCGGCCGATGGCATTGGCAGTCAGCTGGCAGAGCAGCTCATTCTGAATGCCGCCGCCAACCATGTACAGCCCGGAGAAATGCCTGCCGGTCAGCCGCTCGCATTGCTCCAGCACGATGTGATACCGCAAAGCAAGGCTCTCGAGAATACAGCGCGCCGTCTCGCCCTTGTCCCGGGGGACAGGCTGATCCGTTTCCTGACAGAAACGGTGGATTTCCAGCTCCATGTCCTTCGGATTCATGAAGCGAAGATCATCGGGATTGATCAGGCTGCGAAAAGCCTCGGCATTCCCGGCTTCCTTCGTCAGCTCCGCGAATGAGATATCCGAGCCTGTTTTGATCCATTTGCGCCTGCATTCCTGCAGAATCCACAGGCCCATAATGTTTTTGAGCAGCTGAAACGTATGGCCGACTCCGCCTTCGTTGGAAAATTCCAGCTCCCTGACCTCAGGCGTGAGCAGGGCGTCCGGAAGCTCCGTGCCAAGAAGGGACCACGTCCCGCAGATCAGATATGCAAATGACGCCGAATCGGACGGAACAGCCGCCGCGGCGGATTCCGTATCATGCGAGCCGACCGCAATCGCCCGCATGGATGGAACGCCAAGCTCCTCGCAGATCGCATCCGTCAAACGGCCAATCTCCGTACCCGGGTGAACAGGGTCCAGAAACAGGTCCGACGGGATGCCTAGACGCTCCATCAGCGGCGTATTCCACGCACGTTCAGCCGGCCGGAACAGCTGGGTTGTCGTGGCCATGGTGAACTCGCAGGCCTTCTGTCCGGTCAGAAAATAGTTCAGCAGATCCGGCGTCAGCAGCAGCGTCTCTGCATGCTCCAGAGCGACAGACCCTGCCTTCTTCATCGCGTACAGCTGGTAAATCGTATTGAAAGGCATCAGCTGCAGCCCGCTCTCGCGGAACAGCTTATCTTCCCCGATCAATTCGCATACTTCTTCAATCAGTCCGGTCGTGTGCGGATCGCGGTAATGGTAGGGGTTGGCCAGCAGCTCTCCATTGCGGTCCAGCAGGCCAAAGTCCACACCCCATGTGTCGATTCCGAAGCTTGCCGGCTCAAAGCCCTGCTGGCGGGCTTTGAGTATGCCGGTTTTGAGCTCCTTCAGGAGCATTAAAATATCCCAGTGCAGATGGGGGCCAACCTCCACCGGTTCATTGACGAACCGATGGATCTCCGTAATCCGCAGCTGCTGGAGGCCGTTCTCCCCGGTGACCAGCTCGCCGACAAGCGCTCTGCCGCTGCTCGCACCCAGATCAAAGGCCAACGCCGCAGGGGGCTTCTTCATACAAGGTCACCGCCTTCTTCAAGAGTAACTGACCGATTCATGCTTATTTCATCTGCTGAAGCAGCTTGATGCGGTAGTCCTCGCTCTCAAGCGAGGCAATTTCCTTGAATTCTTCATCCGTCAATACTTTCAGAGGACCGACGGCTCTTGCGCTCATGTAAATTTTGGCGCTTTCGTCGACGACCTGCGTCCGGTAGTAAGCCTCCCGCAGATTGCGTCCGGTTGTGACCAGTCCATGATTGCCGAGCAGAATGGAGCTGGCCTCGTTCACCTTATCGGCAACGGCAACAGCGAGCAGATCCGTTGTCGGCAGGACATAAGGAACATATGCGGTTTTGCCGACAAGCGCCGCCTGGTCGGGGAACATGATCGGCAGCTCGGTCTCTACCAGGGTGAAGGCGATGCAGGAAGAAGGATGTGTGTGCACAATAGCGCCGATGGCCGGATTCTTGCGGTAGCAGAACAGATGCATCAGCACCTCGGAGGATGGACGCAGTCCATTGTCTGTAATCTCCCCGGTCGGAATATCCACTTCGACCCACTGCTCCGGCGTGATTTCCTCAATGGCGAAGCCGCTCGGGGACAAATACATCTTGTCCCCGGCGCGCGCGCTGATATTTCCGCCCGGTCCTACAACCAGTCCGTTTACAACCGTTTTGACGGCATATTTGCAAAGCTCATTGCGTGTTTCCATGTTCTGCATGTCGTAATTCCCCTATCCGTGCTTATTTATAAAGCGGTCCAAAAGTTGCACACGCTCTGAAATCGGCGCTTTCCACACTTTCGGTGCCGAACATGCCCCATGTACGAGGACGGAAAATCTGATCCCCCGATACATTGTGCATGCTGACCGGGATACGCAGCATCGAAGCAAGCGTCAGCAGGTCGGCGCCGATGTGGCCGTACGAGATCGATCCATGGTTCGCTCCCCAATGATCCATTACGGAATAAACGCTGGTGAACGCGCCCTCGCCGGTCAGGTTCGGCGCAAACCAGGTGGTCGGCCAGGTCGGGTCTGTACGGTCATCCAACGTTTTGTGAACATCTTCAGGCAGATCGACGGAATAGCCTTCCGCGATTTGCAGTACAGGTCCGAGGCCTTTGACCAGATTAAGCCGCGACATCGTCATCGGCATGCCGCCGCGCGTCAGGAAGTCGCTGGAATACCCGCCTCCGCGGAAATATTCAACCGACGCCGGCCGCCAGGATGTAGCGTCCAGACACTTCTGCGCTTCTTCCTCGCTGATTTCCCAGTGCGGCTTCATGACAGGCTGGCCGTCCCGCTGCTGCTCCCCGGTTCCATCAAGCGTAGCAGAACCCGAGTTGATCAGGTGAAGCAGACCGCCAGCGGCTTTGCCATCCAGAGCATGGCCGGTTACGCGTTTGACGGCGTCCGGACTCCAATAGGTGCGGACATCCGCAAAAATTTGCGCCGTATTGGTGAGCAGATAGCCAAACAGCATATTGACGCCGTTCAGGCTGTCGTTCTCCGTAGCGACCATAAATGGCGAGCGGATGCCGTTCCAGTCGAAGGAGCTGTTCAGGATCGCTTCCAGGAAGTCGCCGTTAGGGAAATGGTCGGTCCATTGACGCTGGCCCTGGAATCCGGAGACAAGGGCATTATGTCCATTGGCTTCCTCGCCAAAGCCAAGCTCTGCAAGCTTCGGATTGCCGATCATCAGGTCTCTTGCGATAATCGTCATTTTGACGACTGTTTCCCAGTCCTGATCCTTCTGCTCGCGCGAGGTGCGGATGGCCTCAGGGTTGTTGTCCGGGCCTTCAATACAGTTCTCTTTGGTCCAGGCAAGCGCTTTCGCAAATTCCTCTTTATCATAGATCTCTTCATTGATGCGGCGCACGAATTCCGTCATGTCAATATATTCGTTTCTCATGCCAAGGTATTCCTGGAAGAAGCGGTCATCGACAATGGAGCCGGCGATGCCCATCGATACCGAGCCCATGGACAGATAGGATTTTCCGCGGATATTCGCGACGGTAAGTCCCGCTTTGGCAAAACGAATCAATTTTTCCTTCACGTCTTCCGGAATGACCGAATCGCCTTCGTCCTGAACGTCTTTCCCGTAAATGCCGAAAGCGGGGAGGCCCTTCTGCGCATGGGCGGACAATACAGCTGCCAGATAGACGGCTCCCGGACGTCCCGTTCCGTTGAAGCCCCATACCGCTTTGGGCAGCGAAGGGTCCGTATCCATCGTTTCGGTGCCATAACACCAGCATGGTGTAACGGTTATCGATAACCCTACACCGGCCTTTTTGAATTTATCCGCAGCTGCAGCCGCTTCTGCTACGCCACCGATGCAGGTATCGGCAATGACACATTCAACCGGCTCGCCGCTTGGATAACGGAGCTCGGACGAGAGCAATTCTGCAACCGTTTTCGCTAAATTCATGGTTTGATCCTCAAGGGATTCTCGAACCCCTCTGCGTCTTCCGTCGATCGTCGGGCGAATGCCTATTTTAGGGAATCCATCTTTCCATCTGTGATCCAAAGTCATGATTAAACCATTCCTCTCCTGAATAAAATCGTTAAGGTTACCGATAACCTTAAATTAGCAACAAGCTTACTTGCTGTCAACCCTTTTCTTCGTTATGATAAAAATAGTTAACGTAAAAATATGAGTTCGAAAAGTCCGCTTTTCAGGATCGAGAAGGATGGAAGAAGCTAGAGAATGAGGAGCGCAGCGTAGGCAAAACCTGCGTGGGCACCGGAATTCTCGGCTGAATTCAAAATTCGATGTGAGTTGCTTCCTGAAATAGCTTCATCATTAAAAGTGGATTTTTTGAACAACCTCTTAAAGGAGTAAAGAAGCTTGACGACCATATATGATATAGCTAAGAAAGCCAATGTCTCGGCCATGACCGTTTCCAAGGTCATTAACAATACGGGAAGCATCAGCCAGAAGACGAAAGCCCGGATCAAGCGGGTGATGGAAGAGCTCAATTATGTGCCGAATCAGATGGCGAGGGGTCTTGTGCTCCAGCAGACGCGGCAGCTGTTCCTGCTGATTACGGACATCAACAATCCGTTCTATACGACGCTTTCCAGAGGAGCGGAGGATGCCGCCAAGGAGAAGGGGTACCGCCTTTCTTTTGGAAACAGCGATGAGAATATTGAGAAAGAGGGCGAGTACCTGGAGATTATTCTCGGTAATCGGGTCGCCGGGGTCTTGTTCTCGCCTGCGGGGGACCAGTCTGCCTCCCATCTGGAGACGCTTCAGCGCCACAAGGTGCCCTTTGTCCTGCTGGACCGGGAAGTACCCGGAATCGAGAGCGATGCGGTGATCGGGGACAGCCGGGAAGGGGCCAGGCGCATTGTTGAGCATTTTATCGAGAACGGGCACCGGCACATCGCGCTTATTAACGGCTCTCCCAGCATATCCAGCGCGCGCCTGCGGCATCAAGGCTACATCGAGGCTCATAAGCTGAATGATCTTCCCTTGCACGAAAACTACCATCTGGCCTTCGGCTACGGCTCCCGGACGGATCTGTCGGGGATAATGGATTGGCTCGACAGCTTGACTCCGCGTCCCACAGCCATTATGGCAGGCAATAACGTGCTTGCCGTCGAAGCGATTCGGGCGATTCAGGAAAGCGGCCTGCGGGTGCCGGAGGATATTTCGGTCGCCTGCTTTGACGATCTCGGGCCTTTCTGGCAGATCTCCCCGTTCCTGACCGTCGTGGCCCAGCAAGCCTATGAATTCGGGTATCTCGGGACCCAGCTGCTGATCGAGCGCATCGAGAAGAAGGAAGAGGACCGTCCTTTCCGCAGAATCAATCTGCCGGTCGAGCTGATTTCCAGGAAGTCCGTCGCGAAGCTGGTTGCAGGAACTTAGAGAGGTTTTGCAGTTAGTATCCGGGCGGCTGTAATAACCAACTTCATGAGGAGAATTCAAAGCTATAAAGGAGCAGCCCTAGGCAGCTCCTTATCTATTTCATATATCGTTTCAACTGCTCATAATAGTATTCTCGGGTACCGGCCAGGATAATTCTATGATCGCATCCAGCATTGCATTTTTAATGGTTAATCCATCAGTTTTCTGAAGTACCTGGCAGTTGGAGAAGATATCCGACAACTTGAATGCTGCAACTACAAAAAGAGACCGTCCCTTGACCATTTTTATGGCTTAAGGGACGGTCCTTTGTTCAAAATTTAGGAAAGGTTAAATTGATCTACGCTTTCCAGGCCTGCGGGTGATCATCCGATACATAGTCAACGGCAGCCGCATTGGCGATGACCTGATCAGCATCCTTGCAGCCGGGAATAACCGTTGTCACCGCAGGATGCTCCAGGCACCAGGCCAGAGCCCAGGATGCCATATTCACATGGGCGGGAACCTCATTCTTGCGGATTTCCTCCACTTCGCGGAGCAGACGCTCGCGATTCTCGACATCATGCCGATTGCGCACGTCATTGTCTGCAAACGAGGCCCCCGGCTTGTATTTGCCGCTCAGGTAGCCGCTTGCGAGAGGGACGCGGGCCAATACGCCGAGATCCTGCTGGATGCAGGAAGGGAATACTTCTTCCTCCGGCGTGCGGTCCAGACGGTTGTAAACAACCTGAATGGCGCTTGATCCGACCCCGGTCGCCCGGGAGGTCTGATGAATGTTTTTATTGCTGCCTATAGAAATGCCAAGATGGCGGATTTTGCCTGCCTGCACCTGCTTGTCCAAGGTCGTCCAA
Source organism: Paenibacillus sp. JT31N11 (assembly GCF_056269285.1). Taxonomy (NCBI): domain Bacteria; kingdom Bacillati; phylum Bacillota; class Bacilli; order Caryophanales; family Paenibacillaceae; genus Paenibacillus; species Paenibacillus sp. JT31N11. The sequence continues at coordinate 101,714 of NZ_JBWDNQ010000011.1, forward strand.
AGCTCGTCGTTATCGAATTTGTCATCCGGTCCGGAATGGAATTGATACAGGTCGATATAGTCGGTTTGCAGCGACCGCAGCGACTCCTCCAGCTGCTTCAGCACATCGCCGACGGACCATTTGTCATCGCGGTCGAAATTCCGGTTGAAATGATGCCCGAATTTTGTCGCGACAATCCAGTCCTCCCGCCGGTGATCGGCCAGATATTGACCAATAAACCGTTCCGACGTATGGTCGCCGTAGCATTCAGCGGTATCGATCAGATTGATTCCGACCTCGCCTGCTTTGTCGAGAATGGAGTTAGCTTCATTCTGGTCATAGTTACGGCCCCATTCGCCTCCGAACTGCCATGTGCCCACGCCAACTACCGATACGCGCAAATCTGTCTTGCCCAGTCTTCTGTATTTCATCGTGTGCATCTCCTCCTACATAATCATGAAAGAACGGCTCTGTAATCGAACAAAACATACAGCTGGACTGCCTACAGTTATTCTAGACTTTGGAAAGAGAATAGGCAAGACACTAAGCAGGTCACAATGTTTTACCCTTTCTACCGGGCCAGCGAAACCGCTGCACATGCTTCACCATCGTATCATATACGATCGCCCACTGCCGCTCGTTCAACCGGCATACGGGCATGCCGCGGTCAACGCCGAGTCTCGCGGCCAGATGCTTCAGTTGCGGCGGCGTGAAGATGCCGGTCAGCGCATCGTAAATGGACCGCTCCGGATGCTTAAGCCCATATTCCGCAAGCGCCGCAAAGCGGCCGCAATGCTGGTGGTGGAGACACGGCTCCGGTTTCCGCCGAATGCTGAAGATGACCGAGTCTACGCTTGGCGGCGGCGAGAAATAACTTCTGGGCACGATCCTCACAAGCTCCATCTCATACCACATTCTCCAGGTCAGAACCCGCGGATGGCGGATCGTCTGCGCCGTTAATGCCTTGGCTGCCCCTTTATCCATAATAAGCACGGCTCTTTGCAGGGAACTGCTCTGCGGATCAAGCAGCAGCTTCAATATGGGGGTCGTGAGAAAAAAGGGGATATTCGCCACAACCTGATAGGGCTCCCGCGGAAGCCGCATTTGCAGGAAGTCCTTCTCAATGACCGTTATATGAATGTGATTCTGTAATCTTCTGCGGAGGATCTGTGCAAGCCGGGGGTCATTCTCAACAGCCAGAATTCTGCGGGCTTGCTCCGCCAGCTGTATCGTGATGGCTCCGGCTCCGGCTCCGATATCTACCACTGTATCGCCGGCCCCTATCTGAGCCACTGCGATCATTTCCCCAATTACCCGTTTGTCCTGCAGAAAATGCTGCCCGTGAGCCTTGGGGACTGCCTTCTCCAGCAGTACTCCGGGATGCCTTTCGGTTCGTCTGTTCATTGTCATCCTCCGTTACCGTAAAAAATAAAAAACACAGGCTGACTGCTGCCTGTGTTCTCGGTAAACGAAAGGTCATATGACGGCAGAATAAGCGCAAGGCTATCAGCGCCTGGCCTGCCGTATTCTGGTCTTATACGAGGAGAACGGATAAGATAATGCCGGGAAGAAGGCTGGTCATGCCAGCTTTTCCGGGCCTTATCGAATGTATTGCATTCAATTCTTATAAATTTCCCTAAAATTCGAGTAAAGAGCTTGCTGCAGCCGCCAGAGGACAGCATCAGGGCAGCTTCTTCCCTCAGAAATACAGAGATTTATAAAAATGAAATTCATAAATCCGATAAGTTTATCGTTTCCGTGTCAATGCTCGTATCGTTAATAAGGCGCAATGTACCGCCTTATTAGGGCGTACAGGTTCCTTCCCTTTAATCGTACCGGGAAGGAAACATCAACCGCCGCCCATGGCGGCTGGACATGCTTCTTCCCCAGAACCTGAAAATAGGGCAGACCACTTTCGAGTCCTCTGCACACAGGCAGAGCCTTTGGCATATTCAATTAGCCGCGCAAGGTTCGAACTCGAAAGTATTGGTCTACCACACGTAACCCTCCGTTCTTCTGGTTTCATCGATCAGGGTGCAGGCATGCCGATGCTTCTAAAGCAGCCTGCTATCGGGATAAGAAAGGACTGCCATATTTCTCAAAGTCGGCTGTAGTGCATTCCAGCTTAAGCCGCGTCCCCTCTTCCTCATAGCTCGTCGATTGAACCCAGGCATGCTCATTAAAGTAGGAAACAACCTGGCCTTGATCGAAAGGGATCAGCACCTCGCATTGAATATAATCCGTCAGCACATGACCGCGGATGAGCGCAATGAGCTCGTCAATCCCGCTTTTTTGTTTCACGGAGAGGTACACGGCATCCTTTTGATCGGGGTAGGGAGTGCCTCCGATAGTCAAATCGGTCTTGTTGTAGGCGTAAATAACAGGGATATGATCGGCACCAAGTGCCTTCAATGTATCCTCTGTAACGGCAATCTGTTCGGGAAAGGAAGGATTCGCATAATCCACCACATGAATGAGCAGATCCGCTTCGGCCACTTCCTCGAGTGTAGAACGGAACGCTTTGACCAGGTGATGGGGAAGACGGCTGACGAAGCCTACTGTATCCGTCAGCAGGAAAGCCCGGTGATCCGGCAGCTCGATGCGCCTTACGGACGTTTCCAGTGTAGCAAACAGCATATTTTGGGAGAGCACCAGTTTATCCGACTGCGGATTGTAGCGTTCCAGCAGGGCATTCATCAAGCTTGATTTGCCCGTATTGGTGTAACCGACCAGACAGACGACAGGAAGCTCATTCTTCTGCCGCTTCTTGCGCTGCGTCTTGCGGCGGGCGACCAGCTTCGCAAGCTCCAGCTGCAGGGCGGTAATTCTGTCCTCAATGCTCCGGCGGTCCAGCTCCAGCTTGGTTTCACCGGAGCCTCTGTTTTTGAGTCCCGAGCCGCCGCCCTGCCTGCCCAGCGATTCCCGCATTCCGCTGAGGCGCGGAAGCATGTACTGCAGATGGGCGATTTCCACCTGAAGCTGGGCTTCCCGCGTTTTTGCGCGTTTCGCGAAAATATCCAGGATGAGCATGGTGCGGTCGAGTACTCTCCGCGACAGAGCGGCTTCCAGATTGCGAATCTGGGAGGGCGACAGCTCATCATTGCAGATGACGATGGCATTCTCATGCCCGGCAAGCAGAGCGGACAGCTCCTCCAGCTTACCCTTTCCCATATAGTGGGAGGGGCTCGGTCGGGCGGCCTTCTGGCTCAGTTCGCCGACCACCTCAATCCCGCATGCGGCAGCGAGGCTGCCCAGTTCTTCCATAGCCGCTGCAAAATCCGGCTGGTTCTGCAAATGGATGCCGATTATGACGGCTTCTTGTTCGTATCGTTTCATTTTTCATCATCCTCCAAATTGAAAACAAAATAAAAACACAGGCATAAAGCTGCCTGTGTTTTCAGTAACTGGAAGAGAACTCCGGTAAGCCCGCAGGGAGACGAAGCTCCCCGCCTGATGGATTACTGGTCTTCGGGTAGGGTGAAAGGGGGACCTCTCATCGTGGAAACAAAAATGTCTTATATCCACGAATGGCAGTTATGCCGCCATCCATTACCTATGAAGTTTTTTTCAAGGCAACACAAGGAAGGGATTCCCGCCGCCGATAAGACGGCATCAGCCGGCCTTTGCTTCTCCGATGTTCAAAAAAAGCCAACGCTCGCAAGCAGCCTTTTCTGAATGTATCGGGCAAAGGGCTGCCATCATCCCAGCGTATGGTATATCGCTGTAAGAAGGCGGCCAGCCGTATGCCGCAGCAGGCGGTACAGGGCGGATCCTTTCTTGTGCCGTATATAGGGGTTACCTTGAAAAAAGACAGACCTATCCGGAGTTCTCTGCACACAGGCAGAGCCTTTGGCACTATTCAATTCCAGCTGCGCCTAAAGACCAAATCCGGATAAAATCTATCACACGTAACCCTCCGTTCCATTTTAAGTAAGTTGATTCTAACATAAGAAAGCAGTATTGACAAATGGTGGACCAGCCCGAAATACGGGTATTAATGATTTGTGGAGGCGGATAGGGCTATAATGTAGGGAGTCATACTGGCATAAGGAGTATTCAAAGGAGGCGTATCAGGATGGATCTGGGATTAAACGGCAAAGTCGCTCTCGTCGCGGCATCCAGCAAAGGGCTGGGAAAAGCTTGTGCGGTGGAGCTTGCGCGTGAAGGGGCGCATGTCATGATCACCGGGCGCAAGGAGGCGGAGTTGCAGAAGGCCAAGCAGGAAATGGCAGGACTTGCGGGAGAGGTGGAATATCTCGTATGCGACATTACCAAAAGCGAGGATATTACACGTACCGTTGAAGCTGCCGTTCGAAGATTCGGCAGGATCGATATCCTGATTAACAATGCAGGAGGACCGCCTCCGGGCAGTGTGGAGTCGCTGACCGATGAGCAGTGGTACAAGTCGTTTGAATTGAATTTGCTCAGCTACATCCGTTTTATCCGTGAGGTTCTTCCTTATATGAAGGAACAGAAAAGCGGCAGAATCATCAATCTGGCCTCATCCTCGGTCAAACAGCCGATTCCGGGACTGCTATTATCCAATACATTCAGAACAGGCATTGTCGGCCTCGCCAAAACCTTGTCTCTGGAGCTTGCTCCCTACAATATACTGGTCAACACCGTGTCGCCCGGCAGGATCGCAACCGATCGGATCAAAGAGCTGGATGAAGACAAGGCGAAGAAGACGGGGAAGACGGTCGATCAGGTTGCGGAGGAAGCGCATAAAGGCATCCCTCTGGGAAGGGATGGCCAGGTGGAGGAGTTCGGCCGGACGGTCGCTTTTCTTGCTTCCGCCGCTTCCTCGTATACGACGGGTGTTTCCCTGTTGATCGATGGCGGTTCGGTCAAGGGCATTTAAGGCTTATTGAGCCGACTCCAAATAAACAGAAGAAAAGCACCTTTCGTGCCACTATTCATGCGTGGAGACGAAGGTGCTTTTTCATAATGCAATGATGCGTATAATGAGGGCTGAAATTCCGGGATGATGCCTGGAATTCAGTACTTTGTTGTTTTATAGCGTAACACTTCTTATAGATAGGGTCTGGAAAACACGGCTTTGCCCAACGCCGGCTATACGCCGCTTCTCTCGGCGGATATTTGAGCCGCCGCTTCGGGCTTGGCGGCTGATACGGGCGAATACGAAGAACGCTTGAAGGGCTTTTGCGACAGATAGAACAGCACGCCGGTGAACAGCACGCCGCCCACAAGATTGCCGACCAGCACCGGGATCTGGTTCCATAGCCACCAATCCGTCATGCTTACATGGGCGCCCAGCATCATCCCTGCGGGGATGACGAACATATTGACCACCGCATGCTCAAAGCCCTGCGCGAAGAAGGTCAATACAGGCAGCCACATGGCCGCTATTTTGCCGATGGTGGACTTTGAGGTCATGGCCATCACTACGCCGAGCGTCACCATCCAGTTGCAGAGGACCGCCTTTACCGCCACCAGAATCATGCCTTGAGCACCCATGCTTTTATAGCCGAGCGTCTTGGTTTCACTCGTTTTAATGATTAGCTGGACAAGTGGATTGCCCATATCCGTCCCCATCTTGGTGGCCGACATGCCATACAAAGCGGCATACACGGCGCACCCGATCAGATGGCCGGCGATGACCCAGCCGTAGTTGGCCAGCATACGGGGGAAGGTTGTCCTGCGCTCGATAACGGATAGCGGAATGAGTGCGAAGCTGCCTGTCACAAGCTCCAGTCCAAGCAGCACGATAATCACGAAACCAACCGGGAAGACCAGAGCGCCTACAAGGCCCAGTGACGTTTGAGTTGTAGCTGTATAAGCCAATGTCGTGGCAAATGCCAGTATGGCGCCTCCGAGAAAGCCGCGGATGAGCATTTGCATCACAGTCAAATCTGCTTTGGCTGTACCGGAATCAATCATTGCCTCGAGAACTTCAGCGGGTTTAATGTAAGCCATTCCTGTTGTCCTCCTAAACCGTGATATAAACGGCTCCGCTCGCTTGATCGATTTCAGTCGGGTACGTGGTGACGCAGCCATCATCGGGCTCGCTCACCAATCCGCTGTTCAGATCGATTTTCCAATCATGAAGAGGGCAATGTACGACCGCGCCGCAAACCATTCCCTCCGACAGCAATCCGCCCTTGTGTGGGCAGCGGTTCTCTACAGCCAGCACGCTGCCGTCCGTCAGCTTGAATACGGCAATTTCCGTATTCTCCACCTTGATCGTGCGCGAGCCTCTCTCATCAATATCCGATACCTGGCCAATCAGCACCTTAGTCATGGATGAACCTCCCTAATGTTTATGTGAGTTATGCAAACATGCAGCTGGCCGTACAAAGAGAGCGTCAGCGGCAGCAAGCCTGACGCTCTCGGGCTTGCATCAGCGGCCGGGCCTTTATTGCACCGGCTGTACACTGGAAATCGGCTCGAAATTTTTACGCAGATGATCGTTCCGGGCAATTTCCTTCCAGGGATCGGTAGTCAGGCTGAGCGTCTTCTCGATGCGCTCCACAAGCGCAAGCCGGTCTTCTTTGCTCTCCAGCGCTTTCTTGATGGACGCCAAGCCAACACGCTCCAGCCAGGCAGCCGTCCGCTCATTCCACTGGGCATTCTCGCGGTAATACTGCAGGTAAGCGCCAGTCCATTCCATGACCTCGTCCTCAGTCTTCACGGTGCCGAGCAGATCGCAGGCTCTTACCTTCACGCCTCCGTTGCCGCCGACATACAGCTCCCAGCCGCCGTCGATGGCCACAACCCCGAGATCCTTGATCGTCGCTTCCGCGCAGTTGCGGGGGCAGCCGGATACGGCGAGCTTCACCTTGGCCGGCGTATTCAACCGTTCAAAAGCTTTCTCCAGGCGGATGCCCATGCCGATGGCGTCCTGCGTGCCGAAGCGGCAGAAGGTGGAGCCGACGCAGGTTTTGACCGTCCGCAGCGTCTTGCCGTAGGCATGGCCGGATGCCATGTCCAGCTCCTCCCAGATCTTCGGGAGATCTTCTTTCTTCACGCCCAGCAGATCCAGGCGCTGACCGCCAGTGAACTTCACCATAGGCACGTCATATTTCTCGGCAACGGTGGCGATTTTCTTCAAGTCCGCCGGAGAAGTAACGCCTCCATAGATACGGGGGACAACGGAATACGTGCCGTCCTTCTGGATGTTGGCGTGGTAACGCTCATTGGTAAAGCGGGATTCCTTCTCATCCACATATTCCTCAGGCCAGAGCATGCCCAGATAATAGTTCAGCGACGGCCGGCACTTGGAGCAGCCGTCCTTGTTATCCCAGTCCAGCACATGCATCACTTCCTTAACGCTCATGAGCCGCATCGTTTTGATTCCCTCAACGATCTCGTCGCGGCTCAGCGTGGTGCAGCCGCAGATGCCTTCCTTGACAGGCTCGCCGATAGCGTCGCCTGCGTACAGATGCAGCAGTCCTTCGACCTCAGGCTTGCAGCCGCCGCAGGAAGCGGAAGCTTTGGTGCAGGCTTTGATTTGGCCCACGGTGCTGCAGCCCTTTGTTTGAATCGCCGCGGCGATGGTTCCCTTGGATACACCATTGCAGCCGCAGACGATTTCGTCGTCGGCCATGTCCGCAAGCCTGCTTCCGCCGCCGGACGACTGCCCTAGCATATCCGAAGAAATACCGAGCAGCAGCTCCTTCTCCCGGCCTGCAACAGACTCGCCCTTCTTTATGGAAGCGAATAATGAAGCGCCGTCCGCAATGTCGCCGAACAATACCGCGCCAACGAGCTTGCCGTCCTCAATGACAATCTTCTTGTAGGTGCCGGCCAAATCATCTTGTATCCGCAGCGCCCGCGTTCCCGGCGTCTCCGCAAAACGGCCTGCCGAGAATACGTCGACACCGGAAACCTTCAGCTTGGTGGATGTGACCGAGCCTGCATATCCCGAGGTTTCTACTCCCGCCAGGTGCTTGGCAAGCACGGCTCCCTGCTCATACAGAGGCGCAACCAGACCATAGGCAATGCCTCTATGCTCCGCGCATTCCCCGAGAGCATAGACATCGGGGATATTGGTCCGCATGTAATCATCCACGACAATGCCGCGGTTGATTTCAATGGCCGAGGCTTTGGCCAGGGCAATGTTGGGCCGGATGCCAACCGCCATGACAACCAGATCAGCGTCGACACTGCTGCCGTCCGTGAACTGCAGCTCCTTCACCCGCCGTCTGCCTGTGATGGATGCCGAATGCTTGTGCAGCAGAAACTTCATTCCCTGCGCTTCCAGCTCGCGCTGCAGCATTCTCGAGGCCGGCTCATCCAGCTGCCGCTCCATCAGGTATTTGTGAATATGGATAACCGATACGTCCATTCCCAGATGCAGCAGGCCTCTGGCGGCTTCCAGTCCCAGCAGGCCTCCGCCGATGACGGCGGCTTTCCTGTACTTCCTGGAAGCATCAAGCATCATTTCACAGTCGCGGATATCCCGGAACGCGATCACGCCTTCTTTGTCTGCTCCTGGAATCGGCAGCATGAAGGGATTTGAGCCGGTGGCGACCACAACGGCGTCATAATCCGTCTCCAAGCCCTTATCCGTTATTATTTTTTTGCGCTGCGTGTCGATCCTGGTTACCGTGTGGCCGGTATGCAGCTGAATATGATTGTCCTTGTACCAGTCCCAGTCGTTGATAATGATTTCCTTCATATCCGCGCCGCCTGCCAGTACGGAGGACAGCATAATCCTGTTATAATTAGGATGGGGCTCTGCACCGAAAATCGTTATTTCATAGGCTTCCGGAGCAAGCTTCAGCAGATGCTCGATAGCGCGGACTCCCGCCATTCCATTTCCGATAAGCACTAATTTTTTTGGAGTGGTCATCTGTGCCGCTCTCCTCTCAGTCTTGGTCTAAGGGTTAAAAAATCAGAAAAAGCCTGCTCCGCTTCAAAGGACATACGTACGCTCCTTTGAAAAACGAAGACAGGCTTCATTGCCGCTTCAACCGAATACATCGTTGTACCCGGGAATAATTTTAGGTTGTCGATAATCTAAATATACAATGGTCTTGATCTTCATGTCAATATACCTGACATATATTATTGGCGCATATTCATTATCGACATTCTTATCGAGGTTATGTTATAAATATTCACAATAACCTTGAAGAAGCTGATAATCGTCAAGTGTCGCATAGAAAGGAGCATTCATGCATGCGTTCTTTGCTGCTGATTAATAACCAGGCGATGCCGGTTGTGCCGGATCAATTGGATACGGCCATCGGCGAGCCTCTTCCCGATACGGTGTTGGAAGCGAACGGCTATTATATTCTGCATGCGCGCATTGAAGAACAAGCCATGCGGCAGATGGGGGATGCCGATGCCATTGTTCTGCATATCCCGTTGGGAGATATCAAAGCTTGTTTCCCAAAGCTGTCCGCTTCCAGGAAATTGCCAATATTCTGGTGGTGCGGCGCTTCTACTTCTTTTTTGTCCGCGGCTTTCTGCGAGGACGATGTGCCGGTTGACGGCATTCTGACACCCTCCATGAGCGAGCGCGAGCTGCACTGGGCGCTGCATTTCGGCTCCAAGCAGTGCATCGAGCGGCAGCAGTGGCAAAGCGAACGCAAGCAGCTGGAGGCCAGGCTTGAGGAACGCAAATGGATCGACATGGCGAAGGGAATCCTGTGCGACATCAAAAAAGTATCCGAGGCGGAAGCCTATGAACTGCTGCGCAAACAGGCCATGAATGAACGCAAACGATTGGTCGACGTTGCGACATCGATCGTCAAGGTCTATCAACTTTTGCAGGAGCAAAAATAAGGGGGCTTTACTTATGATCACAAAATTGCTGAAGGAAGTCGGACGGGGAAAACGTGGAGCCCGCGATTTAACCTATGATGAGGCTTATCAGGCAGCGGAGTGGATTATGAACCGTGAGGCTACTCCTGCGCAGATTGGCGCATTTTTCATGGCAGAGCGCATCAAGATGGAGAGCGTGGAGGAAATGGAAGCCTTCGTGGCCGTGTGCCGCAATCATGCTTACCGCTCGCCGGTCCAGCAGGGAATTGATTGTGCCGGTCCCTATGATGGACGGAAGAAGACCTTCTTCGCCACCTTTCCTGCCGCATTCGTACTTGCTGCGGCCGGTCTGCCAGTCACACTGCACGGCACGTCTTCTCTCCCTCCCAAATGGGGCGCAACCCTTCAGGATCTTCTCCTCGAAGCGGGGATTGATGCCGCGGGGTTGTCGCGTGAGCATATTACGCAGGCAGCCTCTCTTACCGGGATCTTGTTCGTGCCGGCTGAACAGTGGTGCCCGCCGCTCAAGGCGCTGCGTCCGCTGCGCGAAGAACTTGGCATGCGCACGGTGCTCAATACGGCCGAGAAGCTTGTTGATTACGCCTGCTCCCCCTTTTTGGTCTATGGAGTTTACCACAATACGGTCTTCGAGCGGATGTCGAAGCTGCTGCTTCATCTCGACTACAGCAAGGCCCTCATTGTACAGGGCTGCGAGGGCTCCGAGGATCTCTTTATCGAGCGGCCTACCCGCACTTACCTCGTCGAAAACGGGGAAGCTCACCTTCATGTCATCGATCCCGAAACCTATGGTCTTGATACCCCTGTTCCGGACGTGGAATGGACGGCTGCCGGGCAGCTCCAGGCCGCTGAAGCGGTCCTCCAGGGCGGCGCTCATCTCGCCTTTTTCAATCAAGTATTGCTCAATTCCGCCGTCAGACTTCAGCTTGCAGGCCGCTGCGAATCGGTAGAAGAAGGGTTGTATATATGCAAATCCATATTGGATAATAGGGCGGCATGGGATCTGTACAAATCGTGGAAAATCGCGATGAAATCTAATGAAAACAGCGAGTCTGCTGAGGCTGTAACATTCAAGTGAATGTCCAATAAATTAGTTGTGAATATGCAAATGTTTTAATTGCATCGGGTTATATGCCGACTTTTATTTTTATCTGGAATCACATAAGGTGACCAAAAGAGTTTTATCCAATTATGGGTATAATATCGAGGCTGGAAGGGGAAATTGATTGAAACGCCGAATAAGCTTTAAGGAAAGCTCAAGGAGGTGACAATTTTGGGAGAGAAAATGACGCACCGTATTATTGTCCATTTTAACGGCGGAGACAAAGTTGTGATCGGAACGAATGATGTGGATGACACGCTCGCTCAAATCCAGAAGCAAACCAGCGGCTGGCTGGAGCTGGATGGCAAAATCATTTATTTGAATAATGTGACCTATGTTGAAACGGATGAGCAGCGCGACCGCTCTGTATTGGGTTTTACTTAAATGAAACGTTAGACCAGGATTCGGATTGATCGGCATGAATATACGAAACCATAATAAAAGGCACCCTGCGGGTGTCTTTTTAAATATAAATAAATTTGGTCTGCGCCTGGTTCTCAAAAAATATCGTTTGACCCTGACATTAATGGCAGGGTTTATAATGATGCCAGCAGGTTATACAGGAGGTGTTTCCTTGAAGATAGGCGAGCTGTCGAAAGAGACCGGGGCGAGTATAAGGTCCATCCGGTATTATGAGCAGCAGGGTCTGATGGCGCCGGCGAGACTGCAGAACGGGTACCGGGAATACAGCCGCTTGGCTGTCGAACAAGTGCAAACGATTCAGTTATACCTGTCGCTTGGTATAAGTACGGAGCAGGTTGCGGGCTTTCTGCATTGTGTGATGAAGAATAAAGAAGAATTTTGCCGCGAAGTGCTGCCGGTCTATAAGGAGAAGCTCGCAGAAATTGATGAGCAGATCAAGCAGCTCACAGCAATCCGCTCAAATCTGGCGGAGCGGATTGCGTCCATTCACAAAGAAAATAACGGAGGTGTCGATCGATCATGAGTCTGCAGACGATCAATAAAGTGGAATATGAGGAAATGATGGCGAAGAAAGGGGTAGTGGCCATCGAATTTGGAACGGCCTGGTGCCCTCCGTGCAAAACCTTGCTGCCCATATTGGATCAGCTGGCAGCCGGTTACGGGTCATCCGCTTCGATTGTGAAGGTCGATTGCGAGGAATCCCCGGAGCTTGCTGCTTCCTTCGGCATCATGGGCATGCCGACAGTCATTGTCTTCCGCGACGGAGAACCGGTTGACAAGCTGGTGGGGCTGCGTCCGGGAGAAGCCTACAAAAGCATCATTGACCGTCTGCTGCAGGATCAGGCGGTATAAAGAAGAAATGTAATGCGCCCGGTTATGTTTCCTGTTATTCTATAAGCAAATGCGTAAGATGAGGCGGATGAATCACGATGAATACCCAGGAAGTAATCAGTGCCGTTCTGGTAGGTCTTGTTGCGCTTATTCATATCTACATCCTGTATCTGGAGATGTTCTTATGGAATACGCCCAAGGGACTCAAGACCTTCGGGATGACCCAGCAGGTTGCGGATCATACGAAGCAGCTTGCGACCAATCAAGGCTTGTACAACGGCTTTTTGGCGGCAGGCTTGATATGGGGCTTATGCTATCCGGATGAAGCGGCGGGACGGCATATTCAAATGTTCTTCCTGATTTGCGTGCTTGCTGCGGGACTATTCGGGGGCATTACGGTGAAGCGCTCCATACTCGTTTTCCAGGCGCTGCCTGCGTTAGTGGCGCTGATTGTTCTTATTGCCGTGGCGTAAAACTCCTCTTTGCGGAGCTGCGTGCCGTTTGCTCGATGGAGAACGCAGCCTTTGCCCGCAATGGATCCCGGGGGGCGATGTCCTCCTTGTTCATGAAATTAAGGACCGTCGGGGAGCTGCTTCGTCAGGAAGCGTGCTGCCCCGGTGTCAGAAGCCCATCCAATTACTATTGCTGGCTGGGCTTCTTTTTATTCCTTTGTATGCATGAGGGGCATCCTGCGGGGATGTCTCTTTTTGTTTGCGGAGGTATAATAGCCTATATAGAAAATGGATGACGTAGACCGGAAGGAGCCATGACATGTCCATCGGGGAATTGCGGGAGGATGAGCTGCTGCAGCGCCTGAGCGGGAAGAGCGGCTATGAAGCGGTGCTGTTTCATACGGTGTTTTGCGGAACCTGCAAGCTTGCGGAACGGATGCTGGAAATCGTCCAGGCGGTCGGGACAACCGTCCCTGTTCATAAGGTCAATATTAATTATGCGCCCGGCCTGCGCGACAGCTGGAAAATATCAAGCGTCCCATGTCTGGTTCTGCTGCGCGGGGGAGAGCCGGTCCGTTTTGAATATACGATGAGGTCCGTTGATCATCTGTATGCTCTGCTGAAAGAGCTCGAAAGCAGCGCCGCGGAAAAAGAATAGGTTATCCAGACCGGAACCGGGCCAAGGTCGACGAGAAAACCATAGCCAAGGCCCTGTACGGTTAGAATGAGGAAGTGTTAACGGCTGCCTTGGGTAAAGTAGTATCCTTTGCGGTAATAATACGCATGAACCTGGAAGGATTCAAATAGGACGGAGGCGATTGCAAGTGAGGGAAACAGTGATGGAAGGCAATAGTTTTGTCGTGAGGGATGATGGCGCATCCGTAGCGGAAATCACATTCGTGCCAAGCGGAGATTCGTATATTATCGATCATACTTATGTATCCGAAGCTCTGCGCGGTCAGAAGATTGCGGAGGATCTGGTCAAACGGGTCGTGGAGCATGCCCGGGAAAATCATAAAATGATTGTTCCCGCCTGCTCTTATGCACTGGCCCAGTTCAAGCGGCGTAAGGAATATCAGGATATCTGGAAGCGGTAGCGAAAACCCGGATAAACAGGGAAACTTTGAGTGACAAGAGCACCTCTTCTGCGGGTGCTTTTTGCGTGGACGATGATTTCAAGGAAAAACAAGGGTTTCCGCCTGCAGGGTGGAAATTATTATATCGTAGGGAGAGGGTATCAGGCATGGAAGATTCAGCACAGGAAGCGGCGCAGTGGATGATCGAGGAAATTAAATTCAAAGGCAGTCTCCGGCAGGAGGATGCGATAACCCATGTCCGGACCCATTTTGGCGAGGAGCATGTTTTTGTGAATGAGCAGGGCAACACCTCGCTCTCCAAGGATGTGAAGAAAGCCTTCCGGAAGCTGCACGGCGGCAAGGTGGCGTGGGATAGGGACGGTTTTTTCTGGGCTTGGACTTAAAAAGGTCATGACGCTAGCGAGCCTGTCCGAAGATGAGGGTGGCACGAAGCGGGTTCGTCCGAGAAGTTTGTGGTAAAATAATGATTCTGCTGTAACCAGATAAAAACGTCTCCCGCCAAGGAGACATAAGGAGTACATAGATGGCAAAACAAAAATTTTACGTCGTCTGGGTTGGGAGAAAACCGGGCGTGTATACAAGCTGGACCGATTGTCAGAATCAGATCAATCAGTTTGAGGATGCAAAATACAAATCCTTCGAGACGAAGGCTTCGGCCGACGAGGCCTTCAAAGCCGGCTGGAAGAAGCATTGGGGCCAAGGGAAGTCGGCGGGGAGCGGCAAGGGCTCCTCATCTGCTCCGCGTACGGCGTATGCCGGGGGCGAGATTGACTATAACAGCATCTCGGTAGATGTCGGTACAAGCGGCAATCCCGGCCCGGTGGAGTATAAAGGGGTGGACACGCAGACAGGCGAGGTTATTTTCTCCTACGGTCCCATCAAGCGGGGAACGAACAACCTTGGCGAGTTTCTGGCTATTGTCCATGGCCTGGCTTATCTGCAGAAGCTTGGCAGCAGCAAGGTCGTGTACAGCGACTCGGTGAATGCGATCAAATGGGTGAAGCAGAAGGAAGTGTCTTCCACACTTGTGAGAGATGAATCCACAGCGGAAATATGGACGTTGGTGGACCGGGCGGTCAGCTGGCTCAAAACCAATAAATACGACAATAAAGTGCTCAAATGGCAGACGAAGGAGTGGGGCGAGATTAAAGCCGATTATGGCAGGAAGTAGAGACATTTGATAATCGACAGGAATTGGGGGATGCGTGATGTTGTCAAAGGCTAACGGGGATGACCGGGATTTGTCGAAAAAATTCGATGCCGGGGAAGGCGTGCGGCTGAAGGACGGGACCGTGCTTCCGAAGCTCGGTCAGGGAACCTGGCATATGGGGGATCAGCCGTCCCGGAGGAAAGAGGAGATCCGCAGCTTAAGACTGGGCGTGGAGCTTGGGATGAAGATGATCGATACGGCTGAGATGTACGGGGACGGACGCTCTGAATCCCTGATCGGTGAAGCGATTCAGGGAATCCGGGAGCAGGTATTTCTGGTATCCAAAGTGTATCCGCATCATGCCGGTCTGAAGCATATCGCCAGGAGCTGCGACAGCAGCCTCAAGAGGCTCGGAACAGATTCATTGGATCTGTATCTCCTTCACTGGAGGGGAAATGTTTCGCTTGGCGAGACGATTGAAGGGATGGAGCGGTTAAAGGAAGCCGGAAAAATCCGGCGATGGGGCGTTTCCAATCTCGACACCCGTGATATGAAGGAGCTGCTGTCACTGGACAACGGTACTGAGTGCGCCTTGAATCAGGTGCTCTATCATCTGGGCTCGCGGGGGATCGAGTTTGATCTGCTGCCGCATGCGCAGAATAACGGAATACCGGTTATGGCCTATTGCCCTCTGGCTCAAGCAGGCACCCTGAGGGATGGCTTGCTCCGCAGTGAGGTGGTTCGGGACATCGCGGACCAACATGGCATCAAGCCCTTTCAGCTGCTGCTTGCGTGGTGCATCCGGCATGATCACGTAATCGCTATTCCCAAAGCCTCAACCGAGGATCATGTACGGGAGAATGCGGCTGCGGCTCTGGTAAAGCTCACGGATGAGGATCTCGCAAGGCTGGACCGGGAATTCCCGCCGCCTTCACGCAAAATGCCTCTCGATATTGTGTAGCGGCTTGCATAGATGAGCTTTTCCTCATATACGGCATCGATTTGTGGTATAATAAGAATAACTATGCAAATTGATCATGAATGTAGAGAGGTTGCCGGCACATGAATGGATTTGAAGATCATAATATGAAAGTGAAGCGGACATTCAATGCAACAAGCAATGAGGTCGTGCTCACGCTTACGGAAGCTGGAAATACGTTAGGTCTTTCCAAGGACCAAATGAAGGTGTATGTCGACAAAAATAAGCTGACCAAGGTTCCGATCATGCGAAGCGTTCATAGGTATCTTCTGCTGAAAAGTGAAATAGATGAAATTATTGGCAATGGTTAGTTTCTATATGCGGGTTATGTATCGGCATGCAGAATAAGATAGGAATACAAAGGCGCCTCTTTCCGAGGCGCCTTCTTTTTTTGAACTTATGGAATTATAAGGTTTCAAGGGAGAAGCTGACTTAACCGCATGAGGACGGGGGAGTTAGTTTTTTCTTATTTGCGGCAGCTCTGCTGCTTTTGAAGAGAGCGAAGAAGAAATATAGCTAGTTCCTGACAGTCGCGATCAAGAGGAAGATAGGGCGGCGGGTCTCATCCTGCATGGCAGGGTTATGGGCCAGCATTTCTTGAGTCGGTTGCGGCTCGGACAGTCTCATAATACTGAAGCCTGCGTCGATCAGCGCATTGATATGAGTGGCGATGGTCCGATGGTATTTGACGACATCGTTGTCCAGGAATCTGGCATGCCGCAGTCCCTCATTCTGATAGTTGTCGACAGGCCAATGCATTCTCTCGCCCTGCGGGCCGTAGTGCCAATCTTGCGCCGCAAGCGCAGTGAAGACCGGATGTTCAACCGAGAGCACGAATGCTCCTCCCGGCACAAGGCAGTGATGAATCCTCCGGCAGACGTTGTCGAAACGCTCGACGTAATGGAGTGCTAGCGAGCTTATCACGACGTCGAATTCCCCCGCGGCAAAATCGATGTCTTCAATCGCGATGCGCCGATACTCGATCCCCGGATCGCTGGTGCTGGCTCTTGCCTTCGCCAGCATATTCTCCGAAAGATCTACACCCACTACCGAGCGGGCATGCTGCTCGCGCGCATATCTGCTGTGCCAGCCAAACCCGCAGCCCAGATCGAGCACTCTCTTGTCCTGAAGCTCGGGCAGCATGGCGCGAAAAGCCGGCCATTCCCCTGCGGCCTCCAGTCCGCCAATGGAACGGGACATTTGACTGTATTTTGCATAGAATGATGAATCATCATACTTGTTCTGCTTCATGATAGCTGATGCCTCCTCCGCTTTCCACCAGTGTAACACTTCATTTTTCCATCAAACAATAGTTTTCGCTAAGAAGATATCATGATGTCGGACGGAGATGAAGGAGCTGTAGTTGACAATCATTATCAACAATTCTATAATAAATATTATATTAATTATAAATTAATAATAATTCTTATTTATTCGATGCTCCTCATACTAATGGAGGTGTAAGTCTCATGACCAATAACAATTTGAATTCAGCGCTCAAGAAGCTCGAACAGCAAAACATTCATTTGTCCCCGCAGCGTCTGGCCGTTCTGGAATATTTATACTCCGCCGAAGGCTATCCCGGGGTGGAGGATATTTCAAGATCACTTGCTGGCAAATATCGCAATTTGAATGCTTCAACGGTATATAATCATCTTCGGGTATTCAACAGGCTGGGGCTCGTCAAGGAAGTGACGATGGGAGATTCTTCGCGTCGTTACAGTTCAGCCAGCTAATATGACTATAGGAAGAAACGAACTAAGCCGCCCATTGGCGGCTTAGTTCGTTTTTTCCCTTAAAAAATATCAGAAAAGGTGAGACCAAGTGTTACCTTTTCTGATATTAAAAAAAGGCGTCTATCCGCAAGATGCGGATAGACGCCTTTTTCAATTAAACGCTGCTCAATCGAAATCCTTGTGATGCCATTCATCATCGGGGATATTCAGATCCTCGCCGGAGAAACGCTGCTCTGCAAAGGGCTCCGCCTCATTGTGAAAGCCAAGCCGCTCCCAGTAGCCATGGCGGTCATCGGTTATATATTCAATGCCGCGGATCCATTTGGCGCTTTTCCAGAAATAGAGAGAAGGGATAACAAGCCGCAGCGGCCAGCCGTGCTTGGGCGTAAGCGGTGCCCCTTGAAAGCTGTATGCCAGCAGGGCGTTATCGGCCATTAGGGTTTGGGCAGGAAGATTGGTTTCATAGTCATGGTCGGCGTGTATCATGGCAAATTCCGCCTGGGGCTTCACGTCAAGCGCCTTTAATAAGTCGCGGACAGAGATGCCCTCCCATTCCGTATCAAATTTCGACCAGCGTGTGACGCAATGAATATCTGCCTTGATCTGCGTTTTGGGGAGCTTCATCAGCTCGGCGTACGATATTTCCTTGACCTCATTCACTTCTCCGAAGATGCGCAGCGTCCAGGTGTCCATGTCATAGCTTGGAACATCCCCTTCATGCAAAATGGGAAACCGGTCGGTCAGCACCTGACCTGGCGGCAGACGGTGGGCCAGCTCGGGCGGGACAGGCGGAAGCTGCATTTTCTTGATGCGATTTACTTTGTCGTGCATGTTGATCCTCCTTGGGGCAGGGTGCTGCAATCAGCTTACAGTAAGCCCTCCCTTGATAGTACAATAACCTGCTGTGAATGGGAAGAGGCCCGTCCAGTGAGAGCGGGGCAGCAGGGAACAGCACAAAAACAGCCATCCTTTCGGATTGGAAAGGATGGCTGTTCCGCTTGTTATATGTGTCCGTGCACGCTGTTTGCGATGATTTCCGGAAGCTCCTGCTTCTGTGCGTGATAGGCTGCAGGCGTGAGACTTCCGCGCTCCAGGCGGGCATCTAATTGCTCCGTCAGCTCGGCGATTTGCAGATCGATGATGCGCTGAACATCTGCATCGTGGGCTGCTGCTATGTCGGCCAGTGAATTTCCATTGTATAAGGCTTCGTAGATTTCCTCATCGGAGGTCGCTCCTAGAAGCTTGCGAAAGTGATCGTCTGCTGCTGACGCCTGCTTGGGCGCAGCCAGCGGGGGGTACTTCATTTTGGTGCCGATCGCTCCGAGGGGGTCTGCACTGCTGGTATCGCTGCTCCAGAGACTGCTTCCGACGGAGATGGCGAATGCCATGGTGCCCACTAAGATAAAACGTTTCGGACTCATTTGATTATCCTCGTTTCCAGCTCTTCTTGATGAATGAGCTATAAAGGTGACAAGATCATTGTAGTCCCCATACCTTAAGACAAGCTGAACAATTATTTAAAGATACCTAAAAGATTCATTAACATCATACTTTATATTCATGCTATACGCATACAGTTGAAGTATGATTACAGTAGATGAAATGCAGCCTGGAGCCTGCGATTATGCTGCTTTTTTATTTTGGGGATCCCGGCTAATCCTGTGATTCAAGACAGGCAGGCGGGCGTTATAACTTATCAATATGAATCAAGAACGAGTCAAAAACCAATGATAAAGTGGGAGTGAACGATTTTGAAAATGAAGAAACTGCTCGTTTCCGTGCTGGGCTTTTCCCTGCTGCTACCTGCAATTACAAGTGCCGCAGCCGCTCCGGTTTCCCCGGTCAAGGCATCGGTCAACACGCCGGCAGCCGAGCTCCGGGCAACCCTGGATTACCTGCTCTCCGAACATTTCACTCTGGCGGTCAATGCATTGACCAAAGGCTATAGCAAATCCAAGGACGCAGCAGAGGCTTATCAAGCGCTGGACCAGAACGTGACGGATATGAAGCCTGTGATTGCTTCGATCTATGGGGCTGCCCGGGCGGCTGAGTTCGTACGCATCTTCCGTGACCATAATACATACACCAATGACCTGATTAAATCCTCCCGAAATAATGACAAAGCGCTTCGCGGCAAGGTGGAAGGAGAAACAGCAAAGTTTGTTAAGGAATTTGCCGCTTTCCTGAACGCGGTCACCGCCGCCAAGCTCCCGAGAAAGACCGCGGAAGAGATGCTCCAGGTTCATGAGAATAAGGTTCAGAAAGCCTTTGATGAGTATACGACAGGAGATTACCAGGATGCTTACAAAGCATACCGTGAAGGCATTTATGAGGTGTTCAAGCTCAGCAAAGTCCTGTCCTCTGCGGTCGCAGCTCAAATGCCGGATAAATATCAGCAGACTCGTGCAGACACAGAAGCAGCAGATCTGAGATCCCTGCTCAGCCGCTTGTTATCCGAGCATTTTGCGCTGTCTACTTTGCAAATGCAGGAGCAGTTCGATACAAGAGGCGCATCCGATGCTTTACTTATTGCGGAAGCCGCCAATACCGAGGACTTGAACGTGGCTATGGCATCCGTATATGGTGCCGCTGACGGCATTGCATTTAAGAAAATTTGGGTCATTAATCATCTTAATGCCCAAAGCGATTATGTGAACGCTGTGAAAAACAACAATACTCCGAATTTAGAGAATATAAAGTCGCGAATCGATGACAGTACGACCGAATTGGCTGCCTTCCTGGATACCGCCACCAATAAGAATCTGCCATTGGCTGCGGGACAGGCGGCGCTGCGCAAGCATGAAGGCCAGGTACAGCAGGTGTTCGATCA
Organism: Paenibacillus sp. JT31N11; assembly: GCF_056269285.1. Taxonomy (NCBI): domain Bacteria; kingdom Bacillati; phylum Bacillota; class Bacilli; order Caryophanales; family Paenibacillaceae; genus Paenibacillus; species Paenibacillus sp. JT31N11. The sequence continues at coordinate 122,043 of NZ_JBWDNQ010000011.1, forward strand.
ATATGCGGCTGGCAATTATAAAGGTGCCGCCAAAACAAGCCGCGAAGGGTTCAAATTCATGTTTGGCATAGGCAAGTCGCTCAGCAGTGCGATTGTTCTCCAATTTAATGAAAAGTATGCTGAAAATATGCCTGTCACTCCTCCGGATCCAAACCCTGTGCCGTCGTCACCTGCCGCGACTACGATCTGGATGAAGGTAAATAGTAAACAACTGAAGCTGAATGGTATCGTCTCGCAGATGGATACGACTCCCTTCGTATGGAACGGCCTTACATTCATCCCGCTCCGTTTTCTAAGTGACGGGATCGGCGCCGAAGCGGTATTCGATGCCAAAACAGGCATGATTACGGTGAAAGCCGATAAGGATGTGCTGAAGTTCTGGGTCGGCAAGGATTATATGACCGTTAACGGCGTTAATAAATCAGTTGGCACGAAAGTCATCGTGAAGGATGGCCGTACAGCCATTCCGCTCCGCTTCATTGGCGAACTGCTCGGCTGGGATGTCCATTATCAAAAATCGGACCAATCGATCACGTTGACCAAACCGATGAGCTGAACAACCCCAATAACGCATGCTAGAGAAGACCGCCGGTTCATGGCGGTCTTCTCTCCTTGCGTCCGCTTGTCCGACACCAGCTTTACCAAAGCTGAAACAAGGAGCGCAGAAGGCTGCGTTTTTTGCGGTGGGATTGAAGATCCGGCAGATGGATCTCCTTGTCTAACGGGCGAGATCTGGTCCATTTATTCTCCAATTGTTGAACAGATTCCATGAGCTGATTTACAATCCGGTTCAGATCCTCAAGCTCCTTGCGGTGCTGCAGTACCTGCATGGACACGACATCATCGGCTTTCTGCGAAAGCAGGTGCTCCACCTGCTGAATGCGGAGCAGCACCTCATCGCTATACCCGGCCGCGCTGTCCATAACGGATTCGGGTTCAACAGCTTCCTTACAGGCCGCACTTTCCAGTTCAAGCTGATCGAGACTTTCCCCCTGATCGATCCTCTCCTTCATATAACGCAACCGTGAGATATCCTGATCGGTAAAAATATAATGTCCAAACCGGTCTTTTATGAAATGGGCAGGGAACATGGAGACCCATCGTTTCACGGTCGTCTGGCTGACTCCGAGCGCTGCTGCTGCATCCTTCGTCTTTAAAACATCCATTACGATCACCCCGTTTTCGCTTAGTTATAGGGTATTCGTGTTGTATGCAGGTTCTCCCTGCATGGACGACAAAGGTAGTGCCCGTTCGATAAACAAAGTGCTATTGCGAGCCAATCTGTGAAAGGGAGCGGATTATGGCTTTGGAATTTGCCCTTTGGCTTTGGCGATCACTTCGGATACTTTCTTCTCCAGATCGAGAATTTTTTTGTTCTGCTCCCCGAGCTGGCGCGCTGTCGTGACCATGGAATTAAGCGAAGCCAGCACGCCGCCTGCCGATTTTTGTTTGATCGCCAGGTTCAGGTTTTTGCCAAATTCGGTGATCAGCTTCTTGGGGGTGGACATAGCGCTTTTCTCCGCTGAGATGCGCGCTCTCAGGGGATCCGCCTCATCGAGGGTGGTGCGGATTTTTTTGGCTGTCTGCGAGGTGCTGTCCTTGACGGCTTTCAACGCGGATTCCTTGATTTTGATATCGGCGCGGGCGAGCTGTACGGCGGATTGAACGATATCAGCCTGGGAGCGGAGGATGGAGCTGTATGTTTTGCTGTTCAAGGCGCGTGCCGCTGAGATTTGTTTGTTGAGGGCCGTATACATGGTGAAGAGTGGCTCATATTTATCCCGGGTCTGCTTCACCTGCGCTTCCAGCTGGCTTCGTTTAACGGCGTTGATAGCCGTGATCTGCTTGCGGACCAGCGCTTCCGCGTCGCTGTTGGCCTTGTGCAAAAGGGTAACCGCGCTCTCGGTCTTGCTTGTTTCCGCCTGCACCTTCAACAGCTCATTGTATTGGCTGGTTATTTTACCGCCTGATGTTTTGTCCGAGGCGGCAAGCTTATCCATAGCGGTCTTGGCGGTGGCGGACAATTTGAAGGCTGCTGCCATGACTGCATTGGGCACGGCTAATAGTAGCCCTGCGGTTAATAACAGAATCAGCATTTTCTTTAACATGATTAATACAATACCCCCTAAAATTTTATGGCCAAGGAGCCAGAATAGTCCCTCGGCAGGCATGCTTGCTTGCGCTTATAGCAGTGACAGCGCCCATAAGGACAACAAAAAAAAGCACCAGCAAGAAAGGCTGAACGCCTTTTCTTACCGGTGCTTCCGCTGTAAGAGTTACACTTCATAAAAGTTGTAGTTCGACTATACGTTAAGTCCGCGGCGCGTGTCAAGCTCCTAATTGGAGCGAATTCCTCATGCCGCTGCCCCGCGTGAATACCAGTCGATGACTAGAATGAAGGAGGCATAGGAGCCATAAGCGGCTTGATTCTGCTCCGATCCGGTCATGGCGAGCCTATTTTTCTTGAGTGCCAAGATGCAACAAAATTTGGAAAGAACACGTTTTTAACATGAATAATAAACTCCGATTAGCCATTATAAAGGGGGCGCCAGTATATGCGAATAGGAATGCTTATACTGCTTTCACTTGTCTTATTGATGTCCGGATGCGGGAATAACAGGATTGACGTTGATACAGCTCTTGACCCTGCTCCGCCTTCGAACGCCGACAGTGTGAAGGCAGATCAGAAACAGTCAGGCGGCCAGGCATCTGAAGCGGAGCCTGAGGCACAATCCGGTCAAGCTCCCAAAGAGGAGGACTTCGAGGTGACGGTGAAAATAATGGACGAAACGTTGAAAATCAACAAGAATATTGAGGTTGTTGCGGAATTAACAAATAAGTCAGGACATAATATAAAGCTCCTGCACGCTTCGCCGCTGATTCAGGTCCAAATCTATGATGAACAGAACAAACCGCTTATTAATGCCTTGCTTACGAATGATATCGGCATAATGGGCACATTAAAGCCAGGAGCCGTTTACAACCCCGACAGCAGCGCGTTTAATGGCGGGAAGAGGTTGATCAAGATCGACACTTCCGGAAATTATAAACTGGTAGGAACAGCGTCTTTTTCGGTTGAGTTAGGCGGCGGAGAGCGAGAAGACTTCACGCTGTCGTCAGAGCCCTTTGAATTCAATGTTCCCCGGGAAGCTGCTGAAAGAGGATTAAAAAGCGAAGCAGGAGCTAGCGGATCAAACTGACCACCAGCGACATAATTATCATGCACATAAGTATTCCAAAAAAACAGTAGCCGATTATTCGTATGGGAACCGGCAGGTTCTGCATCTTAACCTGTTTGGGCGGCCCGCCTCCTTCAATTCTTTGGATGGGCAGCAGTTTCTCGTCCACATATCCTTCTTGGTACAGGACCTCAGGGGCTGCCTGCGTTTCGTGGAACTGTTGATGTGACTTTTCCATGGGCTTGCTCCTCTCGGATTTTCGGAAAATTCAGCTTTGTTTTATTATACCTGATTGTTACTGTTTCCAAATACACCAATAAAATCTCTGATAGCACCTCTCTGGGAGGTGCTATTTTTTTATGAAAAGTTCCACCGTATACATTTTCAATCACACAATGAACATTTCGCCAAAACAGACATGTTAGAATAAAAACAGAAAGCGCTATCATGAACTGCAAATGCAAGGGAGGCACATCGAATGTCCAAGATAGAGCCCGAGACGGGGAGAGCAGCGATCGCGGCACCGGCAGCGCAACCGGCAGGCGCCAAGCTTGCAGTGGGCCGGCTTAAAACCTCATTGTGGAAACGCATACAGCAGCATCGGACACTATACCTGCTGTTCATCCCCGTATTCGCCTATTTCGTCGTATTCAAATACTGGCCGATACTACTCGCCTGGGTGGTAGCGTTCAAGGATCTGCAGCTGGGCTCGGGCGTCTTCGCCAGTCCCTGGATCGGCCTGCAGAATTTCAAGGATATCTTCCTGTCGCAGGAAATTCCCGGCGTCATCCGCAACACGGTTGAAATTAGTGTATTGCGGCTCGTCATTGGCTTTCTCCCTCCGATTATACTGGCCATTATGTTCCACGACATGATGAGCAAGCGGCTGAAAAAATGGCTGCAGACTCTGATTTATATTCCGCATTTCTTCTCGTGGGTCATCGTGTTTGGCGTCGTATTCGGTTTCTTCTCGGTAGGATACGGCTTCATTAACAATATGCTGCAGGCCTTCGGCTTCGAGCGTCATGAGTTTCTGCTGGATTCCTCCTGGTTCCGGCCCATTCTGATCAGCTCCGCGCTGTGGAAGGAAATCGGCTGGAGCACCATCATCTATCTGGCTGCGCTGTCGACTGTCGATGCCCAGCTGTATGAAGCGGCTGTCATCGATGGAGCGGGTCCGCTCAAGCGCATGCGGCATATCACCCTGCCAAGCATTATGCCGGTCATGACCTTCGTGCTGTGCATCAATCTCGGGTTTCTGCTTAATGCCGGAGGGGAGCAAATCCTGCTGTTCTACAATGATGCCGTATTTGATACGGCGGATGTCATCGATACCTGGGTGTATCGTGAAGGCTTGGCGAGACTCCAGTTCAGTCTGGCTACGGCTGTCGGATTATTCCAATCGGTGATTGGACTTGCGCTGGTGGTGATTTGCAATTATTTTGCCAAAAAGCTGTCCGGACGCGGCATATGGTAGTCCTTAAACAAATCGGGTTGCTGCTGATTCCGCCCGTCTGCCGCCGCAGATACACAAACTGCCCTGCAAGCTCTGCACCAATCCTGAGGAGGACGAAGCATGTATAAATCCAAGGAGGAGAGAACCTATCAGATCATCATCCATGTCATCGTCATTCTCATCGTGGCATCGGCGGTATTTCCGCTCCTTTATGTGCTTGGCATGTCGCTCACCGGTCAGGTGGAAATGATGCGGCGCAACTACTTTGTAATCATTCCGCATGATCCGACATTCGCCGCTTATGAGCGTATTCTTTCGTCGCCGCTGATCTGGAAGTCCTTCGGGGTATCCATCTTCCGCAGCGTGGCAGGCACCGGTCTGATGCTTCTTCTGACGGTCGTCGGCGCTTATGTATTGTCGGTCCGCACGCTGCCCGGCCGCACCATTATGCTGTTCCTCGTCGTTTCGACGATTCTCTTCAATGCCGGGCTGATCCCGACCTATCTGGTCGTCAAGCAGCTGGGGCTGATCGATTCCTTGTGGTCGCTTGTTCTGCTTTATCTGGTTGACAGCTTCGGCCTGCTGGTGATCAAGATCTTCATCGAGAACCTGCCGGATGGGCTGATCGAGGCCGGCAAGATTGACGGGGCTGGCGACCTGCAGATGCTTGTGCGCATCGTCATTCCGCTTGCTGCTCCGGCGCTGGCCGCCATCGGCCTGTTCAATATCGTCTTCCACTGGAACAGCTGGTTTGACGCGATGGTCTATTTGAATGACGCAAGCCTGTTCCCGATGCAGCTTATTCTCAAAAATATGCTGACAGCCGCTTCAGGCGATGCGATGCAGTCGCTGATCATCAACGGAAGCGCCGTAACGCCGGAATCGATGAAAATGGCTACGGTTATCGTGGGAACGCTGCCCATCCTGATGGTGTATCCATTTCTGCAGAAGTATTTTGTGAAAGGTGTTTACATGGGGGCCGTTAAAGGCTGATTCGCGAAGGCGCCCATTCATATAATTAGTTGCTGGTGAAGCACCGCGGGCTTCTTGGCATAGATGACAACCACTATTTTACGAATGAAAAGGGGATATGGCATGTTCAGAAAAACAACCGCCATCACGATCTCGCTGCTGCTTGTTCTGACGCTGCTGCTGGCAGCATGCAGCAGCAATTCGAATAACGGTTCGACATCTACTGGCACGACCAATGGATCCACTGGAAACGGCGATAAACCGGCAAATGCAACAGGCAATGAGGGCGCGGCAGGCAGCGCTTCTGAAGAAGGTATAGTCAAGCCGGAGGATCTCAAGTATCCCGAAGCATTCCCGGATGTCCCCGCTCCGGTCGATTACGACAAGAGCTATGCGTATGACGATATGAGCAAATCCTATGCGATCGATATTATGCTTCAGGGCTTTATTAATCAGCCGGCTACCAAGGATATGATCAAGGAGTTCTATGAGAAAACCTTCAATGTGAAGATTAATTTCACGAATCTGGCGCAGGAGGATCTGGTCAACAAGACCAATGTCCGCTTCGCGTCGGGCGATGCGCCGGACGTGGTGCTGCTGGGCGACAGGCCGATCGCCCAGGCGCTGTTCAAACAGGATCAGCTGCTTGACGCCACGCAGATGCTTCCCTACATGCCGCAAATGATGAACTATGTGACGGAGGAATACAGGAAATGGGCAACCGACGACGGCAAAATGATTGGGATCCCGCGTCTGCCGACATTCCCGGATGTGTGGGGCAACTTTATCCGCCAGGATTGGCTCGCCAAGCTGGGCATGCAAATGCCGAAGACGGCGGATGAGCTGTTCGCTTACGCCAAGGCGGTCACCGAGCAGGATCCCGACGGCAACGGCAAGGCGGACACCTGGTTCATGGGCGCTGCCGGCGCGGGACAGGGCTGGGGCATGATGGCCGGTCTCATCGACATGTTCGGTCACCGCAGCTGGAATGTGAAGGATGGCAAAATCAATCATCCGATGCTTGACGGAACAACGAAGGCATTCCTGGAATATGCCAAGAAGCTCAATGACAATAAGCTGCTGGCGCCGGATTGGTATACGATTCAATGGGAGCAGTTCAAGTCGTATACCCTCCAGAACAAAATCGGCATGGTCAATTATCCAGGCTGGAACCTGCTGCAGGAGCAGTACTCCGCTTCGCAGAACAATGCGGATACGATGAAGAACTGGGCGCCGATTCCGCCGCTCACCTCAGACATGAATGCTGAAGGCAAGCTCGGACCGGGCGGTACGCCAGGGGGCATTATCATCGTCTCGAAGAAGGTTGGCGACGACCCAGGCAAAATGAAACGGATCGCGCATTTCCTGGATGCGGTGCAGTATCCGAACAAATATTATTGGGTCGGCAACCAGGGAGGCGGACCGGAAATTTGGCCGGATTACACCAAGGTGACCAAGAATGACGACGGCACTTATTTCTATGACTCCGATATGGTGAAGCTGCAGAACGAGATGAAGCCTGAGCTCAAGGGCATGATGGATTGGCAGTCGGTCGGTTATACGCTCATCTGGGAGCGTCACAAGTATTCCGCCGAATTCCCGTATAACGAACCGGGCGACCAATACCAGGATGAAGTCCGGGCATATCCGCGTGTGACCAATTACGATATGCTGCTCAATTTGGATGGGCCAACCACGAACCGGCTGCAGGATTTTGTGCAGAAAAATGAGATTTCCTTCGTGCTGGGCAAACGGAGCTTTGATGATTGGGATCAATATGTGGAGGAATGGAAGAAGGCAGGCGGCCAGATGCTGATTGATCAGGCTGCCGGGCAGCTGGGGGTAGAGAAGCCGTAGTCTGAAGTCTTATCGGACCAGGCACAACCAGTGCATACTTTAAAGGTCCGGTAAAAAAATCCGGCTGCGCATGCATTTCCTCCTGATCCGCCAGTTATGACTGGGCTTTCAGAGGACTGGTGTTTAACCGGTTCCTCCTGCACAGCTGACTTTATCATCGGACTTCTATGGATGCCTGCCAACGCCTTGACCACTGGGCGGCGGCAGGTATACTTTGATTGTACGGCGGTGTCAGTCTGAAGGAAAGAAGGTGCAGGCCATGCGACGAAGCGGACGAATCGGGGCGCGGACCAAGCTTCTCATCTGGCTGATTATGCCGAGTCTCATTCTGGAGGCGGCAGTCATCCTGCTCGCGCAGTCCAACACAACGTCCTTTCTGCGTCAGACGCAGGACAGCGCTCTGAACGGTATGGTCGTGCAGTCGGTAAGGTTAATGGAGAGCCAGATGAATGATCTGGTGCTCAATGTGCTTGGCATTGAGAATGATATCCTGTATGGGGAGAAGGGGCCGGCGGACTGGATCCGATCCATGGAGGCTGCTGCACAGACAAGGCCGGAGCTGGTCCGGGGCGTTGTCTATCTTCGCCATGACGGATTGATTGCCGGTTATCCGGAGTATTTCTGGGACAGCTTCGGGCAGAAGGAAATAGGCGTTATCCGGGGACAAAGCACGGATTCCAGGAATGGCGTCGTCTGGTCGGAGCCGTTCACATCAACCATGGGTTCAACGGGGCCGAACAGCCTTGTCAGCATCGTAACCAAGCAGGTTATTGATGAGGACGGCAAGCAGGAAGGGGTATTGGCTTTTGTCACCGACGTGACCAGCATCGTGCAGCGGAGCGCCGCTTTTGCCGGCAGCTATGACACGCGCACGCTGCTCTATGACCGCAATGACAGGCTGATTTATTCCATCACGATAGTAGCGCGCAACAGCTACGAAACGCTGGAATACGCAGAACGAAACACGCAAACGCTTTCAGCGGCCAAGGCGAACTTTGAGCAAAACGGGGAATATTACGTCATCTCCGACATGAATCAGGCTCCGTTCTGGAAGGTTGTCATCGTCGGCGACGTGAAGACGCTCGAAAATAAATACAGGCCGATCGTTCAATTCGCGATCATGATTCTGCTGCTTGGCTCGGCAGGACTTATTTTTCTATATATCGGCGTCTCCTGGTGGTTTACGAAGCCCATTACTTCGCTCACCAAGGGCATCCGGCATATTGCCACAGGCCATCTGGATCATCAATTCGAGGTTGCGCGGCAGGATGAATTCGGGGAAATGGCGCGGGAATTCAACCGGATGATGCGCACCATTCAAGAACTGATCGTGACGCTGAAGCAGACGGAGGAGCAGAAGAGGCAGGCAGATTTTCAAATGCTGCTCTCGCAGATCAACCCTCATTTTCTGTACAACACGCTCAATACGATCGATATTATGGTTGATTTCAAAAACAGGGACGATATCCACCGCGTCATGGCGGTCCTGATCCGCCTGCTCAAATACGGACTGGACCGCACCCATGTTCTGCGGCGGCTGGATGAGGAGCTGACCTATGTGAAGGATTACCTGTACATCCAGTCCGTCCGTTATGAGGACCGCTTCGAATTCTCGGTGGAAGATCCGTCCCGGGAGCTAGCCGCTGTACCGGTATTGAAGCTGGTACTGCAGCCGATTGTGGAAAATGCGGTTTTTCACGGTTTGCGCCCTCTCATGGACAGGAAGGGAAAGCTGTCGGTCACGGTCAGACAATCCGGCAAGGATCTGGAAATCATCGTCGCGGATAATGGTGTAGGGATGAGCATGGAGAAGATCGACGGTCTGCTGAGAAAAGGAGTCGGGGCAGACGGCGCTTCGCAAAGCAGCAGCAATCATATCGGGTTCCGCAATGTGCACGAACGGGTGCAGCTGTACTATGGCCACAGCTACGGATTATCGATCGAAAGCGATTCAGCAACAGGCACGATCGTGACCGTCAGACTGAGGATGATTGAAACGGAGGATGGACCAGGTGGACCAAACCGTCAAATTACTGCTGGTTGATGATGAACCGCTTGCGCTCCGCCGGATTCGCGGGTTTGAACTGGCCTCGCGCGGCTTCGAAATTGTGGGTGAAGCGGAGAACGGGCTTCAGGCGCTCCAATGTGTGAAACGGCTGAAGCCGGATATTGTCGTTACGGATATCGGCATGCCTGTTATGGACGGACTGGAGCTGCTCCGGCAGCTTCAGCAGCAGCCGTCCCCGCCAAAGGTAGTGCTGCTGACCTGTTACGAGGATTTTGACAAGGTACAGCTGGCGCTGAGGTTTGGGGCGGGGGATTATTTGACGAAGGTGATGCTCAGCGAGGAAGAGTTTGTGGGTACCCTTCAGCGGACAGCTGCTTCGCTTCGCAAAGAGCATGTGGAGACCGAGCTTGTTGTGCGCATCCAGCTGCAGGAGCTGTTGTTGTTCCCTTCGGAGCAAATGCTGCTGAGTTTGAAGCAGGCGGACTTTGTCCATCCCGTTTATGCGGTTGCCGTTATCCGGACGGCGCTGCCGCTTCAGGAGGCATGGTCGGAGGAGCTGTTCGGACATGAGGAGGGGGATCAAGAGAGGAGGTACCTTCCGGTCCGGATGACGCCAGACATTTGGTGTTTGTATTTTTATTCCACTCAGCGTGAAAATGATGCTTCCTTCTACGGATGGTACAGCAGGCAGTGCAGCCGGATCGAAGAAAAGCTTCACAGCCGTTCGGGTTTTGGCGATTATGTGGTCGCTGCCGGTCCGGTTTATCACAGGCCATGTGAATTGCCCCGCGCGTATCAGCAGGGACTGGAGCTGTGCGACAAGGGCTTCTATGCTCCTTCAAGAGAGATTGTCCGGGAAGAGGAGGCTGTTGGTTTCACATGCTTTCCGCAGGAGCGCTTCCGTATGCTATTGGCGGAAATGGGCAATGCAGCGCGACAGGCTGACGGCCCTCAGGCCGGAATTTTGCTAAGAGAGTGGGCGGACCAGATCGGTACCACGTTCCGGCCTGCGCCAGGCCAGGTCAGACAGATGGCACAAGCCATTCATGCGCAGCTGGAAGCCTTCGGGTGGGAGCAGCTTGGGGAGACGGGCAGCGATGCGCTGCAGGAGAGATTCAAGCAGGCAGCCGAGACGGCGCTTCATGCTTCCGCTTTGATGGGTGCAGCAAGACAGATCGCCGACAGGCTGCTTCAGTGCCGCTCTTCTTCTTCATCTTCCGGGCATATGCGCACGGAGATCCGTAAGGCCATTTCCCTGATAGCAAGCGATTATGCCCAAATCGAACTGGCGGAGACTGCGAGGCGCGTAAGTCTGAGCCCCAGCTGGTTCGCCGCGCTCTTCCGCACGGAAACCGGGCAAAGCTTCCATGACTATGTCCAGGAGGTCCGTCTGAATCAGGCGAGAGGGCTGTTGAGAACGACAGATTTGAAGGTGTATGAGGTTGCTGAACGCGTTGGTATTCCGAATTCGCGATACTTCTCCCGGCTGTTCTCGGAGCATGTAGGCTTAACGCCGCTCGATTACCGCAAGAATGACCGTGCAGTCCGCCTGGAGGGAAGGTGAGTTTAGGAATTTAACCCACCAGAATATGGTATAGTTATTGGCGGATATACCTTTTAAAAAGGTGGGGTAAAGTGAATTTGTTTCCCGCAGCTTATACGCTTTTGTCAAAAGAAGCGCTGCTGTCGCATATCAAAGATCATTATAAAGTTCAGAAGCCTGTTTCTTTGCAGTATTTTCTAAGAGGAATGAACGATACTTATATAGTGACAGCGAAACATGCCAAATATATTCAGGGTTTACCGTGCCGACAGAAGAAATAGGCAATAAAGCATATTAAAGGAGGGCTGGACTGGGGAATATGTCATGGGGACTTGCATGGCAATCCAATACGGCTTTTACGGACGATGGGAAATTGACGCATAAACGGCTACAGAGACATCAGGCCAATCAGCGGGAATGACGTGAAAGCCGTACCGATATTTGTTGCGCTTCGACAGCTCCGGCTCTTTGGCTTATGCTTCAGTGAATCGGAATTTATAAGAGCGGCCGACTTTGACAATGGATTCATTAATAGCAAATTGGAATATTTCAGGAAGCTGGGTCTCTCTTAAGGGTGGCGTCACAGCTGCTGATCCACGCTGACATCCTTGACATAAGTACGGATATCCAATAAAATTTACTCATTGGTACAAAAATAAAATCAGTGAGGGGGAGCTTGCAATGGCCAAGGGACGTCCCCGCGCGTTTAATATGCAGGAAGCGTTGGAACAAGCTATGCATTTGTTCTGGGAGAAGGGCTACGAGGGCACGACGTTATCCGATCTGACGTCAGCTATGGGGATCAACCGCCCCAGTTTGTACGCCGCTTTTGGCAACAAAGAGGAACTGTTTTATAAAGTTGTTGATCTTTATGTGGATGAAACATCGGGTGATTTTCTGCTGGCGCTTCGTGAAGCGAAAGGACGCGATGCCATAGAGAAAGCATTGTACGGTGCGATTGTAACGTTTACGGAGGACGGCCACCCGCCAGGTTGTTTGACTGTTCACGGTGCGCTTTCCTGCGGAGAGGAAGCGGAGCCGATCCGCAAGGAACTGATTCAGCGCCGTGCGGCAACTGAGGCTGTGATCCGGCTGCGCATTGAGCGTGCTGAGGATGAAGGCGAATTGACGGACGGCACCGATACTGCAGATCTGGGCCATTATTTTTCAACGGTACTCTTTGGTTTGGCTGTAGAAGCAGCCAGCGGGGCTTCCCGCGAAAAGTTGAACCGGGTTGTAGGACATGCGATGAAAGCCTGGCCGGCATCAGATTAGGAGCCTTACCTGGTGGTAATGATATCCAGAGGAGCCGCTATCGGAGAAAAGAAAACGCAGTCCTCTCTGCGCAAGAGAAGCTGCGTTTTCATTTTTTATTATCCGGGGAAAGTTTCCGGGATGAGATCAAGTCCCAATCTATCACAACATATCAGTATCGATAATGCGCCAGTGGTATTTCAGGGTGCATTCGAGCTGCTCCTTATCCTTGAGGCGGAGCAGTTCAACGATTCTGCGGTGCTCGGAGTTTACTTCATTCATAACCGCAGCAAGCTTCTTCTTGTCTTCGCTGGAGTATGATTGCCGGACGAAGCCGTTCTTCAGGGATACCAGCATATCGATCAATATTGGATTGTCGGATTTATGGGTGTAGATTTCATGAAATTGGTATTGGTCCGCATGGTAATCGGTGAAATCAAGCCGGTTGATGTCATGATCCATTTTATTCACGAGCTTCTCCATCTCAATAAGATCGGATTCCTGCAGATGATCTACGGCAAGTGTGGCGGCAAGTGCATCCAGGGTGCCGATAATGCGCGAGAAATCCAGCTTTTTTTTGGAATCAAAGGCTTTTACCGTAAAGCCCCTGCGGGGCAGATACTCCAGCAGATTATCGGAAGTCAGCTGAAATAAAGCTTCCCGTGTCGGAGTACGGCTGATATCCAGCTTCTTGCAGATCTCCGCTTCATTGATTTTTTGGTTGGGGAGCAGCGTGCCGTCCTGTATTTTTTGGGCAATGTAATTGTACACATGATCTTTGAGTGATTGATATTTTGGCGCTTGCATGCCAGTCTCCTTTTCGACCGAGATAAGTCTCTCCACAAGATTTCATCCAACAGTCTAGGTTATTATGGATATCATTTAGCAGAGATTTTCTATGGAAAACGCACATGGATCTGCAAGAACCAATTATGCTGTCAAAAAGCAATATACCCAATTCCCGTCAAAGGAGCATTTAATCGAATTATAGGTAATTGGGTCGAAAGATGGAAGGGATGAAACAATATTTACCTATATCTTATCATTGCTTTCCTAGTTGTTCAAGCAACCTTGCCCTCGCAATATGTAAGGTATCATAACATTGTAAGCGTTGTAAATCCTGCTAATGGGAGGGGTGAAAAATTATCTTGTGGACATAAAAGACTGGTGTTATAATAGTTTACGTAAACAACGTATATTGTGCAATGTATATTGTATACAAATTTAATTGTTGAGCCTGACGGGGGACATATCGAGCAGAGCCAAACAAAGATTGGGAGAGATGAGAGAATGAAGAAGATGCTGTTATTGCTGGTTACGGTCATGGTAGTTCTAACCGCTTGCGGACAGAACGGAAATGGAACCGGGAACGGAAATACTTCCGGAAATGCTTCCGGAAATGCTTCCGGAGAGACCAATGCTAGCGATGGTAATGCCGCTCCTGCCCCAACAGAAGAGAAAACGAAGATTGTACTCGGAACAAGCGCCGACTATGCTCCATATGAATTTCATAAAACGATTGACGGCAAAGATACCATTGTCGGATTCGATATCGCTATTGCCAACGAAATTGCCAAGGATATGAATGCGGAGCTGGAAATCTCGGATATGGATTTTGACGGTTTGCTGCTGGCTCTGGACACAGGCAAGGTGGACATGGTTATCTCAGGTATGACGCCAACGGAAGAGCGTAAGAAGAATGTGGACTTCTCTGATCTTTACTATTTGGCAGAGCAAGGCATTCTGGTGAAAAAGGATCAGGCCGAGCAATATAAAACGCTCGATAACTTGAAAAACAAAAAAATCGGCGTTCAAAAAGGCTCTATTCAAGAAGGGATCGCTCAAGAGATTGAGGGAGCAAAGCTTACATCATTGGCCAAAATTCCGGAAATTATTCTTGAATTGACGAGCGGACGCGTAGACGCGGTTATCCTTGAGAAGCCTGTTGCGGACCAATATGTTCTGACACAATCCGACATAATCGTCTCTGACGTGAAGATCGAACAGTCTGCGGAAGAAGCCGGAGCGGCAATCGCGGTTAAGAAAGGCAACCAGGAGCTTGTTGACAGCATTAACGCCACGATTAAACGTTTGAAGGATGGCGGCGATATTGATCGTTTCGTCGTTGAAGCGAATGAGCTTGTCGGGGAATAACGAACGGACGGAGTCGAAGTTAAATGGATTTTGACTTTTCATTTCTGGCGGACCACTGGCGGACCTATCTGCATGGCGCCTGGTATACCCTGCAGCTGTCATTCTTCGGCGTTCTCCTCGGAACCTTGCTTGGCGTGGGTTTTGCTCTGATGCGCATTTCGCGCATTTGGTCGCTGAAGTTCGTGGCATCGGCTTACATTGAAATCATCCGGGGAACGCCGATGCTGGTGCAGGTATTTATCATCTATTATGGTCTGACGGAATTCGGTATAAACCTGTCTCCCTTTATTGCCGGTATTGTTACTTTGACCATCAACAGTGCCGCCTATATGGCGGAGGTTTTCCGGGCGGGTATTGAGGCGATTGACAAAGGACAGACAGAGGCGGCACGGTCGCTTGGAATGACGCGGAGCATGACGATGCGTCTGATCGTGCTACCCCAGGCTTTTCGCAATATGCTGCCGGCGATCGGCAATGAATTTATTGTCATCATTAAGGATTCCTCGTTGATTTCTTCAGTCGGTATTGCAGAGCTGATGTACAGCGCAAGGACGGTTCAAGGTGTTATATTCCAGCCGATGGAGCCGCTTCTTGTAGCTGCTGCAATCTACTTTGTCATGACATTCACGTTGTCCAAGCTGCTGGGCGTGTTGGAAAGAAGGCTGAGAAACCAATGATCAAGGTACAGGGATTACACAAGTCGTTTGGAAAGAATGAGATCCTGAAGGGCATCGATACCGAGATTCGCAAGGGCGAGGTTGTCGTCATCATCGGTCCGAGCGGCTCCGGTAAAAGCACGTTTCTGCGCTGCCTGAACCGGCTGGAAGAACCGACTTCCGGCGAAATTCTGTTCGAGGACAGAATGGTTACCGGCAAGCAGACGGATCTGAATGCAATCCGCCAGAAGATGGGGATGGTATTCCAGCATTTCAATCTGTTTCCGCATATGAGCGTAATGGACAATTTGACGCTTGCGCCCCGGAAGCTCAAGAAGATGTCCCTAAAGGAAGCCGAAGGCATTGCGGTTGAGCTGCTGCGCCGGGTGGGGCTGGAGGACAAGCGCAGCGCGTATCCGGATAGTCTGTCAGGTGGACAGAAGCAGCGGATTGCCATCGCCCGTGCGCTTGCGATGCAGCCGGATGTTATGCTGTTCGATGAGCCGACCTCGGCCCTCGACCCGGAGATGGTCGGAGAAGTGCTGGATGTCATGAAGCAGATGGCGCAGGGCGGCATGACGATGACGATCGTTACCCACGAAATGGGCTTTGCCCGGGAAGTGGGGGACCGGCTGTTGTTTATGGATGGCGGGAAAATCGTGGAAGAGGGCGTTCCGAAGGAAGTGCTTCTACATCCGCAGCACCCGCGGACCAAGGAATTTTTGTCCAAGGTGCTTTGATTTTAACATAGCTGAAGATTTGCCATAATCCTGGAGAGTGATGCCGCAATCCGGGATTTTTTAAAAGAATCTATGAATATAGTATTTTGTATACATAATACAAGGGGGCTAATAATCAGATGGAGACCAAGGGATCACAGGCCGTAATGGAGCTGTCGGATCGCTACGGGGCACATAATTATCATCCGCTGCCCATTGTTATTTCACATGCGCGCGGGGTATGGGTGGAGGACCCTGAAGGAAACCGCTATATGGATATGCTGAGCGCTTATTCGGCGCTGAATCAAGGTCATCGCCACCCCAAAATCATAGCGGCCTTGAAGGAGCAGGCAGATAAAGTAACACTGACCTCCCGGGCTTTTCACAGCAGCACGCCGGGCTTGTTCTACGAGAAGCTTGCCCATTATACCGGGAAACCGAAAGTTCTAGCGATGAATACGGGGGCGGAAGCCGTGGAAACGGCGGTCAAAGCTGTAAGGCGCTGGGCTTACCGGCATAAGGGCGTGCCGCAGGATCAGGCGGAAATCATCGTGTGCGCGGGTAATTTTCACGGCCGCACCATTACAGTCACTTCTTTCTCGTCCTCGGAGGAGTACAAGAAGGACTTTGGACCGTTCACGCCAGGCTTCAAGCTTGTTCCTTATGGGGATATCGATGCGCTTAAACAGGCGATAACGCCGAATACGGCTGCATTTCTGGTTGAGCCTATTCAGGGAGAGGCGGGAATTGTAATTCCTCCTGCCGGATATTTGTCGCAAGCCAGCCAACTCTGCCGAGAGAATCGCGTTCTGCTTGTCGCCGATGAGATCCAGACGGGCTTCGGACGAACAGGCCGGCGCTTCGCCTGCGATTGGGAGTCGGTCGTACCGGACATGTACATCATGGGCAAGGCGCTGGGGGGAGGCGTAATGCCGATTTCCGCCGTTGCCGCAAGCAATGAGATATTGGACGTATTCGAACCGGGTTCGCATGGCTCGACTTTCGGCGGCAATCCGCTTGCTTGCGCAGTGGCCATTGCGGCTCTTGAGGTTCTGGAAGAGGAACAGCTCGTTGAACGCTCGGCTTCCCTGGGCAGCTATTTTGCCGAAAGGCTTGCTGCGATCAATAGCCCGCATATCCGTGAAATCCGTGGACGGGGATTATTTATCGGAGTCGAGCTGGACACGGCAGCCCGGCCATTCTGTGAGGAACTGATGCGGCATGGACTGCTCTGTAAGGAAACCCATGAGACGACCATCCGTTTCGCCCCTCCCCTGACCATTGAGAAAGAGGAGATTGACTGGGCCCTGGAACGTATTGAACGTGTATTGACATAAATCATAAACTTGAAGCACAACATGCTCAAGCCATAAGGAGAGTGAGATTACGATGGAATTGAACCTGAACCGGCCTTCAATGAATTCGCAGAAGCAAGGCTCTGGAAGTGAACATAAGAAAGTGAGGCTTATCAGCGTTCCATTCTGGCTGGGAAGCGGCCGTGCCGGAACGGAGCTGGGTCCCGAAAGCATTATTAAAGCCGGGCTTGTGCGTAAAATCCGCAGTATGGATATTCACCTGGAAAGTGAACATGAGGTCGATTGTCCGATTAAACCGTTTTCGCAAGGAACGCCGTCCAAAATAAAATATCTTCCGGAAGTGATGGAAATGAGCGGCCTTGTTGGTGAACAGGTGTACCGCGCTGCCATTAATGATTCCTTCCCGCTTATTCTGGGCGGAGATCACAGCGTCGCCATTGGTTCGCTTGCAGGCTTGACGGGCCATTACAACAATCTCGGCGTCATTTGGTTCGACGCGCATGGCGACCTGAACACAGAGGAAACGACACCCTCGGGAAATCTGCACGGGATGGCGCTCGCAGTGGCTATCGGAAAATCCAATTTTAAGCTTACGGACATTCCGGGCGCGGGCTCGCTGATCAAGAAGGAGAATATTGTCATCGTCGGGGCAAGGGATCTTGATCCAGGCGAGAAGGAGCTTATACGCTCGGAAGGAATTACTGTTTTCTCGATGCATGAGATTGACCGGATGGGTATTGAGACGGTCGTCAAGAAAGCCATTGAAATTGCCGGGAATGGAACGGACGGCATTCATCTCAGCTTTGATATGGATTGTCTTGATCCGCAGGAGGCGGCAGGAGTCGGCACGCCTGTGCCTGGCGGGCTGAACTACCGGGAAGCGCATTTTGCGCTTGAGCTGCTCTCGGAATCGCAGCGGGTTACATCGATGGACATTGTAGAAGTGAACCCGCTCCTTGATTATGACAGGCGCACGGCACGTCTTGCGGTGGAGCTGGCTTCCTCTCTGCTTGGCAAGCGAATCCTGTAAGCACGGAAGGATGGGCAGCGGATGGAAGCGTTAATGCGCAATTTTTTCTTGTCGCTTGGCCGCAGCCGAAGGGCCGGGCAATTGGCCGCAAGGTATGGACTACGGATGGGTGCACGCAGGTTTGTGGCTGGCGTGACCATCCGGGAGGCAGTCGAAACCGTGAAGCGGTTGAACGAGCAGGGGAAGCTGGCGACGCTGGACCATCTCGGCGAATTCGTAGGAGATGAGAAAGAAGCGGCTATTGCGGCCGATATGTGCCTACAAACGCTTGATGCGATTGCCGAAGCGGGCGTACAGTCGAATCTCTCCTTGAAGCTGACCAGTCTGGGGCTGGATGTGAGTCCGGAGCTATGCCGCCATCATATGAGGCTCATCCTGAATCGTGCAGCCTCCCTGGGGAATTTCGTGCGGATCGACATGGAGGATTATGCCCATTGTCAGCCCGCGCTTGGTTTGTATAAGGAGCTCCGGAAGGAATACGAGAATGTGGGATTGTCATTCAGGCATATCTGCGGCGGTCAGGACAGGATATCCGTGAGCTTGGGGAGGCATCGGCATCTAATTTGCGGTTGGTGAAGGGCGCCTACAAGGAATCGGAGCAGGTCGCCTACCCGCAGAAATCGGAGGTGGATAAGCAGTTCGTGATGCTGATCCGCGAACAGCTGAAGTATGGATACGCGGCAATCGCCACCCATGACAAGGAAGTTATTGAAGCGTCTGCTGCCTGGATAAAAGCAAATGATATTCATCAGGATCGTTTTGAATTTCAGATGCTGTACGGAATCAGCGAAGACCTGCAGAATCAGTTGACCAAGGAGGGCTTCAGAGTCAGGATCTATGTGCCCTATGGGGGAGACTGGTTCGGCTATTTCATGCGCAGGTTGGCGGAGAGGCCTGCGAATGTCTGGTTTGTATTAAAAAATATGTGGAAATAGGGGATTTCAGTATGCCGAAAAATGAGTTGTTTGCACCGTTCGTCAATGAACCGTTGACGGATTTCAGCAAGGAGGAGAACCGCAGGGCCATCACGGAGGCGATTGCAGGCGTGAAGTTGGAGCTTGGAAAGGAGTATCCCCTTCATATTGGCGGGAAAGCGATATTGACGGCCGAGAGGACTGTGTCGATTAATCCTGCGGATACCAGCCAAATTATCGGATCGGTGAGCAAGGCGAGCCGGGAACAGGCCGAACAGGCGATGCAGGCTTCGCTGGGGGCATTCGAATCGTGGAAACAGACGCCTGCAGAGGAACGGGCGGTACTGCTGGTTCAGGCAGCGGGCCGGATGCGCGCGCGCAAGCATGAGTTTTCGGCCTGGCTGGTTATGGAATCAGGCAAGAACTGGGCAGAGGCTGATGCGGACACGGCAGAAGCGATTGATTTTATGGAGTATTACGCGCGTGAAATGGTCAAATTGGCGCAAACCAACGACAGGCAGCCGCTGGTAGGGATAACTGGGGAGGATAACCGGCTGCATTATATCCCGCTTGGGGTAGGCATTGTCATTCCGCCATGGAATTTTCCGCTTGCGATTTGTGCGGGAATGGCTTCAGCGGCAGTTGTCTCGGGGAACACGATCATTATGAAGCCTGCTTCCACGACGCCGGTCATTGCCTACAAGTTCTACGAGCTGATGGTGGATGCGGGATTCCCGGCCGATGTCATTCAATATTTACCGGGAAGCGGCTCGGAAATTGGCGATTATTTGACAAGCCATCCCAAAACCCGATTTATCAGCTTTACAGGCTCGAAAGAAGTAGGGCTCCGTATAAACAAGCTGGCTGCCGAACAATCCGAAGGACAAATTTGGATCAAAAGGGTTGTAGCGGAGATGGGAGGCAAGGACGGGATCGTTGTGGATGAGACCGCGGATCTTGATGCTGCGGCTGACGCCATTGTAGCTTCTGCCTTCGGTTTTCAGGGACAGAAGTGCTCCGCGGGCTCGCGTGCCATTATCGTGGAATCCGTCTATGACGAACTGACAGGCAAAATCGCGGAAAGGGCAGGCCGTCTGGCCATCGGCAGTCCTGAAGATAACGCGCCAATAGGTCCTGTCATCGACCGGAGCTCCTTCGAGCGTATTCTGGACTATATCGAGACGGGCAGAGCGGAAGGAAAGCTCCTGGTTGGCGGAGGACGCGGACCGGAAGGCGGTTATTTCATTCAGCCGACGGTGTTCTCGGACGTGGAGCCTGATGCGGCAATTATGCAGGAGGAGATATTCGGACCGGTACTGGCTATCGCCAAGGCCAAGGATTGGCAGGATGCGATCCGCATCTATAACGATACGGAATTTGGCCTGACGGGAGCATTCTTCTCAACTGACGAAGGACGTATTGAAACGGCGCTGGAGCAGATCCATTGCGGGAATTTGTACATCAACCGCAAATGTACGGGGGCGCTTGTAGGGGTCCATCCATTTGGCGGCTTCAATATGTCAGGCACCGACTCCAAAGCCGGTGGACACGACTATTTGCTTCTGTTTACACAAGCGAAACTGACTTCACGTAGGGTATAGAAGGGCAGGCCTTTTGAGACCTTTGTGTAATATTTAATGACATTAAATCTCGAATTTTTGGTTGAATGCACACATCATGTCAGATAAAAGGGAATGAGATGCATTTTTCTCTATAAATCTACGGAATTTTACCAAAAATATGTTGTGAGGTTTCAAGGTCAATGTTATAATACTTAACGAATATAATATATTGTGTTATGTATATTGTATACATAATTAAAAGAAACCTATCTGGCTTAAGAGTAGAAGAACAGCCAGGCCGGCAGCGAATGGAGTGATGTTTAGCGGACATGAGGGCAGCGATGTTTTCTGGGGGAAGTTTTCGATCAAAGGCGGCACAGAAACGAACAGGTTCGTTGCAATGGTTCGTCGATTGAAGGCTTGCATTTTTTGTGCACGTTCGAGTCTATGAATCTTTCATCCGTTTTGTAGAAAAAAGGAGGAATACCATGTTTCGAAAGATGCTAGCAAAAAGAACGATTTCTCTGCTGTTGGTATTCATGCTGGCGATCTCGGCGCTTGTGCCGGCAGCCGCATTTGCAGAAGAAACAGGCAGCGGGGAACCTGGAGTAGTCGTTGATTCTGGCGAAACTCCAGCCGGAGAAGATACTCCTGCAGCTGATCCTGACGCTGTCACCGATCCGGAATCGGGTGATCCGGATAGTTCGGCGGATCCAGTTGACACGGTTACAGATCCATCGGTGGATCCGGACGGTGTACCTGCGGAGCAGACTGAGGGCCAGCCAACGGATCAACCGCAGGATGTGCCACAGGATCAGCCGGTTGATGTACCGACGGATGAACAAGCCGAACAGCCTGCTGACCAGCCAACGGATGAAATTGCAGACGAACAGGCGGACGAAGCGCAGTTGAAGGCTTTGGCGGCGCCAGTGCTTAACATACCGGAAGGACAGCCAGGATATGCGGCTTCACAATATCTGACTTACCTGGCGACAACCATCGGTACTCGTACTGCAGGCAGCCCGAAGGACCAAGAAGCTCGTGATTATATTAAAGGCGAGTTCGAGAAAATCGGTTTGCAGACAACCCTTCAACCTTTCACTTACACTCGCGGAGGAAATACCGTTAATACCAGCAATATCATTGCCGTCAAACAGGGGATATCCCCTAGAACGGTAATCGTCGGTGCGCATTACGATTCGGTTAGCTCAGGCGGAAGCATGGGCGCGGATGATAACGCATCGGGAATTGCGGTTTTATTGGAGGCTGCCAAGACGGTAGCGCTGAAGGATACGCCTTACACGATTAAATTCATCGCATTTGGCGCAGAGGAAGCGGGCCTGAGGGGCTCCAATTATTATGTATCCCAAATGACGGACGATGAGAAGAAGAACACAGTCGTCATGATCAACATGGATAGCCTTGCTGTCGGCGATTATATGTATATGTACGGCAGTGCAGGATTTTCGGGTTTTGCCCGTGACCAGGGTCTGGCTATTGCTAAGCGCCTGGGCCTGGAAATGCAAACCAATCCTGGTCTGAACCCGGAGTATCCGGCGACGACAACCGGCGACTGGAGTGACCATGCTGCATTCGAAGACGCAGGTATTCCTTACGGCTACCTGGAAGCGACGAACTGGACCCTTGGCGATTTGGATGGCTATACCCAAACCGCGCTTGAGGGAGAAGTTTGGCATACCGGTAAAGACAAGCTTGATCATATTATTGAAACCTACCCTGGCAGGATTGAACAGCATTTAAGTACTTTTACCCAAGTGCTCTCAACGTTGTTGATGGAAATCCAGGAGCCTCAAGAGCTTAAATTAAGCTCAAATGTCGCGTCAATGACCTATAAGACGACGATTGACGTACAGTTCGATCTGCCTATCAATACTACAGTTAATGACCTGCAGTGGACTTACGGAGGAAAACCGCTCTCCGAGTGGAAGAAATGGAGCACAGTTGCTCCTGCCGGATACAATGGAGATCCTTTTATTTATCTGGAAGGAACACCTGTTGTTGAAGGAAATACCGTCAAAGCCAAAATCGCATTCGATGTGCTTTATGGAACGACCAATCTTTCCGGCACGTTCCGCTCAAGATACCCTGAGATGATTGCCACAAATGACCTGGCTGTTCAAGGTCCAATGGGCAATGTCATCGCAGGCGGACCAATTAAATTAAATCCGTATGAATCTTATCATACGTATGATGAGATTAAACCGGAGATTGAAGCCATTACCGCAGCCGCTCAATCAGACCGTTACATTGAAACCCGTGTACTGGGCAAGTCTGTTGAAGGCCGCGATATTTACTTCACGATATTGGCTAAAGATAAAGCTTCTGTCGACCAATATGTGAATGAGACGCTTCACGACATGATGGAAAAACCCGCTGAGCTTCAAAATAAAATCAAGAGCGGCAAGCTGACCAACTACAAGGTGCCGATTTGGCTGAATAATATTCATCCGGATGAAGCGCCAGGTATTGATGCTATCCTCAATATGTTTAGAACGATGTCAAAAGAAGACACGGTTGAGTATGAAACAACCGATGTCGCGGGTAAACCACAAACAGTAACGATTAATGTGGACCAGGCGCTGGACAATGTCATTTTCCTCATGAACTATACGGAAAATCCGGATGGCCGCTACCACAATGTCCGTCAAAACGCCAACGGCTTTGACCTGAACCGGGACAATTCCTACCAAACACAACCGGAAACGCAAATCGTGGCCAGTGAAATCGCAAAATGGTCTCCGCTTTCCTTCCTGGATTTCCATGGTTTTGTCAAAGACTTTCTGATTGAGCCTTGTACGCCTCCGCATGATCCGAACTTCGAGTTCGATCTGCTGATCAACAGCATGGTCGACCAAGCTAACGCCATGGGCCGGGCGGGTGTTGCCAGTACGGACAATAGAATTCCAAAGTACCATATTCCGTATGAAGAAGCCCGGAAAAAGGCCGAGGATCCAAACTACAAGCCAATTGCCAATGCAACGGGCTGGGATGATGCTTCTCCTGCCTATACCGCCGTATTCGCGATGCATCAAGGAGCTCTTGGTCATACACTTGAAATTCCTGAACTTAATGAAGACTCGGTAACTGCACTCTACTCTGCTGCTTTGGCGTCAACCAAATATGTAATGGACAACAAGAAACAGCTGTTCCTCAATCAACTGGAAGTGTACAAACGCGGCATTGAAGGAACGGACAGCTATTCGGTTGACAAATATTTGGTGAATGCAAAATACGAAGAAATCGGCAGACCACGTAACGGTGAAGAGAACTTCTTCCCTGAATATTATGTACTGCCAGTAGACAAAGAACTGCAAAAGAATTCGCTTGAAACCTACAAAATGGTGCAATACCTGCTTCATAACAGCGTCAAGGTAGAAAAATCTACAGCCCCGGTTACAGTAGGGGATAAGGTATATCCTGCCGGAAGCTTTGTCGTCAACATGCATCAGGCCAAACGGGGTTATGCCAATCTGGTTCTGTATGACGGCATCGACGTATCCGATTTTAGCGAGATGTATGCGGATATCGTGCAGAGTTTCTCTTATATGAGGGGCTTCGACCGCTATATTGTCCGTGATGCAGGTGTATTCACTGGAAAAACAGATGAAGTAGAATCGGTGGAAATTCCGTCGACGACAGTTCCTGGCTATACATCTCATTATGTCATTCGCAACACCAATAACGAGGCTGTACAAGCCGTTAACGAATTGATCGGCCAAGGAAAATCAGTTACCCTGCTGAATTACGGCGGAGAAGGCTATGAAATGGGCGATTTCCTTGTCTCCTATTCCAACCTTAAAACCGTGAAGGAGAAATACCTGCTGGATGTCGTGCCGTTCGACGATAAAGGCAATAAAGACGGCAAGGTGCTTAAACCGGTGACTGTAGCCGCAACAGGCGTTCCTGCTTTCGCGCTCAAAGGTCTTGGGTTTAATGTTTCCACTGACCCTGCAGCAAGTGACGTCCTCGTAAATTCAACTGGAAGCAACAGTCTGATCAGCGCAGGGAAACCATATATCGGCTATGGAAGAACGGCCATGAATGGATTGAAAAGCTCCGGTTTGCTGCCTGGTTTCAATTTTGCAACGACCGGCAATGCGCATGAAGGTCTGTTCAAATCCATCTTGGCGCAAAACAGCCCGATTACGGCTCCTTATGATGAGATAGATTATTTGTACACCGTATCGGGATCTTATATCACAGCTCTTCCTGAAGGAGCAAATGTACTCGCAACTGCAAGCTCGGATGAAGATTTCTTCATCGCCGGCTGGTGGCCGAAACATGAAGTGATTAAGGGCCAAACAATGGGCTTCACCTATAAAAAAGATCTGGTCAATGTGACGGTGTTCGCCAATGAATTGACGAACCGTGCACATCCGCAGGCCCAATTCCGCCTGCTGTCGAATTCGATCTTTACGGCAGCTCCTTCAGCTGACCCTGGATCAGTCGATGATGGAAATGGTGAGACACCTGAACAACCGGAACCACCTGTAGAACCGCCGGTAGAACCACCGGTGAACCCGCCAGTGGATCCTCCGGTAGAGCCTGGTGACGATGGAGATAACGGAGACATTCCATACTATCCGTACTATCCTGTAACTCCAACGCCTGATCAACCGAAACCGGCTGATCCGACACCAACAGAGCCAACTGAACCGACAACACCTATCGAACCAACGCAGCCTGTTGACGTTCCGGATTTCAAGGATCTCGGACCTGTAGCATCCTGGGCGCAAAGCGCGATCGAAAACCTGGCTGCCAAAGGCATCATCAATGGAGTGGATAAAGAGAATTTTGCTCCTCTCAAGCAAGTGACAAGAGCGGAATTCCTGACCATGCTTGTCCGTGCTTTCGATTTGACGGATGAGAAGGCGACGGTCTCCTTCACCGATGTGAAACCGGATGCCTGGTATTACAGCTTCGTAGCATCCGCAGTCAATGCAGGCGTGGTTAATGGGGTCGGAAACGGTAAATTTGATCCTAACCGTCCAATTACCCGCGAAGAAATGGCAATTATGGCAGCTAACGTGCTGAATAATGTCAAAAACATTGCTGTAGGCGATGCGGCGGCTGTATTGTCCAAATTCAAAGACAATGGCAAAATTGCTTCGTATGCCAAGGATTCAATTGCACTATTGGCAGAGGCGGGTGTCATCAACGGCACAACAGCCGACACCTTTACACCTAAGGGTATTGCTAATCGTGCCCAAGCGGCAGTTATTATCAACAGAATGCTGGAACTGCTGTAAGATATGTTTGTTTTAAAAGAATGGGAGCTGCCTTCGAGGCAGCTCCTTTTCTGTTTGCAGCTAAGATTCCGGATCCAGAAGCAGGTACAGATGGCTATTCTATGTTGGAGGAGGGCATATTTTCCGGCTGCCGTGGCATAATACCGCTGTACATACCATACGGACAGCCTCTTACACGAGCCTGTTCATTAAGGCGGGATTTCATGACAAAACGATATGCAGCAGGTGCAGGCGCTTTTCTCATCGCAGCCATTGTTCTCTTTGCAAGCATAGGAGCCGTATCCGCCGCACCGGGCGGAACATTCCATTTTGGCTTCAAGAAAAGTGTAAAAGGCGCGCTGCCTTCCATCAGGGAAGAAGGGTTTCAGAGCCTTCTTCAAAAGCAGGATGCCATCTTCCTGGGGGATACGGCGAAGAAAGAGCTGTATCTTACATTCGATAACGGCTATGAGAATGGCTATACAGCAGGAATTCTGGACGTGCTGAAAGAGAAGCAGACGCCGGCGATCTTCTTCGTCACCGGCCACTATATTAAGGATCAGCCTGAGCTGGTTAAAAGGATGGCCGCTGAAGGGCATCTGATCGGCAACCATTCATGGAGCCACCCGGATATGAGCACGATCACAAGCGAGCAGATTGCAAATGAACTCGCGCGTGTGAAAAGGGGCGTGACGGAGCTGACAGGGCAGGAGGAGATGAACTATCTTCGCCCTCCTCGCGGCATCTTCAGCGAACGCGTGCTCACAGCGAGCAGGGAGCAGGGCTATATCAGTGTCTTCTGGTCTGTGGCCTACAAGGACTGGGATACGAAAGCGCAAAGGGGCTGGAAGCATGCCTATGACAGTGTCATGTCGCAGCTTCACCCGGGCGCAGTTATCCTGCTGCATACCGTATCGGAGGATAACGCCAAGGCGCTGGGCAAAATCATAGACGATGCCCGTGTACAGGGGTACAACTTCAAGCGTCTGGATCAATTGGCCGCAAAAAGCTATTAACGGATATCGAAACTTAACACATTACAAAACGGGCATCCTGCGGGATGTCCTTTTTCTGTGTGGCAGTCCGCGGCGCGCATATTTTTACGCTTCATGGACCGGGGGAATTTGCTTTATTTCTAAGATGAAGAAGCTTGACTTATCCGCCAAAGGACGGTACCAGCTGTTTTATCCTGGGATGAAGGGGAGCGTTTGGACCTTGAGAAAATTCAAAAATAGCGGCAAAATACGCTGGAATGACGCTGGAATCGTTTACTTATCCTGTGCCGCAGTGCAATATGTCAAATATGAATACATCGTTTATACCATAAATTCTACATATTCCATCTCAATAAAGCGCTCTCAATAATCCTTATGCCATATGGCTTCGCGTGTGTTTGGACATGACAATTCATATTCTACATATTTACCGGCCCTGGCCGGTCTGTCTACAATTTGATTGCCGGCATCGGTGCGGTGCAGGTATATATTCCGGCAGAAGTACATGACACACAGGATCAATTTAGAAACGAGGGGATGGATGCCATGAAACGAAATGACCAGGATGCTCTCGCGTTCGAAACCGCCGCTCCCAAGAAGGGAGTTCTCCCGCTCGATGCGGGGCAGCTGAACAGGCGAAACCGGAACCGGATTTTGCGGAACTGGGAACTGTATTTATTTATGACTCCCGCACTGCTTTATTTCATTATTTTTCATTACATACCCATGTACGGCATTCAGATCGCTTTCAAAAATTTCATTCCCACAAAGGGGATTGCCGGAAGTCCATGGGTCGGCTTCGATCACTTTGAACGCTTCTTCCATTCGTATTACTTCCGGGACCTGCTGTGGAACACCTTCAGCATCAGCCTCTACGAGCTGGCAATCGGATTTCCGCTTCCCATTATTCTGGCGCTGGCCTTCAACGAAGTGCGCAGCGGTTTTTTCAAACGATCTGTGCAAACGATTACTTATGCGCCGCATTTCATTTCGGTCGTCGTGATGGCCGGAATGATTATTACCTTCCTGTCGCCGACCTCGGGCATCATTGTGCGTATTGTCGAGGGACTTGGTTTCCAGGCGGCTGACTTTCTAACGGACCCGGCATGGTTCAAGACGGTTTATGTCCTCTCCGGAGTCTGGCAGAGCGCAGGCTGGGGTACGATAATCTATCTTGCCGCCTTGTCCAGCGTTGACCCGCAGCTTCATGAGGCCGGCATCATGGACGGCGCAAGCCGCTTTAAACGAATGCTGCATATTAACATTCCAACCATTGTGCCCACCATCACGATCATGCTGATTTTGAATATGGGGAATATTCTGGGCGTTGGCTTCGAGAAAATTCTGCTGCTGCAAAATCCGCTTAATATGAGCGCTTCGGATGTCATATCCACCTTTGTCTACCGCTCGGGTCTGGTCAGCGCCCAATACAGCTTCTCAACGGCCGTAGGGCTGTTCAATTCGGTGGTCAACGCCATCCTGCTTATTTCCGTCAACCGGATCGCACGCCGTACCAGCGAAACAAGTCTTTGGTAAAGGAGGAGGTTTGAAGCATGCTTTCAGGTGTGAAAGAAACAAGAGCCGACAAGCTGTTCGTCCTCATGAACTACATTTATCTGCTCATTGCGCTGATCGTGGTGCTGTACCCCGTTCTGTTCATTATCAGCGCGTCGATCAGCGATCCGAAATATGTCAGCTCGGGCGAAATGTGGCTGCTCCCCAAGGGTCTGAATCTGGACGGGTACAGCCGGGTATTCGGAAACTCCAAAATCTGGAGCGGTTACCTGAATACCGTGATCTACACCGTGCTCGGAACAGCGCTGAATCTGTTTGTTACGCTGCCTGCGGCATACGCCTTGAGCCGTTCCGATTTCGCAGGCCGCGGATTGTTCATGGGCCTGATCCTGGTCACGATGTTCTTCGGCGGCGGACTGGTGCCCACCTATCTGCTGGTGAAAAGTCTCGGCCTGATGAATACGATGGGCGCCTTGATTCTGCCCGCTGCCGCAAGCGTTTGGAATATTGTCGTGGCGAGAACCTTTTTCCAGACCACGGTCCCAAGAGAGCTTCAGGAAGCCGCCCATATCGACGGCTGTACGAACACGGGGCTGTTCCTGCGCATCATCCTGCCGTTGTCGGGACCGATTATTGCCGTGATGGCGTTGTTTTATGGCGTCATGCATTGGAACAGCTATTTTAATGCCCTGATCTACCTCAACACGGAGTCCAAATATCCGCTGCAGCTTATTTTGCGCCAGATTCTCGTGCTTCAGGAAATGTCCGCCGAGACAACCGGCGCTGCGGTCAGCGGAGATATGGCGGCAGCGATGAACAATAAAGCCGAGGTAGCCTCGCTGGTGAAATACGCGGCGATTGTTGTGTCCACGCTGCCGATTATAGCGGTCTATCCTTTCCTGCAGCGCTATTTTGTTCAAGGCGTGATGATCGGCTCGGTAAAAGGCTAGCCCGGACCATCCTCTCCGGCACCGGCCGGGAGATGAATGACGGCTGCCAGGGAGTTATTTTATGCATTAGCAGTTTGGCCAGATCACATATGTTTAAGGAGAGGGGTTTAAGTATGCGGGCATTTAAAAAAAGCACAATTCTGATCGTTACGGCTGCGCTTATCATCACATTGGCCGGCTGCAGCTCATCGGATTCCGAGACCGGTGGGGCTTCGCAAGAGTCGGAGCTGGTTCACAAGGAAGGCTTCCCTATTGTGGATGATCCATTAACCTTAACGATGATGGCCCCCGACGTAGGGATTCAGAACTGGAAGGATATGCCTGTTATTCAGGAAATGGAGAAGCTGACGAACATCCGCCTGGAATTTCAGAATGCGCCCAAAGACAGCTTCGAGACCAAAAAAAATCTGGTGTTCGCCAGCGGTGAATACCCTGATATTTTCTTTGCCGCCGGTCTGACTCCCGCGGAAGAGCTGAATTATGGAAGCCAAGGCATCCTCATTCCGCTTGAGGATTTGATCCCTCAGTATGCGCCGAACGTGAACAAAATTCTCGAGGACAATCCTGATATCCGCAAATCCATTACCGCACCCGATGGACATATCTACTCGCTGCCGAAGGTTGATCTGGCTCAGCCGTGGTACCGCAATCCGCTCTGGTACAACGGCGATTTTCTGAAGGCGCTTAAGATCGATAAGCTGCCCGAGACGACCGAGGAGCTGTACACTTATTTGAAGCGCGTCAAGGAAGAAGACCCGAACGGAAACGGCAAACAGGACGAGATTCCGCTGTCTCTGGTCAAGCTTAAGGAAATCCGCGCATGGCTGCTCGGGGCCTTCGGCATCTATGAGGACAAAATTTATGTCGACGATCAGAGCAAAGTGCATTATACCCCGATGGAGGAAGGCTACAAGGCCTATCTGACCTATCTGAACCGCTTGTGGAGCGAGGAGCTGCTGGACCACGAGACCTTCTCCCAAACCGCGGATCAAAAAAAGGCAAAAGCCGGTAACAACCAGATCGCGCTCTTCTCGGACTGGCATGCTTACTTCACCCTTGGCGGAGAGCCAAGCACCGACGATCCGATGTTCAGCCCGGTCAGGAGCGACAGCGTCGATAAGCCTGCCATCGCCAGGAATAAGGGCGTTACAGGCGGCGCTTACGCCATTACCAACACCAATCCATCGCCCGAAGCCAGTCTGCGCTGGGTTGACTACATGTACGCTTACGATGGCGCCGTATTGTTTGACAAGGGTCCTGAAGGAACGCTTTGGAAATATACCGATAAAGCTGCACACACCAAAGAATGGCTGCCTGTTCCCGGCGGAATCGAACGGGAAGACTTCCGTGCCACTCTTACGCCAAACTACGGGATTCCGACTCCCGGCATGATGACCGGAGAGATCGGTAAAGGCCTTGCGACGGATTTTGACAGATGGGTGGAGAAAGAGTCCAAGGAAAAGCTGCTTGACCGCGGAGCGCGCATTCCTTTCCCTGTCTTGTTCCTGACGCCGGAAGAGCAGGCCGAGGTTACCAGTCTGCAGTCTGATCTTGACACTTATGTCGAGCAGATGGAGGCCAGGTTCGTTACCGGACAGGAGCCGCTGAGCAGTTGGGATTCCTATATCGGGACGATCCGGAAGATGGGCGGCGAGCGTATGGCCGAAGTATATCAAACGGCGTACGACCGCTGGAAAACGAACTAGTCGAAATGTAAGGAAAAAGCCAGCTCCCTAGACTCTGCTCAGAGGCTAAGGAGCTGGCTTTCTTAAAATATAAGAAAGGTTAAAATTCCTCCATACTTTGCTTCTATTTCTAAGGGAAGAAACCTGCTGCGCCGCCAAAAGGACAGCGGCAGCCGTTTCTTCTTGAGCCTTATAAAATGTAAAGATTTCATCCCCCTCAAGGATACCCGCTTACCGGTAAGCGGCAGGCTTCAGCCGTCTTCACCTGTTCTCAGCTTCCTGTATTGGCCGGGTGTATATCCGGTTTCCTTCTTGAACTTGCGGATAAAATTGGGCGTATCCAGATACCCGACCTGCTCAATGACATCCTTCAGGGGAGCATCGCTGCTGACCAATAGACGCATCACCTCCTCCATGCGGAGCCGCCAGATGTACTGGGAGAATGTGGAGCCCGTCTTGTCCTTGAAGCTGCGGCTTAAGTACGAAGCCGAGATGGAGAATTTCAACGCCAAATGCTCCAGACTGAGCGTATAGTCGGCATACTGCCGGTCGACATAGGAGACGATGTCGTCCAGCAGCGAATGCTGCTGGATTTCGGCTTGACGCTCAACCTGTCCGCAAATTTGCGCAGCCAACGCTTCCAGCTTGCGTTCCAGCTCCTCCAGCGTTTCAAAAGCGGTCAGGTTCGGAATATCGTGGATAATGCCGTTCATTCCGAGCTCAGAGGCGTTCTTGAGCAGCGCGTTCAGCACATCAAAGCATATGCAGCGCATCAGGGCAGCCGATAGCGTCTGTGTCCGCAGATCCGCGATGATCGATTGAATCATCTGAAACGCCACCGTTTCATTGCCCTGTTTGAGGCTTTGCTCCAACTTCAGCAAAGATTTTTTGGATATCCAGAAGGTCTCGGACTCCGGGGCGCTAAGCTTCTCAAAATAAGTAACGCTTCCAAGCTCCCCCAGCATGCGGAACTCCAGTGCCGTTGCTGCCTCGATGAAGGATTGGTTGAGCTCCCCGAGATTGCCGTACGGCGACCCCACTCCAATGGATGGCTGAAGAGATGACCGCTGAAGGATACTGCCGCGGATGTGGTCCACAATTTCTTCTATGCGATCCTGTGAGCTGCGGGCGGCATCGGGTGCAAGACTGATCATGACCGCAAATTGATCGGCCGGTGAAAAATCGATGCCGTAAGCACGTGCTTTCAGCTGCGGCATATCCAGGTCGTGCAGCAGCTGGTGGATGTCTCTGCGGTCCGGGCCCGCGGT
The DNA here is from genome assembly GCF_056269285.1 of Paenibacillus sp. JT31N11. Classification (NCBI taxonomy): domain Bacteria; kingdom Bacillati; phylum Bacillota; class Bacilli; order Caryophanales; family Paenibacillaceae; genus Paenibacillus; species Paenibacillus sp. JT31N11. The sequence goes on from NZ_JBWDNQ010000011.1 coordinate 154,325, forward strand.
GGAAGTGCCGGAGAACGCATCCCATTTCAGCAGCATGACCAAATACTCGCCCTGCGTTCCGGAAAGCTCCAGGCCAACACTCTTGATCAGCTGCTCCAGGTCGCGGTCATTCGGACTCCCGTGCTTGAGCAGCATCATCAGAAACTGGGTGCGCGCATAAGGCTCCTGAAATTGGATGCGGGCGCTGTAATCATGGATGGTTTGCCTGATCCAGTCCCATTCGCTGGTCGATTTGGCGGAATCGGACGTCCTGGAGCCTGTCTTAAGCCGTGTAAACTCCATCAGGTCCTTGACCGGATGATACTGGCGCTTTGCCAGCATGACAGCCGCCGTAATTCCAGTAAGCGCCACGATGAAGAACACCAGCAGAATGAGCGTCTGGATATGAAAGATGCGGCTGAAAAACTGGCTGCTTGGCATCGTCGTCACATAGGTCCAGCCGTTCTCTTCCGACTGCACGGCGACGACCGACTGCTGCTTGCCGTCCAGCATGAGGCTGTGGATACCTGCATCAAGAGAGGAAAGAACGCTTAACTCATTGCCCGGAATGGCTTCACCGCGCCGGTTCTTCGTTAACACCCGGCCCTGATCATCGAAAATGTAGCTGTTGCCGGAAAATTTATTGAGGATGGAGTCCATCACGCCGGTCAGCTTCTCTTCTTCCATCAAATAAACGACGGTGCCGTACGGATAGGGGTCATTCGGTTTGATCGGCACCAGAAGCGCCAGCATGGACTCCTGTCTGGAATTGACAATTACCTGCCCGGCGGGACGCATGAGCGGATGCTCCGCATTATTGAGATCCTGCAGCACCTGAGCGGCAGGCCAATCCGCAAACTTGTATTTTTGCCTGAAGATGGTGCCGACATCCGTCATCCCCTCCGAGGAGTAAATCACCGAATCGTCGTGGTAGTAGAGGAACAGATTGTCGAGAATTTGGCTGTTGGCTTTGTAATTGGCCAGCGTGTCGATCGCTTCCTTGCTGTAGTAGGGATGGCGCACCATGTAAGGTGTGAGATGCACGTCAAAGGATATCCGGCTTGCGGTCTCCTGAAGCTCGGCCATCCGCGCGTCAATGTTCATCCGCACCTGATTCAGCTGGTTCACATTGGATTGCTCGATTTCCGAACGCAGATTGTCGACAGCATTCTTGTATACAAAGATCGTTACTCCGGTGAGCGGAATCAAGAAAATAAGGATGTAGGACAAGGCATAATTCAGCAGAAGCTTGGACTTGAAGTAATTCCAGTTCATCCGGCCTGGGGCAAATCCGGACAGCTTGCGGATCGGTAACCTTATCAAATGTACTCCCCCGGTCTTATAAAATGTAGTAGGATTACATCCTTTGTAAGCTATGAAAGCGTTATATTTTTCTTTTTTTTATCATTATGCAACAAAAAGTGCGTCAGGAAAAGGAAAAGCCCTATAAAGACTGCAATTGGGTGCAAAATCGCGGGTATCCGACATTTGACTTTTCTGATACTCGGACCACGGGATTAATGGTATAGTAGCTGCAAGAGATTGATACGGGAACGAAGGAGATCAATCATATGCAGACAAAGCAGAAGGTTATGATTGTTACAGGGGCCAATTCCGGTATGGGGCTGGCGACCGTTGTCGCCTTGGCCCGCGATGGCATCCGCGTCATTATGGCGTGCCGCAGCCGGAAGCGGGGAGAGGCTGCGCTCCAGGATGCGGTTCGCCAGAGCGGCTCGCAGGATATTGAGCTTATGCTCTGCGATCTGGGCTCGGCTGCCGGCATCCGCGAATTTACGCGGGCTTTTCTGGCCAGATATGAGCAGCTGGACGGACTGATCCATAATGCAGGGGTGTTTCCGATCAGGCGGGAGACCACTGCGGACGGGTTTGAGCTGGGAATCGGCGTCAACCATTTGGGGCATTTTCTGCTGGCGCATCTGCTGCTGGATGCGCTTGCCCGCGCCCCGCAAGGGAGAGTCGTGGTGGTCTCCTCCAATGCGTACAAAGCCGGCCGGATCCATTGGAGCGATCCGCATTTGACGAAGGGCTATGTTTTCTGGAGAAGCTATGCGCAGTCCAAGCTGGCCAACATTTTGTTCACGAAGGAGCTGGCGCGGCGGCTGAAGGAGACGAGGGTAACGGCGAACTGTCTGCATCCCGGCGCAGTTGCGACCCAGATTGGCGTGAACCGCAATACCGGCTTTGGCAGGCGCATACTGGCCATGATGAAGCCATTCTTCCTCACACCGGAGAAGGGGGCGGAGACGGCGGTATATTTGGCGACAAGCGATGAGGTTATGTCGACAAGCGGGGAGTATTATTACCGCAAAAAGCCGGTCCGGCTGACAGCCAAAGCGGCCGATCCGGAAGCGGCCAAGCGTCTGTGGGCATGGAGCGAGCGGGAGCTGGGGCTCTAAGAAGCAAAGGCATTCGCGGCCAAATGGAGCCATTCCCTCCGGAATAGGCTTCTTTTTCTTTTCTGCGCCGGCTTCTTCCCTTGAAGATGGGAAAAGTGTAAGACAACAGAAACCGCGGTAAAATAGAGGTACCCAGTAATGAATGAGAGGATGATGACCGATGACGCTGCAGCAGCTGAGGTATGTGATTGAGGTTGCCAACCGCGGTTCCATGAATGAGGCCGCCAAGCGGCTGTTTATATCCCAGCCCAGTCTCTCCAACGCCATCAAGGAGCTGGAGGAGGAAATTCATCTTACGATTTTCGAGCGCACCAACAAGGGCATCTCGCTGTCCAAGGAGGGGGCGGAGTTTCTCGGCTATGCCCGCCAGGTTATCGAACAGGCCGAGCTGCTGGAGAACCGGTATCTCAATGCCAAGCCCTCGCCGCTGCATTTTTCGGTGTCTACCCAGCATTATGCCTTTGCAGTGAACGCTTTTGTGAAGCTGGTTCGCGAGTATGGACAGGATGAATATGAATTGGCGCTAAGAGAGACCAAGACGCATGAAATCATCCAGGATGTCAAAAGCCAGCGCAGCGAGATCGGCATTTTGTATATTAATGAATTCAATGCCAAGGTCATCAGCAGGCTGCTCAAGGACGCAAATCTGAAGTTCACCAGCCTGTTTACGGCCAAAGCGCATATTTTCATCAGCGTTAACAACCCCCTGGCGAAGCACTCCATGGTTACGCTCGACCAGCTTCAGGACTATCCGTACCTGTATTTTGAACAGGGGGAGTATAATTCGTTTCATTTTTCCGAGGAAATTCTAAGTACGCTGTCGCATCGGAAAAGCATTCGTGTAAATGACCGCGCGACTCTCTTCAATCTGTTGATCGGCTTGAACGGCTACACGATTTCCACAGGGGTACTGAGCGCGGATCTGAATGGCAACGAGATTATTCCTGTTCCGCTGGCAAGCGACGAGACGCTCCATGTCGGATGGATCAGCCACCAGAATGCCGCGCTCTCGAAGCTCGCCTCCGCTTATATCGAAGCGCTGCATCAGACCATATCCGAGTAAAATTGTTTGATATAGCTTCAGGCTATAGCCAGCTATAGTTAATGGGAGTTACGCTATAGCTGGAAAGGTATGTTATCTTTCTCGTATCGAGAGGAGAGAACAAATCTTATGAAAAGCGGCAATCTGGGTTATCCCCGCATCGGGCGGGGTCGGGAATGGAAGAAAGCGCTGGAGGCCTATTGGTCCGGCAAGCTGGAGGAAGAGGCTTTCCATGCGGAGCTGAAAGCGATCCGTCTAAGCAATCTGAAGGCCCAGCAGAACCGGGGAATCGAAGTCATTCCTGTCGGGGAATTCACGTATTACGATCATGTGCTGGATACGGCGGCTATGTTCGGCCTCGTTCCCGGGCGGTTCGGTTATGAGGGGGGAGAGCTGAGCCTGTCCACCTATTACGCCATGGCACGCGGCAATCGCGAGGCTACGGCCTGTGAGATGACAAAGTGGTTCAATACGAACTATCACTATATTGTGCCGGAGCTCACGGATATCAAACCTGTTCTGACCCGCAACCGTCTCCTGGATGCATACCGTGAAGCGAAGTCGGAGCTTGGCATCGAAGGAAGACCGGTCCTCGTCGGCCTGTTCACCTTTCTGAAGCTGTCCAAGGGCTACGCCCGGAATGAGCTTGACGGCTGGATCGACCGTCTGCTGCCGCTGTACGCGCAGGTGCTGCGCGAGCTGGAAGCGGAAGGCGTGCAGTGGGTTCAGGTCGATGAGCCGATTTTGTCCACAACGCTTGAGCCGGGGGATCTGGCCCATATCGCCCGTATATATGAGAGGCTCACACAAGAAGTGCCAGGCATCAAGCTGCTGCTGCAGACGTACTTCGAGTCCGTCGACGACTACAAGACCGTCGTTTCGCTACCTGTTCACGGCGTCGGTCTGGATTTTGTGCATGATGGCGGGCGTAATCTGCAAGCTATCCGCGAGCATGGCTTCCCTGCGGACAAGGTGCTGGGCGCGGGCCTGATCGACGGCAGAGGAATCTGGAGAGCCGATCTGCAGGCCAAGCTGGCGACGTTGAAGGCGCTTGGCGAAGCCGTGTCAACCGACCGTATTCTTGTGCAGCCTTCGAGCAGTCTGCTGCATGTTCCTGTTAGTGCTGCGCAGGAGAGCGGGCTTGAGCAGACGCTGCGCGAAGCGCTTGCCTTTGCCGATGAGAAGCTGGAAGAGATTGTGCTGCTGACCAAGGCGGGCAATGAGGGCGTTGAAGCGATTGCTGCCGAGCTGGCGGAAGCGGACCGCAGCCGCAAGGCGCTGCAGCAGTCGCCGGCCCGCGCCCGCAAGCAGGTGCATGAACGCATCGCCGCACTGGCATCGCAGCCGTCGGCAAGGCCAAGCAGCTTTGAAGTCCGGAGCGAGGTGCAGAAGAAGAGATGGAATCTGCCGCTGCTGCCGACGACCACGATCGGAAGCTTCCCGCAGACGCCCGAGGTTCGCAGCGCCAGGCAAAAATGGCGCAAAGGGGAATGGAGCGGCGCACAGTACGAGGCGTTCGTCAAGGAACAGATCAAGACGTGGATCGACATTCAGGCGGAGCTGGGACTGGATGTGTTCGTCCACGGAGAATTCGAGCGGACCGATATGGTGGAGTTCTTCGGCGAGAAGCTGGCCGGCTTCGTTTTCACTGGATTCGGCTGGGTGCAGTCCTACGGCTCCCGCTGCGTAAAGCCTCCCATCATCTATGGAGATGTGGAACTGGTAACGCCGATGACGGTCGAAGAAACGGTCTACGCCCAGTCGCTGACGGAGGTTCCGGTCAAAGGCATGCTGACAGGTCCGATCACGATTCTGAACTGGTCCTTTGTCCGTGACGACAAATCGCGCGAAGAGGTGGCTTATCAAATTGCGCTGGCGCTCCGAGGCGAGGTGGAGGCGCTCGAAGCAGCGGGCATCGGCATGATCCAGGTGGATGAACCTGCGCTGCGCGAAGGGCTTCCGCTCAAGCGCAAGCAGTGGGCCGATTATCTGGATTGGGCCGTGCGGGCATTCCGTCTGTCCACCTCAACAGTGAAGGACGAGACGCAAATTCACACGCATATGTGCTACAGTGAGTTTCATGATATTATCGACTCGATCAGCGCGCTCGACGCCGACGTCATCTCGATTGAGACGTCACGCAGTCATGGTGAATTGATTGGGAGCTTTGAGGCGTATACGTATGACAAAGGCATCGGCCTTGGCGTCTACGATATTCACAGTCCGCGCATGCCGTCGGTCGAGGAGATCGGCTCGATGATCGACCGCGCCCTGCGGGTGCTGGACCCTGCCCAATTCTGGATCAACCCGGACTGCGGCCTCAAGACGCGCAAATACGAAGAGACGGTCGCTGCTTTGCGCAATATGGTTGAGGCGACCGAACTGGCCCGCAAGAAGTACGCTGTCAAAGCGTAAGGAGCAGCTATCCGGCTCAAGTCTCACCAAGCCTCATTGTGCCAGCTGGAAATGGGAGGATTCACGGGTGAGAATGAACCTGCCTGCTTCATAGAAATTTAATTTTATCCAGCAGGGCCTCCTGCTCTTACTATAAACAAAGGCGCGTCTCTTCGGAGACGCGCCTTTTTTCAAAGCGCAAGATTGTATAAAATCCCTCCATCTTTGTTTATATTTTTGAAACCTGCTGAGCCGCCACAAGGACGGCGACAGCCGTTTCTTCTTATCATAAAATATGGTTTCTGCTTTTCTGGATATGCGTATGGGGAGAAATTAATTTGCCCGCCAGTAGGTTGGCTCGCTCTGCCGCTTCCCCTTGAATATTCAGAAAGTACAACCTTGGCATCTGCTGTTTTCCTGGATATTTTTGGAAGAGACTAACCTACGCGCCAAATGATGGCCAAGCCGTTTCTTCTAATGCCCTTAACTAACATATCAAGCCAATGCTGCTTGTATGATTGGCTGAAAGGGCTTCCGGTGTACGACCCTTTACTCGAATTTAACGTGGTTAAAGAAGGAAATCACGCGAAGGGACCCGAAGTACTAGCGGATCTTCCATGGAAATAATGGGCGATTGCATTCCCGAACTGCAAGCGCTATCATTTTTGTGTGTGATCCATCATCCCCGAAATTTTGCTAGGAGGCAGAACAATGATGAGGTTATGGTCGCTGCTGGCGATGCCGTTTCGCGGGTTGCTGATCCGCAACAAAATTATCGCGGTCTATATACCGCTGATCATTGTTCCGCTGTTTGCGCTGGGGTACTTCACCAGCCATTTGTTTACCGGTTCCCTGATCGACAAGACGAAGCAGAATGTACGGGATGAATCCGCACTGATTCTGATCCGCATCGATTCGATGATCCACAATTCGGAGAGCAGCGCGAACATTATGATGGAGGATTTCAATCATATCTATGAGAACTACTCCGCCGCCTCAACTCCATTCGAGGAAAATCAGCTGCGCATTCAAATCCAGTCGCAGTTCGGCGTTGATCTGCTCAATTTTCCGGATATCGATTCGGCTGCCTTCATCGATACGCATGGCCGGCTTTACACCTCATATTTCCCGTCCAGGGAGAAGGACAAGGAGGTATTCACGAGCGGCCTGCTCGACAAGATTGACGATCTGCCGGGTTATGGCACCAACAACTGGTTTCCCATGCAGCTCCGGGACTATCTGGTTACCGACCCGAACGTCCCGGTGCTCTCGATCGGCAAGCAGATTATCGATCTGAAATACGGCCGTTCGATCGGCATTCTGATCGTGAACATCAAGGAAAGCGCCATTTCCAGCGTATATGCCGATATGGGCGAGAGCGCGAACGAGCGCTATATGATTATTGACACTCAAGGTACGGTCATCTCCTCTTCCGACAAGTCGGAGCTGTTGAAGCCGATGCAGGATGAACGTCTGCGCAAGCTTGTTCTGTCCAGGGATTCGTTCTCGGAGACACTCCGCACACAGACAGGGAAGAATCTCGTGACGACCACGGATTACGGAAAAATGGGCTGGAAGCTTATCAATATTGTGCCCCAGAAGGCGATTACGGCGGACATCCGCAAAAATAGCCGGATGACGGTTCTTATCGGCGCGGTATGTCTGGTCTTCGCCCTGCTGGGAGCGGGCATTCTCTCGCGGGTGATTGTCCAGCCGCTGCAGAAGCTGGCGAAGGCGATGCGCCGGGTAAGGGAAGCTGAGCTGAACGTCTCGGCACGGATCGATACGGCGGATGAGATCGGCCTGCTGGCGTCGGTCTTCAACTCCATGATCGCCCGTATGAAGGAACTGCTCCAGCGGGTGGAGGAGGAGCAGCGGAGAAAGAAGGAATATGAGCTGGCGCTTATCCACGCCCAGATCAAGCCTCATTTTCTGTACAATACGCTGGATCTGATCTATCTGCTGAATGACCTGGGACGCAGCCGCGAGGCGCGCGACACGACCAAATCGCTGGCGGACTTCTACCGCGTCGCGCTCAGCAAAGGCAGCGAGATGATCACGGTCGGCGAGGAGATCAGGAACGCCAGAGATTATCTGTCCATTCAGCATGCCCGTTATCCCGATGTGTTCGACTTTGATATCGACCTGCCTCCGGATATGCTGGGGACGATGATTCCGAAGCTGTCGATTCAGCCTTTGGTGGAGAACGCGATCTATCACGGTCTCAAGCTGAAGGGAAGTCCGGGGCATCTGCAGATCGGAGGATTCCGCGACGGGCAATCGGCGGTAATCGTCGTCAGCGATAACGGCGTCGGCATGCCGGAGAGCAGGCTGGGCGAAATCTGGAACCGCTCCACCGGAGACGACAAGCCGGTCTCGTTCGGCATATTCAGCGTGCATGAGCGGATCCGTCTTTATTTTGGCGAGGAATATGGGGTATCCATCGAGAGCCGGGAGCATCTGGGCACCGAGGTCAGAATCCGGATACCCTTGGAGAGAAACCGGAGGGATTGGATTGTATAAGGTCATAATTGTCGATGATGAGCCGCTGTTTCGGGAATATTTGCAGAAGAAATTCAATTGGACGGCACTTGGCATGACCGTCGTCTGCGAGGCCAGACACGGCATTGAGGCGCTGGAGCTGACGGAAGAGCACCGGCCGGATATTGCGCTGGTCGATATTAATATGCCCTTTATGGATGGGCTGGCTCTGTCCGAACAGCTCAAGCTGCGTTATCCGGATATATCCATTGTGCTGGTGACCGGACACAATGAATTCGAATATGCCCGCCAAGCGATCCGGATGGGAGTCAGGGACTATCTGCTCAAGCCCTTCGACGAGGAGGAGTTCGTGGTAACGCTGGGCAAGGTGAAGAGCTTCATGGAGGCGGCGCGCGAGGAGAAGGTCAGCTCGCAGGATCAGTCCGCCCTGCTGCGCGAGAGCTTCCTGCTCAAGCTGATCAGCCGGGACAGCGACATGAAGCGGGAGGAAATCGAGACCGCAATGGCGCGGTTGAGGGTATCTCTGCCTCCGGGGCGCTGCCTTGTAGCCGTGACCGAGATTGACCGGTGGCGCGCGCCTCAGGCCGGCATGACGGTGGCGGGTCCACACGGGCCGGACAATCCGGAGGACCAGTCCTTGTGGAGGCATACGGTGGACAATATGCTCCGAGAGCTGGTTGCGCCTTGCGGCGAGCATTATCTGTTCCACGATGCCGAGGGCCGCAGCGTCTCGATCATCGTCTTTGACGACGACGCGGAAGGCAGAGCCTTCGACGGACAGCCCTTCGAGAGGCTAGGGCAGATGGTCGAGCGGCATTTCAAATTTACGGTTACGGTTGGTCTGGGCCGGTTAACCGACGATTACATGGAGCTGCGTCAGTCTTACCGCGATGCTCTTCTTGCTATTCGCAGCAAGCTGACAGCAGGCCAGGGCGGGGTCATCTGGCATGAGCGGCTGGGCGGTGATCCCGGACGGTTCGAATTCTTCTCCGTGGAGCTGCAAGAGAAGCTGATCTATCATCTGCGGATGAAGGACCGGGCGGGGGTTGAGGAGGGTCTTGACCAGGCGTTCGCCGATTTGGGCAGAGCCCGGGTGACGGTGGATAACGCGCTTACCGGCCTGATGGGGCTGGTGTCGCTGATCCTCTCGTTCGCCATCGAATCCGGTCAGGAAATCGATGAGCTGCTTGGGCCAGGCTTCGCGCCTTATCGGGAGCTGCGGCGGATGGCAACGATCGGGCAGTGCCGGGAGTGGATGACGGAGCTGTACCGCTGTGTCATGGAGTCGAGCTTCGGCCATCGGTCTTCAAAGTCGCATACGCTTTACGAGGCGGCGAAACGGCTCATTCATGAGCGGTTTGCCGACTCCGAGCTGTCCATTGACGCAATCGCCGGAGCGCTGTATATCGATTCCAGCTATTTGCGGAAAGTATTCAAACGGGAAGGGGGCATGTCGGTGTCCGACTACCTGACCTATGTCCGCATGCAGAAGGCAAAGGAGCTGATCGGCGTTGGAGAGCTGAAGCTCACCGTCATTGCCGAGCAGGTCGGATACAGCGAAGCCGGCTATTTCAGCAAATGGTTCAAGAAGCATTTCGGTGTGACGCCTTCCGAGTACGAGAACAGGAAACGGCGGTGACTACTGGCTTGCAGCGGGAGATTTGGCCCGTTTTGTACAGATTCGGCCCGATTATTCCGTGTTCTCCCTGAAGTCCGGATTCTATAATGGGAAAAAGCCGTTGAAACCGCTTGCATGATTGGAGTACTCCAGGCTTTTACAATTTAAACGGAAGAAGGGGAAACGATATGAGAAACAAACGTTTCAAAGCATTAGCAATAGCAGCCATGCTGCTGCTCGCTTTCTCTCTATCCGCCTGCGGCAGCGGCGGCGAGAAGGCGGCGGAGAACACGAATACGCCCCCACCGGACAATGCGGCGGCACCGGCCGACCCGGCTGCTCCTGCGGCGGATGAACCGGTCAAGTTGAGAATTTATGCTGCGTACTTCGATGACGACACCAAGAAGCCGTACGATTACGCGGTAGCGGAACTGAAGAAAGAGATGCCGAATGTCGAGCTGGTACTCGACCCGGCCATGCAGGATGATGGACAAAAGCTGCGGACCTACGCGGCCTCGGGCAATATGCCGGATATTTTCCAAGCCGACTTCAAGACAATGAAAGCGTTCGCAGAGTCAAAAAATATCGAGATGCTCGACAACGCTGCACCGACGGCGCAGTTCAAGAGCGACCTGAATCCGGGCAATGAGCCGATCATGATCGCCCCGGACGGACATGTCTACTCCTATCCGTTCGCCGGCATTGAGTTCCAGCTTCTGTACTACAACAAGAAGCTCTTCGCCGAAGCGGGCGTGGAAGCGCCAATCAAGACGTACGATCAGTGGAAGGACGCCATTCAAAAATTCAAAGCGAAGGGCATCGTGCCAATGGCCATTTTTTCCAAAGAGAAATGGATCGGCAATTCGTTCTACAAGGGTCTTCTGACAAGGGAAGAGCCGCAGGGCTACGCCGCACTCACCGGGACAGAGCTGCCGGATTCCTTCAAGCTTGCGGCCCAGCAGTTCAACGAGCTGAAGGAAGCCGGACTGTTCGACGCGAACGCTACGAACACGAACTACGACCAGGCATCCTCGATGTTCTACACCGGCAAGGCGGCAATGTTCGTTAATGGTCAATGGGAAATCTACAGCTCTGACAAAAACCTCGGCGCGGACGTGGACTGGATGTACTGGCCGGCCAAGGATGAGGCAACCTACGACGCCGCCAAATTCAATATGGACGGTTCGGGCGAGCCAGGCGGATTCTCCATCGCGCCGACGAGCAAGAATAAGGATACCGCGATTGAGGTTGCCGCGTTCCTGGCCCGCAAATACGCGGAATACAAGTATACGCAGCTTGGCAATCCGATCGTCTCGGTGAAGATCGACAAACCGATCGTCGCCAAGCCCCCTGCCATGATGCAGCGTCTGATCGACGAAACGCTGCCGAATATCAAGAACTTCGCGAAGCTGAACGAGAATATCAAGATCAATACGGCTATCGACGATAATACACAGAATTTGATCGTCAAAGGTTTCAGCGATCAGGACTTCACGAAAAACTTGAACCGGGTACTGGCTGACGCCAATAAATAACGGGGGAACTAACCAATAGATTGGAATGAGCAACGATGAGAAACTATTTTGGCAACAAATGGGCGATTGCCGCATTTGCCCTGCCGGCGCTGCTGCTCTATTCGCTGGTCGTCTCCTATCCGGTGGCGCAAACCCTGTACCGGAGCTTCTACGACTGGGACGGGATCGGAGAGGGAACCTTCAACGGATTGAGCAACTACGTCGAGCTGTTCAACGATCCTTTGCTTGTCACCTCGCTCCGGAATGGCGGATTGTTCGCCTTGGTGCTGGTTGTCTTTCAGATCGGGCTGGGCACTATCCTGGCCCTGGTCTGCTCCGATATCAAAGTCAAGGGACGGAAGGTACTGAAGGTCGGCTACTTCATTCCGGTTGTGCTGTCCGTCACAGTGGTCTGTCAGCTGTGGATCGCTATTTATGATCCCACCAATGGATTGGTCAACCGATTGTTCGATATCCTGGGGATTTCGTACCGTCAAAACTGGCTCACCTCGCCATCCGTCTCGATAATCGCGATTGCCTTCGTCAATGCATGGCAGTTCATGGGCTATCAATTCAGCCTGCTCTATGCGGGAATCAAGTCGATTCCGGAGCAGTATATGGAGGCTGCGATTATCGACGGCTGTACGAAATGGCAGGCGCACCGCAAAATCACGATTCCGCTGATGGCGGAAACGTTCAAATTTTGTCTGATCGTTGCCATTACGGGAGGGATCGGAGCGTTCGTCCAGATGCTTATCATGACAAGCGGAGGGCCGGGAACAACCAACTACACGCTGACGTACATGATTTACCGCTACGCCTTCAGCGAATTCGATTATGGCTATGCCTGTGCGGTATCTGTATTTCTGGTTGCGATCAGCCTGCTTGCCACCGTCATCATCAACCGGTTATTCCAACAAGAACGAATAACCCACTAATTCGGGAGAAGGGGGCTGACGGCAATCTCATGCTTACCAGAATCAGGACCGGACAAACGCTGCTGCAGAGTCTGCTGTGGATTTATTTTCTGATTTCCGTCTATCCGCTCTTTTGGATGGTTTCGTATTCGCTTAAGAATAACGATGAAATCTTTGTTACAAACCCGTTCGGCATACCGCTTCATCTTCATCTGGAGAACTATGTTAATGCGTGGACGCAGTTTAATGTGCCCCGCTACTTTCTGAACAGTCTGGTCGTCTCGACGGTGAGCACCGCCGGCATTCTGATCCTGTCGGTGATGTTCTCCTATGCGGTGGCCAGGATGGAGTGGAGGCTGCGGGAGAGCGCGCGCATCTATATGCTGATCGGGATGTTCATCCCGCTGCAGGTCATTATGATTCCGCTGGCCATTCTGGTGAAGAATTTTCATCTGGCGAACACGTACGGCGCTCTGATCGTGCCGTATATCGCTTTCGGTCTGCCGTTCTCGTCGCTTATCTTCTACGGCTTCATGCGGAGTATTCCGGTGGAGCTGGAGGAATCGGCGTGTATGGACGGAGCGAGCATTTACAGAACGTTTTTCCGAATTATCGTACCGATCGTAAAGCCGGCAGTCGCGACCATCGCCATCTTTCAATTTCTGGGGGCGTGGAATGAATTCTTGCTGGCGTATATTTTGATTTCCGACGAAGCGATGAAGACGCTGCCGCTAGGGCTGCTTTTCTTCCAGGGACAGTACAGCACCGACTGGGGCGGAATGGGCGCCGTCATGACGATTGCGAGTCTGCCGATGGTTATTGTATTCCTGTTCTTCAGCGATCAGGTAGAACGGGCGCTGACAGTCGGTTCCGCTGTCAAAGGATAGGATCTGTACCCGGATGAGCCTTGTTTGTGACAGTAGAGAAGAATCGAGAAGAATCGAAAAGGATGTGACGAAAGGATGAGTAGACCACTCGGTATCGGCGTTGTCGGTGCGGGAGCCATTGCGACAAGAATAATGGCACACCTCGGCCTGCCGGATGCGGCGGAGAAAGTCAGGCTTGCCGCCGTATGCGATCCTGTTCCGGGAAGAGCGGCTGCGGCTGCGGCCAAGTTCGGGGTAGCTGCAGGATATGAGAGCTATGAGGAATTGCTGCGGGACCCGAATGTGGATCTGGTAACGATCTGCAGCCCGATCGGCCTTCATTACGAGCAGGGCGTTCAGGCGATCGAGGCAGGCAAGCATGTTCATTTCAATAAAACGATGACGACGACGGTAGCGGAGGCGGACGATCTGATCCGCCGGGCGGCCTCCGGGAATGTGCGGATCGTGGCCTCGCCGGGGATGATGATCAATCCTGCGGCCAGACGCAAGCGCAAGCTCTATCTGGAGGGGGCGCTTGGACAGCTGTCCTGGGCGATTACGGGCACCGCAATGGGAGACGGCTCCTATCATCTGAGCGAAGAGGTCCGCACAGGTGACGACGTGCTCAGCAATGTGAATCCCGGCTGGTATTTCCGCAAGCCGGGCGGCGGACCGATGTATGACGCCACGGTCTATCCCTTGCATGATCTGACGGGGATTGTCGGACCGGCCAAGCGCGTCACCGCCCTGTCGGGTATCGGCATACCGGAGCATTTGTTCGGCGGGGAGCGGATCCTGACGGAGATGGATGACTCTACGATCCTGCTGATTGATTTCGGCAATGCGTTCCACGCCGTTGTGTACGCGACGATTGCCGGCTCCGTTACGGAGTGGACCCCCAATATTTATGGAACCAAGGGGGCAATCATCGGCTCCAAATTCGGCGATACGGATCTGAAGCGCGAGGACGACCGCCTGCCGCATGTATCCGACGCGCACAACGGTCTTCGCGAAGCGCATGTCTATGAGGATATTATGCAGCTTGTCGACTGGATACAGGAGGATATGCCTTCCGTGGCATCCGCCGAGCATGCGCGTCATGTAATCGATATTATCGAATCGGGCTACAGGGCGGCGCAGACCGGGCAGACCCAGGTGCTGACCACGACCTTCGAGCCGCTGCCTCTGTCCGACTTGTAGGATTTGCAGGGTACACCGGACCAATTTTTCAGTTAGCGGCCAGGAGAGCTTATCACGCGGGGCGGAATCCTCCTTACAAACCTCATTTCATTCAAAGGGTGGTAATGAAACGATGAAAATCAGCCAAGCCGAGATTGACAGCGGCCGTCTTTTGCCGGAAACGGTGGAGCTTGCCGTCAATCTGATTGAAGTCAACGGATATGTCATTTTCGAACGGGTACTGCACGCTGAGAAGGTGGAGAAGCTGTATACCCGCTACATGGAGATTCTGGAGCCCTATCTGGAGGAGCATGGCGAGGAAGTTTACAATCCTAACAACGGCTTCAATGACGGAACGAACCATATCCGCCTGTATTTGCCCTTCGAGCAGCCCTTCATCGACGAATCCATCATCGCGCATCCGTTCGTTACGGCAGTGCTGGACCGCCTGCTGGGAGAGGACTGCATCCTGCATTATCTGGCGACGAACACGTCGCTGCCGGGCGGACGCAACAGCCAGCCGGTGCATGCCGACACAAGCGCCCATTTCGGCGACCGCTGCGGGGTGAACCTGCCGATCTCCAATCTGGTCGTCAATTTCCCGCTTGTCGATACGGACGAAACGAACGGGCCCATGGAAATTTGGCCAGGCGGCACGCATCTTCATCCGGATTTCCGCTACAGCCGCAGCGCCTACAGCAAAGAGAAGCTCGCCGAGCATATGCATTTCATCAAGGCGCTTATGCCTGCCGGCTCGATCATGATACGCGACGACCGGATGTGGCATCGCGGTACGCCGAACCGCTCGGACCGGCCGCGGCCGAATATCGCGATGATCTATGCGCCGGCGCCGAACGGGAAGCACAGCGGAACGATCCAGATTCCGTCGGACACCTACGAGAATCTCCCGGAACGCGCCCGCAAGCTGCTGCGGTTTGAGAAGATCGGATTCCCGGTCATTGAGCCGTTCCATTAGGCGCCGGCGGGATTACATTTGCAAAACTATAGTAAGAGGCTGCCTTAAGCGGGAAAATTCCTGCTTAAGGCAGCCTCTTTTTCCTATGATCCTGCATGACTGGAAAAGATACGCGAACATGATCGATTAATCCAGCTTGCCGAAGATCCTGGTGATCTTGGCGACCGCATAATCCAGATCCATCAGATCCTCCTCGTCAAGTCCGCTGATCCGCTCGCTCCACTCGCGATGGACATTCAGCCAACGCTCTTCCGCAATAGCAGCTGCTTTGGAATCGTTAATGTGGATAATGAAGTTTATCTGGAATACGCGGAATATCTGAAGGAAGCGAACAATCTCCGGCTCGATGAATGTTTAGGCAGGTTAAGCAAGAAAGCGTGCCTGTCCATCATTTCCTCCGGATGCAATGCGGCAAGATCGGGCTCCATCATTGCTGCGCATTCCCTCCCTTTTTGTGCTGATGACTTTGCCCATTAATATACACAAATTCTCATCACTATTTCAGCCGGAATTGTGATACGATAGCGATTGCTGAAATGAATGACTCCTTAGGAAAGAACCAGGTGATGATATGGAATCCGGTATGAAGCTGTTCAAGCTGACATGGCCGATATTTTTGGAATTATTTTTGTTTATGCTGATGGGTACGGCCGATACGTTAATGCTGAGCGGCGTCTCCGACGATGCGGTGTCGGCGGTCGGGGTTGTGAACCAATATATGTTTATCTGCATTCTGATCATGGAAGTGATCGGCAACGGAGCTTCCATTGTTGTGGCTCAATATATCGGTGCGCGCAGAATGGCGGAGGCTTCCAAAATCGCGGGACTGTCCATTACGCTGAATCTGTTAGTGGGGCTTGCAGTCAGTTCTTGCCTGTTTTTGTTTGGTCCGATGATATTGGGTGAAATGAATTTGCACGGGCAGGTGCTTGTCCATGCCAAGACCTATATGAGCATTGTCGGCGGATTTCTTTTTGTGCAGGCGCTCATTAACGCGTTCTCCAGTGTGATCCGGACGTATGGATTCACCAAGGAATCCATGGTGGTCTCACTCGGCATGAATGTCCTGCATATCGTATTCAATTATGCGCTCATATTCGGACACTTTGGTTTTCCGGAGATGGGTGTCGCTGGCGCAGCGGTATCCACGGTGGCCAGCAGGGCCTGCGCGCTCGTTGTGTTTATCTGGATGCTGTACCGGGTGATGGAGGTCAGAATCGCTTTTCGCTACTATCTGACGTTCTCCAGGGAATACATCCGCAAAATGCTCAAGGTGGGCATTCCGGCGGCGGTGGAGCAGATTACCTACCACTGCTGCCAGATGGTGTTTCTCTATTATGTTACCTTCCTGGGCTCTGACGCTTTGGCCTCCAGGCAGTATGCGATGTCGATTTCACAGTATGTGTTCCTGTTCAGTATCGCGATCGGGATGGGCACCTCCATCGTAGTCGGCCGTCTTATCGGAGCCGGACGCCAGGAGGATGCGTACCGCAGAGTTCTTAGCAGCCTGAAATGGAGTGTGGCGATTACGCTGCTGGTGGATGTGGTCGTCATTATTTTCCGCGTTCCCATCGTGGGACTGTTTACCGATAACCATCAAATTATCCTGCTGGCTTCGCAGGTCATCATCTTCAGCATGGTGCTGGAAAGCGGTCGGTCCTTCAACCTGGTTCTCGTCAACTCGCTAAGGGCTGCGGGCGATGCCAAATTCACCGTATATATGGGTTTCCTGTCCATGGTCTGCATGAGCCTGCCGCTTGGCTATCTGCTGGTGTTCAAACTGGATATGGGCCTGCCAGGCGTATGGCTGGCCATTGCGGCTGATGAATGGATCCGCGGCATCATTATGTGGTTCAGATGGAGAAGCAGAGCCTGGGAGAAACAGGCGCTGGTGGAACCGGCGGAACAGCCGGCGGCGCTTCAGTCGTAGTCCGGCCCGTGGTCTGGAACACGCGGCAATCGTAATCGGCGGAGGAACCGGCAGCCTGTGAGGCGGCCGGTTTTTGCTTTTTCATACGATTATCGTTCGATGCGGTTAGACGTTCCTGAGAGAAAGTGTCATATAAACTAACGCTAAATTAAAAAATATATAACATAAATATTACATATGGAAGAAAAGGAATTGACGAATGGAAATAGGGCTGTTACTATTGCATTATTAACATGATGTTATTAATTATTAACGAACATGCTCTGTGATTGTACAACAGGGGGGAAAAAATTCGGTTTATTGTGGAAATTTATTTTTTTTCGGCCTAATTAATAACACCGTGTTATTAAATGGATGGAGGTTGTTTTGGGAGTGGATATAAAGCAAATGGTGAAGCAGGACCAAGAGGTAATCAAGCTGCATAACAAGCAATTGGTACTCGAGGTCATCCGCAAACACCGGCCTATCTCCCGCGCAGAGATATCCAAGGCAACAAAAATGAGCGCCACTTCAATCGGTCGTATCGTGAACGAGCTAAGCGGGGAAGGTCTGGTTAAAGAGACGTCACTCACCTCTACCGGCGTAGGGCGCAAAGCGATCAAGCTGGACATTGAGCCTGGCGGAAGATATTCCATTGGTGTGGATATCCAGAAGAAGCGCATCTTGATCGGCGTTATGGACTTCAGCGAGAAGCTCGTATTGACGGAGCAGGTCGTCCATACCGCCGAGGAGGCTGCGCCGGAAGCAACGGTTGCGCTTATCGCACAGACCGTCCGGCAGTGTCTGGAGGATCGGGGAATAGAGCGCTCCAAGGTTGCCGGCATCGGGGTCGGGACGCCCGGGGTGATCGATCATGCCGGGGGCATTGTCCTGCTGTCCGCGACATTGGGATGGAGGAACATTCCCTTGTCGGCGATGCTTTTTGAAGCAACCGGCTTCAATACCGTGATCGACAACGATTTGAAGGTGAAGATTCTGGGGGAGTACTTGTTCGGCTCAACCAAAGGCCTGGATAAGACCGTGCTGATTAATGTCGGTACCGGGATCGGGGCTTCCCTGATTATTAACGGAGAGATCTTCCGCGGGGGTTCCAACAGCGCCGGGGAGCTGGGCCATACAACCTTGGATCCGAACGGCAACTTGTGCTCATGCGGCAAAAGGGGCTGTCTGCAAACCTACATCGAGGAATCCGCACTGCTCGCCGAAGCCCGCAGGATCAAGCCGATCGAGGATATTATGCAGCTGTTTGAAGCCGCGCGGGCCCAGGAGACATGGGCAATGGAAATTATGCACCGCACATCGCTTTACATCGGGATCACGATCAATAATATTGTCTGCCTGTACAACCCCGACACGGTCATTATCAGCGGAGAACTGGTGGAGAATTACGGAGAAATTCTGGAGTTGATTCAGGAACAGTGCAGGACCGTGATTTGGGAGCAGTTCAGGGACTCGCTGAAGGTGATCGCTTCCGAGCTTGCGGGGCAGGCGATCGTGATGGGAGCCGGCGCACTCGCTTTACAGTTAGACAAACAACCTTAAAGAAAGTGTGAGAAAAATGAAATTGAGCGCTTTGGTCGAGCAGTACCGCGGCAGCGTACTGGAAAATGTTCATATGGGTGTTCTTTGCGGCGTGAATGAATTTGGTGAAGTCCTGTACGAGGTCGGCAATGCGGACCATCCGGCATTTCTGCGCTCTTCCGCCAAACCGTTCCAGGCCATTCCCGTTATGCAGGGCAAGGTTGTCGAGACATTCGGATTGGCCGGGGAAGAGGCGGCGCTCTTCGCAGCCTCGCAAAGAGGCGAGAAATACCAGATAAGCGCGCTGGAGTCCATTCTCCGGAAAACGGGCATATCGGAATCGCAATTGATTACACACCCCACGATTCCCCTGAACGACGAGCCGAAGCTCGATTACCTGATGAAGGGGCTGCCTCCAAGGCGCATCTGCCACAATTGTTCCGGCAAACATTTGGGCATACTTGCCTTATGCAAGGTGATGGGATATCCGACCGAAAATTACGGAGACATCCAGCATCCCGTGCAGCAGCGCATTTTGAAGGTTTTGTCCGAATTATCGGGATGCCCGGTTGAAGATATTCATATCGCTGTGGACGGATGCGGCTTTCCCGTATTCGCCTTGCCGCTGAAATTCAGCGCAAGCGCCTATCTGAAGCTTGCCTGTCCGGATCTGATTGCCGATGAATCGGTCCGCGAGGCGGCTATTCAAATTACGGGTTATATGAACGCCCACCCGGATATGGTCGCAAGTCACGGTTTCATCTGTTCCGAATTGCTGCGGGATCCCAATATTGTAGCGAAAGGCGGAGCGAAGGGCTTCTATGCCTTCGGTCTCAAAAAAGAGCGGATCGCTTTCGCGCTCAAGGTCATTGACGGCTCGGAGTATCCATGGCCGATCATCGTCGCTTCAATTCTGGAGCAAATCGGATACTCGAACAAAGAAACGATCCGCCGGATGTATAAACTTACCCCTATAGAAATCCGCAATGATAACGGCATTATAGTAGGCGAGAACAAAGCGGCCTTCCGGCTGTAAAAAAAACATCATGAGGTGAACGGGATGAAGAAGAACAAATGGTTAGCTTCGCTCAGCTTTATACTGATTCTTACGGTCGTTCTGACAGGCTGCAATTTCTCGGGAGGCAATACGAATTCGCCGTCCACAGGAACGGATACGAATGATACGAACACTGCGCCGCCTGCCGCGGCTCAAACCTTGAATGTGTATGTCGAGAACGAAATGAAGGATTTGAACCAGCTGTCCGCTTCCGATGATATTTCCTGGACGATTCTGAACAATGTCGGAGAAGGCCTGTACCGTCTGGATAAAGATAATAATCCGGTAGAAGCGCTGGCTCAAGGAGTCAGCATCTCGGATGACAAGCTGACTTACACGTTCACGCTCCGGGACGGTCTCAAATGGAGCAACGGCACGCCGATTACGGCGGCTGACTTCAAATATGCATGGCTCGCTGAAATGAACGCCGAAACCTCCAAGAACGGTTATGCTTTTATCATGACTGATTACATCACCGGCGGCGAAGAATACGCAAGCGGCAAGGGCAGCGCCGATCAAGTGGGCATTCAGGCCAAAGACGACAAAACCCTGGTCGTTCAGCTGAAAAAACCGACTCCTTATTTCCTTCGCTTGACGACGATGTCGGTCTTCTTCCCGCTGAATGAAGAATTCGTGAAGTCCAAAGGAGCAGGCTACGGATTGGATCCGCAAAGCGTGCTGTATCAAGGACCGTTCGTTCTGACGAAATTCGATCCGGCTTCCGGAGCGACCCTTGAGAAAAACAAAGATTATTGGGATGCGGCAAATGTCCATCTGGATAGTGTGAATGTCCGCGTGATTAAAGAACAAAGCACGGCGCTGAACGCATACAAAGCCGGAGATCTGGACCGTGTCCTGCTCAGCGCTACCGATGTGGACAGCAATAAGGATAATGCGGAGTTCTCCCAATTGATTAATTTCCGGACGACCTATCTGCAGTTCAACCTGAAGGCGGACGGCGTGTCCAATGTGAATATCCGTAAAGCGCTGGAGCTTGCTTACGATACGAGCTCGCTGGCTGATAATGTCCTGAAGAACGGCGCTAAAGGCGCAGTCGGCATGGTTCCCGAGATGATGAGCGGCGATGGCGAGAAAACCTTCCGCGAGCTTCAAGGCGATCTGTTCAAGGTGGATGCCGCGCAAGCGAAAACCTACTGGGAGCAAGGCGTGAAGGAATTGGGTAAAACGCCGAAGCTTACGCTGCTCGTAGCGGATGATTCGGAGACCAGAGACGTCGCTACGTTCCTGCAAAGCGAATTCAAAACGAACCTCGGCATCGATGTTGCCATCGATACCAAAACCGTAAAAGCGCGCAATGAGCTGATGGACAACAGCAATTATCAATTCGGGATCACCGCCTGGGGCGCCGATTACGATGATGCTATGACTTACCTGGATCTGTGGAGCAATCATTCACCGTACCGCGGCAACTACGAGAGCAAGCAGTATGACGAGTTGATTGCCTCCGCCAAAAGTGAAACGGATGATAAAAAACGTACCGATCTTCTGCTTCAAGCCGAGAAGCTGCTGGTTCAAACCGATGTGGTTACGGCTCCGATCTATCACAGAGGGGTAGCGCAGTTGATTAAACCCGATGTGGAAGGTTTGATTTACCACCCATATGCCAACCCGGTTGAATTCAAATATGTAACGAAAAAATAAGGATTGCGCAAAGGATTATGAGGGAAGGGGAGGAGATTCTCTCCTTCCCCATTATTCGGTGCAAAGGGGTGAACAAATGAAGCGGTATCTCGTTGTCAGGATTATTTATTTGATTCTGACTTTATTTATCATTCTGACGGCTACCTTCTTCCTCATGAAGCAGCTGCCGGGAACGCCGTTCGATGAGGAGAAGCTGGCCAAGCTTCCTGTCGAGCAGCGTGAGATCATTTATGAACGGTATGGCCTGAATGATCCGGTCATGGTGCAGTATGTGAAATATGTGGGCAATGTCGCCAAAGGCGATCTGGGCACCTCTTTCTTCTATACGGGGCAGCCGGTCAAAGACATTATTTTCAACCGCATCGGCCCGTCCGCGTTAATTGGACTGCAGGCGATTGTACTGGGGCTTGCGCTGGGTCTGATACTTGGGATGATTGCAGCCTATCGCCATAATACGATATGGGATTACTTCACGACCGTTGTCGCTGTGCTTGGGGTATCGGTTCCCAACTTCGTGCTCGCTGCGCTGCTTCAATATTATGCGGGTCTCAAATGGGGGCTGTTTCCCGTCGCCTTCTGGGAAAGCTATTCAAGCTCCGTGCTTCCTTCGCTCGCCCTGTCCGTCGGGGTCATTGCGGTCATTGCCCGGTTCGTCCGGACAGAGATGATTGAGGTGCTGCAGCAGGATTATATTACGACAGCCCGGGCCAAAGGGCTTGGCCGGATGACGGTGTTGTTCCGCCACGCGATGCGCAATTCGCTCATTCCCGTCATTACCGTTCTGGGACCGATCGTCGTCGGTTTATTGACCGGCTCTCTCGTCATTGAGAACATCTTCGGAATTCCCGGCATCGGCAGCTTGTTTGTCGATTCCATCAAGATGAACGACTATTCGACGATTATGGGAATTACCATTTTTTATAGCGCCTTTTATGTACTTGTTATGCTGATTGTAGACGTGCTCTACAGTCTGATCGATCCGCGCATCCGTCTTGCGGGAGGAAAGGAGTGAGTGAAGCTTGCAGCACAATATAGACAGCTTGTTTGTTCCCGCCAAGGCGAAGGCGGAGGATCAGGAGAAGATTTCCCGCCCGCCTTTATCGGCCTTCCAGGACAGCTGGATACGCCTGAAGCAGAACAAAGCAGCCATGATCAGCCTGTTCATTCTTGCCATACTGGTCATTCTGGCGATTATTGGACCATGGTTGACCTCTTACAGCTATTTTGCGACGGACTACTCCGTTGCCTTCCAGAAGCCCAATGCCGAGCACTGGTTCGGAACGGATAAATTCGGCCGCGATCAGTGGGCGAGAGTCTGGTACGGAACCCGGATATCGCTGCTTATCGCCGTACTCGCAGCCGCACTGGATTTGATCGTAGGTGTGGCCTACGGCGCCATCTCCGCTATTGCCGGCGGCAAAGTAGACAACGTCATGCAGCGTATCGTTGAAATTCTTATTGGCGTCCCAAGCCTGATCATCATCATTTTGCTGCTTATGATCATGAAAGCGGATATATTTACCATTATGATTGCGATGTCCATTACAGGCTGGGTGAACATGGCCCGTCTGGTGCGCGCGCAGGTGCTGAAGCTGAAGTCGCAGGAATTCGTGCTGGCTGCAAGAACGCTTGGCACATCCGGGACGCGGATCGTGTTCAAGCACATGATTCCCAACACGATCGGGATCGTCGTCATCAATACGATGTTCACCATCCCGACCGCGATTTTCACGGAGGCGTTCCTGAGCTTCATTGGACTTGGGCTACAGGCGCCGAAAGCATCGCTTGGCGTCCTCATTCAAGACGGCTTCCAAATGATTAACTCGCACTATTATTTGCTGATGATGCCGGTCGTTGTTATTGTGGCGTTGATGGTAACATTTAATATTCTCGGAGACGGCCTGCGCGATGCGCTTGATCCACGAATGAGAAAATAAAGGCGGAGAGGAGGAATACCATGGGTGCATTGCTGCAGGTTAAAGATTTGGAAGTCAGCTTCTATACCTATATCGGTGAAGTTCATGCGGTCAGGGGAGTCGACTTCTCTCTGGAGAAGGGTGAAACGCTGGCAATTGTCGGTGAGTCCGGTTCGGGCAAATCGGTGACCTCGAAAAGCATCATGGGGCTGCTGGCCCGCTCCGCCCGCATCAAGCAGGGGGAAATCCGGTTCGAAGACAAGGATTTGGCTTCCCTGCCGGAGAGACAAATGCAGGAGATCCGCGGTTCGGAGATCTCGATGATCTTCCAGGACCCGATGACTTCGCTCAATCCGACGCTAACCATCGGCAAACAGATCCTGGAAGTGATTCAGAAGCACCGGAAGCTCGGCAAGAGCGATGCGGTCCAAAGAGTCATGGAGCTGCTTGCCCTGGTCGGAATTCCGAATCCGGATAAGCGGATGAAGCAGTACCCGCATCAACTGTCCGGCGGGATGAGACAGCGCGTCGTGATCGCCATGGCGCTTGCCTGCGATCCGAAGGTGCTGATCGCAGATGAGCCGACCACGGCGCTTGACGTTACGATTCAGGCCCAGATTCTGGATTTGATGCGCAGGCTGCAGAGGGAAACGGGAACTTCGATCATTCTGATCACGCATGATCTGGGTGTCGTCGCGAATATGGCAGATCGGGTCGCGATCATGTATGGGGGAAAGATTGTCGAGACCGGAACGGTAGACGAAGTGTTCTACGAGTCCCGTCATCCTTATACATGGGGGCTTCTGGCATCGATGCCCAAGCTCCATGAGAAATCGGACGAGCTGATATCAATCCCGGGTACGCCTCCGGATATGATGCATCCACCTGCGGGTTGCCCGTTCGCCGCGCGCTGCGCACATGCGATGGAGGTTTGCTTTGCCCATATGCCGGAGCAGACGGAGCATTCCCCCACGCACCGGGCGGCATGCTGGCTGCAGGACCCGCGCGCGCCGAAGGTTGCCCGTCCGGCAAGTGCAGGAGGTGAGCAATAATGCCGAAGGATAAAGAAGTTCTGGTTGAAGTGGATCATTTGAAAAAATATTTTCACGTGGGCGGCGGACAGACGCTGAAGGCGGTTGAAGACGTCACATTTGACATATACAAGGGGGAGACCCTAGGACTGGTCGGAGAATCAGGCTGCGGGAAGTCCACGCTTGGACGGACGCTGATCCGCCTGTATGAAGCGACGGGAGGCTCCGTCAAGTTCGCGGGGGAGCCGGTCCACGGCAAGAAATCGAAGGCTGAATTGAAGAAGCTGAGCCGCAGCGTCCAGATGATTTTCCAGGATCCCTATGCATCCCTGAATCCGAGGATGTCGGTAGAGGATCTGATAGCCGAAGGCATGGATGCGCACGGATTGGCGAAGAACCGCACGGAGCGTCATAATAGGGTCATCGAGCTGCTGGAGCTGGTCGGACTGAACAAGGATCATGCCAAACGCTTCCCGCACGAGTTCTCGGGCGGACAGCGGCAGCGGATCGGCATTGCCCGCGCGCTTGCGGTAGATCCGGAGTTTATTATAGCGGATGAGCCCATCTCGGCGCTGGATGTGTCCATCCAGGCGCAGGTCGTGAACCTGCTGCGCAAGCTGCAGCGCGAGCTGGGTCTGACTTATTTGTTCATCGCGCATGACCTGTCGATGGTCAAGCATATCAGCGATCGCATCGGCGTTATGTATCTGGGCAATATGGTGGAGCTGGCGGACAGCGATGAAATATTCGAAGAGCCGCTGCATCCTTATACACGGGCGCTATTGTCCGCGATTCCCGTGCCCGACCCTCATCTGGAACGAAGCCGTGAAGAGCGGGTTCTGCTGCAGGGTGATTTGCCAAGCCCCATCGATCCGCCGAGCGGGTGCCGGTTCCGCACGAGATGTCCGTTCGCTACGGAAGAGTGCGCGAAGACGGTGCCGCAGTGGCGGGAGGCGCGTCCAAACCATTGGGTAGCCTGCCATTTGTATGGAGATGGAGAGATGGCACAGAACCGCCTGAAGCAGGAGGCAAGCGATGGACAATAATTCCGGCATCGATTGGATGGATGAAGTGATGCGGAGCAAAGATCGGCTGCTGGCCGATCTTGCTGCTTTATTGCGCTACGAAAGCGTGAAGGATCCGGGTTCGAGCGCTGTGGGACAGCCCATGGGGAAAGGGATCTCCGAGGCGCTGCAGTTTATGCTGGATTTATCCGCGAGGGAAGGATTCCGCGCCCGCAATCTGGAAGGCTACGCCGGTTATGCGGAGTACGGGCCTTCCGCTGCCGGAGCTAAGGCTTATATTGCCGTGCTGAGCCATCTTGATGTTGTTCCGGCGACGGGTGCATGGACGACTCCTCCCTTCGAGCCGTCCATCCGGGACGGCCGGATTTTCGCCAGAGGCGCAATTGATGATAAGGGGCCGGCGATGGCCGCTTTCTACGCGCTTGTCATTGTAAAGCGCCTGGGCTTGCCGCTGAAGCATAATGTCCGTCTGATTTTCGGAACGGACGAGGAGCATGCCAGCTCCTGCATGCAGCGTTATCGGGAGCTGGAACCGCCGCCGCTGTGCGGATTTACGCCGGACGCCGAATTCCCGATCGTCAATGCGGAGAAGGGGCAGATCAACACCAGGCTGATTTTGCAGAGATCGGGACAAACGCCGGGTGAAGGTGAGCATTCAGAGCCGGAGGCAGGGATGTTCGAGCTGGTACGTTTCGATGCGGGCGGCATCGCCAATATGGTGCCAGAAGCTGCCCAAGCCACCGTGCGGGGGCAGAGACAAGAATTGGCAGCGATGGCGGCAGCTTATGAGGTTTACTGCTCCAATGAGGGGCTGACGGGCAGAACTGAAAGCAGCGGCGGGGAGATGGTTTTCTCGATGGCCGGGAAATCCGCTCACGGCATGGAGCCTCAGAAGGGCGTCAATGCGGGCCTTGAGCTGCTGCATTTTCTGCGGGGATACCGTTATCAGCCGGATGCGGAGTCGTTCGTCGCCTGTGTGGACGATTCGATGTACCACGACAGCTTCGGGCGTAAATTCGGAGTGGAGATGCAGGACGCAATCACGGGTTCTCTCACCATTAATACAGGCATTATGACATTTGATCCGGAGGGTGAATCCTTCTTCCATTTGAACCTGCGGTATCCCGCATGCGGGGAAGATGCCTGGATTCTTCGGCAAATCGCGGAAAAGGCAGGCCGCTACAGGTTTATTGTCGATCAGCCAATTCTGAAGAAACCGCATGCGGTACCGGCTGATCATCCCATGATCCCGATTTTGCAGCGGGTATATCAGGAAGCTTCCGGTCTGGAGCCGGAGCTGCTATCCACCGGGGGCGGAACCTATGGCTCCCAGATTCCGAACGGCGTCGCCTTCGGCCCGCTGTTTCCCGGAAGAGCCTACATGGCGCATCAGCCGGACGAGTATATGGAGATTGGGGATTTGCTGCGGGCGACAGCTATTTATGCCCGGGCGATTTATGAATTGGCCAATATGGACGAAATCGGCGGCTGAACGGGAATAAACGAACGCATCGGAGAAGCGCCGCGGCGCAGTCCAATCAAGATCGGCAAGCGGAGATGCCTCGGCGCGTGAGGAAAAGACCGGAAGATATCTGAACATGATATCTACCGGTCTTTTTTTTGTGGTCAAATGTCCAATCATAAGTGAGGAGAAAATCCTGATATTCTTTACTTGCAGAGGACGGCGGGCTAATCGCTGTCCTCTCTTTTTATTGACCTGTATCCGCTGTGAAGCCATGCCTGGAAGGGGAGATTATTTTATTGCACCCGCGTGAAAGACCGGAAGCAGCCTATTTTTTTGAAAATCTGTTGACAGCATCATCTTTCAGTTATATAGTTAGTTACATGAGTAGTTAACCAGTTTGGTGGTGATAAGGAAATGGCATTTTTGATTGATGACAGCCGGCCGATATTTGTTCAGATCGCAGAACGGATTGAAGATGACATTATTGAGGGCGTACTTCCCGAGGAATCGCAGGTTCTTTCGACGAACCAGTTTGCCGCCTTTTACCAGATAAATCCGGCAACAGCGGCGAAAGGTGTGAATATGCTTGTTGACGATGGGATTTTGTATAAGAAGCGGGGGATTGGCATGTTTGTGGCAGAGGGCGCTCGTGCGAAAGTGATTGAGAAGCGGAAGGAACAATTTTTCGAAGAGTTTGTGGTCACGATGGTCCGGGAAGCGAAGAAGCTTGGCATCACGGCCGAACAGTTAACGGACATGATCCGGAAAGGGGACAATGCATGATGGGTAAAGTAGTCGAGTTGAACCGGTTGGTGAAGGCTTATGGAGATATGAAGGCAGTCAATAATGTCAGCTTCTCCATGGACGAAGAGAAAATCTACGGACTCCTGGGCAGGAACGGGGCCGGGAAGACGACGATCATGCATATGATCACCGCCCAGCTGTTCGCCACAAGCGGGGAGCTTAAAGTATTCGGGGAAGATCCTTACGAGAATAACCGCGTCCTCAGCCAGATTTGTTTTATCAAGGAAAGCCAGAAATATCCCGATGTTTACCGTATTATCGATGTGCTGAATATATCTGCGTCCTTCTTTCCCAACTGGGATCACAACTATGCGCTTTCACTTGCTGAGGAGTTTCGGCTTCCGCTGAAACGGAGAATGAAGAAGCTTTCCAGAGGGATGCTCTCCTCCGTCGGCATTATTGTCGGTCTTGCAAGCCGTGCGCCGCTCACGATATTCGATGAGCCTTACCTGGGCCTGGATGCGGTGGCCCGCAGCCTGTTTTACGACCGGCTGCTTGAAGATTATTCGCTGCATCCCCGGACGGTCATTCTGTCCACGCATCTCATCGATGAAGTAAGCCGCATTCTGGAGCATGTGATGGTGATCGATAACGGGAACTTGATTATTGATGAGGATGCCGAGGCGCTGCGCGGCCGGGCGTTCACCTTGGCCGGGCCAAAAGCTGCTGTTGAATCCTTCACGGCCGGCAAGGAAGTCATCCATCGGGAGCCTTTCGGCAATCTGGTCACAGCAACCGTAATGGGCCATTGGGATTCCGGGGAACGCAGGCAGGCACAAGCATTGGGACTTGAGCTCGCTCCCGTATCTCTCCAGCAGCTGATTATCTATCTGACGAATGGCAAAACGCAAAGAAAGGCGGTCGAAGTCTGATGAACCGAGTCGCAAGCGTTGTGAAAATGCACAGCAGGGATAAATGGTCGTGGTTTATCGTCCCTTGGCTGGTCATGCTTTCCAGCTTCGTAGTCAATCTGGGTATCAGTATTTTTATTGAAGAACCTCTCAAGACCGGTGGGCTTGCCTCCATTTACATTTATATGTTTGTAGCCGGTATTATTACGCTGGCACAGACATTTCCGTTCGCGCTTGGCATGAGTGTAAGCCGAACGGATTACTTTCTGGGAACCTCGGCCATGATCATTCTGTCTAGCATCGGATCCGCTATTATGCTGTTTCTTCTTGGTCTTGCGGAAGGATGGACGGACGACTGGGGGAGCGATCTGAATTTCTTCCATCTGCCGTATATCACCGATGGTCCGCTCATTAATCAATTAACGGTGCCGCTTGTCATCTTGTTGTTCATGCACTATCTGGGGATCGTGATCGCTGCGGTACACAAGCGTACCGGGAAAAACGGCATGTTTATCGTTTCAGGCATTCTGCTGGTGGTGGGTACCGTGCTGGGATTTCTGGCCAATTATCTGAACTGGTATCCTGCCATCTTTGAGTGGATGGGGAACCAGACCGCTGTCGACTATATCCTGTGGATGCTTCCTTTCATTGTTATATTCGCGGCTGCGTCTTACCTGCTCCTGCGCAAAGCGACGATATAATCTCCTGGTTTCGTGGAGCCGTAGTCTATGATAAAATGACCGCCATATGCGATTGCCGTCCGGTAGCTGCCGGACGGTATTTTTATGTCCGCAGAACATTATGCTCCGGAAGAATAGGACAGCTGGACAGTAATAGTTTCCGGGAGGATGGATAAAGCTAAAGCATACACCCCTTTATTAAGGAGGGTTTATCGTTTATGCGGTTAATAACAGCACAGAGACGGTTTTCGGCATTATTGATCTGCTGTATGCTGGCCGGGCTTTTGACGCACGCCGTCTATGCGGAGGCAGGCGGAGAACTGGCGGGCCATAGTGAGGGCTGGCCATCCCATTTTCACTTTTATGCCCGAAATTCTTCTTCAATGTCACGGGAAGCCGTGGAACAGAAGCCTTACGATTTCTCTTTTGTATGGATGTCCGACACCCAGTATTATTCCGAGAGCTATCCATACATCTACAAAGGTATCGTCAACTGGATCGTGAGTAACCGGCAGGACATGAAGATCAAATATGTGATTCATACCGGCGACATCGTCGACGATGCCGGCAAAAAAAAACAATGGGCTGAAGCCGACAAGAACATGAGAGTCCTGGAGAAATCAGGCATTCCGTACGGCATACTGGCCGGTAACCATGATGTGTCGCAGCGCAAAGGCGATTACCGGCAGTACCGGAGATATTTTGGCGAACGCCGGTTCAAGAAGCAGCCTGCCTTCAGCGGCTCCTACCAGAATAACCGCGGCCATTATGATCTGATTTCAGCAGGCGGCGTCGACTTTATTCTGGTTTACATGGAGTGGGGGATCGGGGAGCCGGAGATCGTCTGGATGGATGACGTAATCAAGCGGTATCCGGGACGCAAGGCCATACTCAATCTTCATGAATATTTGCAGATCTCCGGCAGCCGATCACCGCTTGCGGATGAAGTATATGAGCGGGTTGTAAAGCCGAACAAGAATGTATTTGCCGTATTATCCGGTCACTATCACGCTGCGAAACAGCTGATTAATGCCATTGACGATAACGGGGATGGCGTGCCTGAGCGGAAGGTATATCAGATATTGGCGGATTACCAGAATGCCCTGAAAGGGGGACTCGGCTATATCCGGCTGCTCCAGTTCAGCGTGAAAACCAATAAAATCTACGTCAAAACATACTCGCCTTATCTGGATGATTATAATTTCTACGATCCGGTGGACCACCCGGGCAAGGATGAATTCGCGCTGGATGCGGATTTAACCCCAATGGGGAAGGGGAGCTGAGTGTATTCAAGACCGCCGTAATCATTTGCGGGCCGCTTCCGATCCATTCTATAATAGTCATAAGGATGCTGAATTGGAGAAGGAGCGACCGGGTACATGATTGTGAATGAGAAAATCCAAGCGGCTGAAGTTCAGCTCACCGGCTTAAAGGGCGAGGATCTGGGAGTTGTGCCGACGAGCGAAGCACTGGCCATGGCCAGGAAGCTGAAGGTGGATCTGGTATGCACCTCACTGATGAGCAGTCCGCCGCCCTGCAAGCTGATGAGCCGGGGATTGGCCAAGCAGGCAGCCGCTGCGGACAAGCGTGAGTCCACCAGAAAAGATCAGCCGGCGAAGCTGAAGGAGATCCGTCTGACGGCGGCCATCGAGGACCATGATTACGATACCAAGCTGCGCCAGAGCGAAAAGCTGCTCTCGTCGGGGAACGCTGTGCAGCTGGTTATCCGCCTGAAAGGGAAGGAAGGCCCCAAGGCCAAGGAGCTGCTTGAGCGGATGCTGAAGGATCTGGCTGCCTCCGGCAAGAAGGATACCGGCATTCAGGTCAGCGGCAAGCAGGCGGCAGTCCGCGTCAATCCGCTTTAAAACGCGGGTGAGCGGTGAAATCAAGAGATTGGGCAATATTGGTCTGAAAATAAAACAAACAGCTTCAACCGTCGAGGTTGGAGCTGTTTGTGTTCGAGAAGCTTTTACTCTTTACGACCCGTTGCTGCATGCGGTTCCTTCGGAGGATGGGCGCTGCT
Organism: Paenibacillus sp. JT31N11; assembly: GCF_056269285.1. Classification (NCBI taxonomy): domain Bacteria; kingdom Bacillati; phylum Bacillota; class Bacilli; order Caryophanales; family Paenibacillaceae; genus Paenibacillus; species Paenibacillus sp. JT31N11. Next base: position 185,694 of record NZ_JBWDNQ010000011.1, read on the forward strand.
CCTTCTTAAAATACAAGACAGGCCAGGTTTCCACTATACGCTGCTTATATTTTTGGAGGGAAGAAACTTGGCGGCGCCCCCAAAGGTTACCGCTTCTTCTTGTGGAATGCGGAGTCTGCCTCTGTTTATTCCTGCCGTTCCCGCTTGTCTTTCTCCACCCGGGGCTTTCCCTCAAAGCTATGCTGAATGTTATCGACGATTTCCCCGACGGCTTCGCTTATCATATCGGTAACCGCGATGTCCTCGCGATCCCTCGGCGTGTTGATGCCTGCCTCTGTATTGGAGGTTGCATTATAATAGTCAGGATTGGTAATTTCATGCTCCGGTTTCTTCTTGTTCATGGGGTTCGCCACCTTGTCTGTATGTGATGGTAATAACTTACCCCAAAAAAAGCGGCAGCAATCTTGGCCTTGTTATACTCAGGACCGATTGGTCTTCTCATACAGCACCCGTTCCACCTTGGCGATATGAGATTCCATCAGCTGCGCGGCGAGGCGCTCATCCTGGTTGGCAATCGCTTCATAGATGCCGGTATGCTCGGTAAGCAGCCGTTCCGCAGAGCGAAGCTCGGCATAAAACCATAAAGCGCGCGTATCCTTCATGCTGTCATGCAGCTTCTCCGATAAGGAGCGGACAAGGTCGGTCAGGACCGGATTTTGCGCAGCCTCGGCAATTTGGAGATGAAACCGGACATCGGCCTGCTCGCCGGCCTGTTCATCGGACAAGTGCTCTCTCATCTCCTCAAGCGTTTCCCGCAAAAGCTGAAGATGGTTCTCCGAGCGGTGCTTGGCGGCGAGAGCGGCGCAGCCGGATTCCAGCACCTTGCGCACCTCAAGGATATGGCGCAGAGATTCCGCGCGGGACATCCATTTTGCAGCGTTATCCGGAGGCGGTGCCGGCTCAGGAGCCTCGGCCCTGATATAGGTGCCGCCGCCTTGGCGGATATCCAGCATGCCCACAGCCTTCAGCGCGCTGAGCGCCTCCCGGATGGTAGAGCGGCCGACGCCAAACAACGCGGCAAGCTCCACGACGGAAGGCAGCTTGTCGCCTTGCTTCCACTCTCCGGCGGCGATTTGCGCTTTCAGATCATTCATGACCCATTCGCTGCTTTTAAGCGGTCTTGTATTTGTCACCTGTATGTAGTCCTTCCCGTTGCTTCTTAAATAATAAGCAGGCGTGATCCGCGCTTTGACCCTTCAAGTGTCGTTCAATTCTCCTGAAGAGGGACACACGAGCCCTCCGAAACCTGCGCTTACAAATTATTGTACCCGTTTTTGATCCGGTATGGTATACTTTCGAGTAATAAAGTCATCAGATGACCTGATCAATTATTTTAATGCTGTTAAATGTTTTTTGGGAGGTTGTGGTTAAATGCTAGCTGAAGCAGTCAAGAAGGAGCTGCAGGCCATCATGGGCGACCAGTGGGTAAGGGACGACAAGGAAGCGCTCGTCACCCATTCGTACGATGGCACCCCAATGCTGCAATCGCTTCCGGATGGCGTGATTTATCCGGCCAGCACCGAGCATGTTTCGGAGACGCTCAAGGTGCTGAGCCGCCACCGTATTCCGGTGATCAGCCGCGGCTCGGGCACCAATCTGTGCGGCGGCACCGTGCCGGTGAATGGCGGCGTTGTAATGGTCATGCACCGGATGAACAAGATTCTGGAGGTTGACCTGCAGAATCTCACGGCGACTGTGCAGCCGGGACTGAATACGAAGCAGTTCAGCACGCATATCGAGGGGCTGGGGCTGTTTTATCCGCCGGATCCAAGCAGTATGGCAATCTCTACTATCGGCGGCAATATAGCCGAGAATTCCGGGGGGCTCCGCGGTCTGAAATACGGCACCACCAAGGATTATGTGCTGGGGCTGGAAGCGGTTTTGCCGAGCGGCGAAATCATCCGCACAGGCGGCAAGCTGATGAAGGATGTGGCGGGCTATGATCTGACGAAGCTGCTCGTCGGCTCGGAAGGAACGCTCGCCGTTATTACGGAGGCGACGCTCAAGCTGATTCCGCCTCCCAAGTACAAGAAAACGATGCTGGCGATGTTCAAGGATATCTACGGCGCGGCGCGGACCGTGTCCAGCATCATCGAGAACCGGATCATACCGGCGACCCTGGAGATTCTTGACCGTCCGACGATCCGCGTGGTGGACGATTTCGCCAAGCTGGGACTGCCGCTGGATATGGAGGCGATTCTGCTGATCGAGCAGGATGGCGACGAAGAGACCGTCGAGCGGGATATTCAGCGGATATCCGAGATTTGCCGCGCCGAGAATGCGGACCGGACGGAAATCGCGGCGAATGAAGAGCAGGCGCTGAAGCTGCTGACAGCCAGAAGGAGCGCCTTCACCGCCCTTGCCCGTCTTCGCCCGACGACCATTCTGGAGGACGCTACTGTGCCGCGTTCCAGGATCGCCGATATGGTGCTGGAAATTAACAGGATTGCCGAGAAGCATAAGGTTCAGATTTGCACATTTGGCCACGCAGGCGACGGCAATTTGCACCCTACGGCGACGACGGACGCTCGCGATCAGGATGAGATCCACCGCGTGGAAGCGGCCTTCGAGGATATCTTCGAAGCGGCGATCCGCCTCGGCGGCACCATAACCGGGGAGCATGGAGTAGGACTGGTCAAGGCGCCGTTCCTGGAGTGGAAGGTCGGTTCTGCGGGAATGACCGTCATGAGCGGCATCAAGCAGGTCTTCGATCCGGACGGACTGTTGAATCCAGGCAAAATGTTCGCCAAAGCGGCGCGTAAACGGGTGGTGATTGAGCATGGCTAAGCAGCTGCCGGAACCGGGAATGACGGTTTCCCTTGTAGAAACCTTGCAGAAGAAGTTGGATTACGATGAATTGATGAATTGCATGCGCTGCGGCTTCTGTCTTCCTGCCTGTCCCACTTTCAGGGAGACGGGGCTTGAAGCGGAATCGCCGCGCGGCCGGATTGCTCTGATGAAGGCCGTAGTGGACGGCGTCATGGAGCCGGATCATGCTTTTGAAACCCAAATGGATCATTGTCTGGGCTGCCGCGCCTGCGAGCCGGCTTGTCCGGCCGGCGTAAAATACGGGCAGCTGATCGAGCAGACACGCGATGCCGTGGAGGACCATACGGTCCGTCACCGCTGGTGGATGAAGTCGGCGCGCAAGCTGGCATTCGAAGGCTTGTTCCCGCATCCCCGCCGGATGCGGCTGCTTGGCGGCGCACTGAAGGTCTATCAGAAGTCAGGCCTGCAGAAGCTGACGCGCAGCACCGGAGTGATGAATATGTTCCCCGGCCATATGAAGAATATGGAGAACATATTGCCTGAAGCCTCAAGCGCCGGAGTCGTCAAGGAAATTGGCGTCCGCCACCCGGCCAAGGGCGAGCGGATCGCAACCGTCGGACTCTTCCGGGGCTGCATCATGGACGTTATGTTCACAAAGACGAATGTGAACACAGTACGGCTTCTGACGGAGGCGGGATTCGAGGTTGTCATTCCTGACGAGCAGACCTGCTGCGGGGCGCTCCATGCCCACAGCGGCGAGGCTGACGGCGCGCAGAAGCTGGCAATGACCAATATCCGCGTATTCCGCGAGGCGGGCGTGGAGTGGATTGTGTCCAACGCAGGAGGCTGCGGGGCGCTGCTCTGCGAGTACGACCATCTGCTGCATCATGACCCGCAGTGGAAGGAGGATGCGGCCTGGTTCGCATCGCACTCGGTGGATGTAGCGCGCCTCATTGTCGAGCACGGCCGATTGCCGAAGTTCGAGCTGAAAGAGGATGAGTCTGCCCGCATCACTTATCAGGACTCCTGCCACATGCGCAATGTCATGAAATCCTCCGACGCCCCGCGCAAGCTGATGCGCAGCGTGGATGGCGCGCAGTTTGTGGAAATGGTGGAGTCGGACCGCTGCTGCGGCTCGGCGGGCATATACAATTTGACGCAGCCGGATATGGCCAATCAAATTCTGGACCATAAAATGGAGCATGCGAAGAATACAAGCGCCGGCTACATGATCACGAGCAATCCCGGCTGCCTCCTGCAGATGAAGCTGGGTATCAGCAAAAGTGGATTGGACAAGGAAATGCAGGCCGTCCATTTGGTTGATTTTCTGTATGAGAACATGACGCCGGGCGGGAACGGGTAACCGGTTCTTGCATGGCTGCTGTTTCGATGCAGGCTATAAGCCAGTGAAAGCGGCGTTCCGACCCGGGAATCTGCGAATGCTCCCCATTTTTCGCTTCAAGAGCAGCACCAAGAGCCTCCAGCTTCATCGTATAGATGGGTTGGAGGTTCTTTTTTGATTTTTCGCATCATAGATGGTCTATATTCAAGGTTGATTTTGATTTACATAAATACATGAGTTAACTCTCCTGAGAGAAATCCAGCATTCATTACTCCAATGAGGAAAAATCGGCTTACAACGGTTCGACGAGGGAAATTGGCGACTCTAAGCCGGAAAAACCTGCTTGGAGTCAGCAGGAGGGAATAGTGGGCTTGCCGGCATATGCTGTAAAGAGGAAAAACCGGCTTACAGCGGTTCAACGAGGGAGATTGGTGTCGCTAAGCCGGAAAAACCTGCTTGGGAGGCAGCATAAGAGGTAGTGAGAACAGACTTCCTCAAATGCGCAGCAACGCCAACTCTGAGCAGTGCTGGTGTGCCAGCAAGGTATGCCGCATGCAGCAGCAGACTGCCGCAAGTTCCTTACTTCACTGCACAGAAGACCACATAGTCAGCCGATTTTGGACCATTTCACTTCGTAAAACAAAGCAAATTTTCGTCGCCCTCCAGATGCTTGAGGACCGCCTGCTGGATTTGCTCGGGATCTTTGGTTCTGAAAGCATCCAGAAGGGCTTGATGATCGCTTTCGATATGACTCAATTCATAAAAAGGAAGATTCTTGGAAAAATGCAGGCGGATCTGATTGACGATGCTCTGCCAAGTCAGCATTACGGTACGTTCTGTCGCCATGTCCAGAATGGTCTGGTGAAAAAGCAGATCCAAATCCACGAGCCGGGAATTCTTGCCTTGTTCCACAGCGTCGCGCATCTCGCCAATGATCTCCTCCAGTTTCGCAAAGAAGGCATCATCCATTTTATCCAGATAGCGCCGAACGACGAACGATTCAATATGGAAGCGGATGGGAATCAAAATATTTTGAACCTCTTCGGCATCCAGATCGGCGACGACGGTTTCTTTATAAGGAAAAGAAATCAGCAGCCCTTCCCGCTCAAGCTGCCGGATCGCTTCACGGATAGGACCGCGGCTGACGCCCATCTGCTCGGCAATATCCATCTCCTTGATTCGCGCGCCGGGCTGAAGATGCCCGTTCAGGATCGCTTCCCGCAGGTCGTTGGTCACTTTTTCCCGCAATGAGGTATTGGCTTGCTGTTTGAACGTGAATTCAGCCATGTCAGTAAATTCCCTTCTAATTTTCAACAAAATGATCGGATAACATGTAGTATACTTCGAAACCGGGAAAAAATCACGAGGTTGAAAATTGTCAACAACGCCGCAAATGTAGTTAACCAAATATTGTTGACAATATTTAAATAGAGGACTTAATATAATAACAATGGATAAAAATGTTCTATGCAAGCAGATTAACGTCTGGTCAGGGTCATAAGATTAATCCGCCAAACAGGTAAGGGCATTAATAGTTAACCCGTAACCAATCATTTATCTCTTGATATTTACAGCCAGTCATCCATCCCAAATAAGGAAGCGCGGTGAGCATCCATGAAAATTACAGAGGTTGAATCCATTTATTTGAGAATTCCCGATCTGGACGCAAGCAAATGCGACGGCACACAGGATACATTAATGATCCGTATCCACACGGATGAGGGTATAACGGGACTGGGCGAGGTTGACTCTGTTCCACTCGTGGCGAAAGCGGCAATTGACGCACCGCCTTCTCATTCGATTGCAACGGGCTTGAAATCACTGCTTATCGGGGAGAACCCGCTGGAAATCGACCGGCTCTGGGATAAAATGTACCGGGGAACGATTTATTTTGGCCGCAGCGGACCGGCTATTCATGCGATGAGCGGCATTGATATGGCGCTATGGGATATTATGGGCAAGCACGCGGGCCGACCGGTCTCCGAGATGCTTGGCGGCATGTACCGCTCACAGCTCAAAGCCTATGCCAGCTCGCTGATGCCGGACACGATCGGGGAAGCTGTCAGGCTCGCCGGCCAGTTTGTCTCTCAAGGCTACCGGGCGATGAAGTTCGGCTGGGGGCCGATCGGCCGCGATGCCAAATTCGATGAGCAGCAGATCCGCTCCATCCGCGAAGCTGTAGGCGATGATATTGATATCATGATCGACGCGGGGCTTGCCTGGGATTTGAAGGGTGCGCTGAAGATGGCCGAAATCTATGAGAAATACGGCGTGTATTGGCTGGAGGAGCCGCTTCACCCCGAGGATATCGCGGGTTACCGGGCGCTGTCGGACCGCACTCATTTGCATATTGCCGGCGGCGAGCAGGAGAGCGGCGTTGCCGCCTTCCGCCGGCTGATAGAAGACGGTCATCTGGATATCGTTCAGCCGGACCTTGGACGCTGCGGCGGCCTGACGGAAGGCAAACGCATTGCATATATGGCGCATGAGCGTCACAAGAAGGTCGTTCCGCATGCATTCAAGACAGGAATTCTGGTCGCGGCAAGCACGCATTTTGCAGCTTCGATACCCAATGGCTTCATGATTGAGCATACGGTGTCCACCTCTCCGCTTTCGAGGGAGCTGGTTGCGGAGCCGATTGTCTTCAAAGACGGTTATGTGCAGGTGCCGAAGCTTCCGGGGCTTGGCGTTACGGTGGATGAAGCGGTTGTCGAGAAATACCGTGTGAAGTAAGGGAGGCGACAAGGGCGATGGCTAATATGCGCAGATTTGAAGGCCAGGTTGCGCTCGTAACGGGTGGAGCGACTGGAGTCGGATACGCCACGGCCAGCCGGTTTGCTTCCGAAGGGGCAAAGGTTGTTATTACGGGCAGGCGCGCCGATCTGGGCGAAGCGGCCGCCCGGACTTTGACGGAGCAGGGGTTCGCAGTGGAATATACCGCCGGAGACGTCTCGGATGAGCTGTCGGTGAGCGGCATCTTTGCCGATGTGGAGCGAACCTACGGCAGGCTGGATATCCTGGTGAACAATGCAGCGGCGTTTCAGCCAATCCGTTTTCTTGGCGCGGACCGGACCGCCTGGCGCAAGGTGTTCGACATTATCGTAGACGGCACCTATTTCTGCACGCAGGCAGCGGCCCAGCTGATGATAGCCAACCGTATTCAGGGCCGCATCATCAATGTCTCTTCCATCAACGGCGCCCGTGCGCTTGAGGAATCGTCGCACTACAATACCGCCAAGGGCGCGATGGACCAATTAACCCGCAACACGGCGCTTGAACTGATGGACGAGGGCATCCGCGTGAATGGTGTCGCGCTTGGTTTCATTGACACGCCGATGTCGGTCGTGGACGGGGTTAAGGAGCATGAGACGGAATGGTTCCAATCCATTTATGCCGCACGCGGCAAAATCATCCAAAGACGCTCCGGGCAGCCGGAGGAAGCCGCCGGAGTCATAGCTTTTCTCGCGTCGGAGGACGCCTCGTACATATGCGGTGCGGTCCTGCCGGTAGACGGCGGGTTGTCCGTCACGTTTTGACCGGACCATACGAAAATGAGCTTGTAACCCTGTTGTTTATCGGGCATATCCGCCCGTATTTTAAATATTAAACGCGATGTTGATACGAATTGCTCGAAGGAAGGAGATAATCGAATGCAAGCACTTATCTATGAAGGTCCCCGATTGATGAATATGAGAGAAACGGAAGAGCCCGTGGCCGGTGAGGATGAGGTCGTGATCCGGGTTGCCTTTTCGGGTATTTGCGGTTCGGAGCTAAGCGGGTATCTGGGCAAAAACTCGCTCCGCAAGCCTCCCGTCATATTCGGCCATGAATTTTCCGGTACCATCGCCTCGCTGGGCAGCCGGGTCGAGGCATCCGGTCATTGGGCTGTGGGCCAGCGTGTAACGGCGAACCCGCTAGTCACCTGCGGACAGTGCGGGAAATGCCTGAGCGGCAGGCAGCAGCTGTGTGTGTCGCGCAAGCTGTTGTCCGCCGCGCTTCCGGGGAGCAATGCGGAATATGTGAAAATTCCGGCTGCTTTCCTCCATGCGCTGCCTGGCGGAATGAGCCTTCAGCAGGCGGCTATGGTCGAGCCCGCCGCATGCGCGGTCAGGGCCGCAGAGCTGGCCGATGCGAAGCCGGCATCGGCGGTGCTGATTCTGGGCATGGGGCCGATCGGGCTGCTTACCCTGCAAGCCGTGCTCCAATACGGCGCCAGAGAGATTATCGCCGTTGATATGAACGAGGAACGTTTGGCGATTGCGCGCAAGCTTGGGGCAGCGCACCTGATCTGCCCGTCGCAGACCGATACGCTGGAAGAGGTCAAGCGTCTTACAGGCGGAGCAGGCGTCGATACAGCCATTGATGCGGTAGGAGCGGGATTGACGCGCAGGCAGTGCCTGCTCGCATGCGCATCGGGCGGACGGGTTGTGTTTACAGGCCTGCATGAGGAGGAATCGATGCTGCCGGTGAATGTGGCGATCCGCAGCGAAATTTCGCTGACAGGGTCTTTTGCTTATTCGCAGCTTAATTTTCGCACAGCCCTGAGCTGGGTGCACGAGGGACGGATGGGTCTTGCGGACGGCGTTGTCGAAGCGCCTCTTGGCGAAGGGGCCAAGTGGTACGAAACCCTCTTGAACCAGCCCGGCCATGTGTCCAAAGTGCTGCTGGTTCCAGGAAGCGTCCGCAGGTGATCGCACATGACTGCCAGCGTCAAGGACACGTGGAGCTGAGTGTCCATTGGACGTCGTCAGCCGGGATAAACGGTAAGCTGCGCCATTATTGCCACCGTGTATGAAAGGCCTGCATCCATGGGTCATTCCGGTGAAGTGGTTGGACAGCCGTCATGCAATGCCACACCGCATGCGGGGAGCTGCTTGGTGCGGAAAAAATGCGGAGGCTGCCCGGGGCCGGATGAGGGAATAAGAACTGCAACTCAAGCAGCAGGAGCGCCATGCAAGCTTTCGTAGGAATGCGGCTCTGTGTTATACTTACAAGCAAAATTGAACCGTGATCCTGGAGGCTGTAATGGAATGCTTAGTTTTGAAGAAAAGCTTGCGATAATTGAATCCTTTCCCCAGCTGGAGCGAAAAAACGTCTCGCTGGGACGTGTAAATTTCCACTTTGAAGAAAGCGTCCATGACAAGAAGATCGTTGTTTATCATCTGCATCCGGGCGGCAACGGGTTTGTTTATGCGGGACTGCTAAGGGGTTATGAGACCGATGAACGGGGCTTCGCGAATATCCGCGAGAGCTCGGCGGAGGAGCTGCGCTCCCTGATAGATGAGTCGATTCATTCGCTGTCCATGAAAGTGCCGCAGGCGCCGCAGCCCAAAAGCCGAAGGAAGCAGGCTGCGGCAAGCCAAGAAAGCGGGCAGGCGGGCAGCTGGAAGGGGCCGGATGATCAAACTCTGGATCTGAGGCTGGAGGACGATCTGTGGTATGTCTATGCCGGACTGAATCTTGAAATGGTTTTTGAAACCTACGATGAAGCGGAGCAGTATTTGCAAGAGGAAGGCTTCGAGCCGTCATAAAGAGACCAAAAGCCCGGTGCATGAAGCTCAAATAGGGGTGCCATGATACTTTGCTACAACTTCCTGGGGAAGAAACGGCTGCTCCGTCAAAAGACGGGAACAGCCGTTTCTTTTTAGAATCTAAGAAAGTAGAAGATTCCTTTTACTTTGCTTATATTTCTAAGAAAAGAAACTTGCTGCTACGTCAAAAGGACGGCGAGCAAGTTTCTTTTTGTTTTGTCTCGTTTAAACAAGCGGCTGAACGGGGCAGCCTGCCGCCGGTCACTCGCGCAGCAGCTTGATGTTGTTCTCATGCCGGCGGGTCAGACTTAAGGAATAGCGGTAGCCCTGCCGTTCCACAAACCGTTCAAAAGGCTGCCGGCTGCCGGAAACCGCCTCTGCTTCAGCCAGATCCAGATAGGCGAGGGAAGCTTTCACGCGCCGCTCCATCTCGGCCTGCTTCTCCGTCACGGAGCCGTGACCCGGAATCATGACGCGGACCGATCCGCCCGCAACCAGACGCTGCATGGTGTTCAAGGTCTCGCGGTACTCGGGGAAGCTGTAATAGACAAAAGGGAACTCGATGTCAGAGGCATAGTCTCCGGCGATAAGCAGTCCCAGCGGTTCAACAACGGTCAGGATGCCGTCCGGATTATGACCGTGTGCGATGTAGAAGGTTAATTGGGTATTGCCGATATGCAGAGTTTGACCTTCTTCGCGGATGACATAATCAACAGGAGGGTAAAGCAGTTCATAAGGCCGGTCCAAATAAGCTTCATCGTCATAAAGCTGGACATCCCGGATCGCCTGTTCCTGATCGGTTTGCTCGGCAAAGGCTTGTCCGGCGATCGTAATGGCATCCGTGAAGGCTCCATATCCGGCGATGTGGTCAAAGTCGGAGTGGGTGAAAAGCAGGTAAAGCGGCCGGGAATCCCTGATTTCATCAATATGATGGCGCAGCGCCTGAATTTCGGAGGGCAGATAGCCAGGATCAACGAGCAGCACCAGATCATGTGTTTCAATGATGGTGGTATTCATTCGGTACATCATGCTGCTGTAAACCGAGATGAAGCTTCGTTTATAGATGATATTCATGTCATACTCGACCTCCCCGATCATAAGACAACAGTTCCCCCGTTCGCGTGTTTTGGTACCCGCAAGATGATGGATTGATTAACCGCTTACGCTGGTTCTTCTATTTTACATGCTGTGAGGGGATGTTGCTACACTTTATGCATGCTTAACATGCACGAAGCCTCCCTTCGGACAGGCACGATGACTGCTGTGCTTCTCCGGGGGAGGCTATTTCCTTACCGCTTCTATATGATCGCTATAACTGCAATTATAGCGGAGTATGCACGCCTCGGGGTCTTAGGCGTTTTTCAAGAGGACGATTCGTCAAGCCTGCGTTCTCTTGCGAAGCTGCTCCAGCTGCTCATTGATGAGTGAATCCTTCGTCGACTGCTCCTCGGAATCCGAAGGATATGAACCTGCGGCGCCTGCTGCTGCGGCATAGCCGTAAGGCGTTTTTTTCACCTGGGAATAGGCTTCCCATTGATTGATTTTGTCTTCCATCCGCTGAAAGCCGCGCGCGGCGGTGCCTTCCTCGAAGCCATAGCTGAAGCTTGGCGTGGATGTATGGGATTTGGCCTGCGTTTGCTGCATGCGGGCAACCAGATCGTCGCGTTTCTTCTGCATGACTTTCAGCTCAGCCTTGGCATCCTCCAGCCGCGGCTTCAGCTCGGCAATCCGGACCTTCGCATTTTCCTGCCACGCTGCGGCCTCATGTGACTTCTCCGTATAATGCAGCTTTGCCGAAAGCGCTTCGCGGGCTGCCGTCTCATAACCGTTCGTCATCGCTTCAAGCGCCTTCGCATCATACATGTCCGCAATCCGGCCTGCCTCTTCCGCCTGCTGTCCATGCACGCGGACCGCAGCCTCCTGCTTGTGAAGCTCTGCCTGCAGGCCGTCGATTTCACTTTGCATATTGCGTACGTAATGATTCAGCATCATGCCCGGCTCTTCCAGCTTATCCATCAGCTCATTCGCTGCTGCTTTTGTCATATCAAATAGTCTGTTTAAAACTCCCATTGTTCATACACTCCCTTATCATGTTTGGTTTTGAAATCCGGTGTTCTTGCCGATTGGCTCTGCTTAGTTGTATGGATTGTAATGAAAGTGGTTCATGTTCATGATCGGATTCTCGGGCTCTTTTGGAATGATAAAGCTCGCGAGCAGATAGATCAGGAAGATGGTGCCTACGCTGAAGCATGCCGCTGCAACGAGGATGACTCTGAGAATCGTGGGGTCAATGCGCAAATATTGGCCAAGGCCCCCGCATAATCCGGCAAGCTTCCGATCTGTTCTGGAGAGATAAAGTTTGTTCATGTGTGACAAACTCCTTTCTTATTTTAAAGGCGATTTAAAATTCTCTTCTTTCGATAGCTTTATTGTAGCTCCCCGCCGGAATGTCTAAAACAGTCCTGCGGCGGTTTTTCATGCTGGGCTTAAGTCGGGGACCCTATCCGACTCAAGGGGCACACGAGGAGAAATTTATCATTTACAGCCAGGCGCGCGATCTGGCATGATGGGATCAACTGAATTGGAAATCAACCAAGGAGAGGGGCATGAATAATGGAAACGCAAAATTCGTACAGCTGTCAGGAGCTCGGAGAATCCGGGGTGGTTTGGGAGAAGATAGAGCGGATTGCGCTGTCGGATGTCGTATCAGGCGGGGTTCCCCAGGCACTTACTTATGTGCAGATGCACTGGAACGCTGAGGGGCTGTACATACGCTTCACAAGTCAGGATGATTATGTGGTTTCCGACTTCACGCAGCATGATGAGCCGTTATATGAGCAGGACGTGGTGGAAGTGTTTATCGACGAGGAGGGGGACGGCAAGGAATATCTGGAGCTGGAAGTCAGCCCGCATAATATTGTCTTCGATGCCTATATCACCAATGATCTGAAGGGTAAGATTGAGGCCCGCACGGAATGGCATTTCGATGGCTTGGTGAATAGTGTGAGGACCCAGGAGGGCGGATGGACGCTCTATGATATCCATATTCCGATGCGGAATTTCAAGCGGCCGATAGCTGCCGGAATGAAATGGCGGGTGAACTTTTACCGGATTGACGACAAGCCGGATGGCGTACGTGAGTTCAGCGCATGGCAGCCGACGGGCAAAGTGAATTTTCATATGCCGGGCAAATTCGGATGGTTGGTGTTTGTTTAATCATTCTTCTGCCATAACGTCCCCAAGAATAGCCTCAGGAACCCCTTTTTCTTCTGATAAAGGGTCCTCGAGGCTGTTTTTTTGTCCTTAACACATGCAAACGTTACTGCCCCTATAATGCCTGTCAGGTTTGAGGGACGAGAAAACTCAACACGGTCACTGAGAGGACGGCAAGTTTTTCTTCTTGCTTAATGTCCGGGTTTACAACCGGCGGATGCAGCGGTATACTTGCATGTACATAAGTGTATTTAATGTACAAATGTACACGGAGCTCAATCAGGAGGCATCGAAGGTAAATGTCGGAGATCAATCATGAACGTTTTCGGCTGCTGGTGAAGATCTGTCAGCTTTATTATGAGGATGGCTTGAACCAGCAGGAAATCGCCAAACGGCTCGGTATTTCGCGTCCGCATGTCAGCAGGATGCTGACGGCTGCCAGGAATGAAGGTATTGTGCGCATCTCCATCAACAACCCCTTCTCAACGGAGCAGGAGCTTGAGCGGGCTTTTATCGAAACCTTCGGTATCCCCGATGCGCTCATTGTCGATTCGGCGGAAGCGGAAGGGGATAAGCTGTATGCGCAGCTTGGCCGAACAAGCGCTGCCTTGATGGAGTCGGTGCTGAAGGACGGCGATATCGTCGGCGTGATGGCTGGCAGAACGGTTGCAAGCGCTGCAGAGGAGATGGATTATTTTGCGCGGGAGGAACTGCAGTTTGTGCCTCTCGTCGGCGGTTGGGGTCCGGCAGGCGCTTCATGGCATGCCAGCTCCAACACGATGGCTTTTGCGGGGAAGCTGAAGTCCAAATACTGGATGATGCATGCTCCCGCTGTTGTGGCCAATGAAGCGACAGGCCGGCTCCTGCGGCAGGAACCGGAAATCGACAAGGTGCTCCAGCTTGCGCGGCGCTCCAGTGTCGCGGTTGTCAGCATCGGCGAAGTGGGTAGGCAGGCAACCATGGTCACCTCGGGCAGCTTCAGCGCGGAAGACATGGCAGAGCTGCGGAATAGCGGTGCGGCGGCAAACCTGTGCGGTTCTTTTCTGGATGGAGATGGACAGGAGATGTTGTTTCCCGGGAGCGGCCGGTTCATCGGATTGTCTGCCGGCGAACTGAGAGGCATTCCCAATGTTATTGCGATTGCCGGGGGCATGAGCAAGGTCGAAGCGATTACAGCTGTGCTGCGCGGCAAATGGATCGATATTCTGGTGACGGATGCGGCGACGGCAAGAGCCGTTATGGAGTTTCATCACAAGCATTGAGCACAGGAAGCAGGAAGGGGAAATGAATTCAAATGATGAAGCATGCAGCGGGTTCTATACCCGAAGCGGCCAATTCTCTGTTCACGGAGAACGGCTATTACGGTTCCTATGGCGGATCGTTCATCCCGGAAATACTGGTTCCGGCCTTCGCGGAGATCAACCGGCATTTTGAACAGATCCGGCATGACGAGGCTTTCTGGCAGGAGTACTGCGCGCTTCTGGCCGATTACTCCGGACGGCCAACGCCGCTGACCTATGCGGACAGGCTGAGCGCGCATTTTGGCCGGGCGAAGATCTATATCAAGCGGGAGGATCTGAATCATACCGGGGCGCATAAGCTCAACAATGCGCTCGGTCAGGCCATGCTGGCCAAGCGCATGGGCAAGACGCGCATCATTGCGGAGACGGGAGCGGGACAGCACGGGGTGGCGACGGCAACGGTTGCGGCGAAGCTGGGCTTGTCCGCAACCATCTATATGGGTCGCGAGGATATGGAGCGTCAATATGCCAACGTCTTCTGGATGAAGCGGCTGGGAGCCGAGGTGGTGGGCGTCGATTATGGCTCCCGGACCTTGAAGGATGCCATTAATGAGACGCTGCGGGATTGGGTATCGAGCTTTGAGACGACCCATTATGTACTGGGCACTGCATCGGGGGCCCATCCGTTTCCCGCTATTGTGGCCTTCTTTCAATCGATCATCGGCATTGAGGCGAAGGAGCAAATCCTGCGCTCAGCGGGGCGGCTGCCGGACCGTGTGTATGCATGTGTTGGCGGCGGCTCCAATGCGCTGGGGGTATTTCAGGCTTTTTTCCCTCATGATGAAGTGAAGCTTGTCGGTGTGGAGGCCGGGGGCCAAGGCAAGGAATCGGGCCAACACGCTGCCCGGATTGCTTACGGCGAAGGAAAGTCCGGAATTGCGCAGGGCTATAAGACAATGTTTCTGCAAAATGGAGACGGCCAAATGAACGATACGTACAGCATTGCCGCTGGTCTTGATTATGTCGGGGTCTCGCCGATTCTGGCTGATTTATCCGAGAAGGGGCGCGTGCGCTTCACGGCTGCGACCGATGCGGAAGTGGTGGAGGCGCTGCAGCTGGTTATGAAGACGGAGGGGCTGATTCCGGCACTGGAGTCGACCCATGCTTTTGCCGGGGCATTCCGGGATATTGCCGAAACTTCGAAATCGGACATCTTCATCATCAATATGTCCGGACGAGGCGACAAGGACATCTTTAACATAGCGGAGGGATTGCAGGATGAAGAATGGAAAGCTTTTATCAAGCGGAAAAGCAGCGGGCTTGAAGACCAGTCTTGCTGAACGGATCATCCAGGGGCGCGCTGACAAGGGAATCCAGCTGATGACCCATCAAATTCTGGGCTATCCCGATTTTGACGCCAATTACGAAATGATCCGTTTGTTCCATGAGAGCGGCGTGAATCTGGTCGAGCTTCAGCTGCCCTTCTCGGAGCCGATCGCCGACGGTCCCGTATTCCTCAAAGCCAATCAGGCCTCACTGGCAAGCGGCACGACGACCCGGCAGTGCATGGACTTTGCCCGGCGTGTGGCGGCGGATTTCCCGGATATCTCCTTCCTGATCATGACCTACTATAATATCGTGATTCAATACGGCACGCAGGCATTTGTGCAGGAATGTGCGGATATGGGCATTCGCGGTCTGATCGTGCCCGATGCCTGCCCGGAGGAGAGCGGATCCTTCCTGGAGGCCTGCCGCGAACATGCCGTGGAGCCCGTTCTGATCGCAACGCCTTACACATCGGCTGACCGCCTGCGCTATCTGTCGGAGCAGACGGGAGGCTTCCTGTACTGCGCGGCGCGCAAGGGTGTTACCGGCTCGAAAACATCCTTTGGCGGGGAAACCGATCACTTCCTGTCGCGGGTCAGCGGCTATGCGAAGACGCCAATCGCTGTCGGCTTCGGCATTCAGAGCGCCGCTGATGTGGCTTTCCTGCAGGGGAAATGCGACATTGCCATCATTGGGACGCAGCTTCTTCATGTGCTGGAGCAGGATGGGCTTCCGGGCGTGGAGCGGTTTCTGAAATCGCTGCAATAATCTGGTTTGTTACTATAATATGCATAAAGAAGCTCGGGCTGCCAACGGGCTTCTTTGGTATTTCACAAGCTATGCGGCAGCTGCAGCGGTCCACGCTGTACAAGTTCTCATTCGTCTTTCTTTGCCGGAGGAATAGACTGTAAGACACTATAAAATTGGGTATATCGACATAGTATTCTAAATTTCATCTAAAAAATGCAAGAATCGTGTTGAAAATACCATCATACATGGTAATATAAGCCTATTGAAAACGCTCTACTTCTAACTAATTTGCTATAAGGGGTGGTTTTTGAAGTCTAATCATAGTTAGTTAGTGGAGCTTTTATAATCCAAAACAACCAGATAGAAATAAAGGGAGAGAATGAAATTGGGACTAAGATTATTACATAAGAAAATTTCCGCTGTGCTTGTTTGCGCTATGATCCTGTCTATCATTTCCACTCATTATGCATTTGCTGCCACTGAATCCGGCGGCGGGACACTATCAGATATCAATCAGTCTTATGCAAAAGCTGAGATCACCGAATTGGTTAGCAGGGGGATCATCTCCGGCTTTAATGATGGAACCTTCAAGCCCGCCGATTCTGTCACAAGGGCGCAGCTGGCAAAAATTTTGTCGCTGTCGCTGAACCTGGAGGAGGATGCAGCGGCAGCTGCAGGATTCAAGGATGTCGCAGCATCCAAATGGTATGCCGGTTATGTGGGAGCGCTGGTGAACTCGGGGATTTCCCAGGGGACCTCCGCCACTGCCTTTTCTCCAGACAAAACAGTAACCAGAGAGGAACTGGCGGTCTTCTTTATCCGTGCTTTCGGCTGGGAGACAGCTGCCAAATCATTGAAGCTGGATGAGAGCCTGTCAGATCTGGCCAAGGTGTCGGACTGGGCTCAAGCCTCGGTGTCCTTTGCTTATCAGATCGGATTCATTAAGGGGATTGCGGGCAAGGATGGCTCGTTCCGCTTTAACCCTTCGGGTATTGCCGACCGTCAGGCATTGGCGCGGCTGGCTTACGAGTTTGTCGTGAACAAAGCGGCTTACGCGGACAAAGCTCTGCTTTTGAACCCGGATAAGCCTGAGGACACAACTACGGACGAAACTGCGCCACCTAAAGTCAAAGACGACTCTGGTTTTGTTTATTGGGGCCCCGGCAGCGGCAATGACGGAAAACCTGACGGCAGCAACAACGGAGGGGACAATGGCGGGGACAAAGACGATGACAGCGATAACGGCGGCGACCAGGGCGGTGATAACGGCGGCGATCAGGGTGGCGACAACAACGGCGGCGATGACGGGGATCCGGCAGCGATGGACATTACAGCACCAGGTGAATATTCACTGGGCAATGTTACCGGCGATGTCACAATCAGCTCGCAGGATGTGGTCTTGAAGAACACAACCGTTGACGGGGATCTTTGGCTTCTTGGCGGCATCGGCAGCGGCAATGTTACGCTTGACCATGTCACGGTTACCGGTGATACCTTCGTAGAAGGCGGCGGGCCTAATAGTATTCATGTAGCTAACTCGATTCTGGCTACTGTCTTCGTGAATAAGAGCGACGGAAGTATCCGCCTTGTGCTTGAGGATGGAACGAACGTTCAGCAAATCCAGCTTGTTTCCGGCGCTATTCTTGAAACAACAGCAGCTGTAGGCGATATCGGCCCAGTGGACATTAGCAGATTCATTCCTCATAATGCCGCAGTTACGTTGAATGGGGCGTTTGATTCGGTCATGGTTCATGCGGAGCAAATTGCCATTACTCTTGCTGCCGGATCCACTGTCGGCGACTTGAATGTATTCGAGCAGGCTTTGAATACTTCTTTCCATCTGGCAGAAGGCTCGACAGTTTCGCACTTGATCGCGGATGCGATTGTTTCCTTTACCGGACAAGGTTCGGTCCAGTCGGCACAATTGAATGTGGACGGCATAAGCTTCGACGGACTATCCGGCAAGCCTCTCATTGAAGCAGACCCGACAGTCATCAGCACCACATACACGCCAGCGGAGTTTTCCCTTTCTGCTGTGGGAGCAACCCGTCAAATCGTACTAACCGGCGTTAAAAATGACGGAAATAAAGACATCACCTCCTTCGCAGGGTGGAGCAGCGACGATCCTTCTGTGGCGCAGGTGGTTTATGGGGATGTTAAAGCTGTTAGTGACGGAATCACCTATATTAAAGCCGATTACGGCGGCTTTCATATCCAGGTGCCGGTCACGGTCTCTGTTTATAAACCCGGAGAGGCTTATCCAACCCTTTCATCCATTCATGTAACGAACGGAACCATCAATGTTGATTTTAACGGTGATGTGGCTGATGAGACTGCGGCTGATTTTGCCGTAACGGCTGTATTGAATGGTGCGGATTATGAGCTGAACAATTTGCAGTACACTGAAGGACAATTCACGTTTGATCCGGTGGACAGCTATGGCTCGACCTTGTATGTCACAGTGGAGTCCAATGCGGATAAAACAAGATTTGCGGGAAGTCAGAGCGGTTCGGTCAAATTGACCGGCTTTGGCGGACATATCAAGAATGTTGCTGGAGAATCGGTTGCAGGACTTGATATTATTTTCCGCAAGGGCCTGGACAAGACGGATGGCGACATTGCCGGCACTGCAACAACGGATGCTTACGGTAATTATTTCATATACCTGCAGCCAGGCATCTATACAGGTGAGCTGGGGGGAGAAGGAACCGGTTATATTAAAACGTATTTGATCGGGGTAGCAGCTGTTAATGTGAAAAACACAGATGAGGATCAAACCGCAATCGGAGTACCTAATGCTTCGGAGACGAGAATTGTATTGACATGGGGAAAAGATCCCCATGATCTTGATTCCCATCTTCTTGGACCAACATTAGTTGGCGGACGATTCCATACCTGGTACGCGGAGAAGGAGTATGAGCATGAAGGTGAAACCATTATTGACCTGGATTTGGATGATGTCAGCTCCTATGGACCGGAAACGACAACAATTCGCCGGGATATCAATGGAACCTACAAGTTCTATGTTCATCATTTCTCGGGTACCAGCACATTGAGAGCATCCGGCGCCAGGATTGAAGTGTTCAGAGGCGCTGTGACTGAACCGACACAGGTCTATACAGTACCGGAGGGCACCGGCAGTGAAATCTACTGGATTGTGTTTGAAATGACAATCGGAGAGAACGGCCAAATCGCATTCGAAGAGGTCAATGAATTAACGAATGCCGATCCGCTTACCAATCCGGGAACTTGAGAAAAGAATCACTAGAATATTCGAGCGTGTTGTCCAGAGCTTCTGGATAACACGCTTTTTTACGATTCGCGGCGAGTGGCTCCATGAATGTGTGAAGTATGAATGTATTCCTTGCGATGGCGGGACCGTTATCCTCTTCTCCGTAAAATGAAGGATTTTCCAGCTCCTCGCTGAATATAGGTAATATAGAGTCAAAGGAGGTAATGAGGATGGCAGATTCCCAAGATCGCGCTTTTATATTTGTATTTACCGGACCGGATGGATCGGGGCGTAAAACAATTGCAGATAGCGTAGGTTCTACCCTTGGTCTGACAAAGGTGCTGTCGTATACGACTCGCAAGTCCAGACCAGGGGAAGTCAACGGTCAGGATTACCATTTCATTACTCCGGAGCTGTACGAAGAGCTGGATGCAAGCGGTGATTTTATTGAAAGTGTGACGATAAATTCGAATCTCTATGGACTTCGGGGCAGTGATATCCAGCGCAGCTTCAAAAATAATGGAAGCGTCTACCTGGTGCTTAATCCCGAAGGTGCGGAAATGCTCAAACAGACCTATGACAATCAGTTGATCCGTTTGTTCATTTACGCCGATCGTCAGACGGTTGAACAGCGCCAGCAGCAGAAGGGAATCGGCGGGGAGGTCATCGAGCAGCGCCTGGGCCGTTATGAGACAGATATGATCGCGCAAGCAAGATGCGAGCATGCTTTTGAGAACTATGATCTGGCGCACACGGTGTTCGAAATCACCAACACGCTGGAGCAATATTTGCAGAGGAATCTGGAAGAGCGGGATTAAGGAAAAGGCTCACCCCATGCGGGCGCGGTATGTCCTCGGCGACACCTCGGCGACTTTCTTGAACAGCCGCGAGAAATAGAAGACGTCCGCGTATCCCAGCATGGCGGCAATTTCCTTGAGCGTCTTGTCCGTCCGCAGCAGCAGCATCTTCGCTTCGGCGACCTTCAGCCGATGCACGAACTCGCCCAAAGGATAACCTGTGTATTCATGCACCATACGCCGCAGCGTCGGGATCGAGATATGATGGCGGGCAGCGACCGCCGCACTGTCCAGCGGCTGGTAGACCGAATCGGTCAGATCGCCGATCAGCTTGTGGACGAACAGGCTGCGGCTGGTGGCAGCCGGTTGGCGCGCACGGTCCGCCATCTCGTAGAGCAGCGCTTCAAGCGCCAGCGACGCACGGTCCTGATTGGCCGGTATGCCGCTCTCCATGAGCATGAATACCATCTCCATTTTGCTGAAAAAAGCCTCCTCAATGCCGATCGTCTTGACGGTCTCCGGCTGCTGGCACCAATTCGCCAGCCATTCCTGCACCCGCTCCCCCTCCAGGGTAAAATAATACTCGTCCCAAAATCCGTCCTGATCCGGCCCATAATAAAACGTCGTGCCCGGATACAGGCAGAACATGGCCCCGGCTTCTACCGTTTGGCGCGGACCGTCTCCGGCCTGGTAATAACCGCGTCCGGCTCCGATATAGACGAAGGCCCAATGGTCGAAGGTGGTTCCGTTGCGCTGCAGCGTCCGGCCCGGCAGATGGCCGGCATGCAGAATCACCAGCGATTTGACGCTGAGCTTGCTGTGGTCAACCATGCACTGGAATATCCGGATCGGCAGCGGGCTGATCATATAATCCATGTATGTTGGCATAACGTGCATTCTCCCTCCGCCGAAGCCGTGTTATCGTAAGGATTAAGGTGAACGTTATTACAAACGTCCCATGCAGATGAATTAATCATGACGTTCATGAACTTATTATATCCGGTTTCAAACCAGGGTGAAAGGATGGAATGAATGACAATTCAGGCTCGGAAAACGAAGTTGAATATTGGTGTTGTCGGTGCAGGTTCCATTTCCAGCGCGCATTTGGGGGCTTACGCGGCCAATCCGGATGCGCGTTTGGTTGCGATTTGCGATCTGAATGAAGGACGGGCGAAGGAGGCTGCTTCCAAATACGGGGCCGAGAAGGTATACACGGATTACCGGGAGCTGCTGGCCGATCCGGAGATTGACGCCATCAGCGTATGTACATGGAACAATACGCATGCCGAGATCAGCATCGCTGCGCTGGAAGCCGGCAAGCATGTCCTGTGCGAGAAGCCGCTGTGCAAGACGGTCGCCGACGCGCTCCGAGTGGAGGAAGCGGTAAAGCGGTCCGGCCGTCTGCTGCAGGTCGGTTTTGTCCGCCGCTATGCCTCCAATACGGAAGTATTGCGCCGCTTCATTGATGCCGGCGATCTTGGCGAAATTTACTATGCCAAAGCTTCATGTCTGCGCAGGCTGGGCAATCCGGGAGGCTGGTTCTCTGATAAGGAACGCTCCGGCGGCGGGCCGATTATCGATCTTGGCGTCCATATTATCGATGTATGCTGGTATCTGATGGGCAAGCCGAAGGTCAAATCCGTCAGCGGCAACACTTACCGCAAGCTGGGCAACCGGTCGAATGTGCAGAATCTTTCTTTCTATAAAGCTGCCGATTACGACGCGGAGCGCAATGATGTCGAGGATATGGCCAATGCGCTGATCCGTTTCGAGAATGGCGCGTCGCTGTTCGTGGACGTCAGCTTTACGCTGCATGCCAGGAAGGATGAGCTGACGGTCAAGCTTTATGGCGATAAAGGCGGCGCAGAACTGGAGCCGGAGCTTGCGATTATGACGGAAAGCCACAATACCATCGTAAATATCGCGCCACAGGTCGATCATTTGGGTTTTGATTTCCAGCAGGCCTTTGGCCAGGAAATCGCCACGTTCATCAACAGCTGCCTGGGCACGGCGGAGACGCTCAGTCCGGTGCAGGACGGCGTGGAAATTACAAAGCTGCTGTCAGCAATCTATGAGTCGGCGGGCCAGGGCAAAGAAATTCATTTTGACTGATGCTCTACCATGAAAGGAGAGACCATGATGAAATTAACGAATAAAATCGGCGTCATTGTGGACAGCTTCAATCTTGGCGTTCGCGATGGCTTGTTGAAAGCAAAAGAAGTCGGGGCGGAAGGCGTGCAAATTTATGCCGTTTCCGGCGAAATGGACCCTGCCAACCTGTCCGCTGGGGACAGGCGCGAGCTGCGCAGCATGATCGGCGGATTGGGGCTGGATATTTCCGCGCTCTGCGGCGATCTGGGCGGCCATGGCTTCCAGGACCGCGCAGCCAATGCGGTCAAGATTGAGAAATCCAAGCGCATTCTCGATCTGGCGGTCGAGCTTGGCACGGATATCGTCACCACCCATATCGGCATTGTGCCGCATGAAGGCAGAGGCGCAATCTATGAGGCGATGCAGGAAGCCTGCGACGAGCTCGGCCGTTATGCGAAAAGCATGAATGCCTATTTTGCGATTGAGACCGGACCGGAGCCAGCGGCCCATCTCAAGAGCTTTCTCGACACGCTCAGCACGAACGGCGTTTCCGTCAACTTCGATCCTGCCAATATGGTCATGGTGACAGGAGATGATCCGGTTCAGGGCGTCCATACGCTGAAGGATTACATCGTGCATACGCATGTGAAGGATGGCAAACGGCTGCGTATCGTGGACCCGCGCAAGGTCTACGGATTTCTTGGCTACGACGCCATGAGCCATGAACATATTGCCGAGATGGCTGCTTCAGGCGCGGATTTTGAAGAAGTGCCGCTTGGCGAAGGCATGGTTGACTTCAAGGCTTACTTTGCCGCGCTTCAGGAAATCGGCTACAGCGGCTATCTGACGATTGAACGCGAGGTTGGCGACAAGCCGGAGCTGGATATCCGCCGCGCCGTCGAGTTTATCAACGCCTACCGTTAGCGCCGGTTCTCCCCAAGAAACGAAAGAGGAGCTGCACGAAACCTATGAAAACATCGCTTAGTGTCTGGAGCTGCCACAAATATTTATTTGACAAATCATGGACCAATGCCGACTTTATCGATTTTGCAGCCTCTACGGGTGCGCAGGGGGTTGAACTGCTCAGCGTATTTTGGAATGAGGAGACGGATATTCCTGCTGTCCGCGATGCGCTTGCCCGTACAGGCATCCAGCTTGCCTGTTTCGGGGCCTGCAACAATCTTGTCCAGACCGATGCCGCCGCGAGAGAGGCGCAGGTGCAGGATATCCTGCGCTCCGTCGATATGGCGGTGGAATTTGGCGCCAGGGTCGTACGTGTATTCGCGGGCGACAAGAGGGATGGCATCAGCTACGAGCAGGCAAAAGGCTGGATTGTGGACGGTCTGAAGCAGGGTGCGGATTATGCTGAATCCAAAGGGGTCACGCTCTGTCTGGAGAATCACGGCATCTTTGCAGGCAGGGGAGACCAGGTCGTAGAGCTGATTGAAGCAGTCGGCTCCTCCGCACTGCGGAGCACCTTTGATATGGGCAATTTTCTGCTTGTTGACGAACAGCCCGTGGAAGCCTTCAATCAGGTATCAGCGTACATTCATCATGTACATGCCAAGGACTTCCGCAAGGTTGGACCGGAAGAGACGGAAGGTGTGTACCGCTCCATCGCCGGCGATCCTTATGTGGGAACCGTTCCTACCGAAGGCGATGTTCCGGCTGCAGTTCTTGTGGGCAAGCTGGCGGAGACGGGTTACGACGGCTGGTTGTCCGTGGAGTACGAAGGACTGGAAGAGCAGCGTTCGGGATCGGAGCGGGCGGTGCGAATCATCAATCAGCTGGTTCATTCGCAGGGTTAATGTTTAACCTGTTATTCCGGGTAGATGAGCTTCATCATAATATACGGCAGGGGTATCGTTGTCTTACAGACGGCGGAGCCCTTGCCGTTTTTTGTTCTACTATGAGAAAGGTTAAAATTCCTTCATGCTCCGCTTATATGCAGATTCATTCAGGAGGTACTTAATTATGTTAAAATGAATGAAATCGTATTTCCGCCAGATGACTAGGATAAGGCAGGTGAGCGAATAGAATGCTTTCTATCAGAAAATCGCTGCTGAGGAGAACCATTTTAACACTGGCAGCGGCTGCAGTTTCCATCTCTATGCTTGCAGGCTCCGCTGCTTATGCGGGCGTCGATCCGCATACCTCTTATGTGGGCAATAATGTCGATACCCCTGTACAGACCAAAACTGTGAAGGATTACTGGGCAATCGCCATGGATAAGCCTGTGGATGATATGTCCATGGGCGGCGGCGTGGTGGCCTCCGGGGAGAACAAGCTGTTTTTGATCCAGGGAGGCCAATTGCTGGCGGTGCAAACCACAACCGGGAAGAAGCTGTGGTCCTTCGGCAGCAGCCTCAAAACAACCGTTGTGTATGAGAGCGGACATGTATATGTCGTGTCGAACAGCGGAGTGCTGTACGCGGTTGACGCCGCTTCGGGCAAGAAGCTGTGGACATCCGCCGTGCCGAGCAAAGGCACTTCGCAGCTGTATGTGAATGGGAAACAGCTGTACGCTCTGAATGGAGACATCCAGGCCTACCAGGTCTCAGACGGCTCCTTCCTGTGGCGCGATGACTATAAGGAGCCGCTGCCGGGGCCGCTGTTATTTGCCGGGGAGCGCATATTCGCGTCCAACATCGAGTCGGGTGCGTATTCCTACGAAGTGCTCCATGCATTCAATCAAGATACAGGCAAAGAGGCCTGGCAGAAGATGAACAAGAGCTTTCCGATTGCGGTTGAGAACGATACGATTATTGTGCAGCGGCAGCAGACGATTATCGATAAAGGCATGCTGGTCACGCTCGATACCCTGGGCATTGAGGACGGGAAGGCGATAAAGTCCGTCGATTATAATCCGGAAAATATCGATCTGGATAAAGAGGAATTCTATTCTCCCGGAACAGCCTGGATCAGCGGCAATCAAGTCTATATCGCGGTGGGGATGAAGGTATACGCATATCCCCGGAATGAGGTTCCCGCCGAAGCCGTGAAGCAGACCTATCTGTCTCCGGCAGCCGGCGATGTCCGTTATGCGCTTGGCCCCTTTGAAGGGCGGCTGATCTTCTCGGACAGTCAAAGTATTCTTGGCGTCAAGCTGGCCAACAAGGGGCCAGTCTTCTATAATGGAGGCCTCTCCAATCCTATTGCCCGCATCGATTTGATTGGAGGCGGCATGTATGTCGCCCAGACCGACGGGCGTCTGATTGCCATCGACCTGCTCAAAGCCGAACCGGTCGAGCAGCTGCTGACCTACGGCCGCGTATTCGGGCCGACCTTTGCTGCAGACGGGATGATCGTTGTGCAGACCAAAGGCAAGCTGCTGGCTTTTCCGCAGCCGAAAAGCCTCCAGTAGGATATACACTATATATCCAATTTTAGATATGAATGACATGAGGTGTCTGCTGACGAAGTTTCGCCGACGCCAAAGCGTTCCACGGACATCGCTGTTGCCGGCTATGGGGACGGAAACAAAAAAAAGATCGCCAACCGCCTGTCCAAGCAGGCAGGTTAAGGCGGTCTTTTTAATTCAGGCAAAAAAACTGTTATACAGTATTCAAACACAAAACAAGACAAGGCCCCGAAATCAGGGTCTTGTCGACAACCTATATATTAATTTTTATGAAGAGCTCTCTTTAATGCGTCGACATATTGTGCTTTGGCACGTTTGCTGATTTCCGCTTGAGGAACGACTATTTCAAAACCGTGAAAAGATCCAGGATATAGATGGAATTCAGTTGGGACGCCGGCACGGCTAAGCCGTGCGATATAATCGATCGTTTCATCACGAAAGGGTTCTAATTCTCCAACGCAGGTATAGGTTGGAGGTAATCCTGATAAATCAGTAGCGCGAGATACGGCCGCGTAGGGTGATACTTCACCCCGATGATCTTCTCCCAGGTACATGGCCCACCCCTTTAGGTTTAATTCCCGATTCCATATTCGTTCATCTACGATTGCATGACTGGATGGAGTTGTATTTCGATCGTCAATCATGGGATAGAGAGGCATTTGGAATATTAACGAAGGACCTTGACGATCTCTTGCCAATAATGAAACTGCTGCTGTTAATCCGCCGCCTGCACTGTTCCCTGCGACAGCAAGACGAGAGGCGTCCACTCCCAGATCAGCTGCATGTTCAGCAAACCATTCTAATGCTGTATAACAGTCTTCCAATGGAGCCGGAAAAGGATTTTCGGGAGCCAATCGATAATCTACGGAAACAACGACACATTGAGCTTCTGTAACAAAAAGTGAACATAGATCATCATTCATTTCTGGATTGCCAACAACATATCCCCCGCCGTGTATCCATAGGGTCCCGGGAAGGATCTCGTTTCTTACGGCTGGTCTATAAATTCTTATGCGAATATCTGCCCCCCCTTCAGGACCTGGAATGAATCGGTCTTCTATAGAAACAGATTCATCTATAACCGGTGTCGATGCCAATAGCATTTCCTTGATCATGCTTCTGGTTTCTTCGGAATGATCAAGCTTCAAAGCCTTCATAGTGTCTAACACTACACTTAATTCCGGATCGTATTTCGTTTCCATTAGATTCTCTCCTCGGTCTGCAGCTATTTATTAGGTGTAAATACAATGGTTAATTGTGAAATAAACTCATCTCTGAGAATAAAATGAAAATCAAGCAAGAGGGGCTCCGGCAGACCTGATTTATCAAAATCGCCATCCACCGCAGCTGTGACCACAGTTTCATTATTGATCTCTTTCGCATCCATAATTTCTATAGTAAGTTTGGTAGAAAAATGCTGATGATCGCACCATTCTTTGATGGAGGCTTTCCCGCTGTATTCCTTCCCTTCATCAACAACAATAGCGTCCTCTGCAAAGATGGCAAGAAAAGCATTCGGGTCAGGGAAATTTGTTGCATGGAAATATGTTTCAATAGGTTTTGGCCATTTATTCATCATGTATTGTCTTCCTTTCATCGTTGATTTCACTTCAAAGTATAACCTGTATAATATGACTACGTTATGTCATATTACATAGAGCGTTCACCTGACAAAATCTGGATTTATATTATTTTACACCTGGAGGCAGGCGCTGCTGAACTTGCACATTTGGAATCAAAACAACGAATGTAGAACCAGGTGTCTTTTAACCCGGATTTAGGGGGCATTCGAGAAAACTGGCTGAACCAATGCCGGAAATGCCCCCATTTATGAAGCTTTTTATCAAGCATTTGATGCTGCGCAAAAGGAAG
This sequence comes from Paenibacillus sp. JT31N11, assembly GCF_056269285.1. NCBI lineage: Bacteria > Bacillati > Bacillota > Bacilli > Caryophanales > Paenibacillaceae > Paenibacillus > Paenibacillus sp. JT31N11. The sequence continues at coordinate 213,219 of NZ_JBWDNQ010000011.1, forward strand.
ATCAGGGTAAAGCGGTAGAAGCAATAATCGCGATGATCAACAGTGAGAATCCGTTTCTTCATATCCTTGTTTTTCCGATGGATTGACGTTGTCCGCCGCTTAACGTAATAATAGGCGATATAAAAGCAATAGTTACTCTATAAGGACGGGGATGAGGGCTTGGCCTTCCTGAGAAGATTGTCGATCCGCTCGCAATTGTTTATATTGGCGGGTTCGTTCATCATTGTGATCCTGATTATTATTTTTCACAGCTACTCCACCATGTCCGGGATGATTACCCGGAATCATGAGGAATATGTCAAGCAGACGATATCGGAGATCCAGAAGAATGTAACCTCCAACAAGGATGTCATTTACAGGCTGATGCAAAATATATCCTACAATGAGGAAGTCCAGAACTACCTGGTGGAGAAGAATGCTTTGCTCAAATACGACATGTTCAAAAAATTAAACAAGCTGTTCATCAGCCAACGAGAGCTGAAGGAGGGCATTCTGGATATCGTCCTCTCCGGAAATAACGGGCAGTGGGTGGATCTGTACGGCGGGAACAAGTATGTATCCGCACTCAGAGATGCCGTTCCGCCCAAGGTAAATGCCTATTACTCGGGTGTGCAGCGGTTCGGAACGCTATTCGGAGGGGAAGAGGGACTGGTCTTCGCCACCAGCATTTACTACATGAAGCAGGGCGAGCTGTTCAACACGCGGGTCGGCACGATGTTCTTCATCGTGGATCCGAAGGCGCTGGTCGGCGAGCAGGATTATTCCTCCAAGCAGACCAACACGCAAATTTATTTGCTGGACCGGGACCAGAAGGTGATTACGAGCAATCTGCAAAATGTAAGCGTAGGCACCCAGTTGACGGGTTTGCCCAGCGGCACTTCAGACGGAAGCGATAAAGCGCTTCAATGGAACAACAAGCTCTATGTGATGCAAAGGCAAAGTCTCCCGGACATCGACGGAAGCATTCTGAGCATGGCTCCCAAGGATGAGCTGCTGCGCGATCTGCTCGACATCCGCAGGCAGGAGCTGCTGATTCTGGCCATCTGCCTGCTGATTCTGGCGATCCCCTTCATGTTTATTATTAATAATATTCTCCGGCCGCTGAAAAAAATAATGTTCTTCATGACCACCGTCAAGCGCGGGGACCTGCTGAAGTTCAAAAAAAGAATTTCCCTCCAGGGCTATATGGAAATCAGCATCATGGCCTCGGAGCTGAACAGCATGCTGGACGAAATCGACCAGTTGACGCAGCGTCTGATCGAGACCAACACGAGGTTGTATGGCATCGAGCTGGAGAAGAAGAAATCCGAGCTGGCTTTCCTGAGAAGCCAGATCAATCCCCACTTCCTGTACAATACGCTGGAAGCGATTACGGGGATCGCCGTCGTCAACAAGCAGAACCAGATCAAAACGATGACGCGCGCCTTGTCGAGTATTTTCCGATACAGCATCAAGGGAACGGGAATGGTTCCGCTCAGCGAGGAATTGGGCATCATCAAATCGTTCGTCAGCATTCAGCAGATTCGCTTCAAGGACCGTTTCTCCGTCGATTATGAATGTACGGAAGAGGCTCTAGCGTACCGGGTTCCGAAGATGATTTTGCAGCCGCTCGTGGAAAATGCGGTCTATCACGGATTTGAGCCCCGTTTGAAGCACGGGCTTCTGGAGATACGGGGATTCGTCGACGGGCAGGGAAGTCTTGTCGTCAGAATCGTGGATGACGGCATGGGCATAGATCCTGTCCGTCTTACGGAGCTGCGCGCCCTTCTGGCTGCCCCGCCGTCCGCTCTTGCGGAAGAAGACGAGGAGCAGAGGAGCATCGGGCTGGTCAATGTCAATAACCGGATCAAGCTTATGTTTGGAGAGGCATGCGGCATGCGTGTGGAGAGTACGCTTGGCAGCGGAACAGCCATCGAGCTGACCATTGCGGGGAGGAGAGAGCTGAATGCTTAAAGTGCTGATTGTCGATGACGAGAATTGGGTCGTGGAAAGCTTGAAGGATATGGTCGATTGGCAGCGCCACGGCTTCGAGGTGGTCGGCCAGGCCTACAATGGGGTGGATGCGCTTGGGGCGATGAACAGGCTTAAGCCCGATGTCGTCTTTACGGATATCCGGATGCCGGAAATGAACGGCCTGGAGCTGATCCAGCGGGCCAGAAGCCTGGCCTTTCCCATCCATTTTGTCGTCGTAAGCGGTTACGCCGAGTTTGCCTATGCGCAGAAAGCGCTGACGCACGGGGCTCTGGCTTATTGCCTGAAGCCCTTTGATGAAATCGAGATCAACGGCGTGCTGGCGAAAATAAGCCGGATGCATGCGGTCGCAAGTCCTGCGCGCGATTCTTCTCTTATCCATCTGCTGGAGGATCCCAGCGCCGGGAATCAGTTGAAGCTGCAGCAGGAGCTGGAGAAGGAGGGGATCTCCGATTGGAGCAGCGCAGGCATTGCAGCTGTTGTCTCCGTCGGTTCTTCCGAGCTTGAAGGCATCCAGGGGCCCGTCATCAAGCTGAAAATCGGCACCGCCAAAACCGCCTTCCTGCTTCAAGAGCGTCAGGCGGCAGCCCTCAGGGACAAATGGAGGACGGGCGTCCCGCAAGGAATCAGAGGAATCGGCTTCAGCGGCAAAATAACGGATTTGGGCGAGATCAGGGACGCAATCTCAGGCGCCGATATGCTTGCGCATCAATTTTTTGTTACTGGGAAGCCCGCAGTCTATGATCAGCAGCCGTTCCGGGATCAGGAACTGAACCGGTATATGGTGGATATGAGCAGCGCAGTCCGCGACAAGGACAATCCGGCCATTCATCTCGTTTTTGAACGGATTGGGGAGCTGTTCAGAGCGCAGGCTCTGTCTATCCGGCATGCCTTTCAGGTGTATAATATGACGGTTTCGTTCCTGTTCAAGCTGGGACAGACGGAAAGCAGTCTGTACAGCTACGAGCAGCTGGTCCAGTCATATGAGCATGTATTTGCGATGCTGGATGAACTGGAATCGCTCGCCACCGGTTATTCCGGCACCGCCGACCCGCTGTCCGTTGAAACCAAGAACCGGACCTTCAACGCCATTCTCCGCTTTGTTACGGACCATTTCACCCAGGAGCTGTCGCTGCAAAGCCTGGCCGATCAGTTTTTTATGAATCCGAGCTATATCAGCCAGCTCTTCAAGAAAGAGGTCGGAGAAACCTTCACCGCCTATATCTCCAGACTGCGCATCGCTTACGCACGCGAGCTTCTGGATCATGAACAATATTCCATCCAGGAGATTGCCGAGAAAATCGGTTATCAGGACTATTTTTATTTTGCCCGCATTTTCAAAAAAATGACGGGGACGACACCCAGCCAATACCGCAATGACCGGGAGTGACGCTCCCGGCTATGCATTATTTTTAGAATCCATATGGATTATCTTTAGAAAACTTTCCGGGAAAGTTTTCTTTTTTTGTGAGCGCTTTATTTTCGGCTCCAAAACCATAAATTGCGTGCATAGACGCATTGGGCCGGCAGGGGCGATAATAAATGACGAGGTCATGGTAACGCTTACGAGGAGGTCCAAGATGGAAAAATTATTAGGGAAGGGCATTTACAAGCACAGGTTCCTGTACATTCTGCTCCTTCCTACCGTACTTTATTATTTGCTCTTTCAATACTTTCCGATGTATGGAATTTTGCTCGCTTTCAAGGAATTTCATATCAAAGCGGGCATCTTGCAAAGCCCGTGGGTGGGACTGGCCAACTTTGGGGAGCTGGTCAAACAGAGCGATTTCTGGCAGGCGTTCAACAATACCATCATCATCAGCCTGGGAAGGATCGTCATCGAGTTTCCGGCGGCCATCATTCTGGCATTGCTCATCAATGAAGTGATGAAGGAGAAGCTGAAGAAATTTTACCAGACGGTATATACGTTTCCGCATTTCATCTCTTGGGTTATTATAAGCGGGATTATGCTTAACTTTCTCGGCGAATCGGGCGTGCTGAACCAGATCATCTCCGCGCTTGGCTTTGAGAAGCATACGTTTCTGACCGATCCCGGATTGTTCCGGCCGATCGTCTTCCTGTCCAATATGTGGAAGGAAGTAGGCTGGAGCGGGATTATTTATTTGGCTGCCATTGCCGGCATCAACCCGGAGCTGTATGAAGCCGCTTACGTGGACGGCGCAAGCCGGTTTCAGCAGTTGAAGGCTATCACATGGCCGTCTATCCGCGGTACGGCGGCGATCCTGCTCATTCTTGCTGTGGGCAATGCGATGAATGGCGGTTTTGAGCAAATTTTCAACATCTACAATCCCGGCGTCTATAAAACAGGCGATATCATCGATACGTATGTGTACCGCTCCGCGTTTGGCGACGGCTTAAGCTTCGGGGTCACGACGGCAGTCGGGCTGTTCAAGGCTGTCCTTAATTTCGCGCTCTTGTATTTCGCCAACTTTATTGTCAAACGACTGGGCGGGGAGGGGTTGGTGTAATGGAACCGGCATTGAATCAAAAAAACAAGGCGCCTGATGTGAAAAATGCACAATGGGCGCAGAGACGGGGCAAACTGAATGCGGCGGATATCATTATCCATGCGATTTTGATGCTGCTGACCCTCTGCACGATATTTCCGTTCTACAACGTCATTCTGATGTCATTCAGCAACACGGTGGAGATCTCCAAGCAGGTCGTATATTTGATCCCGACGACCTTTGACTTCTCGGCCTACAGCTACATTTTTCACGAGCCGCGGTTTCTGAAAGCTTTCTACGTCACGCTGTTCGTGACTGCAGCAGGCACGGCCTTAAACATGCTGGTCACCGTGTCGGGCGCCTATGTGCTTTCCAAAAACGGATTTCCCGGACGGAAGTTTATTATGTCGGCCATCCTGTTCACGATGTTTTTCAATGGCGGCCTGATTCCGTTCTACCTGATGATGAAAAATTTCGGCCTTATCAACAATCTGCTGGTCATGATTTTACCGGTGGCCGTCAATACCTTCTATCTGATCATCTGTATCGCTTTTTTCCGGACGCTGCCGGCAGCACTAGAGGAATCGGCCAAGATCGACGGAGCCAACGAGATTCAGATTCTCTATAAAATCATTCTGCAGATATCGAAGCCCATGATCGCCACCATCGCGCTTTTCTATGCGGTTGACCGCTGGAATGAATGGTGGTACGGCGTCCTGTTCATGACCGATGTGCAGCTGCTTCCTCTTCAGGCGCTGCTGCGGGAGCTGCTGACCAATTACCAGCAGCTGCTGTCAGGAATCAATGTAAGCTCGGTTGTCGCGCAAAATTCACAGCTTCGTCCGGAAATGCTGAAAATGGCGGTTCTGGTCGTCAGTGTGCTCCCGATTGTCTGCCTGTACCCTTTCCTGCAGAAATATTTTTCCAAGGGCGTCATGATCGGCTCGATCAAGGGATGATAGAAGCGTAAGGCTTTTATTATAAAAAAATAAGATTAAGGGGATACGTAGAACATGAAGAAAGCAAAACTGCAGGTCCTGTTGTGTTTAATCGCCGCCTTGATGGTTACGCTGATTGCCGGCTGCGGCAGCAATGACACGGGGAATAATCAGCCGGCGGCAGATGCGTCGAATTCGTCAAATGCCGCAAACCAGACGGATACGGGGGCTGCGGCAGATAATCCGTTTGCGGAGCATATGGATATTTCCCTGTCCTGGTGGGGGATCGGCGTAGGCTTCGGGAAGAATGACGAGGTGCTGCAAAAGATTGAAAAGGATTTCAACGTTACTCTGAAGCCAATGGATATCGGATGGGATAACTATAAGGAGAAATCCCAGGTGTGGGCGGCAGCCGGACAGCTTCCGGATATCATTACACACAGCATCACCAACGATAATCCGGCTACGTACAATGACTGGGTGAATCAGGAGCTGATTCATGCGCTGCCGGACGACCTTGGCGCGTACCCGAATGTGGAGAAGGTTGCCAAGGCGGAAGACGTGAAAGGAATCTATAAGGACGGGAAGCTGTATGCGATTCCGCGCATGACTTATCCGAACACCGATTTGTGGGCGGTTGACCGCGCGCTTTTCGTCCGCAAAGACTGGATGGATAAGCTGGGCATTAAGGATCCAACAAATTTCGACGAATTTGCAGCCATGATGAAAGCGTTTGCGGATCAGGATCCGGACGGCAACGGCAAGAACGATACAACCGGTGTCGTTATGAATACGCTCGGCTATTTTAAATATGTATTTATCCCTACATTCCCGCAGTTCGACAATTCAAGCTGGGTGAAGGAAGACGGCAAATGGATTCCGTTCTATGCCTCCAAGCAGATTGAGCAGGTTATGGTGCAGGCCCGCAAATTGTATACGGACGGCGGTCTCGATCAGGATTTTGCGGTTGAGAAGGCGGGAGAAGCAAACCAGAAGTTCTACCAGAACAAGGCGGGCGCTTTGTCGTTTAACGTGGATTCCATCAAAGGCGCAACCGGCGTTAAGGCAGAGTGGGAAAAGAACAATCCGGGTGAAAAATTCGATGACCACGTCAAGCTGCTTCATCTGTGGCCTGCGGCGGACGGCAATATCTACCGTCATACGACAAACACATGGTGGTCTGAAACGATGATTAACGCCGATGTCGATGACAAGAAGCTTGACCGCATCCTGCGCATCTATGACTGGCTGCTTTCGCCTGAAGCCCAGGATCTGTACAACTATGGCATCGAAGGCAAGGATTATACGAAGGATGGAGACAAATATACGATTACCCGTCCAAAAGACGATAAAGGCCAATATGTTGATCTGAAGGAGGAGTATCCGTCCCTGGATATTATCTCGCAGCTGGCTGCCTGGAGGAATGCAAGCACGCTGGAGGACAGCGAGGCGAACAGAGCGGCATTCGGCGATGAATCGGTGCAATTTGTCCAGGACGAATTGAACTGGCAGATGACGAACGCCAAGGCGATTCCAACCGCTTTTGAAATTTATACGATGTCCACGCCGGCGAAGGATAAGCTCTCTGGCATCAACTTCGACGATGATTTCACAAGAGTGATTCTCGGCAAGGACGATCCGGTCAAAATGTGGCAGGAAACCCTGAAGGGTTACGACAGCAAAGGGCTTCAGCAGGCGATTACAGAAGTAAACGCCGAAATGGCGAAAATCAATAAATAATTTTCGTTAAGGGAGGATTCCGCCTATCATATGCGGAATCCTTCTTATTGTCCTGGAGCTCAATCTCAAATCAATGGCGGATTTCCAGCTTCGCAAATGGTGACCAGGGTGGTATTTTGATTATCCTTGTCATCGATGTGACGGACCGGAAACAGCCAGCTCCTTGTTGAAAAACGGCCCTATTAATTTTTCAAGCTTGGTTTATTTCGTCAAGCGCCGGCTCCCCGGCCTGTTCACAGAACATATACAATCAAACAAAGGATGGTTCATAGAATGCCAACTAAGGAAAAGGGAACATTTCCAGCTGCCGCAGTCATCCAGCTTACCGACTATGGCGTGCTGCCGGATTCCGGGGTGGATGCCATGGTTCCGATGCAGCGTGCGATTGAGGCTGCTTCCCTAATTGAAGGGCCAGTCATGCTGGAATGCCAGACAGGGCGGTATGATTTTCACCCGGAGCACGCGACCAGAACGCCTTATTACATTTCCAACACGGCCAGTGAGGAAGAGAATCCGGATGTGACCAAGACGGTCGGGATCCTGTTCAAAGGCGTGAAGGATGTAGTATTGGAAGGGAACGGCTCCCTGTTCGTCTTCCATGGCAAACAGACGATGATTGTGATCGATTCCTGCGAGAATGTCACAATCAGCGGTGTCCATACAGAGTACGAAAGGCCGACCGTCGCGGAGATGACCATCGAGGAAAGCGGGAGCGATTATTTCGATGTCAGGATCCATCCCGATTTCCGTTATGAGCTTGAAGCGGGCAGGCTGTATTTTCTTGGCGACGGCTGGCGTTTCCGGGAAGGTCCCATGCAGGAATATGATCCGGTTATCGACAAGACCTGGAGGATCGATAATCTGATGGAGAAGGCCGTCCGTGTTGAAGAGCTTGAGCCTTACCGGCTGCGGCTGCATATGGAGGCTGCCCCGAATCAGGTTGTGGGTCGGGTTCTGCAGGTTCGCGACGGCTTGCGCGATCAGGTCGGAGCCTTTATTCTGAAGAGCCGCGACATAATCTGGGAAAATGTTGGCATGCACTTTATGCATGGGCTGGGCATCGTATGCCAGTACAGCGAGAATCTGAGCTTTGACCGGCTGAATCTGGCTCCCCGTCCGGAGACCGGCCGAACGGTCGCGGCCTTCGCCGATTTCATTCACTTGTCAGGCTGCCGGGGCAGCGTGAGCATCAGCAGCAGCCGGTTCATCGGAGGGCATGACGATCCGATTAATGTGCATGGCACGCATTTGCAGATTATCGGTACGCCTGCGCCTGACCAATTGCATCTGCGGTTCATGCATCCGCAAAGCTACGGCTTTGACGCTTTCTTTCCCGGCGATGAAATTGAATTTGTCAGAAGCAGCTCGCTTGCCGCCTATGCCGGGAATGTAGTAAAGGCTGTTAAGGCCGTCAATCCTCGGGAGATCCTGCTTACCTTAAGCGAGCCTGCTCCGGAGGGGATAGTGCCTGGCGATGTTGTGGAAAATATAACCTGGACGCCTGAGGTTGAAATTACGAATAATTATTTTGCACGGGTTCCCACCCGGGGCGTACTTGTGACGACGCGCCGGAGGGTTGTAATCGAAAATAATCACTTTGAACGCATGACCATGAGCGGCGTGCTGGTTGCCGATGATGCAGAGAGCTGGTATGAATCCGGCAGGGTGAAGGATATTGCGATTCGCGGCAACCGTTTTATCGAGTGCGGGAGCAGCAGCAATCCCGTTATTTATATCGCGCCCGAGAACACGGAAGTTCATGCGGATAAGCCTGTCCATGCCAATATCCGTATAGAAGGCAATTATTTTCTGACGGCTGACGCAGCGGTTCTGGGTGCCAAGAGCACACGGCAATTAAGCTTCACGCACAATGAAGTTTCCGTAACTGGAGAATCATCGGCTATTCCGGATATAATTCACTTGAGGGCCTGCAGTGACGTGACAATTGCTGATAATTCGTTCGCTGGCGGCGGAGCGGACCATAAACATATCCGAATTCAGGATATGAATCGGGATACGCTGGCGGTGCCGCCGGAGCAGAGCTTGCCGGTTATCGGCTAGCGCCAAAAAGCAAAATCTCCATCAATTAAAACCATGAGCCGATCAAAGACGCTCCAGGCGGCAATGATCTTCCGATTGATCTTGTACCCTCAATTTCTGAATTTGGATCGTACAAAGCTGAAATTCGGGGTACAAAGGCGTTCGTTGCCGTTTCTCCAGATTCAAATGCAGAAAAAGGTTGACATTAGGTGCCTGAATATTTGATAATGAGAATCGTTATCATATATTTGATTCGGAGGGGTTTATAACTTGAAAATATTTAAACGCAAATTTCCGGCACTGCTCCTTGCAGCAGTAATGATCATCGGTCTGCTCGGCGGGTGCGGTGCTTCGGAAAATCAAGCCGCCGCTCCAGCCGGAGATTCGGGCAAGGGAACCACCGACGATACAACGCCTGCAACAAGGACGGTCAAGCATCTAAAAGGGGAAGCGACGATTCCGGCCGAACCCAAACGGATTGCCGCATTGGACTATCGGGTGGCCGACTCGCTGCTTGCCCTGGGAATCAAGCCCGTTGCGACGGGAAGCTATGCCGGTACGACGGAAATTTCTTATATGGACGGCAATCCATTGAAAGAGGCCATAAATCTGGGAGATACGCCGAACCTGGAAGCGGTTCTGGCTGCCCAGCCGGATCTGATCATAGGGACGGATGTGCAGAAGCTCGATTATGACAGCCTGACCCAAATCGCTCCGACCATCATTGTATCGGTGACGCCGAAAGATTGGCAGACCGCGCTGCGGGAACTGGGACAAATGCTGAACCGGGAGAGTCAGGCCGACGAATGGATCGCGCAATATTCGGCGAAGGTGGAAGAGGCGAAGAAGCAGATGAGCGAGCGGATCGGACCGGACGAGACTGTCATGTTCATTCGCGTGCTCAAAAAGGAATACAGGCTGTACGGAGAGCGGCAGCTGACCGGAACGCTTCTGTATCATGATCTCGGATTGAAGGCTCCTCCGCAGGTGTCGGCCATCGAAGGGGTTAACCAAACGATTTCCTTGGAGACGCTGCCTGAGATCAATCCGGACTATATCTTACTGGATGTAGGCGCCATTGTGCAGGGCGGCGACAAGCAGGGCGAAGCGTTGTACAATGATTTGCAGCAGAGCTCATTATGGAAAAATATGAAAGCTGTGCAAAACAATCATGTGTACCGCGTTCCCGACTGGTTTTTCCGCACGGACTTTCCGCTTGCCCGAAGCAAAGCGCTGGGAGTTGTAGTCGACGCGCTCGTTAACGGCGAACAGGCGCTGCCAAAGTAAACCCGCCGTTAACCGGCCACGATGTACTTGCTTCCCCATAACTGCAAAAAAGGATCAGGGCTGTTCCAAAAAGGTCGTAAAACGGACCTGAGAGAGCAGCCCCTTTTTCTGTGTCAAGAGAGGCAAACAAAGGCGACCTTAACGTCACTTTGCATAAATCCAAGCGGGACACATCCGGTGCTGAGGCCGATCTTCTGGCTTTTTAATCGTTGGAACTTTTCGCTGTCCAGTATCATAGATAGTTCGAAAATATTATTGTAAAACGCACCGCGTGCAGCTCCCAGCGCGCGGTGCGGCGTTGCATGACGGCTGTCCGGCCACATGCGGATCAAAGAAATAGGTTGATTCGCTGCTCGTTCAGACCTATAATAAGTTAAGCGCTTCACCTAATTATTATTGTATGGTATTAGTTATTAATATCATTAAATAGAAAAAGCGCTTAATCCAATTGCTGAGGAGGATAAAATGAGTACAATCAGGTTAACGATGGCACAGGCTCTTTTACGGTTTCTGGATAATCAGTATATCTCGATCGATGGCGAGGAAACGAAATTTATTGCCGGGGTTATGGGGATTTTCGGTCACGGCAATGTGACGGGAATCGGCGAGGCGCTGGAGCGCAGCCCGGGCAGTTTGCAATATGTGCAGGGCAAGAACGAGCAGGGCATGGCCAATGCGGCGACCGCCTATGCGAAGCAGATGAACCGCAGGCAGATTTTCGCCTGTACCTCTTCCATAGGCCCGGGAGCCTTGAATATGGTGACGACGGCCGGTACGGCTTCCGTCAACCGCATCCCGCTGCTGCTGCTGCCGGGCGACAACTTTGCATCGCGGCAGCCCGATCCGGTTTTGCAGCAGCTTGAAGTCAGCAGTGATTACACGGTAGCGGCGACCGACTGCTTCAAGCCGGTCAGCAAATATTGGGACCGTATCGTTCGCCCCGAGCAGCTGATGAACGCTGCGATTAACGCAATGCGGGTATTGACAGACCCGGCGGATACCGGCACGGTTACGCTCGCGCTGCCGCAGGATGTCCAGGCCGAAGCCTACGATTATCCCGAAGCATTCTTTAGTAAGCGCGTTCATTATGTTGAAAGACGCCTGCCGGCCCGCGATGCCGTTCAAAGAGCGGTCGAATTAATCAAGTCCAAGAAGCGTCCGATCATCATCGCCGGAGGTGGCGTCCGTTATTCCGCCGCATCGGATGAACTGAAGGCATTCGCGGAGGCACTGGGTATTCCGGTAGCGGAAACACAGGCGGGGAAAGGCTCCATATCCTGGAAGCATCCTCTGAATGTCGGAGGCATTGGGGTAACTGGAGCGCTTGCTGCGAACAAGCTGGCCAAGGAGGCAGATTTGATTATTGGCGTAGGTACCCGGTATTCGGATTTTACGACAGCTTCCAAATCGGCCTTTCTCCATCCGGAAGCGCAGTTTCTCAATATCAACATCAACGGAATGGATTCCGCGAAGCTGGGCGGACTGTCCTTGACCGGGGATGCGAAAGAAGCGCTGGCTATGTTGAAGGACAGCCTGGCGGATATCAGCTTTTCCGGCAGCTATGGGGATGAGGTCGCCAGGCTGAGAACGGAATGGGAGAACGAAGTCGACAGGCTGTACGCACTGGAATGGGAAGGCGGCCTTGCGCAAACCCGCGCACTTGGCGTCATTAACGAAACGATTGGCGAAGATGCTGTTGTGGTTTGCGCTGCGGGAAGCCTGCCGGGCGATCTGCAGCGTCTGTGGAGAGTCGGTAAGCCGGGCGGCTATCACATGGAATACGGCTTTTCCTGTATGGGCTACGAGGTAAGCGGCGCATTCGGCGCGGCTTTGGCCGAGAAGGACCGGGATGTGTACGCTCTTGTCGGAGACGGAAGCTATCTGATGCTTCATTCGGAGCTCGTCACAAGCCTCCAGGAAGGAAGAAAGCTTACGATTCTGCTGTTCGACAATCACGGATATCAATGCATTCATAATCTGCAAAGAGGCAACGGCAGCGACGGGTTCGGGAATGAATTCCGCTACCGCGAGTCGGAGACAGGCCGTTATACCGGCGATTTCATGCCGATTGATTTTGCTGCCCATGCCCGCAGTCTTGGGGCGGCATCTTATAAGGCCAATACGGCGGAAGAGCTGCGCGAGGCGATTGTTCAGGCGAAGCAGGAGACGAGGACGACGCTGATTGAGATCCCGGTTGTGCCGGGGACCAATACGGACGGCTACGAGTCCTGGTGGAATGTCGGCGTGCCAGCCGTGTCGGAGAGCGGCAAGGTGCTTGAAGCGCATGCGGAGATGCAAAAACGGCTGCAGACGGCGAAAGCTTACTAAAGGTTGTTCAAACAGCTGAATGTTTGAACACGAATTATTAGGAGGGCATAATGGTACAATTTCCTTTTCAATTAGGCGCTCATCCCATCAACTGGGTTGGCGAGGACGTCAAGGAGCACGGGGACGACACGACCTACGAGCAAATTCTGGACGATATGCAGTCGCTGGGTCTGACGGGCACTGAGATGGGGCGCAAATATCCTGCGGATACCGCGCTGCTCAAGGAAGAGCTGTCCAAGCGGAATATTCAGCTGGTTTCCCAGTGGAAATCCGTTCTGTTCTCAGATCCCGGCTATCGCCAAGCCGAGCTGGATGCCTTCCGGGAGCATGCCCGGTTCCTGCAGCAGCTGGGCAGCACGGTGATCAGCACCTGCGAAGTCGGCGGTTCCCTTCATTTTGACCCCAGGCGCTCGCCCAATGAGCGCGAGGTGCTGCGGCTGGATGAAGCTGGCTGGAGCAGCCTGGCGGAAGGATTGAACGCGGCAGGCGAAATCGCCAGGGAATACGGATTGAAGCTTACTTACCATCATCATGGCGGCACCGTTGTGGAACGTCCGGAGGAAATCGACAAACTGATGGAGCTGACGGATCCGGAAGCCGTGTTTCTGCTTTTCGATACGGGACATGCGATGTATGGCGGGGCAGATCCCCTGAACGTGCTGCGCAAGCATTACGACCGGATCGCCTATATTCATCTGAAGGATGTGCGCCTGAATAAGCTTGAGCAGGCCAGAGCGGAGCAGTCGGATTTCATTACCTGCATCCGCAATGGGGTATTCACGGTGCCGGGAGACGGCGTTATTGATTTCCGCCCTATTCTGGAGGAGCTGGTCAGCCGAAATTACAGGGGCTGGGCAATGCTTGAAGGCGAGCAGGACCCGGCTGCGCATCCTGCGCGAGAGTATGCCGAGAAAGCGATCGCATATTTGCAATCCCATATGCAGTCCATTTTGACAAGCGGGGCAGGTGACAGAGCATGACCTATGTGACATTTCCCTCGGGAAGAAGCTTTGACTTCACGGCGATCGGACGGCTGTGCATCGATTTGAACGCCAACGAGATCAACCGCCCGATGGAGCAGACGATGACCTTTACCAAATATGTCGGCGGCTCTCCGGCCAACATCACCATCGGCATGAGCAGACTCGGCCACAAAACGGCGTTCATCGGCAAGATAGCGGACGATGCGATGGGACGGTTCATCACCGGTTATCTGGAGAAGAACAGCATCGACACCCGAAACGTGGTCACGGACAACACGGGGGCGGTAACGGGGCTAGCTTTTACGGAAATCAAAAGTCCCACCGATTGCAGCATTCTGATGTACCGGGATAACGCTGCCGATCTGAAGCTGACTCCCGTTGAGGTTAGCGAGGAGCTGATTGCGGCGAGCCAGGTGCTGCTCATCTCCGGTACCGCGCTTGCGGCAAGCCCTTCACGCGAGGCTGTATTCCTGGCACTGGATTATGCGCGAAAGCATGGAACCACGGTCGTATTCGATATCGATTACCGTCCGTACACCTGGATTTCCGCAGAGGAAACCGCCACTTACTACAATCTGGCTGCTGAAAAATGCGACATCATTGTCGGTACGCGGGAAGAGTTCGATATGATGGAACGATTCGAGCAAAATCCGGAGCGGAGCGATCAGTTTACGGCCTCCAAATGGTTCAATTATTCGGCTGGCATCGTCATTATCAAGCATGGCAAAGAAGGCTCCATTGCGTATACCCGCGATGGCGCGGAGCATAAGGCCAAATCTTATCCGGCGAAGGTCGTCAAGACCTTCGGCGCGGGCGACTCCTACGCGGCCGGCTTCCTGCACGGCATCCTGTCCGGCTGGACGATCGAGCGGAGCATGGAATTCGGCAGCGCTGCGGCCTGTATCGTGATTTCAAGCCACAGCTGCTCGGATGCGATGCCTACCGTGGAACAAGTGGAAGACTACATCGAACGCTGCAACCGCGGCGAAATTACAGCGGGGTGAGGCAGTGCCCGTCATTCCTGTCGGGCTGGCTTGAACCACCTTTTGCATAATAAAACATAAAAGACTGGAGATTTAGCTGGTGAAGCGGGAGGAAGCCGAATGGGCCGCTTTTTGAAAAATCCGGGGATAACTATCACCGAAAGTTAAGCTCCCCGCGAACAGCGGAAGACTTTCTCGCAAGCGCAGCCAGCTATCGCCAGTCTTTTAGAATGAGGAGACCTATATGACACAGACGCTGAAAAACTGGATCGGCGGCGAATGGATCGCCGCAATTGCTACGGAAACCGAGGATGTTTATAATCCCGCAACGGAGGAAGTGCTCGTCAAGGTCCCGCTGTCCTCGCAGGCGGATGTCGATCTGGCGGTCCAAGCGGCAAAGCAGGCTTTCCCGGCATGGAGCAAAACTCCCGTACCGCGCCGCGCGCGGATATTGTTCAAATACCAGCAGCTGCTGGTGGAGAACTGGGAAGAGCTCGCCAAGCTGGTTACGCTGGAGAACGGCAAGAGCTATGGCGAAGCCTACGGCGAAGTGCTAAGGGGCATTGAATGCGTCGAATTTGCCGCCGGCGCGCCTTCTCTTATGATGGGCAAGCAGCTGCCGGACATCGCGACCAATCTGGAGTCGGGAATGTACCGTTACCCGGTTGGCGTTGTAGGGGGCATTACCCCGTTCAACTTCCCGATGATGGTGCCCTGCTGGATGTTCCCGCTGGCCATTGCCTGCGGCAACACCTTTGTATTGAAGCCATCCGAGCGGACGCCGCAGCTGGCGAACCGGCTCGCAGAGCTGTTTCAAGAAGCTGGACTGCCGGGCGGCGTTCTGAATATCGTGCACGGGGCCCGCGATGTCGTGAACGGCATCCTGGAGCATCCGCATATTAAGGCGGTTTCCTTCGTCGGCTCCCAGCCGGTTGCCGAGTATGTGTACACCACCGCTTCCAGGCATGGCAAACGGGTGCAGGCATTGGCAGGAGCGAAGAATCACTCCATCGTTCTGCCTGACGCCGATCTTGACCTTGCCGTGAAAGAAATCGTGAACGCCGCTTTCGGGTCGGCGGGAGAGCGCTGCATGGCCTGCGCCGTCGTTATCGCTGTTGGCGAGATCGGGGACGAGCTTGTCCGCAGGCTGACCGATGCGGCAGACAGCCTGACCATAGGCAACGGCCTGAACGAAGGAACGTTCCTGGGGCCGGTGATCCGTGGACCGCACAAGGAACGGACGCTCCAATACATCGAGTCCGGCGAAAGCGAAGGCGGCGTGCTGGTCCGGGACGGACGCAAGGATGCGGCTGCAGCGGGCCAAGGCTATTTTGTCGGGCCAACCGTGTTCGATCAGGTCAATACAAGCATGAAGATCTGGAAGGACGAAATCTTTGCGCCGGTGCTCTCTGTCATGAGGGCCGATACGCTGGATGAAGCCATCGGGCTTGCCAATCGCTCGGAGCTTGGCAACGGAGCCTGCCTGTTTACACAGAACGGCAGCAGCGTGCGCCAATTCCGCGAGACGATTGAAGCCGGCATGCTGGGCATTAATCTGGGCGTTCCCGCCCCTATGGCGTTCTTTCCGTTCTCAGGCTGGAAGAATTCGTTCTACGGCGATCTGCATGCCAACGGAACGGATGGCGTTGAATTCTATACCCGCAAAAAAATGGTGACCGCCCGCTGGTAACAGGGGCAGTCACACCTATATATAGCAGCCCGGATGGAGCGGAGGACGATGAGCATGAAGAAGATTAAAATAGGTGTGATCGGCGCAGGAAGGATCGGGAAGATCCATGCCGATAATTTGAGGAGAATTCCGGAGGCCGAGATTGTCGCGGTCAGCGATCTTTTTGCCGGTGAAGAGCTGCAGGAATGGGCCTGGAACAGAGGGATCGGGATCGTCACGAAGGACAGCGAGGAGATCCTGTCCAATCCGGACATTGACGCGGTGTTTATCTGTTCGTCCACGGACACGCATGTGGAGCTGATCAAGAGAGCGGCGCAGCAGGGGAAGCATATCTTCTGCGAAAAGCCTGTCAGCATGGACATCAGCCTGACGGAAGAGGCGCTTGAGGAGGTCCGCAAAGCGGGCGTACAGCTTCAAGTCGGGTTCAACCGCAGATTTGACCATAATTTCAAGCGGGTTCGCGAGCATGTACAGGCCGGAGAGATCGGCAGCCCCCATCTGATCAAGATCACCTCGCGTGATCCCGAGCCGCCGCCGGAGGCATACATCAAGGTGTCAGGCGGAATCTTTATGGATATGATGATTCATGACTTTGATATGGCGCGTTTTCTCTCCGGCAGCGAGGTCGAGGAGGTCTTTGCCCAGGGCAGTGTCCTGATCGATCCCGTTTTCTCCAAATACGGGGATGTGGATACGGCCATTGTGACCCTGCGGTTTGAGAACGGCGCATTGGGGCTCATTGACAGCAGCCGCAGGGCGGTATACGGCTACGATCAGCGTGCCGAGGTATTCGGCTCGAAAGGGGCCGTATCCGTCACCAACGATCATCCCAACACAGCTGTCCTTACGACAGAGAACGGCCTCAGAAGCGATAAGCCGCTGCATTTCTTTCTGGAGCGTTATCAAGGCGCTTATATGGATGAGACGGAGCAGTTCATTGACTGCCTGCTGAATGGAAAACCCGTACCGGTGAATGGAAACGACGGCAGACAGGCGGAGCGCATCGCTCTGGCCGCCAAGCTGTCCCACCAGCAGCAGCGGGTTGTGAAGCTCTCGGAGATTGAGGACCTTAAATAAGGAGTGTGAAGCAATTGTCACAGCTAATAGTTAGTCCCGGGCAAAAGCCGCTGGAAGACGGCATGCTCATGTCGATTACGCCTGAATCAGCAGGCTGGACCTATGTCGGATTTGAAGTGTACCGGCTGGAGGCCGGCCAGACCCTGAGCCGGGAAACCGGGGACAAGGAGGTCTGTCTGGTCCTGCTCAGCGGGAAGGCAAACGTGAAGACGGCAGACCAGGAGTGGCGGAATATCGGACAGCGGATGAGCGTGTTCGAACGGATACCGCCTTACTCGGTGTACGTGCCGAATGACAATCGTTATGAGCTGGAAGCCTTGACGGAGCTGGAGCTGGCGGTATGCGCGGCTCCCGGTTACGGCAGCCATGGAGCCCGTTTGATCGGTCCCGACGCCGTTGGTGTAGAGGTTCGCGGACAGGGGAATATCGAGCGGCTGGTCCATAATATCCTTCCGGAGCAGGAGCCGGCCGACAGCTTGCTGGTGGTGGAGGTATTCACGCCGGAAGGACACTGGTCCAGCTATCCGCCCCATAAGCATGACCGTGATGCGCTGCCGGACGAGTCTTTGCTGGAGGAAACCTATTATTTCCGCGTCCAGCCCGAGCAGGGTTTTGCGATGCAGCGCGTCTATACGGACGACCGTTCGCTGAATGAAACGTTAGCCGTCGAGAACGGTCAGGCGGTGCTTGTGCCGAGGGGTTACCATCCGGTTGGCGCGCCTGCGGGCTATGATGTCTATTACCTGAACGTGATGGCGGGACCTTCGCGCGTATGGAAGTTTCATAATGATCCGGCGCATGAGTGGATTATGAAGAGGCCTGCCGGGAAGCGTGAGGAATAGGGGAATATTGCATTGCTCCGGGAAACAACGGATAATAAATCAAGATATGACGGTAAGCCGTTCTTTCAATCCGATTGTTAATGAGGTTTGACCATGAAAGCAACCACGATCTATGATGTCGCCAAGGAGGCGGGCGTTTCCATCGCCTCCGTCTCCAATGCCATTAACGGCAAGGGGAAAATAGGCAAGAAGAAGCGGGAAGAAATATTTAAAGTGATGGAGCGCTTGCAGTATCAGCCGAGTGTGATCGCTTCCGCCCTGATGGGCAAAAAAACCTATACACTGGGACTCCTGATTCCGGATGTATCCAATCCCTTTTTCTCCGAAATCGCACGTTCCGTAGAGGATTTGGCCCATCACGCGGGTTATAGCGTCATTACATGCAGCACCGACAATAAAGATGAGCGGGTGGAGAAATATATCCGCCTGCTGGAGCAGAAGAGTATCGACGGCATCATCATCGGAACCGGCGTGGAGAATACGGATATTCTGATGCAGCTTGCCGAGAAATCCGTCCCGATTGTCATGTTCGCCCGGGAGGTCTCCGGCTTGTCGGTGCACAGCGTGCTGACGGACGATTTCAAGGGCGGCGCGCTTGCGGCCGGGCATCTGCTGGAGCTCGGCCACCGGCAGGTCGCCGTGCTGTCGGAGAACTTCAAGGTAAGCAGCAGCATGGAGCGGGTGAAGGGATTCAAATTCGCACTTTTTGAAGCGGGTGAGGGCATTGAGGAGGATCGTATTGTCTCCTGCGAATCGAGTATTGCGGACGGCAAGCGTGCGGCGGGCGAGCTCCTTCGCCGGGCTGAGCGGCCGACAGCGCTGTTCTGCTGCAACGACTTGCTTGCGATCGGCGCGCTTCAAGCCGCCCGGGAAGCTGGAGTGGCGGTTCCGGCCGAGCTTTCCATTATCGGCTTCGACAATACGATTCTCTCTACCGTCACCAATCCCGCGCTGACCACCATTGCCCAGCCGATGGAGCAGATGGTGAAGCTGGTGTTTGAGCTGCTGATCAGCAACCTGGGGGACAAGGCCTCTCTCAAGCAGCGGATTGTCATGCAGCCTGAATTAATTCTGCGGGAATCCACCTCGAAGCCGGCAGAAATGTAAACGACAAAAGGGAGCGGGCTGCAGCCTCTGCAGAGGTTCGCTCCTATTCATAGTAAGGAGATATGCTCCATGAATGAGAAGAAGCTTATCCTGTTTCTGGATAGCGGAGACACCATTATTGACGAATCCACAGAGATCAGAGACGAAGAAGGCATCGTAATCAGTGCGAGCGTCATTCCGGGCGCAGATGTGATGGTGAAAACCCTCTTCGAGAGGGGGTACACGCTGGTCCTGGTCGCTGACGGCGATGCGCAATCCTTCAAGAACGTGTTCAAGCAAAACAATCTCTATGATTATTTTACAGCCATGATTTATTCCGAAAACATTAAAGCCAGCAAGCCCAGTCCCCGCATGTTCAAAGCGGCGGCAGGCGCCATCGAGCTGACTGAGGCGGATTATGCCAGAGTCGTCATGATCGGCAACAATCTGAGCCGCGATATCAAAGGCGCGAATGCGCTGGGCATCACCAGCGTTTTTCTAAGCTGGACGTCCCGCTATCCCCATTCTCCGGCCGACGAAAGCGAGCATCCCGATTATACGGTAAGCGAGCCGCTGGAGTTCCTTGAGCTGGTGGAGCAGTTGAATGATAAATTGACGGTAGGACAAATATAGAGCTTTTTATCGTAGCCCCTCCGCATTTCGGAGGGGTTTATTTATGTCCATCTTTTTTATATAAGCGAGCAAATACCCGATCGGGCTTTTCAACGGTCTGGCGGTTATAATGGAAGGTAAGACGATAGAATGAGGTGATGGGCCTTGAGTATTTATGATTTTAGCGTATTGACCATTCATGGCGAGCGGCAGCCGCTTGCCGATTATCGCGGGCAGGTGCTGCTCATCGTGAATACCGCCACCAAATGCGGTTTCGCTCCGCAGCTGGACGAGCTTCAGAAGCTGTATGAGACGTATAAGGATCAAGGCTTCACCGTTCTCGGCTTTCCCTGCAACCAGTTCCAGAATCAGGAGCCGGGCAGCAATAATGAGGTTGAAGAAGCCTGCCGGATTAATTTTGGCGTCACATTCCCGCTGTTTGCCAAGATTTTGGTGAACGGACCGGATGCCGATCCGTTGTTTGTCTATTTGAAGAAAACGACCGGAGGGCTCATGGGTTCGGCGATCAAATGGAATTTTACCAAATTTCTCGTCAACCGGGAGGGAAAACCCGTCAAACGGTTCGCCCCGATGACTGCGCCGCTCAAGTTCGAGGATCGTATTGTCCAGCTTTTGAAATAGGGGAATACTTGTAATACTACGTATGCGGAATATATTCAGGGGGTAAACGCTATGAACGCTTTGGCTTATATGCTGCTTAGCATGCTTGTCCGTAAATCTTACACGGGCTACGAGCTGCAGAAGCTGATGGAATTGTTCTGGCAGGCCAAGCACAGTCAGATCTATCCGTTATTGGCGAAGCTGGTTCAGGAGGGACTGGCCACCTTCGAGGTCGTGGGGCAGACAGGCAAGCCGGATAAAAAAATATATACCGTCACGGATCAGGGCATAGCCGCCCTGCAGGATTGGATAGCCAACCAACCGCCGGCAGCGCCGGTCAACCGGGATGAGTTCATCATCAAAATCTATGCAATCGGCTTGGCCGAGCCGCAGACGGCCTTTCGTTTATTTGAAGACCGCATATCCAGTCTCACCGCGGCGCTCACCTACCTGGAAGAGGAAATACAGCGCATGAAGGAGCAGTACGCAGAGGCGCTGACGGAGCTTGATTCCAGGCATTTCGGACGCTATCTCATTTTTCAGCGGCAGCTTCAGATCAATCGCGAAGAAATCTCGTGGTGCCGGTGGGCGATGGAGCTGTTCTCCCGCCGCGTGTAGCGCGGCTGGCAAATAGAAGCCGATATTTAAGGCAAGAAAATGCTTCGCGTCTTCAGGCGCAAGCCGCGGTTCGGGAAACTCCCGCGTTATCAAAACTAGGAGGCTGTATGGTGCATGTTTAATTTTTCTTGGGGAGTTTTGTTTGTCCTTGTCAATTTCTCGTTGTTCCTGCTCTGCTACCGCATGTTCGGCAAGAATGGACTGTATGTCTGGGTAGGTGTGGCAACGGTGCTCGCCAATATTCAGGTGGTGAAGACGATTGACCTGTTCGGCCTGACCATGACGCTGGGCAACACGATGTACGGTACGATTTACCTGACAACGGATCTGCTGAATGAGAAATACGGACAGAAGGATGCAAAAAGGGCGGTCTGGTTCGGCTTTTTCTTCATGATCATGTCAATGGTTGTGATGCAGATGGCATTGATCTTCAAGGCCCAGGAAGGTGACATCGGCCAGGAGCCGCTGGAAGGTATCTTCGGCCTGCTGCCCATGATCGCGCTTGGGAGCTTATGCGCCTATTTCACCAGCCAGTTTCTCGACGTGCGGATTTATTCGTTCCTCAAGCGGGTATTTCCGAGGCCGGGCCAGCTGTGGATCCGCAATAACGGGAGCACAGGCATCAGCCAGCTGGTGGATTCTCTCATCTTCTGCGCGATTGCCTTCGGCGGCGAATATCCGTTTGAAGTGTGGCTGGAGATATTATTGACGACCTACCTGATTAAATTCGTTATTTCCGCAGCGTCGACGCCGGTCTTATATATCGCGAGAAGCCTCAAGGTTCCTTCATCATAAAAATGTTCCCGTCCAGGCGCTGCCGCATTAAGCGGCTGGCGCTTTTTTTGGTTTCTCTCCTTTGACCCGCTGTTTGCCCGGTCTGTGCCGGCAGCATCGAATTATTCAAGCGGCAGGTTTAAGTTGGGAGGAATACAGTCATATTTATAAGTGACGGCGTTCTTCGGGAGGGGTGGGGAATTGAAGCTTGAACAACTGATTTTGGCGGGAGTCTGGATCGTCTGCATTCCTGTTCTGCTGCTATTCCCGCGTGAGCGCTACCGGGAGGTTATACTGCTGTTCTTATTCAATCAGGCCGTCACATGGCTGCTCAGCCTGATTATCACGGAGCTTGGAGTCGTAAGCAATCCGGTAAGGGAATTTCCCCGGGCGCTGGCAGCCAATTTCAGCTTCAACTTTGTGTTTTTTCCGACGACTGCCGTGTTCTTCGTCTGCTTTTATCCGCTGCGGGGCATATGGAGGAAGCTGGCCTATACTGTGGCGTACGTAGGAGTATCATGCCTGTTTGTTTACATTGTCGCCCGGTATACGTTATTAATCCATTTTGACCATTTTCCATGGATATGGAGAGCGTTTATTTATCTGGCCGGATTTTTTGCGACTCTCAAATATTATCAATGGTTTTACCGGCTGCCCGCAAAAGGAGGCCTCCACGATGGGGATCGGAGCTGAGCATTATATACTTATGGCGATTAATGCCTCATGCATCATCGCCTTTCTTTTGGTGCCGCAGGAGAGGCGTAGGGAGGCGCACATTATTTTTTTGTTCCACCAGTTTATTACCTGGATACTGGGTATAATGGCAGTAGAATGGGGGCTGCTGGCTTACCCGGTCAGAGAATTTCCCATGGCCAACCATACCAGCTTTACGTTCGAATATATAGCATATCCGGTCATTGCCGTCTATTTCAATCTGTTCTATCCGGCAGGCTCCCGGGCTTCCATGCAGACAGCCTATTACATGGGCAGCTCTATGGCTATCGTCTTGCCGGAGCTATGGTTCGAGTACCATACACAGCTCATTGTGTATCTGCATTGGCAGTGGTATTGGACATGGATAAGCGTGACGGGGACATTCTGGATTACCCGCATGTTCTATTTGTGGTTCTGCCGCACATTCGTTACGGGCAAGCGCAGGATTGTCTTCAAGACGGAAGAGTCCGTTCAGCGCGAATCCGACAAATAAATTTCATGATGCAGCCCGTTTTGCTGAAGCTCCTGTTCGGTTATAAAAGCATGGATCCGCGCTATTGACGGCCGGCTCCTCGCTGTACGGGCCAATATGCAGCATTTGAACGCATCTTCCTTCCGTCAACGCCTCATAGCTGACCCGATCGGCAGATGAATGCCTGGAGACCGCCTGGCTTCTGGCCTGCTCTACGTTGCCGGAAGTGACGAAATCCGGCTGGCGGATCAGCAGCTTCCAATTCCATTCCCCGCGGGGGACCGAAGCCGCAGGTAGATCGGAATCAAACCACCACAGCCCTTCAAGCTTGGCGACCGTAAAGTCCCGGGCTTCTTTCTTGCAGATGGCTTTAATGCCGTAAACGACCTTGTATAATGCCTCGACCGCCTGGCTGAAAACCTCGCCTCCCGGTTCTCCTCTTCCCGTATAAGCTGCGGCGTCTTTCCTGCGCCGTAATAGGTTTTGTCCGCTTTCGTCAAATCAAGCTTATCCATCATGTTATGTTCCCTCCTGAAAATGTCTATCCAGGTCAGGATACTCCATCTCCCCTGTCAGAAGCAGTCAGTGGATAAAGAACGGATTGCGGCGGGCCTGCGGAAGTTCCGTCACCCGCAAGCTTGGCGGCAGTCGCGGGGGAGGCCGTGTAGACGGCAAGCTTCATTCCCGTAACCGTTGTGGCTTGAAATGCCGCATACTCAAATTCCAGATCGCCAAGCTCGGGGTGGTTGAATTCCTTATGGCAATCCGGCATTTCCATCACTTGATGCTCCGACCAGAAGCGGACAAAGTCCGGGCTTGCCTCCTCCAGATCATGCTTCAATTCTTCAAACCAGGGATCACCCGGGTACAAAGCATAATCTGCGCGGAACTGGGCTACCAGTCCTTGAGCCATCTTGGACCAGTTCGGATTCTTCATCAGCTCCGGCATGGCGAAAGCGCGCCACAGCATATTTCGCGAATGGGGTCCCGGTATTTGCGAAAGGTTGAAAACGGTTTCCGCCGCCAGGTTCCAGTGAAGCAGATCCCATCTCCTTCCCATTACATAAGCAGGGTGGGGCTGCAGGGAGCGGAGCATCCGCTCCAGAGCGGGTCCCGCCTGTTCGGTTGGAAATGGCGGATCGATAGATAAGGGTTCCCGGGATAATGTGAACAGATGCTGCTGTTCGGCACGAGTCAGATGAAGCGCTTGAGCCAGGCTGTTTAGCACTTGAACGGAGGGCTGAATATTTCTTCCCTGCTCCAGGGCGGTATACCAGGAAACCCCGATATGCGCAAGCTCGGCAACCTCCTCGCGCCGGAGTCCCGGTGTCCGTCTGCGAGTACTCTCGGGCAGGCCAACGTCCGCCGGCGTCAGCCGCGCGCGGCGCGTACGCAGGAAATCGGCAAGCGCCAGACGCCTCTCCTCATCCTTCTGCAAATTCTCGTTCATGATCAGAAGCCCCTCCTTATCCTGACACTCGGCATCCTACGATAACGGGCATGTGGATGCCTCATCAGGCATGCATCATACTTGGTATTGTATCAATTCGCGGGCAGCTATGAAAATAGACCCCGGTTGGAGCGAAGCATAAGACAACGCCAGGAAAGAGGGAAAAACCATGTATATACTTGTTACAGGAGCGACGGGGCGCGTAGGAAGCAGGCTTGTTCGCAGATTGCTGGAACGCGGGGATAAGGTACGCATACTTGTCCGCAGCCGGCAGACCGCACAACCGCTGCAGGAGCTGGGAGCGGAAGTGGCGGTGGGGGATCTGCAGCAGCTGGATACCTTGGCTGACGCGGTCAGGGATGTGGAGGCCGTCATTCATCTGGCCGCCTTCTTCCGGGGAGCAGCGGAGGCGGAAATGAAGGCTGTTAACACAGCCGGGACGCTTGCTCTGGCTCATGCCGCAGTACAAGCCGGGGTGAAGCGATTTGTATTCGCCAGCACGAATCTGGTGTACGAAAGTCTGGAAGGGCGCGCCCTGCGTGAAGATGACAGGCTCACCCCGGCGTTTCCCTATCCGGCAAGCAAAATAGAGGCGGAACAGGCGCTTATGGAGCTGCATCGTACGCATGGGCTGGGGCTCCGTATCATACGGCTGGCATTCGTTTACGGCGATGGGGATCCGCATCTGGAGGAAGGCATGAGATGGTTCGGGCAATGGCATCCGGCGAAACGGATTCATATGATCCATCATGCAGATGCGGCGCAGGCGATGATGCTTGCTGCCGACAGGACCGGCATCGATGGCCGTATCTATAATGCCGCCGACCTGGAGCCGGCTGCCGCCGCTGACATTATTGCACTCTTGGGGAAAAAGCTTGACGAGGGCGCCTATGAGCGGACGCTTGAGCGCCCTTGGGAACATATTGTCGATATTTCCCGCATTCAGAGCGAGCTCGGCTATATGCCGGTGTTTCCATCCCTGGCCAAGGCCGCAGAAGCCGGCGTGCTTTGAGGAATGCGGAGCAGCCCTTGTTATGGAGTTAGAGGGTTCGCATCATAAAAAGTGAAGATCATGAAGAATTAACAGCATAAAACCGCCGCTGCGCATGCATAGGCGGTTTTATGCTGTTATTTGAAGCTTGTTTCGCCTCTGATCCCTCAATTCCCGCTGCAAAGCCGTAGACAATGCAACAGCTTTATACTAATATATGAGTTATAAAAGAACATTATATGTTATTTTTAAACATTATAAGGAGCTGGTAATGATGTCGGTAACCCCGCGTTTGAACAGAATGTTCAGCAGACAAGGGAAATGCTTTGATGTTGCAATCGATCATGGGTTTTTTAACGAGTTCTCATTTCTATCGGGCATCGAGAATATGAAGCAGGCGATCGGGACGATTGTGGAAGCGAGTCCGGATTGCATCCAGCTCAGCACCGGGCAGGCGCGCCTGCTTCAGACCATCCCCGGCAAGCAGAAGCCGGGACTTGTGCTTCGCACGGATGCGGCGAATATTTATGGCTCGGAGCTGCCGGGCTTTCTGTTCAGCGAGCTGATCGACCGCGCGATCGAACAGGCAGTCCGCCTGGACGCGGTTGCCGTATGCGTGAATCTGCTGCTGCTTCCCAATCAGCCCGAGCTTCATCACCAATGCGTGAGGAACATCGCCCTGTTGAAAACCGAAAGCGAGAAATATGGCATGCCGCTCATGGTTGAACCGCTCGTCATGCTGCCGAACGAGCAAAAAGGCGGCTACATGGTGGACGGCGACATCCGCAAAATTATGGCGCTTGTACGCCAGGGCGTCGAGCTCGGCGCCGATGTGATCAAAGCCGATCCATGCGACGATGTCTCCGAATACAATCGTGTCATTGAGGTGGCATCCGGCGTTCCGGTGCTGGTGCGCGGCGGAGGCAGAGCAAGCGACGAGGAAATCGTGGGCCGGACTGTGGAGCTGATGAATCAGGGCGCATCGGGAATCGTATACGGCCGCAATGTGATCCAGCACCCGAACCCGGCGGGGATGACCAATGCGCTGATGGCGATTGTGCACCACGGGGCTTCGGCTGAGACTGCACTTGATTTGCTGAAGGGAGAAGGGCAATAATGGGGAAAAAGCCAATACGCTTCGGCGTCATCGGATGCGGTCTGATGGGCAAAGAGTTCGCAAGCGCAGCAGCGCGCTGGTGCCATCTCGCGGATGTCGATTTTCAGCCGAGCATTGTGGCGGTATGCGATGCCAATCCTGCCGCAACGGAGTGGTTCACCGAGCAGGTGCTTAGCGTAAAATCCGCGTATTCCGACTATAAAGAGCTGCTGGCTGACGAGTCGGTGGACGCCGTCTACTGTGCCGTCCCACATAATCTGCATGCGCAAATTTACGTGGATATTATCCAGGCAGGCAAGCATCTGCTCGGCGAAAAACCGTTCGGCATCGATGCGGAGGCGAATGCCCTGATCACGCAGGCGCTGCGCGACAATCCCGGCGTTATCGTCCGCTGCTCCTCGGAATTCCCGTTCTTCCCCGGCGCACAGCAAATTGTGCAGTGGGTGAATGAGAACCGGTTCGGCCGGATCATTGAAGTGGAAGCCGGCTTCTGGCATTCCAGCGACCTTGACCCCACCAAGGTGATCAATTGGAAGCGGAGAATTGCAACCAATGGGGAGTATGGCTGCATGGGCGATCTCGGCATGCATGTGCTGCATCTGCCGATCCGTTTTGGCTGGAAGCCTGCCAATGTACGGGCGCTGCTGTCCAAGATTGTGGAAGAGCGCCCCGACGGCCGGGGCGGCCAAGCGGCCTGCGAGACTTGGGATAATGCCATTCTCGCCTGTGAGGTCGAAACGGCGGATCAGAAGTTCCCGATGGTGCTGTCCACCAAGCGCATTGCGCCCGGCCACGCGAATACCTGGTTCATCCGTATTCAGGGAACGGAATTCTCCGCTGAATTCTCGACGAAGAATCCGAAGCAGGTGGCTTCGCTTCCTTACTCCCCTGGGGGCGTGCAGGCATGGCATGTCGCTGACACGCCGTACAAATCCGCTTACGGCACAATAACAGGCGGGATCTTCGAATTCGGCTTCTCCGATTCCATCCTGCAAATGTGGGCGGCGTTCTGCGATGAGCTGACCGGCGGCTCTGAGATGAAGCAGCCCTTCCACTGCGCAACGCCGGAAGAAGCGGCGGGAAGCCATCGCGTGTTCACCGCGGCGCTGGAGTCGCAGCGTACCGGACAAACGGTCGCGATTGATTGGAGGGATTAATTTGAGCGGGCCAGCGGCTGAGGTTGTTGTTGCAGGGCATATATGTCTGGACCTGATTCCTGCCCTGCATGCCAAGGACAGCAGCATTCTCGTACCCGGCAAGCTGGTCGATGTCGGACCGGCTGTCATATCGACAGGAGGGGCTGTTTCCAACACTGGACTTGCGCTGCACCGGCTTGGTGTCGCAACCCGTCTGATGGGCAAAATCGGCGATGACTGGTTCGGCAAAGCCATTCTGGAGGTGCTGTCCGGCTACGGCTCTGAGTTGACGGAAGGAATGATCCGCTCCGAGGGCGGCCACAGCTCCTATTCGATCGTCATCAGTCCGCCCGGCGTGGACCGTACCTTCCTGCACTGCACGGGTACGAACGATACGTTCGAAGCGGCAGATGTAAGAGCAGAGGCGCTGCAGGGCGCCCGAATGTTTCATTTCGGCTATCCGCCCCTGATGCGCAGCATGTACAGCAATGGCGGCGGGCAGCTTGCCGGGCTTCTGTCCCGGGTCAAAGCGGAAGGCCTTACAGTTTCCCTCGATATGGCGAAGCCCGATCCGGATTCCGACGCGGGCAAAGCCGACTGGAAGGCGATATTGGCGCTTGCGCTGCCCCATGTGGACGTATTCCTCCCGAGCTTCGAGGAAATCCTCTATATGCTGCGGCGGGATACCTACGAGCAGTTTGAAAGCGATAACAGAACGGGAGATCTGCTTGGTTATGCGGACGGCGGGCTGCTCTCGTCGCTGGCGGACGAGATGCTGGGCATGGGCACGGCCGTCGCCGCTATCAAGCTGGGCGAGCATGGGCTGTATGTGAAGACGACCGGGGATGCCGGGAGGCTTGCCGCCATGGGCAGATGCGGTCCGGCGGATAGTCTGATGGACTGGCTGGGCCGCGAGTTCCTGACGCCCTGCTATGCCGTGAAGGCAGCGGGCACGACTGGGGCGGGCGATTGCACGATTGCCGGTTTTCTGACCGCCATGGTCAAGGGATTATCCCTTGAAGAGGCGCTCCGCAGCGCCGTCGGCGTCGGGGCCTGCAATGTAGAGCAGCCCGATGCGACAAGCGGCATCCCGCCGTGGGAAGCGGTGCGTGGACGCATCGAGGCAGGCTGGGAGCAGCGGGACGTCACTTTGATTCTCCCGGGATGGCATTATGATGCGCCAAAGGGCGTGTGGTCGAAATAAGCGGTTTATCTTCAAACTGGCCCGCGCCTGGCCGGATTGTGGTGCAGGCTTCATAACCTGCGCTTCTCCCGGCATGCGTTTGGGGGAACAGATTGGCGAATGACGATTCTCGGGTAACATCTTGCAGGTTTGAGCGATATCATTGAGGGAGGTCATCAGTTTATGTTGAGAAGCGAAGTGAGGCAAGCGCAGCAGCGTGCGGCTGCGATGTTCGCAGAGGCAGGCATTACCCTTGCGCCGGAGGAGGAAGCTGGAATTGAAGTTGCGGGTTTTGGACTCGGCCAGCTGGAAACGCAGGGCCTCGAGCTTGTTACTTATGTGAATACAGACCGCTACTGCGCCAAGGAGCTTGTGTTATTTCCGCGGCAGACCTGTCCGGAGCATATTCACCCTCCCATTAACGGGGAGCCGGGGAAAATGGAGACCTTCCGCTGCCGCTGGGGCAAGGTTTTCCTTTATGTGGAAGGCGAGCCTTCGAAGAATTTATCGGCCATAGTACCGCTCGGCAGCAGCCCGTATTATACGGTTTTTCACGAGGTGGAGCTGAATCCGGGCGAGCAGTATACGATTGCCCCGGGCACCAAGCATTGGTTTCAGGGGGGGAATGAAGGTGCGATCGTATCTGAATTTTCCAGCACCAGCCGGGACGAATACGATATCTTCACCGATCCGGCGATTCAACGGATGCCCGTCATTACGGAAGACGAAGCCTGATTGCATCCAGGAAAGCGGTATCGGCCCGAACCGCGGGCAGTTGCCGGCGGTAGACGCCAGGCTTGCATGACGGCGGTCTGTTACGCTGGAAATCCGGTTCCGAACGTACTTTGGGAGGATGAGCTCGAATGCATTTATACGGAAGAAGCTGGACCCGCCGGGAGCTGGAAGCGCGCGTTGGAAGCATCAGCCAGATCGGCGGAGTACGGCGGATGCAGCTGACGGAAGGCAAGGAGAGGGATGTCGAAGCCATTCAGGTGCGGACTGGCGCCGGCCTGACTTATTACGTCATTCCCTCCAAGGGACTTGATATATCGCTTGCCGAGCTTGGGGGAACGCCGGTCAGCTGGCAATCTCCCAATGGGGATGTTCATCCGGCGTATTATGAAGCGGAAGGCACTGGATGGCTGCGCACTGCTTCCGGCGGATTGCTGATGACCTGCGGTCTTGCCCATGTGGGCTCGCCGGCCGAAGACAGCGGAGGAAGATACGGCCTGCACGGCCGGGTTCATCATACCCCGGCCAGTCAGGTCAATGCAGCCGCCGTCTGGAACGAAGACGAGCTGGATTTGATCGTTTCCGGAACCGTGGAGGAGACGGCCATGTTCGGCACGAAGCTCCGGCTGGTCCGCACCATCACCAGCAGATTGGGGCAGAACCGGATCGCCATTGAGGACCGGGTGGAAAATGCCGGCTTCGCCAGCTGTCCGCATATGATGCTGTACCATTTCAATTTCGGCTTCCCGCTGCTTGGCGAAGGGACGCATATCTCGTTTCCCGAGGCAGAAGTGATACCCGTCACCCCGGGCGTGCCGGTTGAAGGCTATGACCGTTGGGAGAAGCCCGATCCGGCTGCAGCCGAACATGTGTATGAGCATCATCTGGCGGAGGACGCGGCGGATAGCCAGGGGATGGCGGAAGCCGTGATTCATTGCCCGGCTTTCCCCGTCGGGGCAGGCTCTCAGCCCATAAGCGCAAGCTTGCGCTGGTCGGTGGACTCGCTGCCCCGCCTGCTGCAGTGGCGGATGCCCGGGGCGGGCGAGCATGTGCTTGGTCTGGAGCCGGCCAACTGTACGGTGGACGGCGTGCGCGGCCCCGGCCGTTACCGCGGGCTTGAACCGGGTGAGTCGGTCCTTTACAAGCTGGAGTTGAACCTCGCCTGGAAATCGTGAATAATAGATAAAAATCAGACAAAGCCGTTTGGCGGGAGGACCGCATACGATGAGCATCACGCTTAATGATCGTCAGCAGCAAATATTGGAGCGGTTGAACGCTGAAGGCGAAGTGAAAATCGCCGAGCTCAGGGAAGCATTCGCTGTGACGGAAATGACCATCCGCAGGGATCTCGAGAAGCTGGAAGCGGCCGGACATGCGAAGCGCACCTTTGGCGGGGCCATTGTGTTCGGCAATGACATTGCGCTGCAGGAACGCGCAGGCTATATGACCGAGGAGAAGCGGCGGATCGGAAAACGGGCAGCCGAGCGGGTTCGGCCCGGTGAGTCGATCTTTATCGACGGCGGTTCCACAACGCTGCAGGTGGCTCGCTATCTGAAGTCCGCCGCCGGCATTACGGTCGTGACCAACGCCCTCAATGTGGCCGCCGAGCTTACAGGCAAGCAAATTCCGGTAATTGTCACCGGAGGAACGCTGCTTGATGCGACGGCATCGCTAGTTGGCCCGATCGCTGCCGGGACGGTGGCCGGCATGGCGTTCGACCGCGCTTTTCTGGGGACCAGCGGCGTCAGTCTGCTTCATGGCTTCAGCAATTCCAATATGTACGAAGCGGAAATCAAGAAGCATGCGATCAGGCAATCAGCGGAGGTGAATGTGGTGCTCGACCGCAGCAAATTTGGGGAGAAGGAGCTGGTATCCTTCGCGGCTTTTACCGAAGTGCACCGCATTATTACCGACGAGCTGCCGCAGGGAGAACTGGCCGGTGTTTTTCAGGAGGCCGGTGTGGAGATTACGCTGGGCTGATCGTGCGGATATGTGGTCTGACAGCCGTCATGCAACGCCACACCGCCACAGGGATGTTAAGACATTATGGGCCGGCAGGACCGAGAAAGACCATGGAAGCGACAGGCTTCTATGGTCTTTTTTCTAAACGATCAGAAAAGGATGTCTCATCCTTTTCTGACGTTTTGGGGGAAAATAGCAAAGCACGGCCACAGCCGGTTTTTCTTGCATACCCGGCTCAAATCGGGGCAGTTATGATCACCTTAAGCACTGGCGGCATTGAGGAGCATGCAGCAAGAATTTTCCTTGCTGGAGAGTCCGACCGGCGATGGATATATGCTATAAACAGGAATTTCCTGCTTGGAGATTGTTGCGAGTGGCGGAATTTCTGATATCAGCCTGGTAGTAAGGTTTTTCCTTGATGGAGCGTCCGCTCAACGACCGATTCACGCTCCAGGCCGGAAATTCCTGCATAGAGATCGTTTCGAGCAATATCGGACGTGGGACACCGGGGTTTCTAAAGTTCATGTTCCCGCTTGAGTCTGGCAATCATCAACAACAGCTATCGCCGCAGAATAAGGTACGGGTTTTTCATCATAGAATGAATAGCTCAGATTCCCGGATTCTGTTCCTCCATAAAAATAAATATCATTCAGGATCCTTCAGAGGTACTATTACAAACAAGAATAATAGTTACGATGGAGGTGGAATCATACAATCGAACAGACAGCTGTATTTCCGTTTAATATTTTATCCAATAGTAATTGTACTCCCTCGGTACGATTAAGTTTTCTCACGAATGCTCGCTTATTCGCAGGATTTCTCCCTTGTTAGACATGTATGAAGGACGCTCGGGTGACCACTTCATAGACCTGGACA